>NZ_LFNF01000008.1 GCF_001045445.1 Chryseobacterium sp. BLS98 | reverse complement strand
CGCATCCTGAGTCATTACCAGCCTGTCAGCTTTGTCATAGATCATATACTCCCAGCCTTTGCCAGGAAGCTTCTTTTCTACAAGCCTGCCTCTTCCATCATAACGGTACTGATAGCATAAATCGTTTAATAAAGTGTCCGTTAAAGGCTGAAAAAGTGCTTTTTGAGGAAGTACAAAGGCCAGTTGATCATATTCATTATACACATAATAAGTATCATTATAAAGGGTCCCATCATGTTTTCTTGCCATAATGATTTGTCCCTTCCCATTTTTGTATTCTATACTGATATTACCATCTTCATCCGTAACTGTATTTTTGTATAACTGATTAGCTGGAAAAGTTCCCGGTAAGCTTAAAACAGAAGAAGTAGCATTATTAACCCAGGTAGTATTGGTTGTAAATTGAAAGACTTCTCCATTGACATTAGTATCATATTGAAAGGTCACAGGCTTGTTGGCCCAGTCATTTCCAACCTGAATCTGCTGATGGATTCTATCCAGTGGTGAGTTTTCCAATACTTTTTCTGCATAGATCTTTTCTGATCCATATACGGATGAAGCATTGGTTAATGGACTGGGAACAATAGCCCCATTCTGAGTTCCTGATTGAGGAACGGGAAGATAGTCTTTTACCTGTCTTCCAAAAGCATCATATTCTATAGGAGTAACAACATCTCTTCCCAGGGGAGAGGCTTTTATACCAATGATTTGTTTGGGTCTTCCCAAACCATCAAAATACTGGACCGTTTCAGAAGATTTGGTTGGTGTAGTTCCGCTATAATCCAGATAGGTTTTGGACTGGATATAGTTTTCGGTATTAGGAAGCGGAGTAAGCTGTGCACTTACTAAGTTTGATAGAAGTAAAGTTCCTATCGGTATTAATATTCTTTTCATCGTTTGTTAGTTTTTATAGTTATACTTCATTTCCTTTAACACCTTCCCATTCACATCAATTACTTTTTGAAGCCTGTTTGCAGAATCATAGATGTAACTTTCTCTGATTCCCGAAGGCGGAGTAATGCTTTTTACTCCAATTAACGGATCATATGTGTAAGTACTAACCTGATAACTTGCCAAAACAGCATTATTCCTGAAAACCTCTAAAGCAGAAACAAGTGACTGCTCTGATGTATCGGTACCGGTTTGAGCATCATTGTCTGAAGCACTAACAATGCTATCAATCAAAGATTGAGGAATATCTGAAAGTTTTGCACCTTCTATTTTGGCAATTGGCTGGGTTTTGTTGTAGCCCCAAATAATTGTTGTGGAAACTCCATCTTTTGTCGTGTATTGTTGCAAGTTACCTTTATCATCATATTTGTCATAAGTCGCCTCTGTGGAAGAAATTGTGGTATTTTGCAGGTCATAAGATAAAACCGAAGTAGGAAGTAAATTCAGAGGATCATCATATTTAGTTTCTGTTTTAGAGATTGTTTTTGAATTCTTTTTCACCTCCGTTTCCAATGGAATATCTATTATATTGGCAGTAATCAGCTTCTGGTTGCCTTTGTCGTGGGCGTAGCTATAAGTGGTTTCATTTGTTGTACCATCAGAGAAAATTGTTGATTGTTTGGTTAACTGATAGTGAGAAGAATTATTGTAAGTGTTATCTGTATTTATAATAATTTTTTTATAGTTACTATCATCAGTTACATTATATGTAATATTATCAATATAATCTGTATCAACTTTATGCTTTAATAATATTGAATAGGATTTTCTAGGATAATACGCTAAAAATAAATTGTGCATCACATTATTAGCATCTAATCCTGCAGAAAATGAGAAAGGTAAATAAGTTTCTTTACCTATTAAATTGAAAAGACTTTTAGATGATAAAAGTTCATAATTAAAAATTGTTTTTTTCTTGATAAACAATTGCCCGCTTTCTCTTTTAAATATTTTATTTTCTAACAATTTGCCATTATAATCATCAAGGGGTAAATTACGCTGAAAACTATTGACCAAATCACTGGTTAAGATGGATACATCGTTTCCATAAAAGTCATTATTGGCAAGTGCTGTATGCAATATTACCAGTTCATCAAAATTATTGTTTGCAAAAGTTTTTTCTTCACCTCCTTTTTCAAAGTCATCACCACCATAGCTTATGGTTACTATAGGATATGAAGGGGATTTAAAACTCTCACCATCAAAATATTCATTGACAGGGTCTGAAGATAAAATTGTTTGCATTAAAGATGCATGATCAAGGGTTATTCCACCTGGTTCTCCATTTGGAAGAACTTCTCTACATGCAGCAAAGTCATATCTGCTTTTTAAATACATTCCTGGAGAATAAAAGCTATCTGGTAGCTGGGCTACATTATTAATATTATTATATGATCCATAATAAAGTCTTTTTATATTAATATTATTATTTCCGTCGTAATCATACATCTTCTTCAATCGAAGACCAGCCTCATGTAAAGCTTCATATCCATTATGATACATAACATCATAAGTTCCCATATATTTAATATTAGGCTTTGTCAGTGTCATAATGAGTTTGTATTGTTTTTGAGGTAAAGTTTCAAAAGTATAGATAAGATCCCTTGTTGATGGGCCTACATCGTCAGGACCACTTTTAACTAAAATCAAATCCTTATCATCTAATACTGTATTAGTAGCAACATCTATAATTTTAAAATTAATTTTCCCCATGTTAGCAGGAATAGGAGAGGGAGTTTCCTGAAAAGCATAGAGAGTAATATTTAAATTATTATCTAATATATCACTTCCGTTAATAATCGTAGAATGCTCGGCAATAAGTGAATTAGGAGGATTTGAGTGTACTTCTCCTGTAATCTCTGCCGCCGTTTTTACCTTCTTTGGCATAGCTTCATATTCAAAAAAAGTTTTTCCTTTTGTAGGATATGTAATTGATTTTAAGGTTCCTTTTACTGCTTCATTGAAAACAGATCTCCTGTCGGCTAAATTTAACCCTATCAAATTATTAAATGACGGTGTATCTGTCAGTAAATTTAAATCCGGTAACAAGGTATTATTAAATACTTTTCCGTTATAATACCCAAATACGTCAACGCTAAAACTATTTCTATCCGGTATATCCAATGGACTTTCATAATCAAATGAATGTTCATTATCAAAAATTTTCACACCGTTTTTATAATTAAACTTTTTTATTTTAATTAGAAAAAATCTTTGAAGTGTATTTGATGTTGAATATTTATCAAGATATTCGAATTCTATCGTTTGATGTAAATCATTTTTATTCATGACATCTACAGATGCAATTCTTTCATAAAGGTTAATAGAATTTGCCGGAGCTGTATAATTAATGAAAATGCTCGTTTCACTTCCTATAATTTTTGAAAGTACCTTTGCATTATCTATTTTTAAGATGTTACCACTAAGTAAATCTGCGCCCTGCCCCAATGATCTTAATGGAAACTGACAGGTTGTCATATTAATTCCATTTATAACTTTTTCTTCATGTTTTGATATATTCAGAATTTTAGCTCCCACATTATTATATTGGAAATTGATTTCCTGACCCGTAACACTTTTTATTTTTGTCAGGTAGAAGCTTGTTACTCCGCTATACTGTGGAGTTTCTCTTATTCTTGTTATTTCTGTAGCGTCATTTCCACCAAAATAGTATTTGACACCATCATTAGCAGTTAAAACAAACTGATGTGTAAGTTGAAAATTATCTACCGTTTCTACTTTAAACTGATGGCTATCCTGAAGCATTACAGGATTTAAATTTTTATCTAAATAAAAACTGCCTGTTAGGCCGTTTACTGAAATATTGAAGACATCCACTTCATTATCGATGCTCTCATCCTTAATATTCATATTGATTTGTGAAGCTTCAGCAGAACCATTTTGCACATAAGGTATGTTGGCCAATTCCATAATATTATTAAAGAATAATCTTTTTGAGGGCGCCTGCATTTCATCCGGTAAATCAAAAATAGTTCTTGTAATAACCCCACCCATATCCAAAATCCAGCTAGATCCGACATTGGAAGGAATATCACTAACTTTAACTCCTAGTTTTGAATATTTTAGCTCTATAGAATTAAATAAATCTTTTTGTTTAATTTCAGCAATAGGAAGGCTAATTTGCGCCATACCTTTATATTCATTAAGGGGTTGGTTTCCATATTGGATTATACTATATGCTTGCGGAGAAGGAGGGACAATATTTGTTATTTGATTTATTTCTGTTGATTGTCCATAATATATACCATTTAATAAGATACACATTAATAGCATGTAAATTCGTTTCATCTCTGTTATTTCTTTATAAGTTTAGCACTTGCTGTTTTATTAGTATCCGTTTTTATCGTCACCAGATAAGCCCCCTGAATTAAATTCTGGGTATTAATCTTCGTCACCTTATTCTTTGTCTTCAGGCTTTGAAGCTGTCTTCCTCCCATATCATACAGCATAATATCAGCCTCCTTAAAGTCAAAGCCTATTTCTACATAAGCGTAATCTGAAACAGGATTAGGGTAAATCTTAATGTCCTGCTTTTCAATCAGCTGGTCAAGCTGTTTATCTCCCAACTTTACGATCTTCCAGTTCTCTTTGCCAAGTTCTTCCGCACTGGTTCCTGCCAGGATAATGGAGCCGTCCCTGTTTAGTTTTATATCAGATAATCTTTCTTCTCTTTTTCTGGATTCACCTTTTACGTGTTTTCTCCACTGTTCATTTCCATCGGCATTGAGATAGAGCACCCAGAAAGTCTCGTCATCGTTCTCAATTCTTCCTTCTGCCTGGGTATAACCACCGAGTAAAATTCCTTTTGTTACATCTTGATTCTTGGTTCTTGGTTCTTGACTCTGAATAACACTTGTTCCCATCAGAATATCCCTGTTCCCGAAGTTGTAGGATTTCTGCCAAAGCTCTTCTCCTCTTTCGTTTAAAGAGATTAGCCACAGATCAGTTCCTTCTTCTATTCCTACGGTTTTGTTTCCGGATCTTTCAGATCTGGATTCCCCTCCGATTAAATATCCTGTCGAGGTTAAGACCAGTGTTCTCAAATGATCATCTGCTTTACCTCCAAAGTTCTTTTCCCATTCTACTTTCCCTTCTTCGTTTAGCTTAATGATCCAGTAATCTCCTTCACCAAAGTTTTCAGTTTTCTTTGATCCTCCTGTAGTGCTTCTTGAATAGATTCCTAACAAAGCACCTCCGTCTTTCGTAGGAATCATTTTTTCAACTTCATCAAGACCTTTTCCTCCCAATACGGATTCAGA
>NZ_LFNF01000007.1 GCF_001045445.1 Chryseobacterium sp. BLS98 | reverse complement strand
TCATTCACAGTAACCCCGGCTTCGCCTCCTTTTCTCACCTGAAAGGTAAGGGTCTTCTGAGGAACTCCCGCAAAATCCAGCTGGGTTTCACTTCTGGTATATCCTCCCAGATGATTGATGGAATGGGTTCCGATCACTCTGCCTTTTTTATCATAATAGGTATAATTCCTGGTCCAGTTATCGTCTTCAATGTTCTTAACAAGACTCATCACAGGAAGTCCTTTGGTGCTTCTTCCATCCGTTGAAGGATCATCACTTAAAGGAACTTCACCACCGATAAGAGTTGTAGGAAAAGTGGGATTGAAACTGTACTGAGGATAAGTGTCATAATAATTTACAGATAACAGAACATTAACAATAACTGTTGGAGACATATTATAATAAACATCCATACCACTAACCGTGAAATAAGAAGCACTTCTTTTGATGTTATTAGGAGGATAAGCGCTGACATATCCCTGAAGATCATTTCTGGATGCTGAATTATAGATAATCCCAGTATAAGCTACTCTATTAAAAGAATCATATTCCGTAATCATCCATTGGTTTATGCTTTTAAGATTCGCATCCTGAGTCATTACCAGCCTGTCAGCTTTGTCATAGATCATATACTCCCAGCCTTTGCCAGGAAGCTTCTTTTCTACAAGCCTGCCTCTTCCATCATAACGGTACTGATAGCATAAATCGTTTAATAAAGTGTCCGTTAAAGGCTGAAAAAGTGCTTTTTGAGGAATTACAAAGGCCAGTTGATCATATTCATTATACACATAATAAGTATCATTATAAAGGGTCCCATCATGTTTTCTTGCCATAATGATTTGTCCCTTCCCATTTTTGTATTCTATATTGATATTACCATCTTCATCCGTAACTGTATTTTTGTATAACTGATTAGCTGGAAAAGTTCCTGGTAAGCTTAAAACAGAAGAAGTAGCATTATTAACCCAGGTAGTATTGGTTGTAAATTGAAAGACTTCTCCATTGACATTAGTATCATATTGAAAGGTCACAGGCTTGTTGGCCCAGTCATTTCCTACCTGAAACTGCTGTTGGATTCTATCCAATGGTGAGTTTTCCAATACTTTTTCTGCATAGATCTTTTCTGATCCATATACGGATGAAGCATTTCCCTGTGGATTGGGAACAATAGCCCCATTCTGAGTTCCAGATTGAGGAACGGGAAGATAGTCTTTTACCTGTCTTCCAAATTGATCATATTCTATAGGGGTAACAACGTCTCTTCCCAGGGGAGAGGCTTTTACGTTGACGATTTGCTTAGGTCTTCCCAAACCATCAAAATATTGGACCGTTTCAGAGGATTTTGTGGGTGTGGTTCCGCTATAATCCAAATAGGTTTTGGACTGGATATAGTTTTCGGTATTAGGAAGCGGGCTAAGCTGGGCACTTACTAAGTTTGATAGAAGTAAAGTTCCTATCGGTATTAATATTTTTTTCATCGTTTGTTAGTTTTTGTAGTTGTACTTCATTTCCTTCAACACCTTTCCATTCACATCAATTACTTTTTGAAGCCTGTTTGCTGAATCATAGATATAGCTTTCTCTGATTCCCGAAGGTGGGGTGATACTTCTTACTCCAATTAAAGGATCGTAAGTGTACGTGCTAATCTGATAAGCTGATAATGCTGAATAGTTTCTAAACAGATCCAGAGCTGAGATAAGGGACTGCTCTGATGCATCAGTACTTAATTGGGCATCATTGTTTGAAGCACTTACTATATTGTCAATTAATGACTGTGAAATGTCTGAAAGTTTCGCTCCTTCTATTTTGGCAATAGGCTGAGTATTATTATAACCCCAAATAATGGTTGTTGATACACCCGATTTTGTAGTGTATTGCAAGAAATTTCCAAAATTATCATATTGATCGTATGTGATTTCTGCATTAGCTATAGATGGGTTTTGCATATTATATGATAGTATAGACGAGGGTAATACAGTGTTAATAGTATAAATAATTTCTTTTTTAGAAACTAAGTTATTATTATAATAGTTCTCCGTAACGACAGGTTTGATAATATTTCGACTGTATAAATTGACCAATGATGTATTATTTGGAAATTCATATGGGTAATAATATTTAGTTTCGGAAACAACCTGATCTGCACTTATTACTCCGCTTGATTTTATAATATTTTTTTCAAGATCATATGTTATTGACTTGCTATTTAGTATAGTTTGACTATTAGGATAAAAATATTGTGTAAGAATGGAAACGTTTGATTTAGAATATTTTACAAGATGATTATTAGCAGTATGGTTGACCCAATAAAGAGCTCCATTACTATAAAACATTTGTTCAAATAAATTTTTTGTAGTGTTGATAAGAGGTAATGAATAGTCATAATATAAAAAATCCGTTTTTGACACTCTAGTACCATCCTCAGCAAACTCTTCTTGTTTAAGGATTCTACCTCTATTTAAATCCATGCTCTGCATATATGAAGAGGGAAATTTAAAATATTTGATAAAATTACTGGTTCCAACAGTATTTACAGGGGGAGAGATAGTTTCGAATACATCATTATAATTACTAAAATTAGTGAAAAATGAAGCCACCATACCCTTACCATTAATTTTCTTAGTTACCTTGCTATATCCTACAATTGAAGAATTATTATAAAAAAAACCTCCATCAGTATCACCCCTTAGTAAACTAGATGGTGGTTTAATAAAATTAAGCTGACCAGATGACAAACCATTATCTCCAAGATATTCGTAATTTTCTTGCTTTAAGGTTGTACCATCAGAATCTTTTAATTCAAGTTTACTAACCCTCGCACTTCCTAAAAGATATTCTGACCCTTCATACAGAAATTTATCATTTTCATAGGTTAAATTAAGTGAGCCTCCAGTAGGATATATAATTTTATTAAGAAGCCCTAATAATGATTTATTATTAGGAGTTCTATCTACATAACCTGAAACCGACTCTTCCATTTTATTCGTCAACTTAAAAGGTAAAAAGTAATCTTTATTTATATTTGGATAAAAATAAATTTTTGTACCGTAATATTTTTCTTCATTTGCGGAAACATTTGTCTCGTAGCTATAAAAATCATTTATTAATATTTGTCCATTCATCATTACTTTATCAACTATTTTATATTTTAAACTTGAGCCATTATTATTATAGTAACCGAGGTAATCTGTTTCAAAAGAATGCTTAGGTGGAAAAAGCACATCATTAGAATTTGTCCCATAATTAAATATATAATTACTGTTCAAATTAGAATCGTAAATTTTATCTAATTTTAATCTTAAACACTCTTTACCATCTACGCATTGAGAATCCTTTGGCTGAAAGTAAGAATAACTGAAAGTCGTTTTTTTAATAAGCTTGCCACTTAGATCATTAATGGTTATTTCAGAAAGTACATTGCCATCATAATCCTGACGAATACCTCCATAATTGAAATTAATACTACCTTCATTAAAAGTGATTTTTTTTATCCTCTTAGAGTTAAAAAGTCTTGAAGTATAACCCGAAGAAGATTCATAAGGGTTTGAGTTTCGTTCGGTCTGATGCAAGAAAATTCCCTGATTTATGTCGATAGACCCTCTATTTAATTCGGTTGAGATGCTTAATATACCAGTAAATGAATCATTAATATAGTTTTCATATTCAAAAGTAACTTTGCTATTTTGAGAATATGGAGATTGTATTTTTGATAAATCCCAAGCATATGGAAACTTTGGAAGTGAGCTATTGAGTCTTGGTAAAGGATTACCTTTATAATTATTTATGTGTTTTTCTCTAGGGTTTTCGAATGTATATTCAAAACCCATTTCATTTAAAATATTAAAATGATCAAACTTGCAAACTTTTTCATATGAGTTTACGTAGAAATTCATCGGTTGAGAGTTAATCTGATTTGTATCAACACATTTTAAACTATTGGATGCGACGAGGGATGAAGAAAATTTGTTTTTGAAGTTTATCAATGATTCCATTCCATATAGATCTATTTGACCTTCGCCTTTCAAATAAAATTTATCATTCAGTCCTGGAGCTTGAACTAAATAAAAATCTGGTGCAGAATCAAAATATTTGGAACTTGTAGTAGGCTCGTATGTTGACATTCCAGATATGTTGTAATTAGAAGCAAACCAACCTGTCCTTTGGGCTGACCAAAATCCCCAATTATAGGTTCCCGAACTGTTAGAGTCATATGCAGATTGTGTAAAATCTCGTGAGAAATCATAAATATCGTTTTGCTGAAGATTTACACTTCCACCTGCAATTAGTGTCCAGCCTAATCCTACATCTGATGCATTATCACTTATTTTATTACCTTTTGTATCATAACTTAAACCAATTGGAATTTTGAGACCATCCAAATCAATTTCATAAATAGGAATACTAATATCTGCTTTCCCAATAAAATCAATATTTGGAAAATCAGAAAATCTTAATAATCTTGTATCATTAGGAGCCGATACATTGGTATTCATCCCGAGATTTCTATCAGATGCAGGGGTAGATAGTTGTAAACCCTGACTTAAAAACAATTGTAATGGAAACAATAGCAATAGATACAATATTTTTTTTCTCATTCTTTCACGATTTTGGTTGATAAGTTTTTGTTATGCTGTCTTGGGATGCTCGCTTTGATAATATAAATACCCTGCGGCGGCTTACTCGTGTTAACCTTTGTAACCCTGTGTCTCATTTCTTAATTAATTTTGCGTTAGCTGTTTTATTCGTATCAGTTTTTATGGTAACCAGATAAGCTCCTTGAATTAAATTCTGAGTATTAATTTTGGTTACTTTATTCTTGGTTTTCAAATTTTGAAGCTGTCTTCCACCCATGTCATACAACAAAATATCTGCTTCTTTAAAATCAAAACCTATTTCTATATAAGCATAGTCTGAAACAGGATTCGGATAAATCTTGATGTCTTGTTTTTCGATTAGTTGATCAAGCTGTTTATCTCCCAGCTTTACAATCTTCCAGTTCTCTTTTCCTAGCTCTTCTGCACTGGTTCCTGCTAAGATGATTGAACCATCTTTGTTTAGTTTAATATCCGAAAGCCTTTCTTCTCTCTTTCTGGATTCACCTTTGACATGTTTTCTCCATTGTTCGTTTCCATCTTGATTTAAGTAGAGCATCCAGAAAGTTTCATCTTCATTTTCAATGCGGCCTTCTGCCTGGGTATAACCTCCCAAAAGAATTCCTTTGGAAGATGTATCACCCGCTGAATGAAGCACGCTGGTTCCCATCAGGATATCCCTGTTTCCAAAATTGTAGGATTTTTGCCAAAGCTCTTCGCCTCTTTCGTTTAAGGAAATCAACCACAGATCGGTTCCCTCTTCTATTCCTACGGTTTTGTTTCCGGATCTCTCAGATCTAGATTCTCCTCCTATTAAATATCCTGCCGACGTTAAAGCAAGAGTTCTTAAATGATCATCTCCTTTTCCTCCAAAGTTCTTTTCCCATTCTACCTTTCCATCTTTATTGAGCTTAATGATCCAGTAATCTCCTTCGCCATAGTTTTCAGTTTTTTTAGAACCTCCTGTAGTGCTTCTTGAATATATACCTAACAAAGCTCCGCCATCTTTAGTAGGAATTATTTTTTCCACTTCATCCAGTCCTTTTCCACCTAAAATTGATTGAGAGACTTCTTTTCCATTCTTATCAAATTTTACAACCAGAATATCTTTAGAACCGTAACCTTTAGCCGAATTCTGAACATTTCCAGCTACAAAAAATCCCAGATCTGTACTTTGGATAACCGATCTGGCTTCCTCATCAGAAGAGGTTCCCAATGTTTTTTGCCATAATTCATCGCCAAATTCATTTAATCTTATAAGCCATATATCTGATCCTCCTTTGGAATCTTCTTTTTTATCTAAACCTTTTCCGGAATAAGAAGTGCCGGCAACAAGAAATCCTCCTTCCTGGGTAGCCACAGAAGCTGACAGGTAATCATGATTCTGTCCTGAAAAGTATTTATCCCAAACTTCTTCTCCCTGCTGGTTTAATTTGATTAAATGGAAATCGTAGCCACCATTCTGCTTACTGCCTTCTGCCTGAAGCTTACTGCTCTGAATACTGCTTCCTGTTATTAAATATTGACCGTCAATGGTTGTCGTGATCTGGCTTAGAAAATCCTGAGTGTTGGATTTAATATCTTTCTGCCACAATACTTCCTGGGCAGACAGGCCCAGAACTGTGCATAGAATATATGCACCAGAGTAAATTTTCTTCATCTGCTTGTGTATTTAGTTAATCTTAGTTTTAATAATTTTGGGCAAATTTAACATTTTTTAACACAAACACAAATCTCATTACAGAGATTTAACATAGATCATGTCATTGTCAGTGTTTTTGATAATATTTTAAAGATTTAACTATGTAAAGGTATCAACAGAAAGCGACAAAACTTGTCGTATATGGATTGATAAAAAAATAGGTTAGAAATAAATAGGCGAACTTTTAAGCCAATCCGGTAATGAGTCCGGAACACAATATCATCGATAAGTCCCGAAAAGCCTGTCCCAAATAGAAGTATAAAAACCAAAGTTCTTAGTCTCATCCAGATGGTGCTGATTATGAAATCTGGTGGTCCCAACAAAAAGACGGTCAAATGATGCCGGGAAAAACTCCCTGTTCAAATGTCCTATCGTTCCCCAAATTAAGTTGATGCTCAGATAAAGAGCTATAGAAATTATAGAGAAGTCATAACTCATGAGTAAAGCAAGAATCATCAGTCCAAAACCGATTGTTTCAAAAGGATGCAAAACAAAAAGACTCAGGAAATTGGTACTGACATGCTCATGGTGTTTTCCATGCAGTATTTTATACACAAAAGGCAGATGGGCGGCATAATGAAAGAAATACATCAAAAGATCCATCAGAAAAATGAAGGCAATAGTTTCCAGAAAGACAGATACTGCGGAAGGGTGAGGATCAATGATAATCCAGTTGTTTTTCCATAAGAAAGCACCCAGCAACATGACGAAACTATTGCAAACAACAGTAAGAAGACTGAGATAGGCATCGGATTGGGTAACAGGATGATTCTGCTTCTGCAGAAAATCTTTACGGCATGTCTTCTCAATGAACTGATATAAAGCTATTGAAAACAGGCACAATAAAACATTGGATATCAGGCTGAAAACAATCCACTGCAGCCAGCTGAACTGCCAGAATATCTTTAAATAACCGGAAAAATCAAACCAATTAAAATTCATACATTCATCATCTTTCAACTCAGATTATAAATCTATGAATTTCAGGTTAAAGAATCAATGCTTAAAGATTGAAAAGAGAGAATATTTTATCCATTAAAAAACAATAAAGGCTTTAAGAATTAAAAAGGAATTTATTATAATCTATTAATTCTATGATTTTAATCTTAATCTCCCTTAATTTGTACATTCTTCTTAATGGTTTAAAAATTGTATTTTTTCACAAAAAATCATTTCCGCTTCACTTTTCTTTTCAGTTCCCTGACGCGTAAAGTCAGCTGTTTACGTAAATCGTTATGATACTGTCTGTAGTTCTTTATGCTTCGTTCCAATTGTTTTTTCTGAGCCAGATAATCTTCATACAGCTCACTTAATTCCGAGATTTTCGAAATCATATCAGAAGGCTGAATCTCCGGATCTCCGGCTGTTTTTTTAAGCAGACCCCGGTAATATTCCATACGGTCTGTAAGGCTGCTGTGAAATTTTGGTTCTATTCCCTGCATGGTTATGGGTTTAATCTATTAAAATTTAAAAGACGGTCACTTTCCGATGGCTGCAGAAGGTGTATCGCTCTGAAATAAAATCTTAATACTTTCATCCAAAGCATTTTTACCTGCTGATTTTGAATAAATATTATCCATAGCCGCTGAAATGAGGGTTTCCTGGGCATCTCCCAGAGGTAAAAGCGGTAATGCTGCATATTCACCAGCTACAATTTGCGGAGGTATGCCGTTGCTATATGCTCCTTCCCCATCGGCATTAAAAACTTTATAAATAACCGGGTGCAGCTGCCATGAGATTTTCTTAGGTTTCCTCTTGTCTTCCACCATAAATCCGGCCATATCTTTACCGAGTGTCACATCCCCTACCTGAATCACCTGCATATAAGGTTTAAGATTATTGATCACAATTTCCGATGCAGATGCCGTACTTCCTGAAGTTAAAATATAGACTTTATTCAGGTTTAAAGCGTTGGTACGAAGGGCGTTGAAATCAAGAGCTGCCGGATCATAGGCAATCTGCCGGGCAAATGTTCTTTTTACCTCACCCCCGTTTTTGTTTCCCTTATAAATAATGAACGGAGAAGAGGACGATATTCCCGGAGGAATCAACGAGCAAAGTGCGGCTGCTGAAGAGACGGATCCTCCGTAGTTGTACCTGAGGTCCAGGATCAGTTCCTGTATTCCCGCTGCTTTAAAAGCCGCAAATTTTTGATTTAATGAGGAAGTCATTCCATCCGGAAAATCATAAATATAAAGATATCCCGTTTTTTTTCCGTTCTTTTCAAATATTTTAGATTCCAAAGGCTGTTCAAAGGAATACCCGTAATATACCGTAATGTTCTTTTCATCAGTAACGACACCGTTTTTCCAGTTTCCTACCCGAAGTTCTATCACCGTCTTATCTTTAATGGACGAAGTTAATTCTTCCGCATTGGCTGCCGTAACAGCAGTACCATTGATTTTGGTGATCATCATTCCTCTTTCCAGACCGGAATTGAATGCCGGGGAATTTTTCATAACCAGTTTTACCGTTGTCACTACACTCCCATTGGCCAGTTGGATCACTGCATAATCAAATCCATACATATTCCGTACAGAACGGGGATAAGAAGAAGGATCCTGTGTATCTACAGCAAACGAGAAGCGATCCTGAGAGGACAGCAGACTTTTAAAAAAGTCTTTCACCGGCAGATGATAATCCGGTTTGGCAGGCATCTGCTCTGCCCAGTAATAATATCTTTTCATGCTGTCCTGTACCCAAAGGTTAACCGATTCCGTACTTCCTTCCGGAAAAACAGGAGCTCCCTCATCATCGTTACGGGTACATGAGGTACATGACAGGATAAAGACAGAAACTGCAACAAGGAAAGGCAGCTGAAAGATAAAATGCTTTTTCATAGAATCGGTTTTTACAGATAATCTGCCACATCGATCTCTCCCACAACCGTAAAGACTCCGTTGACCATTTTTTCCTGGAGAACGATCAGGTTGGCTCCCATATCCTGTTTTATTTTGACTCTTATTATTTCGGAACCGCCGTTATAAGGAGTATCTGTTCCCGGCTTGTACAATTCCAGATAAACCGGAGCTGTGCTGCTGAAGAAACTATATATTTTCACAGCGGTAAAATCATTTTTTCCAATAGGGTCAAATTCGGCAAGTATGGCTCCGTTTTCTCTTTTCAGAACTCCTTTCACACCGGTAAGTGAAGTTCCTGAATATTCGCCGAGATTCGGGAAAATAAATTCGAAGCCTACTTTTCCCAGATTCACCTGTGGCTTTACCGCAGAAGCCTGCAGAAAGATTCCGGGAAGATTGAAGAAATTCAGGGTCTTGTAGTCATTAATGTTGTCGTAAGTAAGATTATAATGGGCTACTTCAAGCCCGGTTTCGTTGTTATAAATCCCAAGTCTGTCTGTTTCGCCTTCATCAAGTACAAATTCCAGTTTGGTTTCTATTTTATTGGTATAAGAAGTATTTCCGTTGATGGATACCGGGACTCCGTTAAGCCGAAGCTGGATAATTTCCGGCTTTGAGTATCCTTTGACATTAACTTCTGCCGGTTTCTGTGATTGATCAAACGGCTGCATAACGCTGCTGTCTGAACAGGAAACAAGCAACATAAAAAAAAACAGTGTAATGAATTTATTCATTTATATTATTTTAAATTATAAAATCTAACCTAGAAATATTGCCCCGCCCGTTAGAAGTGCGGGACAATAGGAAATTATAAAAAAACTAAGTTGGATATGTTGATGATCAAGAGTGGTTGCGGGAAAGCTGCAAACCTGTCCTGACCGATTAAAGTTTTCATGGCAATTTCTGCAAATTAAGCTGCAGTGGTCGGATAACAGCTGTTCTTATTTTTTGATAAATTTCAGTTTTTCCGTTGTTTTTCCATCAGAAACTTCAGCTATATACATTCCTGATGGTAATGATGCTACATTCAGAGATCTGTTATAGGAAGCTGAAAATACTTTCTGTCCGGCTATACTGTAAACAGTAACCGAAGTTTTACTTTCTTTAAAGTTGGGATTAAGTTTAAGCTGAAGGAATTCCTTTACCGGATTTTCCTCTATTTTCGTTAAATTTTCTGTTTTTTCCTTTACATCTGCTGTTCCCAAGAATGATGAGGCATAGATCGCCATTTCATCAATATTGATATTCTGAAGATTATTACCGCTCGCCTTTCTGTTTGACCATAGGCCTATATAGATTTTTTTGCCTGTAAAAGCCGAAAGATCCACAACATCTTCTGTAAACTGGGTAAGATCGGTGGAAAAAGGATTGTCGGTAGTTCCCGCTATGATACGGTACGGGCTTGCAATGTCATTCCCGTTTGCATCCACTGTCATGGCCTGGAAGTCTGATAATTCCGGAACCGGTTTCTGAGCTGTGCTTACAAAAATGAAAAGGTCACGCCCGAGATTAAGGTGCGAAGTTCTCTGTCTTCCGATATAAGCTGCAAGGCTGATGGTTCCTGATGCGCCTTCCAGATTGATCTGCGGGGAGATAATCCAGTCGTTTTCAGTACCGAAACCGGCAGCATTACCTGTTGGGACAAGGCTTACCGAATAGCGGAGAACACCTGATGTACCGTAGGTTAAAGCAGTCCCATTGTGATAAATATTCTGGCCCTGAACCCAGCCGTTTCCGTTGGCATTAAGGTCATGAGTAGTCCATCCCTGAAGATCAGCAGGCGTATTAAAAGAATTGCTCCATACCTGGAACTGTGCAGCTGCAGCCTGTGATACCAATACAATAGATAATAAAAATAGTTTTTTCATAATACTGATTTATTAGAGGTTTTTGAAAAATAAAAAGCAGGGAAAGACATGGGAGACTTCCCCTGCATTAAAGTCTTACTCCTGAATAGAGAAGTTATATTTCGTCCATACACCCTGGAAGTTTCCACAGTTTCTAGGCGATACATTCCATGGTCCGTCGTTGAAGAACGGCTGGCTCATTCCCCAGGCAGAAGCTGTAGTTCCTGTCAGTAAATTGGCCGCCGGAATTGATGCCGTACCAGTTCCTGTAACAGAAGTTGTAAATCCGTGTACTTTGATTGTGCTGAAGTTGGAAGCAGAAGAAAGCTCAGAACCTGTACCTTCTACTTTGATTCCTACCGGATATCCTGTTACAACAGCATTGTTTAAGGTAAGTTTACCACTTCTTCTGATGTGGATCCCGTTTTCGTAAGCTGATCCCTGTCCTGCAATACCGTTTTTAGCCCCTATGATCGTAAGATTGTTGATAACAGGGTTGGTAATAAGCGGTGTAGCAGTACCTTCTGCGTTATTATCAAGCTCGATCCCGTTAGAATCCGGGCTGCCTCCGCTAAGGCTGTGGGTAGAATTGTAATCTGCCAAAGCAAGGGCACAGGTAATGGTTCCTGTATATCCGTTGTCGAAGTCAAAGTTATCATCATCCGCAGCGAAAGAAACAAGGTTAGAAGCATTCACAGTACCTCCGAAGAATTCAAAAGAATCGTCTTTACCGTAAGATACCTGAATGTGATCCAATGTAGTTCCGTTTCCAACTCCTCCTAAAGTAAGACCATTGATCTCGTTTCCTGAGTTTGGAGCCAAAAGATCGAATCCTGCAAATTCAATACGAACATATTTCAATGTTCCTCCGTTGTGAGAAGCATTGGAACCTCCGTAAAAGAAATCAGGACCTGTTAATCCTTCAATAGTTTTTGTAGAAGGTGTATTGGTAGGAGCATCACCTAAAATGATCACACCACCGAAGTCACCAGGAGCAGCCGTTGTATCTTCGTTTCCATCCAACAGTTTATAACTTGTAAAAATAATAGGCTGAGACTCCGTACCGGTAGCGTTGATCTTACCTGTTTTAGAGATCACCAATACTCCTGTAGCCGTATTGGTTGTGTTTGGCTTTGCTTTAATGAAAGTTCCTGGCTGAATAGTCAATGTAGCACCGTTCTTAACCGTTACGATTCCGTTAATTTCTACCACACCGCTCCAGGTTGTGTTGGTTGTAATATCTCCGCTTACGCTGGTTACAGGAAGTGCAGATGCCGTAATGTATTCAGCAGATGCAGACTTCATTTCGAAAGGAGTGGAAGAATCTGCCAGGTGATCATTTTGACAAGCAGTAAGGGATAATGCTGCAGCAGCAATTAAAGTTAATCTTTTCATTGTTATAATTTTTAATAGATCCGGGTTTATGGTTTTCAGTCCGGAAATTTTTAATATTTAGGAATATCCGCCTCTATATTCCTGCGATTTGGTTTTTAGTTCACCCTGCGTTCCAGGAGGGGCTGTCCTGCCGGGGTTCCCTTTCTATCCGTCGCTGTCCGGGAAAAACAGGGACGTCCGGTTTTTATCTGATCCGGTACTGCTGTGCGCATCATCAGTATGGGTTTCCGGTCATGTTTCAGGTTTCCGAAACCTGTACGCTTCTCTATCAAGAACTCTTTTTATCTTTATATCAGGATATTCAGGTTATTGTTAAAATGTATAATTCACACTTAGGCCGAATACCCTTCCGCTATAAGCACGGAATGTGATCTTGTCAATATCCTTATCATATTTGTTGGTGGCACCCGGAAGCAGTTCCCAGGCTTCTCTGTCTGTTGCTACATTACTTCCTCCATCTCCTTTCGGAACTGAATAGGAGTTGAAATTGTTATAAAATTCTTTCACCCGGTTAAAGAGGTTCCTGACATTCAATTTCAATTCAAGGTTTCTGTTTCTCAGGAATTTATAGGAAAGCTGTGCGTCTGCTACGGCATACGGACACTGTATTTCTTCTCCGTTGTAAGCATATCCCACGGTAATGTACTGGTCGCCTTTGGCATTATATAAAAAACTGGCTCCCAAACGGTTTCCATCAAAGGTTAACCCTAAATTATAGGCATAAGGAGTCTGTCCGTATAAGGGTCTTTCCACTTCATAGGTTTCATCATTATCGCCGGTTTTATACTGGTTCTTAAAAGCGATTACTTTCGTTGTATTGTAGGTGAAATTTCCGCTTACAAAAAGCTTTTCGAGTAAGGAGCCTTCTGCAATAAAACCCAGATTCTTCCGTACCTCAACCTCAACTCCTTTTAGCTTTGCATTTTTGGAATTTCCGTTGTACAGGAACAGGTTTCCTTCGTTGGAAAGATGGCCTTCTCGTTCAATAGGCTTATCAATATTCTTGTAATACAGTCCTGCAGAAAATATTTCTCCCAGTCCCGGAAACCATTCAAACTTGAAATCATAATTATTGACCACCGATGAGGTCATTTCCGTATTATAAATCAAGCCGTTGGCTACCGGATCGAAATAAGGGAGCCCTGTTCTTTCATTAAACTGGGGCCGGATCACTGTTTTGTTATAAGCCAGCCTTACATTGATCTTATTGGTTGGACTGTAAGTAAAGTTTACTGAAGGCATCCACTGCCATGGCTTATCATCGATAGGCTCTTTTATAACCGATTGATTATCTGACACATCTATCTGCTGAGAAATAAGGTCATATTTGAAATATTCTGCACGAAGTCCCCATACCAGTCTGAATTTGTTTTTCCAGCGGTTATCAAACATCACATATAAGGCATGTTGAGTTACTTTTCCCTCGTATTTATCATTTTTATACAACGGTCTGGTTTGCCATCCGATACCTCCGGGAACATACTGGGAGCCGTCAAACCAATTCGCCAGAGAGCCATACATGGTTAAATAATTTTTCTCGTTGTTCGGCACATCCCTGTTTTCATCTACCCTAAGAAAGAACTTTTGCTGCTGGTTGGTATTGTTTTTTATAACGCCGGCGTAACCTGCTTTTATATCATTTTTAAAGTTTCCCGTATCCATATTCCATTTCAGGGAAGTTCCGTAATTATAATCAGTTTCTTTATTTTCGATATATCCCCTGTAAAAGTTACTTCCGGAATTGTAAATCCTGTGATAGGTTAAGATTTCACTGCCGATAAAATCATACAAAGTCAAATACTGCGTATAATCTTTGGTATCCGATTTTACTCCTGTTCTTGCTGCAAACCAGTTGATTTCTGCATTTCCTATTTTATGATTTCCTTCCAGCTTATTCTGCAGAAGGGTCTGGTAGATCGGGTAATTGGTATTGTCGGTATACGGTTTATCCAGACCTTTGATCTGTGCAGGATCATTATTGGGAATAATTCCGTTATAAAAATAATTGTAGGATTCTTCTGCATTGGCAGGAGTTCCGCTTCCGTTGGTATACTGATTCCAGCCTGTTACCCTGGTAAGTGTATTATCATAAATATGGGTATATGAATTCCTGAATGAGATCCTGCTTTTTCCCAGCTGGAGTCCAAAGTTGAGCATTCCGGCCAGTGTTGAATTGTAGTTATATGAAGCTCCCTTGTTTTTGAAATTGTAAAATACGATAGGAGCCGTTCCGTTCGCCTGCCAGTTCGGATCATATGGATCTGTGGTATCCAGCCAGTTCCCTCTTCCCGTATGGTCTATATCCAGCTTACTCTGCTCGTTTCTTACGGTAAATGCTCCTGCAAAGCCCCATTTATTGTTGTTTTTGAGAGCAAATGTTCTTCCCAGGGCAACCTGTATGTTGGATCCCATATCACCCGTTGTGCTGAAGGTCGAAAAATTGTCATTCTTGAATCTTTTAGACTGCTCAAAAAAGACAGGATTGTTCCAGTCTGTCGCCTCAAGGTCTTTGGGGAAATCCCTGGTTCCGTCATCGTACCCGAAATAATCATACTTTCCGCGTTTACGGCTGAGGAACTCTTTAAATGCCAACTGGTCGTTATAGGAAGTCCCCACACTTACCGTCGTAAAGTTTTCATTGGGAATATCTTTTGTCCTTACTTCTACATAGCCTCCTGCAAAGCTTGCATTCATGTCCGGAGTTGCTGTTTTGCTCACCACAATACTTTCCACCATCGCGGTAGGAATGATATCAAATGAAAAGTTCTGGTTATAGGCTTCAGTACTCGGCAGGTTGATCCCGTCCATCGCAGCTGTATTCCAGCGTTCTCCCATGGAGCGGACTACTACATATTTGTTATCGATGGTCGTTATTCCTGTTACTCTTTTCAGGGTTCCTCCTACATCATTGTCCGGTGTCTTTGCGATCTGCTCGGCAGAAATACCATCGCTCATCTGGGCCGCTTTTTTCTGTTGGGCAAGAAGCCCGGCCTGTGTATCTGCTTTTCGGGTTCCGGTAATTACCACTTCCCTGATGTCTGTTATCTTTTCCGGAGCCTGCCTCATTGCAAAGGATACAGTACTCGTTTCATTATTGGCCACCGAAAGCTTTTCTACCCTCAGGGGGCTGTATTTGGGAGCTTTTACAGTTAAAGTATATATTCCGGAAGGAAGATCCAGCACGAAATCACCATTATTGTCTGTAACAACGGTCTTTTTGGCAACAGTAACTTCAGCTCCGGCAACCGGATTTCCTATTTCATCTACAATTTTTCCTGAAATTTTTCCGTCTCCTGTTACAGAAATGCCCGTTCCTTCATATTTTATCGAAATAAGGTCCCCACGGAGGCGAAATGCCACCGGAAGTCCATTTGTAATATCTTTCAGGCAGTTGCTCACAGTCGTATTTTCACAGTTTACACCTTTTACCTTCAGTTCTCTGATATCCATTTTTGAATAGGCCAGCCTCATTCCCGTTTTTCCAGCAAAATCTTCCAGTACCTCGATAAGGGGTTTGCTTGCCGGAACAGAAAATGATACCTTCCGGACCAGTTCCTGAGCTTCGGCTGCTACCGTAAAAAATACTGCTGCAACGGTAAGACCACATTTCAATCTTTTCATATGTTCCAAATCTCTTTTGATTAAAAGTTTTATTTTTAGTGTTAATTCCTTGGGTGATCTTATTTTTTCAGAGTATAGATATGATCTTCTTTGTGTACTTCAAGTCCAAGTATAAAGGCGAGAGCTTCCATATTTTCATCCGCTGTGCCTCCTGTGAAGTCTGCTGTGATTTTTTTTCCGGCAGTTTCTTTAGGATAAATAATCCTGATTTTATAATTGGCCTGCATCACTTCCGCCACTTCTTTAAAGGAAACATCATTGAAACTTAATGACAGTAATTCCATATTCTGTTTTCCAGATTTATTTTCTTTAGCAAGTGAGAGCACTGCTGCGGTATGGACTATCCCGAAATTGGTCCATTTCTGGTTGGGTTTCAGGTAAGAAACAGGAGCTCCGGTATAGGATACAGCAACTTTTCCTTCATATAACTGTACAGATTTATCTTTACCGGACTGTGAAACTTTAAAAATAGTCCCTAATACTTTGGTACTGAAGCCATCTGCTCGGACAATGAATGGGTGTATTTTTGATTTCGCCACGGAAAAGACAGCATCTCCTTCCAGGTTCACAATCCTTGTGGAAGCCGGGAATGATTTGTCCACAGTGAGCTCCGCTCCTTTCAGCAGGGTCACTACAGAGCCGTCTGCCAGATAAACTTTACGGTTTGCTGAACCGGCTGTATAAATATCCGGTTTAAAAAAAGCATGATAGGTAAGAATTCCCCCCAATGACAACAGAAGTACAACTGCAGCAGCCATTGTATAAGCGTATTTTTTAAACGTATATACGGGAGTTGATTTTACAGGTTTGATAAAATAAAGCTCAAGTTCGGATAAGATCCTTTCTTTGGCCTCCTTCATATGGAACTGATCAAGATCCTTTTCTGTCCGGATGCTCCACTGGTTTAAAATTTCAGCTTCCTTTTCTGTTATTTGTTCTTCGGAAACTTCCCTCTGCCAGAGTTTAAAAACAAACGCTGCAGTATTCTTATATTTTCGGCTTTTCATAAAGTATTTCATGGTATTCACAGATCCTTCTGTCTATAAGACTGTGAAAATGAAAAACTTCCCCAGGCCGTTCTTAATATTGTATTCACATTAAAGGCAGCTTGTTAACAATTTTAATCCATTTTATTGTTTTCTCAACATTTGATTCACATTTTGGGGATATTTTTCAGAAATAATTAATCTTCGGATCCCCAATGTTCACAAAAAGTTAATTTTTCTTTAGGTAATTTTGCGGTAACGATATGAAGCCTACAGATTATACACTATTGAAAAAAATAAAATCAGGCGACCGTCCTGCATTCATGCTGCTTTATGAGCGGTATTGGGACAGTCTTTACCGTTTTGTTTTTATGAGGACAAGGGACAAGGAAATGTCTGAGGAACTGCTGCAGAACCTTTGGATCAAGATTCTTGAAGATACGGCATCCATACACACCGATGATTCCGAAAGTGCAAAGGGGTACCTGCTCAGGTATCTTCATTACCGGATTATCGATCATTACAACAGCTCAAAAAACACACCGACTACCATTAGTATTGATGAATTTGATCCTGCCGGTGAAATGAATCTGTCAGATTCGGAATATTTTGAAATCCTGGAAGAAAATGAAATCTCAACTTTATTATTAATGATTGATGAAGTTGTCTCACAGCTTCCTTCCACAGAGCAAAGTGTGTACGATATGCGGATCAGAAGGAATATGTCCGTACACGAAACTGCAGAAGCCCTGGGAATCAGTAATAAAACGGTGAGTAATAAACTAAGCAAAGCTTTAGGGGAAATAAGGGATCAGCTGAACCCGGAATACCAGTCTTCTAAAAAACTGGTATCCATACTGATGCTGATGGAAATTTTAACGAAATACTAAATAAAAGCTATTCGTAAACTACATAATTTACTTTATCGACTCCTGTATTACCGGATTTTTCATGATAGGCATATACCGTAAGCTCATAATTTCCAGGCGTATTTAAAAGGTCGCTTCCTTCAAACAAATTGGTAGATACCAACGATAGGGTAACATCTTTGAGATA
This sequence comes from Chryseobacterium sp. BLS98, assembly GCF_001045445.1. Taxonomy (GTDB): domain Bacteria; phylum Bacteroidota; class Bacteroidia; order Flavobacteriales; family Weeksellaceae; genus Chryseobacterium. The sequence goes on along the minus strand of NZ_LFNF01000007.1, from coordinate 13,955 downwards.
TTGGCCGTCTTTTTTAAGAATTCCTTTAACTTCAATTTCATCGGAATTCCAGACCCCGTTTTTATCAATCACACATCCGCACATCATGACAATATTGGCCTGAAACGGAAAAGGTTTTCCTTTAATGGAATTCAAAGCAATATACTGATGGGTTCTCGGTTTCAGAATATCAATGATGAATCCAGGAATTTCTAAAATAATTCCGTCGCCCAGAATATGTTTTCCCGGAATCAGCCACAGTTCAGTACTTACGCTGGCCTGGGCCTGTTTATTGTTGAACGGAGAGAGTATTTCAATACTTACAAATGTAGGTTCACTGATGTCTATTGATGCCAGAAAACCAGCCGTCTGCGGATCGGTGATGAGAGTACCTCTTGTTTTGGCTCCTTTCATGATCAGATCTGTATTTCCGGTACTTCCGGTAGTATTTCCTTCTGCTAAAATCTGTCGGTTTATTTTGTTTCGGACAATGATATGGGCACCTCCCAAAGAACTTCCGATAAATTTCGCATCTCTTGCTTTTGCCCTGATCATGATTTTAGTCTCTGCCGCAGAAACTGTAAAACCGGTGACAAGAAAAGCAACAATAAAAATAAGTGTTCTCATACAATATTGGTTTTTAAGTATTCTTTTTTAAATCTATCATGGAAAGAGTCCTCTTTCAATCGGGCATCTATACTGTCCAAATAAGTCAGAATTGCCAGATCATCGGAAAGTACCTGCAAAATTGCTCTCTCACAACTGTCCCAGACCTGCTCCAGCTGCGGAAGCATTTTTAAGGCCTTTTCCGTAAGTGATACCATCTGTTTGCGTTTGTCTGTACTATCTTTTTGAATAACCAGATAATCTTTATCCACCATTTTTTTTACTATAGCGACTACCGAAGGATGGGAATATCCCAAAGGCTCTGCAATTTCTACAATAGACATTTCTTTATTTTTTTGAAGCAGCATAAAAACAAGATACCAGTTAGGCTCTACATCAATCTTCATTTCTTTGTAAAACTTTCTTACATCATGGGACATCCGGTCACTTATTCTTTTTAACCTGCTGTCCAATGCTTTATATCCTAATTCTTTGATAAAATCCTGATTCATTTAAATTTAATTTGATACAAATATATAAATATATAGTTAACTATATAGTCTACTATATATATCTTTATAAAATTTTATTTAAATTATAGATTTAGAAAGAGTTTAACTTATTTTTCTGCTTTACCTAAAGCTTTATTTCTGAATTCTTTAGGAGTCATATTTCTGTGTTTTTTGAAAAGTTTGGACAGATGACTTTCATCACTGAACTGAAGTTCGTAAGCAATTTCACTCAGACGGACACTGCTGTATCTAAGATAGGTTTCAACCAGTTTCAGCCGGTAATCCAACAGATAATCCTGGTAAGAAATGCCGGTCTGCTGTTTAAAGTATTCCCCGAAATAATTTTTAGAGATCCCAAAATGATCAGCAATAACCTGAATTCTGATCTTTTCTTTTTCTTTAATATGCTCCTGAATATAAGTGATGATCTTCATAATAGAGAAAGCTTTTCTGTTATCTTTCAAGCCGGGAGTCTCACTTTCAATGATGTTTCTGGCAATAAGATTCAGCAAGATGGAGATACAGTTTCTTATGATGAGATAATCATCGGTTTTATTTTGATATTCCCGTGCAACCTGAACAATAAGGGCCTCAGCAAAATGTTCGTCATTCTTATTACGGAAAACACATCCTGCTCTTGCATGGTAATTATTACTGATATACTGCAGTTTATAGAGATTTTCGCAGCTTTCTATACGATCTGCTTCCAGTCTTATCCTGTCAATGAATTCAATGGGACATTCTATAGCAATCAGCTCTGCATTTTCAGCTTTAAACTGATAAAGCTGATGCTGAGGAATGATAAACAGCTTAACTTCCCTGAATGTAATAGACCGTTCGTCATACCTCAGTGTTCCGCCTCCTTTCAGAACATATACGAGGGAAAGAAAATCTTTTGTTTTGAAAACAACATCTTCATTATCAAGCTTTATTTCTTTTACATTAATTTGTTCTACAGACAAAACTTTCATATGACGTACTTATTTTTCCTCCAAAAATACAATTTTAACAGCATAATAAGAGGTTAATTTTGTCAAAAAAATTATGAACGTTTATCCCAAACGCTGGCAGGCTCTTGGTTATCTGACTGCAGGAGCTTTTCTTTCACCCCTGGATTATTTTATTGTGAATATGGCACTCCCTTCTATTCAGAAAGCTTTTGGTGCCAGTGATCACCAGCTGCAGATGGTTGTGGCAATTTACGGCCTTACCTATGCTGCTCTCGTAGTATGTGGAGGACGTTTGGGAGACCTGTACGGAAGAAAAAAAGTGTTTGTGCTGGGATTGTACATCTTTTTGTTCTCCTCGCTGGCTTGTGCTTTTTCGCCCAATATTACATTTCTTATTATTTCGCGGCTGTTTCAGGGAGTTGGCGCTTCTTTCCTGGCACCACAGGTACTGGCTTCAATAAGGGTTTTATTCAAAACAGGGGAACAGGCTAAGGCTGTAAGTATTTTCAGTTCTGTTTTCGGGCTGGCCTCTGTTGCCGGACAATTACTGGGTGGTTTCCTGCTTAATTTTCACGGAACAGGGTTTACATGGGAAATAGTATTTCTGGTTAATGTGCCTGTTACAGTAATCTGTATTATGGGTATACATTTTACAATGGATAATAACAAAGAAGAAAAAGGACAAAAAATAGATTTTACCGGTGCATTCCTGCTTATCATCTCTTTGCTGATGCTTATCTGCTCCATCATCTTCGGACGGAAATACCATTGGGCCTGGTGGATCTTTGCCGTATTGTTTACGGGAATGCTCCTGCTTGTTGTATTTTACAGATATGAAGTCAAATCAATAGGTGAAAATAAGCCTATATTGATAGATCCTACCCTTTTGTCGAACCAATCATTTGTTTTATCCCTTTTTATTATCTTTTTTTATAATTTCACATCAGGCCTGTTTATCTGCTATCCATATTATCTGCAGCAGTTTTTGGGCCGGGATCCTGTAGAAACGGGATTGGCAATTATTCCCTATGGAATTGCTTTCTTTATGGGACCGCTGCTGGTTCCAAGGATAAAATTTCCTGTTTACACCATCATCTACATTGGACTGTGGCTGCTGATTTTGGGTTTCTCTCTCACCTCGATATTCATTTGTTTTCAGGAAAAACCCTCAGCAGGAACAAATATCAGCCTGTTTTTAGCGGGACTGGGTCATGGCATTATCATGCCCATAATGATGCGGGAAGCTATTGTATTGATAGCCAAAGAGAAAGCAGGTCAGGCTTCAGGGCTGATCAGTATCAGCATACAGATTGGCAGTGTAACCGGGGGAACTCTTATTGGAACTTTATTTTTCAGTACAATAGATTTTTTAGGTTTTCCGAAAGCTTTTGCACTGGCTGTTTTAATGATTGCTACAGTCCAGATTGCTGGAATTTTTATCAATAAAAAACTACGGAAGGATAATCAATCCTATTAATAATGAATTTTATACCGCTTTTAATGACAATATTATATATATAAACTATGAATAACACAGAAAAAATTATTACAGAAATTAATGAATTCCACCAGGATATTGAAGCGTGGTTTCGGGGAGAAAAAGATCAGGATGTTCTTTATAAGAAGCTTTTGTCCGGTTTTGATCAAGATTTTAAAATGATCACAGGCAACGGCGACACAATCACATTAGGAGCGTTTTCAGAATGGCTTCCGGGAACCTATGCCCAATTTCCCAATCGAAGTATTACTATTGAAAGTATTGTGGCTGAAGCAACGGAAAGTCATGGGCTGGCATCCTATATTGAAATCCAGACTACCGGTACGACAGTAACGAAGCGAAAATCATCAGCAGTTTTTGTGATTCGTGAGGAAAAAGCATTCTGGCTTCATCTTATTGAGAATTGGATCTGATCCTTTGGCGTTTTGGATTTAAATTTTGGCCAAAGCCGGATATTCTTTGTTTTTTGTATGCGGGCTGAAGCCCGCTTCTATTGAGTTTGATGTTAAGCCCTTTTATCTTTATCATTTATCATTTATCAAAAAATCAGGCATTGATTTTATACACACAACGCTGGCCGCCGGACAAAATGTGATTGATTCTTTCAACCTGATAGTCTTTACCAATAAGATTCCGGAAATTGGAAAGTTCCGCACGGCAGAATCCCTGGCATTCAGCGGCGGCAGCACAAATAGGGCAGTGATTTTCTATGAGAAAGTAATCATTGCCTTCTTTTGTCCATTCTGCCATATACCCTTCTTCAGTGCGTACTTTCACAAGTACCTCTAAGCGCTGCTCTAAAGATTCGGTATTTTCCAAAGCTTTTTCATATCGCTCATAAGTATTTTTCTCCCTGTCGTTGATCAGCAGATCCAATGCATTTTCTCCCAAAAGATTTTTTACAGACCTGAGGATCTGCACGGTTACATCAGCATGGGAATCCGGAAACTGAGACAGTCCTTTTTCAGTAAGAGCATAATAAGTAGACGGCCTTCCTACTCCTTCGCTTTTTGTGACGGACCTGATGAGTCCTGCTTCAGCAAGATTCAGTAAATGTTTCCTTGCTCCTTCCTTTGTTATAGAGAGTTCCTGGGAAATCAAAAGGGATGTAGCCTCGCCTCTCATTTTTAAGAACATCAGGATGCGGTCTGCTGCCGGCTTCTTCATTTGACAATATTTAAGTTGTTTTATTTTCCAACAACAAATATAGTCATTTTCTATAATCTGTAATTTATAAGATTATAAAACTCATATTCAACAAATTAAAGGCTAATTCTAAATAAACAATAAAACAACAAAAAAGTTGTTTTATTAAAATTAATAATTACCTTTGAAATACATTAATTAAAAATAAAAGTAATGAATACATTTACACTTCCGCAGCTTCCTTATGCTTACGATGCACTGGAACCATTTATAGATAAGGAAACAATGACCATTCATCATCAGCGTCACCATCAGGCTTATGTGGACAATCTGAATGCTGCACTCAAAGCTTCAGATGAAACCTCAGATGACCTCGATTCCATACTTCAGAGAATCAGCGAATACAGCCCTGCTGTGAGAAATAACGGTGGCGGGCATTTTAACCATTCTTTGTTTTGGGAAATCCTTTCTCCACAACCTAAATTAAATCCTGAAGGAAAACTGGCAGACGCTATTAATTCTACTTTTGGAAATCTTGAAACTTTCAAAGCTGAAATGAAAAAAGCAGGTCTGGGACAGTTCGGTTCGGGATGGGCATGGCTATTTGTAAAATTCAGCGGGTCACTGGCTATTGCTTCTACTCCTAATCAGGATAATCCGATGATGGATATTCAATCTGCCAACAGAGGATTTCCTATCCTTGGAATTGATGTATGGGAACACGCCTATTATCTTGCTTACCAGAATAAAAGAGCCGATTATCTTGACTCATTCTGGTCGATCCTGGATTGGTCGGTCATAGAAAGAAAATACGAAGAAGCATTAGCAAAAATCAAATAGAATAATCTGGTACAAGTTTAAATTATGGATCAGAAAATTTTAATCAATAAAGCAGAAGCTTCCGGAATCATCGCCTTCGATCTTTTACACTATAAACCATCTGTAGAAATTGTGGAACTGGATATTAAAGACCATCTTTTCATGGGAATGATCGTAAAGGAAAAGGAATTTAAGGAATCACTTGCTGCTGTAGATTTTTCTGTATACAACGAAAAAGCTGTGGGGATCATTTGCTCTACAGATGCTATTATTCCGCCGTGGGCATTGATGATATTAATGGAAAAATTATCACCCTATGTTATGTATGCAGATTTAAATAATGCCGAAACGATTCTGCTGGATCTCTGGAAACGCCGGCTGATGTATGCGGACCTGAGATCTTATAAAAATGAGAAAGTGGTAGTGAGGGCAAGCTCAGACCATGATCCGTCCCTTTACTTATTAGCAGCCGGACTTCTTAAACCTTTGGTTAAAAGTCTGATGTACGGTGAGATAGGTTTGCCAAAAGTAATTTTTAAAACTTAGAAAAATGAAAGTAATTATCTTCAACGGTTCTTTAGAAAGCAGACCTGAATCTACTTCCGGACGGATTTCCGGATACTTTGCAGAGAAGCTTGAAAGATCGGGCTTGCAGACGGAAATTTTCACCTTAGCGGATTCAGGAATTCCTCTTTTTGATCTGTCACTTACACGGAAACCATTGGCTGTAGAACGTATGACACAGGTATTTCTGGAGGCCGAAATCCATATCTGGATGGCTCCGCTCTTTCATGGAAGTATTCCGGGAGTCATGAAAAACTGCCTGGACTGGCTTGAAGTGACAGCCAATCATTATCAGCCTTATCTTACAGATAAAACCGTCGGGCTGGTATGCTGGGCAGACGGTCTGCAGGCTATGCAGGGAATCAATACAATGGATGCCATTGCAAAATCCCTGCGGGCCTGGCCTATTCCATTCAGCGTGCCTATTATCAGGTCCGCATTATTTGATCAGGAAGACCCGGCTAAAATATCTGCGCTGTATTCCGATAAATTTGACCGACTGATCAGCATTGCAACGACAAAAAAGATAGACAAAATATAATCCATTTCTTTCATTTAAATTATGTTTAGACAGAGGGGCTTAAGGCTTATCAGTCAGTAAAAGCTCCTTTTTTTAAACTTATAAATCTATAATATGTATGGCTATTACAATAACTGATGATTGCATCAACTGCGGAGCCTGCGAACCGGAATGTCCTAATTCAGCGATCTATGAAGGAGCTGTTGACTGGCGATGGCGGGATAAGACCAAACTTTCCGGAAAAGTGGTTTTCCCGGACGGCTCGGAAACTGATGCAGATGCCTACCAACGGGCTTATTCGGATGATGTGTATTATATTGTCCCGGGAAAATGTACGGAATGCAAAGGCTTTCATGAGGAGCCACAGTGTAAGGCGGTTTGTCCGGTAGACTGCTGTGTGGATGATCCGGAACACCGTGAAACAGAGGAAATCTTATTCGGACGGCAGAAGTTCCTGCATAGCTAGAATTAGAACCATTTCTAATCACAAATTACAATCTTAAGGAATGATCAAAATCTGTGTGACTTACAATTTTCTGGTTTGAAAAATCAATAGAGGCGGGTTTTAACCCGCCTTTATTATAAAATTTTTCTGCCGGTTTTAGCAAAATCTATATTGCTTTTACCTCATTATAAATTTTCTGTGTAAAAGGAGTTTCTATACCCAGCTCTTTTCCAAAATTCAAAACAGCGCCTCCCAATAAATCGAGTTCATTATTTCCTTTTCCTGAATTGACATCAAGCTGTAAAGATGTTGGCGTTTCAAAAGGAAATGCAGATGCTTTTTCAAAAGTCTTCTGAATAATATCTTCATCCAATACAATTCCCTTTTTGTCAGCAATCATTTTTATTTCTTTCATAATTCCTGTTGCTTCGGCTTTCTGCAGCTCATCTGCACAGACCGTTCCGATAGAGGAATTATGCTTTGCCGTAACGAGTCCGAAACTGGCGATAAGAATATATTTGGTCCAGATGTCCATCAACGAATTATCTTTGAACTCAAAGTCTATTTTACTTTCCCTAATCATATTCATTACCCAGTCCACATTAGCAGAAAAATGTTCGGGATCCCTTCCTGCAATCATCTTCCCGGTTTTTCCTTTATGTTCTACAACTCCTTTTTCTTTGATATGAGAAGCTACATAAAGACAGGTAGGCAGAATAATGTTATCAGGAATTATCTTTCTTATTCTTTCATATATATCAGCTCCGTTCATCATCGGAACTAGTACGGTATCTTTGCTGATAATATCCTGGAGCTGACCACAGATGTTTTCCAGATCATATTCTTTTACACAGATCAGAATAAGATCAGGATCTTTTACCTCATTGATGCTTTGTACGATCATATCGGGATGGGTATGGCTTACAGGATGCTCAGGTGAAATCAGAATCAGTCCGTTTTCTTTTACTTTCCGGTAAGTTTCTCCTCTGGCTACAAAAGTGACCTTATATTTTTGAGAAGATTCGTTTTCCTGGCTTATTTTAAATCCGAAATATCCGCCAACTCCGCCAAGCCCAACCACTGCAATATGTTTCTTAGTCATAAATTTATTTTTTAACAAAGATGGGTACCAAATTCCGATGTATCACTTGACAAATGCAAAGAAATCATATTTTGTTGATGTCTCTCCTGATCCTGCTCAGGGAACTGTCTTTAATCCCCAGATAAGAAGCAATAATTTTCAGGGGAACATGCTGGAAAATATCGGGATGCTTTTTCATCAGGTTAAAATACCGCGTGGATGCCTTCTGACTGGCCATCTCTATAAGCCGGTCATGAATACTGTAATAATTCAGCACAAAAAGAAGACGGCTGAATTCTCTGAACTCCGGGATATTATGAAAATTATGCTGTACATTTTCAAGACCTGTTTCCCAGAAGGTGCACGCCGTAATGGTCTGATAAGTTTCTTTGGCAGGCTGCTGCCTGAAAAATGAGAGAAAATCATTGACAAAACATGGTGCTGCATAAATATTGGTTGTGATTTCTTCATTATCCTCATTCAGGATAAAGGAACGGACATAGCCTTTTTCCAGGAAATATGTTTTGGTACTTACCTCATCTTTATTCAGCAAAATTTCATTCGATTTTAGGTCGAAATAACCGAATGTTTCTGTGATTTTTCCGACAATTTCTTCTTTGATATCAAATAAAGAGTGGAAATAGGTATTAATTGAGGATTTGTCCATCATAATTCTACGCGTTTAAGCAGCTTCCAAAATTAGAAAATTTCAGCGATAATTCCCTTGAATAAAGGCTTATAAAAAGGCCCGCATGAGAAGTTGTTAAGCCTGAAATTAAAATTCTTCCCAGCCTTCATTCTGCGGATCATATTTTGCAAATTCGCCTGTATCGGTAAATTCGGAAGCAGTCATTCCCACTTCAAAAATGGAATTCTCGCTCAGGTTTGCCCTAAAATACAGTCCTCTTCCGGTAAGTAATGCACTTCCAAAATCCTCATCGGGATGATTGAAATGAAGTCCGGACTCATCTTCTCTGACCAGCTCATATTTATATTTTAAAAGACGTTCTTTTAACCGGGTCACCTGATCTTCCGTTAATGGAACAAGATTTTTTTCAAGGTCAAAAAAACTGTCATCATCGGCTGACTGTTCTTTTTCTTTTGTTTCAATACTGAATAGCTGAATCGTGTAGCTCATGAGATTTACGGATTATTGATTGGCCAATATAATACTTTTATAAGTATTGAGCCGGTCGGTCTCGTTATACATATTACAGAGGATCAGAAGTTCATCCGTATTGTACTCTTCGGACTTTTCCTTCAGCCGTTCAGCAATAGTGCCGGGTGTATCTATAATGATATGATCCAGAATCTTAAAGAATTCCTCCTCATCCTTACTTCCCAGTATTTTTTGTTCAATTATTCCGGTCGGGAGAAGTGCCTGAGGTGACTGAATATGCCGGGCCTGCAAAAACTGGTACGCCATTCCATAAGCATTATACCGGGCCGTTTTCAGGTCGTTAGCAACAGATGCTGCAATAGCTATCTGCAATGAAGGAGCCGGAGCGTATTTATTTTTATCAAACTCACTCAGATAAGTCTCCGTACTTTCCATACCGGGACCGCTTCCCATAAAATCTGCATATGAATAGCCTACTCCATGCCTCGCAGCTTCTTTGGCAGATTGAATTCCGGAGCCCAGCCAAAGAATATCCGGCAGATAATCAAGGTTTTCAGGTTGTGCAATAAGACCGTCATATATTCCTTTTTCTTCTTTAATATATTGTATGATTTCTTCAAGTTTGGTTTCCTGGCTTGATAAAATGACCGGCCGGTGATTATTCAGTGCGGAAACAGCATCTTTCAAACCTCCCGGCGCTTTTCCCAAGCCCAGAATAAAGCGTTCAGGATAAAGGCTGCCTAATATTTTGGCCCATTCTGCAATTTTATAGGCGGAATAATTTTTCATCATAATGCCTCCCGTTCCTACTTTAATCCGTTGGGTTTTGCTTAGGGTAACGGCACTAAGAATTTCAGGGCTTGAGCTTCCATAGGCTTCCACACCGTGGTGCTCGGAATAAACAATACTGTGAAAACCGGCTTCATCTGCAAACAGGGCGAGATCAATACTGTTTTTTAATGCCTGCAATGAACTTCCTCTTTCAATGGTGGGAGACTGATCGAGAATGCCTAATTTTAATTTCATACCTGCTTACTTTATTGTAAAGCTAAAAATAATGATAAAATAGATTTACAGTTCATCTTTTATCATTTAATATTATATTTGGAATCAGGGAAATCGGGAATCAGCTTCCCGGACAGATTAATTTTAACAATTTAAAAAACAGACATGAAAAAAGTAACAGGAATCGGCGGCATCCTTTTCAAATCAAAAGATCCCAATGCCATAAATGATTGGTATAAAACGCATCTTGGGCTTGAAACGAGTCCTTACGGAACAAGCTTTGAATGGCGTGAGAGTGAAGACACCACTAAAAAAGGGCTTACCCAATGGGCTCCTTTTGCGGAAACCACGAAGTATTTTGAGCCTTCTTCGAAAGATTTTATGATCAATTACAGGGTAGACAATCTGGAAGCACTGGCAGAGGAACTAAAAAAGGAAAATGTTACAATTCTGGATACTATTGAAACTTATGATTACGGAAAATTCCTGCATATTCTGGATCTTGAAGGAAATAAAATCCAGTTATGGGAACCTATTGATTAATTGTTGCTCATTATATAGAAATTAAAAAGTCCGGTACAATACCGGACTTTTTTTATCTAAGCTTTATTTTATTCAAAATTCATCTAGCGGGTTGCTTTCATCAATGCCCTGGTAATCTGATCTTCTTTCTCTTTTGAATAGGTAGAATCATAAGGTTCCATCACATCAAAAAGGTATTGATAGAAAGGAGCAATTTTCTGTACGTTTTCAGACTCTTTTATTGCTTTTTCCTTGCCCATCTGCTGAAGGTTCTTTATGAAAACATTGAATTTTTTATCAATCGGTTCTATAGATTTTAGAAGGTATGCATACGCTTTTTCATTCTGCCCAAGTTTCTTATAGGCTTCTGTAACCGCACCTACCACCAGAGAATATTCCATTGGCTTTACTCTCATCTGCCTCGCCGACTGTTTCTGGAATTCCGGGGAAAGACTCAGATAATAGTCGTATTCTTCAAAGATTTCTTTTTTAAGGATTTCTGCCAGCTGAAGTCCTTTTTTCTCCTGGCCTGCCATAATATATCCGGTTACTATAGAGCTTAATGAACGTGGATCATTATATTTTGCAGCAGGAATTTCTTTTGAGGCAAGATCAAGCAATTCAATAGCTTTCGCTTTCTGTCCGCTTAATGCCAATGCTGAAGCTGCTCTGCCGACAGCCATTCTGTAGACTATAATATTTGAGGTGGCTGCTTCGTCATAATGAATTCCCAGATCTTTAAAATTACCCCATCTGAAATTTTTCACGATATGATAAAGTGAATTGGCCTCTACCGTTCCTATATCTCCATCCTGTCTTGGTGCTGAATGAATCGGTACAAGCTTATAGCTGAAGCCCTCGAACTGCAGATATTCATCAAGATAAAAAATATTTTCGCTGTCATAAATTCCTCCTGATGAGAAGTTAACCGGACGTTTCCAGTCGAAATTCGCCAGCATATCCATCATCATCAGATTATTTTTATAAAGGGTGTTTCCTTTATAGGTAATCATGATCTGGTTCACCACCTTCGGAAGGTCTGCCTGGGTAATGATGCCTGCTTTCAAAGCATTTTCTTTATTAACAGGGAGGATAAATCGGTTTACAGGTAAAATATTATATTGCTCATATTTCTCCTCTCCGAAATACATTTTTAAAAGCTCATCTTTTTCAGGAGATTTGAACTTCAGGAAACTGATTGCCTCTTTTAAAGTGATGGAATCCTGTGTCAAATATTTTCTGAAGGATCCGAACTGAGTATCAGGAGCGCCCTGTTCTTTAAGCATGGAGAAAATTCCCTCCCAGTCTTCTTTTTTCATCAGGTAGATCTGATCATTCACTCCATCCCTGTAATCTTCATGGTTCAGTTGTGAAGGAATTGGGTTGGCCTGGTATGTTTTCCTCTTTACCTGATCAATATACCATGGTGTAGCTAAAAGGGTAAAGTTTACTGTTTTTACATCATCCCTGAACCGTTCTGTTTCCTGAATAGCCCATACCGGGAAGGTATCGTTGTCACCGTAAATAAAAATAATATCGTCTTTAGACAGTGATTTGAGAAATGAGTAGGCGTAGTCCCGTGCCGCTGATTTTTTGCTGCGGTCATGCGGTACATAATTCTGAAAGCCCATCATGAACGGGACACCCAATAAAATTACACCTAGTGCAATATTGACTCCGTTGGATTTTACTTTTGACTGGATAAACCATAAAATAGCCGCTGCTCCAAGCCCAATCCAGATCGCAAATGCATAGAATGAACCTACCATTGCATAATCTCTCTCCCTTACTTCAAACGGTTTTACACCGGTATAGAAAACAATTCCTATACTGGTTAGAATAAATAACGAAAGCAGTGCATAGAATCTTCCAAAATCCCTGTTCAACTGGAAAAAGAATCCGATCAATCCTAAAATCAATGGTAAAAAGAAGAATTTCACCGTACTTTCATTTTTGAATTTAGCAGGCATTTTATCCTGGTTTCCAAGCAATGCATTATCGATAAAAGAAATTCCGGAGATCCAGTTTCCTTTTGTATTCTCCATATTTCCTTCAAGGTCGTTCTGTCTTCCCACGAAGTTCCACATCAGGTACCTTACAAAGTAATATCCGTTCTGGAAAGTAATGAAATAATCCATATTCTGGGCCAGTGAAGGCTTCTGAACGTTGATTAAATTGTATGGCTTCACTTTCAGATAATCTGCTGCTGTAATGCTTTTATCTTCATATTTCCCTCTCAGTTCGTCAAAAATCTGCTTAGCCTGCGGATTATCTGCTACATCTTCGTTGGCATAATTGAAAGTAAAATCAGGAGCTCCGTACATGGAAATATAGTTGGCCATCACGTCCTTATCCTGATTGAACATCCTTGGCATCAGACTGATATGAGATTTACTGAATACATAGTTGAAACGGTCACTGGTTTTTCTGTAAGTTCCGGTTTTTTCATCTTTTTCGTAGATGTCACCTGTCTTTTGAGTCTTGTAACTTCCGTCTTCATTTTTTTCCATTCCGTTGGCATCCAGGAAAGCTGTGTAATTTTGACCGTAAATAGTCGGCCAGTCACCGTACTGCTCCCTGTTATAGTAATCCAGCATACCAATCGCCGTATCGGGATCGTTAAGGTTCATCGGTGGATTGGCATTCGCTCTGATAGGAATAACCATCCAGCATGAGAAACCTATAACCATATACACAACGGATAAAGTGATTGTCTGGAAAAGATTTCTTTTTGATTTCCTGCTATATTTTATGATTAAAAAGGATATTAAAGTCATCAGAATAAATGCAGCAATCGTTCCTGAATGGAAAGGAAGTCCAAGTCCGTTGACAAAGAATATTTCCAATCTTCCGAACATCGTCATGATTAATGGGAAGATGATTTTGAATACAATGATCAGAATTCCCAGTGTGATGGCATTCGCCCAGATAAAATTTTTCCAGGTAAATTTATAATTTCTTGCATAATACACTAAACATACCGCCGGAACTGCAAGCATACACATCATATGAACCCCAACAGAAAGTCCTAATACAAAGAAAATAAGGATAATCCATCTTTCGCTGTCTTTGGCAAGGTATTCATTCTCCCATTTGGTAATTAACCAAACAAGTAAAGCAATAAACATGGAAGCCATGGAATATACCTCTCCCTCTACTGCAGAAAACCAGAAACTATCCGAAAAGGT
>NZ_LFNF01000006.1 GCF_001045445.1 Chryseobacterium sp. BLS98 | reverse complement strand
TTCTTCTCCCTGCTGGTTTAATTTGATTAAATGGAAATCGTAGCCACCATTCTGCTTACTGCCTTCTGCCTGAAGCTTACTGCTCTGAATACTGCTTCCTGTTATTAAATATTGGCCGTCAATGGTTGTCGTGATCTGGCTTAGAAAATCCTGAGTATTGGATTTAATATCTTTCTGCCACAATACTTCCTGGGCAGAAAGGCCAAGAACTGTGCATAGAATATATGCACCAGAGTAAATTTTCTTCATCTGCTTGTGTATTTAGTTAATTTTAGTTTTTATAATTTTGGGCAAATTTAACATTTTTTAATACTTAAAAGATCCCATTAATGAGATTTAATATCTGTTTTATCACTCATAGGTGTTTTTTATAATGTTTTAATGAGGTAAAGGTACCGACGGAGAGCGACAAAACTTGTCGTATAAAACAAATAAAACAGCCATCATTAATAACACACTACAAATCAAATAATTAAATAAAAACACACAATTACTTGGCAAAACATAATACTATCTTTTACATTGGTATGATTTTTAATACTACATTTGTATAAATTTTCAGTTATGAAAACAAACCAACAAACTATAAATCAAACGAATCACAAAATAAACTGGTTCCAGAAATTCCTGATGGTATGCTCCGGAGGAAATATTCATATTTTAAGAAAGACTCCGAGCGAATGGAATAAATTTTCAGGGATTGGAGGAATTGTATTATTCACAGCTGTATTCGCAACTTTATCTGCAGGGTATGCCATGTATACTGTATTTGATAATATCTGGACTTCCATAGGATTTGGAATCCTGTGGGGACTGATGATCTTTAATTTAGACCGCTACATTGTTTCTTCTATTAAAAAAACAGGGACGTGGTGGAACCAGATTTTAATGTCTATCCCCCGTCTGATTTTGGCAACATTCTTAGGAATTATTATTTCCAAACCATTGGAACTTAAAATTTTTGAAAAAGAGGTCAACAAACAGCTTAACACCATCATCCAAAGGAACAAGAAACAGCTTCAGGGAGAAATGAGTGGCAGAATTCTGCAGCAAAGCGGACCATTTGAGACAGAAAAGAAACAGATTGCCGAAAAAACAGCACAGTATCAAAAAGCTTATGACTCTGCAGCCGTGGAACTTGAAAAAGAAATTCTTGGAAAACAGTCCGGACTAACCAGTGGAAAAGAAGGTTACGGTCCCAATGCAAAACGTAAGCAGGAACTGAAAGAGCAACGCCGTAAGGATCTGGAAGATTTCCAGAAACAAAATGCTTCCAGGCTGGAATATTTGGATAAAGAAATCTCCAAGGTTTATACTAACCTGGAAACAGAAAGAAAATCTTCAGATACCTTTGAGGATAAATTCAACGGATTTGCAGCCAGGCTCCAGGCGTTGGATGAATTGGGCAAAAATTCAGCAATAATTGGGTTGGCAGCAGCTTTTATTATGGGACTCTTTATTTGTCTGGAAATCTCCCCCGTTTTAGTGAAATTAATTTCTCACGTTGGCCCTTATGACTATCTGTTAGAAAAAACAGAAAATGATTTCAGGCTCTATTCTAAAGAAAAAATTGAAAAAGGAAATGCTCTGACCGATTTCAGAATTGATGATTTTAAAGATAATTTAAAAAAATAGCGTATTTTTCACGCATGATTATTGATAAAGAAGAGATCCGGAAGAAAAAGAAAATACTGGACGACTGCAAAATATTTCTGAAAAAAGAATTCATCGGAATTGATAAGATTATTGATGATTTAATGGAATACATCCAGATCTGGTATCTGATGCCTGAAATCCTGACCCGTCCCGTAGTCATCAACCTATGGGGAATGACTGGGGTAGGAAAAACAGATCTTGTGAGAAAAACAGTCCGTTTCCTGGAATTTCAAAACCGTTTTGTAGAAATAGAGCTCAGCAACAGTGATGAAACTTCATGGAGCAAAAGTGTTTCCGATATTTTCCAGAGTAACCGCCTCAACGATGAAAAACCGAGCATAGTTCTTTTCGATGAAATCCAGCGTTTCAATACGATCGATCCTGATGGTACGCCGGTACCCCAAACGAAATTTACAGATTTTTGGGAGCTTTTAAGCGATGGCAAATTGAGCAAAAGAGAACGCGATGATCTTGAACATTACCTGTTCTCTTACCTTTTACGCAAAAAGGAAAATGAACGCCGCAAGAAAAACGGTGAAACGGAAATGGATGAGAATCCTTACCTGAACCTGTGGGATGCCAAAGAATTGAAAAAATACCTCAGCATGGAAGATGATGTGATGAGCATCATTGATATGAAAGAGGAAGATATGATCAAGCTGATCCTAAAGAAGCAAAAAGAAAAAAAGATCTATGAACCGGTAGATTATAGCAAAATGCTGATCATCATCAGTGGAAATCTGGACGAAGCTTTCCAGATGTCCCGCGAAACCAGCGAGGCAGACATAGATGCCAATATTTACCATGCATTCACAAAGAAGATAACGATTGTTGATATAAAAAATGCACTATCGAGAAAGTTTCGTCCGGAGCAGGTAGCCCGGTTCGGAAATATTCATTTGATTTATTTTTCTTTGAAAACAGAGGATTTTCAGCAGCTTATCCAAAGGGAGATCAACAATCTTAAAACCAAGACAAAATCAAAATTTGGAATTAGCTTAAAAATCAATAAAAACATCAATGAGCTGATCTACAGAAACGGCGTTTTCCCTGTACAGGGTGTACGTCCTGTATTCAGCAGCGTGGTAGATATCCTCGACACTAACCTCAGCAAATTTCTGTTTGAAGCCATCATCAATGACGATAAAAGCATTGAAATAGATTATCCGGTGAACCGGAAGACAATTACCGGGAAAATAGGAAACCGAATTATTGAAATTCCTTATACCGGAAGAATCGACAGTATTCGCCAATCCAACCAGCTTGATGCAGTAGCCAACATCAGTGTTCATGAATGCGGACATGCCGTTTCTTATATGCTTTATACCGGCTTTGCTCCTTTACAGCTAAAAAGTAAGGTAGCCAGCAGCTATGCCGCAGGATTTACTTTCCCACACCAGATTCATGATACTAAAGAAAGTATCCTCGACAAAATTAAAATTTATCTTGCCGGTGGTATCGCTGAAGAAATTGTATTCGGAGAAAACAATGCAAGCATAGGAAGAAGTCACGACAGAGAACAGGCAACCATGCTTGCCGCCGATTATATAAGGAAATACGGATTTGATGAAGAATATCAGGCTGCCTACAACATGGAAGAATATGCATACCGTATGCAGCATGATATTACTGACAAAAAAATTGAAAAGCTAATACAGGATCTTGCAAAAAAAACAAGGGAGGATCTGATTCTTCATTTAGACCTTCTGAAAGATATGAGTGTAGAACTCAGCAAAAAAGGAAGTATGGTGCCTAAAGAGATTTACCTGATAGCCAAAAAATATCAGCTCGAGGTGACCATTCAAGAAGAGGGATATTTGCATATTGCAGAATATCATAAGCTGCTTGGATAATAGAGAAAAAATCTATTATAATACAAATTGTCATTAATAAAATCTTGCCTTTCAGTTAATTCTGAAAGGTTTTTTCTATATATAATTATTTTATATGAAATATTTTATAATTTTACATCACTAAACTAATCATTATGAAAAATTTAATTTTAGCATGCACACTGCTTATCGGGAGTGCGTTTACCGCTACCCTAAAAGCACAATCAGAACCTTTCCTCGGACAGATCGCTTTCGTACCCTACAACAGGGCACCAAACGGATGGGCAGACTGTAACGGACAACTTTTGTCCATAGCCCAAAACCAGGCTCTTTTTTCCTTACTGGGGACCACTTACGGAGGAAACGGAACTACCAATTTTGCATTGCCTGATATGAGAGGAAGAGTTTTAGTTTCCCAGGGACAAGGACCAGGCATTTCACAGAATTATTTAATAGGGGAAATTGGCGGTAGTGAAACTGTGACACTGACTCAACAACAAATGCCTGTTCATAGTCATACTGTAAATGCTGTAACTGCAGAGGGTAATCAGAATACGCCTACAGGCAATCTCCCTGCAGACACAAAGCTTTTAGATAAAGAATATTCTGATACAACCGCCAATACAACGATGAAAGCTACTATGGTAAATCCGGCAGGAGGATCTCAACCCCATGAAAACAGGCCTCCGTTTGTTACGATGAGATGCATTATAGCTTTACAGGGAATCTATCCATCTTTTAATTAATAAGTTATGAAAATCCTCTACTTGTTAATCATAGCATTTGGAAGTTCAATGGCGGCGCAGACCATTACTTTCAATGGATGTCATAATTTGTTTGATGACCAGAACTTTGTATTCAACAAAACTGGAGTAGATTCATACAATAAAGGCATCTATATCACCACACCGATTGACGGCCAGCCTTGTGGAGGCCTGGGAACCTGTGAATTTAAAATCCAGTGGAACAATGCCCTTGCAAGATGGGAATTTCTTGCTGATGAAGGCAACGGAACTTTTGCCAGCCCTTTGCTGATTTATTATAATTCAACGGGTAACAATGGCAGCCAGAGACCACCAAGCAACACATTCGGAACATGGGTAGAAAATACAACCGTAACCAGCGGGCAATGCGGAGGAAACCTTACAGGCAGCAATTCTACCATGACGGGAGATGTACACAGCTCTTCACTAGCCACATCAGAAGTTACAAAATCTAAAATCCAGGTTTTCCCGAATCCGGTTTCAGATGTGATCCGTATTTCGGGAATTGATAACGGACAGAAGATACAGATTTACAATGCAAACGGACAGCTTATAAGGTCTGAAAAATTTGATCAAAAGATCAATGTTTCCCTTCTTTCTACAGGAGTTTATGTTCTTAAAATTATTGCTGATAATTTCGAATCCTATGAGTTTAAATTTGTGAAAAAATAAAAAGCAATGCCTTTATAGCATTAAATTGATTATTGATATAGCTTTCGGAATCCTCTGAAAGCTATTTTTTTGGGAATATTTTTTGCTGATTAACTTATATGCCATCAAGTGTCGTCAACAGCTATATTTACACTCCCGAGACTGAGATATTAAGAATCATCTACCAGTCCGGAGCTGTTTATGATTATCTCAGGGTGCCGGCATCAATAGCTGAGAAATTCAGGGAAGCCAGATCAAAAGGAAGGTTCCTGAACAGTGTTATCAAACCCAGATTTAAATACATTAAAATAATCTGACATAAATAGTAATGCAAAAAATGCCCCCATTACTGGAGGCATTGATTATTCTGTATGATCAAAATTTTATTTAATGATCAGTTTAGAAGTTTTGCTGTCTTTTCCGTTGGAAATCTGAACCATGTAAACTCCTTTTTCAAGCTGTTGGTTTACTTTATAAACCCCATTTCCTTCTTCAGTTACAGATGGACTTGCCACCAGTCTTCCTGACATATCGGAAATAGAAACTTTCAGGTTTTTGCCATTTTTAGCCTTAATGAATACTTGATCACCTGTTGCCACCGGATTAGGGTAGATCACAAGATCGTTATTATCAGCCTTGACTTCACTTGTACCCAAAACACTAACAAATTTCACTGTATAATCCTCTGCCTGACCGTATTTCAACTGTCCGCAAGGGGTAATGCTAGGATTCTCATCATCTACAATTACTCTCATTCTTAAAGGAGTATTAAGCACTGTAGAAGCAGGAGCTGTAAAGCTTACATTAAAAGTACCTATTAAAGTAGTAGGATCTGCAATGATATTATCAGCTGAACCAACAAGTTCAGAAGCCTCAAAAGTTCCGTTATTATTAAAATCAATCCATGCTCTTACTTCATTATTTGAATCTGAAACATTCACCTGAAGATTATGGGTAGCTGTTGCCAGAAGCTGAGTTGACGTAGCTCTTAAACAACTTGCTCCTGTATAGTCTTCATAGAAATTAGCAGCATTCTGCCAATAACCAGTTGAGGCATTATTAATATTTCCTAATTTTACCAAAGTTGGCCCTACAAAATAATTACTTGGAGTTGCCAAGCCACTTGGTGCACATGCAGGAATAGGTGTTCCTATAGGAGAAGCTGTAGAAGGTGCTGTTCCTCCCAGTGAAGTACTCAATGCCCCTTTCATTAGAAAGTAATAAAGAGCTGCTCTGTCGTGTTGTCCGTTGGTAAACTTAAACGCTTTTGGATTTGTATAATTCATCATATTATACTGTACTCCCTGATAGTTGGTACCTGTACAATAATTCATGCTGTTATTGGTTGGAGCCGGATCATTAAGCAAACTTCTTGACCTCTCTGTATCACAAACCTGGTCATCATCCCTGGTACAGTCATTATTAGTCTGCGCAGGACAGTAAGAAACATCAGTAGTTCCTTGTGGCGCATCAGCATTTGCATTTCCGAAGGTGTGAAGCAATCCCATGCTGTGTCCAAATTCATGCGCTAAAGTAATATCATCCTGTAAAGTAACTACAAAGGATTTCATAAAAGATTCATATGAAGAATCCGGGTTTTGAGGTAATCCTGCCCATCCCATAATTCCATATTGACCTCCACCATCTACTTTATTCATAATATAAATGTTAAAGTAAGAAGCCTCAGGCCAGTGTGGAGCAATTGTTTTTACCTGCGCTGTAGTAACTCCGTTTGTTCCACTACGCTTTACCCCGTAATCATCATATCCTGCCAGTGTTCCTCCATTGTATCTGATAATACCTGTTGTAGCATTACAACTAGGATCTCTTTTGGCTAAAACCAGTTTTATCGGCATTGTAGCAGCAGTCCCAAAATCGGCAGGAACTCCCTGCGACCACTGATAAGTACCTGCATACATTGCATTACAACGATCCAGCCATGCCTGAATCTGGGCATCACTCTTATTGTAAGCAGATCCAATAGCAGCTCCGGTAGGTGCTATTACGTGTACAACCACAGGAATTTCGTAAACTCCATTCACTGTTTTAAAAGTACTTCCATTTTTAGCGGTGCTGTTTTGATTGGAACTAACGATACGATCACGAATATTACGAATCATTTCATCAATTTCCTGATTTTCTTTTTGATGTACCCGCTGCTCAGCATCAAAGTCGCACCAATCTTTTTTTTGTTGCGCTGATAATGAAAGCGAAAATAGCACTGCCCCATAAAGGAAAGTTTTCTTCATAGCTTCAAATATTTTAATTTTAATTAAAGATCAATCTTTATTAGCGAAGATTGATGTATCCCAATACACCTATTAGTAACAATAAATAGTTTTTGTTACAAAATAATTCATGTTTTTTTCAAATTTATAAGAAAAATAACCTGTCAAATTAATTAAATAATAATATAACAGAATAAGACTAAATTTCTAAATCAAAATATTAATTCCTAAAAAAAAATGCCATACAGATCTGTATGGCATTTTATATACTTAAAAATATTTACAAAGAATAATTCGGAGCTTCCTGAGTGATGATAACATCGTGTGGATGAGATTCTTTTAATCCGCTTCCGGTGATCATTACCATTTTGGTGTCTTTCTGCAAAGCTTCAATATCTTTGGCCCCGCAATATCCCATACCGGCTCTTAAACCTCCGGTTAATTGGAAGATTACATCTTCTAATTTTCCTTTGTGTGGTACTCTTCCTTCAATTCCCTCCGGAACGAATTTTTTAGCCTCACTCTGGAAATATCTTTCTTTTCCTCCTCTCTTCATGGCAGAAAGACTTCCCATTCCCTGGTAAGATTTGAATTTTCTTCCCTGGAAAATAATTTCTTCTCCCGGAGCTTCATCAGTTCCGGCCAAAAGAGATCCCAGCATTACTGCTCCTGCACCACTTGCAATAGCTTTTACAATATCTCCGGAAAGCTTGATTCCACCATCAGCAATAACAGTTACGTTTTTGGATGCTGCATATTCATATACATTATAAATAGCAGATAACTGAGGAACACCAACTCCGGCAACTACTCTGGTTGTACAGATAGAACCTGGTCCTACTCCTACTTTAAGAACGTTTGCTCCGGCTTTAATAAGATCTTTCGCTGCTTCAGCCGTTACGATATTTCCGCCTACGATATCAAGATCCGGGTATGTTTTTCTGATTTCAGCAATTTTATCCAGAACTCCTTTTGAATGCCCGTGAGCAGAATCGATACCGATGATATCTACTCCCGCCTTTACTAAAGCCGCTATTCTGTCTAATGTATCTTCGCCTACTCCTACACCGGCTCCTACGATAAGGCGTCCGTTCTCATCTTTATTGGCATTCGGATATTCCAGCTGATTGTCGATATCTTTAATGGTAATCAATCCGACTAATTTGTTGTCTTTATCTACGATAGGAAGTTTTTCAACTCTGTTTTTAAGAAGGATTTCCTTTGCTTTTTCAAGGTTGGTATTTTTATCAGAAGTGATCAGATTTTCTTTGGTCATGATCTCTTCAACCTTCATATCAAGGTTTTCCTGATATTTTACATCCCTGTTGGTAATAATTCCGATCAGTACATTATCAGGATCTACAACAGGAAGACCGGAAATTTTATATTTGGCCATTGTTTCTTTAGCCTGAGCCAAAGTATGGTCTTTTGAAAGGGTAACAGGATCGGAGATCATTCCGTTTTCTGAACGTTTTACACGGTTTACCTGTGCCGCCTGTTCAGCGATCGTCATATTTTTGTGAATAAAACCTAAACCTCCCACTCTTGCCAGGGCAATAGCGAGGTCTCCCTCAGTAACTGTGTCCATCGCAGCAGAAACTATCGGAACATTCAGTGTAATTTTGTCGGTAAGTCTTGATTTTAATGATACCTGGTTAGGTAAAACTTCTGAATAAGAAGGGACTAGAAGAACGTCATCGAAAGTGATGGCTGTCTCTACAATTTTGTTATGAATAGACATCTTTACTTTCTTTGCAAAATTAGGCTATTTTGACGAGATATGAAAATCCTTTTCAATAGTTTAAATAAAATTTAATAATCAATAACTTAAATGAAAAAAACCGTTCTTTTTCAGAACGGCCTGTCGTACAAAATAAATTTAGTATATGAAACTACTTGTTTTCAGTTATTGAATAATCTTTTTTCTCTGATAGATTTCTCCATAATAAATGACTATCAATGAGCTATTTATCTGTAGCAGCGTTAATCATCTTTGAAATATCATTTGCTGTAAAACTCCCTCTAACATCCACAAAGACAAGTTCTTTGTCTGAATTTACGGTGATCATCATGTTTTTAATGGTTTCACCGTTCTGTTTTACTCTTACATTGACGTTTTCACCGTTGTGCTTTATGGTAGCCCATTCTTCAAAATCATTATTGTTCAGATATTTGGAATATTCGTTCAGCATATCTTTGTTCCCGTTATCTACCGTCATTATTTTTATTTTGGAAACTTTCTTGATCAAACTGATCACTTCTTCACTTTCACCATCTTCCCTCAAAGCTTTTTTAATAAAAGGTTTCGCCATAAATACAGGAACATTGAAGCTGACAAATTTTGCTCCCTTAAAATCATACTCCGACTGTCTGACAAAGTCCATATTAGGTCTTCCTGAAGGCAGACAGGATTGAAGCATCAACAATATAAAGGTTCCGAGAAAAATGTTTTTTAGAGTTTTCATGGTGATTATTTTTTAGTCGATAGGTTTTAGGGCTCCTCCCGATGTTTTGTTGATATTGGATTCTATTTCCGGTCTTCCTTTATATTTTACAATTCCTCCTGAAGAGGCTTTTACTTTCAGCTTCGCAGAAACATTTACTGAAAGATTGGCTCCTGATGTAGCTTCTGCCTCAAGATTATTCAATCTTAAATCATCGGCTTTACAAAGTGCACCACTGCTGATGTCTATAATTCCGGAATCAGCTCTTCCTTCAATCGCGGTATTGGATCCGCTTGATGCCTTTACTGTAATAGTTCCCGCTGTAACTCCCGCTCTGATATTAGCCCCGGATGAAGTTCCGATATCTAATGTATTGTCGATCTTAAAATCTCCTTTTACGTTGGCTCCGGATGATACATCAATAGCCAGGTTATTTTCTTTGATAGCGTTCACCACGTTAAAGTTCGCCCCTGAAGATACTTTGATATTATCCATTCTCGGAGATGAAATATTAACGCTTAAGTTCTTAAACTTGAGGTTCTTTGTCCCTTTATTATCTACATAAACTTTTAATACCCCATTTTCTACTTTTGTAATGATGTATTGAAGTTTATCCGCATCGGCGATCACTTTCACATTGGTTGGACTTTCCTGTTTGAAAACCACGTTTACTCCTGTGCTTACATTGATTCCTGAAAATTCTCCAACATTTCTTGCTTCCCCGTTAAGGTATGAAGAATTATTATCGGAAGTAAGACTGCTTCTGAGGTTGGTTACAGGATTGGTTTTGGTTTCACTGGAATTAATGATTTTATTCACATCATCCATAGAAAGTTTCCCGTCCAGCATCACCAGGATGTTTTCTCCCTTGCCTCCGTCGATACTCAGTAAAAGGTCATCCAATATTCCGTCTTTCGCATCGGCAGAAAGAAACTTAATCTTTGCTCCTGAATTATTAACGGACATGATTTCGTTGTAGTTAAGGTTTTTTAAATATACCGAAACATCTTTGCTTAGTCTGGAAAGGTTATCCTGAACTTTACGGCCTTCTGTAGTATTAACATTTTCCGGGTTTTCCGTAATAAGGATTTTCAATCCGTTAATCTTCGAAAGCAGGGGCTTAATCTGATCCAGCTGGGAATCGTCAATATTAAGGCTGCTGAGCATGCCGAACATCGGTTTTGCAATTTTAATGGAGGTAACTCCTTCCACTTCCTGATATCTGTCGAAAAGCATGTCGAATTTATCCCTCTGACCATACATGGTAAAGAAATGGGAAAAAGCGAGCGCGAATATTATAAATATTTTTTTCATGAGTCAATTTTTATTTTAAGCTGATTATTTGTGCCTGATCAGGAGCATAATCTATTTTTTGTTTAATAATCGTCGTTTACCACTGTCGGTTGAACCAATTTTTCACTGACATTATTCGCAAATACCTGAAATGAATATTTAGTGACATTGATAGCCTCATCTACATTTTCGATCCTTTTACCGTTTACAATAACATAAGAGTCTTTGTAACCTGTGGAATCCTTTAAAGTTTTTTTATTTTTATATGAGGAATTATCTACAAACCTCGGTTTTAATTCTTTTTTCAGTCTTCCTCTTTTCGGCAGGATTTCATCCATCACATCTTTTTCTGCTACTGAATTTTCCTGAAAAAGAGAGTCTTTTTTGGTTCCGGAAATGGAATCGGTATGGTTAACTGCTACCTGCTCCTGATGGTCATTATTTTCTTCAATAAAGCTTGATTTTTGTTTTAAAACCTCATCTTTTACCAGTTTTTCTCTTTCAGCTACCCCTGTACGGTAATCATTCAACAAAAAACCGACACAGAAAAGAAGCACTAATCCGGCAGCCATCCAGAACCATTTCGGGAAGGAAGGCTTATTTTTCTGAAGCGGGATAATAGGAGCTTCATTCGATTCCGAATCTCCGCCTTCTGCTTTCTGAAGAAAATCTTCAAAACTCCACTCCATCTTTTCTTCCTTTATCTCGTGGAAGATTTCATTGTATTTATTCTGAAATTGATCTTTGTTCATAGCTCATCAGTTGTGATATTTGTTCTTTTACTTTTTGTCTCGCCCTCATCAGGTTAACCCTGACTGCATTTTCTTCCATTTCCATCATTTCGGAGATTTCCGAGACTTCATATTCTTCTACGTCCTTCAGATGGATTACCATTTTCTGTTTCTCCGGGAGCTGGTTGATAAAACCTATAATATGCTCCTTGAGATTATTGATGTCCATGCTGTACAATTCCGAGCGGTGAAGCTGCAAATCTGCAAATCCTAACTTCACATCATGGTGCTTCAGCCGGTTTAGGCATTCGTTCCGGACGGATTTCAAAGCGTAGGATTTTAAATTTCCAAACTGCCCGAGTTCCTCTTTCTTCTGCCAGAACTTTACCATCAGGTCCTGCACCACATCTTCTGCCTCATCACTGCTCATAACGAATCTTTTCGCAAAACGATACATCTCGTCTTTGAGAATAAACACCGTATTCTTGAAAGTTTCTTGGGTCATGAGTTTTGTTTCTATAGGTAAGACAATTAAAATCTTAATTCTATTACATTACATTTTAAAAAAATAATGATTTTATATTTTTTCTCCTTCTGAATTCTGATAAAACCAGCTTACAAAGGAGTTTCTGTGATGCTTATAAAACTAACTATTTTTTCTTTAAAAAAGATAATTTGAAAATCTTATAATCAGCTTTAGCTCTATAACTTTTTTAATTTCCGCAAATAATATAGGTTTTCACAGATTTTTTTAATCGTAGATTCAATAAAATTTTCTTTTATGATGAAGATCCGGCAGGCATGATGTTCTGTGAAAATCTGTGTAATCTGAGGGAGAACAAATAATTCAATACTTAATATTACAAATAACAAAAGCCTCCGAAATGGAGGCCTTCAATATTAATAGGTATCAAAAATATGTTTCAATATCGCTTTATCTTCATCTGCTAAAGCCACTTTTCTTCTTCCCATTGCCCTTTCGGCAACTTCATAAGCTTTATCCAGTTTAAATTTCTCATCATCTTTACCTCCGCCCCACGAGAAATTTTCCACAAGGTTTGGCGGAAATCCCGGCTTAAAGATATTGGAGGCAACACCCACCACGGTTCCTGTATTCAATTGGGTATTGATGGCTGTTTTAGAATGATCACCCATGATCAAACCTGCGAACTGAAGTCCTGTATCTTCAAAAGCTTTTGTTCTGTAATTCCAGAGTTTTACCGGGCTGTAGTTGTTTTTAAGATTAGAAGAATTGGTATCAGCACCGAAATTACACCATTCTCCGATGACAGAATTCCCGACGAACCCTTCATGTCCTTTACTTGAATAGCCAAATATGATAATATTATTGACCTCGCCTCCGACTTTGCAATGCGGGCCAATGGTAGTAGCTCCGTAAATTTTAGATCCTAGATTAAACTTAGAATCCTCTCCCAGCGAAATAGGCCCACGAAGGTTACAGCCTTCCATTACCTCAGCATTTTTTCCGATATAAATCTTTCCGGTTTTCGTGTTGATCGTAGAGAATTCTATCTGGGCTCCTTCTTCAATGAACAGGTCTTTTTTATCACCTAAAAATCCGTTAGTGGAAGATAATTCCTGTGACGTTCTTCCTGCAGTCAGTAAATTGAAGTCAAAATCTATGGCAAGATGATTATAGGTAAACAGATCTGAAGGCTTTTTAAAGAAAGTTAAATTCTCTTTAATATCCGTCATCTTTTCGATCTGATTCAGAGAAAATCCTTTCATATTGATCCTTGCTGCAATAAGTTCATCTTCGTAAACAAGTGCTTCACCCGGCTTAAGTTCCTTGATTTGGCGGATCACTGTTTCTGTAGGTAAAAAATTAGCAACCAGGAAAAGGCTTTCTTTTTCTTCGGGGTTCTTAAATTTATTCTGAAGATAATTTTCTGTGAAATAGGAAACTTCATTATTTTCCAGAATTTTCTGCCATCGTTCGGAAAAAGTCAGGATTCCGCATCTCATGGCGGCAACAGGACGGGTAAAAGTAAGCGGAAGAAAATCTTCCCAATATTGGGCATCTGAAAATACTAATTGCATTGTGTAAAGGTTAAAAATTAGAAGTCAGGATTTAGAGGCTGAAACGTAAAAGCTTCACCCTTCTAATTTCCATTCAGAACAAAAATACAAAAAATAGCCCGAAAGAAAAGTTAGAAATTAGAATCTGAAAATTAGAGGATTCTGTTTTATCTTAACAGTTCTATTAATTTGCATCATAAAAAAGCCTCCCAATAAATTGGAAGGCTTCATATAGTTGGGTAACAAAAAATTACTTAGCGAATTTTTTGTATTTGTTCATAAACTTATCAACTCTACCTGCAGTGTCTACTAATTTCACTTTACCAGTATAGAAAGGGTGAGAAGTTGAAGAGATTTCCATTTTGATCAATGGATATTCTTGTCCTTCGTATTCAATAGTATCTTTAGTTTCTGCAGTAGATTTGCAAAGAAACACCTCGTCGTTACTCATATCTTTGAAAACAACAAGTCTATAATTTTCTGGGTGGATTCCTTTTTTCATAATACAATTTTTAAAAAATTAAAGTTTGCTTTCGAAATAGTAATGGTATTTCTCTGCTAATTTTAGGTTGCAAAAGTACAACATTTTTTGAAATATACAAATACCCTCTCCAATATTTTTTCTTGATAAGAAATTCAAAGTATTTTCGTTAAATTTGAAATCTTAAACTTTAATTTCGATGAAATTCAAACTATTACTGGCTTTTTCATTTTGGATGCTTCTTGTAGCAGTATCGTGTAATAAGGATGATATTACCTTTGATGCTCCTTCACAGCAGCTGAGTTTCTCAAAGGATACGGTATTCTGCGACACGGTCTATCACCAGGTACGTTCTGAAACTTACGTTGTAAAAGTATATAATAATGAAGATAAGGATGTTCTTATTCCAAGAATTAATCTGGAAAAAGGAAGCTCATCACTATACAGGATCAATGTAGACGGAAAGCCGGGCTATGATTTCAAAGATGTTCCGTTGAGAAAGAAGGACAGCATGTATATTTTTGTGGAAATAGCCCCTGAAGCTACGGGTCCTGAAGCTATTGCCGAAGACAAAATTCTTTTCAGCAGCGGTGCAGGACAACAGCATGTGACCCTATTCTCAGTAGTGCAGGATGCTGAATTTTTCATCGAAACGCCTACTAATCCCAATGTAATTTCTACCCATACCACATGGAATAACAACAAAGCCAAGATCATCTACGGAAATCTTACTATCGATCCTAATATTACCCTGGATATCCAGCCGGGAACCAAAGTTTACTTCCACAAAAACAGCGGCATGAAAGTATCATCCGGTGCAACCCTGAATATCAACGGTGTTTTTGACAATGAGGTAATCCTGCGCGGAGACAGAAATGACCCATATTACGACACTATTCCTAAGAACTGGAATTCTATCCGGATGGAACCCAACTCCACCCTGAATATGAATTTTGCAAGACTTTTCGGAGGGACAAGAGGGTTTGACATGAAACAGAATACAGCCAATATCAGCAATTCATTCATCCATACTTTCTTCGAATACGGTATTTATGCAGTAGGATCAACAGTGACTGCCAAAAACCTGGTAATGAACAATTGCGGTGAATCATGTATCGGGATTTTCAGAGGTGGAAACCACAGCTATACCCATGCTACGATTGCCAATTATTCTAAAACCATGGGATCCTTTAACAGAAACGGGATCACAGCAACCAATGAATGGAAGAATGCTGCCGGGACCACAGAACAAGGGGCACTTCAACGTCTTGATATAAAAAACAGCATTGTATTTTCAGACAGAGATAATTCTGTCAATTTTGAGCAGACTCCGGGGCAGCAGTTTGAGTTCCTGATCCAGAACTCACTCATCAAATACTCAGGGGTGCCTGAAGCCGGTTTCCCTTTTGATAATAATGTAAGAGTAATACAGAGCATCAAGAATGAAGATCCTCAATTTCTCAACTACTTTGCAGCGAAGATGAACCTAAGGGTAAAAACCGCATCTCCGGCAAGAGGAAAAGGAAACGTGACAGTAGCAGGAACAGTACCTTTTGATATTGTGAATGTATCGAGAACAACAAACCCTACTCTTGGAGCTTATCAATAATGGAAATCACACAACTGCAGCAACAGGTTGACGAATGGATCAAAACCATAGGAGTCCGCTATTTCAATGAACTGACGAATATGGCCATGCTGACCGAAGAAGTAGGCGAAGTAGCCCGCATCATTGCCAGAAGATATGGGGAGCAAAGTGAAAAAGAAAGCGATAAAAGTAAAGATCTTGGTGAAGAGCTGGCAGACGTACTTTTTGTTACTTTATGTTTAGCCAACCAAACCGGAGTGAATTTGCAGGAAGCCTTCGACAAAAAAATGAAGATTAAAACGGACCGTGACAAGGACCGGCATCAGAACAACGAAAAGTTGAAATAATATATAGATATCAGATGACAGATGCCAGATATCAGACTTTTATATACCCTGACATCTAACATCTGATGTCTTTAACAGAAGAAATAATGAAGCTAGAAAAATCTAAATTATCAGCAGATAAAACAGTTCAGATCAGCGGTTCGAAAAGCATTTCGAATCGTTTGTTGATTTTGGAAAGTTTATTCAAAAATATACAGATCGGGAATCTGTCTAATTCCCAGGACACCCAGCTGCTTAAAAAAGCACTGTCTGAAAACACAGAAACCGTAGACATTCATCACGCAGGAACAGCCATGCGTTTCCTCACTTCCTATTATTCGATATCTGAAGGAAAAACAACAATTCTTACCGGCTCCAAAAGAATGAAGGAAAGACCGATTAAAAATCTGGTCAATGCATTAAAGGATTTAGGAGTTGAGATCGAGTACATGGAAAATGAAGGTTTCCCGCCTTTAAAGATCACAGGAAGGAAAATCATTCAAAAGCAGGTAAATGTACCGGCTAATATATCCAGCCAGTTCATTACGTCCCTTCTTTTGATTGCAGGAAAACTTGAAAACGGGTTGGAGATTCATCTGGTTGGCGAAGTTACTTCAAGATCCTATATAGAAATGACTCTGGATATCCTGACAAGATTTGGGATTAAAAACAGCTTTGAAGGAAACACCATTAAAGTTGAACCGTTTGATCCGAATGGTGAATCTCCAACGGTACATTACGAGGTAGAAAGTGACTGGAGCTCGGCTTCGTACTTCTACTCAATCTGTGCGCTGGGAAGAGAAACCATCCACCTGAAAAGCTTTTATAAAGAATCTACCCAGGGAGATTCTGCAATTGCTAAAATTTATGAAGAATTTTTCGGAATCAAAACCATCTTCATCGAAGACGAGCACAGGCTTACCCTTCAGCCGGAGCCTGATTTTGTTTTCCCGGAAAAAATCGTCCTGGACATGAATAACTGCCCCGATATTGCACAAACGCTTTGCGTAACAGCCGCTGCATTAAAAATTCCATTTGATATTTCCGGACTGGGAACGCTAAGGGTAAAAGAGACCGACAGGCTACAGGCTTTATATAATGAACTGAAAAAACTGGGCACTGAAACAGAGATTACAGACCTTACCATCAAATCCGTGAGCTTCGGAGAACCGGAAGAGCATATTTCCATCGGAACTTACCAGGATCACAGGATGGCGATGAGTTTTGCCCCGTACTGCCTCATTAAAGAACTCAATATTGAGGAAGAAGATGTCGTGGAAAAATCTTACCCTATGTTCTGGAAAGATCTGGCTGATATTATGGCTTGATGAAAGCCTGAAAATGTAATATCATGACAAAATATGTAGTATTATTTTCTCTGATGCCTTTATTCGCTTGGTCTCAATACCTGCTTCCCAATGAAGAAGCAGTTTTCTCATTTAAAACAAATAATGGGAAGATCATGACTTTAGTTAAAGATAAAAATTGCCAAAGCCAGAGGAGGTCCGGATAAAAACGATTATTATTTCAGGACACTGATTGAAATGAACAATTTCCGCATTGGGGAAAACAAATTTAAAATACCTGGTTCAGAAAAATACGTATACCATTAATAATCAAAAACATAATAAAAAAAATTAAACTTCTGACAATTTCCGTATTATTTTATTCACCTACTTATCCACAGAGTTATCCACAATTTATCAATAACCTTTAGATCAAATTCAGAAAACAGTTCAGATTTTGTTTCTGAGCAATTTTATGTACCAATAAATAATAGAGTTCCTATTTCTTTTTTTACATTTGCAGAAATACGGTTTGTGCTGAAACACAGCAGCCGGAGGAAAAAACAAAAGTCTAAAATCATAATCAATCCAATGACTATTATCATCACCGGTACCTCATCGGGAATAGGTTTTGTACTCGCCGAATATTTCGGAAAAAAAGGCCATAAAGTATACGGTTTAAGCCGGAAGCATACAGAAAGCCAATATTTCACATCTATTTCGACCGATGTTACCGATAATACTGCCGTTCAGAATGCCATCGCTGAAGTTTTAAAAACAGAATCAAGGATCGACGTCCTGATCAATAATGCAGGAATGGGAATGGTAGGCGCCGTGGAAGACTCTACAAAGGAAGATATTTTAAAGCTTTTCAACCTGAATCTTGTAGGAGCTGTCCAGATGATGAGTGCCGTTCTTCCGAAAATGCGGGAAAATAAATTTGGAAAGATCATCAATATTTCAAGTATCGGAAGTGAAATGGGACTTCCTTTCCGCGGCTTTTACTCTGCTTCCAAATCTGCTTTGGACAAGGTAACAGAAGCAATGAGATATGAAGTATACCCATGGAATATTGATGTCTGCTCGTTACATCTTGGTGACATCAAAACAAATATTGCAGAAAACAGGGTAAAGACACAAGTTTCTGAACCTTATAAAAATATATTTGATAAAGTTTATGCCTTGATGAATTCGCATGTAGGTGATGGAACCGATCCTCTTGAAGTGGCAGCCTATGTGGAAACTCTTTTGAATAAAAACAAATGGAAAGCCCATTATTATTTCGGTAAATTCGGACAGAAAATTGGTGTTCCCCTGAAATGGATTCTTCCCCAGGGAACTTATGAGAATCTGATGAAAAAATATAATAAACTGGATTAAATTCAGTTATTTAATATACTTTTAAACCATTAAGATATATTGAGTTGTTAAGAATCATTAAGCCAGCTTTGCTTTTTCAATTTTAAACATCTGATGGTTTAAACAAACAGAACATTGAAGTTATTTCTGAAAATATTTTTTATCCTGTTCTGCGTTTTTGTACAAGCGCAGAAAAAGCAGTATTGGTTGATTGATACGGAAACCAATGTCAGGAAAAAAGTAAAGGATTCTCTTTCCGCAGCAAAATTTCTGGATTCTTTATCCCAGAGCAATTATTTCTTCACCAAGCTGAAGGATGTAAAAGTGAAAGGCGACAGCACAGAAATTTTCTATGACAAAGGAAAAAACTTTAATGAAACCTATGTAGACCTTTCTGATTCTGTTGCCTTGAGACTAAACATAAAAAAGGATTTTTTCACTAAAAATTTAGATTCAACCAAGAAAAGCATCAACAAAAGGTATATAGATGACGGATATTCTTTCAGCCGTCTTAAATCCAAATATAAAGGCCAGAAAAACGGCTACCCTGTCATAGAGCTGGATGTCAACAAAAATGACAAACGGACCATTGATAATTTTGTAGTAAAAGGTTACGAAAGGGTTCCTAAAAGATTTATGAAAAACCTGGAAAAGGAATTCAAAGGGAAGACCTATGATGACAAAAACCTTCTGGCCATCAGCAAGAATTTTCAGAGCCATGCTTTTGTCACCCTTGAACGGCCTCCCCAAACTTTATTTACTAAAGACTCCACAAGCATTTACCTGTTTATGGAAAAGAAAAAGACCAATACGTTTGATGGGGTAATTGGTTTTGGAAACGACAAGACGGAAAAATTTACACTGAACGGAACCCTGAATGTGAACTTCAGGAATATGTTCAATGGTTTTGAGACGGTTAACCTTTACTGGCAAAGAAACCCGGACAAGGGACAAACTTTTGATCTCCAGACAGATATTCCTTACCTTTTTAAATCCAATGTCGGGATGAATCTGAAAGTCAATATTTTCCGACAGGATTCCACTTTTGCCAATGTGAAGTTCCTTCCGGCTTTTTATTATCACATCAATTCCCGCAACAGGATAGGACTCAGGGGAACTCTTGAATCTTCCAGCATTATTGATACGCTGTATGTTCAGGGGAAAGATTATAATAAAAAAGGGCTTGGGATCTGGTTTGAAATGACGGAACCTACAGATATTGATCTTTTCCTGTACAAAACGAGGATTAATGCCGGCTATGATTACCTGACAACCACCTATACCAAAGATAATATTAAAGCCAACCAGAACCAGTTTTATTTCTTCGGTGAACATAATTACCATATTTCCGGAAACCATTTTCTCAATATAAAAGCGGAAGGCGCCATGATGGATTCCAAAGTTGAATTCTCTGCCAATGAATTGTACCGTTTCGGGGGCTGGAATTCCATGCGCGGTTTCAATGAGAAATCCCTGGCCGGCGACTTCTACTACTATGCAGGCCTGGAATACCGGTATCTCATTGGAAGCCAGGCATTTTTTGACTTTTTCGGACAATATGGGCAGCTCAATAACAAATCTTTAAATGTAAAACCTAAACTTTACAGTGTAGGGCTTGGGTTCAATTTCTTTATTCCTATCGGGCTGATGAGCTTCCAGCTTTCCAATGGTAATGAATTCGGAAATCCTTTTAAGTTCAATGATATCAAGATCCATTGGGGAATCCTGAGCAGGTTTTAAAAAAACTTTATCCTTATTTCAATTAGCTAATATCTTTAAATTCAAACTTGATATTAAAGAAACAAGCTTAGCATTCCATGAATAGATGGCAAGAATTTTTTAACGCGAAGGTTTTATATAGAAATCTATTATTTTTAAGTAAAGCAAAGACATCGGCTTCGCCACTGAATAAGCGGATGCTATATCCACACGCTTCATCGAATCAATTTTAATTGATTCCCGCCTTTGCATTAAAAAAATATTCAGTCAAAACTACTGCATACAAGAATATTATTATAGTATAAAAAAAGCAAAATATTAAAATAAAACAGCCTTTTCAATTTTATTATTATGTTAAATATTCTTGTTAAAAAATATTAAAAAGTATTTTTCTTTTAATACCACATTAAAATTCAGGTAACAGTACTCCGCTAAATTTGCTCTCAAAAAAATGAAGAAGACTTTAGCTACTTTTGCTGTTTTTTTACTCCCCCTTTATCTCACTGCCCAGGAAATTAACATCACCGGAAATGTAAAATCCGAAAACGGTTCCAGTGTTTCCGGCGTAAGCATCACCGACAAAAACACCGGAAAAACAACAGTAACCGACGAAAGCGGTAATTTTACCATATCAGCCAACCCAAAAGATATCCTTGAGTTTTACGCACCGGATTTTTCAATGTACACTGTAGAAGTTTCTTCCAGAAGACAATATTCCGTTGTTTTAAAAAAAGCCAATGAAAAACAGATTGAAGGTGTAGTGATTACCGCTTTAGGGATTGCCAAAAAGAAGGAAAAGATAGGCTATGCGACCCAGGAAGTAGGAACCAAACAATTTGAGACCATTACCACACCAAGTATAGGAAATTTATTTTCCGGACAGGTAGCCGGGCTTAATGTTTCCAATCCGACAGGGATGCAGCAGGCACCACAGTTTACACTAAGAGGAAACTCCAATCTGGTTTTCGTAATCGACGGTGTGATTGTAGAAAAAGAAGTTTTCCAAAACCTGGATCCCAATAATATCGAAAACATCAACGTTCTTAAAGGAGCTACAGCTTCCGCTTTATACGGCTCAAGAGGAAGATACGGAGCTGTCCTGATTACAACAAAAAGCGCCAGAAAGAAAGGCTTTTCTGTAGAGTTTTCACAAAACACCATGATAACGGCAGGATTTACCAACCTTCCAAAAACTCAGAATGAATACGGAAACGGATCTCACGGGAAATATGAATTCTGGGACGGCGCCGACGGTGGTGTGAATGACGGTGATATGATCTGGGGACCTAAATTTGTTCCCGGACTGAAAATTGCCCAATGGAACAGCCCGATCAGGGATAAGATGACAGGCCAGGTAATTCCGTGGTACGGAGCAGTGGCAGGAACCCAATATAATGATAAATCAAGGTACGAAAGAGTCCCGATCGACTGGCAGTATCATGATAACCTCGATATTTTCTTAAAACCTGCAGTTATTAACAATAACAGTTTCGCAGTAAGCTATAAAAACAATAAAGATATTTACAGACTGTCCGGAAATTTCATGAATTATGATGACAGGATTCCCGGTTCGTATCTGCAGCGTTACGGTGTCAACTTTTCATCTGAAAATCATCTGGGAGAGAAATTAACCTTTGATACCAAATTTAATTTCAATCAAACCTTTACGCCCAATATTCCCAACTACGATTATAATCCAAGCGGACATATGTACACCATCCTGATCTGGATGGGAGCAGATGTAGACGGCAGGGATCTTAAAAACCATATGTGGATTCCGGGAAAAGAAGGAACTGCACAGGCTAACTGGAACTATGCATGGTACAATAACCCCTGGTTCGGCGCTGAGTATTACAAGAATAAAAACAGGACCAATGTCATCAATGCACAGACCGGCCTTGAATATAAAGCCACTGAAGATTTCTCCGTAAAAGGGAAAGTATCCATCGTTGAGAACCATAATAAGCAGGAAATATTAAGTCCTTACTCTTATTTTAATTATAGTGCTCCAAGAAGCGGAGGTTATCTTCTGAATGATACCAAAACATGGAACCTTAACTCCGATATCCTTGCAACTTACAAGAAAAAAATATCTGATAATTTTGATTTTACGATCAATGCCGGAGGTTCTACTTTTTATTATAAAAACAATGTGGATAATGCATCTACAGACGGATTAAAAATCCCGGAACTATATACTCTGGAAAACTCAACCGGAGCGGTAAAGTATTATGATTATCTTAAGGAAAAACTGATCTACAGTGCCTATTCAACAATTGATATTGGCTTGTACAATGCTTTTTTCATCAACGTTTCAGGACGTAATGACTGGTCTTCTACCCTTCCGAAAGCCAACAGATCTTACTTCTACCCTTCTGCATCAGTAAGTGCGGTTATTTCAAATCTTGTCAAAATGCCGGAAGCTGTCAATCTTTTAAAACTTTCAGCTTCATGGGCCAAGGTTGCCTACGATTTCCAGCCGTATTCCATAAGAAACTATTATCTGAACAATCAAGGAGCTACTTTCAATGGAAATCCGATGTACAATTATCCTACCATCCTCAATGTTGAAAATTCCTTAAAACCGGAACAGACCAAATCTTATGAACTGGGATTGAGCGCAGGATTATTTAAAAACAGGGTTACTTTGGATGTTACTTATTTCAGAACGCTGGATTATAACAACATTCTGCAATTCCCGGCAGCTCCTTCATCCGGATTTACCTCTCAGTATGTAAATGGAAATGAGTATACAACGAAGGGGCTGGAGATCTCTTTGGGATTGGTTCCGGTAAAAACAGCCAATTTTACCTGGAAATCATTAATCAACTGGAGCACGTATGAGCAAAAACTAACCTCCATCTATGACGATATGCCAAACTACAACAATATTAAGCTCGGTGAAAGAATGGACAGCTTCTACGATTATACATGGAAGAAATCCCCGGACGGGAAAGTAATCCTGAACGCCGCTACAGGTATGCCTACAAGAGCAGATGCACCAAGTAACCTCGGCCACTTCAATCCGGACTGGACATTTGGTTTTAACAATACCTTTAAATATAAGAAGTTCACGCTGAATATCGGAATCGACGGAAGTATCGGAGGTGTGATGAGATCCCAGGTTGTAGAAAAAATGTGGTGGGGAGGAAAACATCCGAACTCAACAGCCTACAGGGATCTTGAATATGCAAATCCGGGAACCTACTATTTTGTACCGGACGGAGTAAATTATAATGCAGCTACCGGAACCTATACACAACATACAAAGCCAATCAGTTTCCAGGACTGGGCACAGAATTATCCTTATCAGGCAAGGGTAACGGAAGATGAAAGTGAATTGTTTGCCAATGTTTTCGACAGAACCTTCATTAAGCTGAGGTCCGTAGTCCTGGAATACGATTTCTCATACCTCCTGAATCCTAAAGGCATGATCAAAAATTTTACAGCCAATATTTCTGCTTATAATCTGGCGATGTGGAAAAAGTCCAAAAATCTTTATTCCGATCCTGATTACCAGCTCAAGAAAGACAGCAATGATATCCAGGACCCTTCCAGCAGATGGATAGGAATAGGCTTTAATCTTAAATTTTAATGAATAAGTATCTCTGAACAATGAAAAATAATATAAATGTTGTAGCGAAATCGCTAAAAAAATTCAGCATAAAGACGATTGCGGTTGCAGGGCTTCTGATCCTCGCCTCATGTGAAACCGATCTTGATAAAATCAATGAAAACCCTAATGACCAGGCCAGTGTAGATCCTAAGGTTCTTCTGACGTATGTTTCAAAAGATGCTTTCCAGGTAAACGGCGACAATATGTATGCTTCGAGAATGATGATTGGTACAGACGGAGAAAATACGTATCAGTACATGAAATGGAATGATGCTTCTTTCGACGTATACACGAAAGGCATTCTGAACACAGTAAAAATGATGCAGGAAGCCGAAAAGATCAACAATAAGAACTACAGTGCCATCGGCAAATTCTACAGGGCGTATTATTTCTTCAATTTAAGCCTAAAATTCGGAAGCATTCCTTATACCGAAGCCGCAAAAGGGGAAGCCGGAATTACCCAGCCCAAATATGACAGCCAGGAAACAGTAATGGCAGGAATTTTATCTGAATTGAAAGAAGCCAATGACCTGATCAATTCCAATGATAAAATTGAAGGCGACATTATCTATAACGGCGACGCTTCAAAATGGAAAAAACTGATCAATTCTTTCCGTCTTAAAATTTTAATTACCATGTCTAAAAAAACGACATTGGGAAGTTACAATATCGCCACTGAATTTGCTTCAATCGCAGCAAGCCAGCCTTTAATGACCTCTATTTCAGATAATGGGGAGCTTAAATTTGCCGATGCAGCAGACAGCAGATATACCATGTTCAATAACAGTGGTTACGGATCAAGTTTATATATGGCCGATTATTTTATCAACCTTTTTAAAGCAAGACAGGACCCACGTCTTTTCACTTTTGCCGCACAGACTACTGCCGCAAAAGAAGCAGGAAAGCCCATTACCGACTTCACAGGCTACAACGGAGGAAATCCTACTTCTTCCTATTCTGACAATGCAGCGCTGATCACCGCAAAAAATATTTCTAAGGTCAATGACCGTTTTTACAAAGATCCTACCAATGAGCCTTCTTCCGTGCTGAGCTATCCGGAACTGGAATTTATCCTAGCCGAAGCTGCAGCCAGAGGCTGGATTTCCGGGTCTGCAAAAACACATTATGACAATGCTATTAAAGGAAGCTTTAGTTTTTACCAGACTTATGTGAAAAATCCGGGGCAATACTTTTCCGGTTTTGATGTCAATCAGTATTTGACAAATCCATTAGTCGTTTATAATGATACAGATCCGCTTCAGACCCGTTTGGAGAAGATTTTGACTCAAAAATATATGACGATGTTCCACCAAAGCCAATGGACGTCTTATTATGATTATTTAAGGACAGGATATCCGAACTATCCTTTGCAGACAGGAGTTTCTGCACCATTCAGATTCAGATATCCGCAAGCAGAATATAATTATAACAGTACCAATCTGAAAGCAGCACTAGCAGCTCAATACGGAGGAAATGACAATATCAATTCCAAACCGTGGTGGCTGCAGTAAGAACCTAAAATATTTATTAAAAACAACTAAACCGCAGGAAAATCCAATTAACTTGCGGTTTATTTCTTATTAAGACTGAACTATGAACAGAAGAGAATTTTTAGAAAAATCAAGCCTTTTGCTGGCCGGGCTGGGAACATCAAGTGTTCTTCACCCTGCTATTTTAAAAGCACTGGCCATTGAACCTGCTGCAATGTCCACCTTTTATGATGCCGAACATGTAGTGATTCTGATGCAGGAAAACCGTTCTTTTGACCATGCTTTCGGAGCATTAAAAGGGGTTAGAGGATTCCTTGACAAAAGAGCTTTCGTTAAAGAAGATGGACATTCCGTTTTTTTCCAGAAAGATGATGGCGGAAAATACGCTTCCCCTGCGAGATTAGATCTTAGAAATACAAAATCTACCTGGATGAGCTCTCTGCCGCATTCATGGGCAGATCAGCAGAAAGCTTTAAACAAAGGAAAATATGACAAATGGCTTCAGTTCAAGGCCTCCGGAAATAAAGATTATAAAAACATTCCGCTTACTTTAGGCTACTATAACCGGGAAGACCTTCCTTTTTATTATCAGCTGGCGGATGCATTTACGATATTCGACCAATATTTCTGCTCTTCGCTTACGGGAACAACGCCCAACAGGCTTTTCCACTGGTCGGGAACACTTAGAGAACAGCAGAGCGGAAAGGTAAAAGCCAATGTCTACAACGAGAATATTGACTATGATAAGGCAAGGCAGGCACACTGGAAAAGCTTTCCCGAAATTTTAGAAGAGCAGAATGTTTCCTGGAAAATCTATCAGAACGAAATCAGCCTTCCGAAAGGAATGTCCGGCGAACAGGAAGCCTGGCTGAGTAATTTCACAGATAATCCGATTGAATGGTTTTCAAAATTCAACGTTAAATTTTCAAAAGGTTACCAACAGAATATTCCTGACATTATTGCTTCCCTGAAAAAAGAGATCGGAAAAAATCCTGATCAGAAGAAAAGATTGGAAACGATGATCGCTGAACTGGAAGAAGATCAGAAAAAATATACTCCTGAAAACTATGCTAAACTTTCGCAGTTTGAAAAGAACCTTCACGAAAAAGCTTTTACTACCAATATCAACGATCCTGATTACTGGAATCTGGAGACCGGAAATGATGAAAATGGAGAAAGGCTGGTTGTTCCGAAAGGAGATGTCCTGTTCCAGTTCCGTAAAGACGTGGAAGAGAAAAAACTTCCTCTTGTTTCATGGCTGGTAGCACCAGAGCATTTCTCTGACCATCCCGGATCACCTTGGTACGGAGCATGGTATATTTCAGAGGTTTTAAATATTCTTACCAAAGATCCCGAAATCTGGAAAAAAACAATTTTCATTATAAACTATGATGAAAATGATGGATATTTCGATCATGTTCTTCCGTTTGCCCCACCAGTCAACCCAAGCCAGCCTGTTGATATGAATAGTAAGGAAGGAGTGGAATATGTTGATAAATCCCAGGAATATATGTCTGCTCTTCCGCTGAAAAATCATGAAAGAATAGAAGGAACTGTTGGTTTAGGCTATAGAGTTCCTATGATCATTGCATCCCCCTGGACGAAGGGCGGCTTTGTGAATTCCGAAGTTTCAGACCATACTTCTGTTCTTCAGTTTCTGGAAAAATTTATCCGGAAAAAATATAATAAAGATGTTAAAATTGATAATATCAGTGACTGGAGAAGAGCGATTTGTGGAGATTTGACTTCTGTCTTTAATTCTTCAAACTTTAAAGCTCCAAAGATGGATTACCTTGATCAGAAAGATTTTGCAAAAACCATCAACGCTGCCAAAAGTAAGCCTGTTCCCAATTTGAAATGGTATTCTGAAAATGAACTGGATGAAAATTTACTTGAAATTCAGGAAAGGGGAACCAGACCATCCAATCCCCTGCCTTATCATTATCATGTGAATCTGGAAAACGGAAAGATTGTAATGACGAATTTAAAAGAAGCAGGAGTTCCGTTGTTGATTTATGACAGAACTCAATTAAGCAGTGGCCATTACTACTTCTCTTATGCACTGTATTCAAAACAGGAGCTTTCCCATATCGTAAATCCCGGAAAATATGATCAGGAAGTTTTCGGGCCTAATGGTTTTTTCAGGAAATTCAGCGGAAGCAATGTGCCTGAAATAGAAGTCCGATTGATCTGTAGCAGTTCAAGAAACGAAGCAGAACTGATTTTCAAAAAGAAAAAAGGAGAGATTTCAGTTGTCTTGGAAGATTTGTATGAAAACACCAAAAAAACTATTTCCCTGCGCCAGGCAGAAGAGAAAATAAAAGTTGATTTCAGCAAAAATAAAGGCTGGTATGATCTTAAAGTTATACACAATGACCAAGTCTGGCATTTTGCCGGAAGAACAGAAACCGGAAAAGTTTCTATTTCGGATCCACACTGGATGTAATCTGAATGCTATAAAAAATAAAGTCCTGTGCAATGAGTGCAGGACTTTTATTATGATGATAAATTATGGATTATTGGGCGGTTTTATATAATTCACATATAAATATCTTAATACATAAAGCAATATTATAATAAAATAATTAATAATATTAAAAAAAGATAATTTTATTGATATAATTTGCTAACTTTAATCAAATTCACGTAACTAATTAACAATATCATGAAAAAACTAAATCTAAGCCTTACGGTATGCTTAATTACTGCTGCATTTTCCGGTAGTTTAAAGGCACAAGACACTAATACAGACAATCATACCATCACCATTTCAATTCCTGAAGTTGCCCTGGTAGATATTGAACCAGCTGCAACCAAAAACATTACTTTAGGGTTTACAGCTCCTACAGAAGCAGGTAATCCCATCACACCAACGACTTCCAACAACACGCTTTGGTTGAATTATTCATCCATTAAATCTGTGGCAGATCCTACCCGTAATGTATCTGTAAAAGTAAATGCCCTTATCCCGGGAATTGATATCAACGTAACAGCAGCCGCCGCCACAGGCAGTGGAGGCGGTACATTAGGTACTCCTGCTGCCCAGATTACCCTGAGTGCTGCAGATCAAACCATTATTTCAGGAATCGGAAGTGCATATACAGGAAATGGAGCCAATAACGGACACAATCTTACCTAT
Source organism: Chryseobacterium sp. BLS98 (assembly GCF_001045445.1). Taxonomy (GTDB): domain Bacteria; phylum Bacteroidota; class Bacteroidia; order Flavobacteriales; family Weeksellaceae; genus Chryseobacterium. The sequence continues at coordinate 5,091 of NZ_LFNF01000006.1, read as the reverse complement.
GCCCTGGCAGCAGGAAGCGGACCTGGAGGGGTAGCAGTATATGCCGACCTACAGGCAACAGCTACTACAGTAGCAACAGTTACGTATACGATCTCGGACAACTAGTCCAAGCTTTCATTTACAAGTAAAGCCTGCGGAAGTCGCTTATCAGTTTCTTCCCGGTTTTATATTGTCAATAATTTAATTTCAAACTTTACATCATTATGATAAAGCGAATTTTTCTTTTAATGTTCCTGATGCTGCAGTTTAGCTTTCTACAAGCCGGTATTGTCGTTCTAAACGGCCTTACCCATACTTACAAAGTGGAAAACGGAAAAGTTTACAAAGGAAAAATCGGCATTGAGAACACAGGCAATGCTTCTCAGAATGTGAAATTATTTTTACAGGATTTTACTTACAAAGCTGACGGATCTATCTACTATACCGCCATCCGTACCAATAGCAGAAGTAACGGAGACTGGATCAGGCTTAATACTAACCTGATTACTTTAAAGGCAAAAGAAAAAACTGAAGTATTTTATGAAATAACAGTTCCCGACCAGTCCCCTGACCCCGGAAGTTACTGGAGTGTTATCATCGTGGAACCTGTAGATGACATCAAACCGAATGATGATAAAGCAGGCGTAAATATCACTTCTGTAATCCGGTATGCCATCCAGGTTATTACTGATTTTAAATCCGAAAGTGCAAAACCTGATCTTAAGTTTGAAAGCGTAAAAATTGAAAAGGAAGACGGAAAACAGACGGCAAAAATTGCAATAGCCAACAACGGCAGTCTGTACTGCAAACCATCCGTAACCATCGAAATCTACAACAGGAAAACCGGAGAACGTCTCGGAAGCTATGCAAGCACCGCAATGGGGCTATTACCACAGACCTCCAAATCATTCTATATTGACATCAGTAAAGTTCCGCCGGATCAGTACAAGGCTGTTCTTATTGCTACAGATGAAGAAGACAATGCATTTGCACTCAATGTGGAGTTAGAAGTAAAAAATGATTAAAAACTGGATTTTATATATCGTCCTTTTATCCTTATTCCCGGCACATATTTTTTCTCAACAGTCCAATCCTTTGGCCGCCAAAAAAGATAGCCTGATGCCCGGAATGTCTACCTCTATTTCTTTTCCTTTAGAGAACCGTTCATTAGAAAATAAAATATATAGCATTACAGTTACTTCATCCAGCTCCTACATTATTCCTATTTTATCAGGAGAAGAAATTGAAATAGCAGCCGGTGAAAAAACAGTCTATATTGTTCCTATCCGGATTGCAGCAGAAGCAGCACAGGGTATTTATTCCGTCATTCTTCACGGAAATGACCGGCGTGACGGAGCAACTTTTACAAAAAACTCACAGATTACTGTTTCCGGGAGCAGAAAACTTAATCTGACAGCATTAAATTCACCGGAATTTATCCGGGCCGGTGATACGATCCGAGCTTCTTTTCTCCTGAAAAATAATGGGAATATTACAGAAAAACTAATCCTGGAAAGTAAGAATGCTGTGGTGGGTAACGATTCTTCTATAACATTATCTCCGAACGAGTCAAAAACAGTCAATATTTATAAAATCACCAATCCAGAACTTGGACAAAATGAATTTCAGAATCTTAATCTGTCCGTTTATTCCCCGGATAATCCAAAAGAAAACCAGACAGCCTATGTAAGTGTTAAAGTGATATCGGTAAAACCTATAGAAGATGATATTTACCACAGGCTTCCCGTTTCAGCCTCTCTTTCTTTTATAGGGATGAAAAATATGGGTATTTATGAGGATGGATTTCAGGGAGAAATATATGGAAAAGGGAGCTTAGACAAAGAAAATAAGAACCAGATTGAATTTCATGCTGTATCTGCCAACCCCGTCGAGTTCAATTCTTTTACCCAATATGAAGAATATTTTATTAATTATAAAAGAAACAATTTTTTTGTTCATCTCGGGGACAAAATGTATTCGGCTTCATATTTAACTGAGTTTGCAAGATATGGACGTGGTGCGGAGGTCCGGTATGATTTAAAAAAAGTAAGTTTTGGTGGTTTTTATAATCATCCGAGGTTTTTCCGGGATATAAAAGATGAATTCAATGTATATTCTACCTTTAAAATCCGTAAAGAATCTGAAATTACAGCAGGATATCTTTATAAAATTCCCAGGAAAGGGGAGATAAACTTCGGGAATATCAGGCTTTATTCTGAGACTCATCTTCCTTATACTGCAGGAAAATTCAAGGTTTCAAAGAATATTAGTCTTTCCGGGGAAGCTGCATACAGTAAAAATGATGAAGCGGAAGGCACCGCTTATCTTGCCCAAGCCCAGGCTTCTTTTGAAAGGCTTAACGCTAACGTAATGTATATGAGAGCCAGTCCGAAATTTGCCGGTTATTTTACCAATACCAGCACATTTAACGGGAATCTTCAGTATACTTTTTCCAAAAAGATCAACGTGTTTGCCAATTATGTTCAGGATGCCAGAAACTTTCAGAGAGATACTTTATTCCTGGCTGCCCCTTACAGAAGCTTTCTTCAGTATGGGATCCAGTATAAATACCTGCCCAATGGTTTAGTCACTTTTTACAATGGTTTTCAAAAATACCAGGACCGTCTGGAGCCTAAGCAGTTTGATTATTATGAGCAGTATTTTAAATTGAGTATCGATCAGAAGATAGGGATATTCCAGGTAAATCTTCAGGGACAGTTAGGGAAAACAAATAATTACCTGAGTGGGTTTAGCGGAAATTCCAGCTTCTACACTACCAATATTTCCTTTGAAAAATTTAAAACATCTTTCAATGTTTTTGCGAGTTATGCCGTTACTTCACGGTATCAGCTCCAAAATCAGAGACAGATTTATTATGGAGCCAGAATTTTCAGCCGCTTTTCTGATAAGAGCAGCCTGAGCCTTTTTTATCAGAATAATTATATGCCTGAGGAGTATTTCAGGGACAGAAACCTGTTTGAAGTTTTATATCATCAGCAGCTTTTTCCGGGGAGCGAGCTTGATCTATCAGGAAGATATTCATTACAGCGTGGTGAGCTTGGTAATAAGGATTTTATATTTTCTTTACGGTATACGCTCCGGCTCAATGTTCCGGTACAAAAAACTGCTGAATATATTTCTTTATCAGGAAACATCAGTAATCTGGGGGTAAAAAAGACAGAAGGAATTAAATTAATGCTGGGCAGCAATTTATCAGTTACAGACAAAGATGGAAATTACTTCTTCAAAAACATTGTTCCGGGAGATTATTTCCTTGAGATAGACCGCTCTACAACAGACATTAATGATATTTCCGATATTTCTCTGCCAGCATCATTACAACTTACCAACAAAGAAAATACTTTTAATTTCGGTTTAACGACAGCATCGATGATTAAGGGGATTATCTTGCTTTCTGAAGAAGAGGAAAAGAGTCAGTATAGTTTTGTACAGTTTCAGCCTAAAAAAGAAAAAAACAAGAAGCAAAGCATTATTATTGAGATATCAGATGGTGAACATACGTACAGGAAAATAGCATTTCTCGGGGAAACATTTGATTTTACTTATCTGCGTCCGGGAGAATGGAAAGTTAAGCTTTACAGAAACGGTCTGGACAAGAGGTACAAAATAGCGACAGATTCCTATCAATTTGAGCTTAAACCGTCCCAAATCCAAAACATGACTATTCATATTGTCAGACAGCAAAGTGAAATTAAATACCAGCAGGAAACCATAAAGGTAGGGTACAACGAAATAAAAAAGAAGAAATGAGATTAAAACAGTGTATAATTGGCCTTATTTTATGTATGATATCCGGCACATTATTCTCACAGACACTTATTGCTGTGGCTCTTCCGGTCGTTACTCTCATGGATGTGGAACCAGCAGGCACCCTTACGCTGAATTTTACAGCCCCTACAGAAGCAGGACAGGCTTTAACTGCTCCGGCTGTCAATACTACAAAATGGATCAATTATACTTCCGCAATTGCTTCCGGAGGACTTACCAGGAGAATTACAGCTTCTATTAATCAGGTGATCCCGGGAGTGAATATAGGAATTCAGGCTGCAACTGCCTCGGGTGCCGGAGGCGGAACACTAGGTACATCATCCGGCCTGGTTACTCTCTCTACAACAGCTGCAACCATTATTACAGGAATAGGCGGTGCTTATACAGGAAACGGTGCTAATAACGGGCACAGACTTACAATCAGTCTTACTGTAAATACTTATGCTAATCTTTCGGCCAGAGCAAATACTCCTGTCGTGATAACTTATACGATTACTGAATAAATTAAAAAGATGAAATTAATCTGCACTATTCTCCGCCATAAAGAATGCATAGCAAAATGCATCTGCTTTATTTTTTTCATGCTCGATATGAGCTCAAAAGCACAAACAGTATCAGTTTCAGGCACCAATTGGACTGCAAGTGTTCCTGCTATTACAGAAGCTGGAAGTAATTATGCCGGAACCTATGCCAGTGCCACTAATCAATCTATTCTCAATGTAGGCCTACCTGCCTTATTGGGAAGCGTAAAAGTATATGTACATTATGAAGCCAATCCTACCTGGGACAGCTCTTTGGTATTATCCGCAAAAAGGACAAACAATGGAACTACTTTATGTATTGGATGCAGTATATCAGGCGGAACTGCTTATCAGACTGTAACCCAGACTGCCCTTGAATTATTCCGAATATCTACTATTTTATCAGTTACTTCTTATACCGGGATCAATATACAATACCAGTTAAGTGGCGTATCTGTAACTATTCCTGCCGCAACTTATAACAGTAAAATAGTGTTCACGGTAAGTAATTAAGTTAATCTAATTAATTATGATCAGCAAATACCTTAAGGCCATAGCCACAGAGGTTTGCAATTACTTATTGCTTATTACTTATCATTTATTTGAATATTTGATATAATATTGATATATGCGTCCCTGGAGTAAAGTGAATTAAAGTAAAGTGATGTATATAACAAAAAAAGTCTCACACAAACAAGTTGTATGAGACTTTTAATAAAAACTGGCGGCGGCCTACTCTCCCGCTTGTCGCAGTACCATCGGCGCTGGTGGGCTTAACTTCTGTGTTCGGAATGGGAACAGG
>NZ_LFNF01000005.1 GCF_001045445.1 Chryseobacterium sp. BLS98 | reverse complement strand
CCTTCTTCGTTTAGCTTAATGATCCAGTAATCTCCTTCACCAAAGTTTTCAGTTTTCTTTGATCCTCCTGTAGTGCCTTCTTCGTTTAGCTTAATGATCCAGTAATCTCCTTCACCAAAGTTTTCAGTTTTCTTTGATCCTCCTGTAGTGCTTCTTGAATAGATTCCTAACAAAGCACCTCCGTCTTTCGTAGGAATCATTTTTTCAACTTCATCAAGACCTTTTCCTCCCAATACGGATTCAGAAAATGTTTTTCCGTCTTTATCTAGCTTTATAACTAAAACATCTTTGGAGCCATAACCTTTTCTAGAGTTCTGAACGTTGCCTGCTACAAAGAATCCTAAATCTGTACTTTGAATTACAGATTTTGCTTCTTCATCTGAAGAAGACCCCAGTGTTTTTTGCCAAAGTTCATCTCCAAATTCATTCAATCTGATTAACCAAATGTCTGATCCTCCTTTCGAATTTTCTTTTTTATCAAGACCTTTTGAAGAGTAGGAGGTACCTGATACCAAAAAGCCTCCGTCTTGTGTAGAAACCGTTGCAGATAAATAATCATGGTTACCTCCTACAAAGAACTTCTCCCAAACCTCTTGACCTTGCTGATTGAGTTTTACTAAATGAAAATCGTAACCGTTGTTCTGCTTTTGGTTTGAGGTCCCTGAGGTGATTCCTGAGCTTATCGAAGGATGAATTGAGCTTCCTGTAATTAAGTATTGCTGATCTATTGTTGTGGTAACTTGGCTTAAAAAATCCTGGGTATTAGATTTAATATCTTTTTGCCAAACTACTTCCTGAGCATGGCTCAAGACTGTGCATATAGTAAATGCACTCATGTAGAGTTTTTTCATCTGTTGTTGTTTTTACTTAGCATATTTTGCAATTTAACATTTTTAATAATTTTTTAGATCCCGTTAATGAGATTTAATATGAATTTTATCACATCCTAGTGTTTTTTTCTAATTCTCTGACCTAGTGTAATGCAAATCTAGCAATGCAAAGCGACAAGACATGACGTATTAAATTTAAGATGTAATTATTTTATAAAAAGTTGGAAACAAATTGTTGATTATGAATTGTAATATTGGGCATGTAATATTTGATAAGTACTTTTTATGATTTCTTCGACTTCAATCTTTGGAATATCAGCCGAAAATGGGCCCAAATTTTAAAAACTGTTTTAATTAACTTAAATTTTAAATAATTAAACCTTTATAAACAATGCATTCATAGGGATTTTTAGGATTTAAGAATTTAAAGAAGATTAATTGAGTTTAAATCTTCTGCGGTCACTTTTTAATCAAAAGAGAATTTGTATATTATTGAAAATAAGATAATTGCATTTTCTCTTTTTTTGTTTTTATACCCTAAATGGTACCCGGAAACTACATTTTAAAATCTATTTGAATTTTATAACGGAATTAACGGGACTGCTTCAACAGATGCATTTGTTATTTTGTTACTTTTTACGAGGATAATCCGAATCCATAAATTCATTGTTTCATAAAACTTTAAGGTTAGAGTAGTAAAATTGGTAAAATAAATTGGTATTTTATGTGCTTTTTAGCAATGAAAAGTGTGTTTTTTACATTTTTTTTACAAGTAAAATGAAAAAAAAATTGATTCTTCTTATCATAATATTTATTCTGAAAATTAAAATTTTTTTTAAAGCTGATTATTATTGCAATTAATTGTGAATTCATGTTTTACGAAATAAGTAAGTGTAAAATTGATGATAACCTTATCATAATTTTTATACAATTGATATCATAAAAAATCGATATGTAAGGTGTTGATAAGCAGTAGATAATGGGGGATTTATTTTTTTTATTCAGATGAATTTTTATATTTGTAATGTTACCAAAATGTTAACAAACTAATGAATCATAACTTTATTCATACCTATGTCTCTGTAGACTGTGTTGTATTTGGATTTGACCATGAAAACCGGTTGAATATCTTATTAGTACAGCGCCATGTTGATGATATCCCGTTGGAAAAGCAGAGAAAACTGCCCGGAAGCCTTATTTTCAGTGATGAAGATGTAGACGATGCTGCACAAAGAGTACTTCATGAACTTACAGGAATAAAAAAAATGGTTCTTAAACAGTTCAGGTGCTTTGCAGATCCTATGAGAGCAAGCAATGTACACGATATAACATGGATGGATAAGGAGTACAATCATCATATAGACAGGATTATCACAGTAGCCTATCTCTCTCTTTGTAAAATAGATCATAAGATCAACAGTACAAAGTATGATACCGTAGACTGGTATCCAATAGACGAAGTGCCTGTATTGCCGTTTGATCATAATAAAATTATCAGTGAATCTCTGATTGAAATAAGGAAATGGATCGAATCCGATTTCTCTATTATTTTTGAGCTGCTTCCCAAAAGATTCACCATAAGACAGCTCTATCAGCTCTACAGTGCTTTGAGTGAAAGAAATATTGATATTAAAAATTTCCATAAAAAAATATCTTCATTCCCCTATATTGTTCCCTTGGATGAAATTCAGAAAGATGTATCTCACCGCGCAGCAAGATATTACAGATTTGATGCTAAGATTTACAAGAAAAACAATACAAAACTTATAAAATAACCCCTTTTAAAAAATTATGTACTTACTAGGCTATGACATTGGCAGTTCTTCTGTGAAAGTTTGTCTCATCGAGGCATCCAGTGGAAAAGTGATTGCTTCTGAATTTTCTCCCAAAAAAGAAATGAAAATCACTGCTATCAATCCGGGATGGGCAGAGCAAAATCCAGTTGACTGGTGGACCAATCTGAAACTGGCACACGAAGCTGTTATGCATGAATCCGGAGTACATGCTGAAGATATTAAAGGAATCGGAATTACCTGGCAGATGCATGGTCTGATCCTGGTAGATAAGGACCAGAACCTTTTAAGACCGTCCATTATCTGGTGCGACAGCCGTGCTGTGCCTTATGGAGAAAATGCTTTCAAAACGATAGGAGAAGAAAAATGCCTCTCTCATTTGTTAAATTCACCGGGAAATTTTACCGCATCAAAGCTTGCATGGGTAAAAGAAAACGAACCCGAAATTTTTGAAAAGATAGACAAAATAATGCTTCCGGGAGACTATATTGCCATGAGGCTTTCAGGACAGATAGGAATGACCATCGAGGGATTATCAGAAGGAATATTCTGGGATTTTAAGAACAACTGTATTTCAGAAGATATCATTAACCATTACGGTATTCCGAAAAGCTTTTTCCCTGAAATTGTACCCACATTTGGTATCCAGGCAACCGTTTCTAAACCAGCAGCGGAAGAATTAGGCTTAAAAGAAGGTACACCTATTTCATACAGAGCAGGAGACCAGCCCAACAATGCTCTTTCCCTTAATGTTTTCAATCCCGGAGAAATTGCCTCTACAGCAGGAACTTCCGGAGTGGTATACGGAGTTCTGGATCAGCTGGAATATGATAAGTTATCAAGGGTCAATACATTTGCCCATGTCAATTATACACCGGAACAGATCAGACTGGGCGTTTTGCTTTGTATCAACGGAACCGGTATTTTAAATTCATGGCTGAAGCATAATTTCGCAACCTCACTTTCATCTTACGGTGATATGAATGATATGGCTTCACTTTCACCTATCGGTTCAAAAGGGTTAAGCATTATACCTTTTGGAAACGGAGCAGAAAGAGTGCTTGAAAATAAAGATACAAGCTGTTCTATTCACGGAATTAATTTCAACATACATTCAAAAGGCGATATTCTTCGTGCGGCACAGGAAGGTATTGTATTCTCTTACGAATATGGAATGGATATTATGAGAAATATCGGAATGGATATCCAGGTGATCCGTGCAGGAAATGCCAACATGTTTTTAAGTTCAATTTTCCGCCAGTCGCTATCCAGTGTCAGTAATGCGGTCATTGAACTGTATGACACCGATGGGGCGGTAGGAGCAGCGAGGGCAGCCGGAATGGGAATAGGATTTTATTCAGATTCCGGGGAAGCATTTTCTTCACTTGAAAAAATAGCGGTGATAGAGCCTGAACACGAAAAGCAAGAACAATATTTAGAAGCCTATGCCAGATGGAAATATCATCTTAACGAAATAATCTAGAACAATTACAACAGCATTTTTCATCCTCTTACTGACTTTTAAGAATCAGTGAGAAGGGAGTCTCTACGCAAAAATTAAAACAAATTAAAAATAATCAAATAAATATGGACACTTTAACAGGTACAAAAGAGTTTTTTACGGGTATTGAAAAAATTAAGTTTGAAGGGAAGGAGAGCAAGAACCCGTTGGCATTCCGTTATTATGATGCGGAAAAGATCGTGATGGGAAAACCTATGAAAGACTGGACCCGATTTGCGATGGCATGGTGGCACACCCTATGTGCCAACGGAAGCGATCCGTTCGGAGGACCTACCATCCACCACCCATGGGATATCGGAAATGATCCTGTGACCAGAGCAATGCACAAAATGGATGCAGGTTTCGAATTCATGTCTAAAATGGGTTTCAGTTATTATTGCTTCCATGATATCGATCTGGTAGACCCTGCCAATAACTGGAAAGACTACGAGAAGAATATGCAGACGATTGTGGAATATGCAAAACAAAAGCAGCAGGAAACAGGAATTAAGCTTTTATGGGGAACAGCCAACGTTTTCACGCATGAAAGATACATGAACGGAGCTTCTACCAACCCTAATTTTGACGTTGTGGCCTGTGCGGGGACCCAGGTGAAAAATTCAATAGATGCTACGATTGCACTGGGAGGTGAAAATTATGTTTTCTGGGGTGGAAGAGAAGGATATATGAGCCTTTTGAACACCGATATGAAGCGTGAAAAAGATCATTTGGCCCGTTTCCTTTCCATGTCAAGAGACTACGCACGTCAGCAAGGTTTTAAAGGGACTTTCCTGATCGAACCTAAACCGATGGAGCCTACAAAGCACCAGTACGACTACGATTCAGAAACAGTAATCGGATTCCTTAGACATTACGGATTAGACAAAGACTTTAAGCTGAATATCGAAGTCAATCACGCTACATTAGCTGGTCATACATTTGAGCATGAGCTTCAGGTAGCTGTTGATGCAGGGCTTTTAGGAAGTATTGATGCCAACAGGGGAGATTACCAGAACGGCTGGGATACCGATCAGTTCCCGATTGATTATTATGACATGGTTCAGGCATGGCTTGTATTGCTTCCTGCAGGAGGTTTAGGAACGGGCGGAGTAAACTTTGATGCTAAAATCAGAAGAAATTCCATTGATGCTGAAGACTTATTCATTTCCCACATCTCAGGGATGGATGTATTCGCAAAAGGCCTTCTTGCAGCAGCGGATATCCTTGAAAATTCAGATTACAAAAAACTGAGAACAGACCGCTATGCTTCTTTTGATAACGGGAACGGAAAAGCATTCGAGAATGGAACACTTACATTGGAAGATCTTCAGAGAATCGCTCACGAAATCGGCGAACCACAGCCAAAAAGCGGAAAGCAGGAATTGTTTGAAGCCATCGTGAATATGTATATATAATAAAAAATAAAAGGCTTATAAACACTAAGGATTTTTATTCATTATAATTATTAAACAGCCTTTTATTCAACAACTAATACTAAAAATAATAATTATGAACCGATTTTATTTGAACAAGAGCAATAGAGCGGCATTATTTTTTGCAATGACTTTATTGCCTTCCGGCATAGCATATTCACAGGTTAAGAAAGATACAGTAGCTAAAGAAAATAAAATAGAAGAAGTTGTCGTAATCGGATATGGGACGCAAAAGAAAGAAGCTGTAACCGGATCTGTTGCTTCATTGAGTGGCAATGCCATAAAAGAAGTACCCTCCGCAAACATTACAGAAGCCATTCAGGGCCGTCTTCCCGGCGTTGATATTGGAAGAACTTCTACAAAACCGGGTGCTGTACAGCAGATCCGTATCAGGGGTGAACGTTCTTTAACGGGATCCAATGATCCTTTGATCGTATTAGACGGTATTCCGTTCGTTGGATCTTTGGGAGATATAAGTCCGTCAGATATCAAAACTCTGGATGTCCTTAAAGATGCTTCCGCTACGGCTATTTATGGTTCCCGTGGTGCCAACGGGGTGATCATCATAACCACCAACAGAGGAGGAAAAGGACAAAGGGCAAGATTTTCATATAATGCCTATACCGGATTTCAGACTTTGTTCTCTAAATATCCGATGATGGATGGTCCTAAACTCGAAAAATTAAGAGCTGACGCCGGCCTCTTTACAAACGGTCCGGATGAGATTAACGGGACCAATACAGACTGGCAGGATCAATATTATGGGGTAGGATTGATGATGAATCATGATGTTGCAGTTACAGGAGGAACAGAAAAAGGAGGGTATAATTTCGGAGTTGCCTATTTTCAGCAGGACGGAGTAGTACCATTGCAAAAATATAAAAGACTTTCCATTAGAGGAGCTTTGGATCAGGAAATTAATTCCTGGTTAAAGGTTGGATTTTCAACGAATTCTAATTTCTCTGTGAATGATTTTAATGGAATAAGCGGAGCGCCTGTTTTAGGGTATTCACCATTGGTCAGTCCTTATCTTGCAGACGGATCACCAAGATTAAGAACAACATTTGCAAATGTTGACCAAACCGCTTTACAAACGAGATCAATTCTGGAAGGACTGGGTGACGCTTATGCAGACCGTACCAATGCTTTCAGTTCTTATAATAATTTGTATGGGGAAATTAAAATCCCAGGGGTTGAAGGGCTTAAATACAGATTAAATGTTGGCTTGACCTACAGAAACTCAAACAGTGGCTACTATCTGGGAACAGGGGCACTCAATTATCAGCCGGCTACCTTATCTTCAGCAAGCATAGGCAATTCTCTGACTACACAGTGGGTTTTGGAAAACTTAGTGACCTACGACAGAAGTTTTGGTAAGCATAAAATTAGTGCAACAGCTTTATATTCGGCTGAGCAGACAAGGTTTAACAGCTCGTTAATTGCTGCCCGTGATGTGCCTATTGATGCTTTTCAGTATTTCAATTTAGGCCATGCCCAAGGTGAAATAACCATAGATCCTAACAACCAGGGATATTGGAGAAGAGGGCTGATGTCTTTCATGGGAAGAGCAATGTACCAATATGATAACCGTTACATGTTGACGGCAACAGTAAGATCAGATGGTGCTTCAGTATTGGCTAAAGGACACCAGTGGCATACCTATCCGGCAATTTCTGTTGGTTGGAATGTTGCGAATGAAAGTTTCCTCCGAAATTCGAAATACATCAATATGCTAAAGTTAAGAGCAGGCTTTGGTCAGACATCTAACCAGGCTGTTGCTCCATACACAACTTTTGGTAGCCTAAGTACTACACCTTACAATTTTGGAGGGACCAATGTTATAGGTAATTATGTGAGTTCAGCACCTAATGCGTCTTTAGGATGGGAATTTTCGAAAACCTGGAACTATGGTGTAGATTTTTCGATCCTGAACAAAAGAATAACAGGTACCGTAGAATATTATGTTACCAATACTGAAAAATTATTGCTGAGCAAAGGCTTACCTGCATCCAGTGGATTAGGTTCCGTGACCGAGAATGTTGGGGCGTCCCAGAATAAAGGTTTAGAAATATCCCTTAATGCAGTGGTGATTGATAATCCTGATGGTTTCAGCTGGGAAGTAGGAGGGAATTTATCTGCGAACAGAAATAAAATTACTGCGCTTGCCTCCGGAATGGATAGGAATGTAAACAATTTATGGTTTGTAGGTTATAATATTAATGCCCTGTACGATTATCAATATATTGGCCTCTGGCAGCAGGGAGATCCATATCTTAATATTCTGGAGCCACAGGTTGGTGCAGCACCGGGAATGATCAAAGTATTATACACCGGAGAATACAATGCTGATGGCACACCAAAGAGAGCAATCAATGAAGCAGATAGACAGATCATCAACACCAATCCGGATTTCATCGGTGGTTTTAATACCAGACTCGCTTATAAAAATATAGATTTAAGCATTGTAGGGGCTTTCCAGAAAGGAGGCGTACTTATCAGTTCTATTTATGGTTCCGCCGGTTACCTTAACAGACTTACAGGTAGAGGAAACAACGTTGATGTAGATTACTGGACCGAAGAAAATCCTGATGTAAGATACCCAAAACCAGGTGGATTGTTAAGTGGTGATAACCCTAAATATGCTTCAACGCTTGCTCTGTTTGATGCATCTTTTGTGAAGATCAGAACCATTACCTTAGGATATAATTTTAACAAAAACGCTCTGAGCAGTTTAGGCGTTAGCAATCTTCGTCTTTATGTTACCGTACAGAATCCATTTGTATTTGGTTCTCCTTATTACAGAGAGTCTGGTATGGATCCGGAACCGAACTCAAGAGGGAATGAAAATCAGGCTGTAAACTCATATAAAGCCAATCAGCTTATTATAGGGACCAACAACCCATCTACGAGAAATTATATGATGGGGCTAAATCTAACCTTTTAAAAATCAGAAATCATGATCAATCTAAATAAAAAATTCATTGCTGCTTTATTCCTGGCTTCAGTAGCATTTACAACTACAGGTTGTAATGAGATATTGGATGAACAACCAAGAGGGATTTATACTCCGGAAGACTTTACAACGGAAAGAGGGATATCACAAGGAGTTACCTCTTTATACAGACAGTTGAGATTGCTTTACGGAAACGGCTATTGGCTAAATGCCAATATGACCGGTACAGATGAAGCCACCTGGGGGCAGAGCGCAGACGGTAATTTTAAAGATCTTGATATGACGGGTGGTGCAGGCAGCATCAATTCCAATACCTTTCCTACAAGTATGGTATGGGGATCCGTATTCTCGTCGATAAATACTGCAAATGGAATTATTCAGAACGGATCCGGGGCTGGTATAGCAGAATCACTGATTTCGGAAGCAAGATTTTTCCGTTCGTTCTATTATTTTCTGTTAGTGCAGACCTATGGAGGCGTACCTCTTGATCTTGGGTCCGGCGAATTGGCTTTCAATATCAATCCGAAAACAACTTCAGTTAGAAATACTGTGACGGAAGTTTACACAAAGGCAATCTTCCCGGATTTAGTTAAAGCTGTTGAAAATCTTCCTGCTAGCCCGAGGGTGAAAGGCGGAGTGACCAAAAATGTAGCCCGTTTATACTTGGCAAAGGCCTATTTGACTTATGGATGGTGGCTGCAAAATCCTAACAGCATCCCGACATACCCTGACACTCCTCGTACAGATCCGGATGGTCACAACGCACAATGGTATTTTCAGCAGGCTTATGATGTTGCTTTAGCCGCCATTAATAATCCCGGACCTTATGCATTGCAGCCCACTTACTATGATGTTAATTTAGGATCAAATGATCGTAATAGCGAATGTATGCTGTATGCAGACCATACGGAAACCAGTGCCTATTTCAACGAAGGCGTAATTCAGGCAAGTTATGGGGATGGATGGTCACCGAATAATTTCGCATCCTGGATGCTGACGTGGAATTATACCAATCTTAAAAGCAGTACTTCTCCAACAACATGGACACCAGCAAGCTCTGTACAGCGTGCAGCTTTCCAGCCATTGGGAAGACCTTGGGTGAGAATGGCTCCTACCATCGAAGTCATTAAAAATACATTCTCAGATAAAACCAATGATTCAAGATATGACGGAACATTTACAACCGTATACCGTGGTAACTGGGATAAAGAAGGAACCGGGCTTACCAATGTAGGGACACTTTATAATGCCAATAACCTTCCGATACAGCCTAATGCTCCGGTTCTGAGCTTTTTAAATGATGATTCTCAAACTCCTTCATATCCAACCAACGCAGGTCAAAGCGGAATAGGTGCCGGGACATTGCCTGGAAGAGCTGACTGGGTGGTTGCCCCGAACGGAATCAGCAGAATTGTGTATCCCGGAATCTGGAAAATTGGCCCTTACAGAACAGACAACGGAAATGGACTAGGATATCCGAACCCGAGTCTTACGCGACCTTTCTATGCAGCAAAATTCTCCGAGCTGTATTTTATTGCAGCAGAAGCAGCTGTAAAAGGAGCATCTGGTGCAGTATCTGCCAGAGATTTAATTAACGTGATCCGTGCAAGAGCAGGAAAATGGCGTTGGGATAATAACGGAAATGTAACAAAAATACAGGATAACAGTGCGGCTATGATTGCGGCAACACCATCAACTATAACAATCGATTACATCTTAGCAGAAAGATCCAGGGAATATTTTGGCGAAGGCTACAGATGGTATGATTTGGTAAGAACCCAAACCTGGGCAGAAAAGGCAGCATCATATTCCATTGGTGGAGCAAATTATGGAAACCATACGCCACAAACCGTTACCAGGACAATACAACCTTTCCATTATTTGAGACCTATCCCTCAGGGACAGCTGGATGCTATGGAAGTATCTGCAGATATTAAAGCAAAATATCAGAATCCTGGATACTAATTTAAATTTTATTCGACATTCATATCAGTAACAGAGTAGGTGTGAAAGCACCTGCTTTGTTTAACTGAATTAAATTTTAAAAATTATGGAAAAAACCTGGCGCTGGTTTGGCAAAAAAGACAAAATAAAACTGAGCACACTTCGTCAGATCGGAGTAGAAGGAATTGTTTCCGCCCTGCATGATATCCCAAACGGAGAAATCTGGAATCTGGAGGCCATCAATGATTATAAAAACTATATAGAAAGCCACGGACTTCGCTGGTCTGTTGTTGAAAGTCTTCCCGTGAGCGAAGCCATCAAATACGGAGGTGAAGACCGTGACTCTTTAATAGAAAACTATATCACAAGCCTTGAAAATCTGGGTAAAACAGGAGTTACAACAGTTTGCTACAACTTTATGCCTGTCCTCGACTGGGCAAGAACCGATCTCTTTCATGAATGGGAAGACGGCTCATCATCACTTTATTTTGACAAGGCCAAGTTTGCCTACTTCGAAATTCATATTCTTAAAAGAGAAGGAGCAGAAAACGATTATACCGCAGAGATTCTTCAGAAAGTAGAAGAATTAAAAAATACCTTAACGCAAAAAGATAATAATGAGCTGATAGACTCAGTCATTGTAAAAACACAGGGATTTGTGAACGGAAATATCAAAGAAGGCGAATCAAATCCTGTAGAAAAGTTCAAAAGGTTATTGGCATTGTATCATGGAATCGATAAAGACAGACTTCGTGAGAACATGAGATATTTCCTTGAAAAAATAATGCCTGTCTGCGAAAAATGGAATATCCAGATGTGTGTACATCCCGATGATCCACCTTTTTCATTGCTGGGATTACCAAGAATAGTAACCAATGAAGAAGATATCGACTGGCTTCTGAAAGCAGTTGATAACCCTCACAACGGATTGACGTTCTGCGCCGGATCTTTAAGCGCTAATCTTCAGAATGATGTTCCGGAACTGGCACAGAAGTTTGCCCACAGAACCAAATTCGTTCACCTGAGAAGCACAAATGTCTTTGAAAACGGTGATTTTATCGAGGCTCATCATCTTGGGGGAAGAGGTAAGCTCATTGAAGTAATCCGTGTCTTCGAAAAAGAAACCCCCGATCTTCCTATGAGAATTGACCACGGAAGACTTTTAGCAGAAGATATTGACAAAGGGTATAATCCCGGCTATTCATTTTTAGGAAGAATGCTGGCATTAGGCCAGATCGAAGGAGTAATGGCAGCAGTCCAGTCAGAATTACAGAAAAATTAATCTGCGTTTGTAATAAAATAGTAAAAAGTAAATGAAAGACCTGTTTAGTATTAAAAACAAAGTAGCAGTCATTACAGGGGCTTCAGGTGTTTTAGGAGGCAGCCTTGCGAAAAGTTTTATAGAAGCCGGAGCAAAAGTTGTCGCACTGGGAAGAAACCAGGAAACACTGGATGCCCGTGTAAAAGAACTGACAGATTTAGGAGGAGATGCACTTGCTTTAGAAGCCAATGTGATGGATATTAAAAGCCTTGAAGCTGCTTCTGTGAAAATAAAAGAAAAATATGGCAGTATTGATATTCTGCTCAATATAGCCGGCGGAAATATTCCGGCAGCAACCTTATCTCCGGAACAGTCTTTTTTTGATATGGATATGAAGGGATGGGCAGAGGTTACCGACCTTAATATCAACGGAACTGTTCACCCGAGCTATGTTTTCGGAAAGATAATGGCTGAGCAGGGAAGTGGAAACATTATTAATATTTCTTCCATGGCAGCGTATTCAGCAATTACAAGAGTAGCCGGATATTCTGCCGCCAAATCCGCAATTACCAATTTTACCCAATGGCTTGCATCTGACCTGGCATTGAAATTCGGAGATAAAATACGGGTAAATGCCGTGGCACCAGGGTTTTTCATCGGGGATCAGAACCGTTCTATTCTCCTGAATCCGGATGGGAGTTTGACGGACAGAAGTAAAAAAGTAATGGCTAAAACACCCATGCAGAGATTTGGGGAAGTGGAAGAGCTGAACGGTGTTGTACAGTTTCTATGTTCGGATGCAGCAAGCTTTATCACAGGAGCACTGATTCCTGTTGACGGAGGCTTCAGTGCCTTTAGCGGAGTATAAAAATAATTTCTTCATATGCAGTGAGCAGGGCCTTAATGGTTTCATTCATGGCCCTGTTTTTAAAAATGCAGACTTTCATAAATCAGAATACTTAAAGAGAATAAAAATCCAGGATTGTAAAAGTATATAATGAGTAATTCCATTAAAAATAAAGAAGTTTTCGGAGAATCTTTTCTGCTGGAATCAGCAAAGGCGGAAAACCTGTATTTCGGCTATGCTAAAGACATGCCGGTAATAGATTATCATAATCATCTTGAGCCGGACGTTATTTCTGCCAATCAGAATTTCCGATCTCCGACGGCTATCTGGCTGGATGGCGATCATTACAAATGGAGAGCCATGAGAAATTTTGGCATTGATGAACAGTTTATTTCCGGAAAAGTTTCAGACCAGGAAAAATTCAGGAAATGGGCAGAAGTAGTGCCTTACACCCTTCGTAATCCCTTATTTCACTGGACTCATCTGGAACTCAAAAAACCTTTTGGAATCAGCGAATACCTGTCACCGGAAAACGCAGATGCTGTGTACCATCAGATGGATGAAAGTCTTCAGACATCCGCTTTTTTACCCCAATCCATCATTAAAAATTTTAAGGTAGAAGCTTTATGCACTACGGATGACCCTGCTGATGATCTGATTCATCATAAGGCTTTAAAAAACAGCAGCTTTAAAACGGCTGTTCTTCCGGCTTTCCGCCCTGATTCCTATATTAATATGATTAATCCTGAACAATATCTTTCAGGAATCAGGAAACTTGAAAAGGTCTGCGGATTTTCAATCACCTCTGTTTCCGATCTGTTGAATGCGCTTCAGTCCAGAATCCATTATTTTGCGGAAGCAGGAGCAAAAGTTGCCGATCACGGCTTTGAATATTTCCCGGATACTACAAAATGGAATCATAACCTTGAAAAAGAGTTTTCTGAATTTCTGAAGGGCAATCTTGCATCATTTTCTGATCCGGAAGCGCTTTCAGGCTATTTATTGAAAGAGCTTTGCAAAATGTATGCAGAAAAAGGCTGGGTACAGCAGTTTCATGTAGGAGCAACCAGAAACAACAATTCTGAAATGCTCAGAAAAATGGGTACCAATGCAGGGTATGATGCCATTGGTGAACCATATTATGCACAGCGGTTGAGCATTTTGCTTGATGCACTGAATACAGAAGGAAAACTGGCCAAAACCATTATTTACAATCTGAACCCGGCATTTAACGAAGTTCTTGCATCCCTTGCCGGAAATTTCAATGAGGGCAGGATCAAATCCAAAGTACAGTTTGGAGCAGCCTGGTGGTTTCTCGATCAGCTCGACGGGATGACCAAACAGATGAATACACTTTCTAATATTGGTCTCATCAGCACTTTTGTAGGGATGTTGACCGATTCCCGGAGCCTGCTGTCATTCTCAAGACATGATTATTTCAGAAGGCTTTTGTGCAATCTGTTCGGAAGTGAAATGGAAAGAGGTCTTCTTCCTGACGATGAAAGATGGGTAGGAAAGATCATTCAGGATATCTGTTATCACAATACAAAAAATTATTTTGAACTCTAATACCATGCAGGATTCAGCTAAAATACTATGTTTTGGGGAACTGCTTCTCCATTTTGCTCCGGATTCCGAAGGAAACTGGCTCAATGAGCAGTCTATGAAGATTTACGTGGGCGGTGCTGAATACAATGTAGCGGCAGCACTTTCCCAATGGAAGAATTCTGTGAAATTATTATCAGCTTTACCTGAGAATTTTGTAGGAAACCAGCTGGAATTTCAACTTAAAAATAAAGGAATAGAGGTCCTTGCAGAAAAAACTCAGGGAAGAATAGGAACTTTTTATCTTTCTTCGGATGGCGATATGCAGAATGCTTCAGTGGTTTACGACCGATTTCCGTCTGTTTTTACCCAATCGGATTTTGAAACGTTCAGTGATGATGAAATATTTTCAGGAGTAAAATGGCTGCATATCAGTACCATCACACCGGCTCTGAGTGAAAATGCATTCCGGAAATGTTTACATATCATGAAAGAAGCCAGAAACAGAGATATTACAGTATCTCTCGATCTGAATTACAGGGCATTGCTTTGGCAGAATCAGAATCCTCATATAATCAGAGAACTGATGCCTTTTGTCAATGTCCTTATGGGAAATATCTGGTCTGTTGAGCAGTTCCTGAATATTCCCGTCGAATATGAGCTTAACGGAAATTTTGATGACGAAAATCTTCTGAGACAGGCCGAAAAAACAGCTTTGGAAATTAGGAAACAGTTCCCGGATGTAGAAAAAATTGCCAATACATTCCGCTTCACAAACGGGGAAAAGGTCAATTATTTTGCCACCTTATTTACTGATGAGCAGCTTCTGGTTTCAGAAAAATATAATTCAGATAAAATTGAAGAAAGGGTAGGAAGCGGTGATTCTTTCATGGCCGCTCTAATTCATGGAATTTTAAAGGGAAATCCTGATCAGCAGATCCTTGAGGATGCTACAAAAGTTGCTTTTAAAAAGCTTTTTGTAAAGGGAGATACCATTGATGACAGCATTAATATCGAAAAATTATGAGTGAAATACTACAAAAAATAAAAGACCAGAAAATCGTTCCGTTATTCTATAACGAATCGTTTGAAGTCTCAAAAAATATCATAAAAGCTTTATACGAAGCAGGGATCCGTGTGATAGAATATACCAACCGAGGTCATCAGGCACTGGAAAATTTCACTAAGCTGAAAGAAATTTTCCATACAGAATTTCCTGGTCTTTTGCTAGGAATAGGAACCGTAAAAAACGTACAGGAAATGGATGATTATGCTCAAGTAAATGCAGATTTCATCATTACACCGGTCATCAGTGAAGCATTGGTACAGCATGCTCTCGAAAAAAATATCCTTCTGATTCCGGGTTGTTTTACCCCTACTGATATCAATATTGCCTATCAGAACGGTTTAAAACTGGTTAAAATATTCCCGGCTGATGCTTTAGGAAAGAACTATATCAAATCGGTACAGCCTGTTTTCCCGGGAATGAATTTCATGCCCACCGGAGGAATCAATGCAGAATTTGAAGATATTATGGATTGGCTTAATGGCGGAGCCATAGCAGCAGGGTTGGGAAGCTCACTCATCGGAAAAGATGTTAATGAAGAAGAACTGACTCTGAAAACAACAAATTTACTACAACAACTTAATCAATAACTCAATGCAGGCTCCTAAAAACCGCAATATAAGATGGTGGATGCTGTCTCTCGTTTTTCTTGCCACTACGATCAATTATCTTGACCGTCAGGTAATGGGCTTGCTGAAACCTGTTCTGGAAAAAGAATTCAGCTGGGACGAAAAAGATTACAGCTACATCGTAATGGCCTTTACAACCACTTATGCCATCGGTTATATGGCGATGGGAAGGTTTATAGACAGGGTGGGAACCAAAATCGGGTATGCTGTTTCCCTTATTGTATGGAGTCTTGCTTCTATAGGGCATGGTTTTGTAAAAAGTACCATTGGGTTTATCATTGCGAGAAGCACTTTGGGCATCAGTGAGGCCGGAAACTTTCCTGCCGCCATAAAATCAGTCGCTGAATGGTTTCCGAAAAAAGAAAGAGCATTGGCAACAGGGATTTTCAATTCTGGGGCAACTGTGGGAGCTATTTTAGCACCGCTGCTGGTTCCGTTCATTCTGGGACATTACGGCTGGAGGCAGACTTTTGTATGGATCGGTGCTTTAGGCATGGTTTGGATTATTCTTTGGTGGAAATTCTACACCATACCGGAAAAAACAAAAAAACTCAGCAAGGAAGAGCTGCAATATATAAAAAGTGATCAGGATAAAAAAAACCAGGAAAAAACCAAAGTTCCTTTATCGGAATTACTCAAATATAAAGTAACATGGGCATTCGCTATCGGTAAAATATTAACCGATCCTATCTGGTATTTCTTCATGTTCTGGTTACCGGCGTATTTCTCAGATGTGTTCAAAATGGATTTAACAAAACCTTCCATTCCTTTGATCATTATTTACAGTGGAACTACAATCGGAAGTATTGGCGGAGGCTATCTTTCATCATTCCTGATCAGAAAAGGCTGGGCGATCGGAAGAGCCAGAAGCTTTACGATGTTGCTGTTTGCTCTGATGGTGGTTCCGGTCATGTTCTCAAAATACGTAGATAATATGTGGGTGATTACCCTTATTATTGCCCTTGCCACAGCGGCACATCAGGGGTGGGGAGCCAATCTTATGACCACGGTCGGAGATCATCTGCCTAATCATTATGTAAGCTCTGTGATAGGATTTGGCGGTATGTTGGGTTCAGCGGCAGGAATTATTTTTCCGCTTTTTATAGGAATCATTCTCGATGCCTTTAAAAAATCAGGAAATATTAACGGTGGCTACAACATCATATTTTTCATAGCCGGGATATCGTACGTTACAGCCTGGGGATTGATTAAAATAATCAACCGGAAGAAAACCGTTTAAAAAATTAGTGCTTTTTGCTGAGTGTAACGCCTTTGCGAACCTTAAAAAAGAAGTCAAAAAACTTGCTGACTCAGCGTTAAAAAAGTTATAAAAAATAACAGATACCAAAGAATGAATATTAAAAAACTATAAAAAAGAATAACAATGAAACAGAATATAATGAATTTAGCTTTTCTCAGGAATAAAACCCATGTCATTGCAGCAGCAGCTTTGCTATCAGTGACTTCTATTTCTGCCCAGACATTTTCAGACTTTACTTACCATGGAAACGATAAAATATATAATGACAACCCTCTTAAACCGGACGAGTTCTATTCCCCGATTCTTCAGGGCTGTTACCCCGATCCCAGCATTACCAGAAAAGGGGAAGATTATTACCTAGTAAATTCTTCATTTTCAATGTTTCCGGGAGTCCCGATTTTCACTTCTAAAGATCTGGTGAACTGGAAGCAGGTAGGGCACGTTCTCGACAGACCTTCTCAGCTTAAGGTGGAAAAAGGAGGTGTGTCGCAGGGGATCTATGCGCCTGATATCAAATACAATAAACACAACGACACCTTTTATATGATCACTACCCAGATTGCGGGTGGTATCGGAAATATGGTTGTAAAAACCAAAGATCCGGCAAAAGGATGGAGCGAAGTTCAGAAGCTGAATTTTGATGGTATTGATCCTGCTATTTTCTTTGATGATGATGGAAAAGCTTACATTGTTCATAACGATGCGCCACCAAAAGGAACCGAGCAATACAACGGACACCGCGTTATTAAAATGTGGGATTACGATCTGGAAAAAGATCAGGTTGTCGCAGGTTCAGACAGAATTATCGTAAACGGTGGAGTCGACCTTTCTCAAAAACCAATCTGGATTGAAGGTCCGCATTTGTACAAATACAAAGGGAAATATTACCTGATGTGTGCAGAAGGCGGAACAGGAGGCAACCATAGTGAAGTGATTTTTATGGCAGATTCTCCTAAGGGACCGTTTGTTCCCGCTAAAAATAATCCAATTCTTACGCAAAGATATTTTCCCAGAGACAGAAAGGAAAAAGTGGATTGGGCAGGTCACGCAGATTTGGTGGAAGGTCCGAACGGGCAATGGTATGGCGTATTTTTAGCAATTCGTCCGAATGTAAACAACCGTGTTACCAAAGGCCGTGAAACTTTCATTCTTCCTGTAGACTGGAGCGGAACGTATCCTGTATTCCAAAATGGCCTTGTTCCGATGAAACCAAAATTGAAAATGCCACAAGGCGTTCAGAATCAAACTGGACAAAACGGATTTTTTCCGAACGGAAACTTTACCTATAACGATAAATTAACCGATAAAAATCTTGATTTCCGATGGATTGCGATGCGCGGACCACGTGAGAATTTCATTACTGCCACAAAAAATGGCGTAAAAGTGAATCCTATGGAGACTAATATCAAAGCGTTGGCTCCAGTTTCGGCATTATTCCACAGATTGCAGCACGAAGATTTTGAAACCTCTGTAACCTTGGATTTTAAACCTAAATCAGAAAAAGAGCTGGCAGGAATTACCTGCTATCAAAGTGAAACATTCAATTATGTTTTTGGAATCACAAAAAAGGATAAAGATTTCTACATCGTATTGGAAAGAACAGAAAAAGGAGAATCAAAACTGATCGCCAGCGAGAAGATTTCATTATCCAAGCCGGTTAAACTACAGGTGGTAGCAGATAAAGATGAATATAGCTTTAATTATTCTGTGGATGGTAAGAGTTATAAAAATCTTGGAGGATCCGTTTCCGGAGATATACTTTCTACGGATATAGCTGGAGGTTTTACAGGAAGCCTCATAGGTTTGTACAGCACCTCTTCCAATGATATCGTTCCGAATTAAGTCAGTATCAGCAATGTCACACTGAGCTTGTCGAAGTGTTTCCTTTTAAAATTAAAAAAAGTAAAACCAAACATCACTGTACATTTTGAAAATCAAAAAATCTTATATAGTTTCTTTATTGGGGTTTATCGGGCTGAATCTTCTCTCAGCCCAGGTAAATCCTTCCGGAAAACAGGGCACAGCGTTTACCAATCCCATTATTTGGGCAGATGCACCGGATTTATCCATTACCAGAAACGGAAGTGATTTTTACCTGATCAGTACCACCATGCATCTGATGCCCGGAGCTCCCGTAATGCATTCCAAAGATCTGGTCCATTGGGAAATGTCCGGATATGTTTTTGATACCCTGAATGACAATTCAAAATATGATTTATTGAACGGAACCGTTTACGGCAGAGGCCAATGGGCTTCTTCAATTCGCTACCATAAAGGGAAATACTACGTTTTATTCTCTCCGAATGATGAACCTTTCAAATCTTATTTCTACGTGACTGATCATCCGGAAAAAGGAAAATGGAAACTCATCACAAGAACACTGCATTTTCACGATGCTTCACTGTTTTTTGATGATGATGACAGAACATATGTTTTCACTTCCAACAAAGTTTTTGAACTAAGCCCTGATTTTAAGAAAGTTATCGGAAATCCGGATGGAACTGAGGTATTCCAGAAAGATGCTTCGGAAACCGGACTTCTTGAAGGAAACCAGATCATCAAAAGAAACGGAAAATATTATATGATGATGATTTCCTGGCCGAAAAACGGGAAACGCCGTCAGGTCGTCTACAGAGCAGATAAAGTGACAGGTCCTTACGAGAAAAAAGTAGTTCTGGAAGACAATTTTTTAGGATTCTCCTATGCAGGTCAGGGCGCTTTGATAGATGATGAAAACGGGAATTGGTATTCTCTTATTTTCCAGGACAGAAACGGCGTGGGGCGTGTTCCGCTATTGCTGCCTGTTCAGTGGCAAAACGACTGGCCGGTGTTGGGAGATAATGGGAAAGTTCCCTTGAAAGGAGAAATTCCGCTTCCGCCATTCAAAGCGAAAAATCATCTGGTAGAAAGTGATGAATTTTCCGGTAAAAAAATGAAAATCCAGTGGCAATGGAATCATAATCCGGTAAATGAAGCGTGGTCCTTGTCCGAAAGAAAAGGATTTCTGAGACTGAAAACCAGCAGAGTGGTAGACAATCTTTACGCAGCACCCAATACTTTGACCCAAAGAATGGAAGGCCCAACTTCGTCAGCAGTTGTCGCGATGGATCTCAAAGGAATGAAAGATGGAGACGTTGCAGGCTTCAGTGCTTTCAACGGTGATTCCGGGATCTTGTCAATAGTGAAGGAAGGTCAAGAAAAATTCATTGTTTTTTCAACCAATGAAGTAAGCCTGGACAATAAGACAAAAGCAATTACAGGGGTTAAAAAAGAAGAGAAAAAGCGGATTCCTCTCAATTCAGATAAGGTTTTCCTTCGTATCGATGCCAATTTTAACCTTGGGAAAGATCTGGCAGACTTTTATTACAGCACCGATCAGAAGAACTGGACAGAGATGGCAAAAGACTACAAAATGATCTTTGATTACCGGAGATTTTTTATGGGATCAAAATTCGCGGTTTTTAATTATGCCACTAAAAATACCGGAGGCTTCGTAGATGTGGATTTTTTCAGAGTCAATGAAGCCGGAGAATGAAAAGTCACAAAAATTAGCAGGGAAAAGTCTGCTGTAAATAGGTAAAATAAATGTTAAGTTGTTTAAGCTTTACAAAAGCCACAAAAGCTTTCATTTTAAAACACTTTAGTTCACCTAAGTAAGTTTAAAATGATTCTGCAGAAAAGTTCACATAAGATGAAAATCAAAGATTTTCCCAAAACTTAAGTGTTTAAAACTTTTGTGCCTTTTGTGGTTAAAATAATGAATATAAAAGTTTAAACAGCTTCGTTATTATTTTTTTATTCAAAATAATAAGTGTTAAAACTACAAATAAAAAAATCATGAATAAGTCAGTTGTATTAGCATTAGGTTTCATGCTGCCAGGAGTTTTTATTGCTGCACAGGCGTTTGAGAAAAAAGTACCGCAGGATTTTGATACTGAGAAAAAAGAAATTCCACACGGAAAAATTGATACTATACAGTATTCTTCAGCAACGGTTGGAACTACGCGTAAAGCCTTGGTATATACCCCTCCCGGATTTAAAAAAGGTATTCATTATCCTGTTTTATATCTTCTTCACGGCATTGGAGGTGATGAAAAAGAATGGTTCAGAAACGGAACTCCCCAAATTATTTTGGATAATCTGTATGCCAAAGGAAAATTGAGTCCAATGATTGTTGTACTGCCCAACGGACGGGCCATGAAAGATGACAGGGCAACCGGCGATGTTATGGCAAAAGATAAAGTAGAGGCTTTTGCAACCTTTGAAAAAGATCTGTTGAATGATCTGATTCCCTTTGTGGAAAAAAAATATCCGGTTAAAAAAGACAGAAATGACAGGGCTATTGCCGGGCTTTCCATGGGTGGCGGACAGACCCTGAATTTCGGATTGGGAAATATTGACAGGTTCGGCTGGGTAGGAGCTTTTTCCGCTGCTCCGAATACCAAAGAGCCTCAGCAGCTTCTTCCGGATCCATCCAAAGCTAAGGAATTAAAGCTTCTCTGGATTTCATGCGGAGATCAGGACAGGTTGATGCCTTTCAGCAAAAGAACAAGCGACTATCTTACAGAAAATAAAATTCCGCATATTTTTTATGT
The DNA here is from genome assembly GCF_001045445.1 of Chryseobacterium sp. BLS98. GTDB lineage: Bacteria > Bacteroidota > Bacteroidia > Flavobacteriales > Weeksellaceae > Chryseobacterium. The sequence continues at coordinate 535,467 of NZ_LFNF01000005.1, read as the reverse complement.
AGAGCCGGGCGGTCATGATTTCAAAGTATGGAAAAATGATCTGTATCTGTTTTCGCAGCTGCTTTTCAAACCTGTAAACCAGGAAGATCTTAACCTTATTCTAAAGTCAGAATAAATATGAGGTTGAAGTTTTAAATTCAAATTTACGATTCTATGAATATCCGTACAATACATATCAGTTTAATTACGCTAATAGGGTTTTCTGCAATGGGATTTGCCCAGAATCCTATTGTTCAGACCAATTATACCGCAGACCCTGCACCGATGGTTTACAATGATAGATTGTATGTGTATACCACACATGATGAAGACGATTCTACGTGGTTCACCATGAACGACTGGAAAGTATATTCCACGAATGATATGGTGAACTGGACAGATCACGGAAAGATTCTCTCGTATAAAGATTTTGATTGGACAAAGCGTGATGCCTGGGCTGCACAATGCATAGAAAGAAATGGAAAGTTTTTTATGTACGTTCCGATGTGGTCCAAAACCAATAACAAGGGTGCTATCGGCGTTGCCGTTGGTGACAGTCCGTTTGGCCCTTTCCATGATCCGCTGGGAAAACCTCTCGTTCAGAGCGAATGGGGAGATATCGATCCTACGGTTTTTGTGGATGATGACGGACAGGCTTATATATATTGGGGAAATCCTAAGCTTAAATATGTAAAACTCAATGAGGATATGATTTCCTATTCCGGAAATATTGTAGAAGTTCCGATGACCGAAGAATCATTTGGCAAAAGAGATGGGCAACCCAATCCGGAAAGACCTTCAAAATACGAGGAAGGGCCGTGGCTGTACAAAAGGAAAAACCTGTATTATCTTTTCTGGCCGGGCGGTCCGCTTCCTGAATTCATAGGATATTCTACAGGTAAAACAGCACAGGGACCCTGGAAGTATGGAGGAATTGTGATGGCCACTGAAGGAAAATCATTTACCAATCATCCCGGTGTTATCGATTTCCGGGGAAAAACCTATTTCTTTTATCACAACGGAGCATTGCCGGGCGGAAGCGGGTTTACAAGATCGGTAAGTCTGGAAGAGCTTACTTTCAATAAAGACGGTTCCATTTCGCCGTTTAAAATGACCAACGGAATTACAAAAGCTATTGCAGCAGTTAATCCTTACTCATTCAATCAAGCTGAAATGATAGCATGGTCAGAAAATGTTAAATCTTATCAGAATACAGCAGCCGGTGTTTTCATCAAAGCAAAGAAAAATGGCGCTTATACCAGCGTGAAAAATGTGGATTTCCGAAAAAAAGGGGCCAGTGTTTTCTCCGCAAGGGTAGGAACCACCCATAACAGTGAGGTAACAATGACCATTCATCTAGATGCTGTGAACGGCCCGGTTGCCGCAACGGTAAAGGTTCCGATGACGGGTGGGGATGACCGCTGGGAAACGGTAAAAGTTCAGATTGCTGGAAAGATTACCGGTGTTCATGATCTGTATTTTGTATTCAATGGAAAAGCCTCCACAGATATTATGTACTTCGATTACTGGACCTTTCTTGAAAATAATGAGTTATGAGAAAAAAAGTTTTATATATCGTATTCAGCTTCCTTCTGATCAGCAAGAGTTTTGCACAGGTAGCGGAAGTTTCAAGTCCTGATGGTCAATTAAAGCTTCATGTTTTTTCAGAAGATGGAAAAGCAATGTATAATGTGATCCTTCAGGGAAAAACAATGTTTGAAAAATCTCCTTTGGGATTGATAACCAATGAATCCGATTTTTCAAAGGGTCTGAAATTTACCGACAGCCAAAAAGATGCAGTTTCTAAGAAATACACGAACGGAAAAATCAAAAAATCTGAAGTTAATTATAACGCCAACACCTTAACGGTTCATTTCACCAATGCAGACCAGCATCAAATAGGCATTGAATTTCAGGTGAGCAACAACAATATTGCTTTCCGGTACAATATTCCACCGATGAAAGAAAGGCTGAGCGTGGTGGTACAGTCGGAAACTACTGGTTACAGATTCCCGTCACAGACCACTACTTTTCTTTCACCCATGATGAAACCCATGACAGGTTTTGCACGCACGGCACCAAGCTATGAAAGCGGTTATAAAGCTGATGCAGAACTGGGAATGCCATCTGATTACGGCTACGTTTTCCCTGGTCTTTTCCATATCGGAAATGGGGGCTGGGTATTAGTTTCCGAGACAGGAGTGAACAGTATGTATTGTGCCTCGCATCTTGAAACCACAGCAGAAAAAAGCCTTTACAAAATAGCTTATCCGAACATTGCTGAAAATAATGGTTTTGGAAGTACCGGAGCAGCAGTGTCACTTCCAGGAAAAACACCGTGGAGAACCATTACGGTGGGTAGTTCATTGAAGCCCATCGTAGAAACCACCATCCCTTTTGATGTAGTAGATCCGATGTATGAGCCTTCACAGGATTATCAGTTCGGGAAATCTACCTGGAGCTGGATTCTCTGGCAGGACAAAAGTATGAACTATGATGATCAGGTGAAATTCATAGATCTTGCTGCAGCACTGAAATATCAGTTTATTCTTATGGATGCGCTTTGGGATAAAAATATAGGTAAGGACCGTATGAAAGAACTTATTCAATATGCAAAATCCAGAAATGTAGGAGTATTGCTTTGGTACAATTCCAACGGAGCAGCCAATGATGCACCCATGGGACCAAGAAATAAAATGAGCTCATCCGTTGAGCGTAAAAAGGAAATGAAATGGCTGAAAGAAACAGGAGTAAAAGGTCTGAAAGTGGATTTCTTCGGAGGAGACAAACAGGAAACCATGCGTCTTTATGAAGATATTCTGTCAGATGCCAATGATTATGGATTAACGATTATTTTCCATGGAGCTACTGTACCGAGAGGCTGGGAAGTAATGTATCCGAATTATGCAGGAAGCGAAGCCGTTCTTGCCTCAGAAATGCTCTATTTTTCAGAAGATGTACGTAAGCAGGAAGCTTTTTTTGCCACACTTCATCCTTTCATCAGAAATACGGTGGGAAGTATGGAATTCGGAGGAACTTTTCTCAATAAATACTTAACGGAATCCAATAGGGATAAAAATAAAAGACATACCACGGATGGCTTTCAGCTGGCTACAGCAGTACTGTTTCAGAACCCGGTTCAGATGTTTGCTGTAATGCCGAATAATCTTACCGATGCACCGGAATTTCAGCTCAACTTCATGAAAGAAGTTCCGACACTCTGGGATGAAACGGTTTTTATCGAAGGCTATCCCGGGAAATATGCAGTGGTTGCGAGAAGACATGCAGATCATTGGTATGTAGCTGGTGTAAATGCTGAGAAACAATCCCAAAAACTGAAAATAAAGCTTCCGATGTTGGCCGGGAAGACCGTAAAACTTATCAATGATGATGCAAAAGGAAACACTTCAGAGAAAGAAGTAAAAGTAAGCGTAAAAGGAGATTTCAGCATTGAAATGCAGCCGCAGGGAGGTTTTGTTATGAAAAATTAACCGGAGTAAACCTATAAGGTTTGAATTGAATAAAAAGAATACAAAGTTTTTAAAAATTAAAAAACTGATTATGAATCATCTAAAAATATTTTTTCTTGTCACATTGCTTGGGTTTTCTTTACAGATTACTGCAACAGAGCCCTTCATCAGCACTGAGAAAAAAAACGAAAATATTGTTTTAAAAGAAAAGGCGCTCAATCTTTCGATTTTTACCAATTCCGGAATAGATCAGGGGATTATGAGAGCTGTGAAAAACCTGCAGACTGATTTTCAGAAAGTGACAGGAGAGCAGCCTGTTATTCTTGACCAGGCTTCAGGATTGCAGTCTCCTTTAATTATAATCGGAACTGTCGGGACAAAATCAGTTGTAGATGATTTAATCAGGCAAAATCAGCTTGATGGAAAAGCATTAACATGGAAAAGGGAAAAATATATCATTCAGAATGTCAGCAATCCTTTTCCGGGAGTTTCTGAAGCCATTGTGATTGCGGGAAGTGATAAAAGAGGAACGATCTACGGGATTTATGAAATGTCCCAGCAGATAGGTGTTTCACCATGGTATTACTGGGCAGACGTTCCGGTTGAAAAAAAAGATAATCTATACTTTAAAAAAGGAATTTATACCGATGGTGAGCCTGCTGTAGAGTATCGCGGTATTTTCCTTAACGATGAGGAACCTTCGCTAGGAGGCTGGGCAAGAGCTACATTTGGCGGAGTAAAAAGTAAGTTCTACGAAAAAGTTTTTGAACTGATTCTGCGTCTTAAAGGAAACTATATCTGGCCGGCAATGTGGGGGAAAGCATTCTATGACGATGACGCTCTAAGCGGGCCGTTAGCGAATGAAATGGGTATTGTCATGGGAACTTCTCACCATGAGCCTATGGCTTTGGCACAAACCGACTGGCACAGGTATATCAAAAAAAATAACCTCCCCAATGTCTGGGATTATGCTAAAAATGCGGAAGTTTTACAGAAATTCTGGAAATCAGGCCTCGAAAGAAGCAAAAACTGGGAAAAGCTCGTAACAGTAGGAATGCGAGGCGATGGTGATGAAGCAATGGGAGAGGGAACCAATATTTCCCTGCTGGAAAAAATCGTAAAAGACCAGCGTAAGATCATTGCTGAGGTTACCGGGAAAAAAGCTGAGAAAACACCTCAGGTCTGGGCATTGTATAAAGAAGTTCAGGACTATTATGATAAAGGAATGCGGGTTCCGGATGATGTGATCCTGCTGTTCTGTGATGATAACTGGGGGAATGTAAGAAAGCTTCCGGATCTTTCGAAACCTTTGCATAAAGGAGGCTATGGAATCTATTACCACTTCGATTATGTAGGCGGACCGAGAAACTCCAAATGGATCAACATCAGTCCTATCCAGAGAGTCTGGGAACAGATGAATCTTTCTTATGAACACAAGGTGGATAAGCTTTGGGTAGTGAATGTAGGAGATTTAAAACCCATGGAATTTCCGATCAGCTTTTTCCTGGAAATGGCCTGGAATCCAAAGCAGTTTAACGCTAAAAACCTTTTGGAATATACTGAGAAATGGGCTGCTCAGCAGTTCGATACAAAACACGCCGGAGAAATTGCCAGGATGATTAATCTCTATTCCAAATACAACAAAAGGGTAACACCCGAGACTCTTGACAGCAAAACGTACAGCCTGGAAAATTATCATGAATTTGAAACGGTTTTAAATGATTACAGGGCTCTGGCAGTAGAAGCCTTACGTTTAAAAGAGCAGATTCCTGCTGAATACCAGGATGCTTATTATCAGCTGGTTCTTTATCCTATCGATGCATGCAGCAATTTGTATGAAATGTACTATGCAGTAGCAAAAAACAGGGAACTGGCAGCAAAAAAAGATCCGGAAGCCAATTTCTACGCGGATAAAGTGAAGGCATGTTTTGAAAGAAACGCCTATCTGGACCATCAATACAATAATGTGATCGCCGGAGGGAAATGGAAACATATGATGGATCAGATGAGGATTGGGTACAAAAGCTGGGCAGACGGGAAAGAAAATATAATGCCCGAAGTCACCTATATTTCCGAAGCTGAGGTTCCCAAAGAAAAAGTATTTCAGGAGAAAGAGGGTTATGTGTCCATAGAAGCAGAAAACTTTGCAAGGCAGCAGCAATCAGACAGAATCCATTGGGAAGTGATTCCAGATTTCGGAAAAACAAAATCCGGAGTAACAACATTTCCGCAGAATGCCTATCCAAAAATTGATGAAAATATCTGGCTGGAATATGATATTAACTTTGAATCCAAAGGGGAATTTGAGGTTGAACTTCTTTTAGCACCTACCTTAAATTTTAATCACAATAAAGGGCTCCGGTACGAAATTTCGTTTGATGATCAGCCTGCACAGGTTGTGAATTTCAATGGCCATTATAAAGGAGAATTGGGAAAATGGCAGTCTGAACATATTATTAAATCAGTTACCAAACATTCGGTTCCGCAGTCAGGAAAACATACTTTACGGTTTAGGGTGCTCGAGCCCGGAATTGTCCTGGAAAAAATACTGATCAACACCGGAGGTTTAAAACCTTCTTACCTGGGCGCCCCGGAAAGTGAAATGCTTCACTAAATGACCAAATACTTATCACAAACAACACTTTAATTATGAAGCACTAATCTTAACTCATCAATCTGAAATACAGTTTTATTTCAATTATTTACACTCAAAATTACAAATATTTAAACCAAAATATTATGAAAAAACTTTTAACCCTTGTTACCATTCATTCTATATGTTTGTTTTTCAGCTGTATGCTATACGGACAGCTTACTACCGTAAAAATTGATAAGAATATTCCTTATCAGAAAATAAAAGGATTCGGGGGATTTGTCTGTAGTCCTCAGTTTGCTTATAATCATATGACAACATCAGAGATTCAGACACTTTGGGGAGCTTCCAGTGAAGGCGGATATAATATTATGAGACTTTATATTCCCGAAAACAGCAACAACTGGAGTTCTGTACTGGCTACAGCGCAGCTTGCCAAATCAATGGGGCTCACTATTTTTGCCAGCCCGTGGACTATGCCTGCAGCCTGGAAAACCAACAATCATGTCAATGCTGTGTATACGGATGCCAACGGAGTACAGCAGATAGGCTATTTAAAGCCGGAAAATTATCAGGATTATGCGCTTTACCTTAACAGTTTTGTTACCTATCTTCAGAGCAATGGAGTAGAGCTTGATTATATTTCCATTCAAAACGAACCGGATGAAATGGCCCAGTATCAGGGATGTATCTGGACACCTGCACAAATTACCAATTTTATCAAGAATTACGGACAGCTCATCAACTGTAAAGTGATTGCCCCGGAAAGCGTTGGATTTACGGATAATTTTGCCAGTGCTTTGCTGGATCCTGCAGCAATGGCTAATTTTGAAGTGTATGGTGGCCATCAGTATGGACTCATCCAGTCTACCTACAAACAATTCCAGAATTATAATAAAGAAATCTGGCAGACAGAATATCTGATCAACTGGAACTCTTCATCTACCCAGCCGGCACGAGATTTCAGCTGGAATACAGATGCATTTACTTTTGCCAGCAGCGTCAACAATGCATTATTGGGAAATATCAATGCATGGATCCATTATTCTGCCAAAAGGTATTATGGCTTAATGGGTGACGGAACCTATGGAACTACTTCAGGCGTAATGACCAAAAGAGGCTATATCCTTTCACATTATGCCAAGTACACCACAGGAAAAACAAGAATAGAAGCGAAATGGGATGACAAAACCGGTGTTTTACAAGGTTCTTCCTATATTTCCCAGGATGGTAATCAGGTGGTTCTTATGGTCATCAACCCTTCTCAGAATACGTATAGCCTGAAGGTTGACCTGCCTTTCTACACGACTTCAGGAACAAAAATCCTGACCAATACACAATCCAATATGGTCACCACACCTATTTCTTTGAGTACAGCAACATTCCGGCCTACTGCTGATATCAGCCCTTCCAGTGTCATGACTTTTGTTTTTAATAAAAGCAGCGACAGACCTGCTTCTTTAATGACCGGAGGCGATATTCATTATAATAAAATTGAGACACAGACGGCCACCAGTGCAGCATTTGGTACAGGATTCAATATCAGTAACACAACGATGACGTTCTCCAATCCAAGTCCTCTTATCAGCAATAATATGACAGCGGCTAACGGATATCTTCAGCTTAATGACAGGTACAACAAGCTTATCCTGCATGTAAACAGCTATACAACAGCGGGACAAAGCTATTCGGACAATACAACCTTGTACTATATCAACAGCCAGGGCGTAACAAAATCGTATAATTATGGGAAGATTAATTTTCCGCAGGGAGGAAATTTTGATATCACATTCGATATTTCAAGACAGGTTCTTACAGACGGCTGCAAAGGAATTTTAGGACTGAGAAATTCCAACTACAGTTCTGTACTTACCCTTAATCTCGGAGATGTTTATTTCAATGTGGGAAATGAAGTTGCTTCCAAATTCGGAGGAACCTATTCCGCAAGTGACAGCTATCTGATGGATGCATTGGAAAACGGTTACTATACCTCAGTAGATTTCAGAACTGCAGCAGGGGTTACTTCCTCCAATAACTGGCAGCCTATGAGTGCCAATACCAACAGTATCTATTATGTGAATTCCAATGTAAGTTCATCTGCCAATAATGTGATTTCAGGTACAGCCTGTTCAAATCTTGTCCTTTCCGGCCAGGGTATGGATTTTCAGGTGCCGTTTAATTTTACTGCAAATACTGCTTCTTACAGCCGTACATTTAATGGCTACGATGTGCTGATCCTGCCATTTCAGGCCAATATACCATCTGGAGTTACTGCTTATATGATGTCACCCGGAGCAGGCAATATCACCTGTACCGCAATTTCAAACGGGATCATTCCTGCGAATACTCCGGTCATCATCAATGCAACAGGAAATATTACTTTCAACGGCTCAGGAAATGTTTCCACACCTAAAGCGATCACGATCAATCAGATGAATGGAGCTTATCAGAGCATCAAAGTTCCGGCCAATGCCTATGTTTTAAAAACAGAAAACGGAGTAACAGGCTTCTATAAAGTAACTGCCGGAAGTGAGCCTGCAATAGGTTCTTTCAAAGCCTATCTTACAGAAGAAAATACCTATTCTGCCAACGTTCTTCCTTTAAGTTTTGGAACTTTAAGTGTCAGAAACATTTTTGCTGAAGCTAAAAAAGAGCAAGTTAAAATATATCCGAATCCTGTAAAAGCAGATCTTTTTATTGATTCTGATTTTTCGGAAGCAACTGCTACCATTTTTGATGGAAGAGGAAGTGTGATCAGGTCAGGATTGAAAATAAATTCAGGGAAAAATCATATCAATGTGGGAGATTTCCCGGCCGGTATTTATTTTATTGAGGTTACTCATAAAAATAATGCGGTGGTAAAACAAAAATTTGTCAAAGAGTAAACTGAATCCAAAGCCGGCATAAGACTAGCTTATGCCGGCTTTATCAATATCCAACAATGATGGATTAAAAATAAAGATTGAAACAGATAAGCATAAAAAATAGACAGAGTCATCTGTGAAAATCCGTGGTTAGAAATTATTAACCGCAAAAGCCACAAAGTTTTTAGGACTTTATTGAAACCATACTATTTATGAAAAGACTTATATTAACCCTATATGCAACACTGGCTGCATCTTTATTATTTGCTCAGAGCCATTATAAATACCCGTTCAGGAATCCGGATCTTCCGGTTAATGAAAGAATAGAAAACCTTCTTTCTTTACTGACAACAGAAGAAAAGATAGGAATGATGATGGATAACTCCCAGGCAGTTCCCCGTCTGGAAATTCCTGCCTACGGATGGTGGAATGAAGCACTTCACGGGGTGGCAAGAGCAGGTACGGCTACTGTTTTTCCTCAGGCAATCGGGATGGCAGCCACATGGGATGTTCCGGAACATTTTAAAACGTTTGAAATGATTTCTGATGAAGCACGGGCAAAATACAACAGGTCTTTTGATGAAGCTCAAAAAACAGGACGATACGAAGGGCTGACCTTCTGGACACCCAACATCAATATTTTCCGCGACCCGAGATGGGGAAGAGGCCAGGAAACCTATGGTGAAGACCCTTATCTTACCTCTGTCCTGGGCGTTGCAGCAGTAAAAGGCCTGCAGGGAAATGATCCCAGATATTTTAAGACCCATGCCTGTGCCAAACATTTTGCAGTACACAGCGGACCGGAATGGAACCGCCATTCCTATAATGCAGAAATTTCAAAAAGAGATCTGTATGAAACCTATCTGCCCGCTTTCAAAGCGTTGGTTCAGGAGGGAAATGTAAGAGAAGTAATGTGTGCCTACAATGCTTTTGACGGCCAGCCGTGTTGTGCAAACAATACTTTACTTACAGAAATTCTCCGTGGAAAATGGAAGTATGACGGAATGGTAGTCTCAGACTGCTGGGCACTGGCCGATTTCTTTCAGAAAAAATACCACGGCACCCATCCTGACGAAAAAACAACCGCAGCAGATGCCCTGAAACATTCCACGGATCTGGAATGTGGAGATACTTATAACAATCTGAATAAATCTCTGGCCAGCGGACTGATTACCGAAAAGGATATCGATGCATCAATGCGCAGAATCCTGAAAGGCTGGTTTGAGCTGGGAATGCTTGATCCGAAATCTTCCGTTCACTGGAATACCATTCCGTATTCTGTAGTCGATTCTGAAGAACATAAAAAGCAGGCACTGAAAATGGCACAAAAATCAATCGTGCTGATGAAAAACGAAAAGAATATTCTGCCTCTCAGCAGAAGTATTAAAAAAATTGCCGTTGTAGGACCAAATGCTGATGACGGATTGATGCAGTTAGGAAACTATAACGGAACCCCTTCTTCCATTGTAACGATTTTAGAAGGAATCAAAACCAAATTCCCAAATGCTGAAATTATCTACGAAAAAGGAAGCGACGTAACAGATCCTTCGTCCAGAACCTCACTCTATCAGAATTTCATCAGTCAGAAAAACGGCGCGAAAGGAATGAAAGTAACGTTTTTTAATAACAATGAATTCAAAGGCCAGCCGGCTAATGTTTCCGTAAATTCAACCACTATCAGTTACAACAGTTTTGGAGGAACCCAGTTGGCACCCAATGTAGGAAGAGAAAATACCTCAGCTATGATTTCAGGGATTTTTAAAAGTACCTATACAGGAGAGGTTGTGTTTTCTGCTTCCACTTCTGATATCTATACACTTTTCGTGGACGGAAAAGAAATCGCAACAAGGAAAGGGCCTGATGCAAGACATCCTTCAGAGTTTCCTGTAAAAATGGAAAAAGGAAAAGAATACCAGATAGAACTGCGTCATACACAAAAAGGAAAATATGTAAGCATCAGCTTTGAGGTCTACAGAAAAGACCCTGTTAATTTTGCTTCGGTGAGAGAAAAGGTGAAAAATGCAGACGTTATTGTTTTTGCAGGCGGACTTTCACCAAGTCTGGAAGGTGAAGAAATGATGGTGAATGCAGAAGGCTTCAGAGGAGGTGACAAAACTTCGATTGCCCTTCCTAAAGTTCAGCGGGACCTGTTGGCGGAGCTGAGAAAAACCGGAAAACCTGTTGTTTTTGTTCTTTGTACCGGAAGCGCTCTGGGATTGGAACAGGATGAGAAAAATTATGATGCTTTATTGAATGCTTGGTATGGCGGACAATCCGGAGGAACTGCTGTAGCAGATGTTTTGGCAGGCGATTATAATCCTTCCGGAAAATTACCCGTTACCTTTTATAAAAATATTGAACAGCTGGACAATTCCCTTTCAAAGACAAGCAAACATCAGGGATTTGAGAATTATGATATGCAGGGAAGAACATACCGTTATATGACGGAAAAACCTCTTTATCCGTTCGGGCACGGTCTGAGTTATTCAAACTTTGTTTACGGAGATTCAAAACTGAGTAAAAATACGATCAGTACCAACGAAAACGTTACAATTACAGTTCCCGTAACCAATGTTTCAGAAAGGGATGGTGAAGAAGTCGTTCAGGTCTATATCAAAAGAAATAATGATGCCCAGGCACCGGTAAAAACTTTAAGAGCTTTTGAAAGAACTTTGATTACATCTAAAGAAACAAAAAATATTCAGCTGACACTTTCCAAAGACTCATTTGCCTTCTATGATGAAAAAGCAGATGATCTGGTTTCAAAACCCGGCGATTATACCATCTTTTACGGAGGAACTTCTGATGATGCGGGGTTGAAAAGTATTCCGTTAAAAGTAAAATAGCAAGATTAATCCAGAACAGAATTGAAACCGTTGCCTTCGGGCTATAGTTTTCAAAATACGATATCTATGACAACAAAAAATAAAATATTTTCCATCGCGATTTCCCTCAGTGCCGCTTTTTTTTCGGCTCAGAATAATACCATCCGTACCTATAATCTGGATCTGAAAGAAAATCCTGCAAATATTAAAATACAACCCACCATGTACGGGATTTTCTTTGAAGACATCAATTTTGCAGCAGATGGCGGATTGTATGCTGAACTGATTAAAAACCGTAGTTTTGAATTTGACGAACCTTTCACAGGATGGAAACAGCCCAATACAAAAACGCTTTCTCCTAACCTGGATTCCGGATTTCTGACCATTTATTCTGATCCTTCCAAATCCAATAAAAATTACGCAAGAATTACCGTTCTGAATAATAAAAATTATCTTCTGGAAAATGAAGGATTCAGGGGAATAGGGCTTCATCAGGGAGAACAATATGATTTCAGCTTTCATCTGGAAAATGTTTCAGGAAATATTTCAGCGGTCAATGTAAGCCTTGTTGATGAAAACGGAAAGGAAATCACTTCCGCCTCTACACTTGTAAGAGGGAAGGAATGGCAGAAATATACAACGGTTTTCAAATCACCGCAAACCGTTGAAAAAGCAAAATTGCGTATCACATTTACCGGAAACGGTATCGTGAACATGGATATGATATCCCTTTTTCCCCAGGATACATGGAAAGGCAGAAAAGGAGGCTTACGAAAAGATCTCGTTCAGAAATTATACGATTTGCAGCCGGGATTTTTACGGTTTCCGGGCGGCTGTATTGTAGAAGGAAGAACTTTGGCAGAACGCTATCAGTGGAAAAAAACAGTAGGAAATGTGGCAGACCGCGAATATCTCATCAATAAATGGAGTACAGGATTTCCGCATCGCCTTACACCGGATTACGGACAGTCTTTCGGATTAGGATTTTTTGAATATTTCCAGCTTTCCGAAGATCTGGGTGCAGAACCCGTTCCTATTCTGAGCTGTGGAATGGCATGCCAGTTCAATACCGCTGAACTGGTAAAAATGGAAGACCTCGATCCTTATGTTCAGGATGTTCAGGACTTGATTGAATTTGCCAACGGAGATCCCAAAACAACAAAATGGGGGAAACTCCGTGCTGAAATGGGGCATTCGAAACCTTTTAATTTAAAATTTATAGGAGTAGGAAATGAACAGTGGGGAGCAGATTATATTGAACGCTACAAAGTGTTTGAAAAAGCCATTCACTCAAAATACCCTGATATTAAGATTATCTCAGGAAGCGGACCGTCACCCGATGGCGAATTCTTTGAATATGGCTGGAAAGAGTTGAAACAGCTTAACGCGCAGATGGTAGATGAGCATTATTACAATTCTCCCGACTGGTTCATGAAAAATGCAGGCAGATATGACCACTATGACCGTTCCGGACCCAAAGTGTTTGCCGGAGAATATGCAGCCCAGTCTGTAGGAGTGGTAAAGCCTGATAATAAGAATAACTGGCTTACAGCCCTTTCAGAAGCGGCTTTTATGACCGGTCTTGAAAGAAATGCAGATGTGATCTATATGACTTCCTATGCACCGCTTTTTGCCCATGCTGATGGCTGGCAGTGGACGCCTGACCTGATCTGGTTCAATAATCTGAAATCTTATGCTACACCAAACTATCATGTTCAGAAATTATTTTCCAACAATAAAGGAACGGATTTGCTGAAAATAGAAAGTAACGGGAAAGCTTTATCAGGGCAGGATAAGTTATACGCTACAGCAGTGAAGAATACAAAAACAAATGAAATTATTATTAAAATGGTCAATACTGATACTCAGGCTAAAACGGTAAATATCAAACTCGGAACTCTGAAACTCGGTAAAAAAATAACCAAAATATTTCTGACTGCACCACAACTTTCCAGTGAAAATAGTTTCGATGCTGAGCCTGTGAAGCCTAAAGAAGAGGTTTCTGAAGCCAAAAATGGTGAAATCTCAGCGGAAATTCCTGCCAATTCTTTAGTGGTTTTAAAAGTGAAAACAATTTAATTAATTGTATTTCATATGGTTATAAAAAATAAGTGTATTTTTTACATTTATTTAAAATAGAATCTTATATTTGTTTTTATCTCATCAGGAGAAATTAAAATCTCAACCATCAAAAACGTTTCACCACCATGAAAAAATATGTTATCGGGCTGGACTATGGTACAGATTCCGTACGGGCTGTCCTTATTGATACAGAAAACGGTTCCGAAGTAACTTCTTCAGTCAGCTATTACCAGAGATGGAAAGAAGGTAAATTTTGTAATCCCTCAGCCAACAGCTTCAGACAGCATCCCTTAGATCATATTGAAGGGTTGGAAAAAACCATTTCAGAAGTAGTAAAAGAAAGTGGGATACCAGCAGAGCAGATCGTTAGTATTTGCATTGATACTACAGGCTCTTCGCCGCTTCCTGTGACAAGTGACGGAACAGCACTGGCACTGGTTTCCGGATTTGAAGAGAATCCGCATGCGATGATGGTTTTATGGAAAGACCACACCGCTATCCGGGAAGCCGAAGAAATCAATACCCTGGCAAGAACCTGGGGTGGGGAAGGTTATACAAAATATGAAGGCGGTATTTACTCTTCAGAATGGTTTTGGGCCAAAATACTACACATCAGCAGAGTGGATGCAGGGGTAAAAAATGCTGCTTATACCTGGATGGAACACTGTGATTATCTGACCTATCTTTTATCAGATCATAAAGACCTGGCAACTTTCAAAAGAAGCCGTTGTGCAGCAGGCCACAAAGCCATGTGGCATGAGTCATGGGGAGGTTTGCCCTCAGTAGAATTTTTAAACAGGCTTGATCCTTCCCTGGGAGAGCTCAGGGGAAGATTATACCGGGAAACTTATACTTCAGACGAAATTGCCGGCCACCTGAATGAAGAATGGGCAGCCAAAACCGGCCTTACAACCAATACCATCATCACTGTTGGAACTTTCGACGCCCATTCAGGGGCAGTGGGAGCAAAAGTGGAAGAAAATACCCTGATCAGAATCATGGGAACTTCCACCTGTGATATCATGGTGGCCTCAGGAGAAACCATTGGAGATACAACAGTAAAAGGAATCTGCGGTCAGGTTGACGGCTCTGTAATTCCCGGATTAATAGGGCTTGAAGCAGGACAGTCTGCCTTTGGAGATGTGCTGGCCTGGTATAAAGACATTCTGATGTGGCCCGTTCACCAGGTTATGATGCATTCCCAAAGTATTTCAGACGAGCAGAAGACTAAGCTCGCAGAAGAAATGGAGGCCGGACTTATCAGAAAATTAACCCTTGAAGCAGAAAAAATTCCTCTTTCAGATGCGGTTCCGGTTGCATTGGACTGGGTAAACGGAAGAAGAACACCGGATGCAGACCAGGAGCTTAAAGCAGCCATAAGCCAGCTTTCTCTGGGAACAAAAGCTCCCCATATTTTCAAAGCTTTGGTGAATGCCATTTGTTTCGGAGCTAAAAAGATCGTTGACCGTTTTGAAGAGGAAGGTGTGAAAATCAACAAAGTGATCGGAATCGGAGGAGTAGCAAGGAAATCGCCGTTTATCATGCAGACACTCGCTAATGTTCTGGATATGCCGATTGTGGTTGCCGCTTCGGACCAGACTCCTGCTTTGGGAGCTGCTGTTTATGCGGCCGTATCAGCAGGGATTTATCCTACCGTTCAGGAAGCAAGCATGAAAATGGGCTCCGCATTTGAAGCGGAATACCAGCCGAAAGCGGAACAAGTACAGCACTACAGAGAATTAATGCAGCAATACCAGAAGCTCGCTGATTTTGTAGAATACAATACCCAACTGAAAAGCAACAGAAAAGAACTTCAGAATTCCTGAATATTAACCTTTTGAATGATACTCAAAATGAATACCTATAAAGAACTCCAAAGAGAATGTTATGAAGCGAATATGCAACTGGATGCGCTGAAGCTGGTGGTCTATACTTTCGGTAATGTGAGTGCTGTAGACCGTGATAAAGGCATTTTTGCCATTAAACCAAGCGGTGTTCCCTACGACATTTTAAAACCGGAAGATATGGTGATTCTGGATTTTGATGCCAATGTCATTGAAGGCAGCCTCAGACCCTCTTCCGATACCAAAACACATGCTTACCTGTACAAAAACTGGGAAAATATCGGTGGGATTTCCCACACTCATGCGATCTATTCCGTGGCGTGGGCACAGGCGCAAATGGATATTCCTGTTTTCGGAACCACCCATGCAGACCATCTTACGACAGATATTCCCTGTGCGCCACCCATGCGTGATGATCTGATCGAAGGAAACTACGAATACAATACAGGAATACAGATTCTGGATTGTTTTAAAGAAAAACAGCTTTCTCCTGAAGAAGTGGAAATGGTCCTGATTGGCAATCATGGCCCTTTCACCTGGGGCAAAAATGCGGAGAAGGCAGTCTACAACAGCAAAGTGCTGGAAACCATTGCCGAAATGGCTTATCTCACCAGGCAGATAAATCCTGATGCAGAACGTCTGAAAGACTCACTCATTAAAAAACACTATGAACGTAAACACGGCAAGAATGCCTACTACGGACAGGAGTTGAAATACTAAACACTTCAACATAAACAACTATTAACGATCAACAAAATTATGTTAACACCTCTCAATACCAAAGAAGTCTGGTTCATCACAGGAAGTCAGCATTTATACGGACCTGAAACACTGACGCAGGTAGCGGACCACTCAAAAAAAATTGGGGAAGAACTTGAAAAATCTTCTTTCATCCCGGTAAAAATCATTGTAAAGCCAACGGTAAAAACTACCGAAGAGATATTTGAAACCATTGCAGCTGCCAATCATGCAGAAAACTGCATAGGTGTGATCACATGGATGCACACCTTTTCACCCGCCAAAATGTGGATCAGAGGATTAAAAATTTTACAGAAACCTCTTTTGCATCTGCATACCCAGTTCAACAGGGATATTCCGTGGTCTACCATGGATATGGACTTTATGAACCTTAATCAGGCCGCTCATGGAGATCGTGAATTTGGTTTTATGGTAAGCAGGCTCCGAAAGAGCAGGAAAGTAGTGGTAGGACACTGGTCAGAAGAAAGAGTTCAGAAGCAGATCGGAGACTGGAGCCGTGTTGCTGCCGGCTGGGACGACTGGCAGGGTGCTAAATTTGTACGTTTCGGGGATAATATGAGATTTGTAGCCGTTACAGATGGTGACAAAGTGGAAGCGGAGACAAAATTCGGTTTTTCAGTTAATACTTGGGGAATTGGTGATCTTGTTGGAGTTATTAATTCAATAGGTGAAGGAGAAATAAAAAGCCTTATCGAGGAATATGAATCTTCATACCATATGGCAGCATCCCTTTTGGAAGGAGGTGCCAACAGAAATTCACTACACACCGCTGCAAAAATTGAATTAGGGCTTGAAAAATTTTTAAAGGATGGAGGATTCAAAGGATTCTCTGATACTTTTGAAGACCTTCACGGGCTGGAGCAGCTGCCGGGAATTGCGGTGCAGCGCCTGATGCAGAAAGGATACGGATTTGCAGGAGAAGGAGACTGGAAAACCGCAGCATTGGTACGTGCCATGAAAACAATGGGGCAGGGTCTTGAAGGAGGAAATGCTTTTATGGAAGATTACACCTATCATTTAGACCCTTCCAATCCATCCATTTTAGGTTCCCACATGCTGGAAGTAGATCCTGTTCTGGCAGCCGGAAAGCCTTCATGTGAAATCCATCCGCTGGGAATCGGTGGAAAAGGAGATCCGGTTCGTCTCGTATTCAATTCCAGAGGAAATATTGATTCTCTGAATGCTGCCCTGATGGATTTTGGAAACCATTTCAGACTGCTGATCAACAAAACCAGAGCATTGGAAATTACAGAAGACTTGCCAAAACTGCCGGTAGCAAGAGTTTTATGGAAACCTCTTCCTGATTTATATACGGCTGCAGAAGCCTGGATACTGGCAGGTGGGGCACACCATACATGTTACAGTGAAAATATTTCAGCAGAGCAGCTGGAAGATTTTGCTGAAATAGCAGGGATTGAATCATTAGTCATTGATGAAGATACCAGAATGCGTGATTTTAAAAATACACTTCGTTGGAATGAAATGTATTATCGTTAATTAATTTTAAAAAAATATGTAAATAATTATGAGAAAAACAATATATAGTGGCATTTTTATTTTATTATTTTTAATTATTTTCGGCTGCAAAAAAGAAAATAATAAACAGGATATTTCAGAAAAAATGGAGAAGATTCATACTTCAGATTATGGAGTTACACCAAAAGGCGATTCTATTAAAAAATACACGTTGACCAATAAAAACGGGATGAAAGTTGAGGTCATCAACTTCGGAGGAATTATCACTTCTTTAACAGCTCCGGACAGAAACGGGAAATACGAGGATGTAGTACTCGGCTTTACGAAACCTGAAGGGTATTTCAATGGCAATCCATATTATTTCGGTGCATTGATCGGAAGATATGGCAACAGAATTGCCAATGCAAAATTCTCACTGGAGGATAAAGCATACGAAATTGATAAAAATGATGGCCCTAACAGTCTTCACGGAGGAAAAGAAGGATTTCATACCAGATTCTGGAATATTGAAGCAGTAAAAGATGCAAAATTTCCGACATTGAAATTATCTTATACCAGTGCAGACGGTGAGGAAGGATATCCGGGGAAATTAACAACAACCGTTTTTTACACGCTTACAGACGACAATGCATTGGAAATTTCATATGAAGCTGAAACAGATAAACCTACAGTGGTAAATCTTACCCAGCATTCTTATTTTAACCTGTCAGGAAACTTCACTAAAACGATTACTGACCATGCACTGCAGATCAATGCAGATCAATTCCTTCCGGTCAATGAAACCCTGATTCCTACCGGTGAGCAGAAAGCAGTGAAAGGAACTCCTTTTGATTTCACGGTTTCAAAACCGATCGGAAAAGATATCAGTGCAGAAGATGATCAGCTGAAAAAGGGAAAAGGGTATGACCATAACTGGATACTGAACGGAAAAGGTCTGAGAAGCATCGCCAAAGTGTATCATCAGGGAACAGGAAGACTGATGGAAGTCTTCACGGATGAACCCGGTGTTCAGTTTTATTCCGGAAATTTTCTTGACGGAAAGTTTGATACCAAAACCGGCGGTAAAAATGAATTCAGAACAGGATTCTGCTTGGAAACACAACATTTCCCGGACTCACCCAACCAGCCTTCTTTTCCTTCCACAGAACTGAAGCCCGGACAGAAATACCAGTCTAAAACCATCTATAAATTCTCCGTTAAAAACTAAACCATGGGAAAATTAGCAACTATTGATATCATCATATTTCTGATCTATTTCGTAGTGGTAGCTTCCTACGGATTATGGATCTATAAAAAGAAAAAATCTGAATCTACAGGAAGTAAGGACTATTTCCTGGCAGAAGGATCTTTGACCTGGTGGGCGATCGGAGCCAGCTTAATCGCTTCCAATATTTCTGCTGAACAGTTTATCGGAATGAGTGGTGAAGGTTTCTTTGTCGGAATTGCTGTTGCCGCTTACGAATGGATTGCTGCCGTTGCACTGATCATCATTGCAGTATGGTTTATACCGATCTATCTTAAAAATAAAATCTATACCATGCCCCAGTTTCTGGAGAGAAGGTATAACAAATCTGTTTCATTGATCATGGCAGTATTCTGGCTGTTTCTATATGTTATCGTGAATCTTACTTCCATTCTCTATCTTGGCGCTCTTGCCATTGATACTTTGTTGGGAGGAGAACATCTTCACGGTATTATGATTGCCCTTTTGCTAATGGCCCTTCTGATCGGTCTTGGAGGAATGAAAGTGATAGGATATACAGATGTTATACAGGTCGCAGTGCTTATTATCGGAGGTTTTGCAACGGTTTATATGGCTTTGCAGATTGTAGACCAGAGAATTAACGGAGCAGCTGTCGGGAATGCTTTGGCAGGATTCAATACCCTGATCAATGAGGCTCCACAGCATTTTAAGCTGATTCTTGAAAAACCGACCACCACAACGACGACTTTGGCAATGCCTCAGAATCTGGAGGTACAAAAATATGTGGTGTTACCAGGTCTGGCCATGTATTTTGCCGGTCAGTGGATTGTTAACCTGAATTATTGGGGTTGTAATCAGTATATTACGCAAAGAGCTTTGGGAGCAGATCTGAAAACGGCACGAACAGGGATTTTATTTGCAGGTTTCCTGAAATTATTCATGCCTGTTATTGTGATGCTTCCCGGGATCGCTGCTTATGTATTATATTCTAAAGGGCATCTTCCGGGATTCAACGGAGTGAAAGACGGAGCATACTCTGCGATATTAGGATTCTTACCAGTAGGCCTGAAAGGATTGGCCATTGCCGCTTTGACGGCAGCCATCGTCGCTTCCCTGGCAGGAAAAGTGAACAGTATCTCAACCATTTTTACCCTGGATATCTATAAGAAATACCTTAAAACAGATGCTACCGAAATCCAGATGGTGAGAACAGGCCGCTGGGTCATTATTATTGCAATGATGGCAGCATTGGCCTTCACTTGGACTGATGTTTTGGGAATTGGAGGAGAAGGCGGATTCACATTTATTCAGAAGTATACAGGCTTTATCAGCCCGGGAGTTTTTGCCATGTTCCTTCTGGGAATGTTTTGGAAAAGAACGACTGGTACAGCGGCTTTGGTAGGGGTTATCTTAGGCTTTGTCCTTGCGATCTTCTTCAACAGCTTTGCCGTAGAAATTTTCGGAAAAGAGACCTGGATGTATACAGCATTCACTTATGAAAAGCTGGAGAATGGAGTAGTACATACCATTACCGAGATCCCTTTCCTGATCAATATGGGATGGTCATTCTTTATCACCATAATCGTGATGATACTGATCAGTCTTGCAGGCCCTAAAATTAACCCTAAAGCCTTTGCCATTGATGCAACAATGTTTAAAGTGGACAACAGAACTTTGGTTTTGATTGTGATGACATTGCTTCTACTGACTGCCTTGTATGTGAGGTTTTGGTAGAATTGAATACATGACAAAAAGTGAATGGTCAATTGTGAATCCGTTTCACTTGTCAATTTTCAGAATTCACCATTGGTTTGCGAAGCAAAATTGACTTTCCATGTAAAAGATAATTTAGTACATGACAAAAGTGAATGGTCAATTGTGAATCCGTTTCACTTGTCAATTTTTAAAAATTCACTATTGACTTGCAAAGCAAAATTGACTCTTCACAAATAATAAAAAATAGGATGCTAAAAGGCATCCTATTTTTATTGATCTTAGATCTTTCTAAGACGCTTAGTTCATCGCTATAAATTTGAACTTGAACAACTGACAGGATGTACCGTAATAATCCCAAAGATGTAAGTTTGAATTACCGTCCATGGTACAGTTGGGGATATCCCAGCCACGCGTGGCATCTACCTTGGATAGGATTTTGTAATAACCATTGGAAGCAGCGACTACCTGCCAGCTCTGTGCATCATTACCATAGTTCTGCCAGAGCCGGATTGAAGTCCCCAGTGTATTGCTGTTGCTGGCCAGGTCAATGCAGCGGTTTGTTGCGCTGGCTTTAGACACAAAACGCCAGTATCCATTGCCTGCGTCAATGGCAACCCATCGCTGTGCAGCAGCGCCATTCCTTGTCCATGGTCTTAATATTGCACCATTGGCGTCTTCTCCTGATTTCAGATCAACCACTTTGTTGGCATCAGTCTGAAATTCGATCTCATAAATACCATTATTAACCAGGCTATTGTTTGTGTTGCAGTTGGCAACGGGGTAGTTGGAGGATGCATATTGCTGAAACCACTGTTTAACCGGGGCAGCGCAGGCTTCCCAATCGTTGTTGTAGGCTGTTCCTGCATTGGGATCGCCTTTGTGGAGGAGATTATCCGGGGCAAGAACATTCCAGCTTACATTGCCGGATTGATCCACGATGTATTTTAAATTGGCACCAAATCCGCTTCCGCCTGCTGTACCGGTGTTACCAATGCCGAAGGTACCATATCCTTGTGGAGCCCAGTCGGTCTCGGTAATGGCGATCGGTGCAATGTCTGCAATCGGTTTAACGTTGACATTCCATGCGTTTTGAAAGGATTGATAGTTGCTGAGACCACCCCAGTAACCGGGATAAATATGAACAGCATAGCCAATATTACCACCCGTGATCTGATTATTAACATAGCCCTGGTAATGTGATTGCCAGCCTGTACCCGGAATCCAGCAAACATTATTGGCTCCGTTGGTACGGATGATATTAACCAATGGCTGAAAGAAGTTTTTGAGTGCTGCAAAATGTTCATTTCCTGTACTGCCCCAATTACCATTTGTTCCCAGGATTTCAACAGGTTCATTAGCTAATTCAAACATCACATTGTCGGCGTTCTTTAATCCGGGATGCTGAGAAAGGAAAGTCCATACGGTCTTGAGATAGCTATGGTACGCATCATTGACCGCAATACGACTTGGGCATACGCCTGGCGGACGTAGGATGACATACATTCCCAGGCTGCGGGCATGGTTGATCAGTGGGATTATCACCTGATCTGTATAAGTAACCAGACGGTTATAATTGAATCTTGAGATATCATTCTCAGGGATAGCCGGTCCGGGATCATTGGTCCAATACGGATCAATATGAAGGCGGATGTAATTGAGATACCAGCCATCGGCAGCGCTGCTGAGCTTGTTCATGATAGCCTTATTATAGTTCAGAGCACCCTGTACATTGTAATTATCCCAGGTACAGTAGCCGGAATTAGCACCATACTGACAGCCGTTGAACCAGGGGCTGGGAGTTATGGCAACACCATGTAAGATAACATTATTGTCGCAGGGATCTTTAAGGTATCTGCCTCCAACATGCAGCATTGGTGTTGCTGCCAATGCTCTTGCGCTGGCGTTGGCACTTGGGTTTTGTTCAGATTCTTCTTGTAAAAACTTTTCTTCCATCCGGGAGCAGCTTGAAAGGATGATTAACAGAAGAGAGGCCAGAAGTAGCCACATTTTGTTTGTTTTCATATTGATATATTTAAAGGTTTAGGTTTTATATTTTAGTAATTAGTTTATTTATTCCCTACCTGCGCATAAATATTGAACAGATAAGAAAATTTTTAATTTTATTGACGCTGGATTTGAAAAAAGGATTGATGTTATATTTTTCTATTAAACTGGCTAAACTTCTTGTTTCCCAAATTTCTTTACCTAATTCTTCATCACTGGTTTCGGTAGAAGAATAGAACTCTTTCTATTCAGTTTCGAATTTGAACCTTTTTCTCTTTTTGGTTTTTCCATACATAAAAATATGGGATTGTTAAAATTGAATTACTATTAAATATGGTTATTAGTTTTATATAAAAATAAATAATTTATTAAATATAAATCAATATTTTATTAAAAATTAACAAAATATTACATATCATAAATAGGGTTATAAACCATATAATTATAATGCTTTTTGTGGTAGGAGAAAAGAAAAAACCTTATCATAAATTTTTATTAGGATTTTTTTTAAAAAAGATGGAATGACTATAATCCTGTGTGAAATTTTTCCATAATAACACAAAAAAATCTCAGATCAGTGAGATTTTTAATAGTGTTAATAGGGTGTATTCGGAAGTTTTTCCAATTCTGAATTGCTAATTTTCTGAAACTTTTTGTGAAATTTAACCGATTATACCAGTTAGATTTTAAACATAAATCCCTGTGAGATTTTCTTGTTGTATTTTTTTTCGTCAAAGCGGTAAAGAAAAGAACCTTTTCTGGATGAGGTCATATCCTTTTTATTGGTATTGACAAGGATATCCATGCTGTTGATTTTGCTGGTGAAATTCCGCTTGTCGAATTTTTCATCAAAAATAGCTTCATAAAGATTCTGAAGATCTTTCATCGTGAATTTTTCTGGAAGAAGCTCAAACCCTATAGGCCCTGTTGAAGCTCTTCTTCTCAGCCTGGCCACAGCATCTTTTACCATTTCATTATGATCGAAAATAAGTTCAGGTGCTTTCTGAAGTTCAACCCATTTTGCGCTGTACTGCTCATTGATCTGAATATCTTTCTCAATATTAATCAGCGCGTAATAGGAAATTGACATGATTCTGGCGGTCGGCTCACGTTTGATTTCAGTATAACATTTCAGCTGCTCAAGATAAATATTCTCAAGACCGGTCAACGTATACAAAACCCTGTTGGCTGCTTTATCAGAAGTCTCGTCACTACCGATAAAACCACCCATGAGCGACCATTCGCCCATCTGCGGTTCAAAATTTCTTTTTACCAAAAGGATTTTAAGATTTTCGCCGTCAAAACCGAAAATGATACAGTCAACGGCAACAAGGTGTTTGGGATATTGAGAGTAATCCTCAGTCATCTTTTATATTTTATACAAAGGTAAAGCTTTTATGGATATACAAATGTGATTCATACACTTTTTAATCTGAATCATTTATTTCATTAAAATTATGGTTAAAGGATATTTTGGGAGCTGAAGTAGTCATCGAAACTGGGAAATACCACTGAAATCAGGTTAATTGTACATGAATTGAATGTTAAAATTGTGTTAAAATCAAAATCAGAGTTAATAATAATCAAACAAAATAGCTTAGCGTTAAAAATACGATAAGGTATTTGTTATATCGTTGACATTCTTGCTAAAACATATCCTGAAATCATTTTCATAGGGAATCGCGTGATTGTATGGTTTTATCTTTCTGTAAATTGATTATCTTATTTTTTATGATAAGGGTGTGCTTTTTTTGTTATTTTTAGGGCTTTAATAAAGGATTTAAATGAAAAAATGGATGGCACGGGCTCAAATAATGTTTCGTATATTGATTCTTTCTGTTATTTTAGAAATGTTGAATTAACATTTATCCATGACTCCAAAACTTTCGGTTCTTTTATTGTGTTTTGCTTCATTTACCTCAGCCCAGGTTAAGGAGAAAATTCATTATTTTCCTTTGGAAACTGTCAGGTTATCAGAGAGTGTTTTCAATAAAGCCATGGTGGCAGACCGGAAATATCTCATGGCGATAGAACCGGATAGGTTGCTGGCTCCTTACCTTAAAGAAGCCGGACTGAAACCAAAGGCAGGAAATTATCCCAATTGGGAAAATACAGGACTGGACGGCCATATAGGAGGGCACTATATTTCCGCTTTATCCCTGATGTACGCCTCCACAGGAGATTCTGCAATAAAACAGAGGATTGATTATATGATCAGTGAACTGGAACGCTGCCAGAAAGCATCTCCGGACGGATATATGTCAGGAATTCCGGGTGGGGAAAAAATATGGAAAGAGATTAAACAGGGAAACATACGTGCTTCAGGCTTTGGTTTGAACGACCGGTGGGTACCTTTATATAATATTCACAAGCTGTACGCAGGATTACGCGATGCCTATTGGTATGCAAAAAGTGAAAAAGCAAAGGCAATGCTTATCAGGCTTACGGATTGGATGGCGAATGAAGTTTCAGGCCTTTCTGATGAACAGATACAGGATATGCTGCGCAGTGAACATGGAGGCCTCAATGAAGTTTTTGCTGACGTTTATGATATTACCCACGATAAAAAATATCTGCAGCTGGCTCACCGCTTTTCCCATCAGGCTATCCTTAATCCTCTTCTGGAAGGAGAGGATAAGCTTACAGGTCTTCATGCCAATACGCAGATTCCGAAAGTAATCGGATACAAACGTATTGCTGATCTTGAAAACAATAAATCATGGAGCAATGCCGCCGATTTTTTCTGGCATAATATTACAGAGAAAAGATCCTCCGTCATCGGCGGAAACAGTGTCAGTGAACATTTTAACCCCGTCAATGATTTCAGCAGCATGATAAAAAGTATTGAGGGTCCGGAAACCTGCAATACCTACAATATGCTCAAGCTGACCAAAGAACTTTATGCAACGCTGCCCGAATCTTACTATATAGATTATTACGAAAAAGCATTATACAATCATATCCTTTCTACGGAAAATTATGATCAGGGAGGGTTCGTTTACTTTACCCCGATGCGTCCCGGGCACTACCGTGTTTATTCACAGCCTCAGACCAGCTTCTGGTGCTGTGTAGGTTCCGGAATGGAAAATCATGCCAAATATGGAGAAATGATTTATGCCCGGTCAGATAAGGATTTATATGTGAACCTGTTTATCCCTTCCACATTGACATGGAAACAGCAAAAAGTAGTACTCCGTCAGGTCAATAACTTCCCGGAAGTTCCTGAAACAACACTGATCTTTGATGCTGTAGGAAAGTCAGAATTTGCTTTAAAACTGAGATGCCCGGAATGGACGACCCCTTCGGATGTGAAAATTATGATCAACGGAAAACAGGAGAAAGTACAACGTGGTTCTGACGGCTATTTTACACTGACTAAAAAATGGAAAAAAGGAGATGTTGTGAAAATGGCTTTACCTATGCATCTTTCCGCAGAGCAATTACCTGACCACTCCAATTATTATGCATTCAAATACGGACCTGTAGTGCTTGCCGCAGAATACGGAACCGAAAACCAGCAGGGACTTCTTGCTGATGACAGCAGAGGCGGTCATATTGCTCACGGTCCGCAGATCCCTTTAAACGAAATTCCCGTTATCCTTGGAAATCCTTCAGAGGTTGTCAATCATGTTGAACCGGATCATGAAAATCTGAATTTTATCCTTACAGGACTTTACCCGTCTGAAAAATTTAAAGAAGGCTTACGTCTTGTGCCGTTTTACAGTATTCAGGCAAAAAGATATATCCTGTACTGGCCGCAGGCTGATAAAAATGGAATAGAAAATACATTGAAGCAGAGAGCAAAAGAGGAAGCGGAAATCAGAAAGCTGGATATGATCACTGCAGATAAGATCCAGCTGGGAGAGCAGCAGCCGGAATCAGATCATTTTATAGAAAGCAAAGACTCAGGCACAGGATATATGGAAGACCGCCATTTCCGTGATGCCAAAGGCTGGTTCAGCTACCAGATGAAAAATAGCGGGAAAACTGCTTCATACCTTTACCTGCTGTATTTTGACGCCAATACCAACCGCACGCTAAATGTTGAGATCAATGGTAGAAAAATCATTACTCAAAACCTGGAAGGAAAATCCGGAAGCTCACCTCAATATCTAGTCGTTCCGATACCGGATTCAGAGAAAAATAAAGAAAATCTTACCGTAAAATTTCTGGCAGAAGAAAAACAAATGACCGCTAAGGTTGTCGAAGTCCGTTTGTTGAAAGGAAATTACGAAAAGAAATAAAGCTGAACCAAAATTAAAAACAGATTTTTCCCATGAAAAACAGAACCCTATACTTATTATTTTTTCTGGCAGCCATTTGCAGTTTTCATGCAAAAGTAAGGCTTCCGGCTTTGGTTTCAGACGGAATGATCCTTCAGAGGAATCAGGATCTGAAGATCTGGGGATATGCAGATGCCGGAGAAAAAATTGCCATTAAGTTCATCAATAAAACGTATAATACTACAGCTGACCAAAATGGAAACTGGTCTCTCATGCTTCCAAAGCTTAATGCCGGCGGTCCTTTTATCATGACGATTAATGAGATCACTCTTAAAGATATTCTTATTGGTGATGTGTGGGTAGCTTCAGGGCAATCCAATATGGAGCTTCCGATGCGCAGGCTGACACCTCTTTATGGAGATGAAATTAAAAACGTCAATAATCAGAATATAAGATTCTTCACGGTTCCGCAGAAATACAATTTTAAAGCTCCGCAAAATGATCTTGACGGAGGAAAGTGGGAAAGTACGAACCCTCAGACTATTCTTAATTTTTCAGGAGTTGCTTATTTTTTTGCCAAAGAGCTGAATGAAAAAAATAAAGTTCCTGTCGGCATCATTCATACCAGTCTGGGAGGCTCTCCGGTTCAGGCCTGGATGGATGAAAAATCTTTAAAAAAATATCCGGAATATCTGGCTGAAGCAGAAAAATGGAAAAATGATGACCTGATACAATCTACGGAATCCCAGGAAAGATCATTGAGCAAAGCATGGTATGCAGAGCTTGATCAGAGTGATATCGGACTGAATCAGCACTGGGAAAAAGATAATGCAAATGATTCAGGATGGAAAACCACGATGGTGCCGGGGTCATGGGAAGATCAGGAAGGTCCGTTTGATGGTTCGGTATGGTTCCGCAAAGAAATTATTCTGCCCAAAGGAGCAGATCAGAAAACAGCATTTTTAAATCTGGGAAGGATAAAAGATGCTGATGTTACTTACATCAACGGAATTAAAGTAGGAAATGTTACCTATGAATATCCGCCACGCTGGTATGATATCCCAAAAGGTGTTTTAAAAGAAGGAAAGAATATCATTACAGTAAGAGTCATCAATGGTAGCGGAAAAGGACAGTTTATCGCTGATAAACCCTATTACCTGGAAATTGACGGACAAAAGACAGATCTGAAAGGCGAGTGGAAATATAAAATCGGAGCCAAAATGGAAAAAATGGCTCCCGGACAAACGTTTATCCGCTGGAAACCGGTAGGACTTTATAATTCTATGATTCATCCGCTGATCAATTATAAAATCAAAGGATTTATCTGGTATCAGGGTGAAAGCAATACAGGAAAACCAAAAGAATACGGAGATTTGCTGTCAACGATGATCTCAGACTGGCGTTCAAAATGGAACAAGAACGATCTGCCGTTCTTCATTGTACAGCTGGCCAATTTCATGGAGAAAAAAGATGAACCCCTTGAAAGCAACTGGGCTGAGCTGAGAGAACAGCAGAGACAGGTTTCTCTTCATGTTCCTTATGCAGGACTGGCAGTAACTATTGATCTGGGAGAATGGAATGATATTCATCCGCTCAATAAAAAAGCAGTGGGTGACAGGCTGGCTTTACAGGCCCTGAAAATCGGGGAAGGCAAAAAAATAATTGCTGACGGTCCCGTTTACCAGTCGATGAAAACAGAAGGAAATACCATTATTCTATCCTTTAAGCCTGAAACAGATGACCTGGTACAGGGAGAACTGAAAGGTTTTGCCATACAGCAGAAAGGCGGCAGTTACCAATGGGCAAAAGCAAAAGCAAAAGGTAATAAGGTCATTGTATGGAATGATCAGGTAACCAGCCCGGCTAATGTACGCTACGATTGGGCAGATAACCCTGATGGAAATCTTAAAAACAAAAGCGGGCTTCCTGCTTCACCTTTTACAACAGAAGAAAATTAAATTTAACATAGAAAACCTTATCAAATTCAATGGATAATCAGCCACAAAAAATATCGGTAATAGAGAAAGTGGGGTACAGTCTGGGAGACCTGGCAGCCAACCTTGTTTTTCAGACCTTAGTTACCTATCTGACCTATTTTTACACAGATATTTACGGACTCAAAGCAGAGGATGCCTCTGTGATCACCCTTACCGTAGGTTTAATTGCCGGTTTTGGCTTTAATCCGCTTATCGGAGCACTGGCAGACCGTACAAGCTCACGATGGGGGAAATTCCGTCCATGGATTTTATTTACAGCTGTACCTCTTGGTATTGCAGCACTGCTGGCTTTCAGCACACCTCACTTTTCCTATCAGGGTAAAATGATCTATGCTGCAATTACTTATTCATTATTATTGTTATTATATGCTTCCAATAACTTACCTTATGCTGCTTTGAGCGGTGTTATTACAGGAGATATGGGGGAAAGGAACAGTATTTCTTCGTACCGTTTTGTTGCCGTGATGTTTGCCCAGTTTTTTGTGCAGGTATTTATGCTTCCCATTATTTTATATGTAGGACATGGAGACAAGGCACAGGGAATTGAAACCGTCATGACATGGCTGGCTGTAATCGGATCAGTAATGTTGTTGATCACTTTTTTTACCACCAAGGAAAGAATCATTCCCAAACCGGAACAGAAATCAAGTCTGAAAGAAGATTTAAAAGACTTATTTCAAAACAGACCATGGATTATTATGCTTACCGTGACCGCATTTATATTCATAACGCTGGCCATGAAAGGAGGATCTTATGTATATTATTTTAACAATTATGTGGATGAAAATGCACTGAAAAGTTTGATCTCACCCATTACCTCATTTTTTAATGCTGCGGGAATGAATTTCTTCGGAGAAGATCCAAAGTCTGCAGGATTCGGATTGTTTAATGCAGGAGGAATTGTGATGATGATTGTCGGGATTACCTTCTCTAAAAGACTGGCAGACAGATTTGGAAAACGTGACACTTTTATTGCCTCATTATTCATCTCTACACTATTTATTCTGGCTTTTATATTTTATCCGCCGAAAGCGGTAGGAATCATGTTCTTATCACAGATTTTACACGGATTCTTTTACGGAATCAGCACTCCGCTTTTATGGGCTATGATTGCTGATGTGGCCGACTATTCGGAATGGAAGAACAACCGCAGGGCAACTGCTATTATTTTCTCTGCGATGATGGTAGGACTGAAAGTAGGTCTCAGCATCGGAAGCTCACTGGTAGCTATGATCATAGGAAAATATGGATACATTTCCGTACACGGGAACGAACAGGTTATTCAGCCTGAAACAGTTGCAGCAGGGGCTAAAATGCTTGTGAGTATTTTCCCGTCCATTCCGTTTTTCATTGCCTGCGGACTGCTTTTAGGGTATAAGATCAACAAAAAAATGGAAGTTCAGATTGAAAAGGATCTGGCGGAAAGAAGAAAATAAAAACTATCAATATGAAACGTATTTTAATTGGTTTGGCAGCTATTACCGTTTCCGGGCTGTCGGCGCAGAAATCTGACGGTTCCTTGAAAAAAGCTTTTCAGGATAAATTCTACATCGGAACCGCCATGAGCCTTCCCCAGATTGACGGGACAGATCAGAAAGCTACAGCGATTATCAAAAAACAATTCAGCTCTATTGTTGCCGAAAATTGCATGAAATCTATGTTTCTGCAACCTCAGGAAGGAAAGTTCTTTTTTGATGATGCCGATAAATTTGTCGATTTCGGGATGAAAAACAATATGTTCATCATCGGGCATACTTTAATCTGGCATTCGCAGCTTCCAAAATGGTTTTTTTCAGATAAAAATGGA
Organism: Chryseobacterium sp. BLS98; assembly: GCF_001045445.1. GTDB lineage: Bacteria > Bacteroidota > Bacteroidia > Flavobacteriales > Weeksellaceae > Chryseobacterium. The sequence goes on along the minus strand of NZ_LFNF01000005.1, from coordinate 504,624 downwards.
AAAGACGTTTCTCCGGAAGTATTGAAACGACGCATGAAAAACCACATTACAACAGTAGTTTCCCGTTACAAAGGAAAAGTCAAAGGATGGGATGTGGTGAATGAGGCCATTCTTGAAGACGGATCTTACAGAAAAAGTAAATTTTACGAAGTCCTGGGTGAAGATTTTATTCCTTTGGCATTTCAGTATGCACAGGAAGCTGATCCCAATGCCGAATTATATTACAACGATTATAATGAATGGTATCCTGAAAAGGTGAAAACGGTCATCAAAATGGTTGAAAAGCTTAAATTAAGAGGAATCCGTATTGATGGAGTAGGAATGCAGGCCCACGTCGGCATGGATACCCCTTCCATGGATGAATATGAAAAAGCAATACTGGCTTATTCTAATGCAGGCGCTAAAGTCAATATTACCGAGCTGGAAATTAGTGCTTTGCCTTCTCCATGGGGAAGCTCCGCTAATGTTTCAGATACTGTTGCCTATCAGAAAGAAATGAACCCTTACACAAAAGGACTTCCCAATGAGGTAGAAATGAAATGGGAAAAGCGTTACCTCGATTTTTTTGGTTTGTTTTTGAAGCACCAGGATAAAATAAGAAGGGTAACCTTATGGGGCGTTACCGATAAGCAGTCCTGGAAAAACGATTTTCCGGTGAAAGGAAGAACAGATTATCCATTACTGTTTGACAGGAAAGACCAGGAAAAACCTTTGGTACAAAAAATAATAAAGCTTGCAGAGAAAAATTAAAATCCAATAGAATTTTACTTAATGAAAAAATCAAAATATTTATTTCCGGGAGATTATATGGCAGACCCTTCCGTTCACGTTTTTGAAGATAAAATCTATATCTATCCCTCTCACGACCGTGAAAGCGGAATTGAAGAAAACGATAACGGAGATCACTTCGATATGAATGATTACCATGTCTTCTCAATGGATGATATGGACGGCGGTGAAATAAAAGACCATGGTGTGGTACTTTCGGTAAAAGATATTCCATGGGGAGGGAGACAGCTGTGGGATTGCGATGTCGCCTTTAAAGACGGGAAATATTATATGTATTTTCCTCTGAAAGATCAGAATGATATCTTCAGAATAGGAGTTGCAGTAAGTGACAAACCTTACGGTCCCTTTATTCCTGAAAAACATCCGATGATGGGAAGTTACAGCATTGATCCCTGCATTTTTGAAGATAACGGCAAATATTATATGTACTTCGGAGGAATCTGGGGCGGACAATTACAGCGCTACAGAGATAATAAAGCACTTGAATCCGCTGTAATTCCTGAAAATGATGAGCCTGCGATTCACTCAAAGGTGGCTCTGCTAAGTGATGATATGCTTGAATTTGCCGAAGCGCCTAAAGACGTTATCATCCTCGATGAAAACGGGAAACCACTGCTTCATGGCGATAAGCACCGTTTTTTTGAAGCTTCATGGATGCATAAATACAATGACAAATATTATTTTTCTTATTCTACGGGAGACACCCACCTGATTTGCTATGCAACCGGGGATAATCCTTACGGACCGTTTACTTTTCAGGGTGAAATTCTTACTCCGGTGGTAGGGTGGACAACCCATCACAGCATTGTGGAATTTAAAGAGAAATGGTACCTGTTTTTTCATGATTCTGTGCCAAGTGGAGGCAAAACATGGCTCAGAAGTATGAAAATGATTGAACTGGAATATGATAACGAAGGCAAAATCAAAACGATTGAAGGTCTGGAAGGACAGTCATAGTCATCTTTAATCATTTAAAATTTTTCAATGCGATATCTGAGACTATACATTCTATTTTTTCTGACCATTCCGTTACTCATTTTCGCGGAAGACGGAAGTCAGCTATGGCTTCGGTTTCCTGCAAAAAACGGCATATCAGCAGATAAAATCATTTCCAAAGGGAACAGTCCTACGCTGAACATTGCCAGAAAAGAGCTGAGCAGCCACTGGCAGGGACAAACGGTGGAACTTCGTACGGAAAATAAAGACAAAAATCTGAAAGACGGCTACAGAATTGTTTCTACACCTGACAGAATCGTTATTTCTGCAGGCAAAGAAATAGGACTGTTGTATGGCGTTTACCATATTTTACGCTTACAGCAGACAAAAGCCGATCTGTCTCATTTAAACAATATTGAAAAACCTTCATACGATGTAAGGGTTCTGGACCATTGGGACAACCTGGACGGAAGTATTGAAAGAGGCTATGCCGGAAGATCACTCTGGAAATGGGAAGATTTACCCGGAAAAATATCTCCCCGTTATGAAGAATATGCAAGAGCGAATGCTTCTGTGGGAATTAATTCCGTTGTTTTGAATAATGTCAATGCATCTCCCAATATGCTTAGGGAAGATTATCTTAAAAAAGTCAGGGTTCTGGCTGATATTTTCAGACCTTATGGCATAAAGGTATATCTTTCCGTGAATTTTTCTTCACCCAAAGTCCTGGGAGGATTACAAAACTCAGACCCATTAAATAAAGACGTACAAAAATGGTGGAAAGATAAAGCTGCTGAAATTTACAGACTGATTCCTGATTTCGGCGGATTTTTGGTGAAAGCCAATTCCGAAGGACAGCCGGGACCTCAGGATTACGGAAGAACCCATGCAGAGGGAGCCAATATGATGGCTGATGCCTTGAAACCTTACCATGGAATCGTAATGTGGAGAGCATTTGTCTACAGTCCCAGCAAAGATGACAGAGCCAAACAGGCTTATCTGGAATTTGTTCCTCTGGACGGTAAATTCAGGGATAATGTAATCATTCAGATCAAAAACGGCCCTGTTGATTTCCAGCCCCGCGAAGCGTTTAACCCACTTTTCGGCGCTTTGAAAAAAACTTCCGAAATGGTAGAGTTTCAGATCACACAGGAATATCTGGGCTTTTCAAATCATCTGGTTTTTCTGGCTCCTTTATTCAAAGAAACACTGGAAAGTGATACCTATTCTGACGGTCAGGGATCCACGATTGCGAAAATTACGGACGGGACATTAAGACCTGCCAAAATTACAGCTATTTCAGCCGTTGCCAATATCGGGGAAGATACCAACTGGACGGGTCATCATTTTGCACAGGCCAACTGGTATGCATTCGGGAGATTAGCATGGAATCACGAGTTGAGTTCAGAGCAGATTGCAGATGAATGGATTAAAATGACGTTTACTGATGGTCAAAACTTTGTGAATCCTGTAAAGGAAATGATGCTTTCCTCCAGGGAAACTGCTGTAGATTATATGATGCCTTTGGGACTGCACCATATTTTTGCAGGAGGGCATCACTATGGTCCTGAACCGTGGGGAGATTATAAAGGAGGAAGACCGGATTGGTCACCTGTCTATTATCATCAGGCTGATGCTCAGGGAGTAGGATTTGACAGAACAAAAACAGGAAGTAATGCTGTCTCACAGTATTTTCCGCCGCTTAATGAAAGATATGGAAATATATCAACCTGCCCGGAAAATCTTATTCTGTGGTTTCATCATGTTCCATGGGATTATACAATGAAAGACGGGAAAACGTTGTGGGATGAGTTGTGCTATACGTATGATTCTGGAGTGAAAAAGGTAAGGGACTATCAGAAAATATGGGACAAGATGGAGCCTTATATAGACGGACAGAGGTTTGCCGATGTTCAGTCCAAGTTCAGAATTCAGTCCAGGGATGCGGTATGGTGGAAAGATGCCTGCCTGCTGTATTTCCAGACTTTTTCAAAAAAGCCTATTCCTTATGATATAGAACGTCCTGTTCATGAACTGGAAGATTTGAAGAAAGTTAAGCTAGACATGGGGCATCACAATTAAAAAAATGAGGCAGCTCTTTTTCCTGATCGGAAATGAGAGCTGCCTCATAAAAAAAACTGTACGTGAAAATTGTATTCCGTATAATCCGGAATGGGTATATAATTAGTTTGAAAATGTGAATTTATTTTAGAGAAATTATTTTATTAAAAACATTTCCTTTTTCTTCAACACGGATAATGTATTGATCTGCTGTTTTTGGATCCAGGTCAAAAGTAAGATCCACTTTGCCGTCAGCATATTCTTTGTTCGAAGTATAATAAGTTGTATTGGAAAGATCATATACCGAAATGCTTACAGGTCCTTTTACATCAGACATACGCAGCTTTGCCATGTGCCCGGAAACGGAATATTCAGGCTTGTTGACTGCGCTTACTGGTGTTTTTTCCACTTCTATTTCATTTCCGTCTGTGATTTTTATTCTGTATTTTTCTATTTTCACTTCCGATTCTGCTACCAGATAATACGTTCCCGGCTCAAAATCCTGAAGGTCATAGGTCTTTGTCACATGGTCCCCATCGGCAAGATTTTCAGAGAATAACTCGTCATGTGCGCTGTTGTAAACAAAAACAGATACACTTCTGGCATTTGAAAGCTCAAAGCTTAAAGTTTTGGCTTGTACGTTTCCAAAGGAAAGGGAAAAATCTCTGTCCTTACTCATTACATTTGCTGAGAACAATAAGGCTCCTGCAAAAAATACGGCTTTTAATAATGTGCTCATGGGTTAAGGCTTTTAGAATTATTATTGCAAAGCTATGGCAGCAATACTTCTCAGGCTATAATTAAATTCCCATATTTATGTACTATATTAACTTAATTTAATCTTATTGGTGTGTTATTTGTTAATTTTGCATATGAATTATTTATTTTTGGTCTATGAAACATGTAAACCCTTCTTTTGAAGCAATCAGGCCGACTATAGGAAGCAGTTTTACCAGCCTGAAATTTCTGGCCAATGAGAATATAAAATCCCATGTCTGGCATTACCATCCCGAGATTGAACTGATTTTTGTCTGCAAAGGTTCCGGAAAAAGACAGATCGGAAGCAGCATTACCTATTTTTCAGATGGAGACCTGGTTCTGATAGGAAGCAATCTTCCCCACTGCGGACTCACCAATGAAAATACCTACAATGATTACGAGATGGTGATCCAGTTTAAACCCGATTTTTTAGGAGAACCAATTTGGGATATACCGGAGATGCAAAGGATTTCGGCTTTGCTGGAAAAGTCAAAAGCGGGAATTGTATTCGGAGAAGAGATGAAGAAAAAAATAGGGAAAGAGATTGTTGAGATGCATGAAGCTTCTTCTTTGGATAAGCTGTGCAGATTTCTGAAGATATTGGATGAGCTGTCCGTTACCCAGGATTACAGGATCCTGAATGCAGGAAAATATTATCTGCAGATCCAGATTGAAGACAATGAAAGAATCAATCTGATATTTAATTATGTGAAAGATCATTTCAAAGAAGCCATTACCTTGGAGGAAGTGGCTGATCTTGCCCATATGAAAGTACCGTCTTTTTGCCGCTACTTTAAAAAAATTACGAACAAAACCTTCACCCGGTTTGTGAACGAGTACAGGATTACCCATGCCCTTAAGCTGCTTGCAGAACAGCCTTTAAGCATTACGGAAGTATCCTTTGAATCCGGGTTTAATAATTTCAGCTATTTTAATAAAACCTTTAAAGAATATATCCAAAAAAGCCCTTCCCAATACAGGAAAGAATTTAATTATTTCACAGAATAATTTTCTACAGGCAATAAAATTTACATTCTCATGATGATTTATTAAAATATAAGTGTAAATTTAACACTTATAAATAATAGTCACATTTATGAAATTTTTTATTGATACCGCCAATCTGGCAATGATAGAGGAAGCTCATGTCCTTGGAGTTCTGGACGGGGTAACCACCAATCCTTCACTTATGGCGAAAGAGGGAATTTCCGGAAAACAGAATATACATCATCATTACCTTGAAATCTGTAAAATCGTGGACGGGGATGTAAGTGCTGAAGTATTGGGAATTACTTTCGAAGAAATGGTTAAAGAAGGTGAAGAGCTTGCTGCATTACATCCGAGAATTGTTGTAAAAGTTCCAATGACTCAAGATGGAATCAAAGCCATCCGTTATTTTTCTGAGAAAGGAATAAAGACAAACTGTACGCTTGTTTTCTCTGCCGGGCAGGCATTGCTGGCTGCCAAAGCAGGAGCTACCTATGTTTCTCCGTTTCTGGGAAGGCTGGATGATGTTTCTACAGACGGGCTTCATCTGATCTCGGAAATCAGAACAATTTATGACAATTACGCTTTTCAGACACAAATACTGACTGCTTCTGTCCGACACAGCATGCATATTGTTAATTGTGCAAAGATCGGAGCTGATGTCGTGACCTGTCCGCTGGCTCCTATACTTTCTCTTCTTAAACATCCGCTGACAGATTCAGGATTGGAACAGTTCATCAAAGATTCACAAAAAATGAAATAAGATTAGGCAGAGAAAAGATGGTTATGCATGAACAGTTAATCAACCCAACTATAAAAAAGTTTAAGGCCGAATTCAACGCAGAGCCCGAACACATTTTCCTTTCGCCGGGAAGAATTAATATTATCGGCGAACATGTAGATTACAGTGATGGTTTGGTATTGCCCGCTGCCATAGACAAATACATCTGTTTTGCTGTCCGCAAGCTGCCACAGACCCATTTTTGTACGATCATCGCGAAAGACCTCGGAGAAGAATATACATTTGATGTCACGATGGAGATAAAGCCGGTTCGGCAGATGTGGATGAACTATATTCTGGGCGTTTTCAGCCAGTTGCAGAAGCCGGAAAACCGATTTTGCGGAATGGAAATTGTTTTCAGCAGTACCATCCCGATGGGATCCGGGCTTTCTTCTTCGGCAGCCCTTGAATGTGGTTTTGCCTACATCCTCAATGAGCTTTTTGATCTTCGGCTGTCCAAAAAAGAGATTGCAGTGATCGGGCAAAAATCAGAACATACTTTTGCAGGAGTCCAGTGCGGAATTATGGATCAGTTTGCTTCCGTTTTCGGGAAGGAAAACAAGGTGATTATGCTCGACTGCCATTCCCTGGAACATCAATATTTTGATGCAGACCTTAAAGGGTACAGCCTGTTGCTTTTCGACAGCTGTGTAAAGCATACCCATTTGACATCCGGCTACAATGAAAGACGTAAAGATGTTGAACATGGGAAAAAAGTTTTATGGAAAAACTTTCCGGAAATTGAAAAATTCAGAGATTTTACGTTGGCAATGCTTGAGCATGTAAAAGAAGAAACGGGAAGTGTTTCATACAAAAGATGTCTTTACCTGCTGAAAGAAATCCAGAGGGTGGAAATGGCAGCAAAAGCTATTTCGGAAGGAAATATGGAATATCTGGGAACTCTTCTCACGGAAACCCATGCCGGGCTTTCAACTGAATTTGAGGTCAGTTGTGATGAACTTGATTTTTTAGTGGAAAATGCATTGCGACAGGAAGGAGTATTGGGAGCAAGAATTATGGGTGGTGGTTTCGGAGGCTGCAGCATCAACCTTATTCAGGAAAATAAAGCTGAAGAAGTGATCCGAACCATCAGTGAAAAATATCTTGAACATTTCAACATCCGGATGAAAGTTTATCAGGTTAAAATTTCCGACGGGATAAAAGAATATACCAATGAATACATCATTTGACCGTAATAAGCATCCCCACAGAAGATACAATCCTCTTTTGGATGAATGGATACTGGTTTCTCCACAACGGGCAAACCGCCCATGGCAGGGGCAGAGAGAGGAAACAGCAGAAGAAGACCGCCCTTCTTACGATCCTGACTGCTATCTGTGCTCCGGAAATAAGAGAGCTAATGGAAGCCATAATCCTGCCTATAAAGGAACATATGTTTTTGATAATGATTTCGGAGCATTGCTGAATGAAGAAGTTGATTTTTCTGAAGAACTTTCCGGATTTTTTACCCTTCTTCCGGAACGCGGAATCAACAGGGTAGTCTGTTTTTCTGACGACCACAGTCTTACCTTACCGGAAATGTCTGTGGAACAGATAAAGAATGTGGTGGATGTATGGCAGGAGCAGTTCAACGAACTGGCCGCTCTGGACCCTATCAACTATGTTCAGATTTTTGAAAACAAAGGCAGCATCATGGGCTGTAGTAATCCTCATCCGCACGGCCAGATATGGGCACAGTCTTCAATCCCGGCTATGGTTCAGAAAACTCAGGGCCAGTTGAAATCCTATTTTGAAAAGAATAAAAGAACATTGCTGGAAGACTATCTTCAGCAGGAAATTTCAGCTGGGGAACGCATTGTCACAGAAAATGAACATTTTACTGCATTGGTACCGTTTTGGGCATCCTGGCCTTACGAAACAATAATTATCAGTAAACAGAAAAGAGAAAATATTGCGGCATTTTCTGAAGAAGAAAAAGAATCTCTTGCTGCTGTACTTAAGGATCTGACCACGATTTATGATAATCTTTTTGAAAGATCATTTCCTTATTCTGCGGGAATCCACCAGTCACCTACAGATGGAAAAGAACACCCGGAATGGCATTTTCATATGCATTTTTATCCTCCGTTGCTCAGAAGCGCGGAAATAAAAAAATTCATGGTAGGATATGAAATGCTGGCAGAACCTCAGCGGGATATTACCCCGGAACAAAGTGCCGCAATATTAAAAAGCCTTCCCACCATTCATTACAAGAAAAAATAATAAAATCAATATCTTTGGAAAAGAATAAGCAAATTGTGATTCTGATACCTGCAGAATATTGCATTTCCCAATAAAATTATGGAAGAGATTAAATTAATTGTGACGGATATGGATGGGACATTTCTCAATTCCAGCCATGAAATGAGTCCTGAGTTTTCGGAGATTTACAAAGAACTGAAGAAAAGAAACATTCTGTTTGTACCTGCAAGCGGAAGACAGATGCCGGGCATTACCCATTATTTCGGAGAGATAGAAAGCGAAATCGGTTTTATTGCTGAAAATGGAGGCTACGTAGTCTATAAAGATCAGGAGCTTTTTGCCGATACACTGGAATACAAATATATTGTCGAGATCATCAGGGCTATCCGCGAAATACCGGGAGCCAAAGCCGTATTGTCAGCTAAAAAAATGGCTTATTATGAAACCGAAGATCAGCAGTTTGTGGATTTTTTCTCTAAGTATTATACTGAAAACATGAAGAAGGATGATCTTACGGAAAAAATTGACGATACAGCCTTTAAAATAGCAGTCTATCATTCTGAAGGAGCTGAAAAATATCTGTATCCGGCTCTTAAAAGATTTGAAGAATTCGGTCTGGAAGTGGTAGTTTCCGGAGAATATTGGCTGGATGTCATGAATAAGGATATCAATAAAGGAAATGCGCTGAAAATCCTTCAGAAATCGTTGGGCATCTCTCCTGAAAATACGATGGCTTTCGGGGATTATATGAACGATATAGAAATGCTGAAGAATGCCAAATATTCTTACGCCATGAAGAATGCCCATCCGAACGTAAAGCAGGTAGCCAATTTTGAAGCCTGTACCAATGACAGCTTTGGAGTCCTGAAAACGATTAAAGATTACCTGCTTTTGAATTAATAATAATAGAATTTTATCACATCCTGAGCTGCAACTAAATTCAGGAATATGATAAAAAAACCGGCAGAAGGTCTGTCAAAGCCTGCTATAAGCTATTGGTGGAAAAACAGGTCAGCTTCTGCCGGAACAGTTTGTAATGTTAATCATTGTTTTAATAGTGATTTAATTTTTGATATGCTTCTTTAGAAAGGCAAGGCTTCCTTCAGCAAGTTCCTGGGCATCATAAGGTGATTTCTGCCATAATGAAACCTTTTCCTGCATTTCTGGAATTGAGGAACTGAAATTTTCAAGAACCAGATTCCCTTCAAAATTGATTTCTTTCAAGGCTGAGAAAAATTCTTCCCAATTGACGGTGCCTTCTCCCAACATGCCCCGGTGAGATTCTGTAACATGAATATGCTTCAGCATTTTTCCGGAATTGATAATCGGATCATAAAAATTATTCTCCTCAATATTCATATGAAAGGTATCAAGGTGAAGGAAGAGATTATTTTTACCCGTTTTCTTAATGAGTTCCATGACATTTTCTGCCGTATTGCAGGCATACGATTCATAGCGGTTAATAGGCTCTATGGCGATATCTATATTTCTGGTCTGGGCATAATCTGCCACATTGCACCATACTTCAGCAATGATTTCTTTTTCGTTTTCTGTAAGTGGTTTACCGGTAAATACGCCAATTCCGCTGTGTAAAACTCCGGCCAGCAGGGTGGTTTCCAGTTCATCAACTTTATCGATCGCTTTTTTGATAAGCTTTTCTGCGGTTTCGGGATAGAATGCGATATGGGCATCTTTTGGAAGATTCAGCGAGCATACCGCTTCCAGATGATTGTCTTTCAGCTGTTTTTTTACCGTTTTAGCATCAAAATCCATTGAATTCGGCAGTAGTATTTCGATAAGATCAAACCCCGCTTTAGAGGTTTTCTCTATGGCATATTTACCTGATTCCGCATTCCATAACGGAGTGATCCAGGAGAGTAGGGAAGCCCCCAATTTTATATTCATCATATTTTCTTTATTTTATTTAAAAAATCCACCATTCTGTCCGTATTCCGAAATACGTCCCGAATCTTTTTGCTCCGGACTGCTGTAAAAACGGTGAGTAAAGACTGTTCATAGCCTGGTCATTATACCTTGATACTTCTGCAATAAAACGGATATGGGGTCTTGCCCAGACACTGCGTTCAGCTGTAGGAACAATGGTAGGAGCCAAAACCAGCTTCATCATCGATGCTGCATCCTGGGTTCCGTTTTTTCGTGTTGCATAATGGAATTCAGAAAGGATATGAAACCAGTTGTTAAAATAATAGGTAGCCCTTATTCCCGTATTAAATTCTGTTTTTCTGTTAAAAATTTCACGGCTATAATAGTCCGGAGCTTTATCATTACCGGTTGATCCTCCTTTACTTTTGGTGAAAACCGCATAAGGATTAAGCGACCACCGGTTGGAGATATTCCAGAGGAAATGTTCAACAATTGTAAGAGAGTAGGCTCCTTTATAGGTTTTTGTAACTTCATCAGGTGCTCCGTAGGTCCGCCAGGTCTGTGTATTTCCATTATCGCCTCCGTTGGCAATTCCGGTTCCGTACCTTACAGAAAGCTGATTGAATGAACCCGGAATTGTTGTTGTAATATCTGTATTTAATTTAGCTCCGAAAACCCAGCCCCGGTCAGATGGGTATTGCTCTACGGAATTTCCCCCTGATTTTTCTACATGATGAAATTCTGCCAGCAATTTCAGTTTGTGTTTTGTATTTTTAAATGGCAGGATCTGCTCCAGGACAAAAACTTCTCTCTGCCTGTAGATCAGGTTTTTTGATCCGCTGATCACATTGGTGTAAGAATAGGGAGTGGAGTTACTGGCCGCGGTATCGATAGCCGCCGGGAAAAACATAGAAAATCTTGTATTTTTGTGTCTTAGACCCCAACCGGTTGCCGAATGATCATCAAAATAAAAATAATCTGCAATGTGAATGTCATCATATCTCAGCCATCTTGATCCGGCCCACACATCCCAGTCGCTTCCCATAATGTTTCTGGCCTCCACAAAAGCTTCCGGTAAGGCAATAATCATCCCCTGGTTGGATTTTGAATCGACATTTCCCAGAAAAGTTCCGCCAGAGTAAAAGCTCAGTCTTGCCTGCATGTCGATTTTTGTGTTTTTTGTGCTGTCACCGTTTACCACCGGGCTGAAATGAAAAGCCGGTAAAAAGTCAACATAATCTCCCTGATCCATTCTGCCTCCTAACGATCCCTGGTTGTTCAGGTTCAGCTGTCTTCCTGTTTTTCCATCGGTATTTGGTGAATAGCCTGCTCCGATTCTACCGGTTGTACCAAAGGAAAACTTTTTGTTGGTTATCGTGATCTGGGCATTAATTTCCCTGCTGATGCATACAAGTAAAATGCACCAGACTAATAAAAGTCTTGTTTTCATAGGGATTATTTAAGTGTTTTGGGCTTGTAGAACTTTAATGCAAATAACAAAATAACCGCATAGCAGAGAATAGGAAGAAGGTAAGCATGGGCAATATCCTTTTCTGCAATTCTGCCCATGATCGGAGGGAAAACAGCTCCTCCAAACATTGCCATAACCAGGAATGATGAGGCCTGCTGAACTTTTGACCCTAATCTTTTGAGTCCAAGACTGAAAATAGTAGGATACATGACACTCAGGAACAGATTGAGCAAAATAAGGCTGATAAATGATACCCATCCGAAACTCTGTGAAATAATCAGGCACAGAACGATATTACATGCTGTAAAGATAGCCAGCAGCCTGTTGGGAGCAATAAATCTCATCAGGAAAGTTCCGATAAATCTTCCAATCATCATCATCGCCATGCTCAGGGAAAAGTAATAGGAAGCCTGTATCTCCGGAAGATGCATTTTTTCGACACCGTAATTAATAAAATAAGCCCATGTCCCGCCCTGCGCGGCAATGTTAAAAAACTGGGCAATAACTGCAAATATAAAATGTCTCTGTTTATAAAGCGGTGCATGAGGATCGGATACGGACAGGTCTTCTCCTTTTTCATTTTCTGAAATGATGATGTCTTCCGCATGAGGATCTTTGAGATCCGGCACTTTGATAAAACTGAAAATCAGGGTAATTGCCAGAATTACAATCCCAATCCATGTATAAAGATTTTTTACTGAATCCAGAGATCCTGATCCGGAATCAGGAGTTCCGAAAATGAAATATCCACCCAACAGAGGGCCGATAATGGCTCCAAGACCGTTAAATGACTGAGCAAAGTTAACCCTCTGGTCACTCGTTCTTTCATCACCCAAAGCCGCTACAAAAGGGTGAGCTACGGTTTCAAGGGTTGCCATTCCCATTGCCAGAACAAAAAGAGCCAATCTGAAAAAGTCAAATGAAGAAGTATTGGCTGCCGGAATAAACAGAAAAGATCCTAATGCAAATAATGAGAGTCCTAAGATGACGCCTAATTTATAACCAAATCTTTTCATAAATAAGCCTGCCGGAATACCCATAAGTGCATAGGCCCCAAAAATGGAAAGCTGCACCAGCCCTGATTTGGACTTCGAAATATGAAGAACATTCTGAAAATGTTTGTTCAGAACATCACCCATGGTAAGTGCAATGGCCCAGAAGAAAAATAATGAAGTAACAAAGGACAGGATGATGTAGTATTTCTTATCTGTAAATTTTGGAGTATTCATATCGTATGTTTTTAAGGGGTTTTACAGCTGTTTTTTTCTCTGAAGGTTCTGAATTCTTCATAGGTATAATCCGGGCAGGCTCCTGATTTTGACGTAATAAAAGCGCCTAGCGACGTTGCCTGTTTCATGATCTCTTCCGGTGATCTGCCCTGAATTCTCTTTGACAGGAATCCGGCCAGAAAAGAATCTCCGCTACCCACAGTGTCTGCAATTTCAATATGAACAGCCGGAAAGTCATAAGCAGTATTCCCCACAAAATATCTGGCCCCTTTACTTCCTTTGGTAAGAACGATTTCATTCAAATTAAAATAAGCCTGAAGATGTCTGATGCTGGTATCTTCATCCACATAATCTTCACCGAGATATTCAAGAATTGTTCTAAGTTCTGCCTTATTCATTTTAACAAGATCAGCTTTATGCAATAACTTTTTAATGAATTCAAAATCGATAAAAGGAGGGCGGAAGTTGACATCAAAAACCCTGAATTTTGAATAGTCCAAAAGTTCCAGCAGCGTATTTTGGGATGTTTTATTCCTTGTAATCAGGCTTCCAAAAACAAAGGCTTCAGAATTCTGTATTAGTTCTTTATGTTCTGGTAGAGGTTGAATATAGTCCCAGGCCACTTCTTTTACAATGTCATATACAGCTTCCCCATGCTCATCAAAATCGGCAAGCACGGTTCCTGTGGCTTTTTCCTGGTCTACCTGTATGAATTCTGTAGTTATTCTCCAGTCTTTAATTTGATTAAGAAGACGGTGTCCTAATTCATCTTTCCCGATTCTGCTGAGCATTTTGGCATCAATTCCCATTTTAAAAAGATTATAGGCTACATTAAATGGTGCCCCGCCAGCCCTGGATCCGGTAGGGAAAACGTCCCACAGAACTTCTCCAAAGCAAACGACATAGTTGTATTTATTTGTTATCATATTAGGTTAAACGTTTAAGTTAATATTTAAAAAAAATGTTTTAGGTTAAATTAATTTTTAAAGACGCTTTAGCAACCAGTTTTGCGGATAATGTTATTCTTTTTCCGGTTGCCGTATAATTAGTGATTTGTCCGTCCAGAAGCTTAATAGCCTCTTCTGCCATTTCTTCAATCGGTTGCTGGATGTAGGTAATTTCTGTAGGAAAAAGGTCATAGGCATCAGTTTCATCAAATGCGATTACAGATACCTGCTCGGGAACTTTTATATTGTTTTTAACGAGGTAGGAAAGCCCCGCTACTGCAAGTTTATTACTGGAAAAATATAACGCTGTATTTTCAGGAGTTTTCCCAAGCATCTTTTCAAGTTGTAAATGTACTTCCTGTGCGATATTTTCCAATCCTATCAGTAGATATTGTATTTCAACTGTTTTTTTGGAAGAGCTTACTGCTTTTTCAAAGCCATGCTGACGGTCAAGCAGGTGCGGGAGCTCAGTTTCATAGCCAATATAGATCATTTTATCAAAATCCTTATTAAGAAGCAGATGGGCTGTACTCTCTGCGATCTCCTGATTATCAATGGTAATTCCTGGAACAGAAACCCCTTTAAGATACCTGTCAATAGTTACAACAGGGTATTTAATATGAATAAGGTTTTCAAGGGTCTTTTCTGATCCTGCTACAGGAGCAACGATCATTCCGTCCACCTGCTGCTGTGAAAAAAGCTCAGTAAGTTTTTCAAATTTTTCTGCATTTTCATCAGAGCTGCCAATGATCAGGGTATAACCTAATTTTAGAGCTTTATCTTCCAGGTTCCTGGCCATATGGGAATAGAAGTCATTGGAGATGTCTGCTACGATCAGTCCCAGAAGCTTTGTCTTATTGGTTTTAAGGCTTTTTGCGATCTTATTGGGAGTGTAGTTAATCGTTTCAGCTATTTCAAAAATTTTTTTCCTGGTCTCCTCGCTGATACGCTGTCCTTCCTTTCTGTTGAGAACATAAGATACGGTGGCTACGGAAACTCCTGCCAGTTTAGCAATATCTTTTATAGAAGACCTTTTCATTTTATTTTATTATTGCACAAAAATATTTCAGAAAATAGTAAAAAAACAATAGCTGTATTTTTTTGGTGGTTTCAGAAAAAAATGTAATTTGGCGGATTTTAATTTAAAATTATAAAAAATTGATTTTCAATTATTTATATGTTGTAATGTGCTTTAATATTAATAAATTGTTAATCAATTCAGCTTAATTATTAAATTTTGGTTAAACGTTTATTCAAATAATTTTTAGAAAAATAAACATTCTTTCTTTTTTTATTCGTTTTTTGTCTGCAATGCTATGATCATATTTTTATGTATATGGAATTTTAAATATCTGATATTTCACTTTTCAAGCTACTGAAAATTTACAATTACTATTAAAAAATGTTAAATATTATCCACGTTTTGTTATACGAATTTAAAGCTGAAAATATTGTAATGCAATAAGATATGAATATTTAAAGGTTAATTATATTGTGATATTTGTAATGTATTATGTATATATTAATAAATATTATTGAAAAATATCATTAATAATTAATTATATTTGCTTAAAATTAAAAACCACCAAATGTTGAATTAAGCAAAAAAATAACGTTTTAGGTCTTTTGTAGTATGGTGAATGTTTTTAAAATCAAAGAATTAAGATATATACCTAGGTGGCTGGTTTTTTTTATTGATGTTTCAATCGTTTGTTTTTCTGTATTAACTACGTATCTATTCTTAATAAACCTGCATGTAAAAATTAATTTTACTGAATATTCCAATGAGAAAATTTTTGTGGTTATTCTTGTTAATATTCTGTTTATGCTTCTTTTTAAAACTTATGCGGGAATTATAAGATATTCCACCTTTTTTGATTTTTTCAGGATTTTGTGGTCTTCTGGTAGTACTCTCTTGGTATTGCTGGGGTTGAGTTATATTTCGCATGTCACTTTAGGAAAGCCTGTGTATCTGTACCCTGCGCTTTTTTTATTTTTCTTTATTTCTGTCTTTCTGATGTTCTTTTTCAGAATGGTTACCAAGAAGCTTTTTAAAATGTTTATGCGGGCTGGTAATGGCTCGGCCAGGTTAAGGATCGCCGTTGCCGGAGTGGAAGATGAATCTGTATCACTCGCCAACGCTATTATTCACAGTCCTGGGCAGGATTATAGGTTAGCAGGTTTTTTTAGTGCCAGACCTGATTCCAAAAAAGCAATGCTTCTGGGCTATAAGGTATATAATAAAACGGAACTTCTTAAAAATGATCATCTTACCAGCCGGTTTGATGCAGTTCTAATCAGGGAGACGATGAGCAGACCGAAAATGGAGGAGTGGATTACTCTTGCTTTGGACAAAGGCTTGAAAGTGCTGAAGGCGCCTGATATCAGCAAAGTTACCGAAGAAGGTCTTGTGGGAAGTATCCGCCCGCTTCAGATTGAAGACCTGTTGGAAAGAAGGCCTATAAAAATAGAAAATGAAGAGGTGAAAAGCGCTCATTTTGATAAAAATATTCTCATCACCGGAGGAGCGGGATCAATAGGTAGTGAAATTGTGAGGCAGGTTGCCCGGTTGGGTGCATCGCTTATCGTGGTTGTGGATCAGGCTGAATCTCCTTTATATGAACTTAAGCTTGAATTGCTGGAGAGATTTCCCCATCAAAACTTCAAGTTTGTGCTGGCAGATATTTCAAACCATTACAGGCTAGAAAGCTTATTTGAACAGTACCGCTTTTCAACAGTTTACCATGCCGCAGCCTACAAGCATGTTCCTTTAATAGAAGATAATCCTCATGAAGCTATCTTTGTTAATATTGGAGGAACTAAGAACTTAGCTTTGCTGTCCAAACAATATAATGTGGATTGTTTTGTCATGGTCTCTACAGATAAGGCTGTGAACCCTACCAACGTGATGGGAGCTTCCAAAAGGGCGGCTGAGCTTTTTGTGCAGTCGTTACAAAACTCTCCGGGAAACATGACGAAATTTATCACCACCCGCTTTGGAAATGTTTTGGGATCTAACGGTTCTGTTATTCCACATTTCAAAAAGCAAATCGAAAAAGGAGGTCCGGTCACCATCACCCATCCCGATATCATCCGTTATTTTATGACGATTCCCGAAGCCTGTGAATTGGTGCTTCAGGCTGGAACCATGGGGAAAGGAGGTGAGATCTATGTTTTTGATATGGGAAAACCCATTAAAATTCTGGATCTGGCAAAAAGGATGATAAAGCTATCCGGGTATACGCCGGATGTTGATATCAAAATAGAATTTATCGGTTTGAGGCCAGGTGAGAAACTCTACGAGGAGCTTTTAACAGATAATTCCACGACCATTCCTACCCATCATGAAAAAATAATGATCTCAAGGGACCCGTTGATGGAATTTGAGGACATTGAGCTTTTATGCAAACAGATCATGCGTTCGGCTATAAAAAAGGACAGTCTGCAGGTCGTTAAAATTTTAAAAGTGATTGTTCCGGAATTTATAAGCAATAATTCAGAATTTGAAATTTTAGATAAAACACCGGAACATGAAGTCTATCAGTAACATAGTTTTAATTATGTAAAAAAAGAAATAAAAATAATTAAATATTTTTGCTAATTTATTTCAATCGGAACGAAAATTGCTGCGAAAAGAATTAATCTTAAAATAATAGAGCACGTTATAGATTTTCACGTATAAGTGAAATTTAGATAATAAATAAAAATATTCGTAGTACGCTCCATATATGATAAAATCTAATAAGCTGAGCGTTAAAACAATAGATTAAAAAAACATATGAATAAAACTATTATTACGTATCTGATACTGTTTTCGGTTATTTTACTATCGTGTAAGCCCAAGCAGAATATGGTATACATGTCGAAGAATAATATGGAAGAGGAAGTGTCCAGGGCAAAGTTTCAGGGTTTACATATTCAGGAGGGAGATGTTCTCCTTATCCTGGTTTCTGCACTTGACGAAATTGCAGTAAAGCCCTTCAACCTTAATACAACAAATAAGGTAGGAAGTGATACCAATACGGGAATCAACCAGTATGTACAGCCAAGTGAATATCTGGTGAATGAAGAAGGATACATATCTTTCCCGGTATTGGGAAATGTATATACCAAAGGAATGACACAGGTACAGCTTAAGCAGGAGCTGGAAACCCGTCTTAAAAGATATCTTACAGATCCTATGGTGTCCATCAGCCTGAAAAATTTCAATGTAAGTGTTTTGGGTGAAGTAAAGGAGCCGGGTCAGAAAGTAAGTGTTTCCCAAAAGGTTAATGTTTTCCAGGCACTTGGCCTTGCAGGGGATATGACGGATTTTGGGGACCGTACCAACGTGAAGCTTATCAGGACCGGAGATGACGGAGCAGATCAGGTAGTCAATATTGACCTTACCAGGTCGGACATCGTAAGCTCACCGTACTACTATATGAAGCAAAACGACATATTGTATGTTCAGCCGGATAAAAATAAGCAGGTGCAGGCGAATTCCAACCCGAACAGGGCGCTTACGTTCCAGATTATCGGTGCCTTGCTGACGGCAGGTACACTTATTATTGCTTTAACAAGACGATAAAATATGCAGCAGACAGAATTTCAGGCTAAAGAGGAAAAATTGAACATCAGAAAAACCATTTCCAAATACCTCTACAAATGGCCGTGGTTTATTGCCTCTATTTTGATCTTTTTATCAGGTGCTTATATCTATCTGAGGTATAGTGTGCCTAAATACCAGTCCAAAACCACTCTTAAATTTGATAAAAAACAAAACGACCTTTCTTCAGCGTTAGCAGATCTTGATAACCTGGGAATAGGCCTGGGCAATTCAGATGAGCTTAAAAGTGAGGCGGCTGTTGTGAATTCCAGACCCATACTTATGCAGGTGGTGAAAAACCTTAACCTTAATGTAGAGTACTACAGTGCGGGGGAGATTAAAGATTCACAGTTATTTTCCAAAATACCTATTACGGCAAAGATATTAACCTATACCAAAGAAAAGTTTGTATCAGCCGCTTATTCTATTACAGAAATAAAGGGAGACCAGTTTACCCTTGAAAATGATAAAAAAAAGGAATTCACAGGGAAATTCAATGTTCCTGTACAGCTGGATTTTGGAACAGTTATTCTTCAGAGAAACTCTCCAATTGCTGCAAAATCGGAATATAAAATTATCTTCTGGAATCCTATTGAGAAAGTAAAAAAGCTTGAAAAAACAATTCAGGTCAATTTACCGGATGAAAAGGCTATGCTAATGGACATCAGCCTGATAGGTACTCTTCCTGAAAAATCCGAAGCCATTCTTAACGAAGTTACCAAACAATATAACCTGGACGGGCAGAGAGATAAAAATTTACAGGCTCAGAATACCCAGGAATTTATTGACAAAAGACTGGAAGTGATCACCAAAGATCTTTCCGGAGTGGAAAACCAGAAAGAAGATTTCCAGAACCGCAACCGTATTGTCGATTTACAGGCCCAGGCAGAACTGGCATTACAGAATACCAGCGAAAATACCAAAGCGCTTCTTCAGCAGCAGGCTCAGCTGGATCTTCTCAATTCACTGTCGGCGGAAGCTTCTAAAAGCAACAACCAGCTAATGCCTTCAAACCTTGGGCTGAATCCTTCGCTGGAACAAACCATTTCTCAGTATAATTTACTTATTATCAGCAGAAACAAAACATTGAAGCAGGCTACGAATGAAAACCCGGCTGTCATAGAAATGAACAGGGAAATTGCTTCTCTAAAGGATGTGATCCGTGACAATATCCGTGAGCAGAAACAAACCGTACAGACTGGGATCTCCCAGCTTCAGAACCAAATCACAACAAATAATAACGTTATAGAAAAAGTTCCCGGACAATCTAAAGTATACAGGGGAATTGAACGTCAGCAGAATCTTAAAGAACAGCTCTTCTTATTTCTTCTTCAGAAAAGAGAGGAAAATGCAATTAATCTGTCTGTAGATGTTCCGAAAGCGAAAATTGTTAACCCGGCATTTACAGAAGATGCAGTAGTATCTCCTAAAAAAGATATTATTTTTCCCGGTGCTTTTTTCCTTGGAATTTTAATTCCTTTTGCCATTTTTTATCTGTTATTCCTTTTGGATGATAAAATCTACAGCAGGGATGATATCAAAGAACGTTCCCGACTGGGCGTATTGGTGGATATTCCGTCACTTAAAGACAGTGAAAACCACCTGGTGCAGAAAAACGACTTTTCAGAACTGGCGGAAGCATTCAGGGTTCTGGTTTCCAACCTTAAATTTGTTTTGCCGGCAAAAGAATCAGCTAAAGTGATCATGGTAACTTCTTCTGTAAAAGGAGAGGGGAAAACCCTGGTATCCGTTAATCTTGCCCTTACCATAGCGAATAAAAACGGAAGAGCCCTTCTGATTGGTTCGGATATCCGTAATCCTCAGATCCAGAGATACGACAGTGAGCCGGTAAAAAGAAAAGGTCTTACAGAGTTTTTATATGATGATTCGGTGAATGTGGAAGATCTTGTTCACACTTCAACCACCAATCCTTCATGTGACGTTATCTACGCCGGAGCTATTCCTCCGAATCCACAGGAGCTGCTTTCTAACGGCCGCTACCAAAAGCTTATTGAGCAGATGTCATCCAGATATGCTTATATTATTATTGACTCTGCACCGCTGATGCTGGTTTCAGATACACTGAGCATTGCAGATACGGCAGACGCAACATTATACGTAGTAAGATCAGGAATATCAAAAAATATACTGATAGATTTTGCCAACGATCTGGTAAGAGATTCTAAGCTTTCTAATGTATCCTTTGTCATTAATGATGTTTCAAGGCGTGCAGGAGGATATGGATACAATTATAGCTATGGCTATGGCTACAGCCAGACCAAGGATAAAAATAGCTGGTGGAAGAAAATTTTTAAATCATAGAAATGCATAAAATTTTAATTACAGGCGGAGCGGGCTTTATCGGCTCTAACTTAACGGAGTATTTTCTAAATAAAGGACATTATGTTGTTTGCCTGGACAATTTTGCAACAGGACACCGCCATAATATTGAGCCTTTTATGGAGAATTCGAACTATAAGCTCATTGAAGGGGATATCCGTGATTTGGAAGTTTGTCATAAAGCAGTGGAAAATGTAGATTATGTTTTACACCAGGCAGCTTTAGGTTCGGTTCCGAGATCTATTAAAGATCCTGCTACCAGTAACGACGTGAATGTTTCCGGATTCTTGAATATGCTGATTGCTGCACGTGATGCCAAAGTAAAACGGTTTGTATATGCAGCTTCATCTTCTACCTATGGAGACTCGGCATCATTACCTAAAGTGGAGGATGTAATAGGAAAGCCGTTATCACCATATGCCATTACCAAATATGTGAATGAGCTGTATGCTGATGTATTCGGGAAAACCTACGGAATGGAATGTATTGGTCTGAGATATTTCAATGTTTTTGGACGAAGACAGGATCCGAACGGAGCTTACGCTGCTGTGATTCCTTTGTTCGTAAAACAACTGATCAACCATGAATCTCCTACAATTAACGGAACGGGAGACTATTCACGTGATTTTACCTATATCGATAATGTGATTCAGATGAATGAGCTAGCGATGCTGACAGAGAATCCTGAAGCAGTGAATACGGTTTATAATACAGCCGTAGGAGACCGTACAACTCTGAACAGCCTGATCGGATACCTTAAGAAATATTTGAGCGAATTCGATGAGAAAATTGCAGATGTTGAAGTCATTTACGGACCCAACCGTGTAGGCGACATCCCGCACTCCCTGGCATCCGTGGAAAAAGCAGAAAAATTATTAGGATATAAGCCAACCCATACCATAGAAAAAGGTTTGAAAGAAGCCATCAGCTGGTATTGGGAAAATTTAAAATAAACAAGTTTAAATAGACTTTTTGTGGAAAAACAATATAAAATTGCCGTTATCGGTTTAGGATACGTAGGTCTGCCTTTAGCACGATTATTTGCAACCCAATATCCGGTGGTAGGTTTCGATATCAACCAGGGAAGAATTGAGGAGCTGAATAAAGGGGTAGATAATACTCTGGAAGTGGAAAATGAGATATTAAAAGCTGTATTAAAGCAGGAAAATCCTTTTAATCAGGCCTCTGAGAAAGGGTTGTACTGTTCGGCAGATATCAGGGATATTCAGGATGCAAATATTTACATTGTTACGGTTCCTACTCCGGTAGACAAGCATAACCGCCCTGACCTGACTCCATTATATAAATCCTCGGAAACTGTAGCTAAAGTATTGTCCAAAGGAGATATTGTGATTTATGAATCCACTGTATATCCGGGCGTTACCGAAGAAGAATGTATTCCTGTCCTGGAAAAAGTTTCAGGGTTGAAATTCAATGAGGACTTTTTTGCAGGATATTCGCCGGAACGTATCAACCCCGGAGATAAAGAGCATACGGTAGAGAAAATCCTGAAGGTTACTTCGGGTTCTACACCGGAAATAGGAGAGATTGTCAACAACCTGTATAAATCTGTGATCATTGCCGGAACCCATTTGGCTCCGACAATCAAGGTTGCGGAGGCTGCCAAGGTTATTGAAAACTCACAAAGAGATATTAATATTGCTTTTGTCAATGAGCTGGCAAAAATTTTCAATCTTTTGGATATCGATACCCATGCGGTATTGGAAGCTGCAGGAACGAAGTGGAACTTTTTACCTTTCAAACCGGGGCTTGTAGGCGGGCATTGTATTGGTGTAGATCCTTATTACCTGGCACAGAAAGCCCAGGAAAACGGGTATCACCCTGAAATTATACTGGCAGGACGCCGTCTTAACGATTCTATGGGGCAGTATGTGGCTTCCCAGCTGGTAAAAACCATGATCAAGAAGAAAATCACGATTAACGGGGCGAGAGTTTTAAACTTAGGAATTACGTTTAAAGAAAACTGTCCTGATGTAAGGAATACCAAAGCGGTAGACGTGATTCACGGTCTTGAGGACTATGCTTTACACGTGACTACATTTGATCCATGGGCAAAACCTGAAGAGGTAAAACATGAGTACGGTCTTAATGTCGTTAACGAAATTCCGGACGAAAAGTTTGATGCCATTATCCTTACGGTTGCTCACAAAGAATTTATGGATATGGACCTGAGTCATTATTTAAAGGAAGAAGGGATCATTTATGATGTAAAGGGAGTTTTGGAAGAATGTGATTCCAGACTGTAATATAATAAAGCCGGGAGAAGGGCAGATTGCTTTTTTTTCCGGCTTTTCCGGACTTGTTTCGTTTTAGAATGTTTGTACCGTATTATACTATTTATTTAAACTGAGAAGTAAGCAGCCTATTGAGCATGGAGGTAAATAAATCATATAAATTAGTTTTATTCACTTTAAGTTTTTTGTTTTTCTCTATAGGTTTCTTTATCTATGGGAAGATCAGTAATACTTCCTATCAGGATGTTTATTTTTTACCCATAGGTTTAGGCTTTTTCACTTTATTTATTTCAAACATATTTGTAAAGCTCAAATCCTATTTTATTTTCTGGATCATTACCATTCAGCAGATTATACGGTATGTGGTGATTCCTTTTCTTTTTATCACCGGAGACAAATTAAAATTCGGCAGCACAACGGTTAATGAGGCTTATGCAGTTTCTATGATGCTGATTGAGCTGTTGTTTATACTGATTGCCTATCATATCTGTACTTTATCAAAAGAACCGAAGCCGCAGAAAGGAAAATTGGATTTTTTACCTTTAAATACTGTTACCACCGGCCTTTTCTTTCTGTTTATCTTAATTATAGCAACCAACAGGAGTTTCCTGCATAAATTAAGTTTTGTATGGGATATTGCTACCTATTTAAAGCTTAAAGTTTCCGGGGATCTGGAAAGTGTTTCTCCTTTAGTCAGTATTATGTTCCCGGTGATGAGGGCATATATTGTTCTTTTTATCTTTTCCTTAATCAATTCATTTAAGATAAAGCAGGGTGCAAAGCTAATGCTTTCGATACTGATTGTATTGATTAACGCGACCATAATTATCGGGATCAGCCGCTTCAGTATTGTGTATGCTTCTTTTCCTTTGATCCTGTTACTTATTTATTTTTACCCGGCTTACAGGAGGAAGATAGTTACCTATACCTCTTCTTTCTTCGTACTTATTTTAGTAGTAGCATCACTTGCTAAATTTTCCAGCAATGCAAAAAGTGCTGATGTGGGAGGCTTTTTTAAGCTCCATCAGCTGAATGCTTATTTTGGAGGAGTGGCCAACTATGCTATAGGATACGATTCCTATCAAAAGAACCAGGTGAATCCTTTTGACAAATATTATTATTTCATATCCGATATTACGCAGAATATACCTGTACTGTCGAAGTTTTCAAATGATAATTATAAGACGAATATTAAGTTTAATAATCATATCTACGGAGCAGGACGTTCCAGGGATCAGATTGTGCCGGTTTCTGTGGCAGGACTTTATCATTTTTCAATGTATTTCTTTTACATTTATATCTTTGTTTTAACTGTCCTGGCCTTTAGATTCGAGACAAAAGCTTATAGCACAAATTCACCGGTTTTATTTTTCTTATACATCATTCTAGCCTTTGGTTGTTCGACGGCGATGATGATTAATATTGGTTCCCTTTCCGCTACGTTATTTATCAACTTAGTTGTGTTTATACCATTCTTTACAATGATTAACAAATTCAATCTAGCAAAATGAAAAAGCCGATCTTATTATTTTTCGTACTGATATATTTTTTAGGAAGCTGTCAATATTATGTTAAAGACCGTTTTTCGGGATACGATACAGTTAAAAATACCTATTTTCAAAAGGCAAAGGATCTGACTGCTTATTTGCCGGCAGGGTATTCTAAAAAAGGGGATACGGATTATACTTCCTATATCCAGAAAGGGATTAGTGAGAATTCTACCCTTATCATGCCTGATTTTCCGGTTCTTATCAATGAAAACGGACTTGCTTTAAAATCTAATCAGAAAATCCTTTTCCAGAAGAATTCGAAGCTGATTATGAAACCTAACAGCAAAGACCGCAACGGGATGCTTAATTTGTTCAACATCCAGAATGTAGATATTTATTATCCCACGATCACCGGAGACAAGCATAAACACTTGTCAACTACCGGAGAATGGGGAATGGGGATTTATATCTTATCATCCAGCCAGATCAATATTACCGGATCTTATATCGAAAGCAACTGGGGAGACGGGATTTGTATAGGAAGCAGGAACAACATTAATTCTTCAGATATAACGATTAAGAATGTCATCCTGAAAGACAACCGCAGAAACGGATTAACCATTGGAGGAGTGGTCAACCTGCTATTGGAAAACGCTTACATTGCCAATACCTCAGGAACCAATCCTCAGGCCGGAATAGACATTGAGCCGGACAGCAATTCTTACGAAGTAAAAAATGTTAAGCTTAACAATATTGAAACTGAAAACAACGGCAACTACGGCCTCATCATTTCTCCGGGAAATATGGTGGGCAAACAGCAGAAGGCCATTTCAGTAGCCATCAACAATTTTAAAGATAACGGATCCAAAATAGGCTTCGGACTGGCGATGACCAGGGATAAACCTAATGCAGGCTTCCCTCAGCTGAACGGAAATATAACGGTCAGTAACTTTTCATCACAGAATAACGCAACCGCAAAATTCAGGTCATTTAAGGGCGCTTCACACCAGGTTAATGTGAAAATGGACTTTGGAAAACTGGGGGCAACTTCCAGGAATGCAAACGGCTATGATCAAAGATTTAAAAATAACACCGAAACGATTACCTTGAAATAATGGTGAACAGGATAAAAAAGATTTTTAATACTAAAGACAAAAAGGCGCTGTTGGAAAACTTCGTTTCGTTATCTGCATTGCAGTTAATAGGAATGTTGCTGCCATTGGTTACCCTGCCTTATATTTTAAGGGTAATAGGATTTGAAAAATACGGAGTTATTGTTTTTTCAGCATCCCTTATTGCTTATTTTACGGCTTTAACGGATTTCAGTTTCAGGATCACGGCTACCCGCGATGTGGCTATTTACCGGGACAGTCCGAAAAAGCTCAATATTATTTACAGTAAAGTTTTAACGATTAAAACTCTTTTCCTGCTGCTTTCGTGGCTTATTATTGCCATTGCAGTCTTTCTGTATCCACCTTTTTACGAAAATAAAGAAATTTATTTTTATACAAGCCTTCTTTTGTTAGGTTATGTATTGTTCCCGGAATGGTTCTTCCAGGGTATTGAAAAAATGCGTTATATCACCTATCTGAATCTGGGGATTAAGCTGTTTTTTACCCTGTGTGTTTTCATTTTTATTAAAAAAGAAAGCGACTTCTGGATCTATCCTCTGCTGCAAAGCGCAGGTTATGTAGGAGCTGGATTAGTGGGGCAATATGTGCTGGTAAAGAAATATAAGCTGAAATTCATTTTCCTGCCTTATAAACTGATTATAAAAACAATAAAAACGAACTCGCCGATTTTCATCAACCAGTTTGTGCCTAATCTGTATAATAATACGAGTACTTTCCTGCTGGGAATTTTAGGAACGCCGAAGCTGGTAGGAATCTATCAGGCTATTTTAACGGTAGTGAATCTTATCGTTACCCTGATTGAAATCCTTTCCCGTGTGTTCTTCCCTTTCTTAAACCGCAAAAAAGATGCTTTCCAGTGGTATAAAAATATGATGCTGATCACTATAAGCATCATGATCATCGGAGTGCTGGTTTTTAATAAATTAATCTTCTGGTATCTGAATGTGAACTACGAAAATGCATTTTGGATACTGTTGATACTGGCTATAGGATTGTTCGGTTATACCCTCTATAATATTTTCGGGCTCAATTATTTTATTGTTCACCGCCAGGATAAATTAGTCATGACGAATACCTTGTTTGCCTCTGTTTTAGGTTTTATTTTGGCCTATCCCCTGATTCATTTTTACTCTGTCTTGGGAGCTGCTATTAATTTGTCATTAGCCAGATGTGTAATGGGTGGAGGATTATTTTATAAATTTTTTAGAAAGAAGAAATGAAGATAGCAATACATCACCGTAAAGGAAGTTTTTCCGATCGCTGGATCGGGTATCTGGAAGAGAAAAATATCCCTTATGTCCTAATAAATGCCTTTGATAATGATATCATTGCGCAGGTTAAAGAACATAAGGTAACCCACTTTATGTGGCATTTCAACCAGAATTATTATGAAGATATGCTGCATGCAAGAACTCTGTTCAGATCCATTAGTCAAATCGGTGTAAAGACTTTCCCAAGTGAGGATGCCTATTGGCATTTTGATGATAAAGTGGCTCAGAAGTACCTTCTTGAGGCTCTCGGGGTGCCATTGGTAAAGGCAGATGTTTTTTACCATAAGAAAGAAGCGGAAGATTATGTAGAAAAGACATCCTTTCCGAAAGTCTTCAAATTAAAAGGTGGGGCAGGATCTATTAATGTAAAGCTTGTTAAAACGAAAAGCCAGGCAAGGAAAATTGTAAATCAGGCATTTGGCCGCGGGTTCGCTGCATTTGATTCCTGGACCGTTTTTACCGATACAATCGAAAGATTCTGGAGACAGAAGACAACACATAATTTCCTTAGGGTCCTGAAATGGGGTTTTAAAGGGATTTTTGTAGACAAACAATACAAGGTTTTTCCAAAACAGAGAAATTATGTCTATTTCCAGGAGTTTATCCCGGGACTGACTTATGATATAAGACTTATTGTAATTGGGGATAAGTGCTATTATCTGAAAAGAAATACCAGGGATAATGATTTCAGGGCTTCCGGCAGTGGTATGCTGGAATTTGCACCGGGGAAATTTAATCTTGAAGCAGTGGATATTGCTTTCAAAACTGCCCGGCAGCTGAAAATGATATGCGTTGCGTACGATTTTATATTTGATTCTGAAGACCGGCCATTAATGGTAGAAATCAGTTATGGGTTTCAGCCGTATGTTTATGACAGATGTCAGGGATTCTTCGATACAGCCCTCAATTGGAACGAATCTCACGTAAATCTGGAATATGAAATTGTTCGGAATTTTTTAAATGAGTTCACATAAATTTAATATTTGAGTGTAAATTTTCATTTTTTGCTTAAGTTATTGAAAATAATCTTTGATTCAAATATTTGTGACATATTATTTTTTTGTATATTTGTTTTATGTAGGAGAAAATTCATTCATAATGTGATTATTATAATAAATTAATTAAATAATTGCATTATTTTAAAGATAATTTTTTGTTGCATCGCTATTAATATCTGCACACACAGATCTGAAGAAAAATCATTTTAATTATTGAAAATAATCATAACATTTTCAGGCTTTTTGCTCTGGAGATATGATGGTTGTTGATTCATGTGAAACTTAGCTTTAAAAAAAACTTATAACTCAATTTTTATCAATTATATAACAATAATGAAAGTGATATAAAATGAATATAATTTTCCTTGAAGCCGTTCAAATTCATGGTGGTGCTCGTAAAAGTACCATAGAATTGGCGAAACGACTAAATGAAGAGGGGCATAATTCGGTTATCGTAGATTTCTGGGGCAGTTGCAGCGAGTTTGTAGAAGATGTACAGGCCAATAAAATCCCAATACAGATTTTAAAGAAAAATGATAACCCTATTGCGATTTTTAGTACCAAAAATCCCTTTAAAATAGGGATGAATATTATTTCTTTTTTATTGGATTGGGTGAAGCTGAAAAAAGAATTTAAAAAATTTCAGAACACCTTTAAACCGGATGTGGTTATTATCAACAATATAAAAACCAATTCGATTTTAAAGAAGGGGAAAGACTATAAGATCGCTTATTTTGCAAGGGGCTGGTTCGCTTATAATTCGATAGGCTTTTTCAAAAAGCTAATGTTCAAGTATAATTCCGATTATTTTATCGGGGTATCCCAATCCACAAGACAGGCAATTTATACAGGAGGTTTAGCTCCTTTAGAAAAAATATTTGTTGTACCCAATGCGATTGATTTAACGAAAGTTGAACAATACAAAAAAGAAAGAGGAGCGCATAAAGAAGGCGATCCTGTGGTGATTTTACATTGTGGTGGTTTTTTACCGGCAAAAGGGCAGGATCTGTCAATTTCTTTAGCCAGAAGATTAAAGGATAATAACATTAATTTTAAAATCATCCTGATGGGAGCTGTATACGATACCCCTGTTTCAGAGAATTTTTTAAATAAGATCCGTACAGAGATTAGCCAGTATAAACTTGATAATCATGTAGAAATTCTGCTTAATCAAAAAGATCCATACAGCATTTTTAAAAGCAGTGACATTCTCATTCATCCATCCGATACTGAAGGGTTACCCCGTGTAATCATGGAAGCTTTGGCATTTGAAATACCTGTTATTGCCAATCCGGTGGGCGGAGTAACAGATTATATACTGCACAATTTTACAGGCTATATCGCTACCCATAATAATGTAGATGATTATTATGAGTATATCTGTAAACTGTATGATGACAGAGGCCTGTATAATTTTATTGCCGGTAATGGGAAAGCATTGATCGTCAATAATTATGATAAGAAAAACCAGGTAGAAGAGTTTGATAAAATCTTTAAAAAATTGGGTACATCATGAAGTCTATCACCATTTTTACACCAACTTTTAACAGAGAAAAGACTTTAGCAAGACTTTATAACTCTTTGTGCAATCAAAGTAATTCTGATTTCAAATGGATCATTGTGGATGACGGCTCCGGTGATCGTACTTCCGGACAGGTTCAGCAATGGATAGAAGAAGACAAAATAGAGATACAATACTACTATCAGAAGAATAAAGGAAAGCTGGCAGCTCAGATTTTAGCATTAAACTATATTGATACTGAACTGTTTACATGCATCGATTCAGATGATTATATGCCGGATGATGCCGTTGAAAAAATACTGAGATTTTGGAAGGCCAATAAAAAAGACAATTCTGCCGGAATTATCGGTCTGGATGCTTATGAAGACGGATCTGTAGCTGGCGAGCAATTACCTGATGTAAAAGAATCCACCTATTCGGAATTGGTAGACCTCTACAAAATCAAAGGTGACAAAAAATATATTTTTGATACGGAAGTATACAAAAAGTACCTCCCGTATCCCTATTTTGAAAACGAAATCTTTCATGAGGTCAGCTGGATCTTTACCCTGATTGACCAGAATCATAAATTTCTTCTTTCGAACGAAATATATTGTATCATAGAATACCAGCAGGACGGATTGTCCAACGGATTGTATAAAAGATACAAAGACAGCCCCAACTCATTTATTGAATACAGAAAAATAAAAATGAAGTATGGGATTAATAAAAAAGTAGTACTGAAGAACTCAATACACTATATATCCTCTTGTCTTTTTGCCAAAAAATGGAATTTTTTCAAAGGCTCACCCAATAAGTTCTATACGTTCATAGCCGTTCCTTTTGGCATATTGCTGAACGTATACATCAGCCGCAAGGTAAAGCAAAATACACACAGGATTAAACAAGGAAAATTGATATAGAATGAATAATGCTATAATAGTACCGGGAGTAACGGATTTGAATAAAGGAGATCAGGCATTGGTCTGGGAAAGCTGGAGGCTGGCAAAGGATACCGGACTTTATGATGAAGTATATATACTGGATGCAGGCGAAAATGAAGAAGAAAGAGCATTATTGTGCAAACAGTCCGAAGATCATGGTTTTAAGTTATTAGCCAATATTTTAAAGCATCCCAGAAGAGGGCAGCACAAGGCCGACCAGCATATAAAAGAATCCAAACTTGAGCTTTTAAAGCAGATTAGAAATGCAGGAATGGATTTTAAAAATACCAGGTATCTTATTAAAATATGCAATGACCTGGAAAAAGTAAAGAAAAACTTTGATGATAAGACTTACCAGACGGTTAAACAGTTTCACGAAGCAAAAACCATTTTTGTAAAAGGAGGAGGGTTTATTCATGCTTACGGCGAAAAAACAGCACCTTACCTAATGTGGTATTTCTTGTTTTATGTAAGGCTTGCCAAAGCATTAGGCAAAAAAGTTGTTTTCCTGCCCAATTCATATGGGCCTTTTATTGGGCTGACGGTTAAACAACAGGTACGCACAGTATTCAACCAGCTGGATTTGGTTTATGCACGTGAAAATGTTTCTTCAAAAAGTTTAGGCGCATTACTGGGTAAAAATATCCCAGTAGAAATGGACCTTGGATTTTTCCTGGAAAAAGGAAGCCAGGAAGAAGCACTGAAAATATTGCAGAAATATAATCTGAAAAAAGAAGACAAAATCGTCGGAGTTACCATCCGTCCATGGCGCTTCCCGGGACTTTCGAATCCGGAAGCACTGTATAAAAAATATATAGATTCAGTGGTAGCCCTTACAAAGCATTTGCTAGATAAAGGATATAAAGTTGCGCTGTGTAACCAATCATTAGGACCTAATTCCCATGAAGATGACCGTAATGCCATAAGAGATTTACTTGAGAAGATTCAGGATCCTGATATCATCTGGATCAATGAGAACTTATCCTGCGATGTACTGAAAGCGGTGTATTCCAATTTCTACTTTTTCGTGGGAACCCGTTTTCATTCCATTATATTTTCACTGACTTCTCTGGTTCCTTCCATTGCCATAGGGTATGGAGGTAATAAAGCGCTGGGAATCATGGGAGATTTTAATCTTGACGATTATGTGGTTCAGATTCAGGATGTGCAGCCTGATTTGCTGATCAATATGTTTGATAAGGCCATTTCAGAATACGATCATATAAAATCGAAGCTGGACCAGTCGATGAGCCTGGTTACAGAAAGCAGAAACAGATTGTTAAAAGACATTCAATCCTTATACTGATTATGAAACTAATTCGGACATCAACCATACCATTGTCTTTAAATGTTCTGTTAAAAGGACAGTTAAGGTTCCTCAATGAGTTCTATGAAGTTGTGGGAATAACTTCTGAAGGGCAGTTGCTTGAAGAGCTGAGGCAGAGAGAAGGTATAAAAACGATTGAAGTCAATATGGAAAGAGGAATCAGTCCCTGGAAAGACCTTGTTTCTCTATGCCGATTGTATAAAATTTTAAAAGTTGAAAAACCGGTCATTGTGCATTCCATCACCCCAAAAGCCGGACTTTTGACCATGCTGGCAGGTAAAATTGCAGGTGTGCCCATCCGTATCCACACTTTTACGGGGCTTATTTTTCCGACAAGGAAAGGTGCTGTGCAGAAGCTTCTTATCAGCATGGATCAGTTGTTATGCTGGGCGGCTACCCATATTTATCCTGAAGGAGAAGGGGTTAAAAAGGATTTGATCAACTACAGGATCACCACAAAACCCTTAAAAGTAATTGGGAACGGAAATGTGAATGGAATCGACCTGAATTATTTCTCACCTGAACAAATTACTGAAGAGCAGAAAGAGAATTTAAAAAAAGAACTGAACATACAGGATACAGATTTTGTTTTTGTGTTTGTAGGCCGTCTGGTAGGAGATAAAGGAATTAATGAATTAGTGGATGCGTTCTCCCTTTTGAAGAAGACAGAAAGCCCGCAGCGCCGCTCCAGATTATTACTGGTAGGCCCTTTGGAACAGGAAATGGATCCGCTGCATCCGGATACCCTGAAAGAAATAGAAAATAATCCCGATATCCTTTCTGTAGGTTTTCAGAAGGATGTCCGTCCTTATTTCGCGGTTTCCCATGCGCTGACTTTTCCAAGTTATCGGGAAGGTTTCCCTAATGTAGTGATACAGGCCGGGGCGATGGGCCTGCCAAGTATTGTCTCAGATATCAACGGATGCAACGAAATTATTATAGAAAATCAAAACGGAGTAATTGTTCCGGTAAAAGATAGTGAAAAGCTTGGAGAAGCTATGGCCAGAATGATGTCGGATCAGAATTATTATGATCAATTGAAAATCAATGCAAGATCTATGATTCAGTCCCGGTATGAGCAGTCATTGGTTTGGGAAGCTTTGTTAGGAGAATACAATAAACTGGTTAAAGAAAGAGAATATCGTGTATAAATTGTTTTTTAAAAGAATGATAGATTTTCTGATCGCTTTAATAGGACTGATCTTATTATCGCCTGTTTTTATTGTGGTTACCATCCTGCTGTATTTTGCCAACCAGGGGAAACCATTCTTTTTTCAGGCCAGACCGGGACTTAATGAAAAGATATTTCATATCATCAAATTTAAGACGATGAATGACAGGAAGGATAAAAAGGGCAATCTTCTGCCCGACTCGGAACGCTTGACCCCTGTTGGAAGTTTTATCCGTCAGACTTCCCTGGATGAGCTTCCACAACTGATCAATGTATTGAAAGGAGACATGGCACTTATAGGTCCGAGACCCCTGCTGCCACAATATCTCCCTTTATATAATGAATCTCAAAAACGCAGACATAATATACGGCCGGGAATTACAGGCTGGGCACAGGTGAATGGAAGAAATGCTATTTCGTGGACTAAAAAATTTGAATTAGACATATGGTATATAGATCATTTGTCATTTAAAACAGACTGCAGGGTAGTCCTTCTTACTTTAAAAAAAGTAATAAAAAAAGAAGGAATCAACCAGGCAGGGCAGGCAACTGCAGAAATTTTTAATGGGAGTAATTAATTTAAATGTAGTTAGAATATGTATTTATACGGAGCAAGTGGTCATGGCAAAGTTGTAGCCGAAGTAGCTGAAGAAACCGGTTACAAAATTGAAGCTTATATCGATGAAAATCCTTTGAAGGAGAGGGTGTTAAGCTATCCTGTTCTTCATGAGGTTCCCCAGCATGAAATAGATATCCTTATTTCTATAGGAAATAATAAAACGCGCAAAAGAATAGTAAACCAAGGAGAGCTGTTTAATTATGTTACCCTTATCCACCCCAGGACGGTTATATCCAAAAGGGTAAAAATCGGGGAGGGTACTGTTGCAATGCCTGGCGTTACTGTAAATGCGGCTGTAAAAATAGGAAAGCACTGTATTATCAATACCAATGCTTCCATTGATCACGACTGCATTCTGGAAGATTTTGTCCATATTTCTCCCAATGTGGCACTGGCTGGAAATGTATATGTAGGCGAAGGAACCCATATTGGTATTGGGGCCAGCGTAATACAGGGAATAGAAATTGGAAAGTGGTGCACCATTGGTGCAGGAGCTGTTATTATTAGCGATGTCCCGGATGGCTCTACCGTAGTAGGCAATCCCGGTAAAGTAATAAAGAGTAGAAGTTTAAAAATATAGAATAGTAAAAGTAGAAATATGAAATCAAAAGTATGGCTGTCATCTCCCCATTTGGGAGGAAGCGAATTAAAGTACATCAAAGAGGCATTTGACTCTAACTGGGTAGCACCTTTAGGGCCGAATGTTGATGGTTTTGAACGAGATCTGGAGAAATTCTTGAATGAAGATGTTAAGGTAGCTGCACTTTCTGCAGGAACCGCTGCTTTACACCTGGCATTAATTGAGTGCAATGTAGGTCCTGAAGATGAAGTTATTTGCCAGTCGATGACCTTTTCCGCCTCTGCTAATCCTATTGTCTATCTGGGAGCTGTTCCCGTATTTATCGATTCCGAAAAAGATACCTGGAACATGTGTCCGGAAGCTTTACAGGAAGCTATAGAAGACAGGATTTCAAAAGGTAAAAAACCGAAAGCGATTATTGTGGTGAACCTTTACGGGATGCCTGCAAAAATGGATGAAATTTTATCAATTGCTGCAAAATATGATATTCCTTTAATTGAGGATGCTGCCGAATCGTTGGGTTCCACCTATAAAGGAAAGGCTTGTGGTACTTTTGGGCGTTTTGGTATTTTATCATTTAACGGGAACAAAATTATTACAACTTCAGGAGGAGGCGCATTGGTGTGTCATTCCCAGGAAGATAAAGACAAGGCTGTATTTCTCTCTACACAGGCCAGAGATAAAGCCCCGCATTATCAGCACTCTCAGATAGGGTATAATTACAGGATGAGTAACATCAGTGCAGGAATCGGGCGCGGGCAGATGGAAGTTTTGGAAGAAAGAGTGGAAGGCCGCAGAAGCGTACACAGCTTTTACGCTGAACTTTGTGAAAATTTAGAAGGAGTAGAATTATTTTCAGAACCCAGCTCTGATTTTTATAGCAATCACTGGCTGTCTGTTATTACAATAGACGAAACAAAGACATCCAAAAATTATGAAGACCTGCGTCTGGCATTTCTGAAAGATGATATAGAATCCCGGCCTATCTGGAAGCCGATGCACCTGCAGCCGATATTCAAAGATGCGCCGTATTACGGAGGAAAAGTAGCTGAGGAGCTGTTCGGAAACAGTTTGTGTCTGCCTTCAGGATCCAATCTTTCTGATGAGGAAAAAGAAAGAATTGCAAAGGTAATGATCGATGTTTTTTCCAGTAAGAAAGAATATTCGGTTTCGAGATAACCTGGTCCGGTGTCTGGGTATTGCTATTTTGATCATTAATGAATACCAAATCATTTATATAAAAATATATTTTTCTATTAAGTTAATACCTTCAGCTGACCAGATCAATAAAAGTGGCCATTTGCTAAATGGTCACTTTTGTTTTAAGAATATAAATTCAAATTATTGAACGGGATTAAGGTATATTCTCGCTTTATTTTAGCAATATTCACTCATTTCCAGCCGTAAATTTTTCTATTGATTCTTTTGTGGCCGGAGTAAAGAAGTTCACCAGATTGCCATCAGGATCTCTGAAAAGCAATGATTTATTGCCCCAGGGCATTACGGTCGGTTCTTGAACAATTTTAGATGACAGGAAATCCTTTAACCTTTCAAATTCCTTATCTACATCATTTACTAGAAATTCTATTATTGCAGTGCGGTTTTCTGCAGGTTGGGCCACACTTTCTCCGCCAAAAAACTGCAGGGTTTTAGTACTTCCGATAGCAAGAGTAGTATTTTGGGTTTTCAGTTCAGCAAAATCCGGGGTGTACCGTATTGCTGAAATTTCTGTTATCTGTTCATAAAATTCTACTAAACTTTCGGTGCTGGAAGTAATGATACGTATTGATACCAAATTCATTTCTTTAAAATTTTAAATTACTCTGTAAAATTAAAGTGAAGTTGTGACAAGAGGGTGTCAGTAGATTTTGAAGTTTAACTTAAATAAAGAGGATTGGGTATTTGTTTTAAAAAAACAAAAAACAGCACCATTTAATGATGCTGTTTACATTTAGTGTTCTTACCTTTACTTGGTATTTGAAATGGTATATGATAATCACTTTTCCTTTTTAAATACCTCATCATTAGTTGTTTTCAAAACATAAATAGTTTTTAAAAATATATATAGAATGGTTTAGTTTGTGCAAATATACAAAACAAGACACTATGAAGTGTCTAAAATAATTAAAAATTTCTTAAACTTGTATAATCGAATCTGTAATAATGGAAAGAAAATCAGCAGCAGGCAGTATCCGCAACAAGGAGCGCAGTAAAAAAAAGTTTTTGGATGCCGTTGGAAAAATTCTGAAATCGAAAGGATATGCAGCATTGAAAGTAAATGATATTGCAGCCGTTGCAGGAGTAGATAAAAAAATGATTTACACCTACTTTGGCGGAATGGATGGACTGATGGATGAATACATCAGGTCACAAGACTATTGGAGTAATGTAACTACCGATCAGATAATGCCGGATATCGGAGATGGCGGAAAGTTTTTTATGGAAAAAATGTTACTTCAGCAATTTGACTATGTACATACTAATAAAGAATTTCAGAAGCTGTTGCTCTGGCGTTTATCTGAATCCAGGAAATCTTTAACGAAACTGACTAATATGCAGGAGGAAAGCGGAGAAAGTCTTTTGAAGCTGATTATTGACCCTTATTTTGGTGAACGCTCCTGGGATTTTCGCGCAATAGCGGCGATTATGGTTTCAGGACTTTATTATCTTAATATGTATGCTTCAGTAAATGGCAGTATTTTCTGCGGTATCGATCTGAATACACCCGAAGGACGCGAAAAAATAAAAAAAGCAGTATCGTTTTTAGTCGATCAGACCTATGAAAATCTGTAAAAATATTTTTATCAATATAATGTAACGCGGAAAGCAAGATGGTATACGATTTTATGCTCCCAGTTCCAGTTGGTTTTTAACCAAGCTGAAATATTCTCCTTTCTTTTCCACCAAATAGTTATGGTGTCCCAGCTCGGAAACCTGCCCGTCTTTTAAAACAATAATCTGATCCGCATTTTTTACCGTTGACAGACGGTGGGCAATAATAACCACTGTTTTATCCTTGAAAAAAGATTGAAGATTATTGTGTATGATTTTTTCATTATCCGCATCCAGTGCGCTCGTTGCCTCATCAAAAAAAATGTAATGAGGATTTTTATACACCGCTCTTGCAATTAAAATTCGCTGCTTTTGCCCACCCGATATCCCGTTTCCTGAAGCTCCGATTTTGGTTTCATATTCCAGCGGATTACTTTGAATAAAAGATTCAATATTCGCAATCCGGGCTGAATTATGAAGCTTTTGCGTATCAATATGTTCATCACCCGTTGCAATATTCCTTTTTATAGTATCTGAAAAAATATAGCCGTCCTGCATCACGACTCCGCAGTTTTCCCGGATACTTTTGGGAGATAACGAAAGTATATTATCATCGTTATATAAGATTTCGCCGGCTGTGGGGTCATAAAATCTTAAAAGCAGTTTCATAAGCGTTGTCTTTCCACTGCCGCTGGATCCTACGATAGCTGTAATTTTTCCTTCAGGGATAAAAATATCGATGTCTTTTAATACGAAAGGAGATTTTGGACCTTCGTACTGGAATGAAATATTATTCAGTCGGATTCCCTTTTTTGCTTCAGTTCCGTTATAGTTTGATATATTTAAATCCAATGGTTTTAAATTGGCTTGTTCCTCATTGGGATGATCCTGAACTTCATTCAGACGCGATAAGCTTAATTTGGCTTCCTGTAAAGACCGGAAGAAGGCTATCAGCTGAGCGACCGGTGAGTTCATCTGCCCTATAATGTAAGAAACGCTCAAAAGTCCACCTAATGTCATTTTTCCGCTTACAACAAATGATGCGGCAAGAAAAGTGACCAGAATATTTTTTAACTGATTCAGAAAGTCGAACCCTGCTACCTGTATCTGATCATTTTTAAGGATCCGCATATTGATGTCATATAATTTGTGCTGAATTTCTTCCCACTGGCGGAGTTTTAATGTTTCATACTGATTTATCTTAAGCTCGGTAACCCCGTTTAATATTTCAAAATTAGACTGCTGGTTCTGGCTTTGCTGCTGAAAACGGAAATAATCAAGAGATTTACGCTTTTTCATCCAGATTAAAGACCATATTACAGATAAAAAAGTAAGGGTTACATAGACAACAAGAATCCGGA
Organism: Chryseobacterium sp. BLS98; assembly: GCF_001045445.1. Lineage (GTDB taxonomy): Bacteria > Bacteroidota > Bacteroidia > Flavobacteriales > Weeksellaceae > Chryseobacterium. Next base: position 466,228 of record NZ_LFNF01000005.1, on the reverse strand, counting down.
AATCATAAAACCAGAGCACTCCGAAGAATACAGAGAAGACAAGGATTGAAAAGAGGGTAGTGATACCTTGTGACGTTAAAAACTGCTCAATCCGCTCGTGATCCTGAATCCGCTGATTGAAGTCTCCCATCATTCTTGTATCAAAAAATTTGACCGGAAGCAACAGTAGTTTTTTGAAAAAGTCTGAGATAATCTGGATATTAATTTGAGTTCCCACTGCTAAAAGAATCCAGTTTCTAAGGATACTGAGGACTATATTTCCAAGGAAAAAAGCAAGCTGGCCAAGTAAAATATAGGTAATGATCTCGAGATTTTTTGGCTCCACCCCGTCATCAATTAGTTTTTGCGTTAAAATCGGAAATATCAGTGTTATGAGTGTACCTACGAGCAGTAAAAGAAATAATAATACTATTTTACTCCGGTGAGGTACGAGGTATTTATATAAAAATGATATGGATAATTCTTTTTCATCATGACCTTTTGCAGAAAAAAAACGATCGGTAGGGAATAGATACATAGCAATACCCTCCTTATTATCTGTTGATATCCAGGATTTTTTGAACCTGTCCTCAGATAATGAAAGCAATCCATGGGAAGGATCGGCAATTTTATATATTTTCTTTCCCGTAAACAGAGATTTTCTGATAGCGTAAAGTACTACAAAATGATTTTGATTCCAGTGAATAATACTGGGGCAACTCTGATGCTGATTCAGCTCATCCAATGAAATGGAGTAAGATGAGGATTCAATACCGATAGATTTTGCAGCTTCACTTATACCTGATAAAGAGACCCCTTCGCGGGAAATGAAAGAATGATCCCGTAAATAGTTTAAAGAATAAGATTTACCATAATGTCTTGCTATCATGGCAAGACATGCTGGTCCACAATCCATCTGATCTTTTTGTGGAATAAAATGCATAGTTAATGTCGGGTATTAAAATCTCTTCACAGTATAAAAATGCTGCTTAATGTATTACATCGAATCCTCTTTTATCGTAAATCATGGATAAGAAATAGAGTCCTGCTTCTTCAGGCCACTCGGAATTTATATTGGCAAGCAAATCCTCGGTATTTATGTGTTGAAACGAATTTATTTTATCAATGATTTCGGGAAGGAAATTGCTTTTTCTGATTTCCATTTTGTACCCCCTTACAAAAAATACAAATGAATCTTCGTTTGAATTATCGTAAATAATTTTAAATGGCTGAGGAGCTTTGATTGTTTTCGATTTTAGGTGATCGTAATCATCAATTTCATATTGATCAAGTTGCTTACGTGTTTGCGGAGTATTTTCCCATCCATGGTTGCTGATAAGGCTGTATTTATAATCTGAGTGGATACGCTGAAAAAAATCTTTTACAGACATGCTCATGATCTCATCAGACTTAAAAAGTCCCATCACATCATCAAATGTGGTTGGGTTTTCGGCATACTCTTTCTGCGGATTAATTACTTCTTCATTATTATCATCAATATATTGAGTATAGAAAGTATTCATCACATTGTCAAAATAAGTGGCTTTGGTTGGATTGTTGAACCAGAAAGTAATACCAATCGAGTATTCATCATTCTTACCGATATGGAACTGATCCCATGGCATATAATATAAATCTCCGGTCCCAAAAGTATATACCTCTGCTTCTTCTAAAAGCGGGGTTATATCGTGGTTATTTTGCTTTCCTCCTGTAAGCTCTTTATACTTATTTTCTTCCCAGGTATACATGGTTTTTTCACCTGGTCCCAGATGAAAATGAATAACATTGGCTCCTTTGTGATCCTGGTGTATGCCAAGGGGAGTCCATCCGTAATCTCCAATAAATACTGTAGCATGCATTCCGGCAGCTGGTAAACCGATGGCATCAATCAGCGGTTTGGTAAACATCATTAATTTTTCAGCAATATATGGGGAATATCTTTCCGCTGCATTAAATATGATACCGAATTTCTGACCAAAGGATCTTTTAAAATACTCCTGTAGTGTTTCACCAGGCTGAGGATGATCCGTAAACATCTTGTCCTTATACTTATTGTTTACTTTGGCAGCGTTTTCCTCGGGGAAATATAAACGAAACCCTCCCTTTTCTCCGGATTTCAGCTTTTCAAGCAACGCTTCGTTTATTGCATTAGTCAGATCTTCAACCTCTTCTGCAGAAAGAACATTATTAATAACACATGTTTTCCTAAAATTTTGATTGGTCTGGGTAAAATTTTCCCACCATTGTTTATCCAGGTTCATAGTTTTATTTTGTTTTTTGATTTGAGTATAAATATAAAAAGGCAATAGAATATAAGATTCTATTGCCCTGAATATAAAGCTGATTAGTTAGTCTCAGTAACTGTTTCTTTAACAGTTTCTTTAACACTTACCTTTACTCCGTCAGCAGATAATCCGCCTCTGATTTTGCTTTCGTCTAGTGGTGACAAAGTTTTTGCATTTAGAAAACTCTTTGCGTTGAATGATTTGTTTTTCATTGTTATAAAATTTAAAATTAAAATTATGAGCTGTAGTTTATAGACATGGAGCTCTTATGGGTCTTTTCTTGCAAGAAATATCTTTATCTGACCCGATTAAATTCTTCAGTATTTTTTTCTTTTCTCATCTTATTACTGAAAGATTTTCCAAAATTGTAAGACATTGAAAGCCTTACAAATCTGTCATCGTAATAATTGGTAATTGAATTTTTAATCGAGTTGGTATATGTTGTATATGTAGGACGGTTGGAGCTGAGTATATCGTTTAAATGCAGAGACAAAACAAGCTTTTTGTTTAGCAAGAGCATTTTAAGTGAAATATCAAGTTGATTATAAGCTGTATTTTTATCAAGGCCCAGTGTTCCTGCTGTGACATATAAAAAATTAATGTTTGCAAAAAAAGTTTTGTTTCTATTAAAAATAATATCTGTGTTGAAAGTAAATTCACCATTCCAGCCTTTTAGTGATGGGAGTAATGCTTCAACCTCAGACTTTGCATAACTGTAATAAACATCAACAATTAAATTAGCGCTTAACCAGGAAACAGGATTTATCGAAAATGTCTGGTTGAGACCTAACGTTTTGTTCACTAAATAATTAATCGGATATATACGCTGAATATTTGTACTTGAATCTAAAAATGTAACCTGCCCGAAACCTTTATCTATATAAGTAAAATACAGATTTGTGTTATAATTATTTTTATAGCTGTATCCCAATTCGATATTATCGGTAAATGAAGGCTGTAAAAAAGGATTTCCTTCTGAGTACATATATGGTGAGGTTATCCATCGGAAAGGATTTAAAAAATTATAGGAAGGTCTTTGGATCCGTCTTCCATAATTAATGGAAAGGGAATTGTCTTTATTAGGGGTGTATACAACATACAGAGTTGGGAAAAATTTAGTGAATTTCATTTTGTTTCTTTCCTGTAATGTTGCGGAAATACCTTCGGTCTGAGTGTTTTCCATTCTCATTCCTAATTTAATTTCCCATTCATCAGCTATCTTTTTATACCCTGAAAAATATAACGACTGTGTGTTTTCTGTATAGTTGAAAAGATTACTTTGATTAGTATCAAGTTCAGTGTTATTATCGTTAACCTTGAAGTATTTAAAATCATTTTCAGTTGTGATAAAAGATGCTCTAGCGCCATAGTTTAACTTGATCCACTCCAGCGGATGCTCCATATCGATATTGATGGAATTATTGCGGATATTCTGTTCCCCTTTATTAATGGCAGAAGTTAAAGGAACCGAATTTCCCGAGAATGTTTTTATTGTATTAAACGGTCGATAAGAATCATTGACATAATTAAAAAAGTCGTAATCAAATGAAAGCTTTCGACCTACAGAATCCATCAAATAAACAGCATGATAGTTTAACTGGTTGGAAATTCTTTTTCTTTCATTTCTACCTGTTGTTATAAAAAGTGAATCTATGGTACGGCCTGCTGTATCAGTCAGCTGACTTGTATTGTTGTCAAATACGACAGGTTTGTTATTGGCATGGTTGAATACAAATCCCATAGACCATTTTTTGGAGATTTCATAATCCAGCCCCAGGTTGAATGAAGCGGAATTAGTCCGGTCCTTTCTGTTATTTGTTTCTTGCCATATCAAGTCCGGATAGTAAATTTTATTGCTTTCTACAGGACCCAGCGAACCGTATATGTATGAAACCGAGCTGCTTAATGTTATTTTGTCTTTTTTCATGTTATATGATGCAGAACCTGAACCTATAGCATATGTTGCCTGCTTATAAGTAGTACTGATATTCCCATTCCATGAATTGGATTTTGCCTTTTTCGTTTTTATATTGACGATTCCGCTGTTTCCTTCTGCATTATATTTGGAAGGCGGCAGGGTAAAGATTTCAATACTCTTTATATTTTCAGACTTTATGGTTTTTAGATAATTGATGAGATCATCACCGGTAAGCTGGATGATTCTTTCATCCACCATAACGGATAAGCCGCTTTTACCAACCATTGAGATCTGGTCATTCTGAACCTTCACTCTTGGAGCGACTCTCAGAACATCCATTACGTCACCTCCCGCAGCAGCAGTGGAATTTTCCACATTGAAGATCAAACGGTCAACTTTTCTCTCGATCAAAGCCTTTTTTCCTGTCATCCTTACTTCCTCTATCTGGTTGGTTCCGGAAGGAAAGTTTATGTCCTGTATCAGATTTTGTGTAAGGTTAATTTCTTTTTGGATATTAATTCCTAGATAACTTCCGTAAAGAGTATAATGTCCCGAAGTAAGATTACTGAACTTATAGTTGCCGATACTGTCGGATATGATTTCTGAGATTATTACTGAATCTTTTTTAAGAACTAATGAAGCATAAGCAATTGCTTTATTTTCCTCAACACTTCTTCCTCTTATAGAATAGTTTTGAGAAAATATAAATTCCGGTAAGTAGCAAAAAAATGCAAGCCAAAGAAATTTAAAGCTCATGTTATTGGTTATTAGTTTTTTATTTTAGAATTTTTATATCCCTAGCAAAGGAAATAAAAAAATATTTAGAAACAAAATTTAATATTAAATTTTTTGTAAATATCTGAAAAGCAAAATTATATATCTGATAATAAAGCCTTTGTTTTAAGGTATAATACTCTTTAATGGGAAATATTTAAAATATGTGAAAAATTATTTTGAAAAAATGGATAAATAAATAAGCTGAAATTATCCATAGAAAAATAAATCGTTCAAGTTTTTTTACCGCTCCTAAAAAATCACCGGAATATTTCTTACTTTCATGAAATAAAAAATATAACTGACTTAATGACGAAGCTAATTCATTTTGCAGCTTCTGATCATTCTGGGAAATCAAATGCCAAAAAATAATGATTATTGATGCTGTAAAGAAACTTTAATTAAAAACATCATCCTAAAAAGTAAACTGCTTACCGAAGAATAGATCTGGATAAATAAAAAAGCAGAGATTAACTCTCTGCTTGTTCTTTTTTAACAGCCTGGTGCATCACCAGGATAATTCCTAAAAGTATAACGGCAATTGCCAGATAGCGCCACGCGAGGCCTTGCTGTTCTGTAACGTTTCCGCTTACCGAAATTATAAAGCTTGTGATAGAGGTGATCACATATACCAACCCACCCATCAGGCCGCCGGCTGTTCCTGCATTTTTAGGGAAATACAGCATGCTTGTGGTAAAAAATGAAGTGAACAGGATTCCCGAACAGATATGAATAAAAAAGGCAAAAGGAACCATGATAAACAGACTCTCCGCATAAAAGCTGGTGGCAATCAGTCCCGTAATCAGGATCAGCTGTAAAATAATAGGCTGTAAGATTCTTTCCTTAAAATCAAGCTTAAGCCTTCTTTTTCCTATAAAACCGCCGATCATCCATGAAAACCCTAATATAAGGGTACAGTATCCGATAATAACCGGGGTAAAATGAAAGGTATTTTCAATGATAAAAGGACCTGTAATGTTGAAAAGCATTACAATAGAGTAGCTAAGTCCTAAAATAAAGATCCCCAGCATAAAAATCCTGTTTTTCAGCATCATCTTATAAAGACTGATGTTCTCTGAAAGATTGAGTTTCTTCCTTTCCGGCAGACTTTCTCCACTGAAAAACCATTCAAACAAAAACAGCATTCCTGCATAAAAAGCAAGAAAATAGAAATTGGCATGCCAGTTAAACAGTTTTTCAAGGTATCCTCCCAGAAAAGGGGCCAGGATGGGCCCACACGACCAGACAATCGTGAAATAACTCAGATAATGCTTTACCTTTTCAGAATCATAAAGATCTACGAAAATCGCCCTAGTGGCGACAACCAATACAGAAACTGCAGCTCCCTGGAGAATACGCAGCAGACAGATCAGCAGAATACTGTCCGTCATAGTAATCAGAATACTGCTGATGATCAGAAGGAACAGGGCAACAAGCTTTGGACGGTAGCGCCCGATACTGTCCAGAATTCCCCCTACAAATAGCTGTGAAATTCCGTAGCTTAGTAAATAAGACGTTAATGTGATCTGGATATCTTTTTCAGAGACATGCATTTCTTTTGCCATCGACGGGAAGGAAGGCAAATAAATATCTGTAACGAACCCGGAAAGAGGGATCGATACAAAAGCCATAATGGTTATTAAACTGATTCTTTTTTCAGATGCTTCTTTCAATAACATAATCATTCGTTATTTTACTATGCAAAAATAAATCAGGAATACCGGAAATCAATTTTAAAAGACAAAGTAAAAATTACAAAAATCAAAGATTTAAAATGCGTTTTTAAATTTCAGAGGTGAAACTTCGGCATGTTTTTTAAAGAAATTATTGAAGTGGGAAGGCTGTTCAAATCCAAGAGTGTAGCCTATTTCTGCAATATCCCAGTTGGTGTATTTCAGGAGGTTTTTGGATTCTTCAAATACCCTTTCCTTGATGATCTGCGTGGTAGTAAGCTGCGTTACCGATTTTACTGAAGAATTCAAATGATTGACGTGCACGTTAAGATGGTCGGCAAAATCAGAAGCTGTCTTCAAAGCGAGAGGATAGGCTGGAGAATCCAACGGAAACTGCTTGTTGAGAAGCTCATCAAATAAGCGGTATAAGCGGATGTTAGCCGGAAGTTCATTAGGGTGGATATCATCTACACGGTTCTCCAGGGCAAGATGCATCACAGAGGCAAGATGACTTTTAATACTGCTGCAGCGGAACGGATACGTTGAGTTATTCAGCTTATACATTTGTTCAAAATAAAGGGTTGCCAGCTGGGTCTGTTCATCTGTTAAAAATACAATGGGCTTGCTCCATTCCTTGAAAAGAGAAGTCTTTTTAAATAGGTTGAATTCTGTATTCCCACTGAAAAACTCCTGATTGAACAGACAGAAATATCCTTCCTGAAAATTCCCCTCACATTCCCAGGAATACGGTATATTGGGTGAAGGAAAAAAGAGAGCAGGGCGATCAATATACAGCTTATGATGGCCATACTGGAAAGTTCCCTTCCCAATAATAAAGCTTACTTTATAATAATCGCGGCGGTTGTAGGGGCTTTTAAAGCTGCAGTATCTCCGCATTGAGACATTGAAATGGGATTTTCCTGTTTCAAAATCATCGGAATCAAACATTTTGATCTGCTCGTTTCGTACACGTTTGTAGTAATCCTCAATGGTTTCTAGCTGGTCGCTCATAATCTAAAAATTATAAAAATCAAAGATAAGTAAACCTGTATGATTTAATCCTGTTTTTAAGCAATGTAATCATAATGAATATAATAGTTTTTCTCAATATTCCTTCAAAAACGCTTTTATTCTATTATTTTATATAATAATAGTGGATAATTATAGGTTTAATTTTTATTGATTTCCAGACTCAAAATGTAAGATGGAAGCTGGAAAGGTCCGGCAGTGGCATCAGCAACAATAATAAAACCTGATTCTTTAAAAAATTCCAAGAGGGGATCATGGGTCATCATATTAAGCCATATGATATCCGTAAAGCTGGTTGCAGAACGACATTTTTTCCAAAGTGACTCTCTGACTTCCGGAGAATCAAATTCGGGAAGTATGGCAAAGCTAATTTCGGTTGCTCTTTTTCCTTCAGGCAGGGCAGGATGTGTGGAGCCACTTTTCAGAATGCCGTATCCGGCAGGCTTTTCATCTGCATAGGTAATAATAAGCTGGTTGGAGAGATCATTCAGGTCATTGATCATTTTTCTGGGATCAATATCATTAGCTATATATTTTTTGATATCTTCTTCCGGAACCTGCTCTTTGTGCAGGGTATAAACTGATGAATCGATAATGGTTATAAGATCAGAAATGCCTTCTTCAGAACCCACAGTAAATTTTGAAATTATATTCATGAATCTTTTTTATTCAAATTTAGAAGATTATTGTATTCAAAAGGGATACAGTTTTCATTAATTTAGCCATTACAGTTTTTTGCTTAAAGTTTTATAGAAAATTGAGATTACAATACGGTGTACAGCATTTCAAGAACCGGCAACTTTGGAATAAAAATAAATAGCTCAGATTGATGAATGAAAAATAGTTGGATTCCACCTCCAAAGCCCTATAAAATTTAAAGAAAGCCCGGAATTTTTAATTTTAATGTAAAGAAAACCAGGTGGATGGTCAAATAGCAGAAAAAAATAACATTTTAACTCAAACTTTTTCTTTCTCAGTTAGGCTGGAATTACCATAAAACCTATATTTGCAGCCTAAATTTTAAAAATAATGAAAGAACTAATTGAAAAAATTAACGCTGAATTCGAAGCGTTCGCAACTGAGGCTAACCAACAAGCAGAAAAAGGAAACAAAGCTGCAGGTACAAGAGCTCGTAAATCAGCTTTGGAACTTAGCAAACTGTTCAAAGAATTCAGAAAAGTTTCTGTAGAAGAAGCTAAAAAATAATTCGTTCCCCGGCCGGCTCACTGAGCCGGCTTTTTTTCTCCATAATTTCTCCTGAAAGGCGAAAGCAAATTGGCAAATAAGCCTTTATACTCTTTTGTCTTTTCGCCTATAATTTCTTCATTTTTTCGTCTTTTTCCCTATCTTTAGCATTCAATATATGTTATGAAGATAAATAGATTTTTTGCTTTGCCTGCCGTTGTGTTGGCTGCCCAGTTCTCATGGGCTCAGGTGAAAGTTGATCCAAAAGAAAAGCTGGATCCTATTGTAAAAAGCTTTGTGGATGAAATCAATAACAGTTCTCAGCTGGAAAATATGGCTTATGAACTTCTGGACGGTATCGGCCCCAGACTTGTGGGAACGCCGCAAATGTTGGCCGCCAATGAATGGTCTGCTGCTAAACTCCGTTCATGGGGGATAGAATCCAGCCTTCAGCAGTTTGGAACCTGGAAAGGGTGGCAGCGCGGAATTACCCATGTAGATATGACCTATCCCCGTGTAAAATCATTAATAGCAACCCAGCTTGCATGGAGCCCGGCAACGAAAAAAGCAGTAGAAGCTGAGGTGATTATCCTTCCGAAAGTTTCTTCCAAAGCTGAATTTGATGCATGGATTCCCTCTACGAAAGGGAAAATTATCCTGATAGCACAATATCAGAAGATCGGGCGTTCCGATGAGCAGATCAAGGAATTTGCAACCCCGGAACTGTACGAAAAACTGAAAGCAGAAAAAGAGCAGGCAGCAAAAGACTTCCGCGACTATGTAAAAAATATCGGCTATGATAACAATACCCTTCCCGAAGCTTTGGAAAAAGCGGGAGCAGCAGGAATTGCCATTTCCAACTGGACAGGAATCATGGGCGCCAACAGGATTTTCGGAGCAAAAACATCAAAAATTCCAATGATCGACATTGATGTGGAAGATTATGGCATGCTTTACAGAATGGCAGAAAAAGGAGCGAAACCTAAGATCAGAATCGAAGCCCAGTCTAAAGTTCTTCCTGAAGCAAAGAGTTTTAATACGATCGGGATTATCAAGGGAAAAGAAAAGCCTGAAGAATATGTGATCCTTTCTGCGCATCTGGACTCCTGGGATGGAGCCCAGGGAGCAACAGACAACGGAACAGGAACACTGACCATGCTGGAAACCATGAGAATATTGAAAAAATATTACCCGAACAATAAAAGGACTATAGTGATAGGACTGTGGGGAAGTGAAGAGCAGGGATTAAACGGTTCGCGAGGGTTTGTCGCAGACAATCCGCAGATTATAAAAGGAGTGCAGGCAGTATTCAATCAGGATAACGGAACGGGACGGGTGGTTAATATCAGCGGTCAGGGATTTGTGGATTCTTACAGCTATATTGGGAAATGGCTGAACGGAGTTCCGAAAACGGTGAGAGACCAGATTAAAACAGATTTTCCGGGAATGCCGGGCGGTGGGGGCTCCGACCATGCTTCGTTCGTAGCAGCGGGAGTGCCGGGATTCTCTTTAAGTTCTCTGAACTGGGGATATTTCGGCTATACATGGCACACAACAAAAGATACGTACGATAAAATCGTTTTTGATGAAGTGAAAAACAATGTGGTTTTAACAGCTGCACTGGCTTATATGGCATCAGAAGATCCTGAATTTACCAGCAGAGAAAAAAGGGTGCTGCCTCAGGATGATAAAGGGGAAACGGTAAAATGGCCTGAAGTAAAGCAGCCGAGAAGGGATTCCAAAGATTTTAAGTAAAGATATCAGATGTTAGATGTCAGACATAAGATTACATTAATATGAGTTTTCAAGCTTAAAAAATAAAGGCTGTACAGATTATTGTGCAGCCTTTGTCTTTTCCTTATAAAGTAATTTTTTTATTTCTTCAATTTTACTTTCCTTAACAATATAAGTTTTACAAATTGTATTATTCATATGCATGCTGAAATTCATCAGAGTAGTTTCCTTTTCCCATGTATGGGTTGTTGGAGGGATATAGTCTGTAAATACCGGCCAAAAATTTGTAAGACACAGAAAATTTCTTTTTAATGATAATAGTAGATCAGGATAATTTCCAAAATCATCAAGCACCTTTATTTTAAATATTCTTTTACCGAAGGTAGTTCCCCAAAATACTTCACATAAAGCTCCCCCAATAATAACACAGGGAATTGAGTACAGAAAACTGATCACAGGTGTCTTCTTAAACAAAAACAGAAAAGTAAGAAACAAAGGCAACATATCGATAAGTTTTGCAAACAATCTTTCTCTTTCGTTACCTTTATAGGTAGGTTCGTAAGGAAAATCATATTCAAAAGATTTGTAAATCCTATTGCCCATTTGGTCAAATTGACGGGTTGCCCTTCGAATAATTCTTTTATCCTTAAGCTCAGATATTTTAATGATTTTTATTTGTTTCTTCTCCAAAGTTTATAATTCTTAGGATTGAATAAGATAAAGTTCTATGTCCGAAAACTTTGAAATGGCAGGCTTATATTCAGAAGTATTCAATTTCCCAAAGCCATATTCACAGAAAATAAACGGCAAATTATTGGTTTTTGAAGAATTGTAATCAGTCTGTGTATCACCAATATAAATTGTGTTTTCGGGCTTTAAATCATTTCTTTCCATAATCAGCTTAATATTTTCAGCTTTTGGCTTGTTGGTCCGGCCATAAGATTCAAAATCTGTAAATAGATCATTAAATTTATTATAGGCTAAAAATGATTCTATATAGCCGTCCTGACAGTTGCTGACAATGAAAAGACTGTGTTTTTTTGCCAGGCTTTTCAGCGCTTTTTCTACACCGTCATAAAGAATGCCACCATATTGATGCAGAACTCTATTTTCTTCCTGTACGATTTCCGAAAGAACCTCATGAACCATCTGATTAGAAATGTCGGGAACCATATCTTTTAAAATATGATCGGCCAGCAAGCCCATATACTGATTCATATCTTCAGGTTTTAAATCTTGTTTGATTAACCTGTGCTTATTTAATACATCATTCCAGATTTTAATGATTGTGGCTCTGGAATCCCAAAGTGTTCCGTCCAGGTCGAAAATTAAATTTTTATATTTCAAGGTATGATTACTTTGTTAGGTTATACTATTGAAGATTTACAGATAACTATAAAATCATGCTTAGCTGTACTCTTTTTCTGGCCTCATCTACTTCCGTGACTTTTACACGGACGTGCTGGTGGAGCTTTACCACCTCGTTTACATCAGATACAAAACCGTCTTTCAGCTGGGAAATATGAACAAGGCCGCTTTCTTTGATTCCCATATCTACAAAACATCCGAAAGCGGTAATATTATTGACAATCCCGGGAAGGATCATTCCGGGCTTTAAATCTTTTATGCTTTTTACATTGGGATCAAATTCAAATACTTTAGCTGCTTTCCTAGGATCTAATCCCGGTTTTTCAAGCTCTTTCAGTATATCTTTAATTCCGAGGATCCCTATTTCCTCGGTCACATAATTTTCAGGCTTTACCAAAGCTGTTTTTTCTTTACTGGCAATAAGTTCATCAGTTTTAATACCCAAATCTTTGGCCATTTTTTCTACAATTCCATAAGCTTCGGGATGTACAGCAGAATTGTCGAGCGGGTTTTTGGCATTGGCAATTCTTACAAAGGCGGCTGCCTGCTGGTAGGCTTTTTCACCAAGTCTCGGAACTTTCTTCAATTGCTTTCTGTCTTCAAAAGCACCATTTTCCGTCCGGTAGCTGATGATATTCTCTGCCATTTTCTCTCCAATTCCGGAAACGTAACTCAAAAGTGATTTACTTGCGGTATTTAAGTTGATTCCCACAGAGTTTACGCACTTCATCACGGTAGAATCAAGTTCGTTTTTCAATTGGGTCTGGTCTACATCATGCTGGTATTGTCCTACACCAATTGATTTTGCATCAATTTTTACCAGTTCAGCCAGAGGATCAGCCAGCCTTCTCCCGATAGAAACGGCACCCCGTACCGTCACATCATAAGACGGAAATTCATCTCTTGCAATTTTACTTGCAGAATACACCGATGCACCTGCCTCCGAAACCACAAAAACCTGCAAAGGCTTATCAAAAGCGATTTTTTTAATGAAAAACTCTGTTTCACGGCTTGCCGTTCCGTTTCCGATCGAGATGGCTTCAATGTTGTAGGCGTTCACCATAGAACGGATCTTTTTCATGGCCATTCCGCTTTCATTCTGAGGGGCGTGAGGGTAGAGGGTTTCATTATGCAGAAGATCTCCTTTTTCATCAAGGCAAACTACTTTGCAGCCGCTTTTGTATCCCGGATCAATTGCCAGAATCCTTTTTTCTCCCAAAGGTGGGGCCAGAAGCAGCTGGCTCAGGTTTTCAGAAAATATTTCAATGGCTTTTTTATCTGCTTTTCCTTTAGCTTCCTGTAAAGCTTCGTTGGAAATAGCAGGTTCCAGAAGTCTTTTATAACTGTCTTTTATAGCCAGGGCGATCTGCTCTGAACTTTCATTGTTAGATTTAATGATGGCTTTTTCAATAAAATCGACGGCTTCTTCTTTGTCAATGCCAATATTCACTTTGACAAAACCTTCGGATTCTGCTCTGAGCATGGCAAGAAGCCTGTGAGAAGGAGTTCTGTTAAGATTTTCTTCCCATTCGAAATACTGGGAAAATTTCTGTGCCTCTTCTTCCTCTTTTTTGGCTTTAACGGCTTTGGAAGTGATTACTGCCTTGCGCTGGAACAGGCGGCGGAGATTTTTACGCACATACATATTTTCGTTAATCCATTCCGCCATAATATCTCTTGCTCCCTGAAGCGCTTCTTCTTCAGAGGGAACATCATTAGTAAGGTATTTGGATGCCAGAAACGTCAAGTCACTATTTTTCTGGCTCATAATGATTTTTGCCAAAGGTTCCAGACCTTTTTCCTTTGCAGTATCCGCCTTTGTTTTTCTGCGTTTTTTGAAAGGAAGGTATAAGTCTTCAAGCTCTACGATGTCAAAGCTTTCTTCAATTCTCTGCTTTAATTCCGGGGTTAAATCATTCTGTTCTTCAATTGATTTTAAAATGCTTTCCTTTCGCTTTACAATTTCTTCAAACTGTTTGCTTATTTTTGAGATCTGTTCGATCTGGACTTCGTCAAGGTTTCCGGTCTTATCTTTTCTGTAACGGGAAATAAAAGGAATGGTGCAGTCTTCTGCTAATAACTGGAGGGTATTGCTGATGCTTTTTTCAGGGAGATCAAGAATTTGTTTTATATAGCTTGTTGTGTTCATTTTAAATTTTAAACAGCTAAAATAGGTAATTTTACTATGGAGTGAAATAATTTCAGACGGTCATTTCAGGTGGTGATATCTTATGTAAGAATAAAATTTTTTATTTCTTGATGTATGTTAAGGTAATATGTGGTATCGTTTTTCTATTTTTGAAACCTGAAATTTAAATTTTAATTAAATTTTTTTAAAACAATAAATAATATGAAAAAACTTAGTGTAATTGCATTGGTAGGAGTAGGATTGCTTACAGCTTCTTGTAATAAAGACAAATCAGCAGATACTGCTGCTACGGCTACGGAACAGAAAGTGGCAGAAAGCAAAGGGGAAGTATTGGCAGTGGATGTGGCTACCTCAGTAGTTAACTGGAAAGCTTTCCACAAAGGGGGAATGGCTCCTCGTTGGGGAACACTTAACGTAAAATCAGGAGATCTTAGCGTTGAAGGAGGCCAGCTAACTGCCGGAAACTTTATAATCGATATGAATACTATCAAAGTAGATCCTGCTTCAGTAACAGAAAAAGATAAAAAGCCAGGAGATCTTGAAGCTCACCTGAAAAACCCTGACTTCTTTGATGTAGCGAAAAACCCTACTTCAGATTTCAAAATTACAAGTGTTACAGATCTGAAAGATGCCCCTAAAGATGCAATTGCAGGAGCTAATAAAACAGTAAGCGGAAACCTTACATTATCAGGAAAAACAATGAATGTAACGTTCCCTGCTAAAGTAGATGTAACAGATAATTCAGCTTCTGTTCAGGCTAAATTTACAGTAAACAGAGCAGACTGGGGACTTAAATTTGGTACTTCTGAGGCAGATCCTGCTGAATGGATGATCAGCAAAGACATTGAGATCGGTGTTGATGTAAAGGCTAAAAAATAATTTTGTTAGATACAAACAATACGAAGGCTGCTTTTTTATAAAAGCAGCTTTTTTTATGAATCCGAGAAAATCAAGCCACCCGAATAATAAAAATTTTTATATTTATGAAAACGCCAATATGAAACAAAAAATCCAGGGCTGGATGTATATTTTATTATGTGCTGACGGAAGTTATTATACCGGGAGTATAAATGATCTTGAACGTAGAATTCTTCAGCATCAGGCAGGCGAGGGTTCGAATCATACGAAAAAAAGACTTCCTGTTAAACTTATCTATTTTGAAGAGTATGAACGTATTGATCTTGCTTTTTACCGGGAGAAGCAGGTACAGGGCTGGAGTCGTAAGAAAAAAGAAGCTTTGATTAACGGGCACCCTAAATTGCTGCCTCAGCTGGCAATAGCTTACAGAGACTTACTTTCTGAAGGATAAGGTGGCTTCGAGTGCCTCAGCCACCTTTTAAAATACAGCCGGAAAATAGCTTTGTTTACATTCATAATAAAATAAAACAATTTTGTATCATAAGGACGAATATAAGGTGGCTGAGGCACTCGAAGCCACCGTTTATTTAATTACTACTTTTGTACTATGATCATTTTATATATCCTAATTACATTAAACCTGCTTGTGTTCATCGTTTTTGGATGGGACAAAAGGCTTTCAGTCAAACATAAAAGAAGAATCCCGGAAAGCACACTTTTAGGAATAACTTTTATAGGAGGAACTGTGGGAGCAGTTTTAGGAATGCTTATTTTCAGGCATAAAATTGCCAAAATGTCTTTTTTACTAAAATTTGCCATTATAGTTTTGGTTCAGGCTATATGTGTTTATTTTTTCAAAAAATATTATTAAGATTAATTTTAAAGTTTAATAGCATATTCTAAACTTTAATTGATTTAATTTATAAAAACTTCAATTTTAAAGCTTTAACAGGGCGGAGTGGTGAACTTCCTCATTATGAATTTGTTAATTAATCCATATTCTTGCTCATTATTCATTAAAAAACACTATTTTTGCACCCGTAAAAATCATTCATGCAAAACATTAGAAATATTGCGATTATCGCACACGTTGACCACGGGAAGACGACTTTGGTTGACAAGATTATTCATGCTACAAACATTTTCAGAGAAAATCAGGAAAGTGGAGAATTAATAATGGATAACAATGACCTTGAAAGAGAAAGAGGGATTACGATCTTATCCAAAAATATTTCTGTTACCTATAAAGACACTAAGATTAATGTAATTGATACTCCTGGTCACGCCGATTTCGGGGGTGAGGTAGAAAGAGTTTTGAAAATGGCGGATGGGGTAATTCTATTGGTTGATGCCTTTGAAGGACCAATGCCTCAGACAAGATTCGTACTTCAGAAAGCATTGGAATTAGGACTTAGACCTTTGGTGGTGATCAATAAAGTAGATAAGCCAAACTGCCGTCCGGATGAGGTTCACGATCAGGTATTTGACTTATTTTTCAACCTTGAAGCTACGGAAGAGCAGTTGGATTTTCCAACGTTCTACGGATCTTCAAAACAAGGTTGGTTCAACACTTCATTAGAGCAAACTGAAGATATTTTACCATTATTAGATGGGATCTTACAATATGTTCCTGCACCGAAAGTAACAGAAGGTAACCTTCAGATGCAGATCACTTCCCTTGATTATTCTTCATTCTTAGGAAGAATTGCAATCGGGAAAGTAACAAGAGGTGAACTTAAAGAATCTCAATGGATTGGTCTTGCGCAGGCAGACGGAAAAGTGGTAAAAGGAAAAGTAAAGGAACTTTATGTTTTCGAAGGTTTAGGAAAGAAAAAAGTAACTGAAGTACAGGCAGGAGATATCTGTGCTGTTGTTGGTTTCGATTCCTTCCAGATCGGGGATTCATTCGTAGATCTTGAAAATCCTGAACCATTGGAAAGAACTGCAATTGATGAGCCTACATTGAACATGACGTTTTCTATCAACAATTCACCTTTCTTCGGAAAAGACGGTAAATATGTAACTTCCAACCACCTGAAAGAAAGATTGACAAAAGAACTTGAGAAAAACCTTGCATTAAGAGTTCAGCAGACTGATGATGCCAATACTTTCCTTGTTTTCGGTAGAGGTATTCTTCACTTATCGGTTTTGATCGAAACAATGAGAAGAGAAGGTTACGAAATGACCATCGGTCAGCCACAGGTTATCCTGAGAGAAATTGATGGTGAGAAATGTGAGCCTTACGAATCTTTGGTTGTTGACGTTCCTGAAGAATATGCTTCAAGAGTGATCGATCTGGCAACTCAGAGAAAGGGTGATCTTCACATTATGGAAACTAAAGGTGAAATGCAGCATATGGAATTCGAAATTCCTTCAAGAGGTTTGATCGGACTACGTTCTCAGATGTTGACAGCTACTGCAGGTGAAGCTATCATGGCACACCGTTTCACAGAGTATAAGCCTTTCAAAGGAGCAATCCCTGGAAGAAACAACGGGGTATTGATCAGCAAAACGCAAGGTCCTGCTACAGAATATTCTATTGCTAAACTACAGGACAGAGGTAAATTCTTCGTTGATCCGGGAGAGGAAATCTATGCAGGGATGATCATCGGTGAACAAAACAAACCTGGAGATCTGGTAGTAAACATCGTGGAGGCAAAACAGCTGAACAACATGAGAGCTTCAGGAAAAGATAAAGATACCGGTGTTGCACCTAAAATCTTATTCTCACTGGAAGAATGTATGGAATACATCCAGGGTGATGAAGCCATTGAAGTAACTCCAAACTTCATCAGAATGAGAAAGAAACTCCTTTCCGAAGAAGAAAGAAAAAGAGTGGAAAGATCAGCAAAAGCATAAGAAATTCTTATATATATATTTAGAAAGGCCCCAAATTTTTCGGGGCTTTTTTGTTGAATTTAGGAAGATAGATTTTTCAGTTATTTGTGATAATTTTTAATTAGTTATTAAATTATTTGTGTGGTATGGAATAATTTATATATTTGTAATCTAATTTTAAAAAACTATTATAAATATGAAAAATTTGAAAAAAATTTCGAGAGTTTACTTAAAAAGCATTACAGGTAATGGAGGGGATCTTGATGAAGCTTGTTGTGAAGGAAGTGATGGAGGAGGCAGTGGTTGCAAACGATGTGTATCTTGCTCTAATAGACAGGGTAGCCAATCTTGTTATACAGATCCAAATGGAGATTGTCAAAAAGCTTCAAGTATGGCAGCAGCATTATGTTAGTTAATACTTAAATACTTGCTTTTGGCTTTAAATTTAATATCATTTCCCACTCATTGTAGTGGGAATTTTATTTTAAAATAGTATTAAACTAAGAGAAATTATTGTCATACTATATATAAGGTTCTTTTGACGGGTTTTAAAAAATTGAGCTATTTTTGTAATTATGAAAATAATCAATATAAAAATAATCTGTCTTTTAGGAGTTGCCATTTCAATAAGTAATTCATGCTCCGTACAGAACAATACGATAAAAACAACACCAGCCAAGCATACCAGCAATATCACAAAACCAAAAGATCCGGTTACCACAGTAAAACCTGTAACGCCAGTATCGCCGGATGATGAAAACTTCAGAACAGTTCTTCCGGAGGTTAAAAGAGAATTTCGTGGAGCCTGGATCGCCAGTGTAGCCAATATCAACTGGCCTTCAAGAAATAATTTAACGGTTGATCAGCAGAAAGCAGAAGCCATCAGTATGCTCGATATGTTGAAAGATAATAATTTCAATGCGGCAATTTTCCAGATCAGACCTTCTGCAGATGCTCTCTATACAAGTAATATAGAACCATGGTCATACTTTCTGACCGGGCAAACAGGAACCGCCCCTTACCCAAACTATGATCCTCTTCAGTTCTGGATAGAAGAAGCCCATAAAAGAGGTTTGGAGCTTCATGTATGGCTAAACCCTTACCGTGCCCATCATACCAATGGAGGAGCGGTAAACAGCCTGTCTATGGTTAATAAGCTTTCTGATATTGTTGTCAGATTAAAGAACGGAATGTATTGGTTCGACCCGGCTAACCCTAAAACACAGGGCCATGTTTCCAATGTTGTAAAAGATATTGTGAAAAGATATGACATTGATGCCATCCATTTTGATGATTATTTTTATCCTTATGCTACCTACAACAGAGGAGCGGATTTTCCCGATAATGCAACCTGGAACGAATACTTGAGAAATGGCGGAACACTATCCAGGGCAGACTGGAGAAGAGATAACGTCAATAAATTTGTAGAAAGGATTTATAAAGAAATCCACGCTGAGAAAGATTATGTTAAATTTGGAATCAGCCCGTTCGGAATATGGAAACCCGGATATCCTGCAGGAATTGTGGGATCTTCTCAATACGACGAATTATACGCAGATGCAAAATTATGGCTGAATAAAGGCTGGATCGATTATTTTTCTCCACAGCTTTATTGGCCTATCGATGCTCAGGGTCAGGGCTTTGAAGCGTTGCTGAACTGGTGGAAATCTGAAAACACAATGAACCGCCATCTCTGGCCGGGACTTAATACCGTTGAAATTAAAGTATCAGACCGCCCGACAGAAATTAAAAATCAGATTGAGATTTCCAGAAAGGTTTTAAAGAATGAAGCCGGGGAAATCCATTGGAGCATTGCGGGACTAACGAAAAATGTCAACATGTTGCCGACCCTGAAAAACGGACCTTACAGCGAAAAAGCATTAGTTCCGAAAACGCCATGGATAAAAGCCATTCCATTACAAACCCCGACTTTATTTACAAAAGATAACGGAAGCTTTATTCAGGCAAGCTGGAGCACAAAAAACATCGGAAACGTCTTCCAATGGATTCTTTTCACTCAATATAACGGAGTCTGGGAAACAGAAATCCTTACATTGGACAACCTTTCAAGAGACATTCCGAAATCTAAAGGCGGCAGAAAACTGAATGCAGTTGCTATAAAAGCAGTGGACAGACTTGGAAATGAAAGCGACTACATGGCAAGGAAAGTTAAATAAAAAATTAATTCAATAGAATAAGGAAAACCGGTTCAGAAAAAGAACTGGTTTTTATTTTAGAATAACTATAAATTATTAGCTTAAATGAATGGAGATCAGTTCTATATAAATGAAATTTAAAGTAAATAGTTAAAAATAAACTCCGGACGGAATCATTTTTGCATTATTATTTCCATAATCACCAAAAAATATATCATTATGAATACCAACAGACTTTCCCCGACTATTGAAAAAGCATTAAGCGATCAAATGAACAAAGAAATTCACGCGTCGCATGTTTTTTTATCTTACGGGATCTGGGCAGACGATAAAGGATATCAGGGAATTGCCAATTTCCTTTACAGACATGCCCAGGAAGAAAGAAATCATTCTATTAAATTTATGGAATACGTGCTCAACAGAGGAGGGAAACCAAAAGTAGAAGCTATCCCGGCTCCTCCTGCAGATCCTGAATCTTTAACAGCATGTTTTGACGGTGTCTTTAAACACGAAGTTGACAATACTACAGCCATTTACAGAATTGTAGACCTGGCACTGGAAGAAAAAGACTGGGCCACCTGGAACTTTATGCAGTGGTTTGTACAGGAACAGATTGAAGAAGAAACATTAGCCAGCAACCTCATCGATAAACTGAAAATTGCAGGGGGTGACCGTGCTACGGATGAATCTTTATTCACTTTAGATAAAACATTACAGGAAGCTCCCAACGACGTGCCTTTGGCACAGGATGCTACCGGAGATAACCCATAAAAACCAAATGGGTGAACAAAAAATTATTCAAAATCTGCCAAATACTGGCAGATTTTTTTTATTATGAAACTCCCTTTAAAATCACTATCTTTGCAGGCTGAAAGTTCAGTGGTCCGAAGCTGATAAAGAATAAACTTTAAACATCAGACTTTAACCTGTAAGCTGAACAGCATCATTGAATATTAAACTTTGAATTTTACAATATGAAATGTGGAATTGTAGGCCTTCCGAATGTAGGTAAATCAACTCTTTTTAACTGCTTAAGCAATGCTAAAGCACAGTCCGCAAACTATCCTTTCTGTACCATAGAGCCGAACTTAGGAACGGTATCAGTACCGGATCAGAGATTATTTGAGCTTGAAAAAATAGTGAATCCGGAGAGAGTATTGCCCGCTGTAGTTGAAATCGTTGATATTGCAGGTCTTGTAAAAGGAGCCAGCAAAGGAGAAGGATTGGGAAACCAGTTTCTTGCCAATATCCGCGAATGTGAAGCCATTATCCATGTTTTAAGATGCTTTGATAATGGAAATATCATCCACGTTGAAGGTTCTGTAGATCCGCTGAGAGATAAAGAGATTATCGACATCGAATTACAGCTTAAAGATCTTGAAACTGTCGGAAAAGCTGTAGAAAAAGCCAAAAAATTCATTAAGTCAGGTAAAAAAGACGATATTCTTGTTTACGAAACACTTCAAAGCCTGGAAAAATTTATTGAAGACGGTAAAAATGCAAGAGAATTTCCTGTAAACGACCTGACTCAGCCTATTATTGATGATATCCAGCTTTTAACCAAAAAGCCTGTGCTGTATGTTTGTAATGTAGACGAAAATTCTATCAAAAACGGTAACGAATGGATAGGAAAAATAGAAGCTATGGCTAAAAGTGAAGGCGCAGAGATTGTTGTTCTGGCAGCCCAGATTGAAGCAGATATCAATGAGCTGGAAACTTTTGAAGAAAGAGAAATCTTCCTTGAAGAGCTGGGACTTACTGAGCCTGGCGTTAACCGTCTGATCAGAAAAGCTTACGACTTATTGAAACTTCAGACCTATTTTACGGCTGGAGTGAAAGAAGTGAGAGCATGGACAATCGGGCAGGGATGGACCGCTCCACAGGCTGCGGGAGTAATCCACACAGATTTCGAAAAAGGATTCATCCGCGCAGAAGTAATCAAATATAACGATTATATTAACTATGGCTCCGAAGTAAAAGTTAAAGAAGCCGGAAAGCTTTCTGTAGAAGGTAAAGAATATATCGTTCAGGATGGCGACATCATGCATTTTAGATTCAACGTATAAGAAAATATTAAAGTTAGTTTGTAATAGAAAAATGCTTTAGGGATAATCTCTGGAGCATTTTTCCTTTTTTATCACTCCTAAAAAAGCCATCCTTATACAGAATGGCTCTTTTAATTTTTTATTAAGGTTCTATCCCTGGTCTGCATTGCAGCTGTGCACAGCCTATTGATATTTTGCTGCAGGCACCGGTCATGGGATCAATACAGTCCATTAATCCACCAGTAATGCTTCTTAATTGCTTTTTGTTCAGTTTTTTTCCTTTTGCTAAATTTTGATTTTTCATAAGTTTTGATTTTTAATGAGTTAGTTTAAAACTAAGGTAAGAAAAATATGTATAGGTATATCACATGAGGTAGAAAAATGTAAAAATATTTTTTCTGCTTCAATCTGGTTAACTTTGTATATTTGAATTTTACAAATAGTCAGTTATGGAAAAAATCACTCATACCTCCCTTGAAGATTTTTATAAAGAGATGACGGCCAAACTGGGAAAAGATCTTGAAAGTATTTTTCCGAAAGGACTTCATAAAGATATCGGGCATTTTAATGTGTTTGATATCCGGCAGACTATTGAAAGAGTGAAGACTACTGCAGAAATGCCTTATAACAGGAGGAAATACTATAAAATAAGCCTGATCAGGGGAAAGAACAGGGCAGAATATGCTGATAAAGTCATCGCAATCAAAAAAAATGCTTTGTTATTTGCAACTCCAAAAGTTCCTTATCATTGGGTACCCGAAGATCCCGATCAGTCGGGAAGTTTCTGTGTATTTACAGAAGATTTTTTCATTAAGGCGCAATCACGGTTTTCACTGGAAGACCTGCCGATTTTTCAGCCGGGAAATATCCCTGTGTTTGAAATTAATGATGAGCTGGCAGATGAAATAGAAATTTTGTTTACAAAAATAAAAAAGGAAATAGCATCCGATTATATTTTTAAATATGACTTAATCCGGAACTACGTTCTGGAGCTGATTCATTACGGACAGAAGCTGCAACCTGCAGCAAAACTCTCCGCTTCAAATGATGCTTCATTAAGAGTGGTTTCGTTATTCATCGAGCTTCTGGAAAGACAGTTTCCAATCGAGTCTTCAGATCAGAGACTGGAACTGAAAACGGCAAAAGATTATGCAGACCGGCTGGCCGTTCATGTAAATTACCTGAATAAAAAGCTTAGGGAAAGTACCGGAAAAACGACTACGGAATTTATTGCTGACCGCGTGATCCAGGAAGCTAAAATTCTTTTAAAACAAACAAAATGGAATGTTTCCGAAATATCCTATGCACTGGGTTTTGAAGAAATTGCCCATTTTTCCAATTTCTTTAAAAGAAAAACTTCTTTTACTCCTATGGAATTCCGCTCATGATTTGAATTTTACAAATTTCAGATTGATTCGGGCAAACATTTCTTCGGTGGAATTCTCCAACTTTGTACCATTAAATATTACCAAACAATATAAAAAGATGAATACAAAAACAAAAATTGCATTAATCACCGGAGGAAGCCGCGGGCTTGGAAAAAATGCAGCCCTTAAGATTGCCCAAAAAGGACTGGACGTCATTATTACCTATAAAAACAGCCGTGAAGAAGCTGATGCTGTAGTCAGCGAAATAAAGGCATTGGGACAGAATGCAGCCGCTTACCAGCTGGACACCAGGGATGTAAAAAGCTTTGATGCATTTGTGAAAAGTGTTACAGACCACCTGAAAACCGAAACGGGAAGCCCAAACATAGATTTCCTGATCAACAATGCGGGAACAGCCTTATATTCTCCCATTACAGAAACCACTGAAGAACAGTTGGACGACATTGTCAATGTTCATTTTAAAGGCGTTTTCTTTCTGACTCAGAAAATGCTTCCTTTTATCAATGACGGTGGAGGAATCATCAATATTTCATCAGGACTTGCAAGATTTGCCCTGCCGGGATCGTCCGTTTATGGTTCTATGAAAGCCGGTGTGGAAATGTTGACCAAATATATGGCAAAAGAGCTTGGTTCCCATAAAATAAGAGCAAACGTTATTGCGCCGGGTGCTATTGAAACTGATTTTGGTGGTGGAAGAACAAGGGATGATCAGAATGTAAATTCAATGATTTCCGGTGTTACTGCATTGGGAAGAGCCGGACTACCGGATGACATCGGTGGAGTTGTAGCTTTTCTTTGTACCGACGATGCCGGATGGATCAACGGACAGAGAATAGAAGCTTCAGGAGGAATGTTCTTGTAGAAATAATTACATCGTATAGTTTAAAAAAACCAGTTCTAAAAAGGGCTGGTTTTTTTGAATATAATAAGGTAAACGAAAAGTCACGGATCTTTTAACAAATTTAACTATCTTTAGTATTCACAAAGTTATTCCTATGATAAAAGAGTTTTTCGACCAGTTTCCCTATATTCTTGTAGGGCTAGAGATTCTTTATCTTGTCGGAATTATTTTTCTGGCCGGTAAGATCATCATGGATACCAAAAATACGAGTAAGACCCTTGCTTATCTCTTGCTGATTATCTTTATTCCGATTTTAGGGATTATCATCTACTTTGTATTTGGGGTTAACTACCGCAAAAATAAATTTTATACCTTCAAAATAGAGCGGAACGAGCAGGTTTATCAGGCTGTGAGCACTTATATCCGGGAAACCCATTACAAAACTTTGGAAAAGTATAAAAATGAAGTAGATCCGTTTTTAACCACTGTTAATTTTCTTTACAATGCCGGTCACTCTCCACTGTCACAGGGAAATCATGCGGAAATCCTGATCAATGGGGAAGGTAAATTTGAAAAAGTATTTAAAGTCATTGAAGGAGCGGTTCACCATATCCACCTTGAATATTATATTTATGATAATGATGAAATAGGAAACAGGCTTGCTGATCTGCTGATCAAAAAGGCAAAAGAGGGGGTAATCATCCGTTTTCTTTATGATGATATGGGTAGTGGGAAAATCGGGCGCCAGCTTTTGAAAAGGCTGAAAGAAGGAGGTATTCAGGTATCTCCGGTCAATAAAATCACCTTCAGGCTTCTCGCGAACAGGGTCAATTACAGGGACCACAGAAAGATCATTATTGTGGATGGTGCAGAAGTTTTTACAGGCGGAATCAATGTTTCTGATAAGTATATTAATCCTAATCCCCATCAGTATTGGAGAGATGTTCATCTTTATATGAAAGGTGAGGCGGCTTTTTACTTCCAGTTTTTATTTTTCAGCAACTGGATTTTTGCAACGGAGAAAGTTCCTGAAATTTCCCAGCTTTACTTTGATCATAAAAGTAAGGAAAAAGGAAACTCACTTATTCAGACGGCAGCCAGCGGACCGGATACCAAACCTTCCATTATGCTCAGTACCGCATCAGCAGTGCTTTCGGCTAAAAAACGAATATATATTGTCACCCCTTATTTCATTCCGGTAGAAACTGTGCTGAACGCAATTAAACAGGCTGCCATTTCCGGGGTAGATGTGAGGCTTATGGTGCCTAAGTCCGGTGATTCAAGAGTGGTGAATGCAGCGGCCTATTCTTACTACGAAGAGCTGCTCGAGAATAAGGTGAGGATTTTCTTTTACAAAAAAGGTTTTATTCATGCGAAAACAATGATTATAGATGATCATTTTTCATGTGTGGGCACGGCCAATATGGATGTAAGAAGTCAGGAACTGAATTTTGAGGTCAATGCGCTGATTTTTAATAAAGAAATCAATGAAGAGCTTCAGGATCTGTTTCATGGAGATATGAACGATTGTGAAGAAATTCATTACAATTCATGGAGAAAAAGGCCAAAATACAAAGTCTTCTTTGAGCATATGGCCAGGCTTCTTTCTCCGCTGATTTGACATTTAAAGCCTGGAAAGGTTTTCTATTGCTTTTTCCAGTGTTTCCTGTTTTTTTGCAAAGCATAGCCGGATCACGTGATCATTCCTTTTGTTTTTATAAAAAGATGAAAAAGGAACGCTGGCCACTTTATGACGGATCGTAAGCTCAGAAGCAAAATCGAAATCATTTTTATCGGATATTTTATCATAGGTAAGAGCCTGGAAGTAGGTTCCCTCACAGTCCAGAAGCCCGAAAGAGGTTCCCGCAAGGCCTTTTCTCAGGAAATCTCTTTTTTCCTGGAAGAAACCGTTCAGCTGGCTGTAATGCTCATCATTTTTCATATATTCAGCCAAAGCAAGCTGGATAGGGGTATTCACACAGAAAACATTGAACTGGTGTACTTTTCTGAATTCATCAGTGAGATTTTTTGGAGCAGCACAATAACCTGTTTTCCAGCCCGTAACATGGAAAAGCTTTCCAAAGGAAGCAATCAGGAGACTTCTTTCCTTAAGTTCAGGATACCTGCAGATGCTCAGATGTTGTTTTCCGTCAAATACAATGTTCTCATATACTTCATCACTCAGAATAAGAATTGAAGTATCTTTTACAAGCTTGATCAGTTCCTGCAGGTCATTCTCTTTTAAAATCTTTCCGGAAGGATTATTTGGGTTATTCAGGATGATCATTTTGGTTTTATCGCTCACCAGGCCTTTTACTGTATTCCAGTCGATCTCATAATCCGGAGCTTTCATCTCAAAACGTTTTACAATTCCTCCAAAAAGTTCTACTGTTGGCTCATAACAGTCGTAAGCAGGCTCAAAAATAATAACTTCATCGTCTTTCTTTACAAAAGCGGCAATGGCTGTAAAAATGGCCTGAGTTCCTCCTGCGGTCACAGTAATCTCGGAATCGGGATGATAAACGGCACGGTGGCTATTCTCTATTTTTCTGGCAATTTCCTCCTTGAGCGGCATCATTCCCCCCAGCGGAGCATATTGGTTGAATCCTTTCTGAATAAAATTGTTGACCAGATCCAGCAGTTCAGGATCCGGCATAAAATCCGGAAATCCCTGGGAAAGATTGATGGCCTCATTTTCATTGGCGAGCTGTGTCATCTGGCTGAAAATAGTAGTTCCTACATTCGAAAGCTTGGATAATGGAAGTTGTATCATGAAGATCGGTTTATGGATCCGAATTTAATTTATTTTTCGCAATCATGAAACAGAAAGATATAAAAAGACTGTTTGGAAAGAATAATCCCGCTGTTTTATTCCAAATTTTCAATTTTGTGTAAAAACTCATTCTTTTTACGCATAAAAACATCCGGTAAGTTGCTTTTAAAAATCATGAAATGAAAAAATGAGAAAAGAATAAATAATTTTTTCACTTCAAATTGATTAATTCTGTGAATACAGAATTTGATTAAGAATAGTACATTATT
This sequence comes from Chryseobacterium sp. BLS98, assembly GCF_001045445.1. Taxonomy (GTDB): domain Bacteria; phylum Bacteroidota; class Bacteroidia; order Flavobacteriales; family Weeksellaceae; genus Chryseobacterium. The sequence continues at coordinate 438,966 of NZ_LFNF01000005.1, read as the reverse complement.
TCAGGTTAAAAATTGAAAAAAACGGATCGAAAAAATTCGGATAATTTTGTACAATTTCGTACTTTTGTATGTTTGCTGAAATTACATATGTCACAAGAAATAAATCCAATCTACTCCGAAGATAATATCAGAACCCTCGATTGGCAGGAACACATCCGTTTGCGCCCCGGAATGTACATCGGGAAGCTCGGGGATGGCTCCTCTGCTGATGACGGTATTTACATACTGCTGAAAGAAATTCTCGATAACTCTATCGATGAGTTCAGGATGAAAGCAGGAAAAAGAATTGAAATAAAACTGGATGACGGTAAAGTTACCATCCGTGACTTTGGCCGAGGGATTCCCCTGGGAAAAGTTGTAGATGCTGTTTCTAAAATGAATACGGGTGGTAAGTATGACAGCAAGGCCTTCAAAAAATCGGTCGGACTGAACGGAGTAGGTACCAAAGCCGTTAATGCCCTTTCAGAATATTTCCGGGTACGCTCTTTCCGTGAAGGAAAAATGAAGATGGCCGAGTTTTCCAGAGGAATTATAACGGAAAATTACGATGAAAAAGATACCTCAGACCGCAATGGGACTGAAATTTCCTTTATTCCGGACGGGGAGATCTTCCTTCATTTCAAATACAGAAAGGAATACATAGAGAAAATGCTGCGCAATTATGCGTATCTGAACCCGGGGCTGAAAATTCTTTTCAACGGGGAAACCTATTATTCTGAAAATGGTCTTAAAGATCTTTTGGAAGAAGAAATGGAGAACGAAATTCTGTACTCCATCGTTCACCTGAAAGACACCGATATAGAATTGGCGATCACCCATTCCGACAAATCACAGACAGAAACTTATTTTTCTTTCGTAAACGGACAGAACACCACGCAGGGAGGAACGCACCTTAATGCCTTCCGCGAAGCGTATGTAAAAACGATCCGCGAATTCTTCAATAAAAATTTTGATGCCTCAGACATCAGGAAATCTATTATTGCAGCCATTTCTATCAATGTAGAGGAGCCTGTATTCGAATCCCAGACCAAAACAAAGCTGGGTTCCAATGATATGGGACCGAATGGTCCTACCGTAAGGACATTCATCATTGATTTTCTGAAAAGTAAGCTGGATAATTTCCTTCACAAAAATCCTGAAATTGCCGAAGCAATCCAACGAAAAATCCTGATCTCCGAAAGAGAAAGAAAAGAACTTTCAGGAATTCAGAAACTGGCAAGAGAAAGAGCTAAAAAAGTATCCCTTCACAATAAAAAGCTCCGGGATTGCAGACAGCATTATAACGACCAGAAAAATGAAAGAAAAGGGGAGACCCAAATCTTCATTACCGAGGGAGATTCTGCATCCGGATCCATTACCAAGTCCAGGGATGTGGAAACCCAGGCCGTATTCTCATTAAAAGGAAAACCGCTGAACTGCTATGGGCTGACTAAAAAAGTGGTGTACGAAAATGAAGAATTTAACCTCCTTCAGGCCGCTTTGAATATTGAAGAAAGCCTTGAAGATCTACGATATAACCAGGTGATTATCTCCACCGATGCCGATGTGGATGGTATGCACATCCGTCTGCTGATGATTACATTCTTCCTTCAGTTTTTCCCTGATCTGATCAAGAATGGACACCTTTATATTCTTCAGACCCCATTGTTCCGGGTGAGAAATAAAAAGGAAACAAGATACTGCTACACCGAAGCGGAAAGAATAAAAGCACTGAACGAGCTTGGTAAAAACCCGGAGATCACCCGATTTAAGGGTCTGGGAGAGATTTCTCCGGACGAGTTCAAGCACTTCATTGGCAAAGATATCCGTCTGGAGCCCGTGGTAATAGGAAAAGATCAGACAATAGATCAGTTGCTGGAATTCTATATGGGGAAGAATACACCGGACAGGCAGGTGTTTATTCTTGAAAACCTTGTTATAGAAGATCCCGATATTGATAAAAAAGAAATGCTGGATGAGGTAGCAGGCTAATACTAAACTAAAACACCTATCACAAATGAGACTTAGCAACCGCAACAAAGCTTCAATTTACAATTTTGCTCATACATTACTTGTAATGATGGCCATATTTGGAATTGCAGCATTTTTGTTGAACGAATACAGATTCCACGCTGTAGGAAATGAAAGTTATATTTTCCTTATTGTTCCCATCCTGCTGCTGGTGATTTTTCACCTTAACGGCAGGCAGATATTTGAGTATGACAGTGATGGAGAGGCTCTGAACTTTAAGAACAGGAATATCATTCCTTTTTTAGACAGGCCGCTTCATGACGAATTTCCCAAATATAAACTGATAAAATATGAGATTGTCCGTATTTTTTTTATTAAAAGACTATACGTTACCATTTCAAGTAAAAATACAGGTTCTACCATACTCAAATATGAAATATCCTATTTGAGCCAAAAAGAAATAAACGATTTAAAACTCTCTCTGAATAAAGTAGTAAAAACTAATAAAGAGAATAACGATTAAAAGAGATGACGACAGAAGAAAACTCGCACGAAGGTGAGAGCTTGAAAAAAGTCTCGGGACTTTATAAAGACTGGTTTCTGGACTATGCTTCCTATGTAATTCTGGATAGAGCGATTCCTTCCGTCTATGATGGGCTTAAGCCTGTTCAGAGAAGGATCATGCACTCTATGCGGGAGCTGGAAGACGGCCGTTACAACAAAGTAGCCAATATCGTAGGAAATACCATGAAATACCATCCCCACGGGGACGCTTCCATTACGGATGCAATGGTACAGATTGGCCAGAAAGAGCTCCTGATAGATACCCAGGGAAACTGGGGGAATATTTATACCGGAGATTCTGCGGCGGCGGCAAGATATATTGAAGCCAGACTGACTCCTTTCGCATTGGAAGTGGTCTTTAACCCCAAAACGACGGAATGGGCAAAATCCTATGACGGCAGAAATAACGAGCCTATTGATCTTCCAGTAAAATTCCCGTTGCTGCTTGCACAGGGAGTGGAAGGAATTGGTGTAGGGCTTTCTACAAAAATTCTTCCCCATAATTTCAATGAACTGATCAATGCGTCTGTTGCATATTTAAAAGGAAAGAAATTTGAACTCTTCCCGGATTTTATGACGGCAGGTTACCTTGATGTCTCCGAATACAATGATGGGCATCGAGGAGGGAAAGTAAGAGCCAGGGCCAGAATAACCCAGACTGATAAACATACGCTGGTGATTTCTGAGCTACCTTTCTCAAAAACGACAAGCGACCTGATCGATTCTATCCTGAAGGCTAATGAAAAAGGAAAGATCAAGATCAAAAAGATTGAGGATAACACTTCGGATACCGTAGAAATCCTTGTCCATCTTCATAACGATGTGTCGCCGGACAAAACCATCGATGCGCTGTATGCATTTACAGACTGCCAGGTAACCATTTCACCCAATGCATGTGTGATTGTTGGTGATAAACCGATGTTCATGAATGTTTCCGATATTCTGAAAATGAATACGGATCATACAGTTTCATTGCTTAAAAAAGAGCTGGAAATTGAACTTCATGAGCTTCAGGAAAGCTGGCATTTCTCTTCACTGGAAAGAATATTTATAGAAAACAGGATCTATCATGACATTGAAGAAGTAAAAACCTGGGAAGAGGTAATTAAAACCATTGATGCCGGATTAAAACCTCATACCAAGCATCTTTTAAGAGCAGTGACGGAGGAAGATATTTTAAAACTGACCGAGATCAGGATCAAAAGGATATCAAGATTCGATTTAGATAAATTTAAAGAAAATATTGCTGCCCTTGAAGGCAAAATAGAGCAGGTAAAGCATCATCTTGCCAACCTGATCGCCTATGCTATTGATTATTATCTGAATATCCAGAAGAAATACGGAAAAGACAGGCAGAGAAAAACTGAGCTGAGAATCTTTGACACGATTGATGCTACGAAAGTAGCGGTGGCCAATGAAAAATTCTACGCCAATTTTGAGGAAGGATTCATTGGAACTTCACTGAAGAAAGACCAGTATCTGTTCGACTGTTCCGATATCGACGATATCATTATATTCCGGAAAGACGGAACGATGAAGGTGGTGAAGGTAGAGGCCAAGACATTCGTAGGGAAAGATATCCTGCACGTGGCCATATGGAAGAAAAATGACAAAAGAACCGTCTACAACATGATTTACCGTGAAGGAAGGGACGGACCTTACTACATGAAACGTTTTTCCGTAACGGCAGTAACCCGAAACACGGATTATCCGCTGGCTTCTGATAAAAAAGGTTCGGAAACCCTGTATTTCTCGGCCAATCCTAATGGAGAAGCAGAAACGGTAACCGTTCTTTTAAAACCGAATCCGAGGATCAGGAAAAATAAAATGGAAATTGACTTTTCTGACCTGGCTATCAAAGGAAGAGATTCCAAAGGAAATCTGGTTACCAAATATTCTGTGAAAAAAGTAGATATGAAAGAGGAGGGCGTTTCTACGCTTGCCCCTAGAAAAATCTGGTTTGATGATACGGTAAGAAGACTCAATGCTGATGGCAGAGGAACCCTTCTGGGAAGCTTTAAAGGGGATGACAGGATCCTGACGATCAATACAAACGGCGAAGTGAAGCTGGTCTCTTTCGATCTGGGCAACCGCTTCGATGATGAATACCTCGTCCTGGAAAAATGGAAGCCGCAACAGCCGATAACCTGTATTTATTATGACGGGGAAAAAGACATGTATTTTATCAAAAGATTCCTGCTGGAAAATACCGTGAATATACAGACTTTTATGCCTTCGGAACACCCGAAATCATTTATTGAAAATGTGATTGTAGCTGACGGAGCTACGGCCGAGATCATCTTTGCTAAAGATAAAGGTAAAGAACGCGAGCCTGAAACCGTACAGATAGATGAATTCATTGCAGTAAAAGGAATCAAGGCAATTGGAAACCAGTTCACGAAATTTAAAGTGAAAACAATCAATATTACCATTCCTGAACCTGTGGAAGAGGAGCCGGAAGTATATGAAGAACCCGAAACAGGAGACGGTATTGTAGATGACGACCGGACCGTAATTGGAGACTTGTTTGAAACAGGAGAACCCGAAAATTAAGAATTAAACTTATGAATATTCTCATCTTATTTATTATCATTACAGCTATTATCAGTTTTGTTGCTTTTAACAATCCCGGTATTACTGAAAAATATAAGTTCAGTGTAGGAGCGATCCTGCACAGAAAAGAATACATCCGCCTGCTTTCATCAGGATTCCTGCATGCCGACATCATGCACCTGGTTTTTAATATGATGACCCTGTATTTCTTTGGCCCTATCGTCATCCAGACTTTTGGAAACATAGGTTTTGCCATCATCTATTTAGGTTCTATATTGCTGGGAAATTTTCTATCCCTTTATATTTATCAGAAACAGCCATGGTATTCTGCAGTAGGAGCGAGTGGAGGTGTTTCAGGAATATTGTTTGCTTCCATAGCGATGATCCCGGATATTGGAATTTATATTTTCTTTATTCCTATTCCGGTTAAGGGATACCTTTTCGGACTTCTGTATTTCGGATATTCGGTCTATATGATGATGAATCCGAGACAGCATGATAATATCGGGCATGCTGCACACCTTGGAGGCGCTTTTTTCGGGTTGGTGTATGCAATAGCTGTAGCTCCGGATACGGCAATGCATAATGCTCTGTACCTGGGAATCATGTCACTTCCGCTGATTTATCTGGGCTATGAAATTTTTGTCAGGAAAAGAATAGGATAAAAATTTATCTTTACTAAAATATCAGAACCAATGAACACATCAGAATTAAACCGTTTCATCGTTGTATTAATCTATGGTTCATTGGTTCTGCTTTCTTTATTGAAACTGTCCAATCCGTTAAAGGTTAACAGAAAAGCCAATTTCTGGTTCGGAATATTTCTGTTTTTGTGGTCAAGTTTCTGGCTGGATGAGATTCTTACACTTGTAAAAGGGGCTCCGGTTGATGTTCAGTCTATAGTTTCAGTTCAGATCATTCAGTTTCTGACTCCGGTTATGTTCTATTTTAGTGTGTTATTTTACACCAATCCTTCATTTAAATTTAGAGTTTCAGATCTGAAATATTTTATTCTTCCGCTTATCTTTTGGATCAATATCTTATTGCAGCGTTTTGGAGGATTTGAAGATCAGACGATCTTTAATTATGTTTTTATCGGGCTGATACTTTTCCAGGCTATATTCTATACCGGTCTATCATATTTTACCATTCAGAAACACAAGAAAAGGATTCAGCAGTTTTCAGCCAATACGGAAGGGATCAATCTCAACTGGCTGGAGTACATTACGATAATCATTTTTATTATCAATATTATCTACGTAGTTTATAATTTATCCTACGATTCAAAAGCGTTGAATTTTTTCATTAACGGAGCTTTTCTGCTGGTTATTTATTCCGTAGGCTATTATTCTTTGAAGCAGAAAGAAATTTATCCTTTGGAAGAAAAACAGCGTGAAGAGCTGATTTCCATTGATGAGGATCAGGAAACAGAAGAAATAAAGAAAAAACTGATCTCCGATGAAGAATTAATAAGAATTAAAACCCAGCTGGAAGAAATCATGGACAGGCAGAAACCATATCTGGACAGCGAACTCAACCTCATCAGGCTTTCCGAACTGTTGTCTGTTTCCACCCATCATCTTTCGTATGTGATCAATACCGGTTTTAAAAAGAACTTTTTCCAGTACGTCAATGAATACAGGATCGGATATGCCAAAAGACTTCTTAAAGATTCTCAAAGTAAATTGTCAATTTTAGGAATTGCCTACGAATCCGGATTCAATTCCAAAACTTCTTTCAATACCACCTTTAAAAAACTGACCGGCCAGACTCCTTCTGAATATAAAAATAGTTCGGATTTATAAGTTTTAACGTGTTTGTTTGTTTAAATGATTGTTTTTCAGCTTTTTGTGCATCATGCTTTTTTGATGAGGAAATAAGTTCACTCGGATAATCCTGAACATTCAACACCCTTTTTCAGAATAGCTTTGTCCCATAAAATTGTGTTATGGATACCAAAGAATCATATGCTGTAGTTACCGGAGCAAGCCAGGGGCTTGGAAAGGCATTTGCTGAAAATCTGGCAAGCAAGAATATCAATGTTATTTTAGTAAGTCTCCCCGGACAGCAGCTTGAAGAACTGTCCCGACAGCTTGAAAAAATTTACCAGATCAGGGCACCTTATTATGAAACAGATCTTTCGGTGAATGAAAATGTATTGAAACTAACAGAATGGCTGAATAAATCCTTTGAAATCCATATCCTGATCAATAATGCAGGCCTTGGAGGTACCAAGAAGTTTGTAGATGCTTCGTCCTCTTATATCAACACCATTCTGCAGGTTAATGTCACAGCGACATCCCTGATCACCCATCAGCTCTTACCCAATCTTTTAAGGCAGCCCGAAGCTTATATTCTGAATGTGTCAAGTATGGCTGCTTTTTCACCCATAGGTTTCAAAACAGTATATCCGGCTTCCAAAACCTTTATTCATTCATTTTCAAGAGGTCTCTATGAAGAGCTTAAGGATACAAACGTTTTTGTAAGCGTTGTGAATCCCGGTGCCATGAAAACCAACAAGGACGTCTGCAAAAGAATTGAAAAGCAGGGTGCTTTAGGAAAGCTGACCCTCCTGGATCCGAACAAAGTAGCCGCTTATTGTATCAGACAACTTTTCAGAAGAGATTCCGTTATTATGGTGAATCCTATAAGCTGGCTGGTGATGAAAATCCTGCCGATATGGATCAAGCTGCCTCTGATGACCAGTGCCATAAAAAAAGAAATTGAAGCATGAAAAAAGTTTTCGTGACTGGAGCCACAGGTCTTCTGGGAACTAATACCATTATTAAATTATTACAATATGATTATTCTGTTATTGCTCTGGTGCGTAAGAAAAGCAGCTGGATGGGCGAGGAAAGCAAAAATCTCAGATGCATAGAAGGTGATCTGTTCTCGGATATTTCAGAACATGTGCAGAATGTGGATGCTGTTATCCATATCGCTGCAGAAACCGGCCAGAACCTGCTGAGTTATGAGGATTATAAAAAAACGAATTATGATGCTACGGCTCATCTTTTTGCAAAAGCCACGGCCGCAGGAGTGAAAAAATTCCTGTTTGTGAGCACTGCCAATACTTTGGGATTCGGAAATTCTGCAGACCGGGGAAATGAGCAGGCTCCACAGCTTTATCCCTTTACCAGTTCTTACTATGCGAAAAGTAAGCTGGAAGCAGAAAACTATCTCCTTCAGCAGAACAGGGAAACCAATGTTGTGATCTTAAATCCTACTTTCATGATTGGAGCCTACGACCGTAAACCGAGTTCGGGGAAAATTATTTTCTGGGTCTGGAAAAAGAAGGTAGTTTTTTATCCTAAGGGCGGGAAAAATTTCGTTCATGCGGAAGATGCTGCTGAAGGAATTATAAAAGCTGTTGAGAAGGGGAAAAGAGGCGAGAAATACCTGTTAGCCAATGAAAACCTTACCTATAAAGAATTTTTCAAAAAAGTAAATACCATATCCAGGCAAAATCCTGTTATGATCCCGATTCCTGATTTAGTTCTGGCCATGTTGGGAGTGTTCGGTGATGGCTTGCGGAAGCTTAAAATAAAGATCAGTTTAAGCTCTGCTAATATGAAAGCACTGAGGATTGATAATTTTTACTCAAACAGGAAATCTGTAGAGGATTTAAGAATTACATATCAGTCTGTTGATAAAGCAATAGAGGATGCCATCAGATTTTTTGAAAAAAAGAATAATATATAACGCATAGTTTATCCAAAAGCTTCATCAGATCAACTTTGTTGATCCGACCTTTGCTTTCTTTAAATAAATGGTAAGATAGTAAAACTTTGCGTTAAAAAAGCTGGGTTTATTTCTCCCACAGATTATGCAGATTACCCAGATTTTTATTTGTGAATATATTTGTGTAAATCTACGTAATTCGTGGCTGATAAAAAATGTATATTTCTGATAGTATCAGTTTCCCAGTTTATTCAAAGCATCTTCCAATGTTCCAGTGAAGTTGATATGCTTAGCCTTATTGCTTTCAAAAATAAAATCCCTGATGCTTTTGCTTTCGTATTTTCCAAAATCTCCCACAATGGCAAGGCTTACCCGGTAATTAGAGAACTTCTGCAGAATATCCCCGGCTATTTTTGTTTTCAGATCAAAGAATTCAGGAGTGATATTTTTCTCATAGACGATTAATTTATCGAAACCCTGATAATAGATATCTCCGAGGAGATCCAGCCCATCCTGAACAGACTGGATAACTGTTTTATCAGAAATAATTTCTGCAATTTTTATATCGTTGACAACATGTGAGATGATTTCCATAATTTGGTTGTTATTTCCGTCCAAAAATAAAACGGTCATTTTCGGATAAATCCTTAATAAGTTGAGCCTCAGAAAAAGAGTCAGTGTATAATTCCAATGTTTCCGGACCTAGTTTTTGATTGATCTCTAAAAAAAGAAGACCATTATCTTTCAGGTGTTGCTTTGAATCTACAGCAATTTTGCGGTAAAAGATCAGTGCATCCTGAACAGGGGAGAAGAGGGCCATTTTAGGCTCAAATCCCTTGACAGAGTCTGCAATTTCAGTTTCCTCTTCAATTCCTATGTAAGGAGGATTGGAAATAATAACATCGTATGTCTCAGTTAATTCTGAATTCAGATAATCTGCATGAATGAAATTGATTTCCAGCTGATGATATTCGGCATTTCTTTTTGCTGTTTCCAAAGCTTTTTCAGAAAAATCAATGGATGAAATTTCTGCTTCGGGGAAATGCTTTTTTAAGACCAGGGGAATTACACCGCTTCCGGTTCCGATATCCAGAATTTTTAAATTTTGATGATGAAATCCAGAATGCCGGATGGTTCGGATCGCAATTTCAAGCAATTCCTCCGTTTCAGGACGGGGAATCAGTACATGTTCATCCACGAAGAACAACATGCCATAAAATTCTGTTTCTCCAAGGATTTGTTGATAAGGCTTGCCGGTTTTTAATTCTGAAACAGCTTCAAGAAGTTTTTGTTCATCATCCATGAGAAGCGGCTGATCGGATAATTTTCTCTGGTGGAATGAATTAAGACCAACAATTTTCTGTATAAAAACGGAACATAAAAAAGTACTTTCCGATTCATTATACAATGTGGAAAGTTCTGATTTAAAATATTTTTTGAATGCTGATACTGTCATTTATCTTGTAAAAACCAGTTTTGTGTCTGTAGATTTTTCCTCATCAATCAGGTAGCCTTCATAGTTGAATGCCTTTACATCATCTAAAGTTTTGGCATTGGTTTCTGCACAGAATCTTACCACAAGACCTCTTGCATGCTTGGTGTAGACAACGATGGTTTTCAGTTTTCCGTCTTTTTGCTCATAAAAATCAAAATCAATCACCTTATGGTTCAGTTTTTTTCTGTCTATCACCTTTCCGTATTCGTTGCTGGCCAGGTGAAGGAGAATTTCTCCCTTTTTCATCTCGGAATTAAGCTGGTCCGTAATTTTTTTCCTCCAGAATTCGTACAGGTTTTTGTATTGATCGAATTCAAAATGGCGTCCCATTTCAAGCCTGTAAAGCATGACCTTGTCGGACGGTTTCAGAAGGCCGTACAGCCCGGAAAGCATCCTGTAATTTTTCTGTAAATAATCAATGGCATCTTTATCTAAGGTTTTGGCATCCAATCCTCTGTAAACCTCTCCTGTAAAGGCAAATAGGGCAGGAGCTGATTCTTTGGCTGTGGGTTTGGCTTTCCATTTCTGGTTTCTTTCCCAGTTTTCGTCAGCAAGCTTGGATGATATTTCCATGAGCTCGGAAAGATATTTCGGGGATTTTTGTTTTAAATAAGACTGTATCAGAGCAGCTTCTTCGATGAATTTCGGAGTGGTGGTTCTTAAAAGGTCTGTTGAATTCTCAACGTTCATCAGTTTCGCTGGAGAAGTTATAATTTTCATAATGTTTAGAAGGCGGATAAATGTTTAATGTCAATAAAATTCATGATCATCATCGATACAAAATCATACATACAATGGCAGATGATAAGGATTTTAATGTTTGAATATTTTTTATAAAAAACAGCAAAAACAGTTCCGATAAAGAAAGGTATTAGAACTTGTCCTATCGTCCCGTAAGTGATGTGCAGAATCCCAAATAACATGGCAGAAACAAAAATGCCAAGGTATTGGTTACCGTATATTTTTTCAATTCTCGGCTGTATATATCCCCGCATGAGAAGCTCTTCCACAACTCCTGCTGTAAGGCAGATGGAGATAATCAATGGAAAATTATTCCTGAAAAGCGAGGCTATCTGAACGATCTTTCTACTTAAATTCTCATGGGTAAAAATCTGGATCATAAAATTCAGGAAAGCACTGCCGAAAGAACAGATCAGATATAAAGTTATTATGGCTTTAATGTAGAATAATCCCGGATATTTTTTCTCTTTCCATAGCAGAAAAGTATTCTTTTCTATGAAAAAATTGTACAGGAAAATTAAAAGAAGAACTATCCACAGGGCAATCCTTGTGTAAAAAAAATTAATTGCTGTAAATGCTTTTACTCCTGTAACAAAATAAATGACGGGAAAAGAATAAAGCATTGCCGCAGCCAGAAGCACAAAAGTTAAAAGAATTCCTGTCGCATATTTTCCGTTCAAACCCATATCTCCAACGATCACTCTCAGCTGTTAATCTTCAATTAAATAATTCCTTTTCCCTGACGGATAATTTCCGGTTCTCCGGAAGTGAGGTCCACAATAGTGGAAGCCACATTATCCCCATATCCGGAATCGATGACAATATCCACCAGGTGGTCATATTTTTCAGCAATCAGTTCAGGGTCGGTTGAATATTCAATGATTTCGTCATCATCTTTGATAGAGGTTGATGCAATAGGATGGCCAAGTTTTTCTACAATAAGCTGCGGAATCGGATGGTCAGGAACACGGATACCGATGGTCTTATGATTTTTATAGGCCAGCGGAAGGCTTTTATTGGCATCCAGGATAAAAGTAAAAGGACCCGGAAGATGGCTTTTCAGAAACCTGAATACGGAGGTATCAATGGGTCTTGTAAAATCAGAAAGATGGCTTAAATCGTTACAGATAATAGAAAACTGAGACTTTTCGAGCTTTACTTTTTTGAGCTGAGCCAGCTTTTCCATGGCTTTTATGTCAAAAATGTTACATCCAAGGGCATAAACCGTATCTGAAGGATAGATAATAAGTCCGCCGTTTTGTAAGGTTTTAATGACCTCATTCACAAGATTTTCCTGAGGATTGTCAGGGTAAATTTTCAGTATTTTTGCCATAAAACAAAGATACAAATAATAAAATAGTTTTCATAAAAGTCCTTTATTTAAAAGAAAAATTAGGATTTTCAAAAAAATGCCGTATCTTTGCACTCACAATATCGCGGGATGGAGCAGTAGGTAGCTCGTCGGGCTCATAACCCGAAGGTCATCGGTTCGAGTCCGGTTCCCGCTACTAATTAAGTGCTTTCGGTAAGCACTCTAAAAATACACCGCGGGATGGAGCAGTAGGTAGCTCGTCGGGCTCATAACCCGAAGGTCATCGGTTCGAGTCCGGTTCCCGCTACTAAGTTAAGTGCTTTCGGTAAGCACTCTAAAAATACACCGCGGGATGGAGCAGTAGGTAGCTGATACACCGCGGGATGGAGCAGTAGGTAGCTCGTCGGGCTCATAACCCGAAGGTCATCGGTTCGAGTCCGGTTCCCGCTACTAAATTAAACCCTGTATAACAGAAAGTTATACAGGGTTTTTTAATTTTTCTTTTCAAGATAAACAAAATAATCCTATTGTGATTTCAAGCGCTCGAATTAGTATTTTATACATGCAGATAAAATAATAGATGAAATGTAAATAGCTTCCAAGCAGGAGGATATTTATACTTAAATTCTTTTAACAATTACCATAGTTAGAATTAACAGCATAAGCTAGTTCATCATTAAACGCTGGACTCATGTCAGGATTATCAGATTGAAAATAAATTGTACTGGTACTTCCACATGCATTTGTAAAAGCAACAGACCACCATCTAAAATACAAAGCTAAAGCTTCTTTTTGCTCCAAGGTAAGTTCTTTAACATCTGAAGCCTGTTCTTTTTTAATTTCATGTCCGTTTTCTTTAACTTTTTCTTTAGTGTTAGCAAAAGTTAACGATGAAAGAGCCATTGACCCGATAAATAATAATTTTTTCATAATTTTATGTTGGTTAAAAATGTTAATCTAAAAATGTATTGATACTTTTTATACGATCAATCATGAATTTGGTTCTGTCATTTCCATTGGCATCTAAAATTTTTATATTTCCATTGTACATAGATGGGTTTTCATGAAAGTTTTTTCTTGCTTCTAAAAACTGTGCTTTAGTTTTAGCTTTCACTTCGTTGTAATATTTTAAAGGCTCAATTAACTCCTCAGATTTCTTAATATCTGTAGCATATATTTCAATGGTTTTGCTTTTATTATATACTTCCAATACTATACCTGATAAACCTTTGAATCTGAAAGGTCCTTCAGGAATGGATATATCGTTTGTAAACCAAGCAAAAAAAGTTTGACCGGTATCAGTTTGAGTTTTAGCTAATTGGCATTTATAGCCTTTTATATCCTTTCTCTCGTCTAGTATTTCCCATTTCAATTTCGGCTCTTCAAAGGTAAAGGCATATTTCCCAACTGGTAATGAAGCGGTAATAATATCTCCATTCTTGTAGATACTCTCAGTGGTTTTAGGGTATTTAGCAATCGGACCTGCAGATGTAGTAATTGTTTCTGTTGGGGTTCCTTTATAATACAATTTAGCTTCCTTACTACAATAGATTGATTGAGTATTATTAAAAAGTAAAGTAGTGGAAAAGATATTAACTTTATCCCTGTTTAAACTATCAGGAATCATTTTAGTTTCATAATTAATTTCCATCACAGCTTTTTCTTGGGCAGATAAAATGACACTAAAAAGAATTATAAAAGCACAGACTAATTTCTTTTTCATACTTAATTTATGTATCTCAATATTACAAAATGTTTTTTATTCCCAATTATGGGAACTCGTAAATTTTAGAATTTTTTATTATGTTAAAATACAGTTTATTAAAGATTTAGTATTCCTATCTTAATGCCTTTGTATTTAGAATTGCAATACATCTTTAACATTTGCAGGTTATAATTTATTTTTCCATTGTTTATATTTTTCTCTCATGCAATGCCCACAGGGACGGTAATTATTTTCCAGAGCTTCCTTTTCGGATTTAAAAAAGATCCTGTTTTCTGTTTTCATTCTTTTACCGGAGGAGCAGCTGAGCAAACCATAGATTTTTAATTTTGAATTTCCGCCGAAATTAATTTCCCTACTTCTGATTTTACTCCTTAAGACGGTGGCTGAAATTTCAGTATGCCGTTTCATAGATCAACTGACAGCATCATGAAAAATAATTCCCAATGTATAGCGGTTGCCTTCTTTTACCTCACTGACGCCATGTTTCATATTTACCCTGTAATAGCCTTTAACTCCCTTTTCAGGTTTGAAATGCGTTGTGAAAATCAGGGCGTCTCCTTTCTCCGGATTTAAAACTATTGCTTTGGACTGTGCTCTTGGAATCTGCTGTGTAAGTACAAGTTCCCCACCTGTAAAGTCTTTTCCTGGCTCGTTCAGCATTAAAACAATCTGGATGGGAAAGTAAATATCTCCGTAGAGGTCCTGGTGTAAGGTATTGAAGCCTCCTTTTCCGTATTTTAAAATTAATACGGTTGCTTTATGCTGCCCTTTGCTGTGACACTGCTGAAGCAATGCCGAATGTTCCGGTGGAAAATCTATGTTGATGTTCAGTGCCTTAAACCAAGCATTGGCAACAGGAACGAGATGCGGGTACATCCGTGTTCTTATAGTCTGGATCAGAGCGGGAAGGGGATAATTGAAATATTTATATTCGCCCAATCCAAAACGATGGCGGGCCATTACTACTGTTTTCCGGTATAAATCTGATGCATGGTATTCTGATTTCAATGCTTCACATTCATCATCTGATAACAGTTCAGGAACAATGGCATAGCCAGTTTGATGTAGGTTATCAGTGACGGTTGCCCAATCTATGTTTTCAATTCTTCGGATAATATCATTCATAACTATTGTATAGAGTGATGCAAAGATCCAAAGTTAGCTGCGGTTATAAAATCCGAAACGTGCTGTATTTTATAATCTGTATAAATGAAATTTATTATTTAAAAGTATTCAATGCTGTGTCCTCTATTGTCTCAAAAGTAGTATTACTTCTACAAAGCATGTTATTTAATTCTACATCCTTTTTTTAGCGGGACAGCTCCAAAATCATATTTTTGTACAGCTCTTAATTAACCGGGAGACCGGTTTCAGAGCCTATTTATGTTTTTAAGATCTCCGCCTCATTTTCTACTTTTTCCCGAATGTTTTTATGATTAATACATAACAGCCTTCCGGCGGAGATCTTTTTCTCAGGACTTAAATTTTTCATTAGGATATAATAATGATTAATGTTTGTATATATTCTAACTATAGAGAGAACGGCATCTGCGGTTCTCTTTTTTTATTTGAAGCTGTAAAATAAAAAATCCTGCTTAAAGAAGCAGGATCATTATCGTTTAGGCTGATTTTATTGAGCTAACTGACTGTAAGGAGCAAGTTTGTTATCATCAGACATGGTCTGTCCTAAAAATTCTTTTTTCTGGTCTCCCTTCATTCTTCCTGCAGCATCACTGGCGTTGAAATAAGCTTCGCTTAGTTTTGTAGCGATATCTGCCGGCTTGAAATCAAATTTCGTATCACCTTCCACACCAAGGTATCCGTTCTTTCTGGTAAGGTTTGAGATATAATTGTTATAGTTGATGAATGTATTTCTTAAGTATTGTGTATGATATTCCATACATTTTTTAGCTTTTTTGGAAGAATTGTTCAGAATACAGTTCTTCATATTATTTCTGTACAGGAACCATTCAGATTCCAGGATACCATATTCTTTTCCTAAAGCTGTTTTTCCGTTGTTAAGGATATTATTGTCCCCCTCCTTATCAGCAATAGTCTGAAGATGCTTGATGACCAATGGAACTGTGTTTTCAATCTTCGTTTTGGTTTCCTTTAAGACACTGAGATCTGCAGCCGGGGAATTCTTCTTTTTTTGAGCTGTAGTAACGTTAAAAATAAGCAGCAATAGTACAATCAATAAGTTATATCTTTTCATGAGAAATTTTTAAAGCACTAAAATAAATATATTTTCTCACTTTAAACAAATTCATTTTAATTTTATTTAATAAAATTTAACAAGTTTTAAGAATTTATAGCCATTTATGAAGTTTTCCTGCATATTAAACAGGCAATAAATGAGGTATATTAAAAATTTAACATATTTTAATAAAATTTATTTGCCTGATTTTCAATAACTTATATTGTTTCGTTCTTTATCACTAAAAAAATAGTTGTTTCAATCCATTTTATTTCTACATTTGTATAACTAATTTATTAGTGATATGAATTAGATATCACATTTATGATAAAAATAAGCAGGATATGAAAATTCAGAATTTAACAAAAGCAGAAGAACAGGTGATGCAGTATTTATGGAAACTCGAAAAAGGTTTCCTGAAAGATATTCTGGACCTCTTTCCGGAACCGAAGCCGCATACCAATACGGTTTCTACGATTTTAAAAGTCCTGAAAGACAAAGAATTTGTAGATTATCATGTATACGGCAGGCAGCATGAATATTTCCCGTTGGTTACCAAAGAACAGTATTCCGGGAAAACCATGAAAAGCCTTGTTAAAAATTATTTTAAAGGTTCTTACAAAAGTGCGGTTTCTTTCCTTGTAGAAAAGAATGAAATGACGGTAGAAGACCTGGAAATGCTATTAAACGAACTCAAAAAGAAAAACTAACTGATCATGGAAACTGTATTTTTATACTTGGGAAAAGTAATTGTGTGCTCCGGTGTAATGTTCTTATACTATCAGTTGTCTTTAAAAGACAAGACATTCCATCATTACAACAGATTTTACCTTCTGTTTGCCATGATAGTGTCATTGCTGCTGCCCCTGATCAGGGTAGACGATTTTACCATAGAAGTGAACAGTGATATGTATATGCTTCTTGACAAAATACAGAATTTTAACACAGAAAAAAACCTAGACAATGGCCACATTTATTTTAGAATTATTTTTTCAGCTCTGGGACTGGTTTCTCTCTATTTTTTAGGGAAGTTGATTTTCGGGATTCTTAAGATCCGGAAACTTAAAAAACAGTTTCAGAAAGAAAGTTTTGACGGCATCAATTTTTACCGTACAGACCTGACCGAAGCTCCGTTTTCATACTTTAAAAACCTCTTCTGGAAAAACACCATTATGCTGAATTCCGATGTAGGAGAGCAGATTTTAAAACATGAAATGGTTCATATTGAGCAGAAACACTCTTTCGATAAGATCTTTATTGAAATTATTACCTCTGTGTTCTGGTTCAATCCGTTTTTTCATATCATCAAAAAAGAGATCAGTCTGATCCATGAATACCTGGCTGATAAAAAAGCCGTAAAACAATCGGATACCAAAGCATTTGCGCAGATGCTTTTAGCAAGCCACTTTTCCGGAACACAGTTGCCTGCTGCCAGTCCGTTTCTAAATTCAAATCTAAAAAAACGACTTAAAATGTTACAAAAACCAAAAACCAAATTCGGATATGCGCGAAGAATTTTTGCCTTACCGGTTTTATTTTCAGTAGCTTTTGCCTATATGGTAAATGCCAAGAACAAAGAAATCAAAGAAACCAACCTTTCTATAAAAAATGTAGTTTCAGAAATCAAGAAAGATACGATAAGACCTGAAAAAACTACAGGATTGAAAACCGTATCACCGGCTGACCATACAAAACTGGCTGAAATTGAAAAAAAGTTAAAAGAAAAGGAGAAGGAACTGGAAGGTCTGGAACCTGAAAGCGATGCCTTCGATAAGAAAATTGAAGAAATAAGCAACCTGGCATCAGAAA
Organism: Chryseobacterium sp. BLS98; assembly: GCF_001045445.1. GTDB lineage: Bacteria > Bacteroidota > Bacteroidia > Flavobacteriales > Weeksellaceae > Chryseobacterium. Next base: position 420,938 of record NZ_LFNF01000005.1, on the reverse strand, counting down.
TAGGAGAGATGTCTGCCGATGTTGAAGTGGATAAATATTTCAATTCTGCTGAATGGAAGAATCAGATGAAGGAACTTGAAAATATGGATCCTCTTGATAAAAAAGAGCTTCGTAAAATAGAAAAAGAGGCAAAAAGGGCGGCAAGAAAGGCTTCAAAAATAAGCAAACTGCCGGTTCCACCTACACCACCAAAAGAACCGAGGGTAGTTTATTTTAAAAATAACAATACGGTTAATTATAATGACCTGAGCCCTAAAGAAAAAGAAGAAGTACGTAAGGTGATGGCAGAAGCAGGCAAAGCTATGAAAGTGGCAGCAAAAGCCAGGATAGAAGGAGAGAAAGCCCGTATCGAAGGTATGAAAGCTGGTGAAATAGGAAGAATAGCCGGAGAAAGAGCAAGAATTGAGGGTGAAAAGGCAAGAATTGATGGAGAAAAAGCAAGAAAAATAGGCGAAGAAGCAAGACAGGAAGCATTAAAAAGAATTTCGGAAGGCGCCAGGGGAAATGTATACTTCTTTAAAAGCTCAGGTTCTGATAAACCATTTCCAATAAGCAGAACCATGGAGCTTCAGGCAGATTATATTAAGAAGGATGCTGCAGGAAATATTGCCGTGAACGGTGTGAAGAAGTTTAAAATAAATAATGACTGGGATGATATAAAAGTTTTCGTTGACGGAAAAGAAGTCAGCAAAACTGAATTTGAAGCAATAAAGCCTGATAAAATTGCCAGTTTCACGGTTAATAAAGAAAATACATACGGTGTAAAAAGAGGAGAAATAAGAGTTCAGACAAAGAAATAAGTACCACAAAGCTTTGTTAATTGTATATTGGCAAAGCTTTTTTTATTAATAAATTCAAATTATGAAAACAAAAATTTTATTTTTTTTACTTCTGGGAATGCTTGCCGGAGCCCAGACCAACAGATTCTTTTATGAATATAAGTTTATTCCCGATTCGAACAATAAGGAAGATGTGAAAAAGGAAATGATGCTCCTGGACATTAATAAAGCCGGTTCCTCCTATTACAGTCATGATAAATTCATTGCAGATTCCACTTCAAGGGCAGATTTGCAGAAGCAAATAAATTCAGGGAGCGGAAACATCAGCATCAACCGAAGAGAAAGACCGGGACAGGTTTCGTACAAAGTGACCAAAAGCTATCCTGAATTCAAAACTTACCTTTTTACCAATATCAGCACAGATAAATACAAAATTGCGGAAGATAAAAAACCGGAATGGAAAATCCTTCCGGATAAACAGAAAATAGGCGAATACAATACCCAGAAAGCTGTGACAAGCTATGGCGGAAGAGAATGGACAGCCTGGTTTTCATCAGATATCCCTTTTCAGGACGGACCTTATAAATTTTATGGCCTTCCGGGACTGATCGTAAAGATAGAGGATGCTACCGGATCGCATGTTATGACCTTGGTAGGAAATAAAACAATACCGAATCCAGCAGAGGAAAATGAAGCCCAGCTTCCGGATAATGTAAGAATACTGGGAATGGGAACCAAAGAACTGGAAATTACCAAAGACCAGTACAAAAAAGTTTGGAAAGCTTATGTGAACGATCCTACCAAAAATATGAGAGAAATGATGATGAAAAATGGTGGAGATTCCAATACAAAAATGGTATTTAAGATGAAAACCCAGGACGGGAAAGAACTGTCAGACCCCAATCAGGTATTTAAAGAAATGGAAAAAAGAACCAAAGAATCACTTCAAAAAAATAACAACCCGATCGAACCGGATTTGACGAAGTAAATTCTATGATTTTTAAGATACAGCAGGATGGTTATTAATGACCATCCTTTATTTTTGCGGATTATCGTAATTTTAAACCTTAAACCTTAAACTTTAAACCCCAACCATGACAGAAAAGGAAAAATGCGAGGCCGGACTTTTATACAACGCAAATTATGACGAACAGCTGATCAGCGAACGGATCGCATGCAAAGATCTGTGTCTGGAATATAATGCCTTAAAAAATTCTGATACTCAAAACAGAGCTCTATTGATCAAAAGAATTCTTGGAAGTACAAAAGAGAATATCTGCATAGAGCCTTCTTTCTGGTGCGATTACGGATATAATATTGAAACCGGTGAGAATTTCTATGCCAATCATAACCTGACTATTTTAGACTGCGCAAAAGTGAAGTTCGGAGATAATGTTTTTATCGGTCCCAACTGCAGTTTTTATACCGCAGGACATCCGTTGAATGCAGAGCAGCGAAATGAAGGCCTCGAATATGCCCATCCGATTACGGTTGGTGATAATGTATGGCTGGGAGGGAATGTAGTGGTTCTGCCCGGTGTCACCATTGGAAATAATGCGGTAATTGGTGCCGGAAGTGTGGTCACCAAAAATATTCCGGACCATGTTGTGGCTGTAGGAAATCCGTGCAGGGTGATTAAAAATATAGATGAAAAATAATTCAGATCAGATTTTTTTAATAAAGAAAATCCCGGAACAGAAGTTCCGGGATTTATATGTTCAGTTGTAGTCGATTATTAAGCTAATTTCTGGGAATCTGCAATAAACTGAGCCAAACCGCTGTCTGTTAGCGGGTGCTTCAGTAAGCTCAAGATCGGAGGAAGCGGAGACGTAATAACATCTGCCCCGATCTTGGCACAATCGATGATGTGCATAGAATGACGGATAGATGCTGCCAGAATCTCAGTTTCATACATATAGTTATCGAAAATTAATCTGATCTCCTGGATAAGACCCAATCCGTCTGTAGAAATATCATCCAGTCTTCCAAGGAAAGGGGAAACATAAGTAGCGCCTGCTTTAGCTGCTAAAAGAGCCTGTCCTGGAGAGAAAATAAGGGTACAGTTCGTTTTGATCCCTTTATCGGAAAAATATTTTAATGCTTTAATACCGTCTTTGATCATTGGGATCTTTACTACGATATTCGGGTGGATTGCTGCCAGTTCATCCCCTTCTTTGATCATTTCCTCATAAGTTGTGGAAAGTACTTCAGCAGAAATATCTCCGTCTACAAGTTCACAGATCGTTTTATAATGGTTTTTGATCGCCTCATTCCCCTGAATTCCTTCTTTTGCCATTAAGGAAGGATTGGTGGTTACTCCATCCAGAATTCCAAGGTCTCTTGCTTCTTTGATTTGCTCTAAATTGGCTGTGTCAATAAAAAATTTCATTTCGTTCGATAGATTTATTCCTGCAAAGATAATGATTCCCTTTGTGAGTGGAAAATTTTAATTTTGTTAGAAGTTAGAAGTTAGAAGTTAGAAGTTAGAAGATGGAGGAAAAAATTGTAAAGGATAATTTATAGTATACTTTCTCAAACTTTCAGACACTCAAACTCAACATTTCCCATAAAACACTACATTTGTTAAACATGAAAAGCAAGAGTTTTACAGCCGCACTGGAAATTATCGGGATCAATCCTTTTGTTTTCGTTCCTGAAGATATCTTAACTGACATTTTCAGGGAAGCGGGAAAGGACAAAAGCCCTGTTCCCGTAAAAGGAACCGTCAACGGAAAAGAATTTAAGCAGAACCTGATGAAATATTTGGGGGAGTGGAGACTCTATGTCAATCTTTTAATGTTGAAAAATTCCCCTAAACGAATTGGTGAAACTCTGGAGATTTCAATAGAATATGATGATTCGGACAGAAGTATCTCCATACATCCAAAGCTGGATGCAGCTATTAAGGAAAGTCCTGTAGCGGTCCGTAATTTTGAAAACCTTACTCAGTCCAGAAGACATGAACTGATCCGATATATCAATAACCTGAAAACGGATGCCAGTATCGAAAGGAATATCGGAAAGATCATCCGGCATCTGCATGGTGAAACCGATTTCTTTGGTAAAAGAATCGAATAGTTAACTTAAAGAACTGTTTTCAAACCATTAAGGAAAATTAAAAAATTAAGAATAATTAAGTTGAATTATTCTGATGATTAGAATAATGTTATTTCTCCTTAATAATCTTAATCACTTAGTAAATCTTAATGGTTAAAAACAGCATTTAAAAATATTTAAGCACATAAAAAATCCGGAAATTTTTTCCGGATTTTGTTTTTAACTATGAATTCAAAGTTTTGCTAAGCTTTAAAGCATCCTGATTGGTAGGATCATATTCTATAGATTTAGCAATATGTTCTTTAGCTTTAGCAGGGTCACTTTTTTGTTCTGCAAAGGCAAGATAAAAATAGGCATATGCCAGATTTTTCTTATTTTGTTCTACTTCTTCAGGCTTTACAGTCGCAATATACTTCTCATAGGCAAGTTTTGCATTGGCATCATCTTTAGCGGACTGATAGGCATAAGCCTGGCTGTAGTAAGACGGAGCCCAGTCCGGCAATAAAACAGATATTTTTTTCCATGTATCAACTGCATTGGTCCAATCTGATGCGTCCTGATAGGCTCCGGCAAGTTTTGCCAGTGCATCCGTATCTTTTGGATTGGCTTCAATCTGTTTTTTCAGACCTTCAATGGTTGAATTGCTTCCTGCCTGAACAGTAGCGGTTGTAGTAGTATTAGTTGTAGTAGTGTTGGTAGCAGTATCAACTTTGGTTGTTTGCGCATTCACCAAACTTGCCGTTCCTGCAAATAGTAATCCTAAAAATAGGTTTTTGATATTAATTTTAGCCATTTTCATAATCTTAACATTTTAAAATTCTATAGTTTGAAATCCAATAATAATTCCATAAAAGCTAAAATTTTAGAAGCTTTAAGTTTTTTTAGAAGATATTAACGGCTATACTATTTTTTTTAGCTTAATTTTTGATTCGTTAGCGATTGATTCTATCTTTGTAAATCAATTTTTAATAATCAACAAAATTTACGGTATGAATATCATATTAGCATCAACGTCTACTGTTTTCGGAGGAGAATATCTGGAATACCTGAGAAAAGAAATAATAAAGCTTTATCAGGGAATTGACGAAATTATTTTCGTTCCTTTTGCCAGACCTGGCGGAATGTCGCATGATGAATACACGGCGAAGGCACGCTCTTTCTTTGAAACTATTCATATTAAAGTAAAAGGTCTTCATGAGTTTGAAAATAAAACAGAAGCTCTGAACAGCGCCCAAGGATATTTTACAGGAGGAGGAAACACATTCTTACTGGTAAAAACTTTGCATGAAGAAGGCCTGATGGATGTTCTGAAGGAAAACGTCGAGTCCGGAAAAGCCTATCTCGGCTGCAGTGCCGGAAGCAATATCGGAGGACAGAACATGAAAACCACGAACGATATGCCTATTGTTTATCCGCCAAGTTTTGACTGTATGGGACTTGTTCCTTTCAACCTTAATCCGCATTACCTTGACCCGAATCCTGAACTGAAGCATAACGGGGAAACAAGAGAAATGAGAATCAAAGAATTCCTGACCCAAAATGATCTGAAAGTCATCGGCCTTCGTGAAGGAAACTGGATCAGAAGAACAGGAGACAGGATCACAGTAGAAGGAACCGAGCTCACAAGAATCTTTGAAAAAGGTAAAGAACCTTACGAAATAGAGGCGGGGACTCTCCTTTAAACGCCAAAAGTAAGCTCTTATTTTTATTATATTTGATCAGAAATTGGTATCATTTTTTGTAAAGCCATTGGAAAACTTTCACTCAATATCCAGAATAACAACTGATTAATTAAATAGTATTGGAATGTCATGCTGAGCGAAGTCGAAGCATTGGAATTTAAATTTAGATTATAACAACCTTGTCATGAAAAAAACACTTGCAGTTCTTATACTGTCGGTTCAGGTAATATCTGCCCAGAATATTGCTCAGAAGCTGGATAAAGCGACTAAAGACCTTATGGATTCTTCAGGAGCGGTTTCATCCGGCTTATCATTTTACGTTACTGATGATAACGGAACGTTTATATATGAATATGAGGGTAATAAAGGGCTGTCAACAGCTTCCACACAGAAAATTTTCACTGCCGGTGCAGCTCTTGAAACTTTAGGTAAAAATTATACGTATAAAACAACGGCAGGATATTCAGGAACCTTATCTGCAGGAATTCTGAACGGGGATTTTGTCATCAGTTCAAATGGTGACCCCACATTGGGAAGCTGGCGGTACGATGCCTATAAGCCTGAAAACTTTAAAAATAAATTGATTGAAGCTCTGAAAAAGTCAGGGATTACAAAAATTTCCGGCAATCTGGTCATTGATGATTCTTATTTTGACCATCAGACAATTCCCGGCGGATGGCCCTGGGATGATCTAGGTAATTATTATGGAGCAGGAGTCTGGGGGATCAACTGGAGGGAAAACCAATTCGATATCAATATTGCCGGCACAGAGTTTAAAGGATTTTCGTATCCTTTAGAAAATGTAAAATGGCTGAATGACCTGAAAGCAGGAGGAAGTTCGGATCAGAGCCTTATTTTCACTGCACCGTATTCCGATGTAGCGTTAATCAACGGTACATTGCCGGCAGGAAAAACAGTTACCGTTTCCGGGTCTGTTCCTAACCCGCCATTACAGCTGGGCACAGAGGTGAAGCAATGGCTTAAAGAATCGGGCGTTGAAGTTTCAGGGAATGTAATGACAGTGTCACAGCTTGAAATGGAAGGAAAGCAGGTTCCCGGAGCTGCAAAGAATATTATTCTTACTTACCAGTCCCCAACTTTGGATAAAATTATATATTGGTTTTTAAGGAAAAGTGTCAATATGTATGGGGAAACCTTAATTAAAACTCTGGGAAAAGAAAAGAAAGGAAATTCCAGCTTCAAAAGCGGGGTTGCTTATCTGAAAGAATTCTGGAAATCCAAAGGAATCAACCCGAATATGATTAATTTTGCTGATGGAAGCGGACTTTCGCCACAGAATTATGTAGCCGCCAAAGCTGAAGTCCAGGCTTTACTGTATGCGAAAAAACAGCCGTGGTTTGATGCGTATTATGATGGCTTTCCGACTCAGGATAACGGAATGAAGATGAAAAGCGGAACAATGAGGGATACCAAATCTTTTGCAGGATATCATACCGCAAAAGATGGCAAAAAATATGTATTTTCAATCATTATTAATAATTATCAGGGTAGCGGAGGAGCTGAACTGCAGAAAATTCTGAATGTTTTAAAATAAAAGAACTTTGAGGAAATCCATACTTACCAGGCTGAATAACTGGATCATATTTTTGCTGATGACTGTGGTAGTCGTCACTATTGTGGTTGCTTCAACGATTCTTATCAATTTCCTCCGAAAAGAAGAAATCAAGCGGGTAGATATCCTGGTAAGTGCCCTGAAATTTCAGCAGGAAGTGACCCCAAGCCTTGAAGTTCAGGAACTGATCCTTAAAATATACAGTTCCAACAATACGATTCCAATGATTGTACTGGACAAGGATGATAGGCCTATGGTTCATAAAAATATTCCTCAGGAAATAGAAAATGATCCCGTACAGATCACCCTTCTGGCTAAAAAAATGGCAAAAAGCTATCCTCCGATCGAAATTAAAATTCCCGAAGGAAATAACCAGTTTGTTTATTATGACAACTCACGGTTACTGAACGATTTAAGGTATTCCCCTTTTATACTGGGCTTTTTTATTCTTTGCTATTTCCTGTTTTCATTCTGGTTTTTAAGGACCATTAAAAAAACGGATGAAGGCTATCTCTGGGCCGGACTCGCTAAAGAAACTGCTCACCAGATCGGAACACCTTTATCCTCGATGATAGGCTGGATGGAGATCATGAAGCTGGATAATCCGGAGTCCGAAGGGGTACACGAAATGGAAAAAGATATTGAAAGACTGAGGACCATCTCCGAGCGTTTTTCTAAAATCGGGTCTGTCCCTGAACTGAATGACATGAATTTCAATGAAACGATTGTAGAGAATTATAATTATCTCAAAACAAGAATTTCAAAAAAGATCAACTTCAGTCTGCACCTTCCGACATATACCATTCTGGTTCCTCACAATAAGATCCTGATGAGCTGGGTGATTGAAAATCTTGTGAAAAATGCCGTAGATGCCATGAAAGGGGAAGGTACATTGGACATGTCTGTTTTTGAAAGGAATAAAAATATCCTCATCGAGGTAAAAGATTCCGGAAGCGGAATGACCAAGCAGCAGGCCAGAAATGCCTTTAAACCCGGATATTCAACTAAGAAAAGAGGCTGGGGACTTGGACTTTCACTGGCGAGAAGGGTTATTCATGAATACCATAACGGAGATATTAAAGTTTCCCAGACTGAAGTAGGAAAGGGAAGTACATTCAGAATCACCATTAAAAAAGCATAAACATAAATTGGTTATTTTGATGATTTCATTGTCATAAATATTTCTCTGATAAAATACAAAAATTGCTTAGCTGACATAGTATTAAAATAAGTTAAATCCTTCTGATGTGGATCGGTTTAAACGAAATAATAAATAAATTTACACTTCTTCCGGGTACAATTCATATCAATTGTTCCGTTCCAGAATTTATATTTCGGTAAATCAATTTAAATACTATAAAAAATTATGAGGAAAAATGTTAGGGTTTTGACTGTGTTGTCTCTGTTCTTAATTAATTTTTTTAATGCACAGGTTCGTGACTTTGTAATCGAGCAGCCTTTTGGCAAGCAACTTTATCTGTATAAGACCTTCGGAGTTTTTGAAGGCAAAGAATATTCAACCAATGCGCTTTACCTGATTACTAAAAAAGGGGTGGTCCTGTTTGATGTTCCATGGCAGAAAACCCAGTATCAAAGCCTTATGGATACCATAAAGAAACGTCATAACTTACCGGTAATCGCTGTATTTGCAACGCATTCACATGCTGACAGGGCCGGAGACCTTAGTTTTTACAATAAAAAAGGAATCCCGACCTATGCTACGGCCAAAACCAATGAATTTCTGAAGAAAGAAGGAAAAGCAACTTCCACTAAATTAACAAAAGTGGGAAAGACCTATAAAATAGGCGGTGAAGAGTTCACTGTAGATTTCTTAGGTGAAGGGCACACGGCAGATAACGTGGTGGTTTGGTTTCCAAAATATAACGTCCTGGACGGTGGCTGCTTAGTAAAAAGCAGTGCAGCAGTTGATCTTGGATATACTGGAGAGGCTAATGTAGAGCAATGGCCGGCAACCATGAAAAAACTGCAGGCTAAATACCCTTCCACTGCAAAGGTAATCCCGGGTCATGATGAGTGGAAAGGCAATGACCATGTAAAACATACACTGGAGCTTTTGGATCAACAAAAACAATAGTAAAATACGGAATACAAAAAAGCGGGAAATTTATTTCCCGCTTTTCTATTAACTGTTCATTTTTAAATCATTATTTTTTCCCGGTTAACCACTGGTTTTGCAATTTCTGTTCTTCCGGAGTTGGATTTGCCTTATAATTTAAGGTTTCTACGGTCATTTTATCCAGAATAGCTTTCCCTGTAAGGTTCATTTTATCAGCCTTATCACCATTTTTTCTAAGGATGGTCACTGTAACATTTTGTCCTTCCTTGATCGATTTTGCATAACCGATAAAATCCTGCACATTCTGAATATTGACGGTTTTGCCATCCAGAGCGAGAATTTCGTCAGTGATTTTAAATCCTACACTTTTTGCGAAAGGAGACAATGCGGAGCTTTCATCAAATACAAATGTTTTATTCTTTTCATTATAACCTGTCTGGTTCGGATCTTTGATAAACCAGAAAAGAGGAGGGGTATCCTGCTTTTTTGCTTCTACACCTACCATGTTCAGGTATTCAATGTAAGGAGTCGGTTGGTTTCCTGCAATATATTTATTATAGAAATCCTTTACCTGCGGATAGCCGGTTACCGTTACCAGTTCATCGATCAGCTTATCATCCTTGAAAGGTTTGTTCTCACCAAATCTCTGGGACAGCTTTCTGATCATGTCACGGTAGCCCATTTCCCCGTTAGACAGTTTTCTCAGTTCAATATCCAGGCACATCGCCAGCAATGCTCCTTTTTCATATACGTTTCTGTACTGATCTTTATATTCATCCTTCAGAACATTTTTACTCATCACCGTGAACGGCATGGTATCATCGTAATTCTTGGAATTGGTGATCTTCTCATTGATTCTGTGAAGGAACTCGTCTTTATTGATCAGGCCTTCCTGAATCTGGAAAAGATTGGCAAAATATTCTGTTCCTCCTTCGTACATCCACAGGTGTTGGGACATTTTAGGATCTGCATAATCAAAATAATGGATCTCTTCAGAATGTGTTTTCAAAGGATTCACGGTATGGAAGAATTCATGGGAAACAACATCTGTAATGGTTTTGTCGATCGCATCTTTAGGCATCATTTCAGGAAGCACCACACTTGTAGATTCATGGTGTTCCAATGCTCCGAAACCTTTGATCTGCGGTCCGTCACCCCCTGAAAGGTACAGCATGATCGCGTATTTTTTATTGGTATTCATGTCGCCCAGGAACTTCTTCTGAGCCAGTACCATTTTTTCAAGATTATCTTTAAAGTCTGCTGCCTTGTACTTTCCGGTAGGGGAATAAACGCCCAATACAAGATCCATTCCTCCTGCATTGAAGGTAATATAATCCGGTTTGGTGTACATCAGCGGAGAATCGGTTACTTTCGCATAATTGGCCAGTGTAAACGTATCGGTATCATCGGATTTATCCTGGTCTACCAGAGCCGTTGTTCCATAAAATCCTGCAGGCTTCTGAACGATTAGCTGGTAAGGCACATCCTGCATATTGTCAATATACCCGATGAAGCCGTGGGTATTGATCATGTAGATTTTTCCTTCCTCAATATCAGTCCCGGACGGGGAAAATACAGCTTTATGTTTCTCATTTACCATTTCATCATCAAAGCTGTCATTAACCAGGTAGGTTATTTTGCTTAATGCCTGGGCATTTTTCAATGAATAGGTATTGTCATTAACTTTTGTATAGGTTAATTCCCTTCCTTTGTTATCATAAAATTTGATCCCTTCCACAAATCGACCGTAATCATCTACAGAATAGGTACCCGGAACGGTTTTAGGAAAATGAAATTTGACATCTCCGGATTTCATTTTCGGAAATTCCATTGTAACGGCTACCTTGTCATCTTTTACATTCACAAGATCAATCGTGGTTTTTATAGATTGGGCATTGGCCAGGAAAGCGGCGAAAAGACCCAGACTCACTGCTGTTTTTCTCATTAAGTTTAAATTTTTATAGTTAATAGTAGTTTTTTTGACCATTTTGTTACGAAATACAATATTAAACTTTTCTTAAAATTTTTGACCCCATTAAGAGGAATTAAGTTCTTAAGCGCATTAAAAATCATCCAATACCCTCAATAAATCAGGAACCTCAACTATTCCCACTCCTTAATTCTCCTTAATAATTTAGTAAAAATAAAAAAGGCAAACCCGCATAACGATTTTGCCTTTCCGCGAACTTGCTCTTTTGCATTTTCGCCATTTCTGTATTATTGCACCTGATTATAATTGATGTAATAGTTCTTGTTAAATTCTACCGGGACATTCTTTTTAAGTTTCACGGTCTGCCAGTTTTCGGTAGGATTGATGGTCTGGTCTCCATTGATGATGAGAGGAAGTTTAAATCCTTTCACCACATCTGTATACCGGAATTTCAAAGAATCCCCGTTTTGCGAATACTCCAGATTAGGAATTTTTATTGTTCTTAAATATTGATTGAAGATGCTTGAAAGATCAATTCCTGATTTCGATGACATATAATCCTCAACCTGCTGCGTGGTTACGGTCTGATGGTAAAAATCTTTGCCTAGACCTCTCAGGATCTGCCTGAATTTTTCATCATTATTGATTACCTGGCGTATCGTGTGAAGCATATTGGCTCCTTTTGGGTACATATCGCCGCTTCCTTCATTTCTTACCCCGTATTTTCCAATGATGGGAACATCATTATCGATCATTTGCCGCACGCCTCTGGCATAGATGTCCGCCGATTTTTTATCCATATATTTTTCAACAAAAAGAACCTCGGAATACATCGTGAAACTCTCATGGATCCACATGTCCGCCTGGTCTTTTGCAGTTACATTATTGGCAAACCATTCATGGCCGCTTTCATGAATAATGATGTAATCCCAGTTAAGACCTACACCTGTTCCCGAAAGATCTTTACCCAGATAACCGTTCTGGTAGTTATTTCCATACGCTACATTGCTTTGGTGTTCCATCCCCAGATAAGGAGAATCAACCAGCTTGTATGAGTCTTCATAAAAAGGATACGGCCCGAACCAGTATTCAAATGCTGAAAGCATAGGTTTTACCTGCTGGAACTGTTTTTTTGCTTTTTCCAGATTGTAGTCCAGTACCCAGTAATCCAGATCCAGTTTTCCTTTCTCTCCGGTAAATGTATCTTTAAAATTCACATATTTACCAATATTCGGGATGATGGAGTAAGCATTGATAGGGTTTTTCACTTCCCATGTATACGCTGTTTTTCCACCTTCTGTTTTCTTATCGATCAGTCTTCCGTTTCCTACTCCTACAAGGTCATTTGGGGTGATGATTTTCATAATGATCCCATTGTCCGGTTCATCGCTCCATATATCCTTGGTCGGAAGCCATATGGATGCACCGATTCCTTCATCGGCCACACTCATCCACGGATTCCCTTTTTCGTCTTTGGCGAATACCCAGCCTCCGTCCCACGGTGCTCTTTTGGCAATCAGGGGATTACCGGAATAGGTGACATCAATGGTGTATTTTTCTCCTTTTTTAAATTTCTTTTTGGCAGTGACTAAAATGAAATCACCATCCTGCTTATAATTGGCAACCGGAAAATCAGTCTCCACTTTATCAGCCTTCATAGGTTTCTGCAAATCGATCTGGAATATAGGATCAGTTACATCTTTGGTAATCTCAAAGCTGATCTTATTATATCCTTTAATGCTTTTCTGGGCAAAGTCCGGCTCTACGGAAAGGTCATATTTTTTAACGTCCCAAAAATTCCGGAATCGGGTATCAGATCCTTTCAGCGTATCTTCCTTGGTAAAAACTTTATCTTTTTCAAAGAACTGCCCGAAAACAAGTCCCGAAGCAAATAAAAGTGTATAGGTCAGCTTTTTCATTTAAAACTAAATTAAATTCTATCAAAAATAAAAAATTAATGCCACAATGAGGGATACAATTAAAAAAAAGTAGACTTTATCAATAAAATGAAAAGAGGACATAAAAAAGCCCGGCTTTAGCCGGGCTGTGATATCTAAACAATAAGTTTGAATTTCGAAAATGTTTGAATTTATATTACTTCTGTATTACCGGAAGGTTTCCAGCATTTTTCTGAACCTTTTTGTAAGTAATATTACACATGATGATACTGAATTCATAAAGGATCAACAGTGGAAAGGCAGCCATAAGCATACTTAAAACATCGGCAGGGGTAATGATCGCAGCCACAACCATGATCAGAACAATAGCATGACGACGGTAAGTTTTCATAAACATAGGCGTTAAAATCCCTATGCTGGTAAGGAAATAGATAAGAATGGGAAAAAGAAATATGACTCCCATCCCTAAAATAACCTGTAAGAACAGAGTGGTATAATCGCTTAGGTCATAAAGTGGAATAATAATATCAGAGATCTTAAAAATAACCCCGAAATTCACGGCAAACGGAAGGATCAGGAAATAACCGCATAAAACTCCTGTCATAAACAGGATCCACACCGCATTGATGATAAAGATAGAATTCTTTCTTTCCTTGGGATGAAGAGCCGGACCTATAAACCTCCACAACTCCCACACAATATAAGGAAAAGCACCCACCAGACCTCCGAAAACAGAAACAGCCATCATGACGTTGAACTGCTGATAAAGCCGCTGTACACGAACCGGAAAATCTTTCGGAAGGTGAATACTGTCTTCTCCTAAAAGCATTCTCGAAAAATGGTTAACCACCCTGAAAGTCGGAAAATCATTTCTGGTAGGCCCAAAAAAGATATGGTCCATGATCCAGTTGATATTGAATCCCACAGCGATTGCAACAACTATAATAGCAATAATCGAGCGTACGAGGTGACCTCTTAATTCTCCAATATGCCCAAGAAAGGACATTTCTTTTTTTTCGTCCATACTAAGTCTCTCTAAAATAGCAAACCCGTCAGAGGGAAGCCGTTTAAGTCTGCGAAATTATGAAATAATAATCAGTATTTAGAATTATTGAACGTGATTTTATTTAAGTATAAAGTAAATATTCCTATTTGATTTTCAGAAAAAAACAGACAGTACTTTAAAAATACTGTCTGCTAATTTATTTTATAATAAAAGTAGTTTATTCACATCAAATTAATTGATCCCTTCATCAAGTAGGGTATGCAGATCAATAATTCCGAAATAGCTTCCGTTTTCAGTGACGATCAGCTGGCCAATATTATTTTCCTTCAAAATTTTCATAGCCTCTTTTGCCAAAGTATCCCTTTCGATCGTTTTAGGGTTGGCAGACATAATGTCTTTTGCCAGGATTTTGCTGATATCATCTCCTTTCATCAGCATTCTTCTCAAATCTCCATCAGTGATTACTCCAATAATTTTTTCACCATTGGTCACCACCGTGATTCCATGACTGGATGCACTGATTGAAATAATAACGTCTCTTACCAGTGCATTTTCTTCAACCTGGGGTTTCTGAGGAGATAAAAACTGGTCTACTTTTGAAACAAGATTCTTTCCAAGGCTTCCTCCCGGATGAAATTTGGCAAAATCATTCTCTCTGAAATTATTAAGTTCCATTAAGGCCACAGCCATAGCATCTCCAAGGGCCATCTGGATGGTGGTGGAACTTGTCGGAGCCAGCTTGTTCGGGCATGCTTCCACATCTACATGAGTATCCATGATAATTTCAGAGAATTCAGCAAGCTTACTGTTTTTATTCCCTGTCATCCCGATCAGGGCGGAAGAATAATCTTTTAAATAGGGAACGAGGTTAGCGATTTCCGGTGAGTTCCCGGAATTCGAGATGCAGAGAACCACATCCTGCTTCTGGATTACGCCAAGATCTCCGTGAATGGCTTCAGAAGCATGCAGAAACTGTGACGGAGTACCTGTAGAATTTAATGTGGCAACAATTTTATTGCCAACGTGTGCAGATTTACCGATTCCCACAACTATTAATTTTCCTTTTGCCGAATGGATAATCTCCACTGCCCGGGCAAAATCTTCATTGATCCTGTTCTTTAATTTTTCAAGTTCTGAAATTTCTATTTCCAAAGTGCTTTGGGCAATTGAAATAAGGTCGGTTCTTTCCATTTTATAATTTTAGAGCATACAAAAAATCCATTAAAAAACGTTATATTTAAAAAAGAATATTTAATATAAGTTTTATTTTTTATAAATTCGTTCGCTTTTATTTTAAGCAGAATTTTTATAACTTTGGGTTGGATGCAAATTTAGCAATAGAAAATTAGATGAACGCAAAAAAAGCCAATTTATCAGGCGAGTTGAAAAAGTATTTCGGGTTTTCTACATTTAAAGGCCAGCAGGAACAAATTATAGAAAACCTACTCGGTGGGAAGGATATATTTGTCTTAATGCCTACAGGAGGTGGTAAATCATTATGTTATCAGCTTCCGGCACTTATTTCAGAAGGTACGGCAATAGTAGTTTCGCCCTTAATCGCGTTAATGAAGAATCAGGTAGATGCGGTGAACGGCCTTTCGTCTGATGACGGGGTAGCGCACGTTTTAAATTCATCATTAAATAAGACACAGACAAAGCAGGTTTTTGACGATATCAAAGGCGGGAAAACCAAGCTTCTGTATGTAGCACCGGAATCATTGATCAAAGATGATTATCTGGATTTCCTTAAAGAAGTTAAGATTTCTTTCGTAGCCATTGACGAGGCCCACTGTATTTCAGAATGGGGACATGATTTCAGGCCGGAATACAGAAACCTTAAATCCATTATTGATAAAATTGCCGAAGTTCCGGTAATTGCTCTGACAGCTACTGCAACCCCTAAGGTTCAGGATGATATCCAGAAAACTTTAGGAATGAGTGATGCGTTGGTTTTCAAAGAAAGTTTTAACCGCCCGAATCTGTATTATGAAGTACGTCCAAAAGTCAATGTAGATAAGGAAATCGTAAGATTTATCAACCAGCATAAAGGAAAATCGGGAATTGTTTACTGTTTAAGCAGAAGAAAAGTGGAAGAATTTGCCCAGCTTTTACAGGTAAACGGCATTAATGCCCTTCCGTATCATGCAGGTCTGGACCAGAAAATAAGGGTGGCCAATCAGGATAAATTCCTTATGGAGGAGGTTGATGTGATTGTAGCTACCATTGCATTTGGAATGGGAATTGACAAACCGGATGTACGTTTTGTGATCCATTATGATTTTCCAAAATCTTTGGAAAGCTATTACCAGGAAACAGGAAGAGCAGGAAGAGATGGAGGAGAAGGCCACTGCCTGGCATTTTACGATCCTAAAGATATCGAAAAACTCGAAAAATTCCTTGCCCAGAAACCTGTTTCTGAAAGGGAAATTGGCCTGCAGCTTTTAAATGAAGTAGTAGGCTATGCCGAAACTTCAATGAGCAGAAGACAGTACATTCTTTATTATTTCGGTGAAAATTTTGACCCGGTGAAAGGAGATGGAGCCAATATGTGCGACAATTCTTCCAATCCTCCCAAGCTAAAAGATGCAACCGCAGACCTTAAAAAAGTTTTGGAACTCATTAAAGATACAGGAGAAAAATTCAAATCAAAAGATCTTATCTCGGTAATCGCCGGTAAAGAAAATGCAGTTACGAAATCATATAAACTAGAGCAGACTTCTCATTTCGGTTTCGGAAAAGACGAAAAAGATAATTACTGGAAAACCATTTTAAGACAGGCTACAGTCCAGGGGTTTCTGCAGAAGGATATTGAGACCTATGGCGTTTTAAAAATGTCTGAAAAAGCTAAAAATTTCCTCGGAGGCAAATCTTCAGAGCCGTTTTTAATTGCTGAAGACAGGGAGTTTGATCTTACCCAGGCCAAAGCGGAGAGTGAACAGGGACAGATGCAGGCCAGTACAGGTTTAGACCAGAATCTTTTCGGACAGTTAAAAGATCTGAGGAAAAAAGTAGCCAAAAAACACGGAATTCCGCCTTATACGGTATTTATGGATCCCAGTTTGGAGGATATGACAGTTCAGTATCCTGTTTCACTGGAAGAGATCGCCAAAATTTACGGGGTAGGAGAAGGAAAAGCTAAAAAATACGGGAAAGAATTCGCGGATTTTATCAAAACCTATGTAGAAGACAACAACATTGAGCGTATGCAGGATATGGTGCTCAAACAAGTGGCCAACAAATCCAGCCATAAGGTTTTTATTATCCAGAGTACCGATAAAAAGATTGATCTTGAAGATATTGCAAGAGCCAAGAACCTTTCCATGAACGAACTTCTGAAAGAAATGGAAAGTATCGTCTATCAGGGAACAAAACTCAATATCGATTATTACATCGAAGACAATTTTGATGAAGATATTGTAGATGGCTTCATGGAATTCATGACCGAATCTGAAAGCGATAGCATGAAAGTGCTCCTTGACGAATTCGGAGACGAACTTTCTGATGAGGAAGTGCGAATGTTGAGGATAAAATTTATCAGCGATGTAGCCAACTAAGATATATAATCTATTTAATAGAAAAAGCTCTTCCCCGGAAGAGCTTTTTTATTGTAAATTTGTGAAATATTTATTGAAACTTAGAGCTGATCATCCCTCAAAGCTTATGTTTTTAGCCTTGTCGTTTCATGAAAATGTTCGGGTTGGCAATATTTGAAACTTAATAAAACTTTTTACTAACTTTAACTGATGAAAAAAATATCTGTCATATTTATTCTGCCGGATTTGGAAACCGGTGGTGCAGAAAGAATTGTTACCACCATAGCCAATCATCTTTCCAGAGACCGGTTCGAACCAAAAATCCTGCTGCTTCGCAAACAGGGCGGATATCTTAATTTTCTTAAAAAAGATGTTGAAATCATAGACATCAATACAGAACGGATCAGGCATTCCTTAAAACCTATTTTAGGCGAAATCTACCGCAGAAAACCGGATATTGTGTTTTCAGGTTTTGGTGAGGTGAATGCTTATCTGGCCCTTTTTATCAAATTATTTCCGAGAACGAAATTCATCGCCCGTGAAACCAATGTGGTAACACAGCATGTAACCCGTAAAGAAATTAAATTCTTCTACAATTTTTACAATAACTATCAGAAAATCATTGCACAGAGTGATGATATGATGCACGATCTGGTGGATAATTTCAATATAAAAAAGAAAAAAATCGTCAAAATAAACAATCCCGTTGATTTTGATTTTATCAATGAAAAACTGGCCGTTTCCTTAAAGCCGGAAAGTTATAAATACAACTATAAAAATGTGGTGGCGATAGGAAATCTTTCTGCCAGAAAAGGTTTTGATAACCTGCTGAAAGTATTTTCAAGGCTTAAAAACGAAAACATTATGCTTCATATTTTAGGTGATGGCAAAGACAAAGAAGTATTGCATCAGATGAAGGATTTTCTGGGATTGAAAAATGTCATTTTCCATGGCAGGCAGGATAATCCGTACCAATTTTTAAAGTATGCAGATCTTTTTATCCTTTCTTCAAGGTATGAGGGCTTTCCGAATGTTCTTCTGGAAGCAGGTGCCTGCGGAACCTATTCTCTGGCAAATAATTGTCCGGGTGGCATCAATGAAATTATTCAGCATCAGGTAAACGGTGAGGTTTCTGATATTGAAAATTATGATCATTTCTCTCAGAAAATAATGAAAGTCTTACAGGGAAATTATAACCGTGACGGGATAAAAAATTCTATCAGATCAAGGTTTTCAAAAGATATTATCCTGGATAAATATGAGAAGGTTTTGCTGGATTTAATGAAGTAAGATTTGTCTTAAGGAGTTTTATTTTCTTAGATTTGAACCAGGTAAAATCAATAACAGTCAATGAAGAAAATTCCCAAAATAGGATGCGCTTGTGAAAAGCCTGATTTCAATTATACAGAATACAGAAGCTCGGAATTAGGAATAGATCATACGAACGGAAGATATGGAGAAGTAACGATTCAGCAGTGTAAGCTGTGTCAGAGAATATGGATTCATTACTTTGTTGAATATGAGCATCATTCCAAATCGGGAAAGTGGTACAAAGGAATTGTTTCAAAAAAAGACCGTTCGCAGATCACCCCCGAAAATGCAGTAGAATATCTGGAAAGCCTTGAATGGTATGTTTATGGAGGCTCCTTTTTTGATAGTACAGGAACTATTGGACAGGGAAAATTGAATGTGTGACCATAAAGACCTGGAATATAATTTAAGATAATATAAAAATGGGAAATTTAATAAAGCCATTTATAATCATTGTTTTGATACTGAATTCTGTTGTAATGATGGCTCAGCAGAAAACCATTTCCAGAAGGGAATTATTAAAAACTGCTATTGACCAAAAAATTAATTCTACAGAAATTCAGGAGATAACGATACCTGCAGGAGTGCAGGTTCCTGCGCATCTTCATCCCTGTCCCGTGGTGGGAATTATAAAATCCGGAGAAGCTGTTTTCCAGATAGAAGGTCAGCAGAAAGTGATTCTTCATGAAGGAGAAGCTTTCTATGAACCAAAAAATGTAAAAATTCTTCACTTTGATAACGCATCAGCAAAAAAGCCGCTTGTTTTCACGGCCATCTATCTGAAAGAAGGGGATGAAGAAAATATAAAATTATTAAAATAGATATTCCTCAAATCAAATCATCTGAATTATCAATCTCAAAATTGATAAAACTCACTTTGGTGCTTGGTAATTTATATGTAAATTTGTGAGAATTAAGAAAGATAATAATAAACAAATTCATAAAATAACATGAGTCAATTCGATGTTACCGTAATAGGTTCCGGTCCTGGAGGTTATGTAGCTGCTATCCGTGCGGCACAATTAGGTTTCAAAACAGCAATTATTGAAAAATATCCAACTTTAGGCGGAACTTGTCTTAACGTTGGATGTATTCCGTCAAAAGCGCTTTTAGACAGCTCTGAACATTTCGAGAACGCGAAGCATAATTTCGCAGGCCACGGAATCATTATCAATGAGCCACAGGCTGATATCGCAAGAATGATCGAGCGTAAGAATGAAGTGGTAAAACAGAATACAGATGGAATCAACTACCTGATGAGCAAAAACAAAATCACTGTTTTTGAAGGATTGGGAAGCTTCGAATCTGCCACTCAGATCAAAGTAACTAAAAATGATGGTTCTTCAGAAACTATCGAATCCAAATATACCATTATCGCAACAGGTTCCAAGCCGTCTTCACTTCCTTTCATTTCTCTTGATAAAGAAAGAGTGATTACTTCTACAGAAGCATTAAACCTTAAGGAAATTCCTAAGCACCTGGTAGTAATCGGTGGAGGCGTTATCGGTCTTGAATTAGGTTCTGTATACTTAAGACTAGGCGCTCAGGTAACTGTTGTTGAATTTATGGATAAAATCATTCCGGGAATGGATGGAGCTTTAAGCAAGGAATTGACTAAAGTTCTTAAGAAGCAGGGAATGAAATTTATGCTTTCTACTGCGGTTTCTGCTGTAGAAAGAAACGGAGATACCGTAAAGGTTACCGCTAAAGATAAAAAAGGAGAAGAAGTAGTTGTAGAAGGAGATTACTGTTTGGTTTCTGTAGGTAGAAGACCTTATACAGACGGTCTTGCCCTTGAAAAAGCAGGGGTGGAACTTGACGAAAGAGGAAGAGTTAAAACCAACGATCATTTACAGACTAACGTTGCCAACATCTATGCAATCGGTGATGTTATCAAAGGGGCAATGCTTGCTCACAAAGCTGAAGAAGAAGGAGTTCTGGTTGCTGAAATACTGGCAGGACAGAAGCCTCACATCAACTACAACCTTATTCCTGGTGTAGTGTACACATGGCCTGAAGTTGCCGGAGTTGGTAAAACTGAGGAGCAGTTAAAAGAGGAAGGAATAACTTACAAAGTAGGATCTTTCCCGATGAGAGCGTTAGGAAGAAGCCGTGCAAGTGGTGATATCGACGGGCTTGTTAAAATCATTGCTGACGAAAAAACAGATGAGGTTCTAGGAATGCACATTATTGGAGCAAGAGCTGCCGACCTTATTGCTGAAGGGGTAATTGCAATGGAATTCCGTGCAAGTGCTGAAGATATCGCAAGAAGTTCTCACGCTCACCCAACCTATGCAGAAGCTATTAAAGAAGCGGCATTGGATGCTACGGCGAAAAGACCGATCCATATGTAATTTTTTTATTGAAAGATTTAAAATTCAAATATTAAAAGAGAAGCATTTTGCTTCTCTTTTTTTGTTCCTGTTATTTTACATATAATATTCCAGTCTGTAACTTTTAAATGATAATTTTTTAGCCTTTTACATTATTGTTTATTTTCTATTCTAAAAGGTTTATTATTTCTTCATTTTTATACATAAATCTCTTTTAGTGTATAAGATTCATAAATCATAATTTTTTATTACTCTATTATTTCAGGGCTTTTATTGATTTTTAATTAAAATATAGGCCAGATTAAATAATTCCACAATTTGTGAAGAAAAAAATCATGAAAAATTAGATGGTTTTTATTTTTATTTAGAAAAATTATAAATAGTTTTGCCGAAAATTGTTAAAGTTGAAGAAAAAAGTATTACTGCTTGCTTTTCAGTTCGTTATTCTTTCCGTAAGTGGTCAGACTATTACCGGAATTGTAGTGGCAGCGGATAGTAAGAAGCCTGTTTCGGGAGTTAAGGTCGGTGTGGATAATACCGGAATCTGGACGGTAACTGACAATTCGGGACTATTTAAGATTAATTATCAAACTAATGAGACGCTGGTATTTTCAAGATCCGGACTTCTTGAAAAAAGAAAAACATATACCGTTGTACCTGCTGAGGGAATCACTGTAGAAATGCAGGCTGCGTCAATCCGTATTAAGGAAATTGCACTGGCTGCCAAAAAGAAAAATTATTCTGAGATTGAGATTAAGGAAGAGGCTCTTAAAAATATCCAGGCATTTTCACTGAACGAGGTTCTGGAGCAGATTCCAGGGCAGAAACAGAGAAACCTTTCCCTTAATGAATTTAAACCGATTGTTTTCCGTTCAACAAATCTTGAATCTTTAACAAGAACAGGTGCAGATGGCTTCGGGAATAAGTCCTTCGGTACTGCGATTGTTGTAGACGGGATTCCTATCTCCAATAATGAGAATATGCAGGGATATACTGGAAATTATTCTACCATATCACCGGTTTTAAGTAATGAAGGTTCACTGTTCAATCCCAATATGCTGGGATTCGGAAAGGGAAACGGTTATAACGGTTATTTTTCCAACGCTAATTTCGGAGTCGACCTCAGAGAGATTCCTGTAGAAAATATTGAAAGTGTGGAGGTGGTTCAGGGAATTCCGTCTGCTAAATACGGAGACCTTACTTCCGGTCTGGTTAATATCCAGCAGAAAAGCGGGAAGACCCCATACAGGGCTTATATTGCTTTAAGAGAAGGAACACAGGAGTTTAACCTTAATAAAGGGCTTAAGATTAATGATAAGTTAGGATTCTTAAATGTTAATGTCAATTATTTAAGTTCAAATTCAGATCCCAGAACGAAGTTCAACCACTATCAAAGGGTAACTACCAGCTTGATGTGGACGGTTTACAACAAAAACAAGAACATCAGCAATTCCGTTTCCCTGGATTATGGTGATAATTTCGACAATGCCAATTTCGAGGAAGAAGATGCTTCCAAGCAGATCATTAAAAATAAAAACATATCCTTCAAAATATCGAACCGTTTTAACTGGAGATTCAAAGATGCATTCGTAGATAATTTAAGCATCAATGCAAACTACAGCCAGGCTTACCAGAATACCTATGATTCCAAACTTGTGAATACCGGAGGTAAGATTGTAGGAACAAGTACTGCAGATGGCGTTTACACAGGCTCGTATACCCCGATTAATTACAGACAGGTACAGGAAGTGGAAGGAAAGCCTATTTCCATGTTTCTTTCTGCCGAGCTTAAAAAGAATCTTAAAACAGAACGTGAATGGATCCATAATTTCTTAGTGGGAACCTCATTAAGAAGCAGCGACAATAAAGGCGCAGGAAGACTGGGAACTCCGGAAACGCTTATTACTCCTTTTGCGGGTGGCGGTCAGGCTTTCAGACCCTATAATTTCGGGCAGAATGTAAGGGCTGAATATCAATACTCTGTTTATGCAGAAGACAATGTATTCAAAAGATTCGGGAATTATATTTTCAATTTAAATGTCGGGGTGAGATTTGATAATCAGTTCGGAGCTTCTGTGCTGCAGCCGAGAATCAATTCATACCTTATCTATAAGAATTTCAAATTCAGGGGAGGTTTTGGAATTGCATCCAAAGCCCCATCCATCAATATGATCTATACAGGACCAAGATACTATGACCAGGTTCTCGCCGATGTAAGGCTTCCAGGATATTATAACCTTGGTGTAGTACAGACTTTTGTAGATTTTGCTGACAATAAAGATCTGAAACCATCAAAAAGTATCCGTTCTGAAATAGGAGTCGATTATAAATTTGCCTATGGTAACGTAGGGCTTACAGCTTACTACAATAAACTATATGATGGCTTTACCAACGAATATTATGCATCAAAAAGACAGCAGGCAAAGCTTCAGATCAATTATGACGGAACCAATACGCCGACCTATGATGTAATCGGGTATAATAATTTCTACTATCTGCAGAACAGGATTGTCAACAGCCTTAAATCAGAAGATAAAGGACTGGAATTAATGATGAATCTTAACAAGCTTCCGATAAAAAATATCAGTCTGGATATTAACGGAAGTTATGTGGAAACAAAGAACAATTCCAGTGTAGACCGTTATAAAGACTCCAAAACTCTTGCTGACGGAGCAATATACGGCTTATACAGATCTGTGGAATCACAGTACAAACAAATGACGGTAAGTGCTGCAGTGAATTACCATCTCCCGAAAGCGGGACTCGTTATTTCCTTGCGTACCCAGCATTTCTTCATCGATGATAAGCTGATCTATAACCCGAAAGTTCTATATGCATACATCAATACCAATATGGAAAAAGTAATGCTGACTCCTGAGCAGATCAATGATCCTACACAGTTTACCAGCATTAAGGATAATGATGTGGATGAGGAAAATTCAAAGTTGGGAAAGGTCTTTCATAATTTCAACCTTAAAATTTCCAAAGACTTCCAAAACGGATTTAAATTTTCTTTTTATGCCAATAATTTCCTTGATTTAAAGCAGATCCAGACAAAAACCGAGAACGGGGCAACTATTGAAACACTGAAAACCGATCTTCTGAAACTTTCTTTCGGAGCCAAAATAGAATATCAATTTTAATACTTACTATAAAAAATAAACACTATGAAACAGTTATTGAGTTTTTTAACAATAATACTGATGCTTGTTTCCTGTCGTGATGACGATTTTGGAAACGGCGGTACCTCTTTGCAGCCGGTTGCTTACCAGGTAAAGGTATCATATGATAAAGCAGTTTACGGAGATAAGCAGACTAAAAAAGCAACGGTGGTAATGACCAATAATAATTCAGGGGACACTTATACACTGGATACTGATGCGAATGGATATGCCAATTTTCAGAATGTTATTCCAGGGACTTACAAAATTACCGTATCTAAAAAAATGCTTGCAGACGAATTTCTTACAACATTCGGATACCAGGCGGCTTCCGGGGAAATGAGCTTTAACGGGGTTCAGGAAAATGCCATTGTCAGCGCCAATATACAATCCACTTTCGTAGAGGTGAAAGGAGCCAGAGTAGGTGATCTTTTGATTAAGCAGATTTATTATGCCGGATCACATGCTTTGCAGGGAGCAAGTTTCAGAGACCAGTTTATTGAAATTTATAACAACTCTGATCAGATCATCTATGCAGATGGGCTTTACATTGGACAACTTTATGGAAAAGTAAATACGGCAACCAACAATAGTTATTCTCAGGCTAACGGACAGTTCGACTGGAGCAAATCTATCGGTATGACGATGGGAAATACAGCCAATACAGACTATGCTTATGCTGATTATATTTTAAAAGTTCCAGGAAACGGAACACAATATCCGATTTTGCCAGGAGAAAGCATTGTGATTGCCCAAAACGGAGTGAATCACAAAGCACCTTTAGTAGATAACACAGGAAACCCGATTACCATTCAAAACCCTTCACTGACGGTAGATTTGAGTACCGCTAATTTTGAAGTGTATTTAGGAGATTATAATCTTTCTATCGGTCAGCCCGTTTATAAATTTGATATTCAGAATCCCGCAGTACCGGATATGCAGATTGCTTACTGGGGAAGAACAGGATACT
Organism: Chryseobacterium sp. BLS98; assembly: GCF_001045445.1. Classification (GTDB taxonomy): domain Bacteria; phylum Bacteroidota; class Bacteroidia; order Flavobacteriales; family Weeksellaceae; genus Chryseobacterium. The sequence continues at coordinate 395,628 of NZ_LFNF01000005.1, read as the reverse complement.
GGAGCCCGAATAACGATTTTATTATGGACAACTTAGGAAGAGACAGCTTTGTGATCTTCAGAATTGATGATCTGAATGCACTTCCTAATTATTCCGATCCGTCGGTAACAACCGTTAACTCCAATACCAGATACTTTAAGCAAATTCCAAACAGCGCCATTATTGACGGGGTAGATCTTCAGCACAATAATCCCAATTCTCAGAGACCAAAAATGCTAAGTGCTTCCATTGATGCTGCATCCATCGCCTGTGATGCTGCCTTTAATTCCCAGGCTGTGATCAGAAAGACAAAAGCATTGGTAGATCTTCCTAATAACGGAGGCAAAAGAAAAGTTCTGGAAGATACCAACAACTCAGCAAACGATTTTGTAAAACAAACGGCAAACCCAAGAGGTTTCCAGTAATAAAAGGAAATGAAATTTAAGACTTTATATATAATTCCTATACTGTCATTCGGTTGTGCTTCGGCGCAGCTGCATGACAGCATTTTTATCCCAAGAAACCAGGTCTATTACAACCAGTTAGGCAGAATATGGGAAAACCCCATCCAGTTTTCGAAGCAGAAGTTTTCAGATTTTACAGAAACTGAACTGAGCGCTATGGTAAAGGATCTCAATATGAAGAGAGTACAAACAGCGGAAAGCTCTTACGAATATGGTTTTAAAACACAGGGCATCTTTAATATCTCTGAAAAATTAAGACTTTTAGGAAGTTTTGACTATCAGTTTATCACAGAAAAAAATCTTGGTTTCAATCTCACGAACGGAAGAACCGAGGATCAGCCCGTACTGAACCCGAATTATCTTTTTGTACCTAAAAAAGCCAATTGGGAAACACAAAACTACCATGTACAGGGAGGAATGTCCTATAATGCCTGGAAAGGCCTTGAACTTGGAGCTGTGATTGATTATAAAAACCAGAGTTCATACAGAAAATCCGATCCGAGACCGGATATCAATACGGCAGATTATTCAGGGAAGTTATTTGCCGGGTACCGCTTGGGAAAACATCAGCTTTCAGTTTTCGGAGGTTTGGGAAGGAGATCAGAAACCTATGATCTGATGGCAGTGAATGAATCTGTTAATGCACCGGCAAATAACGAGTATTACGTAAGATTTTCCAACGGATACGGCAGGCTGATTTATTTCCCGTCGTATACGGATTACAGTTACAGAACTATTGATAAAAACTTTGGAGGAGGATATGCATTTGAGAACGGGAGAAATTTCTTCAACATCAATTTTTCTTACAGCAAAAAAATGCAGGACCTTTTCGGAAACGATGGTGAAAAAAGAAATTCAGCAGTAGGATCCACCTACTTTGACGAAAGCCTGGAAAAAATGAAATACCGTTTGGTCAATTACCGTACGGATGCCAATTACTGGTACAAAGGAGACAAAATGGATTTCATGTCCAACGTGAATTTCCAAAGTATTACAGGTGACAATTACAATAATGCAGAGTTCGGGCAAAACTACAGGATGACACTGGACAGAGTAGCAACGGCCAACCATTTTCTTTTGAGAGAAGGGGAAAAAATAAAGCTGGGAACTACACTGGAAGCAGTTTACAGCGACTTTTCCGCAATTGATCTCCTTGGCTCAACGTATAAATATGTGAAAAGCCTGAGCATTAATCTGAAATTCAATAAAGATATTTACTTTACAGACAAGCAGAAAGTAAATCTGGAAGTAGGAGCAATGTCTTATTTTTCTTTAAGTACAAGCCTTGATTACCAGACGGCCTCGTCCAATACTTTGCTGTATGATAATGTGATCCGGAACGATCATGAATTCGACAGTACTTCAAAAATGGGACCTCAGTTCGGACTTCAGTTTTATCAGAAGGTAACTTCTAAAACAGACCTGAAAATATTTACTAATTTTGCAACACTGTTCGCGCTGAACAAAAGACTGGAACAGAATACAGAATACAACGGAAACCCGAATCTGTATTTTAATGCGGGCATATCCCTGTTTTATTAGAAGATGAAGAAATATTTTTTGCCGCTTTCGGCAGTATTGTTTGCCATTTATTCCTTTTCTGATTTTGGAAATATCCGGAAAGGGTATACCAATCAGGAATTGAGAGACCTGTATGGAAGCGGAAATTACGACCTTTGGCCGAAACCTCATTTATTTGATGAAGCCCAAGAAGGGTTTAAAGATATAGGTCCTATGTCCAAACCTGAGTTTCCCAAAGACAATCCCTATTCCAAAGATAAGGAAGAGTTGGGAAAAGTACTTTTCTTTGATCCGAGGCTTTCCGCATCAGGACAGATTTCCTGTGCCAACTGCCATGATCCTGAACTGGCCTGGGCAGATGGAAGAAGGGTAGCTTATGGCCACGACAGGCAGCAGGGAACAAGAAATACACCCACAATCCTGAATATTATTTACGCCAAAGAATATTTCTGGGACGGAAGGGCTGCAACCCTGGAAGAACAGGCAAAAGCACCTATAGAAAATCCGGTGGAAATGAATCTTCATTCAAGGCTTGCTGTGAAAAGAATTGCCAAGATCAAAGGTTATAAAGAGTATTTTCAGAAAGCTTTTGGTGATGATAAAATTACAGAAGAAAATATCGTTAAAGCCATTGCTACTTTTGAAAGAACGATTGTCAGTCCAAAATCAAAGTTTGACAAATTTGTAGGAGGTGAGAAGGATATACTGACGGATTCGGAGATTAACGGACTTCATCTGTTCAGAACAAAAGCGAACTGTATCAATTGCCACAATACACCTTATTTTTCAGATCAGAAATTTCATAATGTAGGTCTTACCTATTTCGGAAGGGAATATGAAGATCTCGGGCTTTATAATATCAGTAAAAAGAATGAAGATGTAGGGAAATTTAAAACACCTACTTTAAGAGAGGTATCGCAGACGGCTCCTTATATGCATAACGGCCTGTTTCCGAACATCAGGGGAGTCCTGAATATGTACAACGCAGGAATGCCGAACGAAAAAAGAAACAGAGACAGCCCGCTGGCCCCGAAAAAATCCGGTATGCTGGAAAAACTGAATCTTACCGATACTGAACTCACGGATTTGGAAAACTTCCTGAAAACACTGCACAGTTATCAATACAAAATGAGAGCTCCACAGCTCCCGAAATAAATACAAGAGAGGCACAAGCTTCTCTTTTTTTTGTGGTATAGAAAAAATGATTGATTTGTCCATATAATTCTCTCTTTTGACCTATTTTTAAATACCAACAATCCCGATATTTGAATAAGAATAAATTTTAAATTATGGAAAATCAGGAATTGGATCTTTATTTAGAAAGAATCGGATCAGGAAGCCTGGAAGACAATATCGGGAAATTAGAACTTCTGAAAAAACTTCACCGCCTGCATCCTGAAAATATCACATTTGAAAATATGGATTCGTTTACAGGAAAGGTACCTTCATTGCAGGCCGAAGATATATTCAACAAATTGGTAAAGCTTCAGAGAGGAGGGTATTGCTATGAACAGAATCTATTGTTCAAAAATGTTTTGGAAAGTCTCGGTTTCAGTATAAAAATACATCTGGCGAGAGTCGTATGGGGCAGTAAAGACGGAACCGGAACTGCGCGTTCCCATATGCTCCTTACCACGGATATTGATAATGTTAAATACCTTGTTGATGTCGGCTTCGGTTCCATGACCCTTACTTCCCCGATTGTATTGAAAATAGATATTGAGCAGGAAACACCAAACGGGCTATTCAGGCTCATCAACACAGATGGTTTTTACAGACTTGAAGTTTTAAAGGATGAATGGCTGCCAATCTATAAATTTACACTGGAAGAGGCAGAATTCTCAGATCTGGAAATGGCAAACTGGTATATTGCTACCGGTCCGGGCTCCGTATTCATTAAATTTCTGATGATTACAAGGGTGGATGAAGAAGCCAGATATGCTCTTTTTAATAATACATTGAATGTCCGCCGGAATGACGGCAGAAAAGAAAGTTCAGAGATTTCAGGGCCGGATCAGCTGGCTTCTACACTGAAAAATTATTTTAACCTTCATCATCTCTCTGATGAGCTGTTGGGTAAGATAGACGAGAAATTAAAAGACATTCAGACACATTTTAATGTCGTACAATAGCGGAAGATAAAGAGGAAAGCAGGATGTATAGTTTAAAATCTTCAATTTTCCGTACCTTTGTGGCTAATTTTATATTCAATGCAACTCGGAAAAACCCAGACTTTAAAAATTTCAGATAAAAACAATTCAGGATGGATCTTGACGGATGAATCAGGTGAAAAAGCTTTCCTGCCTAAGGTTTTCACCAGTGATGAAAAAGAAATTGATGACGATGTTGAAGTTTTTGTCTATCAGGATGACGGCAAATTAAAAGCAACCACTGAAATTCCATTGGCTGAAGTAGGCGAGTATGCTGTCATGAGCTGTGTACAGAGTCTTCCAAGCGGAGCCTTTATGGACTGGGGAATTATTAAAGATCTTTTTATCCCTTACAAACAGCAGAAATCCAAAATTATTGAAGGGAAAAGATACCTGGTTTATCTTTATGTAGATGAAGATCTGGATTTGATTACAGGAACCACAAAATTCAAAAGAAATCCCCAATATCAGGATCTTCCTTTTCAAAAAGGGGATAAAGTAGACTTACTTATGATGAATGAAAGTGAGCTGGGCTGGAATGTGGTGATCAATAAAAGATATATCGGGCTTGTATATGCATCGGATGTATTCAAGAAACTGTATCCTTTATCTGAAGAAAGCGGATATATCAAGGCGATCCGTGAAGATGGCAAAATTGATGTTTCTCTGCAACCGGAAGGGTTTGAAAATATAGATGAATTCAAGCAGAAAATTCTGAATAAGCTGGAAGAGAACTATGGTCTGCTTTATCTTTCGGACAAATCTTCTCCTGAAGAAATCAAAGACGAGCTTCAGATGAGCAAAAAGAATTTCAAAAAAGCACTCGGCGGACTTTATAAAGACAAAATCGTTGATATTTCAGAAGATAAAATAAAATTATTATAAAAATATAGGCTGTCGTTAAGATAGCCTTTTTTATTATTTTTAATATAGTTATAAAGACTTCGGCGGCCCCTTGGGCCGCCGAAGTCTTTTAATACCTGAAATTTTCTCTTCAGATTAATCACCCCTATTTTAAATCATCAAAACATGATGCAAATCATAACAATTTTGTTTAATTATTTTGTTTAACAATTTTGTCAAAAATAAAATTTAATTTACATTTGCACAAAATTGTTTAACAATAATGTCAAATCAAGCAAAAAAAGACCAAACACAGGAATTGATCAAAGAGACAGCGAAGAATTTATTCTTTGTGAAAGGGAAGTTTGATGCTACTACCCAGGAGATTGCAGATGAAGCCGGTGTAAACAGGACACTGATTAATTATTATTTCCGTTCAAGAGATAATCTGATTCAGATCATTTTTGATGAGGCCCAGCGGGTGGAACAGGAAAAATCTAAAATTATCCAGAATGCGGATCTGCCTTTCAAAGTAAAGATCAGCAAATTTATAGAAGGCAGTCTTTCCACCAGCCTTCAGTATCCGTATCTGGAAACTTACATCGTTTCACAGATCAATAAAGGAAATTGTCATCAGAAAGACATAGAAGAAGACGTACTGGAAACCCTTTATAAAGACATCGAAAAAGAAATGGAGTTGGGAAACATAGAAAAAATGGCTCCCGTTCAGTTTATTCTGAATATGGTTTCATTACTTGTTTTTCCAAGTGCTGTGAGACCTCTATTTATGGAGAATCTCATGATCAGTGATGAGGAATATGATAAAATCATTTCTGAAAGAAAAGACATCATTATTAATATGCTTTTCAAAAATTAAAAAAATGTTAAGGTATTTTATGAAATGATCCGTCATTTAGAAGTAAAAGCCTTGAAAAGAAAAACTACATTAAAAAATAAACGAAGTATAAAATTATGAAAAGAAAACGTATAACTGCTAAAAAGCTAAAAATTGGGATAGCTGCAGCATTTATGATTTTCGGCTTTTCATCGGTCTCTGCCCAGCAGCAGGTTTCTTTACAGGAAGCCATCAAGCAGGCACTGCAGAATAAGGCAGAAGCTAAAAAAGCGGCATTGCAGATCAAAAAAGCTGAATATAAGATTGATGAGGCCAGAGCCGGCGCCCTACCACAGATAAGCGCTACTGCAGGATTAACTTATAACCCTGTTATTCAGGAATCTTTGCTAGAATTTGGAGGTGAAAGGATCAGAGCCCAGCTGGGACAGCCATGGAGCTCAAGTGCTGTAGTTCAGCTTCAGCAGGCCATATTTGACCAAAGAGTTTTCACAGGTCTTAAAGCGGCAAAATCCACAAGAGAATTTTACGTTCTGAATGCCCAGTTAACCAATGAACAGATCATTGAAAATGTAGCAACAGCTTACTACCAGGTTTTTGTACAGGAAGAAAACCTTAAAACTGTGGAAGCGAGCTATGCCAATACTGAAAAAGTAAGAAATGTAATCAAAAGTTTGGTGGATAACGGTTTGGCAAAAGCCATCGACTTAGACCGTACCAACGTACAGCTTACCAATATCGGTTCGAATAAACAGCAACTAATCAATTCTGTTGAGCTTTCAAAAAATGCTCTGAAATTCTACATGGGGGTTCCTATAAGTACGGATATTGAGCTTGAAGAGAAAACAATAGAGCCGAAGCCGGAACTTATTGCCAGTAATGTAAACCTGGAAGACCGTACAGAGCTTAAAGTACTGAATAAAAACAGAGAGCTTCTTCAATTCAACAAAAAAGCCACGGAAGCTTACCTTTATCCTACCGTAAATCTTACTGCAAACTATGGCTGGTCCGGAATGGGTAAGAAATTTCCTTTAACCAATGGTCTTAATAATGGCGTTCTTTGGAGCGATTATTCAGCAATCGGTTTAAATATCAATATCCCGATTTTCACAGGAGGCGCTACAAAAGCTAAGATTAACCAGGCTGAGATTGATATCCAGGATCTAGATGTGGATATTCAGAATACCCAGTTAAGCCTTAGTTTGGATTATAAAAATGCCATTACCAATATGGAAAATGCATTGATTAATATTCAAAGTATGAAAGATAATGTGGATCTGGCAGAAAGAGTACAGAAAAATACTCAGGCCAACTACCAGTACGGTTTGGCAACCCTTACGGAAGTACTGGATTCTGAAAATGCTTTAACACAGGCAAAACAGAACTATTCAAATGCATTACTGGATTACAAGCAGGCTGAGATCAAACTCATTAAAGCTAAAGGAGAACTGAACACACTACAAAACTTATAATAAACTAAAATGAAAAAAACTTTAATATATATCATCGTAGCAGCTGTGCTGATAGGTTTGGCAGCCTACAAGATTGCAGGTAATAAAGAAAAACAGACACAGGAAGTAAAAGAAGTTGCTAAACAGGTAGATAAGATCAACGTGAACGTTGTAACGGTTGCAAGAGAAAATATTGATACCGATTATTCAGCAAACGGAACTTTTATTCCAAAGCAGGAAATGAACCAGTCCTCTGAAATTGCAGGACGTATCGTAAACGTTCTGGTAAAAGAAGGATCAAGAGTTTCTGCCGGTCAAACTCTGGCAACAATCAAAAGAGATGCTATCGAAGTTGATATTACGCAGGCTCAGAATAATCTTCAAAATGCAATTGTTGATAATCAGCGTTATGAAAATGCCTTTAAAACCGGAGGTGTTACAAAACAGCAGGTTGATAACTCAAGATTGCAGTTGAAAAATGCACAGGCAGCCGTAAGAGCTCAGGGTGTAAGGGTAAACGATACCAGCATCCGTGCAGGTATCAGCGGAACCATCAACAAAAAAATGGTAGAGCCTGGAACAGTAGTATCAGTAGGAAGCTCAATGTTTGAAATTGTAAATATCAACAGCCTGAAACTATCTGTTTTAGTAGACGAAAGCCAGATTGGGAAAATCCAGCTAGGTCAGGAAGTTCCGATTAAAGTAAATGTTTTACCGGAGGATTCTTTCGTAGGTAGAATTACCTTCATAGCACCTAAAAGTGATGCTTCTTTAAATTTCCCGGTTGAAATTGAAGTTCAGAACAGAGGAAACCTGAAAGCAGGGATGTATGCTACCGCTACATTTAAAACAAACAACGGAGCTGAAACTCAAAATATGCTGACTGTTCCGGCAGAAGCATTCGTAAATGGAGTAAGTTCAGGTCAGTTATTTGTTGTTCAGAACGGTGTTGCCAAGCTGATCAAAGTAACGGTTGGAAAAGTTTACGGAGATAAAGTTCAGGTATTAAGCGGGCTGAATGGAGGTGAGCAGGTAGTAACGAGCGGACAGATCAACTTAGACAACGGGTCTAAAGTGAATATTATAAAGTAGAAAGGGTATGAAGTTAGCAGAAATATCGATTAAAAGACCCTCGCTGGTTATCGTATTATTTACGATACTTACTTTGGGCGGGATCTTGAGTTACACCATGATGGGGTACGAATTGATTCCAAAGTTTGAAACCAACATGGTAACGATTTCCACAGTATATCCCGGAGCTTCCCCTGCAGAGGTGGAAACCTCCGTTACCCGGAAAATTGAAGATGCCGTTGGTTCCCTGGAGAACGTGAAAAAAGTAGAATCCTCTTCATACGAAAGCTTATCCGTTATTATGGTTCAGCTGAACGATGGGGCGGATGTAGACTATGCTTTGAACGATGCCCAGAGAAAGGTAAATGCAATTCTGGCAGACCTTCCGGATGATGTGGACGCACCATCCCTGAATAAATTCTCTCTGGACGATTTACCGATTATCACGATGAGTGTTTCATCTGATAAGCTGAACAGTAAAGATCTTTATGACCTTCTGGATAAAAAGATCGAACCTATTTTCTCCCGTGTAAACGGTGTGGCACAGGTTGATCTTGTAGGGGGACAGGAAAGAGAAATCCAGGTGAATCTTGATGAGAAAAAGCTTCAGGGTTACGGACTTTCGATTGGAGACGTACAGCAAGCTATCCTTTCCTCAAACCTTGATTTCCCGACAGGTAGCTTGAAGACTAGAACAACAAAATCTACCATCAGATTATCAGGAAAATATAAATCTACTCAGGAAATGAACAACCTTGTAGTTTCCAATAAAAATGGAGCTCAGGTGCGTTTATCAGATATTGCAACGGTTTTCGACTCTCAGAAAGATGCTGAAAAAGTAGCAAGATTCAACCAGTTTCCTACGATTTTGATGCAGGTTAAAAAACAGTCTGATGCCAATGCGGTGGCTGTATCCGAAAGTGTTCAGAAAACCATTGCAACAGTAGAAGCAGCCTATAAAGTTCAGGGAATAAAAGTAAAAGTGGTCAACGATACCACAGACTTTACCCTTGAATCTGCCAACCACGTTATTTTCGATTTATTCCTGGCGATTATCCTGGTGGCGATTGTGATGTTATTGTTCCTTCACAGTATCAGAAACGCATTCATCGTAATGGTTTCTATCCCGGCTTCCTTGGTGGCAACGTTCATCGGGATGAATTTAATGGGCTATACCTTAAACTTGATGAGTTTACTTGGGCTGTCGCTCGTGGTAGGTATCCTTGTGGATGACGCGATTGTAGTACTGGAAAACATTTACCGTCACATGGAGATGGGTAAAAGTAAGATCAGAGCTGCTTATGATGGTGCTTCAGAGATCGGGTTTACCGTTGCGGCGATTACCTTGGTAATTGTGGTGGTATTCTTGCCGATTGCGATGAGTTCAGGTCTTGTGGCCAATATCCTTGCCCAGTTCTGCGTCACGGTGGTTATTGCGACCATGTTATCATTGTTGGCCTCATTTACCATTATTCCTTGGTTATCATCAAGATTTGGTAAGCTTGAGCATTTAACGGGTAAAAACTGGTTTCAGAAATTCATCCTTTGGTTTGAAGGACTGATTGATAAATTCACGCACTGGATTACAGGAATCCTTGAATGGTGTCTGAAATCTACATTAAGAAGAATATCAACAGTGGTGATTACATTCATTGTTTTGATCGCTTCATTTATGCTGGTGGCATTCGGATTCATCGGTGGTGAATTCTTCCCTCCAATTGACCGTGGACAGTTCCTGGTTCAGATGGAATTATCAAAAGATGCAACCGTTGAAAAAACAAACCAGCTGACATTAGATGTTGAGAAGTTTTTAAGAAACGATAAAGATGTTGTGGATCTGATCACAACAGTTGGTCAGCAGTCTACCGGTTTCGGTGGAGCTCAGGCTACAACGTACCAATCTGAGGTTCAGGTCAACTTAACAGATAAATCTGAACGTTCTGAAAGTACCAACATCAAAGCTGCAAAAGTAAAAAGAGCTTTAGAGGAAAAATTCACAGGAGTTGAGTTTAAAACTGCTCCAATCGGTATTATGGGTGCTGAAAATGCCCCGATCGAAATGGTAGTGACAGCTCCGGATAACGCAACAGCAGTAAAAGAAGCTACGAGAATTTTAGAATTACTGAAAAAAGTTCCCGGAGCAGTGGATGCTGAATTATCTACAGATACAGGTAATCCGGAGGTTCAGGTGAATATCGACAGAGATAAAATGGCTTCTTTAGGATTGAATCTTTCAAGCGTAGGACAAACGATGCAGACTGCATTTAACGGGAATACAGATGGAAAATTCAGAGCAGGAGAATATGAATATGACATTAACATCCGTTTCGGTGATGCGAACAGACAGTCTATTGATGATGTTAAAAACCTGATGTTTACCAACCCTCAGGGAGAGCAGGTTCGTCTGAGCCAGTTTGCAGAAGTGAAAATGGGTTCAGGACCGAGTTTGCTTGAACGTAGAGATAAATCTCCTTCCGTAAAAGTAAGAGCTAAGGCTGTGGGTAGACCTGTGGGTGACGTGGCTAATGAATGGGCTAACCAGTTCATGGACAGCAAAAACAAACCTGTAGGAGTAGATTACATCTGGAGTGGGGATATGGAAAACCAGCAGGAAGGTTTCGGTACTTTAGGAATTGCTTTATTGGCGGCTATCGTATTGGTATACCTGGTAATGGTTTCATTGTATGACAGTTTTGTGTATCCGTTCGTGGTATTGTTCTCAATTCCGCTGGCAATGATCGGGGTAATGGTAATCCTTGCTTTGACAGCGAATTCACTGAACATCTTTACGATGTTGGGGATGATCATGTTGATTGGTCTTGTTGCGAAAAACGCGATTTTGATTGTAGACTTTACCAATGCCAGAAAAGCAGCAGGAGCGAATACGCATGATGCATTGGTTCAGGCTAACCACGCCCGTCTTCGTCCGATTTTGATGACAACGATTGCAATGATCTTCGGTATGTTACCGATCGCATTGGCAACCGGAGCAGGAGCTGAGATGAACAAAGGTCTTGCATGGGTAGTTATCGGTGGTTTGACATCGTCTCTATTCCTTACCCTGATTATCGTGCCGGTAGTGTATTCATTATTCGACTCAATTCTAAGAAGAATGGGTAAACATGAAAAAGTAGACTACGAAGCCGAAATGAAGGCAGATTATGTACATAAAGAACTAAGTGATGACGGATATACTCCTAAGCACGTAGATTAATATAACAATCTTAATTAACCTAAAAGCGCCTCAGATTTCTGAGGCGCTTTTTAATTTTAGAGCAATTACTTAAATGAGATTTAAACTATTTGTTGAGCCTTTTGTTTTTCCATCTGCTCATTTCCCCATATCCGTAAATAATCAATGAAAGGGATGAGCTGCCGGCCTACTTCTGTTAAAGAATATTCTACTTTTGGAGGAACTTCATGGTATACTTTTCTGCTGATAAGGCTGTCGTCTTCCAGTTCGCGTAAAGTCTGAGTAAGCATTTTCGGGGTAATATCGGAGAGTGTTTTCCGTAATTCACCGTAACGCATGACGGCTTTTACATGAAGATACCATAGGATTCTTCCTTTATACTTTCCGCCAATTCTCCTGAATGCATAGTCTACAGGGCAGGAAGGTTCGTTGGTTAAATATTTTTTCATGATTATATTAAAATTAATGTATTGATAATCAGTAATAGTATGTTTTTAGTCTGTAGGGTACAAAAAAGTGCATACTTGGCTGTAATATAGCATTAATTTACTTTTGTTTTGACCTTAAAGTAAAAATATAATGAAAACAATTATTTTAAATGAAACAGGAGGTGTTGATAAGCTTCAACTGACTGATACTGAAAAACCATCAATAAAAAGTAACGAAGTATTAGTAAAAGTAAAGGCAATAGGAATCAACCCGGTTGATGTCAATGCCAGAGCATATGATAGTGTTCTGAACTGGATATACGGTGATATAAGACCGGTAGTTTTAGGCTGGGATATCGCAGGAGAGGTGAGCGAAACGGGAGAGGAAGTAAGCGATTTTAAAATTGGAGACAGGGTTTTTGGAATGGTCAACTTTTTCGGGAATGGAAAAGCCTATTCAGAATATGTGGCTGCTCCTGAAAGCCATCTGGCCCTGATTCCTGAAAATCAGACATTTCAACAGGCTGCTGCGGCTACCTTGGCAGCGGTAACAGCATATCAGGCTCTGGTGGATCTTGCTAAAATCAAAAAGAATGATAGGGTTCTGATTCATGCGGCGTCGGGAGGAGTTGGTCATTTTGCGGTACAAATTGCCAAATATTTCGGAGCTTACGTAATAGGGACTTCTTCTCTCAGTAATAAGGATTTTGTTCTGTCAATGGGTGCGGATGAACATATTGATTATACCCGAAAAGACAGCCTGGATAGCGTTAGAGATATCGATATTGTCCTGGATACCATCCAGGGAGAAACATTGCTGAGATCAATTGATGCAGTGCGGCCCGGAGGAATCATTGTAACATTGCCTTCGCCTGAAATTCCGGAAGATATACAGGATAAAGCAGCTAAACAGAATATACATCTTGAGTTCATGATGGTGGCTTCCAAAAAAGAAACCATCAAGGCCATTGCAGACTTACTTGAAAATAAATATTTGATTCCCCATATCCATCGGGTTTTCTCTTTTGAGGAAATGGCCAATGCCCATCTGGAAATGGAAACAAAAAGGGTAGTGGGTAAAATAGTAGTAACCTTATAAAAAGTATATTTTTCAAGCTTCGGATTAAAGTGCATCAGATTTTCTGATGTGCTTTTTTAATTGATTGAGAGCTTTATTTTAACCATAAAAAAAGACTTTCAGGATAACTGAAAGCCTTTTACTTATTTTATTTTGAAAATTAATCTGCCATAGCTTCGCCAGCTTTTCTGTAGATAAAACTTCCATAGATATGTCTTCTTGCAAAACGGCTTGGAGAATCGGAATTGACCATTTTAATGTATGTATTTCTTGGAACTCCAAGGTATTCATACATATTTCCATTCAGGTGCTGAACTTTCAAAACGGCTTTCTCAAGATAAAAGTCCTGAATATTGGATTTTGTAATCGTTTCAGTATATTCTTCCTTATATTTTTCCTGCGTTTCCGGATTAATGCTCACCAGAAAGTGATAGGCTTCAATGATAGACTTACTTTTTTCCTCCGCTTCCAGCTTTCCGGCTTCGTCATTGGCAAATTTATCAGGATGCGTATCTTTCATCGTATTCCTGTAAATGGTCTTTAATTCCTTTAAAGTAACGGTTTTATCAACCTCAAGAAGCTTTCTGTATTCGCCTAATTTTTTCATAACTGTAGAATCCTTATTTCGGGGTGCAAAATTAAGGTTTTTAATTGAGAAAATCGTAAGTTATTCAGTATTAATTTATTTGGAAGTCAACTGATAATAATTTAATAACAATCTATTTTTCAAAAACATTTTCAAAATGATACTTGAGAGAATCTTGACTTGGGTAATCTTCCCTTCTTTTAGGTAGATTAATTCTCAGTCCATGTAATTTAGAATAATATTCATCATTAATTATCTTATTACTTACTTGAATAAAATAATTAGTTGGATTAATACTAATAAGTCCTAAATCAAATAATGTATGGATATCGGAACGTAATAAAAGTCCATTAGGAATTTTATCGGTATCAGAACCTTTAAAAGAATATATATGGGCAGCTTCTAACATTTCGATAATTTCACAATTTGTCACCACACATTTTTTATTATAAGTTTCAATAAGTTTTTTTCTAAATAGTTTTTGTCCTCTCCTTGCATGAATTTGAATGGCAATTTTTTTTCTATCATCTATAATACCATTTATATTAAAATATTCTATTTCATTCTCATTTATTGTAGAATTTAAATAATTTTTAACTTGAAGATAATTGGAGCCACTTGTTTTTTTAAGGTTATATAAACATAAACTCATCGATGTTTTGATATGATTTTCTAATTCGACAACATTTTCTAGTTTATAATAAAAATCTTTTGGATTTTCATACACATTATTATATTTGGTTTTTTCACTACCTCCATCCACATCAAGAATAGGAATATGGTTTCCTTTTTTTCTAACTTCTATATTTAAATTTTTAGAATTGGTTTTAGATTCTGCGCAGCCAACAACGGCTCCTCTTCCTAATTTATCGAAGCAAATTGCCACATATATTCCGTTTGAGACTTTTTGTCCGGGAGGAAGAATACAAACGTGAGCTACATTGGGGAAATTAGCTGCTCCTTTAGATATTTCTATAGTAAAATCAATACCATCAAATTTATTATATCTTCTTTCGAGTTCTACTTTTAAATTATTGAGGGCAATTTTAACATCATCCAAAATTGGATTGTCAGTTTTGATAGCATTTCCCTTAATTATAGGATTGTTTTGCCTAAACTCACAAATTTGATTAAAATATTTAGTCATTCGTTTTTTTATCTAAACTAAAATATTTTTTGATTAATAGCAAATCTTGTGAATATTATCAACTTAGCCTAGTTAAGAAATATTTACTTAAAAAAATAAAAGAGGCTGTCTCAAAAGTGAGACAGCCTCTTTATAACCATTATCTTTTTAGCTTTACTGTTTTATATGAACGGTGGCTGCCTCCCTCGAAGCTTCTACCATCGCAGTCAGTGCTTTTTCCGTTTCATCCCAGTGCCGGGTTTTCAATCCACAGTCAGGATTTACCCACAGCTGCTGTGCGGGAATAACGGCTTGTGCTTTCTTCAACAGCTCAATCATTTCCTCTTTTGAAGGAACTCTCGGAGAGTGAATATCGTAAACTCCCGGCCCGATCTCATTCGGGTATTTGAAATCTGCAAAAGCCTGCAGCAGTTCCATCTGGCTTCTGGAGCATTCTATAGTGATGACATCGGCATCCATGTCTGCTATATTCTGGATAATATCATTAAATTCGGAATAGCACATATGCGTATGAATCTGTGTGGCATCTTCCACACCGCTTGCCGAAATTCTGAAAGCTTCCACTGCCCATTTCAGGTATTCCTCCCATCCGGATCTTCTAAGGGGAAGTCCTTCTCTGATGGCCGGTTCATCAATCTGTATAATTCTGATCCCTGCCTTTTCCAGGTCGTTTACTTCATCGCGAATCGCCAGTGCGATCTGTTTACAGATTAAAGAACGAGGCTGGTCATCACGCACAAAAGACCATTGCAGGATCGTGACTGGGCCTGTAAGCATTCCTTTTACCCATTTTTGCGTCAGAGACTGGGCATATTGTGACCAGTAAACCGTCATAGGGTGCGGACGGTGAACATCACCATAGATGACCGGAGGTTTTACACAACGGCTTCCGTAACTCTGGACCCATCCGTTTTGTGTGAAGGCAAAGCCTGAAAGCTGTTCCCCGAAATATTCCACCATATCGTTGCGTTCAAATTCTCCGTGAACCAGTACATCAATTCCGGTTTCTTCCTGCCAGCGGATGGTTCGTTCCTTTTCTTTTTTTAGAAGGGTGTCATATTGTTCCGCAGTCAGGTCCCCTTTTTTGAATTTTGATCTCCAGGTTCTTACCTCTTTGGTCTGGGGAAAAGAACCAATTGTTGTAGTGGGAAATAAAGGAAGCTGTAAGATTTTCTGCTGTTCTTCTTTTCTAATCCTGAACGGATTGTTTCTCCGTGCATCATCCTCAGTGATTACCTCTACACGGTCCTTTACTTTCTGATTATGAATGAGAGGGGAAGTTTTTCGGGTATCAACAGCTTTTTTATTTTCTGCATAGTGCTGTAATGCCTGATAATCTGCGTTTCCTGATGCCAGCTTTTTTAAGGCTACAATCTCGTGTACTTTCTGTTTGGCAAAAGCCATCCATTGCTTAATTTCAGGAGACAGCATTTTTTCGTCAATTTCCAGATCAAGATCGAAGGGTGAGTGGAGAAGAGAACATGAAGGAGCAATAAAGACTCTTTCAGAACCAATAGTATTCACTGCTTTTTCAATGAAGGCCAAAGATTTTTCAAAATTATTTTTCCAGATGTTTCTTCCGTCTACAATGCCTAAAGACAGGCTTAATGTTGGAGGAATGGTATGTAGAACTTCATCCAGCTGTTCAGGGCAGCGTACCAGATCAATATGAAGAACGTCTGCAGGAAGCGATGCGGCCAGCGAAAGGTTGTCTTTTAAGCCTTCAAAATAAGTCGCGAGAATGAATTTAAGATCCGGGAACTGTTTCCTGATTTCGGCATAAGCGGATTGATAAATTTCTTTTGCTTTTTCCGTAAGGTCAAGACCTAAGAAAGGTTCATCAAGCTGAATCCAACCAGCTCCATGGCTTTCCAGTTCTTTCAGAATTTCGATATATACCGGAAGAAGATTTTCTATAAGGTCAAGTTTATCAAAGCCGTCTTCTTTCTCTTTTCCCAGAAGAAGATAGGTTAGAGGTCCTATGATTACAGGTTTGGCATTTATTCCGGCCTGTTTTGCATGGATAAATTCACTGATGATTTTTTTTGAAAATAATCTGAACTGCTGGTTTTTTTGAAATTCGGGGACAATATAATGGTAATTAGTGTCGAACCATTTTGTCATTTCCATAGCGGTAACATCCAGACCTTCATGCTGGTAACCTCTGGCCATTGCAAAATAAAGGTCAAGTTCAGAATGTGAGGTTCTGATTTCGCTGTAGCGCTCCGGAATAGCTCCAACAGTTAAGGTCATATCCAAAACCTGATCGTAATAAGAGAAATCGTTGCAGGGGATCAGGTCAATTCCTGCTTCCTGCTGCATCTTCCAGTTCTGCCTGCAGATGGTTTTCTCGGTTTCAAGGAGTTCATTTAATGATGCTTTGCCTGACCAATATTGCTCGCAGGCTTTTTTGAGTTCTCGGTGGCGGCCAATACGCGGGCTGCCAAGAATGTGCGTTTGCATGTTTTACACTTTTAAATTAAACAATAATGATTTTAAAAGCTCTTTAGAATGCTTCGCAATGCTGCCGGGAAGGGTTTTCAGGGAATGAAACGGATACAAAAAGGACGTAATCTTCCTATTAACGTGAAGTACGCTCAAAAAGTATCATCTGTATGACCTGAAGCTTCAGACCGCGAAAGCATTGTCCATTCAGAATAGGCAGGTCTCCTGGCTTGTAACGGTTTTATCATCCTTCCCGCTTTGGCAGTGGATATTCCCGGATAAAACCTTTGGGTATTACTTACAGTTGCGCGACAGCTCGTGATTCTCACACGATTCCCTATTAATCTACGTTAGGTAAAACCTATTCTGTTTGATGAAGAATGTTAAAGAACAAATCCGGGATAAATTTAGCTATTAAAGTGAATTCATTGGTCTATTGTTGGAAAATAAGAAAATAATTCTTCTCGATACTTATTATTAAGTTAATTATTCTGTATTTTTGAAAATGTAATCTCCAAAAAGAATATTATCCTGTGGAAAGACTTGATGAAAAGGATCTTCAGCTGCTCAGAATCCTTCAAAAAAACGCCAAATTAACCGTAAAAGAGCTTGCGAAAGAGGTCAACCTTTCGCCGTCACCTGTTTTTGAACGGATGAAAAGGCTTGAGCAGGATGGGTACATCAAGCATTATGCAGCAGTTTTGGAGGCTGAAAAGCTGAACCGGGGCTTTACTGTTTTTTGCCAGATCAAGCTTAAAATGCATGACCGTGCGGTAGGAAATCAGTTTGTTGAAGATGTTTTACAGATTGATGAAGTGGCGGAATGCTATAATATTTCAGGAGATTTCGATTTTCTCCTTAAAGTTCAGGTAAGAGATATGAAGCACTACCAGGATTTTGTGTTCAATAAGCTTGGATCGCTGGATTCTATCGGGGGTGCGCACAGTACTTTCGTGATGGCTGAGGTTAAGAATATTCATGGGGTGAGTATATAAATACAAAATAGCAACTGTTTTCAGATGCTATTTCGGATTAAAAAAGTTGGTTTTTTGAATTTTAAGACAGATGTTCCATTTTTATCACGGCATTGGGCTGATAGTCCTCCGTTAGGTTAAATATCTTTCCCAATTTTTGAGAAGCACTGATAAAGCTGACAAACGTACAAAGCTCTGAGATTTCTTTTTCAGAAAAAAATTCCCTCAGCATACTGAAATGATCTCTGAGTATGGAACGGTGGTCTTTACAGAAAAGCTCGGCAAAACTCACGGCTACAGATATTTTAAGCTCTGACTGGCTGAAATCCGCTTTTCCGCCTTTCACCATGCAGTATTCACAGCCGTTTCCAAAAGCAAGAGACCTTCGCACCTGTTCGAGCAGATTGGGATCTAATGTTGTATTTTTAAAGAAAACCTCTTCAAGACTGTTCCATTTCGCCAGTATCTCCGGGTTGTGCCCGATCAGTTTTTCAAATGGTGTATTTCCATGGTTGGAAAATTCAATTGTTGTCATATTTTTTTATGTCAAATTTCTGTTTAATTCATAGTATTTTAAAATGGATTTAACGGTTAAATTTTATAATTTTGGAGATTTCCACTGATTTAATATAAAAATGCGATGAAAATAGTTTTAGATGAATTTGATTATAAAATTTTAAGTTTGCTGATTGAAAATTCCAGGTTAAGCTATGCCGAAATAGGGCGCAAAATCTCGCTGTCTCAGTCTGCCACAAAAGAGAGAGTACAGAATCTTATTGATACCGGTGTGATTAAAAGCTTTACAGCAGATGTTGATTATGGGCTTCTAGGATACAGCCTGAAAGTGATTATTCATCTTAAATTTAAAAATGACGAGTTCAGAGTATTTATCGACCATCTGAAACAGTTTCCCGAGATCATCAGCTGTAAAAGGATTACAGGCGAATATTGCCTCATTGCTGAATGTGTACTCAAGGACAGTGCTCACCTTGAAGATATTATCGACAGGCTGATCAAGTTTGGAATTCCTTCTACATCAGTTCAGCTGTCTGAAATAAAGACCAATCGTTTTTTTCAAACTCAATAAGCGAATGCCGTCGTTGGTTTTTCAACCATACTATTTTCAGGAATGTCTATTTTTTACAAATATTAATCTGGGTATTGTTTTTTAATTTTAAAATAATAGTTTTGATAAAAATTAATTTCTATGGAATTCCTGTTTATGATTTTTATTCTGGCCATATTCGGCGGTTTGGCTTACGTTATCATGCGCTTTTTCAACCGATGGACGGCTAAATCCCAATATAAAACAGTATGGAACGGGCTGATCTTCATTGCCTCTTTTGCCCTGTTACTATTCATTGCTTTTTTTATTTTCATTACCAATGTCAGCTTTGAGCGCTAATCCTTTTTGATTCCTGATAATCAGGTATGCTACAGACAGATTAATAATGAGGGAAACCCACACATTTAAACCGTAAAACAGCTCATAATCATGCAGGTTTTCCTGATAAATAAGATTCTTAATAATTCTGAAGGTAATGGCTGTAGTAGTAACTGCATAGCTTAAGGCCATATATTTTTTATGGGCGGAAATATTTCTTTTTTTAATGAAAGAAACAGCAGCCACTGTAAAATAAGCCCAGAGAACATCCTGCAACAGAAACCCCGTGATTCCAATGATCCCGCCGTTTGAAAATAATCCGAGTACAAAACATGCCGGAACATTAATGATTAAAATATTGTAAACATATATTTTTCCTATCAGGCGGTGAAGAGTTCTGTTTTCTGCTAAAAAACGGTTTGAGAACTGGGTAAGTCCTGCTAAGAGACAAAGCGTGACTGAAAAGATATGGATATAAAAAAATGCCATCCAGTAAGGATTGCTGACTACTTTTTGCTTAAACTGCAGGAAGCCAACGTTTTTATCAAAACCGGTATATTGGGATATGGTTTTCAGCATCAGCATGCTGAAGATTAAAATAGCTGCAACAGCCCCTATTCTGAAGATTTTAATGGCCATTCTATTGATGGAATGTTAGGGAGTGTTGATCATAGATATATTTTGCATTATTGTTTCTGATCACAATATCTTCATTTCCTGGTTTTAAGACCAATGAATCTGCATCAAAAGTAAAGTTGATCTCTTTGTTTGATTCCTGGATTCTTAAGATATCAGTTAATTTTTTTCTCTCATCATTAGGTTCAATATCTAAATTTCCAAGATATTTTATTTTCCCTTTTTCCAATAAAAAGGCTTCACCTCCAAAGAAATATTCAAAAGCTTGCTGGCAGACAATGATAATATGGCCGTTCTGATTGTTCTTATAAAAATAAGGTTCATAAAGATAGGTTTCCCCGGATCCTTTGGATGTGTAAATGATTTCGTTTTTGTTATTGAGCATTAAAAGCCTGTTTCCCCAATCTTTTTCAGTATCCGGCAAAGTAGCTTTCCCATCAATAAATGGATAGCTTCCTGTTACAATCTTATTTTCCCCGACAGAAAAAGCTTTTTCAACATCAAATCCTTTAATTTTTAAGCCGGTAATGTTTTCAGGCTTGAATTCAGAATATATCGCATCTTTTACAATCTCAGTTTTGGGAACTTCACTAATTTTATTACTTACAGGTGTGTATGTTTCTTTTTGTGGCTCTTCTTTACAGCTGGCCAGGATAAGTATAACCAAAGCTGGGACTAATTTTCTCATCTACACAATGTTTTTAATGCGTAAATACTGTAGCAGCATAATGGTCTTGGCATCCATAATCTCTCCCTTGTCTATCATTGCAAGAGCATCTTCAAAAGGCAGCTCTAAAACTTCGATGTTCTCGCCTTCTTCTTCAAGTCCGCCTCCTTCTGTGATCTTCATTTCATGAGAATATTCAGCGGTAAAAAAATGCAGGATTTCCGTTACAGAGCCGGGTGACATATAGGCCTGAAACACTTTTTCAACTTTTGAGATTTTATAGCCGGTTTCTTCTTCCGTTTCTCTTTTGATGCATTCTTCAGGGTTGTCATTATCCAGAAGACCTGCACAGGCTTCAATAAGCACACCTGTAGTATTTCCGTTGATGAAGGTTGGGAGCCTGAACTGTCGGGTTAAAATTACGGTTCCGGAAATCTTATTATAAAGAAGGATAACCGCTCCGTTTCCCCTGTCGTAGGCCTCTCTGCTTTGGGTTTCTTTATTTCCGTCCTTTTTTTCAATGGTGTAGGTAACTTTTTTTAAAGTATACCAGTTATCTGATAAAATTTCTGTTTTAAGAATGTTGATGTTAGGATTCTGCATTGGATATTTCTATGTTATATTGTGGTGCCCTGATGGGAATGCTAAATTAATATTTCTTTTTCAACAAGCCTCATCATCCTTTAAAATAAGGTGATCAACATATAATAAACAGACAGTTTTTAGTTAAAATAATTTATTTGCCTTTCAGGTGTTTCTTTAAATAAATGGAGGTTGCAGAATCGCTGGCAGACAGCAGTTTTTCTACGGTTCCTTCGAATACAATCTTCCCGCCAAGTTTCCCAGCCCCGGGACCAATATCAATGATCCAATCCGCTTGGGCAATAATATCCAGATTATGTTCAATAACGATCAGGGTATTTCCTTTATTGATTAATTCCTGGAAAAAAGAAAGGAGCTTCTCATTATCAATAGGATGGAGGCCTGTACTGGGTTCATCCAGGATAATAATTTTATTGGTGTGATTCAATTCTCTGGTTAGTTTCAGGCGCTGCCTTTCACCGCCTGAGAAACTGTCCAGCCTTTGTCCGAGGGTCAGGTAATCCAAGCCCAATTTGATCAGCAGACCAAATTCATGTTCGAAGCCGGATTTCGGGAAAAAATGGAGGGCTTCAAAAACGGTCATATTCATAATGTCAGCGATATTTTTCCCCTGATATTCATATTTTAAAACTTCGGGTTTGTATCCTGATCCATGGCAGACTTCACAAGGCTGTTCGATATCATCCATAAATGCAAGGTCTATCTTTTCAATACCTAAACCTTTACAATTGGGGCATGCGCCTTGCCCGTTTCTGCTAAATAGTTTTTCAGAGACATCGTTGGAGGTTGAAAAAAGCTTTCTAACAGTATCTGACAGGTTAAGGTAGGTTAAAAGGTTTGAACGGCTGCTCGCTGTGAAAACAGACTGGTCCACTACGGTGACTCGAGGATAAAATAAAGGTAAAACTTTATTGATCAGCGTACTTTTTCCTGAGCCTGCTACACCGGTTACCACAGTCATGATTCCGGTGGGTATTTTGATACTGACGTTCTTTAAATTGTGAAGATTACCGTTATTTATTTCAAGAAAGCCTTTGGCAGGTCTCGGATTTACATTGTAAACCCTTTCTTTATTGAAATAGCTGCCTGTTTTGCCTTTAGCATTTTTTAAACTCTTAAAGGTTCCCTGATACATAATTTCACCTCCGTTTTTCCCTGAACCGGGTCCCATATCGATGACCAGGTCTGCTATTTTGATCAGGTCCGGATCATGTTCCACAATCAGAACGGTATTTCCTTTATCCCTTATTTTTCTGATGATGTCTACGATATGGTCTATATCCTTAGGATGAAGGCCAATGCTGGGTTCATCAAAGATATACAACAGGTCTACAAGGCTGTTTCCTAACTGCTTTACCATTTTTATCCTTTGGGATTCTCCTCCTGAAAGCGTGTCCGTTTGTCGGTCCAGGCTCAGATACTGTAAACCTACATCAAGAAGGTTTTGAAGTTTTTTTTCAAGTTCCAGTATAACGGAAACATACGATTCAGATAGTATTTCCCGGATGAAGTTTAACAGGTCATCGATGGATAAGGCTGTACAGTCGGCAATGTTTTTGCCGTTTATTTTACATGACAGTACTTTTGAATTGAGGCGCTGCCCTTTGCAGACAGGGCATTCTTTGGTAATAATGACTTTTTTTAAAGTATCTTTTCTGGTTATATTCTCTTTAGAATCTTTTTTCAGAAATGAATTTTCAATTCTTGGAATAACGCCTTTATATTTTACTGTTTTTCCCCATTCCTTACCGGGATTTTTCGGACTGTGTTCTTCTGCATTCAGCAATAGTTCCCATTCTTGCTTAGTAAAATCTTTAAGCTTTTTGTCATTATCGAAATAACCTGAATGAATATACCGGGTGAGCCGCCAACCACCGGGCTGAAATGTTGGAAACTGTATGGCGCCTTCATTCAGCGATTTATTTTTGTCAAAAAGAGTTTCTATATTTACGGTTTGTACATAGCCTAACCCTTCACATTCACGGCACATTCCCTGTGGATTGTTAAATGAGAATATATTGGAATAGCCTACAAACGGTTTTCCAATTCTGGAAAAAAGCAACCGGAGGGAGGCGTAAATGTCCGTGGCTGTTCCTACTGTGGAACGTGCATTTCCACCTAATCTTTTTTGATTGATGATGAAAGGGACGTTCAGATTCTCAATTTTATCAACATTGGGAACCCCGAAGTGCTGCAGACGGTTTCTTATAAAGCTATTTTGTGTCTCGTTGATTTGACGCTGGGCTTCAGCTCCAATGGTTTCAAATACCAAAGAAGATTTTCCGGATCCGGAAACCCCTGTGAAAACCGTTATTTTATTCTTTGGAATGCGTAATGAAATATTTTTTAAATTATTCTGTCGGGCGTGGGTGATGATAATCTCTTTCATAATAATTTCATTAACTTTGTTAATAGTTAACTAAGTTAAGTGTTTTTTATGAAACAACAGAATGATGATTTTTTTAATGCCTTTACAGATTGGCAGTGCTTTATACTGGCCAATATGAATAAAGGAAATATCAGCGGAGTTACCGCCACCCATTACAATATTATAGAATATATATACCGGAAAGAGGAAGTTACCGGAAAGCAGATTTCTAAGGCATTTAATGTCAGTCAGGCAGCAGTGTCGAAGCAGATTAAATTTTTAATTAAAAATGACCTTATAGTGCAGAAGCAAAGTACTTCCGACAGAAGAATCTTTAATCTTTCTGCTACAGAAAAAGGGCAGTTTTTGATCAATAATTCGGAGAACTTCCGGAAAACGGTTGCTGATCAGGTTTCGGGAGCTTTGGATCATGCTGAATTACAAACACTCACATTTCTGCTGAATAAGGCCTTGAAAAGCATCAAGATATAAAAAAGAACAATTGACTGGATTTGGCTTCTACGGGATTATTATTACCTTTCTTTCAAAAGATTCTCTAAAGCCATTTTCAGATCCGGAAATTTAAATTGAAACCCTGTTTCCTGGATCTCTTGTGAAGATGCCCTTGAGCCTTCCAGTAATGCATCTGCCAATTCTCCGAATATCAGCTTCAGAACAAAAGCGGGAACATGAGGCATAAAAAGAGGTTTATCAAGGACTTCAGCAATCTTCTTGGTTAAATTTTCATTCGTGGTATGTTGAGGAGAAACAGCATTATATGCCCCGTCAATAGTAGTATCTTTTAAAGAAGCTTCATAAATTGAACAGATATCTTCAATGTGGATCCACGGCATATATTGTTTTCCGCTTCCCAAAGCAGATCCTATACCGTATTGTATGGTAGGAACCATTTTCTTTAATGCACCGTCTTCCCTGGAAAGAACAACGGCGGTCCGTACTTTAACCACTCTTTCAGCCAGGTTCTGTTCCTTGAAATCATCTGCTGCCCTTTCCCATAAAACCACCACTTCACTCAGAAAATCATTGCCCGGAGGATCATTTTCAGAATAAATTCTTTCAGTTGTTACGGTTCCGTAATAATTGATTCCTGAAGCGGAAATAAAAGATTTGAGCTTTATTTTTTTCTTTTTTAAGGTTTTTAAAAGAAGTCCTGCAGAATCTACACGGCTGGATATCAGTTCCCGCTTTCTTTCCTTAGTCCAGCGTTTTTCCGAAATATTGGCTCCTGCCAGATGAATGATGTGGGAAATATTGTCCAGAGCAGACTCATCCATGGTTGCGTTTTTAATATCCCATTCAAAATCGTTGTCATGTTTTTTCTTCCGGGTCAGGAATCTTACTGTGTATTCTTTCTCCAGCTTTTTAGAGAGTTTTCTAGCGATCATTCCGCCGGCACCGGTGATAAGGACAATTTCTTTCATAATACAATATACAATATTTGTGGGTGATGTGCAGATTATGTCTGATTCTTTACAATCAGTACAAAATCATCTTCTAAAAATTTATAGCCATAGTCATAGATGAAACGGTATTCAGAGCCATTTTTATAAACTTTCAGGTTGGTAAAATAATCGAAATCAAAACCTAAGCCATCCATTCTGGATTTGGGAATTTTTGCTTTACCGTCCGTATTCAGCTCCAAAAGGATGCGGTAATTTTTGCGAAGCTTATTGTTGACATTCCGCATTAAATTGGTAGAATCCTTATTCTGCTTATTATTATAGGCATTCCGGCAGGCATCGTTGCAGAATTTTTTGTCTGCTCTGCCGATAATTTTTTCGCCGCATTCAAGACAGTTCATAATTTTTATTTTTTCAGTTTGTGGATATGCTGATGTTTTTTCCTCAATAACCTTTTGAACCTTGTATGAGTAGGATAGCTTCTGTTCGGGGTGATATTGTTGAATAAAAGAGCAGCCAGTAAAAGAATGATACATCCGGACAAAACAGGAGAAAGAACATACCAATACCCCAGCTCCGGAATTTTCCCGGTAGAGCTCACGGCAATCAGTGCTGTTGCACCGCCGGGCGGGTGAAGTGTTTTGGTATACTGCATCAGCACTATGGAAAAAGCTACAGCCAGTGGTGCGGAAAGCCAAATGATATCAGGCACAATTTTATAAATGGTAACGCCAACCAATGCCGAAAGAACATGACCACCTACCAGGTTTCTGGGCTGGGCTAGGGGACTTTGGATGGCTCCATAAATCAGAACACTTGAGGCTCCAAAAGACCCGATCAGGAATATATTTTCAGTGGCAGCCAAAGTATGGGACTGAATAAAGGCAATAATCCCGATTCCGACGAATGCTCCCAGAAAAGACCAGAAATGCTCTTTATAATCAACCAGGGTTTCTTTATAAATCACATATTTCGAAACTCTAAGTGTTCTTTTAATTGTTTTCTTCAAAATTTATTTCTATTTAATCAATATTCAAAAGTTTCATAATGGGTGACACTTTCCTCAAATTCCAGTAAAAAATTTTTGTCCTCAGGATAATATTTTGCCTTTTCATAATTATCTCCTGCAAATTTCTTAATACTTTCATAAGAGTCCCACTCGGTAACAGTCAGAAAATGACAGATTTCCTTATCTTTTTTTCTCAGTATTTTGGTCGAAAGATTTCCTGGAGTATTTTTATACTGTAAGATACCTGTCTCTTCAACATATCTGAGATATTCATCTGCTTTTTCAGCATGGACAATCCCGTGCCATATTCTTGTAATTTTTTTCATATTTAGATTCTTTTGCTTGGTTTATTTATAATCTTAATTAAAGTTTCAATGAAAGGTTGGGTGTAAATCCCTTCTGTATCATAATCAGGATCCAGGATAGTGATTTCTAATCCAAAACATCTTTCATCCACTATCAATGGCATTAGTATTTCTTTTAAATTTTCATAATCAATTCCGTCTTCCATTCTGCTGTCTACAACGGGCATAATTTCATCTTTCAGCACATCTACATCGAGATGGATAAAGAATCCGTCAAGGTTCTTTTCTTCCGCCATTCTCAGGAAATCTTCTGCAGTTTTTCTAAAACCATTCTTCCTTAGATTCTCCAGGTCAAAATAATGAATTTTGGAATTTAGAATTTCCCCTACATATTCATCATCATCCGTTTCCGCATTTCCCACACAGAAAATATGTTCTTCCTTGAAATAGGGCTTGAGACCATCAATATTAGTCAGTTTTTGATGACCCAATCCTGAAACAATTGCCAAATCCATTCCTGCAACACCTCCGCTGGGAGATAACTTTGGAGGGATATAATCTGTGTGACCGTCAAGATAAAACAAACCGAAATGACCAAGCTGCTTTAAGGCAAGAGCACTCCCAATCAGGATACTGCAATCACCACCCAACATCAGATGAAAGGTATCTTTATTAAAATTCTTTAGAATAAGCTCGGATTGCTTTTTTGCATATTCAATAATCTGATAAGGATTTCTAACTCCGGTTTCTTTATCAAAATCCATTACATATTCCGGAGCTTCCAATCTGAAAATACTTTTAGGACTGATTCCTTGATGAAAACCAAATTTCCTGAGCCAATCAGGAAGTTTTTTTACTCCAGGTTCTGTCTCATCCTCTTTTTTAGTGAGTCCAAGATTAAAAGGAAACTCGAAAATGCTGATGTCCTTTTTCATAGGTTGATTTGATCAAAGATACGGAAATATTCGTTTGCAAACGACTACAAACGAATTTAAATAGTTTATAACCGACTAACATGGGTTGGGGTAACCATCTTTGCAACAGAGATTTGAGAAAACAGTGAACGTCTCTTATCTGTATTATTAATCTTAAAAATTTATAAGTTATGTCACTAAGAAACAAAGTAACATTAATTGGTTACACAGGTAAAGAAGTTGAAACCGTAAACTTCGAAAGTGGAAATGTAAAGGCAAGCGTATCTTTAGCCACCAGCGATCATTACACGAATGCAAAAGGTGAAAAGGTAGAGGAAACACAATGGCATAATCTGATTGCTTTTGGAAAAACAGCTGAAATCCTGCAGAAGTATGTGCCCAAAGGAAAAGAAATTGCCATTGAAGGGAAGCTTACCTACAGATCGTATGATGACAAGGACGGTGTTAAGCGCTATATTACAGAAATCAGAATCGATGAAATCCTGCTTTTAGGAGGCAAATAATTCTAAAAACACAAATGATGAAAGTAAAAGTTCTTAAAATCAGACTTGCTAAAGAATTCCTCCACAGAGATCAGAAAATGCTTGATGATTTCCTTGAAGTGAACGAAATTATAAAAGTGGAAACCGCTTTTGTAAATGATGAATGTTATTGGTCCGTAATCCTGTATTTTGAAGAGCTGAAAACAGCTAAAAGTATGGTGAAAGAACCAAAGGCAGTAAAGTACTCTGCAGATAATGACGTTTTAAACTCCGATGAAGAGAAAATTTTAAATGCCCTGAAATACTGGAGATCTGAGAAGGCTAAAGAACAGAATCTTCCTACTTACTTTATCGCGAGCAATAAAGAACTGATGTCAGTAGCCAAGTATAAACCTGCTAAAAAAGAAGAGCTCCTGGAGATCAAAGGTTTCGGAAAGCATAAGATTGAAAATTATGGTGAAGAGATTCTTGAAATTCTCGAAAGTGTCTGATTTTTTCGGATTTAACAATGATGATGCATCAAGGCTGGAGAAATGATATTCTCCAGCTTTTTTATATTTCGGAAAAGTCCTTTCAATTCCTTATTTTTGCATTATCAAAATGACATACAGTACATGAAGCCAAGCTTAGCAAAAGGAACGAGAGATTTTACCGCACAGGAAGTTTCAAGAAGAAAATATATTATCAATATTTTACAGAATAATTTTGAATTGTTCGGTTTTCAGCCATTAGAAACACCGAGTTTTGAAAATCTTTCGACACTGACAGGAAAATACGGAGAGGAAGGTGAC
This sequence comes from Chryseobacterium sp. BLS98, assembly GCF_001045445.1. Taxonomy (GTDB): domain Bacteria; phylum Bacteroidota; class Bacteroidia; order Flavobacteriales; family Weeksellaceae; genus Chryseobacterium. Next base: position 366,844 of record NZ_LFNF01000005.1, on the reverse strand, counting down.
CGGTTGATTTTTAAAATTTTAAACTCAGGAGAGTATGCTTCTAAAGTAAATCAGGAAGACTGGGATCATAAGAATCACCAGAAACTTATCCCTCAAATTTCAGATAAAGCACTCCGTTACGACCTTACTGTGCCTTTTGCCAGATTTGTAGCTATGAATCATGGGAAGCTGACATTTCCTTACAAGCGTTATCAGATTCAGCCTGTATGGAGGGCAGACCGTCCGCAGAAAGGAAGATTCAGAGAATTTTATCAGTGTGATGCAGATGTGGTGGGAAGCGAAAGCTTATTGCAGGAAGTTGATCTGGTTCAGCTGTATCTGAAATCATTTTCCGATCTCAAAATTCCTGTTACGATTCATATGAACAACAGGAAAATTCTTTCCGGTCTGGCTGAGTATGCAGGTATTACAGACAAACTGATTGAATTTACTGTGGCTCTGGATAAGCTTGATAAGATAGGGAAAGAAGGAGTAGTTAAGGAATTGCTGGAAAGAGAAATTTCTCAGGAATCGATTGATAAACTGGAATTCTTGTTTAATCAGTCCGATGATGCTTTGGAAAACCTTCTTCAGTTGAAAGAGAAATTTGCAGGCAATGAAATTGGGCTGAAAGGGGTAGAGGAACTGGAATTTGTTCTTACACAGTCTATGAATCTGGGAGTAGATATGCAGAATCTTGTGTTCAATATTACCCTGGCCAGAGGTTTGGATTATTATACAGGAGCTATTTTTGAGGTGAAAGCAGATGAGGTGGCCATGGGATCTATTGGCGGTGGCGGTAGATATGATAACCTTACAGAGGTTTTCGGAGTGAAAAATATTCCTGGGATCGGAGTTTCATTTGGTTTGGACAGGGTTTATCTGGTAATGGAAGAGCTTGAGCTTTTCCCTCAGGAGGCTACAACCCAGGTAGAATATCTGTTTGCTAATTTCGGAGGCGAAGGAACCGTAGAAGCTTTAAAGATGATCATGCAGCTGAGAGAAAAAGGAATTTCCGCTGAACTATATCCGGAAAACGCAAAACTGAATAAACAGTTTACATATGCTGAAAAGAAAGGTATTAAAAACCTGGTTTTCTTAGGAGAAGAAGAGATCAAAAACGGAACGGTTACCTTTAAAAATCTTGATGCCGGAGAACAAAAAACAGTTTCTTTGGAAGAGTTTTTAGGATAAGCTCTATACAATATAAAATGAAAAGCATTATCACCAGATAATGCTTTTTGTATTTTAGAAAAAATTAAATTTGTAATTAACCATTTAAAAACAAATAATGAGTGAAAAATCAAGACTTGACGAAATAAAGGATGAGCTGGAAACATTAGATATTAATCCTACCATTTTTGCCAGAAAAGAAATTCATGCCCTGCCGGATGTACTTTCGGAGGATGAGAAAATTGTTTACCTGATTGAGGGAAGAAATAAGCTGAACAATAATCATATCATTTTAGTGGCAACTGAAAGAAGATTGATTTTTATAGATAAAGAATTCATGTACGGGTTGAAAGTAGAAGATTTTTCTTACGATAAAGTAAGCTCCATACAATATGAAAAGTCGTTAATGCTGGCTTCCGTAGATATTCACATTGCAAATAATGTTCTTGAAATAGATAATGTTGGAAAATATTATGCAGAATTATTTTGTGAAAAAGTAAGGGATTTTATGGCCCGTCCAAAAGAATATTTTCAAAATAAAACAGAACCCACAGTTTTAGATCAGTTGGAACAGTTAGGAAGGCTAAAAGAAAGCGGTGTTTTGACTGAGGAAGAATTTACAGAACAGAAAAAGAGATTGCTTGGCTGATTTTCAAACTACAAATATCAATATAATGAGCAGAATAATGAATGATATTATAGGAAAATGGTTAAAAGGATGGTCTTTATCAAGAAAACTTCCTCTTCCGGTAAAATATGGATCCGGTTTTAAAGTAGAAGTAGGAGAGGAAAAGCAAAAAATAAGATATGTTTTTTCTGAACTGAATGACGATTTTCTTAACCTTTCAAAAATCACTACCGAGCCCTGGATCCACCTTAAAGTCTGTGTTCCGCCTGATGAGGTAAAAGATGCAGTCCCTGAAAGATGGAAAATACAACCGCCGGGTTATATGATGTCCTGTTTCCAGCCGATGAAAAATCCTGATTCCGTTCTGTATAAAGGCTACCGTCTGGAATATGAAAAATATAATTCGGCCCTATTGCTGAAGATCATTGCTGAGAATGGTGATCTGGCCTGTTCCGGCCATGTTGTTCTTGTGGATGATTTTGCGGTTTACGACAGAATAGTCACAGACGAAAAACACCGCAGAAAAGGTCTTGCTACTTTTTTGATGCATGAGCTTGAGAGAAATGCATTAGCAAATGGTATCCGTAATAATTTTTTAGTGGCGACGAAAGAGGGAAAAGCGCTTTACGAATCAATTGGATGGGAGCTTTACAGCCCTTATACATCAATCGTTATTCCTGGAATCTAATTAACTCATTACTCTAAAAAACACAATAATCCATTTAAAAAGATTTAAAGAACATTTGTTCAATTAACTTAAACAATATCACCATGGAAAATTACCTGGAAATCAATAAAAACTCCTGGAATGCCAAAGTAGATCCGCATCTTCACTCGGATTTCTATTTTGTAGAGGACTTCCTGAAGGGAAGAAGTTCACTCAACACGATAGAACTTGATCTTTTAGGCGATATAAAAAACAAAAGTATCCTCCATCTGCAGTGTCATTTCGGGCAGGATTCCATTTCCTTATCAAGGATAGGAGCTGAAGTTACCGGCATAGATCTGTCGGATAAAGCTATTGAAGCAGCGAAGGAGCTTGCCCAAAAGTGTGGTACAGATACAAAATTCATCTGTTCGGATGTATACAGTCTTCCGGATATTCTGGATGAAAAATTTGATATGGTGTACACAAGCTACGGAGTCATAGGCTGGCTCCCGGATCTGGATAAATGGGCTGAAACTATCAGCCATTTTCTGAAACCGGATGGACAGTTGGTGATGGCAGAATTTCATCCTGCGGTCTGGATGTTTGATGATGATTTTACAAAAGTTGCCTACAATTATTTTAATGAAAAGCCTATTGTAGAAACTTACGAAGGAACTTATGCTGATAAGTCTGCAGATATCGTTCAGGAATATGTCATGTGGAATCATTCATTAGCCGAGGTATTGCAGAATTTGATCAAACACGGGATAGAACTGGAAATTTTCCAGGAGTTTGACTGGTCACCATATCCTTGTTTCAATCATGTGGAAGAATTTGAACAAGGAAAATGGAGAATTTCAAAATTCGGCAATAAATTACCTTTGGTGTACGCTTTAAAAGGACATAAAAAGTAGTTTCATTGAACTTAACGAAAAATAAAAAGTCATCATAATCCTGAGATTACGATGACTTTCTATATATGAATGTTAAAAAAACTAATTTGCTTAGCTTAAAGAATCTTCAGCTTTTGTTTTAGCTTCATCTACTTTGTTCTGAACCTGAGATGCAACATCATTAGCTTTGCTCTTAATATCACTTCCCCATTTGTTCAAATTGTCCTTAGCATTATTAATTTTATCCTTTACAGCTTGCTGCTCTTCAGGAGTAGAATTTTTATATTTCCAAAATGCTAAAGCACCGATACCTAGTAAGGCTAATAACCCTTTTGTCTTATTTCCCATGATTTTTATTTTTAATGATTTATATTAAACTTGTTATAGTTAAACATGTAAAATACGTGCCAAAAAATTAAATAGGGTAATAAAAAAATGTTAAAATTATTGAAAGACCTGAAAATTTTCACCATCAAAACTGGCAAAGACCATAGTAGGGTAAGAATCCTGATGATAAATATTTCCGTCTTTATCAATGGCAATCGCTCCTGCGAAGCCGTCTATGGTTTTTAATTCTTCAAATGTCTTGCTAAAAGCCTGCTCAAGACTCATTCCATCAGTAGTTCTTGTTACAATTTTAGCAGCAGTCGCGTTGCTCACAATATCTTCTCCTACGCCCGTACAGCTTACGGCGCATACTGAATTGGCATAATTTCCGGCCACTGTGGCAGAATCTGAAATTCTTCCCGGAATTTCAAAGCCTTTCCCTCCTGTAGAGGTAGCCACAGCGAGCTTTCCTTCTTTATCAAGAGCTACACAGCCTACAGTTCCTTTACCTCCGTTATGAAGCTTAGCGTCATATTCACTTCTTCTCTGAGGAATTTCAGTAGAGAAGTTTTCAAAACCGTGTTCGGATGCATAAATTTTGGCGCCATTTCCTCCCAAAACCCTGTCATCTTCGCTGATCAGGTTTTTAGCTACAAAAATAGGGTTCTTTACATCCTGAATATTGATTACTCCGCTTAGCTTTTGAGTATCTCCGTTCATAATTGCAGCACTCATACGGATTACTCCGTCACTCTGTATCTGAGAGCCTATGCCGGCATTATATAAAGGATCGTCTTCCAACAGTGAAACAGCGTAAGCAACGGTATCGAAAGCAGAATGTGTTTTAAGATAATCAAAAGCTTTTTGGGCTATTTCTTTTAAAGAATTCTGCTTGGCAGTCTTTACTTCGTGGCTTTGATCGCTTTCTGAAAAAAAACCACCGTGAATGATGAGCTTCATAAATAAAGTTGAGTTTTATTTTTTTTAATTTCTTTAGATATAGTTAATATGGTATTGAAGTTCTTTTAAAATGAACCTTCAATTCCTGACAAAGTTTTGAAATGCTTTCTACATTATGCTTTTCTATAATGATGAGTTGTAATTCATCAGAATAGCTGTCTGCAAGTTCAATAACTTCAAGTGGTGGGTCTTCCTGATCAAGAATAGGCTGCAGCCATTTAAAATAATCACCCGCATATCTTATCCCTGCTGGAAAATCCCCGATCAGATTATCGAGGCTTTCATCAATAAGCTCATGAACTTCATCTATTTTATCACCCCGGATCAGAAAATCAAAAAGCTCATTAGTCAGTGAAAATTCAAATGCACCGTCTTCATCACTTTCAATCACCCATTCTGCATCATTATTTTTTATATATTGAGCCGGATTTGAATAGCATAAAGAACAGTTTGAAATAATTTCTCCTTTATTGTCCACATCATAACCTTCCAGAAGAAGGTTTATAAATTGTTCAATTTTTTCTTCTCTCATTTAGTTTTATTTTTCAACTAAAATAAGAATTACTTTTGACTATTTATCTTGCGGGATTGGATTAAACTGTGAATTTTCAATCGTAAGAGTTTTTGTCGTAAGATCGTAATGATCATTCATCGACATAACATGTACCGTTAAATTATCAATAGAGATGGGTTCTCCAAGGTTGATATTGGTAAGATTGGTGTCTTTAATAAATCTTCCGTCTACCAGAATAACAAGACCTGAACCTACTGCAGTCATCACGTCATTATGGATGAAAAGTCCCGTATCTTCTCCCAGACCTATTCCCAGTGTTCTTGGATTGTTGACTACAGCCTGGAAGAGACGTCCGATTCTGCCACGCTGTACGAAGTGTGTATCAATGATGACATTGTCTATTAAGCCCAGTCCCTGCGTTGTTTTAATTTCTCCTTTTAAAAGAGATTCCGAACTGCTTCCCTGGTAGATCATATTTTCAGAAGCAGCAGCAGCTCCGGCAGAAGTTCCAGAATAGATAAAGTCCTGTTCCTGGTATTTCAGTAAAATGGTATCATGAAATCTTGTACCGCCAAGAATAGAAGTCAGCCTCAGCTGATCTCCGCCTGTAAACATCACGACATCTGCTGCATTGGCTCTGGCAGCCATGGCATCGGAATTGGCTTCTTCACGGTTATGAATATCAAGGATATTTACATTTCTGGCGCCAAGAAATTCAAAAGCTTTTTTGTATTCTGTGCCTACAATTTGTGGGATTTGGGAGGCTGTAGTTACAATTTCGATTACGGAATCTTCCTTAAGCTTCGATTCATTGATGATCTTTCTAAGAATTCCTCTTTCAAAAAAATTAAGGTTTTTTTCAATATTCTGGTCGAAATCGGTTTCTGCAAAACTTCCTTTGTTTACAGCTCCTCCGATTATAATTAATTTTCCAACGGGTTTCATCATAGTGTGCAAATTTAAAAAATAATTGACATTAAGCGAAATTCATACCACATTTTAATGATTCTTAATGTTTTAGAATTGTTGATTTATTTGAATTTTTTTTTGAGAAATCTTTAAACGTGGTATAGTTTGGTTTAGGGTTTTACATTATCTTTGATTTTTGAAGGAGTTATTGTTAACTGATAAAAATGCAAATAGATATGAAAATTGAGAAGATACAGGCATTACGCGGCCCAAATATCTGGAGTATCCGACGAAAGAAGCTGATACAGATGAGATTGGATCTGGAAGAAATGGAAAACTATCCTACCAACAAAATCGACGGTTTCCGGGAAAGAATTGAAAAACTGCTCCCGTCTCTGTATACTCACAGATGCTCCGAAGGGGTGGAAGGAGGTTTTTTTCACAGGATAGAAACAGGAACCTGGATGGGGCACGTCATCGAGCACATAGCATTGGAAATACAGACTTTGGCAGGTATGGACGTAGGTTTCGGAAGAACCCGCGAGACAAAATCGCCGGGAATATATAATGTTGTATTTAATTATATTGAAGAAAATGCAGGAATTTATGCCGCTGAGGAAGCAGTTAATATAGCACAATCTCTGGTGGATAATACCGAATATGATATTAACGGCTGTATACAAAAACTGAAGGAGATCCGGGAGCGTGTACGCCTTGGGCCTTCTACGGGAAGTATTGTAGAAGAAGCTGTTTCCAGGAAAATTCCCTGGATCAGATTGGGAACCAATTCTTTGGTACAGCTTGGCTATGGCGTAAACCAGCAGAGATTTCAGGCTACTATTACAGGAAAAACAAGTTCCATTGCAGTAGATATTGCATGTAATAAGGAACTGACGAAAAAGATGCTTCACGATGCTGCTATCCCAGTTCCTATTGGAGATTTGGTAGTGGATGAAGAAGGCTTAACCGATGTCATCAGAAAGATTGGCTATCCTATTGTTCTGAAACCATTAGACGGCAATCACGGCAAAGGTTCATCCATCAATGTGAACGATTGGGAGGCTGCCAAAATAGGATTGGAACATGCCCAAAAATATTCAAGGAAAGTTATCGTAGAAAAATACGTTACCGGATATGATTTCAGAGTCCTGGTCATTAATAATAAAATGGTAGCCGCTGCAAGAAGAGTTCCTGCGCACGTTGTGGGTGATGGTGAATTGACTCTTCAACAACTGATAGATAAAGAAAACAAAGATCCTAGGAGAGGCTATGGCCACGAAAATGTCCTTACTGAAATAGAAGTTGATAAGGATACACTGGAACTTTTGGAAAAACTTCAATATACCCTGGAAACTGTTCCTCAGAAAGGGGAAGTGGTCTATTTGAAATCCACTGCAAATCTTTCTACGGGTGGTACTTCAATTGACGTTACCGATATGGTTCATCCCGAAAATATCACCATGGCTGAAAGGGTTTCTAAAATTATAGGCCTGGATGTCTGCGGCATCGATATTATGGCGGAAAACCTTACACAGCCCCTTAAAGAAAGCGGGGCAGCCATCATAGAAGTGAATGCTGCACCGGGATTCAGAATGCACCTGGCTCCAAGCGAAGGCCTTCCAAGAAACGTTGCTGCGCCGGTAGTTGACATGCTTTATCCTCCCGGAAAACCATTTACCATTCCAATTATTGCCGTAACGGGAACAAACGGAAAAACAACGACAACAAGACTGATTTCCCATATCGTAAAAAGCAATGGTTACCGCGTAGGCTTTACTACTTCAGATGGTATTTATATTCAGAATACAATGCTATCAAAGGGGGATACTACAGGGCCTCTTTCTGCTGAATTTGTTTTAAAAGATCCTACTGTGGAATTTGCTGTTCTGGAAACTGCCAGAGGCGGAATCCTGCGTTCAGGTTTAGGATTTTCGCAGTGCGATATTGGTGTTTTGACGAATATTGAAGAAGATCATTTGGGAATGAATGACATTCACAACCTGAAAGACCTTACCAGAGTAAAAAGAGTAGTTCTGGACAGTGTAAAGAAAAACGGATGGAGCGTTCTGAATGCCGATAACGAATATTCTATGAAGATTATTAATGATCTTGACAGCAATGTCGCCATTTTCAGTATGGATGAAAATAATCCTCATATTGTAAAATTTGCCAAAGAAGGAAAAATTACCTGCATCTACGAAGAAGGCTTTGTAACCATTAAAAAAGGCGACTGGAAAATCAGGATAGGAAAAGCCAAAGATTTCCCAATCACGATGGAAGGAAAGGCTAGGTTTATGATTGAAAATGTGTTGGCAGCGAGTTTGGCCAGCTATCTGTACGGTTTTGGAATCGAAGATATCTCCAATTCATTAAGAACTTTCATACCAAGTGCCCAGCTTACACCGGGAAGGCTGAATGTCTTTAAATTCAAAAATTTTAAGGTACTGATTGATTTTGCTCACAATCCTGCGGGATATGAGGCTATTGAGGATTATCTTAAAAATGTAGAGTCGACTAAGAAAATCGGGATTATTTCAGGCGTAGGTGACAGACGTGACAATGATATCCGGGAGTGCGGAAAAATTGCAGGAAGAATGTTTGATTATATCATCATCAGAAATGAAAAGCATCTGAGAGGCAGAACGGAAGATGAGATCAACGGACTCATTATTGACGGTATCAACGAAGCCGGAAGAGATGTGAGCTATGAGATCATTCCTAAAGAAATTGAAGCGTTAAAGCATGCTATGGGAATGGCTGAAGAAGGAACTTTCATTACAGCTCTGAGCGATGTTATTTCCAATGCCATTGATCTGGTGCAGGAGTATCAGGCCCGAGAGCTTTTGGAAGAAGACAAGAATTCTTGAAAATTAAATGATATAAAATAAAAAACGGCTGAATTTTCAGCCGTTTTTATTTTATACATTGAAATGACAGATTTTTAATTTTCATATCACAAATTAAACCTGATAAACATAAACATCTGTTTGATCTGCGAGAAATTAAAAAATCACTTTTATTTTTTAACTATTATAATTAGATAATTCTTTTTAACGCGAAGTTTTATGAAAAATGCTTTCTATTTAAAGATAAACAAATAAAGCAGCAAAGCCGCTGATTAAGGTATTTGGTTATAATATCCGCTTAGTCAAATCAATGTAGTTGATTCAATTCTTAGCTTACTTAAAATAAGGCAGATGAAATAGATTCTTTGCGTTTTAAAAAATAAGGATAAGTCACTTCAGATCAAATAATACTCTGGCTTTTTGAAGATATGATTTTTCAATCTGAGAAAGATCAATAAAATAAACGGTTTGCCATTTTTGGGTGGCAATTGCCTGTTTGCTTTCCGTAATATCCCAGCCTGGATATACCCTTATTCCTCTTTTACCCATTTTTTTGCCGTGGGATAAAATTCCTTTTTCTGTCAGGATATGTTTAGGAAATATAAAAATTCCTCTGTTATGATTGGTAGAAGCGGAAATCAAATAAAAATCAAATGGGTCATTGGAATCAAACGGAGCTGTTTCTCCTTTTTCATTACGTTTCCAGATGGTAACGAACTGGCCTGTTTTAGTCGGTGTTATTTTCGCTGTTCGGAATTTAATATTGAGTTCATTTAAGGTAAAGCTGCAGCCGGAATAATCTTTAGATTCTATATCTTCTTCAATATCTGAAAGTTTCAGACCAAGCGGTTGAAAAACCAGTTCATCAGCATTTTTAAGAGTCATTATTTTTATTTTGTTATGTCAAATATAATTTAAGACAAATCATATAAGCGTGATCTCACAAAAATAACGAATCCCTCTGAACTCAGAAGGATAGTTATTTGAATATTTGCATGATATTTTAATCCCAGATTATTCCTCTGCAAAAAAAGCATTGGAACTTCCAATCCAGATCGCATCTTTTTTATTGAAATCCACGTTCACCATTGCCGCTTTGGTCATTCTTCCAAGATTTTTAAGCAGGATAGGTCGCTCGTCGTTTTCATGCCAGATGTATAGCAACCGGATTTCCGCTTTTGAAAACTCACCGTTGATGTCTTCAAAAACCGGTTCGTAAATTACTTTTCTCTGTAAAATATAATTTTCTTTATCCTCAATAGCTTCTGTGATTTCTTTTGTCGGATTTAAATTCACTCCGCTTCCTGCAAATGAAAATAAAGGTTTCAGTACAAAATTTTCAAGATTTTCATGCTCTGGAAACTCATGCAGAAAGTAGCTTTTAGGAACAAACTGATGTTTCAGGATCGGAAGAAGAAATTTAGATATTTTAAAGAACCAGTTAGGGTGAGTAATCCATTTTACATCAATATCATCACGGAAATCAAAGCCGGCTTTTAAATCCGGAATTCTGTCTAATTCATCAAAGATAACACGGTTGTAAATTCTTTTGATTTCAACGGTTTTTCCATTGTTTTCATAAAATAATTTTCTTCCTTCTTTCTTTACTTTCGTCAGGCAGATCGTTTTTATTCCTAATAATTGTTCTGTTAATGCAAAATCAATTGCCGTTTTCTGTTTTTCAGGAAATATTTCAAGGAGAACAACGTTTTCAGGATTTTCATCACCAATGATCAGCTTCTTTAAATGATTTTTGAACTCAGAATGCGGCATTGTATTCCTGATATCCGAGAGGAAAGGGTAGACCTCACAAAAAGTATCCTCAAATACCTTTTGAAAGGCATATAATGAAGGAAAAGCCTGCAGTTCTATCAGTTGTGGCTCAATGTTTCCGTTTTCGCTTCGGCAGATCCCGAAATCAATAGTGAAAAAGTGAGGTTGAAGCGTGTCATTGGGAACTCTGCAGTTGTCCGGAACAGCTTTATAGAGGGTTTCAGCAGGAAGTTGTTTAATCTGGTCAATAATGCTTTCGCTGGCATCAAGAAGTTTGTTCTTAAATTCATTGGAAAGAAATAACGGGCTTTCTGAAATTCTGAATGCCGGTGCAATACCTCCTTTCTGAGCAAGTTTTTCTTTAAGCTGATCGTATTTTTCCTGTGAAAATTCCTGGTTGAACTGTTTTCTGTATTTTGGGATCATATTTTTTCTTTGTGGTTTTGATTTAAAAAATCGAGCTGTGTGCCCGATTTAATTTCATGATGATTAAAAGAATGTCTTATTTATTACTGCTCCGACTCCGTTCAGCATGACATTTCTAATAGGAATTGTCTTTTTAGCGTTGTCATGCTGAGCGCAGTCGAAGCATATTTCATTCAATAAAAAGTTTAAGCCAAAGCTTCACTTCCCTTCAAAATGTTTTTTTTTGCAGACTGAAGGAATCTCGGCAGGATCTGGCTTCTGGTAAGAATAATCTTGTCTTCATCATCTATTCTGTCTACCGTTTCAAGGTATTTTTCCATTCCGAAGTTCTCGATCATGGCTTCTTTATTTTTTTCGTCTTTCAGGTTTTCGATCATGCCTTTCGGATCTGCTTCCGGATGGAACTGTGTCCCGAATATTTCATCTGAGAAACGTACAGCCATAACTGCTCTTTCCAGGTTAATATGTGGTCTGAATTTTTCAATAGCCATAATTTTCATTCCCAATTCATCAAAACGGTCCATGTCCGGTTCAATGAACTGATAAGCTCTGGAATCTACAGCATAGAAAGGATCCTGAAGGTTTTTAAATAAAAACTCCTGCTCACCTTCCTCTGTTTTGTGAACCGGCATTACCCCGAAAGAATAAGATTTTCTTTTGCAGATATTACCCAGTTTCCAGTGGATGCTCGCCAATTGAAATGAATGGCAGATCAGGAACAGATATTTTTTATCTTCATTGTATTGATTATGGTCTAAAACGGCATCCAGGAAGGCAGCATATTTATCTTCCCACTCAAAACCTTCTCTGTGCGGGTTTCCGGGACCTCCTGAAGAAATAAAGATATCAAAATCATTAATGTCCGGCATTTCATTCTTGAACCTTACATCAAATGTTTCGATGGTCACGTTTTCTTCAGAACTCTGCTGGAATGCTTCTGAAATTTCTTTAATATTTCTAAAGCCTTGATTTACATGGTTATTGTTCATGTCTATCAATGCAATTCGAATATCTTTCATACTACTTCATATTTTTTGCAAAGTTACCAAAAATATTATGAAGCGGTTTCGCCATGTGTTATGCCATACTCTGTTTCCGAGATCATATAATCTACTACTTTAGTAAGATCACCTGTTTCATTAAACACTTTAAGCTGTCTGTCGGCTCCTGTTCCGTTTTCTAAAATAGTCCAGGCATACTCAACTTCTTTTCTGCAGTCGAGCTCATCGACAACGTCATCAATAAATTCAAGAAGTTCTTTCAAAAGATGAGGATAAGGAACGGATTCTTCTTTTCCAAAATCAATCAGATGGGCCTCAATGCCGCTTTTGGAGGCTCTCCATTTGTTTTCGTTCAGCAGCAATCTTCTATAGCTTCTGAAACTTAAATTTTGCTGATGAAGCTTATAAATTTTGGCTACCAGACTCTGCATAATGGCTGCCAGGCAAACCGTTTCCTCTAATCTTAAAGGCATGTCACAAATCCTGAATTCAATAGTAGGGTAGAATGGATGCACCCTCAGATCCCACCAGATCTTCTTGGCATTGTCTATGGTTCCTGTTTTTACCAGAAGATCAACATAACTATCGAACTCAGCAAGGGAATTGAAGTAACTGGGAATACCTGTTCTCGGGAATTTTACAAAAATTTCCTGCCTGTAAGACTTAAATCCGGTACTCCTTCCTATCCAGAAAGGAGAATTGGTGGAAAGAGCATACACATGCGGAAGAAAATAACGCATTACATTCTGGATTCTTACCCCTTCTTCACGGTTGGGAATTCCGATATGAACATGGAGCCCGAAAATTAAATTTCCGCGGGCAACATCACCCATATCATCTACAATTTTATTATAACGCTCGCCGTTAGTAATGGTATTATGTTCCCAGTTTGAAAACGGATGGGTTCCTCCTCCGGATACCCGAAGTCCCTGTTCATGAGCTGTATTGATTAAGTGCCTTCTCAGGTTTGTTAATTCCGTTCTGGCTTCTTTAATATTCTGACAGATGCCGGTTTCCATTTCGATCATGGACTCATGCATTTCGTGTTTTAAGTTCTCACTTAAAACAGCTTTTCCTCCTTCAATAATTTTCGAAACATGAGATATTAAGTCTCTGCTCTCAACATCAATGATCTGATATTCTTCCTCGATTCCTATAGTAAATTGATGCATTTTTTTTCGTGTCTTTTTATTTTTAATGTTTTATTTTACGGAGTCTTTTACAAAAGTTCCCCAGGAAATATTAGGTTTTCCGGGAACATATTCTTTTGCTTTTTCAATGGCAAGTTGGGCTGCATGTTCTACGATCCAGGCAAAGTTTTCTTCACCTACAGAATTTCTGTCGGCATCAGGCGCCGGATTACAGAAATCGATAGCATATGGAATCCCGTCTCTGATGGCAAATTCCACGGTATTGAAATCGTAGCCGAGAGCTTCATTCATTTTAATCGTATAATCGTGGATTGTTTTTAATAATTTTTCAAGATCTTCGCCCTGAGTCTGGTGGGTAGTGGCATACCTCAGATGATGCGGATTACGTGGCTCGTAAGGCATGATGTGAACATATTTTTTACCCAGGCAGTAAACTCTGTAGTAATCATCAAAGACAATCTCTTCCTGTACCATCATCACCAGCTGCTCGGTTTCACTTAATTTATCCCAAAGATCCTCAGGGTTCTCTACTCTGTATACACTTTTCCATCCGCCTCCGTCATGAGGTTTCATATAAGCCGGAAATCCTACATAATTGAAAATATATTCCCAGTCGTGAGGGAATTTCAGGTTTCTGAATGATGTTTCGGAAGTGTCTGTAGGCCTTTCGTGCGAAGGAAGCAGAACTGTTTTAGGAAGTGGAATTCCCAGTTTTGTCATCAGCGCATTGTTGAAGAACTTTTCATCAGCGCTCCACCAGAATGGGTTATTAATTACATAAGTTCCGTTAAGTGCGGCATTTTTTAAATAAGCTCTGTAAAAAGGAACATCCTGCGAAATTCTGTCGATAATGACTGCATAGCCGTAATCAGCACCTTGCTCCAGTTTGTCGATATTTACTGCTTCGGCAATAATCTCACCGCCGCCCAGCTCATTTACTTTGTCGATAAACGCCCAAGGAAATGTATCCTCCATACCGAATAGAATTCCCACTTTTTTTGCCATAATTTCTGTTTTTAAATTGGTGTATGTTATTATTTTAATTTTCTTAGATATACTGTTTTTAAAAAAATGCACCTATAAAGGTTGGAAAGACCATTCTCCATAAGGGCCAGTCGTGATTGATCCATTTTCTTTCATCGTACCAGAAATCAATTCCTTTTGAACTTAAGATATCTGCCATTTCAAGGTTTTTATCCCTGCAGATGTCCTGATCTGAAGTGCTCAGTACAATGTGCATATGTTTGTATTTCCAGGCTTCGTCATTCTTGACGAACTCCCTCGGACAGTTAAAGTAAACGAGCTCGTCTGAATATCCGTCCATGAAATTCCTGATGCTGAATGCTCCCGAAAGACAGAACAGATGAGAAACCACATCCGGAAATCTGAAAGCAAAATTGGCAGCATGATACCCCCCGAAACTTGCTCCCGCCACTGCGACCCGATGTGTCTGATGGATCTTCTGGATATACGGGATGAATTCCTGAATCAGAAACTGTACGTAAAGCTCATAATTCTTAATTCTTTGCTGGGGAGAAATTTTTTCATCATAAAAACTCCAGCTGTCAATAGTCTGAATATTATAAAGCTTTACTTTTCCCTGTTCTATAAACCAGTTGATGCTTCCGTTGAGGTGAAAGTCGTGATTTTGGGTATATTGTCCCTGGGAAGTAGGAAACATAACAATGGGATACCCGTAATGTCCCGTAACTTCTACTTTAAGACTTGTTCCTAATATGTTTGAATAATAATCTGTATGTTCTATATGCGGCATTGATTAGTTTCTTTTATTATTTTGTGTTTTAGCTTGTCAGTTTGCTTTTGGGTGGAAGAATATTCAGCATTTCAGCCTGGATCTTTTCGGCAGCGCTGTCCAACCTTTGCTGTATAATATCCGGATCGCTGGATTTGTAAACAATTCCTACATGATGGTCAATAGGAAGAAATTTTACCGCTTCCTCGCTTTTGAAAACACTGTAATCGGGCTCTTTATCTTTTATCAGGGCAATGATGAGCCCTGAATAATAGCCTGTGGGTTTTGAAGCCTGATAGCTTTTTCCACGGAGAAGGGCATCTTCAATCCTGGCCCATTCCCGCCAGATATTAATATTGCTTGAAGCTTCAACAAGATCCGGAATGTGTGCACCGCCAACTCTGGAGGATGTTTCAAGGAAATACCATTTTCCGTCCGCTTTTCCGCGGATAAATTCAGTGTGAGTAGCTCCGTTCATTAATCCGAAGCTGGAAAGAACTTTGGCATTAGCTTCTTCAAGTGCCTTAAATTCATCAGAATATCTTCCTAAGGTCTTAGACCTGAATACACCGCCTTCATGAGAGACCTGCATGGGTGGGGCAAGATATTTTGAAGCAGAAGTAAATATAATCTCTTTATTAAAAGTCAGGCTGTCCACATGATAGACATCTCCGGGTTTAAAGCTTTCCAGCAGAAACAAATGCCGTTCTTCACCAAGGGCATTCAGTTCGTTCCAGAGCTCATCTTTGGAAGAAAATTTCTTAATTCCTGATGCTGATGCTTCTGAGCGGGGTTTTAATACCCAGGGAGCAGGAACTTTCTCTGTAAAGCTGTTCACTTCATCATTATTAAAAACAGCTGTAAATTCCGGAACGCCAATTCCCGAATCTTTTGCTTTCTGACGCATAGCCAGCTTATCTCTGAAATAGCGGTGTGTAGTCTGTCCCATCCCTGGAATACGGAATGTTTCCCTGATCAGGGCTGCCTTTTCTACATCATAGTCGTCTAATGCAACTACAGCATCTACCTTTCTGGTTTGCATCAGGTGTGAAAATCCCTGAACAAGATGGTCGAGGTTCCAGACAGACGGCTTTAATTCAGCCATATAAAATACTTCATCAATAGCATGCCATGGCCAGTTTTTTTCTTTAAGGCCTTCTGATGTTACCAGGATAATTTTGTTACCGAGCTTTTTCATTTCATCCATGAAATCATAGCCCTTGTAATAGCACGAAATACATACTATAGTTTTCTCCTCCATATAATGTTTTTTAGTTTTTGGTAAATTATCAAAAATAAAAGCAATTTTTTATTGATTAATTAATGTTAAAAATCATAATAAACTGCGTTTTTGAAAACACCTAATCAAGTATACAGAGAAATTTTGAAAAAAACTAATTTTTAATGATAATTTTCAATTAAATCGGCCAATAATTGCACTCCAAAGCCGGTTGCTGCTTTTTCTTTTGAATATCCCGTGCTTCCGAATGCTACTCCTGCAATGTCGAGATGGGCCCATTTAGGATGGTTTTCTATAAACTGTTCCAGGAATTTGGCTGCTATAATGCAGTCTCCAATAGGCTTCATAGAGATGTTTTTTAGGTCTGCCACATCAGATTGGATATCGTCTTTCCATATCTCCCATAAAGGAAGATTCCACAGCCTCTGATTGGTTTGGTCTCCTGTTTTTATCAGAAGGTTTTTCAGCTCATCATTATTGGAAAACAGAGCTCCGCAGGTATCACCAAACATTCTGACAGAGCTTCCAGTAAGTGTGGCAAGATCAATCAGAAAATCTGTTTTGTAATTTTTAGCCATATAGGAAAGCCCGTCGGCAAGGATCATCCTGCCTTCCGCATCTGTATTGAGAACCTCAATGGTTTTACCGTTGTAGGCCGTAATGACATCGCTTGGAAGGAAAGCTTTTTCAGAAATAGCATTGTCTGTGATAGGAAGTATGGCTACAATATTAACGGGAATCTGCATTTCTGCTGCATAAATCAGGGTTCCTATAACGGCCGTAGCGCCT
Source organism: Chryseobacterium sp. BLS98 (assembly GCF_001045445.1). GTDB lineage: Bacteria > Bacteroidota > Bacteroidia > Flavobacteriales > Weeksellaceae > Chryseobacterium. The sequence goes on along the minus strand of NZ_LFNF01000005.1, from coordinate 349,833 downwards.
CCCATATCGGATTTCATATAGTGCATATTGTTATGGTCTTTCAGGGAAATACCTCCCGTATCAAAGAGAACACATTTTCCTACCAGACCAAATGTTTTGGCATTTTTAACTGTTGTTTTATATTCAATGATAGTGAACGCTGCATCATAAGCGCTTCCCTGGTTAACGGAAAGATAAGCACCAAGCCCGAGCTCTTCACATTTTTTTCTGTTAAATACGGTATATTTTAAGTCATACTTCTTGGCCAGGTTTTTTAAATATAAGCTTAGAATATCAGGCTTCTTAAAATTGGCGGGTTTATTCAGCCATTCCTGGCAGGCAGTTTGACCATTCGCCAGTGCTTCGGATTTTGCACCGATTGAATCCAGTTTTTTCTGGCTTAAATTTTCAAAATGAATCTCAAATTTAGGGTTCCAAAATGCATGCTTCTTATCAAAAGGATACTTGTATGTCCCGAAAAGCAGTCCTTTTACAAATTCTTCAAACTGTTTTTCTTTCAGGAAATCTGCTAAAACAAGAGTAGGAACTATCTGGATTTTTTCTTTCTGCGTTTGAGAAAATTTAATGGCAACCTGCTGAATTTCAAAATTCTGCATTGCCGATTTCCCTAGCCCAATCAGATAGGTAATGCTTTCCTCGTTAGTAAGAATGAAAACCTCATATTTCTTTCCGGAGAAAAAGGAAGAAATATTTTTATTATAATTTTTACCGGATTTTGTCCATTCTTCCTCTGTAAAAAGCTGAAAGATCTGGGTATATTTTTTATTTTTTTTATTGATTAATTTCATAAGCTTAATTTTTAATGCTTTGTTGCTGCGGTGTTACTTCTACAGGATTTTCTGTGTTGTCATAGAAAAGCCATTCAATGGCTCTCGGGAATTCCTGCGACCAGTAAAATTCACTGTGGGTTCCTTCCGGATTGATGCTGGTTTTGAACTCAAAGTCAAAAAGGTTTTTCTTTTCCCAACGTCTTAAGTATTCTTCAAATACATAGATCCTTTTTACCATTTTAGATCCTTCCTGGCCTCCTCCGTACAAATATATTTTTGTTTTAAATGGAATTCTGAAGTTCATCATCGGGAAATTATTGTTGGGTTCTACCCAAAGCGAGGGAGAGAAAATTAGTAATTTGGAATAAACTTCGGGATAAAGAAATCCACTGTAAATACTGATCAAAGCCCCTAAGGAGCTTCCGCCTATACCTGTATTATCGCGGTCTTTCTTGGTTCTGTAATGTTCATCCACGAAGGGTTTCAGGGTGTCCGTGATAAAGCGGATGTATTTCTTGCCCTCTGAGCCGTTCGCTACATTATCATTATCGAAAATATATTCTTTGATACGTTCTTCACTGCCATGTTCTATGGCGATAATAATGATGTCTCCACGGCCGTATTCAGCAAGTATAGACAGTTTTTTATCTATTTCCCAGTTTCCGTAGCCGCTTCCTTCGTTAAAAAGATTCTGGGCATCCTGAAGGTAAAGCACAGGATAGCTTTTTTCAGAAACGTAATAATCATAAGGAAGTACAGCCCATACTTTCCGGTAACGGTCAAGCTGCGGAATGTAGAATTCATCCGAAATAACTTCTGCAATCGGGAAAAACTCTTTTTTAAAAGGGCCCCAGTTGAGCCTCCATTTTTCTATGATATCCGATGTTTTACCGGCTGTTTTTTCAGCTTTCCGGTTCGGTGTGATATTCCCGTATTTATCGAGCTCCACATTTTCCCAGCCTCCTTTGGTGAATTTGTACTCTACGGTATCGGGAAGGATCTGGTCGTCAATCTCTATGAAATAATTGTTCGGATCCAGCTGTTTAAGCTGATAATTGGAGTCTCTGGGATTCCAGTTGTTGAAATTTCCGGTGATGTATACCGGTCTGTCGTCGCTTTCTTCAGTATAAAGTTCGAACTTCATCGTATGTGTTTAAAAAATAATTTGAAGCTAAATTTATAAAAAAGATTGTTTTAAAATCATAAAAAAGTGAATGTAAAAAATAATATATTTGATAAATGGGCCAAAAAGAGCCGAATTAACATAATAATTATTTGTTCAATAATTAATCGTTATTGCAGGGAATTTTCGTAGTTTCAAAGAAAAATAAAGTACAACGATATCTTGATGAATTCTGTTAAAACCTATACGCTGTTTACTGATCATGATGTCTACCTTTTCAAAGAAGGCAGGCACTATAAGCTGTATGGGAAATTTGGGGCACATTCTGCTGAAAAAGATGGGGTAAAAGGCATCTATTTTTCAGTGTGGGCTCCCAATGCCACGAAAGTGTCCGTTATAGGAAATTTCAATAACTGGAATCATAAAGATCATATTCTTTTTCCGCGATGGGACGGGTCCGGGATCTGGGAAGGTTTTATTGACGGCCTTGCATGGGGTACACTGTATAAATATGCTATAGAAACTGCCAGAGGTGAAATCCTGGAGAAAAGTGATCCTTTTGCCCTGAGCTGGGAGCAAAATCTGCAGGCGGCCTCGCTGGTTTCCACTACCTGGTATGAATGGAACGACAAGGAATGGATGGAGAACCGCCGGAAAAACAATGCCTTAAATGCTCCTTTATCCGTTTACGAGATTCATCTGGGCTCCTGGGTGAGAGATGTCAATGCTCCCGATCAATATTTAAATTATCGTGATATTGCTGAAAAACTGGTTCCCTATATAAAGGAAATGGGTTTTACTCATGTGGAGTTCATGCCGGTTATGGAATATCCTTATGACCCGAGCTGGGGATACCAGATTACCGGGTTCTATGCTGCTACTTCTCGTTTCGGCTCACCGCAGGATCTCATGTTCCTGATCAATGAACTTCACAAAAATGATATTGGTGTTATTCTGGATTGGGTGCCATCCCATTTTCCGGGAGACGCTAATGGACTTCATCGTTTTGATGGTTCTTACCTTTATGAACATGAAGACCCCAGAAAAGGATTTCATCCCGACTGGAAATCCTATATTTTCAATTACGGCAGGAATGAAGTGAAATCCTTCCTTATTTCCAATGCTATGTTCTGGTTGGAACGTTACCATGCAGACGGGCTCCGTGTAGATGCGGTCACCTCAATGCTTCACCTGGATTATTCAAGGAATGAAGGGGAGTGGGAACCTAATATTGAAGGTGGAAATGTTAACTTTGAAGCCAAAGCTTTCCTGCAGGAATTCAATACGGCGGTTTATAAGGAATTCGGAGACGGTATTATGACAATAGCAGAAGAAAGTTCAGATTTCCCAATGCTTACAAAACCTGTTCATGATGGTGGAGTAGGTTTTGGAATGAAATGGATGATGGGATGGATGCATGATACGCTGGACTACTTTAAAGAAGAACCGGTCAACAGAAAGTATCATCATCATAAAATTACTTTTGCTTCTGTGTATATGTATAATGAAAATTATATGATGCCGCTGTCACATGATGAAGTGGTACACGGAAAAGCAAGCCTGATCTATAAAATGCCTGGGGATGAATGGCAGAAGTTTGCGAATCTCAGGTCCTTGTATGTTTATATGTATACCCATCCGGGAGCTAAGCTTCTCTTTATGGGTGATGAATTTGCACAAACCGGGGAATGGAATTTCACCCGCAGCCTTGATTGGCACCTGCTGCAGTATCCTGTTCATCAAGGAATGCTGGCTCTGGTAAAAGACCTGAACCACTTATACCGCAATGAAACTGCTTTTTATGAAAATCAGTTTGATAAACATGGTTTTGAATGGATAGAGGCCGATGACCTTGAAAATTCCGTTTACGTATACCTCAGAAAAGGCAAAAGGAGAGATGATGTTTTAATGGTGGTTCTCAATCTGATTCCTCAGGTTCTGGAATATACCATAGGAGTGAATGCAGGAACCCATTGGGAAGTTATTTTCAATTCGGATGCCCCCGGATATAGTGGAAGCGGTGTAGAAGCTGATATTCTGAATGAAAAGAATGAAGAATGGATGAGACATCCCAGATCCATTACTTTAAAACTGCCACCGCTCGCAGGAATTATTTTAAGACAGAAAAAAGATAGAAAGTACAAATTACAGAGAATAAAGCAACATAAGAAATAATCATTATCATGGAGAAGATTAAAAATGAATATGAAATACAAATGACACTGAAATTATGGTAATATATCATTTAAGTACAGAATGTTATCCGGTAGCTAAAGTAGGCGGGCTTGCAGATGTTGTGGGGGCGCTGCCGAAATATCAGAATAAAATAAAAGGAATAGAGGCAAAGGTAGTGATGCCCTGGTACAACAAATCTTTTGTTCATGATCATGAGTTTGACATAGTTTTTGATGGGTTTATTCATCAGGCCGAGAATATGCTTCAGGTTCAGGTAATGAAGGAGAAGACAAACGCTTTGGGATTTGAGCTTTATATGGTTAAAGTTCCCGGTCTTTTAGACAGGGATAATCCTTACGGTTACCAGGATGAAAGCTTCCAGTTTCTGGCATTCCAGCACGGTGTACTTCACTGGCTGAGTGCCATGGAAATCCGTCCCGATGTACTGCACTGCCACGATTATCATACAGGACTGGTGCCTTTTATGACCCAACATTGTCCTGAATTTGAATTTTTAAAAGGCGTAAAAACAATAGGTACGATCCATAATGGAGAATATCAGGGCATGATGAGCTGGAATATGGCGAACTATATGCCTTCTTTTGATTCCTACAAATGGGGCCTGATGGACTGGAACGGGTACATGAATCCACTGGCAAGCATGATCAAATGCGCTGATGCTTTCACAACAGTTTCGGAAGGATATCTGGAAGAACTTTTTATCAGCTTCCGCGGACTTGAAAGTCTGGTGCGTCAGGAGTTTGGAAAAGCTTATGGAATTATCAATGGGATTGATACGGAAGTCTGGGATCCCGAAACCGATCCGATGCTGGATTTTAATTTTAATAGTAAAAATGCTGTAGCTCAGAAAAAGAAGAACAAAGAAAAGCTTTGCAAAGAATATGGTTTGAAGCCTGAATTACCGTTATTTGCCTTTATCGGAAGATTTGCCACCGAAAAAGGGGCGGATCTCCTGCCGGATGTGGTCTGGAAAAGCATTAAACAGAGTTATGGGGCACTGAATATCATGATTTTGGGCTCAGGGAATTCCTATATAGAAAATAAGCTGAAAGAATACGAGTATACCTATACCAATTTCGCATTGGATCTTGGATATAAAGAGTATCTTTCCCATAAGATTTATGCTTCGGCAGACTTTCTGCTGATGCCTTCAAGAGTGGAACCTTGCGGACTGAACCAGATGTATTCCATGAGATATGGAACAGTTCCTGTCGTACGATATACCGGAGGTCTAAGGGATACGGTAGAAGATATTTCAACCGGAGGGGCCGGATTGAATTTTACCTATCCGGGAGTAGATGATATTGTACATGCCATGAATAGAGCACTTGCCATCTACAATCAGAAAGGCGTAATGGAAGATCTCATCCATGCCAATATGAATTTTGATTTTGCATGGGAAAAATCTGCAGAGAAATATATAGCTTTATATAATAACTGATGTTATGAAAGTTTCCGGGTTTCTCTTCGTAATGATGATCACACTTTTTTCATGTAAAAAAGATGAAGGAAGCTATTATGGAGGATATTACTGGATTTACGGATATGGGCTTCCGGTAATGGGAGCACAGGAAGCAATGGATGGTATCTCGGAAAAATGGAAAATCAAACATTATGCTGTAACAGGTTGTATGATTGAGCCCGGACAGGAGAAAGCCGTCAATGCAGCCAATAAAAGGACCTATGCAGCTTTGGATCGTAAATACGGAAAAGGCTGGCAGGCTTTGTATAGCAAAGATATGAATGATTTTATCACAAAAAAGGTAGATGTAATGGATATTTTGATCACCAATAAATTATTCAGAAACGAACTGAAAAAATATTATATAGAAATCTATGATGTAGATAAAGAAGTATCTGAGCTTAATAATGATGGTGATTTCAGGGTTATTGTTTACAATAACAAACTCAAATATGAGAATAAAGAATGCTTCAGACTTACAGTAAACACTAAGAATAAAACAGTAAACATAATTCAATAAAACGCACGATATATATGAAACGAAATGTAATCTCCATTGTATTGGGAGGCGGCAGGGGAACAAGATTATTCCCGTTAACGTATTCAAGATCAAAACCGGCTGTTCCTATTGCAGGAAAATACAGACTGGTAGATATTCCTATTTCCAACTGTCTGAATTCAGGATTGAACAAAATACTGGTTTTAACACAGTTCAACTCAGCTTCTTTAAATTCACATATCAAGAACTCTTATCACTTTGATATTTTCAGCAAAGGCTTTGTAGATATTCTTGCAGCCGAGCAGAATGTGGAAAACGACAGCTGGTACCAGGGAACGGCAGATGCCGTCCGCCAGTCTATGAAGCATCTTGAGAAATATGACTATGATTATATTCTGATTCTTTCCGGTGACCAGCTTTACCAGATGGATTTCAGGGAAATGCTGGATTTTCATATCGAAAACGGAGGTGATGTCACCATTGCAACTATTCCTGTAGTGGCAAAGGATGCCACAGGGTTCGGAATTTTAAAGTCTGATGATGACGGAAACATTACATCTTTCTATGAAAAACCCGAGTATGATATTCTGGAAGGGCTGAAATCTGAAGTTTCGGAAGAAAACAAACATAAAGGAAAAGAATACCTGGCCTCGATGGGAATTTATATTTTCACAAGGACCATTCTTAAAAAGATGTTTGAAGAAGGAGCCGGTGATGATTTCGGGAAAGATATTATTCCGAATTCAATCGGGAAATATAAAACATTAAGCTATCAGTATGAAGGATACTGGACAGATATCGGAACGATAGAATCTTTTTATGAGGCCAATCTGGATTTATGCCAGGATTTTCCGCAGTTTAACCTTTTCTCCTCTTCGCCTATCTATACAAGAGCCAGAATGCTTCCGCCGTCAAAAATCAACGGTTCGTATGTAAGTAAAGCTGTTTTCGGAGACGGATGCATCATTATGGCCGATAAGATCGAAAATTCTGTCATTGGAAACAGAACAAGAATAGACAAAGGAAGTACCATTGTGAACTCTTATGTCATGGGTGCTGATTTTTACCAGAATACCACAGAAATTGTCCTCAACGACAGAAACGGACGCCCGAACATGGGCATCGGCAAATACTGTTATATTGAAAAAGCGATACTTGATAAAAATTGCTACATTGGTGATAATGTGAAAATTATAGGAGGAAAACACATTCCGGATGGCGACTACGGAACCCATTCCGTTCAGGATGGAATTGTAGTGGTGAAAAAAGGAGCCGTTCTTCCTTCAGGAACCCATATCGGGTAATATGAAGAAGTATGGAAGCAATGATAGAAATTTGAGTTCTATAAAATCCCATCAGTTATTTTATAAGACTCAAATTTTATAAGTAAGCTTTAATGTTTATAAAAATCTATCAGGAGTCAGATTGTAGAGCAATGCTTCATCATCCTTTATCAATCTCCATTTTTCAGGTTAATTATTGTTAAACATACAACTAGAGTGATCAACATATTGGTCACTTTTTTTATTTGTATTACTTTTGTGCGATGCGTTTTTTTAAAATAATAGCCGTAATTGTTGTTCTTTTGGTAGGAGCTTATGCTGCTTCCATGTATTTTTTTGTGGACGAAAACAAGGATTTTAAGATTGAAAAGGAGATTGATTATCCTTTAGACAAGGTCTTTTCCCAGTTTAATAATCTGCAGCATTTTACCAGATGGAACAATTTTTTCACAAGTTCACCATCTGTTGATATAGACTATTATACGCCTTACGAAGGCCAGGGAAGCGCTATCAGTTATGTAGACCCCAAAAATGATACGGATGGGGAAATGTTCATCCGCTATGAAAATCCGGCAAAAAGTCTGAGATACCAGCTTTTTGAAGACCGGAATGAAAACCCCACGGTGGTGGATGTTCAGTTCAAGGCAGTTTCTCCGGATAAAACAAAAATTACGTGGTATGTGCATACTCCTAAACTTTCCGTACTGAGAAGAGTGGAAAATTTCTGGACAGAAGACCGGTTTGCCGAAAACATCAACAAAAGTATGGTGAATCTGAAAAATGTACTGGGGAATAAAGTAGAAAAAGATAACCAGATGGCTTCCATTAAATACGACAGTTTAATGGTAGAAAATGAAGAAAGTAAGCTGCTTCTGGGAATTAATGTAAGCGCATCCAACAAAAAAGAGGCACTTTATAAAAATATCGTTATGAATTACAGCAAAGTTTATAACTATGTGACGATGGATCTTGGCAAAAAAGACGATGAATTCGGCTTTCCGGTACTGATTACCGATGCCGATAACTATAAAGACAAAGAAGTTTCCTATTTCATGGGAATTCCTCTTTCCAAGAAGATCGGGGTTCCGGATAATAATTTCAGTTTCCGCACCGTCAATCCTTCCCAAAACTATGTAATTTACTACAAAGGAAATTACGAAGGCAGAATACGGGCAGTTCAGCAGCTGATTCAGAAGGCCAAAAAAGATGAGATGCGCTTCGGGGATATCCGTCAGACCTTTATTGAACGTCCGGTTGAAGGGCAGGAAGTAAACATTAAGCTCTCATTATCAGTATATAAGTAATTTTTTTTCGATTATTTTTTTCTTAATTTTTTTTAACGGTTTCAGGCTGTCTTAACTCGGTTTTTTTTATTAAATTTGAAGATTAATTCTACAAATAAATTTTAATAATAGATAAACTGTAATAATGGACAGATTTTCATTCCTAAACGCAGCTCATTCTCAGTTAATTGAGGATTTATACCAACAATATTTAAAATTCCCGGATTCTTTAGAGCCATCATGGAAAGCCTTTTTTCAAGGGTTTGATTTTGCTTTGGAGAACTACGGAGATGACGATAACATCCAATACATCCAGGCTCCGGCCAGCACTGCTCCGGCAGTACAGCAGATTTCTCAGGCAGCAGCCGGTGGAGAAATTCCTGAGCACATCAAAAAAGAATTCAAAGTAGTCAACCTTATCGAGGCTTACAGAACGAGAGGGCACCTGTTTACAAAAACAAACCCTGTAAGAGAAAGAAGACACTATACGCCTACTTTAGACATAGAAAACTTCGGTCTTTCCAAAGAAGATTTAAATACAAAATTCAACTGTGCCGTTGAAACAGGAATGAAAGAGCCTGCCACACTGGCAGATCTGATTAAGCATCTGGAAAATATCTACTGCGATTCTATCGGTGTGGAATATATGCACATCAACAATGTTGAAGAAAAAGATTTCATCAAAAAATGGCTTCAGGTAAATGAAAACCACCCGAATCTTTCGGCAAATGAAAAAACTGAGATTTTATTAAAATTAAATCAGGCAGTAGCTTTTGAAAACTATCTTCATACAAAATTTGTAGGACAGAAAAGATTCTCACTGGAAGGAGGGGAAACATTGATTCCTGCTTTGGATCAGTTAATCACAAGATCTTCTCAGCTGGGAGTGGATGAAGTGGTATTGGGAATGGCCCACAGAGGTAGATTGAATGTACTCACCAATATTTTCGGGAAATCTTACAAGCAGATTTTCTCGGAATTTGAAGGGAAGGAATTTGAAGAAGACGTATTCTCCGGTGACGTTAAATACCACTTGGGATCATCTAAAAAGATCAAAACAGCTTCAGGAGAAGAGGTTTCTATTAATCTGACGCCTAACCCGTCTCACCTTGAAACAGTGGCTGCCCTTGTAGAGGGGATCTGCCGTGCCAAAGTAGATGATAAGTATAAAGACTACTCTAAAGTATTACCAATCATCATCCATGGTGATGGAGCGATTGCCGGGCAAGGTATTGCTTACGAAGTTGCCCAGATGATGACTTTGGAAGGGTACAGAACAGGAGGTACGGTTCATATTGTTGTCAATAACCAGGTTTCATTTACAACCAATTATATGGATGCAAGATCTTCAACATATTGTACAGACATTGCAAAAGTTACAGAATCTCCTGTAATGCACGTCAATGCAGATGATGCTGAAGCTGTTGTTCATGCCATTCACTTTGCAGCCGATTTCAGAGCAAAATTCGGTAAAGATGTTTACATCGACCTTTTAGGATATAGAAAATATGGGCACAATGAAGGTGATGAGCCAAGATTTACACAGCCTAATCTGTATAAAACAATTTCAAAACACCCGAATCCAAGAGAAATTTATAAAGATAAATTGCTTAAAGACAGCATTACTTCCAACGATGTGATTGCTAAAATGGAAACGGAATTCAAAGCTCTTCTGGATAAAGATTTTGACGCGTCCAAAGAGATCGAGAAGAATGTAATGGATCTGTTCATGGCTGAAGACTGGACCAATTATCCGATCGGGAAAAGAGGAGCCGTTCAGATTCCTGTAGATACAAAATATAACTTAGAGAAGCTGAAGGAGCTGGCCATTAAAATGTCAACCCTTCCTGCTGATAAAAAGTTCATCAATAAAATTACAAGACTATTCGAAAACCGTATCAAGGCTATTGAAGGAAATTCATTAGACTGGGCATTAGGAGAATGGTTAGCTTATGCTACACTTCTTGTGGAAGGGCATAATGTAAGAATTTCAGGGGAAGATGTGGAAAGAGGAACATTCTCTCACAGACATGCTGTTGTAAAAACTGAGGATACAGAAGAAGAATATATCCCGTTAAGACACGTATCAGAAAGCAGATTTGATGTTTATAACTCTCACCTTTCTGAATATGGGGTTCTAGGTTTCGATTACGGATATGCTATGGCTTCTCCTAATACATTAACTATCTGGGAAGCTCAGTTCGGAGACTTTGTGAACGGTGCTCAGATCATCGTTGACCAATATCTGGCAGCTGCAGAAGAGAAATGGAAAATTCAGGACGGATTGGTGATGCTGTTGCCTCACGGTTCGGAAGGTCAGGGTGCAGAACACTCTTCAGCAAGATTAGAAAGATTCTTAACGCTTTGTGCGAACGAAAATATGGTGGTAGCCAATATCACTTCTCCTGCCAACTACTTCCACTTATTGAGAAGACAGCTTAAATGGTCATTCAGAAAGCCGTTGATCGTAATGAGCCCTAAATCTTTACTGAGACATCCTAAAGTGGTTTCTCCGCTTGAAGATTTTGCAAACGGTTCATTCCAGCCAATCCTGGACGATCCTTCAGCAGATCCTAAAAAAGTAGAAAAATTAGTATTGTGTTCAGGTAAATTATACTTCGAATTATTGGCGAAGAAAGAAGAGCTTAACTGTGAAAATATTGCCCTGGTAAGATTCGAGCAGCTATATCCGCTTCAGACAGATGCTATTGAAGCGATCTTCAGCAAATATGATAACAGAACGCAACTGGTGTGGGCTCAGGAAGAACCTGAAAACATGGGGGCATGGTCTTACATCCTGAGAAACTTCAGAGATACGGGAATCCAGGTAATAGCTCCGGTACCAAGCGGTGCTCCGGCTCCGGGAAGCCACAAAATGTTTGAAAAAAACCAGAATGCAGTAATCAACAGAGTTTTCGACAGAGATGATGCTCCTGTAAAAAGACCTGTTACAGCGTAATTAAGAATAATATCCAATTAAAAAAATAAAAAATACTCAATATGTCAGTTTTAGAAATGAAAGTTCCTTCACCGGGAGAATCCATTACAGAAGTTGAAATTGCAACTTGGCTTGTGAAAGATGGTGATTATGTAGAAAAAGATCAGCCCATCGCAGAAGTAGACTCAGATAAAGCAACTCTTGAATTACCTGCAGAACAAAGCGGTGTGATCACATTAAAAGCAGAAGAGGGTGATGTAGTACAGGTTGGCCAGGTAGTTTGTTTAATTGATATGGATGCTGCCAAGCCTGAAGGTGCAAGCGCTCCAGCTGCTGAAGCTCCAAAACAGGAGGAGGCTCCGAAAGCTGCTGAACCGGCTAAACAGGAAGCTCCAAAACCAGCTGCTCCCGTAGCTGCTCCGCAAACTTATGCAACAGGAGCTCCATCTCCGGCGGCTAAAAAAATTCTTGACGAGAAAGGTATTGAAGCCGGACAGGTTTCAGGAAGCGGAAGAGACGGAAGAATTACTAAAACTGATGCAGAATTGGCTGCCGTTCCTGCTTTAGGAGGAAGCCCTTCCACAGCAACAGGTGCACGTACAACTACAACGACTAAACTTTCAGTTCTAAGAAGAAAAATTGCTTCAAGATTGGTTGCTGTAAAGAACGAAACAGCAATGTTAACGACTTTCAATGAAGTTGACATGTCTGAAATCTTCAGATTAAGAAAGCAATACAAAGAAGAATTTGCTCAGAAGCACGGAGTAGGACTTGGTTTCATGTCTTTCTTTACAAAAGCAGTGACAAGAGCGTTACAGATGTATCCGGATGTAAATGCATCTATTGACGGAGATTTCAAAGTAAACTATGACTTCTGCGATATTTCAATTGCCGTTTCAGGTCCTAAAGGATTAATGGTTCCGGTATTGAGAAATGCTGAAAACATGTCTTTCGCAGGAGTTGAGGCCAATATCAAAGATCTTGCTACCAAAGTAAGAGACGGTAAAATTACGGTTGATGAAATGACTGGAGGTACATTCACTATTACCAATGGTGGTACTTTCGGATCTATGATGTCTACACCGATCATTAACCCTCCACAATCTGCTATTCTAGGAATGCACAACATCATCCAGAGACCGGTAGCGGTTGACGGACAAGTAGTGATCAGACCAATGATGTATGTAGCGATGTCTTATGACCACAGAATTATCGACGGAAAAGAATCTGTAGGATTCCTTGTAGCGGTAAAAGAAGGTATCGACAATCCTGTTGAAATACTAATGGGAGGTGACGAAAGAAAAGGTCTTGGATTATAAAATTTAAGAAATTTTAATATTAACACAATCTCGCCCCAAAAAGGCGAGATTTTTGTATCTCTTAAGAAAATACTAAGATGATGTTCTCAAAAATGACTTCCAATATCAAAGTTTCAGTAATACCTGAATATGATAGTAAAAACAGTTATCCATCTGAAAACCGTTACGTCTTCAAGTATAATATTACGATAGAAAATGAAGGCAGCTTTCCCATTAAAGTGCTTAAAAGAAAATGGCTGATTTTCGACGTAGGTTTTGGATACACTGAGATTATAGGAGATGGGGTAATAGGATTGACACCAGAGATTCCTATAAACGAAAATTTCGCTTATTTCTCCAATGTAATGCTTCGGTCCGGAGTAGGAAACATGAGCGGAAAATACCTTGTTAAAAACATGGATACCCAGGAAACCTTCGAAATTGAAATTCCTAAATTCAACCTGCTGTCTGAAGTTTTAAGTAATTAAGATATGCCTGCAAACAGAGTTTGTGGCTTTATTACAGTTTTTTGATATACTTATTGAGAAAAGAACCGTGGATCTCTTCATTTTCTGTCATGATCAGTTTTTCAAAGGCCAGAAGTGAAATTTTTGCACAGGCTTCCGCATCATCGCCGGCCCGGTGGTGGTTCAGGCTGATCTGGTGATGTTCCGCTAAATGCTTCAGACCATATTTCGGAAGATAATTCCATGATTTTTTAGCCAGCTGAATGCTGCAGAGATAATTCAGTTTTGGCGTAAACATGCCGTAATGCTCGAAACAACCTCTTAAAACACCTGCGTCAAAGCTTGCGTTATGGGCAATCATCAGCGTTCCATACATCATTTCTTCAGCTTCGTACCAGATTTCATCAAAAGTTGGGGCATCTTTCACATCTTCAGGGGTTATCCCGTGAACTCCAATATTAAATCTGCTGAAATAGGGAAAGCTGGGCGGCTTGATCAGCCAGGTTTTCGTTTCCACAATTTTGGAATCCTGAACAATACAAATACCCATTTCACAAGCCGAGCTTTTTTCGTGAGTGGCGGTTTCAAAGTCTATTGCGCAAAAATCCATGTTTTAGTTGTGAAGAATTTAAATTAAATGTAAAGTCGTTTATAGATGTAAGTTATGAAATTTTTGTGAGATCAGTTTCATGTGTCATTATTTTTAAACTACCCCGTCTTTTTGCTCTGCAAAAATCCATCCCTTCACAGAAGGGGAATTAAAGGATGTCCTTAGAAAAATTAAACCTGAACATATTTATAATCTCGTATTTTGCATCACGAAACCCGAATCCCGGAACAACTATTTACCACCTAAAAAGTGCTTAAAAATCAGCCATTTCGATTGATAAAACTCAGATTTCTGATGCTTCTGCCGTAGTTTCCAGGTTTGCGGGAGCTGGCCATAAAACCCAAAATGAGCTCTCACAACAGCCCATAAATGGGGGAATCCATTTTTCAGCCCGAAATAAATCCCGGCAATTCCATCTAAGCACAGTCTGAAAAATATGAGCCCTATCAACTTTGGGAATGGCAGGTTTTTCAGCATCATAGAAAGGTTATTCCGGATATTCAAATACGTTTTCTGTGCGCTTTGCTTATTCAGGGTTCCTCCGCCTACATGATATACTTTTGATCTGCCTGTGTAGAAAATTTTCTTTCCTGAGTTGATCAGTCGCCAGCAAAGATCAATTTCTTCCTGATGGGCGAAAAATCTTTCATCGAAACCGTTCTGTTCCCAAAAGTCCTCTGAACGGATAAAGAAACAGCAGCCGGAGGCCCAGAAAATTTCTGTTTCGTCGTCATATTGCCCATTATCCTCTTCCAGATCATCAAATATTCGTCCGCGGCAGTAAGGATAGCCCAGATTGTCGATAAGACCTCCGGCTGCACCTGCAAACTCAAATTGTTTTTTGTTGTTAAAGGATAATATTTTAGGCTGTATTGCCGCGATGGAGGAATCTTTTTGAAATAAATCCAATACAGGACTGATCCAGTTTTCGGTAACTTCTACATCCGAATTGAGAAGGCAGTAATATTCGTTTTTTATTTCTTTTAAACCTTCATTATATCCGCCTGCAAAACCATAGTTTTTATTGTTTCTGACAATTTTTACGGTAGGAAAATGAGCCTGTATAAAAGAGACAGAATCATCGGTTGAAAGATTATCTATTATATAAATATCTGCATTTTGGGAAAAGCTGACCACACTGGGAAGAAACTTCTCAAGCCAGTTTTTTCCATTCCAGTTTAAAATGACAACTGCTAAATTGTTTGGCATCAGGATTATATTTTTTCAGCATCAAACGTTTTAATGGAATCCTGGTATTTCCATTTTCTGTGGGACCAGAGATAATTATCAGGATGCTTGTGTAAGGTATTTTCAAGAAGCTGATGAAATTTTCTTACCACTTCATGTTCTGCAAACTTTTCACCTTCGGGATATATCCTGTGATAATTTACCTGATAATAGCCGCGTTTCACCTTTTTCATTTCGCAGTAGATGAAAGCAAGGTCCATTCTGGTAGCAAGCTTATCATAGCCGATAAAAGCGGGTGTTCTCTGGTGAAGGAATTCCAATCCGTAATTGACATGAGCAACGTGCGGTGTTTGGTCTGCCACAAACATATAAGCGGATTCACCATCGTTTTTGGATCTGAAGATATTCATAATTACTTCATTGGCCTCAAGTGCTTCATTCCCGAATTTGTTCCTTACTACTTTCATCTGGTTTTCCCAGAAATCGCTGTTTACCTTTCTGTAGACCGGATGGCAGTGCTTCTGTGGAATAATTCTCGCAAGGGCGTTGATCCACTCCCAGTTAAAGACATGTCCGGCAAGCATGATCACATTTTTACCTTCTGCCTTAGCTTCATGGAAGACTTCCTGATTGATATGCTGCATTCTGACCCTTGATTCCGTTTCGGAAATGCTGAAAGACTTAATGGTTTCTACAAGATAATCGGAAAAATTAAGATAGAATTTCTTTCTGATAACCCTGATTTCTTCTTCTGTTTTTTCAGGAAAAGAATTTCTGAGATTCTGGGTGATCACCTTTTTCCGGTAGCCTACCAGATAATAGTTTAAGAAAAACATAACGTCCGAAAAAATATACAATACTTTAAGCGGAAGCTTGGAAATGAAATATAATATTTTGATCAGGAAATTCATAAAACATGCAAATTTAGTGATAATAAAATTATGGTTCTATTTTTGCTTGTGATAAGTATTATTTTTTTTATTTTTATGTTATGAAAAAATTGTCGATCATAGCCTTTCTTGGATTAAGCATACTTGCTTTTTCTCAGGAAAAAACAAACACACCGGAAGGAAGAAAGCAGGATAATGCTCTTCTGGTAAAAGCTGATCAAGCAGAACTGGATGCTAAAAAGAAAGCAGCAGAAGAAAAAGCCAAACTGCCAAAACCTTATGATCCTAAAGCGAATGCTGAAGCTGATATTAATAAACTTATTGCCCAGGCTAAAAAAGAAGGGAAGAATATAATGATCCAGGCTGGTGGAAACTGGTGTATCTGGTGTCTCCGTTTTAATAATTTTGTTCAAAGTACCCCTGAACTTAAGGAAACTGTAGATAAAAACTATGTATATTATCACTTGAATTATTCACCGGATAATAAAAATGAAAAAGTTTTTTCCAAATATGTAGACATTAAAGAAAAGCTGGGTTATCCTTTTTTCATTGTCCTGGATAAAAACGGCAAAATAGTTCATGTTTTAAAAGACAGTTCGGTTCTTGAAGAAGGAAAAGGATACAGTAAGGAAAAAGTGCAGGAGTTCTTTAATGAATGGGCTCCTAAATCATAAAAAAAAACCGGGAAAATTTTCCCGGTTTTTTATTTATAATAGCTTCCTGATCCAGCTTAATTTTTTATCCGAATAAGGCGGATATTTTATATCTGGCTCGCCCCATGTTGATTTTTCCAGAATAGATTTCTGATGCGAAAAAGCTTCAAAGCCATAAGATCCATGGTAACTGCCGATACCGGAATTTCCAACTCCTCCAAAAGGCAGGCGGTCATTGCCTAAATGCATAATGACATCATTGATGCATCCTCCTCCAAACGACAATTTCGCAGTGAAAATTTCTTTTTCCTCAGAATTCCGGGTAAAAAGATAGGCGGCAAGAGGTTTTTCCAGTTCAAGAATGGTATTGATGGCCAGGTTGAAGTTGGTAAAGCTGATGACCGGAAGTATCGGGCCGAAGATCTCTTCCTGCATGATTTCATCTTCCCAGTTTACATTATTCAGAAGAGTAGGCTCTATAAACAGTTTCCTTTCGTCAGAATTCCCACCAAAATAAATTTTATCCCTGTTAATAAGCCTTACCAGCCGGTCGAAATTTTTGCGGTTGATGATTCTTGTATAAGAGTCGGCATCCGGTCCGTATTTAAACTCCGTAATATATTTTCTCAGCATTTCGAGGAACTGTTCGCGGACAGGTTCTTCAACCAAAAGATAGTCCGGGGCAACACAGGTTTGTCCGGCATTGAGAAACTTTCCCCATACAATTCGTTTGGCAGCGACTTCCAGATTGGCATCTTTGGTGACAATAGCGGGTGATTTTCCACCCAGTTCAAGAACAACAGGCGTTAAATTCTCTGCAGCAGCCTGATAAACGATTTTTCCAACCTTGGTGCTTCCGGTGAAGAATATTTTATCGAATTTCAGCTTCAAAAGCTCTGTGGTTTCCTCAATACCGCCTTCATACACGTACAAATATTCGGGAGGAAAGTTTTCATTAATGAGTCTGGCCATCAGTTTCATTGTATTTTCTGCAATTTCACTTGGCTTTAAAATACAGCAGTTCCCTGCTGCAAGGGCTGCAATTACAGGAGAAAATGATAATTGGTAAGGATAATTCCAGGCACCTATGACAAGAACATTACCCAGAGGTTCGGAATGTATCCTGCTTTTCCCGATCTGGTTGGCCAGATTGGTTCTGACTTTTCTGGGCTTTGAAAGTGAATTTAAATTCTTCAGATAATAATCAATATCATTCAGGATAAAGGAAATTTCCGTTGTAAATGTATCAAATCTTGATTTGCCAAAATCTTTATCAATGGCTTTGTACAAAAGTTCCTCGTTACTTATAACGATGTTTTTAAGCTTTTCAAGATACATTTTCCTGAACTTAATATTCTTTGTCTGCTGTGTTTTGAAAAAATCTTTCTGATGATTTACAATTTCCTGAATGTTCATACAATCAAATTTCTGAAACTACAGCAAATTTTCGGCCTAAATCACATGATATTCCGTATTGCTATTTTCACAGGATGATACAGCAGTAAAGCAAATGCTGTGACTAAAGCCAGCCAGAACAGTCCTGTAAAAATCTCCATATTGGACAGAAGGACCGATTGTGCTGTTATTTTTGCTTTAAAAGCTCCGGCAGTCAGAGATAAAGATTCATTGACGGGCAGTCTGGATAACTGAGCTCCGAAGACCTGATTCCACTGGCTGTAAAAGACAGGATTGGTATCGGTAAGGTTAAAGCTCAATGTATCAGAATGCTTTAACGTTAAAAACAGCATCAGGTTCTGCATCAAAGCATATCCGATCGCAGTGGTCCAGAAACGCGTTGTAGTCCCCAGAGCTGTTGCGTTAGAGAGATATTCTTCCGGCGTTCCGGAAATTAAAAAGAAAACCAAAGGGGTAAACAGTAATCCCTGTGCAACTCCCTGCAGAAATAAAGGAGGACAGATGGTTGAAAGGGTAGTGTCCGGGTAGAATGTATAGGTAAACCATGCACAATCTATCGCCAGCAGCAGAAACCCGGTAAAGAAAACGATTCTGGAAGAAATGCCCCGCATCAGGCATATTCCGGATAAAATAATACCGATAAGCGTTCCCGCCACATTCCAGTATTGAATATTGACAATATAATCCCACGGCCATTTCCAGACTGTTGCCATAACGCTGTAAACATTATTCAGACCGGACCGGATCAGATAGAAGATGAAAAACAGAATCATTCCGGCAACAACGTTTCTTGAGCTGAAAACTTCAAAATGAAAGAGAGGTCTTTTGGAATTCCTCTGTTTTAGCATAAACAGACCTCCTGAAATCAAAAATATAAAGAGACACATTACGATGGTATCCGACTGAAACCACATCAGTCTTTTTCCGTAAATAATAGCATATCCTCCAGACTGAAGACAGGCCCATAATAGGAACCAGCTCGTGATATCCAGTTGATAAAGCGGCATTTTCGGGAAGAATCTGTTGGTATTGAACAGGGCAACTCCAATAATCAGGACAAAAACATGAAAATAAACCATCATCAGGATCATATGCTGAAAATCATAATTTTCAATGCTTGATTTCAGTAAAGAAGTGGTAACCGTTCCACCTGTCAGCATAATGGTATACATAAAAAGGTAGGCTATTACCTTGGCATGCTTGGTTTTCAGTTCGGCAATAATCAGCGGAAGAAAAATGGCACCTTCCAGAAGCCCGAAAATTCCTTCCAGGAAACGTACGACCAGAATAACCTGGTAATTATTGGTAACGGACAGGATATACAAAATAATCACGGAAATGGAAGACATCAGCAGCACATAATATTTTACGCTGAAATAAGCCATAAACCGTTGTAAAACCAAAAGAGTAACTACAAATGTTCCGTACATCAGAATCATCAGATACTGGATGTCATCTGAATCTACATCCATAAAAGAAGAGGTGAAGGCACTGTTGGAGTGCAGCAGCGACAACAACATCAGGTGGGGAAACAGTGCCAGTACCAAAAGCGGCAGTTTCAGCCATTGTGGGACCCATTTATGATAAACAGTATTATGTTGCATGGTAATTTATGTGGGGGAAAATTAAGAACCAAGAGCCAAGAGCCAAGAGCTAGGAACCAAGAACTAAGAACTAAGAGAAAGAGTCGAGAGACAAGGGTGCAAGTTTTTCCATAAACATCATTTATCGCTATCATCCTCAAACCCTCAAACTCTCAAAACCCTCTTACTTTCAAATTTTTTTTGCGCTTACCAGAACATTCATCCCGGATAGCAGTTTTTCATTGTTCTGATTATTGTCCAGGATGATTTTTACCGGAAACCTCTGCTCGATTTTGACAAAGTTTCCTGTAGCATTATCAGGCTTAACCAAAGAAAACTGTGAGCCCGATGCCGGCGATACCGAAACTACTTTTCCTTTGAATTCAATATCCGGATAAGCATCTGCAGTGACGGTTACTTCCTGCCGGGTATCAATCTGCCCGAGTTGGGTTTCTTTGTAATTGGCAATGATCCATTTTTCTTTGCTTACGATCTGTACCAGTGCCTGGCCTTCTTTAATCAGCTGTCCTTCCTGAATGGTTTTTTTACCGACCCAGCCGTCGTACGGGGCTGTAATGACTGTATAGGAAAGAAAAAGTCTGGCATTGTTCAGGTTGGCGGAGCTTTGCTGAATCTGACTTTTGACTGGAGCTACTTTAGTCTGCTGTTCGCTGGCACCCGCTCTTACTGCATTTTTTTGTTGTTCCAGTGCTAAAAGATTGGCTTTTGCCTGCTCATAAGAAGCTTTTACATTTTCAAATTGCTGTTCGGTAGCAGCATCTTCTGCAACCAGGTTTTTATATCGGTTAAAATCCTGTTCTGTTCTCCAGATATCAATTTTTGCGGAAGCTATTTTGGCATCAATAATTTTAGAATCGCTTTCTTTTGTGTTGACGCCGCTTTCAATGGTTGTGATATTTTCAGCGTTGGCATGGAGGCCGGCTTCAGCCATTTTTACCTGATTGATAAATTCCCTGTTGTCGATCACAATCAATGTGTCACCTTTGTGTACGAACTGATTTTCTTCAAAACGAATGGTTTTAATAAATCCTGAAACTTTACTTGAAACCGGGGTAATATACTGCTCAATCTGGGCGTCGTTTGTAGTCACATTTTTCCTTGAGAAAATATAAAAGCTTACCATTCCTGTAATTCCGCTGATGATCAGGATCCAGGCCAGCAAGGTAATTGTTTTGTTGATTCTTTTTTCCTTTTGTGTCAGTTGTTTCTTTGCCATAGTTTTTATAAGTTTCCAATCGTGTACTGGAGTTGATAGTATTTTAGTTGTCGGTTAATTTTTACGGAGATAAGGTTGGATTCAGCCTCCAGATACGCATTATCTGCATCGATAAGCTCTGTGATCAGGCTTAATTTATTCGCATATTTTGTTTTTACAATACGGTAGTTTTCTTTGGCCTGGTAGATGGCTTCTTCAGCAATCTTTACTTTCTGATCCGTTTCTTCAAACTTTTTGTATGCTTCATAAACGCTGTGCCTTATTTTTTCGTTGTTTTCCTCGATCTGTAATTTGGCCAGATCAATATTCTCCCGGGCTTCCTGCATCCTGTACTTGTTTTTATACAGGTTTTCGATGGGGTAGGTAAGATTTACACCCAGCATTCCGAGACGGTAGGCATAAGGTTCAGGAGGAAAGAACATCATGTTGGGGTATTTGATAAAATATTCTCCGCCCGCTGTAATTTTAGGTAAATAATTAGCTTTTATAATTTTCTGATCCAATTCTTTCAGGGAAAGATTTTTATGGGACATTTCTACAGATTCATTTTTGTTTAAAGCTGTTTCCGTTAATTCTTCAATATAAGGAATCGTGGTTTTGTCGGAAATAAGGTTTTCTGTATCCACGTGCATTTCCAGGTTTTCCGGAAGAGAAAGAATGGTTTTAAGCTGATGTTCTGCAATCTGGATATCATTATCCAGTTCTGTCCAGCTCATCGTATGGTTGGAAAGCTGTAAAGACGTTCTCAAAACTTCATTTACCGTCACAACTCCATTGGCTTTTAAGCTTTTTACCTGTTTGATATTGATGGAATCCTCTTTCATTTTATCATTGATAAGGCTTTGCTGCTCTTTTAAATGATGAATCTGAAGGAAGGCCGTAATGATCTCCATTTTAAGCTGTCTTTCATCCAAATGGGTTCTTAATGCTGAGATCTCAGTGTCTATAGATGCTTTTTTTTCTGTGTTCCTTATTTTTCCACCCATATAGACCGGAATTGATGCTGAAAGCGTAAAATCATACATCCCGTTGATGACATCATATTTGGTGGCTTTATTGAAAAAACCGTTTTGATGCTGAAAAAGATTCGTCACCTGGTTATAACTGGTGTGAAATTCTATATCCGGAAGTTTTTCCATGGCAAGGTCTTTTTCCCTGGTGGCGGACATTTCCTTTTTCAGATGGCTTATCTGTATATTTTTGTTGTTTTTCAAACCAGTCTCAATAGCCTGCTGAAGGCTGAGATGCTGATAATCGATCATTTGTGAATGTAAAAAACTGCCGGCCAGCAGCAGGCACAACGTCATGCACTGATACCGGCATGCGTTAAATATCATATTCATAATTTAGTTAAAGGATTTTTGCTAGATTGATTTTGATGCAGCAAAGTTACGGAGTCCCGTATAAGACCCGATTTGTGAAAACAGAAAAAGATTTGCTCATTTACGCCAATTCAGAATTTCTTTATATCTTTATATGATGAACGACAGCCATTTTAAAGCAGTAGAAGAAGAGGATGCGGAATTTTATATTTACAATGTTCTTACAGGGAATGTAACTACGGATATCCATCGTCACAGTTCTGCCCAATTGGTTTATGCAGAGGGCGGAATAGTCCATGTTTTTACAGATCTCAAACACTGGTATCTTCCTGCAAGATGCTTTATGTGGATTCCTGCAGGAACGCCGCATTATATTTTTTCAACAAGCCCCAAAGTGGATCTTTACAATTTCTATTTTAAAAAAGAAGATAACGAAAATGGCTTTTTTGATGAAATTAATATTTATTCGGTCAGCCATTTATTGAGAGAAATGATTTTATATACGAAAGGCTGGGATGGGAAAATCACAAAAAATGATGGAGCAAAATATTATTTCCTCAAAGCTCTGAAAGGTATTCTTCCTGAAAAGAGAGATAAAAAACTGGCTTTTCCGGTTCAACATCCATTTCCCAAAGATGAAACCCTGTTAAAGATCGCAAAATACATTCATGCCAATCTGGAAAAGCCCCTTACGATTGAATCTACAGCAAAAGAATTCGGAATGAGCACCAGAACCCTTTCCCGGAAGTTTAAAGAGACTCTGGGGATGAATTACGTCCGTTTTCTCCGCGCCTTGAGGATTACCCGTTCTCTTGAGCTTATGCTGGAAGGAAAGTACAATATGTACGAAATAGCCATGATGGTGGGATACAATAGCCTGTCATCATTCAGTAATATCTTTAAGAAAGTTATTGGAGTGCCGCCTACGGAGTATCAGCAGAGATTGAAAGGTGATAGATAAGCTATGTTGGAGAGTAGGAGAGCTTTTGGGTTCGTGATTCGGGCTTCGAGTTACGTGATATACTGCAAGCCAATGACTTCTTAATTATAAGAATTTATGTCGACCCGAATTCCCCTTCACTGAAGGGGTGGATTTTTGCACCGCAAAAAGACGAGGTAGTTAAAAAATACTCGCAAACCCTATAAATTAAGCACAAAAAAACCACTTCAAACGAAGTGGTTTTGTATTTCGAGAAATTCAGCTTATTAAGCTTCTTCTTCAGATTTTACTTCCTCTTTTTTAGCAGCTGGAGCAGCTACTACAGGAGCGTCAGATACGATGTCGAATTCATAGTTGTACTCAACATTTCTGTGAAGTCTGATAAGAGCTGTGAATTTACCAGTTCTCTTGATTGTATTACCAGGAATTTTGATGTATTTTTTCTCTACAGAAACACCAGCTTTTCCTAAAGCTTCAGCAAGATCAGCATTGTTGATAGATCCGAATAATTTATCACCTGAACCTACTTTTGCAGGGATAGTAATAGATGTTTTCTTCAACTGCTCAACTACACCGTTAGCTGTAGCGATTAATTTAGCTTCTTCTTCTTTTCTAGCTTCTAAAGTAGCTTCTAAAGCTGCTTTATTTTTAGGAGTAGCTAAAAGTGCAAATCCTTGAGGGATTAGGAAGTTTCTTGCATAACCAGGCTTTACGCTTACTGTATCAAACTCAAGTCCTAAGTTTTCTACGTCTTTTTTTAGGATGATATCCATTGTTGTTGTCCTTTTTTTAGATGTTAGAAGTTAGATATTAGAAGTTAGACTTAAAGCCTTTATTCTGACATCTGAAATCTAAAATCAAGTTAGAATTAATTATTTATTCAGCAACAAAAGAAGAGGTTGCCCTCTTCTTTTATTTATTTTTTTGTCTTATTTCAATAAGTCAGCTACGTAAGGTAGTAAAGAAAGGTGTCTTGCTCTTTTGATAGCAGCAGAAACTTTTCTTTGGTATTTTAAAGAAGTTCCAGTGTATCTTCTTGGTAAGATTTTACCTTGCTCGTTTACGAACTGTAATAAGAAATCAGCATCTTTGTAATCAACGTGCTTAATTCCGTATTTTTTGAATCTACAATATTTCTTTTCAGATTTAGTATTGATATCAAGCGGAGTAAGGAATTTTACTTCAGATTCTCCTCCAGCTGAGGCTTGTTTAGCCATTTCGTCTATTGCCATGTCTTGTCTTTTTTAAAAATAGGGTTAATAATTAAGCTCTAGCTGCTTTGATTTTAGTTCTTCTAGTTACAGCATACTCAACAGCGTGCTTGTCAAGTTTTGTAGTCAGGTAACGGATTACTCTTTCGTCACGTTTGAATGCCAATTCTAAATCAGCAACTACAGTACCTTCACCTTTAAACTCGATTAAAGTGTAGAATCCGTTCTTTTTCAATTGGATCGGATAAGCTAGTTTTTTTAATCCCCAGTTTTCTTTGGCAACGATTTCACAGTTCTTTTCTTTTAAAAGATCTTCAAATTTTTTCACTGCTTCCTCTACCTGAGCATCAGATAGAACGGGAGTTAAAATGAAAACAGTTTCGTAATTGTTCATAATGTTAAATGAATTTGTTAATTATTTCGAGGTGCAAAATTAGAGAATATATTTATAATATGCAATACTGATAGTAAAATTGTTTCGGGGTGCGGGTTCCGAGATTCTAATTTAAAGTTCCGGGTTTTCGTTTCGAGTTAAAAGTTTTTGAACTTAAAGTATCATTCTGTGACTGAAACCCCGCATCCTGCATCCCGAACCACGGAACTAATCCTTACTTCTGATCTCCGTGAGGAAATTCACTTTAATCACATCATATAAGGAATGCCTGCTTACCAGAATAGAAGCGATGGAAGAGACCATACCGGCCAACATCAAATGAAAAATAAGGGAATGCCTGTCGGTCATTTCAAGTACAATAATAGCGGATGTAAACGGAGCCCTGGTGATTCCGGTAAGGAAGGCGACCATTCCTCCAAGGATGACAACGTTCGTTTCGTTAGGGCTTAAATGAATGGCTCCTGAGATCACAGAACCTATACTGGCTCCCGCAGTAAGGGCCGGGGCGAAGATTCCACCTGCACCACCTGATGTAAAAGAAAGAGCAGGGCCAAGCATCCTTAAAATAGGGACATACCAGTCTTCATGTTTGTCTTTGGTAAAAAGAACACGCTCCATGATTTCTTTTCCTGAGCCCAGAATTTCACGGTTGATAAAATAGGCAATAGAAGCAATGAACAGGGCACAAAGAACGAGGAAAAGGATATTGGCTCTATCAGTTTTGAGTTTTCTTTTTTTCCAGTCATTCATTTTAAGCATCATTACGGAAAGCTGGCTGGCCAGAATTCCGGCCGTTCCCGCTACAAGAATAATGGGGAACATCACCATCAGAGAAACATCATTTGTTTTCGGATACCCCAAATATAAATAAGATCCTGCTAAAGTCTGCGCGGTTAATCCTGCAATAATCACAGCAGTGAATAAAGCTGTTTTAAAATAATTGATATGGGTTTTGGAAAGTTCTTCCACAGCAAATACAATTCCTCCCAAAGGCGTATTGAATGCTGCCGCAAGCCCTGCCGCTGCGCCTGTCATAATCATATTTTTCTTAGAGATCTTCGGCCACCAGTGGGGCAGATATTCATTCACTTTCCTGAAAACCGATCCGGCGATCTGGATGGTTGGTCCTTCTCTTCCCACAGCTCCGCCGCCGATTACCAGAACTACGGATGAAATGATTTTGAAAACAATAATCTTTAAACTAAGAAGGCTTCTGATTTTGGTGTGTTCCTTTGGATTGGCCAGTTCTACCGCTGCCATCACTTGCGGAATGCCGCTACCTTTGGCATTCGGGGCAAATTCCTTTACCAGCCACCAGGAAAGGACAAAACCTATCGGAGCAATGATGAAAATCATCCAGGCGTTCCAGTTCATAATGAAATTCAACAGGTGTTCTCCCCATGCGAATATTTTGGCATACATCACGGCAAAAAATCCTGTGATCACAGAACCTATCCAGAAAGGAATAGCCTGTAGCAGATTGTTTTTCAGCTGTTCGTTGCGGATGTTATCGAAAGACTTTTTAAGGCCTTTTCGGATGAGGAAGAGAATTTTCAGCATTTGTTTGTTTTGTATAAGTGCGTAATTAAAAGGTAGAATTAGATTTCTTTTAAAAAAGCAGCTGTTATTAAAGCATTGTTTATAGAAAGCTCTTTGGGCAGTCCAAAACTTAACAGGTTATTTTTAACGGTCAGCTGGAACTCGTCATCAGGGAATTCTTTGATTGTTTTTTTTCTATCAGGGGTTAAAAATGACATTGTTTTATATTGGTCACTTCCCAAAACATAAAAATCTTTAAAGTCCGAGTCATTATTAAAATTAATGTTAAAGCTGCTGAAAATTCCTGCTATTTTATCAGCGAGTTTCTTTTTATTGAGAGTGATAAAACTGAAATCTTCATTCAATTTTTTGATTCCCCAAATCTGTAGGCTGTCGTACTCACTGGTCGTACGTGCTCCTTTTGCTGTTGTTCCTTTTTTACTTACTATAAAAAGATAAAAAGAAAAATTTCTGTATCTGTCTGTAATAAAGTAACAGATTTTTGGAGTAATCAAGGGGATTTCATCATTGGTTTTAAAATCATTATAAGGAGAATCTTCTATATTCATCACCGAAAGATCATAATTTTCAAATAGATTCTCATAAATTTCCAGAATTAATTCTTCTTCTTTTTTAGAAAAGTCAAATAGTTTGGCAGCATGTAGTTTTCTGAAATCTATTTCCATTAATGAAGCTTTGAATGTCTTAAAGATAAAATTATTACTCAAATTTTCAAATAAAAAAAATCCCAACTTTCGCGGGATTGACTTTATTGAACGATTTGATTTTAAATCTTATTTAATTCTTTGTTGTTAAGTTCTGTATTTTATTAATCATATTTGAAGCGTTAGTATTTTCAGGATTTAATTCTAAAGATTTTTTATAATTTTCCAGGGCCAAAGTGTAATTTTTAATTGAAAAATAACCTTCACCCAAACTATCAAAAGCATTTGCCGATTGAGGTTTTTCTTTAACATTTAATGCAAAAACTTTTACAGCTTCGTTAACCCTTGAGTTTCTCCCTTTTGAGGAAGCTTTTATATTGATAATGATTAAAACTGTGGGTTGAACACTGTAACATATCCGATACAATAAAGAACCAGCATAACAGCAGTAAATATCAGATTGGTATTCCTGAGAGTATATTTGTTGTTGATATGCAGGATGAATGTTTCAATAAGAATACCAACAAGCCATACCGCATGAAATGCAAACATAAATATCAGGTAACCTAAAACATCCCAACCATTGGAATTAAGTATGATTACAATAAAACCAATGGTGCCGGCTATTAATATTCCAAGACGGATAAGAATATGCTTTTGAATATCCTGCTTCTCTTCTGAAACTAATATTTTTTCATCTTCTTTGATTTCGAAAAGTTCTTTTAATTCTTTATCCATTATTGTTGTTTTTGATAAAGCTTAATAAAGAAGGGTAAGAGGCCGACATAACCTAATATACTCAATACACTGCAAAAACGGTATATGTATATGATATTGTCAGTATTGAAAAATCCTATGATAATTTCGATAAAATAGGTTGCAATGATGACACATAATGAAATGATTGCAATTAAAGTTACTCTTTTCATATTTTGAGATGGTTGTGATGTTTATTTAAGATTATTTTGTTTCATGATTTGACTCAAATGTACAGATAAAGTTTTAATAGAAAAAAACCTTCGAAAAGATCGAAGGTTTTGTATGGTAAGATGTTTTGATAAGTTCCACATGATTTTTTTAAAAAATGGGTCACTTATCCGGCATTATCTGTTAAATTTCTGTATTCAGATCCCAGTTCTGAAGATAATCATGAACATGTTTCAGCATCATTCCGCCTAACGATCCGTCTACTACTCTGTGGTCATAAGAGTGAGACATGAACATCAGCTGACGGATCGCAATAACATCCCCGTCTTTGGTTTCAAGAACAGCAGGCTTCTTAACGATAGCACCGATAGCTAAAATAGCCACCTGAGGCTGAGGAATAATAGGCGTACCCATCAGGTTTCCAAAACTTCCTACGTTGGAAATAGTATAAGTAGCTCCCTGAGTATCTTCAGGTCTTAATTTCTTGTTTCTTGCTCTGTAAGCCAGATCATTGATTGCTTTTGCCAAACCTGAAAGCGATAGCTGGTCAGCATTTTTAATAACAGGAACGATAAGGTTTCCATCCGGTAAAGCAGTCGCCATACCGATATTGATATTTTTCTTTTTGATGATATTCTCTCCGCTGATGGAAACATTGATCATTGGGAAATCCTGGATAGCTTTCACTACAGCTTTCACGAAAATCGGCATGAAAGTCAGTTTTTCACCCTCACGTTTCTCAAAAATATCTTTATGCTTATTTCTCCATTTTACGACATTGGTAACGTCTGTTTCAATGAAAGAGGTAACATGCGGAGCAATCTGTTTTGCTTTTACCATGTTTTCAGCAATGATTTTTCTCATTCTGTCCATTGGAATGATCTCATCACCTGCTGCTACAGGAACCGTGGAAACCGGTGCTGAAGCCACAGCCTGTGGTGCTGCCGGAGCTGCAGTTTGTACAGGGGCTGCCTGCTGAGCCGGCTGATTTCCTCTGTTGGAAACATAGCCTAATATATCTTCTTTTGTAATTCTTCCTTCTAAACCGCTTCCTTTAATTGTTTTAAGCTCAGATTCGGAAATGTTTTCCTGCTGTGCAATTGATTTTACAAGTGGAGACAGGTAAAGGTCACCTGAAAATTCCACATTGGAAGCAGTTGCCTGTAGCGGCTGTTCGATAGTTTTTAAAGTTTCCGGATCAGGAGTGGCTGCCGGAGCTTCTGTTATTACTTCTGAAGCTGTATTTCCGCCTTCTCCCTCAATTTCTAAAATAGCAATGGCTTCACCAACTTTAGCAACTTCGTCCTTCTGTTTCAGGATTTTTACAATTTTCCCCGAAACTGGTGTCGGAACGTCTGAATCTACCTTATCTGTTGCAATTTCAACTACGGAATCATCCTCTTTTACATTATCACCTTCATTGAATAACCAAGTGATAATTGTCGCTTCCATAACACCTTCTCCCATGGAAGGAAGCAATAATTTGTATTCTGCCATTTTTAATTTTTAGATTTTGACAAATATATAAAAAAAATCGGTTTTTTTATGGAATATATAATCTTAGACAAATTCAACGTAGATATTCTCGCCTACATTGAGTCCAAACAGGCTTTTTGCCCCGTTTTTTTTACTTCCTTTATAGATGGTAAGCTCCAAAAGCTGACTGTCATTGAAGATTGCTGCCGACTGCCCGTGAAATTCCGTTTCCCTCTCCCAGTCTGAAACTACTTCCGTATGGCTGGAATATACTCTCGAAAGAGTTAAATTTCTGAATTTTATGGTAAAACCTTCATTTCCTTTACCACTGCTTTCGAAAAAGTCTTTGCTGATATTTGAGATTATATTTCCGAAATTATCAATATAGGTGACTTCACCAATGATCATTTTTTCAGATTCATTGAAAACCGGTTTAGGGAACAGGAGCTGTTTGGAGGTATCTATTTTCCTCCCGATCACTTCAGGAAGTCCGCCATTGGCCAGATGCACTGCTGCAGGTACAAAAACATCAGTAGACGTGAAGTTGATCACATCATCGAAGCGGTTGTTTAAGGTAATTTCGTAGATGGCTTCCGGCTTGATATCAAAAAAGATAAGACTTAAAAGACCGTTGTCAGCTGCTAAAAAATAAGAGCCATCTGCCTTGTACAGAATATTTTTTCTTGATCTGTTGTAAAAACTGTCTACAGAAAGGATATGAATGGTCCCTTTTGGAAAATATTTATAGGCATTCCGTACTATATATGAGGTCTGTATGAGGTTGAAAGCCTGGATATCATGGCTAATATCAATAATATTAACCTTAGGATTTAGAGACAGGATTTTGCCTTTCACAGCGGCAACTCTGTAATCTAAATTTCCGAAATCCGAAGTAAGGGTAATAATCGACATGGATTGTGATAGAATAAATAGTGTTTCCTGCAAAGTTATTTAAAATATAAAGAAAGCCCCAAAAGATTGTAGAAAAGAATTGATATAAATTTGAAAAAAAGCTTTAATTTTAAAATCTAATAAAAATAAAATACTGCATGTTTGAATTAACATATGATTTGGAGGACATCGATGTAAAGACCTTCTATGGCGTTAATAACCAATATTTCAACTTATTAAAATCAAGCTTTCCTACGCTTAAGATCACTGGAAGAGACCATTTTGTCTTTGCAATGGGCAATCAGGAAGCTTTGGATATATTAAAACAAAAACTGGATAACCTTGTAAAATTTATCTCTGAGAATAATTCGATCGCTTTAAAAGACGTTGAAAATGTGCTGAATATTAAGGATGAGCATGAAAAACAACTGATTTTTGATCAGGATATCATTGTAAAAGGTGTTAATGGCAAGATCATCAAAGCGAAAACAACCAACCTTAAAAAACTGGTTAAAGAGACCGAGAAAAAGGATATGGTTTTTGCAATCGGGCCTGCGGGAACCGGGAAAACCTATACCAGTGTGGCATTGGCAGCAAGAGCTTTGAGAGATAAGCAGGTAAAAAGAATTATCCTGACCAGACCCGCTGTAGAAGCAGGGGAGAGTCTTGGGTTCCTGCCGGGAGACCTGAAAGAAAAGCTGGATCCTTATTTGCAACCACTATATGACGCATTAAGGGATATGATTCCTCACGAGAAGCTGGAAGGGTTTATGGAGAAAAAAGTAATTGAAGTAGCTCCCTTAGCTTTTATGAGAGGGCGTACACTGGATGATGCCTTTGTAATTCTGGATGAAGCTCAGAACACAACCCATGCCCAAATGAAAATGTTCCTGACAAGGATGGGGATGAATGCCAAATTTATCATCACCGGAGACCCAACCCAAATTGATTTGCCCCCAAAACAGCAATCCGGATTGAAGGAAGCGATGAGAATTCTCAGAGACGTTAAAGAAATTGGTTTTGTACATCTTACAGAAGAAGATGTGGTGAGGCATCCTGTGGTGAAAAAGATTATTCTTGCCTACAACGAAGAAGATAAAAGGCTGAAAGATTAAATTTAGATTACCAACTTGTTCTAATTAATTTTGCATTTATGATAATATTTTTAGCCACTATTTGGTGTTTTAAAAAAAAAGCTTAGTTTTGCCATCGAATACTAAAAAATAATCATGAGAAAATTTTTACTTATTGCAGTTGCGGCTGTAGTTAGCGCTAATCTAAGTGCTCAAGAAACAAGATTTGGAGCTAAAGCTGGTTACTCACTTTCAACTTTAAAATTTAAAGACAACGGGGATTCTGAAAATACAGATCCTTCACACACTTTCTATGTTGGTGCTTTGGTAGAGCATAAACTAAGTGATAAGTTTGCTCTTCAGGGGGAAGTTTTATACTCGCCACTGGGAGGTAAAATCACTGAAAAAGTAGAAGAGGAAGGTACATTCTTTAACATTAAGAACAAGACCACTTTCGGGACTATTTTGATTCCTGTTTCTGCTAAATACTTTATTACTGAAGGTTTGTCAGTTTCTGCCGGAGCGAGTTTCGGACTTATCATTTCTGCAAAGACAAAAACTGTAGCAGATCTTGGTTTGGGAATGATTCCTGGATTCGAAATTTCTGCAGATGATGAGAGAGACATTAAAGACCAGGTTAATACTCTGAATATTGCTCCTTTCTTAGGTGCTGAGTATGCATTGGAAAACGGTCTGTTTTTCGACGCCAGATACAACATGGGAGTTTCTAATTTAGCTAAGGATTCCGGAGATGGAAAACTGACTAACAGCTTCTTTCAGGTAGGTGTTGGTTTCAAATTCGGAGGAAACTAATTTTTCAGAACTTGTAAAAAATAAGAAGCGGGCCAAATTTGGCCCGCTTCTTTTCTTTCAATAAACCTCTGCTGTTAATTTTATGTTAATAATAAAAATAATTAGTAATTTTGTGGCATCAATCAAACTATTTAAAAAATGAAAAAGTTATTTTTACTAGGTGCTTTTGCGCTGCTGGGCGGTGCTGCACAGGCGCAGGAAGGTTTTAAACTGGGCGGTCATATCGGTATTCCGGTAGGAGATGCCAGCGATGCCTCTTCATTTACATTAGGAGTAGATGCCGCTTATATGTGGAATATTACAAAAGGACTTGACCTTGGGGTGGCAACAGGATATTCTCATTTCTTTGGAAAAGACCATTTTGATGATTTCGGATTTATTCCTGTAGCGGTTTCCGGAAAATATAAGTTTTCAGGAGCACCTATTTTTGTAGGATTAGACCTTGGATACGGAATTTCTGTAAAAGATGGGGTAGACGGTGGTTTCTATGCACAGCCTAAGTTTGGTTACCAGATGGCAAAAGGTGAACTTTATTTAGGTTACCAGACAATCAGCAATAAACGTGACTACGGTTGGTATAGAGCAAACTGGAATGTAGGTGCTATTAATCTTGGATACAATTTCTTCATTAAATAAGAAAAAGTAAAAAATAATTCAGAACTCCGGCTTTTAAGCCGGAGTTTTTTAGTTTATTTTGTGATAAAAGTCATGCTTTTCTTTTTCTTTATCCCAATTTAGGGATATATTTTTGCTGATCATTAACTTAAAAATTGAACCATGAAAAAAATTAAAGCTGCACTGGCTGTATCCATTCTTTTGACTTCATTATCTTGCCAGTCTGATCAGATGAATGAAGAAATAACTTCTTCAGAGAATAAGGATGTAAAAGTTTCATACAAAGTAGATGGAAAAGCCTCTACATTAACTTATACTAATAATGAAATTGTAAAGGATGCACAATTTTACAGTTTGAAAGATTATCTTGAAAATACGACTACTTACGATTATTTGCAATTTGCAGGAAGCAAAGAAGTTCAGCTAAGTACCAAACTTGCAGCACAGAATCCTACTTCTAAAGGTGTGATATCAAGAGTTTGCAGCGGGTGGTACAAACTCTATGATAAAGACGGGAATTTATTACTGGAAAGACATCTTTCAGAAGGAACTGAATATATGGATGATATAGGTCTTATTAATAATGAAAATCTAGCACTTAAAAATACAGCATTTATACAGGCTTCTAACTGTATGCTTTATCTTACCGGAGCGAAATATGAAGGTTTTCCACGTTATAAATGGACATTTGATATTAATGTAAATCAGCTAATTGATTCACGTCAGAAAACAGGAATGTATTTTCTGGTGACAACACCGTTCCCTTCCGGACATTTTGTGACTGCAGGGGCTGTATTCGGGATAAAAGGAACATACAATTGTTATGTATCTGCATAATAAAGGAAAAAACTAACAAAAAGGATAATATTAATGCTGCTTTAAAGCAGTATTTTAATTTTATTTTAACAAGTAATGATTTATATATTAACATTTTAAATTGTTAGAAGCAAAAAAATGGATAGTATTAATAAATCTAACAAATTAAAAAAGTTAACTATATCACTCTTCAATTAGTAAATTATAATGTATTTATTCATAAAATTGTGAAAAAATCAAAACAGTACTATTATTATGTTTTATTCCTGTAAAAAGCCAATATTGATCAATGATATTAATCACATTAACAAATTTTAATATTAGCGGGACCCACTGTAAATTTGTCCTCAGAAAGTATTAAAATTTTTTAAAATGAAAAAATTATTATTAACGGGTGCTGTTGCACTTTTCGGTTTATCTAATGCACAGATTGCTAAAGGTACTGCATATTTATCAGGTTCTGTTGGGTATTCTCAAGTAGAAAGTGATAACGGGAACTACAAGAAAGAAAACTTCAACGTATTACCTACAGTTGGATATTTCGTAGGAACAAACCTTGCAGTTGGAGTTGGAGTTGGTTACCAAACTGAAAAAACAACTGAAACAACTACTACAACATTGCCAGGTGCTACAGTTGTAAGCGAGGATATCACTAAGAAGCCTGCTTTTGTTGTTGCTCCTTTCGTAAGAAAATATTGGACTTTATCTGACAAGTTATATATTTTCGGACAATTGGCAGTGCCAATGCAGTTCGGAAAAACTGAAACAGAGAGTAATTCAGTAGTTACTACAGGAAGCACTACATCTACAACTTCAGTTTCTACTGAAGCTAAATATACTCAGGTTGGTGTTACTGTGAAGCCAGGTTTGGATTATTTCCTAAACAAAAACTGGTCTATCGAAGCTACAATTGGAGAGTTCGGTTACAGCAACTATAAGCCAAAAGATGGTGATGCAACTAACAACTATAACTTCGGTTTAAATTTATCTTCCGTAACTTTCGGAGTTAAATATGTATTTGCTAAGTAATTAACAAAGCATTTGTAAACATAGAAGCCCTAATTATTTTAGGGCTTTTTTTATCTTTGAAAACATTTTTTAAATAAATAACCATGAAAAAAATCTTATTGGCATCAGCTCTTGCTTTTTGTGCAGGAATGAATGCGCAGACAAAATTCGGTGTAAAAGCTGGCTATGCCTTATCAAAACTGAACTCAAATGACGATCTTGACGCGTTTGAAGGCGTAAGTGGAGGTCTGAAATCTAAATCAGGCTTCTATGTTGGCGCTTTGGTAGAGCATCAATTCAACAATAAATTTGCTGTACAGGGAGAAGTTCAGTATGCAAATCTGGGTGGAAAGGTTGAAGTTTCAACAATGGGAATTACCGTTACAGAAAAATTCAATTTCAACAGGATTGTGGTTCCTGTAACTGCAAGATATTATGCTACTCCTGAACTTGGAGTATATGCAGGTCCTTTTGTAAGCTTTAGAACAAATACGAAAGTAAATATTGATGTATCAGGAGGAATGGCCAATCAACAGGCTGTCAATGAAGGTGAACAATTCCTTGAAAAGAATTTTGATGATAACCTTAAGTCTGCTGAATTCGGTTTGGTTTTAGGCGCTGACTATAATGTATACAAAGGATTATTTGTAGATGCGCGTTACAGCTTCGGTCTTACCAATATGATCAAAGATCCTGTAAACGGCGAAAAACTGAAAATGAATTTCTTCCAGATCGGATTAGGATATAAATTCAAATAAAAAATAAAAAACTCTCAGAAATTTCTGAGAGTTTTTTTATCGTTTTTGTATTAGGTACTGTTATTTTCCCATCATTCCGCCCATGCCTGGCATATTTGGCATTTTGCTCATCATCTGCATCATCTGTTTGCCCTGAGGTCCCTGCATCATTTTCATCATTTTACCCATTTGCTCGAACTGCTTCATCAGCTGATTCACATCTTCGATCTTTCTTCCTGCTCCTTTTGCAATTCTCTGTTTTCTCTGGGTATTGATGATAGAAGGTCTTCTTCTTTCGTCAGGCGTCATAGAGTAGATGATAGCCTCAATATGCTTGAAAGCATCGTCACTGATCTCAACGTCTTTGATTGCCTTTCCAACCCCCGGAATCATTCCCATAAGGTCTTTCATATTACCCATCTTTTTGATCTGGTTGATCTGTTTCAGGAAATCGTCAAAACCGAATTCGTTTTTAGCGATTTTTTTGTGTAGTTTTTTAGCTTCTTCTTCGTCAAACTGCTCCTGAGCTCTTTCCACTAGGGAAACAACGTCTCCCATTCCTAAAATCCTGTCTGCCATCCTTTCTGGATAGAAAAGATCCAAAGCTTCCATTTTCTCACCGGTAGAAATAAATTTGATCGGTTTTTCAACTACAGAACGGATGGTTAAAGCAGCGCCCCCTCTTGTATCACCATCTAATTTGGTAAGAACAACACCGTCAAAGTTTAATGCATCGTTGAATGCTTTTGCAGTATTTACGGCATCCTGACCGGTCATGGAGTCTACTACAAATAAAGTTTCCTGAGGCTTGATGAAGTAATGTACGGACTTGATCTCGTTCATCATCTGCTCATCAATAGCAAGACGTCCTGCTGTATCCACGATCACTACATCATGACCATTTGCTTTTGCGAAGTTAATCGCATTTTCAGCAATGGTAGAAGGATTGGTTGAACCTTCCTCTGTAAATACCGGAACTCCAATCTGGCCCCCCAATACTTTAAGCTGATCAATCGCTGCAGGACGGTAAACGTCACAGGCAACCAATAAAGGTTTTTTGGTTCTTTTTGTTTTTAAATAATTGGCAAGTTTTCCGGAGAAAGTCGTCTTACCCGAACCCTGAAGACCGGCAATAAGAATTACGGTAGGTTTTCCCGAAAGATTGATTCCTTCCTGAGAACCTCCCATGAGATCTACCAATTCGTCATGAACGATTTTCGTCATCAGCTGTCCCGGAGTAAGAGAAGTAAGAACGTTCTGTCCTAAAGCTTTATCCTGAACTCTTTTCGTAAGATCTTTTGCAACTTTATAGTTAACGTCAGCATCTACCAGCGCTCTACGGATTTCCTTTACGGTTTCCGCTACGTTGATCTCTGTGATTTTTCCGCGTCCGGAAATATTATGTAGAGCCTTGTCTAATTTATCCTGTAAACTATTAAACATATGTATTGTAAATTATAGGTTTGCAAAAATAAGGAATTTTTAGGCATATCCAAAGTCTTAGGATGCGTAATATTATATATATGCAAAAAATGATAAAAATCAAATCGTACGAAAATACGATAGAAAAAGTCTATTTTTGTGATCAGTTAAAATAAACCTTATAATTACGGAGGTTGAAAATAGTTTATAATGAAATTGAATCCAAATATTCTTGTCACGGTATTATTCTTTCTAACCTTCCTGATCCATTTTTCTCTTTGGAAATTTGTTTTTCACTTGGATGAGATTATTATTGTTAAATTTTATCTTTTTTTAAGTGTAATGTTTATGATGATGATTACTCTTGTTAATATAATTAATAGAACTGTACCACAGTTTTTAGGGCTGTCTGTCATTGGTCTTATCTTATTAAAATTCGGTTTAATGTATCTAATTCGTAAAAAATTAAACTTTGAAGTGATTCCGGGCTATAAATTTCACTTTATATTGCCATATTTCGTCCTGACAACACTGCTTACGTACTATGCGATTAAGCTAATTAATCATGACAAAAAACAGTAAAATTATTTATTGAAAATAGAAAAAATATTATATTTTTGCACAACGAAAAAAACCTATCAATGTTTAAGAAATTCGCAGTTTTATTCTACAGTATTTTTGTATTAAACC
Source organism: Chryseobacterium sp. BLS98 (assembly GCF_001045445.1). Taxonomy (GTDB): domain Bacteria; phylum Bacteroidota; class Bacteroidia; order Flavobacteriales; family Weeksellaceae; genus Chryseobacterium. Next base: position 312,398 of record NZ_LFNF01000005.1, on the reverse strand, counting down.
TAGTGTCTGCACAGCATGGTGAGGCCACTGCCGGGACAGCTCCTGCTCAAGAGCTTTCTGAGAAAGACAAAGCAACTAAAGAAAACAAGGAGTTCATCACTCATCACTTGTTGGATGCTCACGATTTTACATTGATGGTGGATAAAGATGGTCACCACATTGGTTTTCCTCTTCCTGTTATTTTTTATGATAACGGTTTTCATGCCTTCATGAGCAATAGTAAAGAAGGTTTCATGCATGGTGAAACAACTGAAGTAGATGGTTCTTATTATAAATTGCACCACGAAAAAATTTACAAGACTGATGCAGCAGGAACTTTAACTTTAGATAAAGACGGTCATCCTACCAATGAAAAACCTTTAGATCTTTCCATTACTAAAAGTGTACTGATCATTTTCCTGGTTTCACTTTTAATGTTTGTGTTATTTACAGGAATGGCAAGATCATACAAGAAATCCGTTGTTCCTACAGGAGCTGCAAGATTTTTAGAGCCCTTGATTATTTTTGTGAGAGACGAAATTGCTATTCCAAACATCGGGCACAAGTATAAAAGGTTCATGGGTTATTTATTAACTGTATTTTTCTTTATCTTACTTTTAAACGTTTTAGGTTTGATGCCTTTCGGAATCAATGTTACAGGTAATATTACCATGACATTCTTCCTTGCCATCCTTACTTATTTAATTACTACGTTCTCGGCTAATAAAGATTATTGGAAACATATTTTTTGGATGCCAGGTGTTCCTGTTCCAATGAAATTCATCATGTTGCCAATTGAATTATTAGGAACTTTAACTAAGCCTTTTGCATTGATGATTCGTCTTTTTGCCAACATGACGGCAGGACACATCGTTGTAATGACGCTTATTGGATCAATTTATATCTTCAAGAACTGGATTGCCGGAGTTGCATTCCCATTCTTAACTTTAGTTATCTATATCCTCGAGGTATTGGTAGCATTCCTTCAGGCTTATATCTTTACAATGCTTTCTGCACTGTTCATCGGAATGGCTGTAGAAGAGCATGAGCACGAACATCATGCTGCTCATTAATAAAGAACAAGTTTGAAGCTTAAAATATTAAAAACAATTTTTTAAATTATATTTATTATGGAAATCCCTAGAATTATTGGTGGCGGTCTTATCGTACTTGGTGTAGGTATCGGTCTTGGTAAAATCGGAGCTGCTGCTCTTGAAGCTATCGCTAGACAGCCTGAGCAATCTGGAAAAATCCAAACTGCTATGCTTATTGCAGCTGCACTAGTAGAAGGTGTTGCATTTGCTGCGTTATTCGCATCATAAGCCAAACAAAAAAACATTGTTGCAGCGGTTGGCTGCAGCAATGTTAATTTAAAAAAGAAAAAAGTAATAATTATTTATACATTTATATAATGGAATTAATTCACCAGTTTTCATCAGGATTATTTATTATCCAGTCTGTTATTTTTCTAGCATTATTATTTTTGTTAGGTAAATTTGCCTGGAAACCTATTTTAAAATCGATCAACGACAGAGAAACTTCTATTGTTGATGCTCTTAATCAGGCTAAATTGGCCAGAAAAGAGATGGAGACTTTAAAAGAGGATAACGAAAGAATTATTCGTGAAGCTAAGATCGAAAGAGATGCTATCCTTAAAGAAGCCAGAGAAATTAAAGATAGAATCGTAGGTGAGGCTAAAGATGCTGCTAAAAACGAAGGAGACAAGATGATTGAAGCGGCTAAGCAGACTATCCAGACTGAGAAAAATGCTGCTATGGCAGACATCAAAACTCAAATCGGTGCTTTATCTGTAAACATTGCTGAATCTATCCTTAAGCAGAAGTTGGATAACAACGAAGCTCAAAACGAATTAGTTCAAAATTATTTAAACAAATCTAACCTTAACTAAGAATGCTTACATCTAAAGTAGCTAAAAGATACGCACAGGGACTGCTTGATTTCACCAATGAAACAGGCCAGACCGCTGCTGTATTTTCTGAAATGAAAGATGTAAAGAAGATCATGTCTCAATCTGCAGATTTGAATAAATTCTTCCTTACACCTTACATTGATGCAAAAAAGAAAATAGAGGTAGCAGACCAGATCTTTAAAGATTTTTCAGTTTCTTCACAAAACCTGATCAGATTAGTGATCAAGCACGGACGTGAAAGCCAACTGAAAAATATTGCTCAGGAGTTTATCAATAAAGTAGAGGATATCAACGGTGTACAGAGAATAACTCTTACTACGGCGACTCAGCTTTCTAAAGATAACCTTGATCAGATTCTAAGATCTACCAATCTGGTAAAATCAGATTCAAACTTTGATCTGAGTTTAAATGTAAAGCCTGATATTTTAGGAGGCTATATTCTAAGAGTAGGTGATCAGCAGATCGATGCATCTGTAAAGACAAAACTTAATCAGGTTAAAAAAGACTTTCAATTAAATTAAAGAAAAAACAACCATACAATGGCAGAAATAAATCCGGCAGAAGTATCTGCGATCTTAAAACAGCAATTGGCCAACTTCGATACTCAATCCAACGTTGAGGAAGTAGGTACAGTTTTAACCATCGGTGATGGTATTGCTCGTGTATACGGGTTAGAAAACGTACAATACGGAGAGTTGGTGAAATTTTCTAGTGATGTAGAAGGTATTGTACTTAACCTTGAAGAAGACAACGTAGGTGTTGCTCTACTTGGTGAAAGTAAATTAGTAAAAGAAGGAGATACAGTAAGAAGAACAAACAGAATCTCTTCTATCAAAGTAGGAGAAGGAATGTTAGGAAGAGTAGTGGATACTCTTGGTAACCCTATCGATGGTAAAGGTCCTATTACTGGGGATTTATACGAAATGCCATTGGAAAGAAAAGCTCCTGGAGTTATCTTCAGACAGCCGGTAACTGAACCTTTACAGACAGGTATCGTTGCTATCGACTCTATGATCCCTGTAGGAAGAGGTCAGAGAGAGCTTATCATTGGTGACAGACAGACAGGTAAAACTACTGTTGCAATCGATACGATCATCAACCAGAAAGAATTCTTTGATGCAGGTAAACCTGTATATTGTATATATGTTGCAATCGGTCAGAAAGCTTCTACCGTAGCACAAATCGTTAAAACCCTTTCTGATAAAGGTGCTTTAGCATACACTGTAATCGTTGCGGCTAATGCTTCAGATCCAGTTCCAATGCAGGTATATTCTGCAATGGCGGGTGCATCTATCGGTGAGTTCTTCAGAGACACTGGTAGACCGGCATTGATCGTTTATGATGATTTATCCAAGCAAGCTGTAGCGTATCGTGAGCTTTCTCTTCTATTGAGAAGACCACCGGGCCGTGAAGCTTATCCTGGAGACGTTTTCTATCTTCACTCAAGACTATTGGAAAGAGCTGCAAAAGTTATCGCTGATGACAAAATTGCTAGCCAAATGAACGATTTACCTGAGTCTTTAAGACCAATCGTAAAAGGTGGCGGTTCATTAACTGCTCTTCCGATTATCGAAACTCAGGCTGGTGACGTTTCTGCGTATATTCCAACTAACGTAATCTCTATTACAGACGGACAGATTTTCCTTGAATCAGATCTATTCAACTCAGGGGTTCGTCCTGCAATTAACGTAGGGATCTCTGTATCCAGAGTAGGAGGTAACGCTCAGATCAAATCAATGAAAAAAGTATCTGGTACTCTTAAATTAGACCAGGCTCAGTATAAAGAATTGGAAGCGTTCGCTAAGTTCGGTTCTGACCTTGATGCTTCTACTTTAGCGGTAATCTCTAAAGGAGAAAGAAACGTTGAGATCCTTAAGCAGCCGGTAAACTCTCCACTTCCGGTAGACAGTCAGGTGGCTATGATCTACGCAGGAACAGAGAACCTTTTAAGAAACGTTCCTATCAGAAAAGTAAAAGAATTTCAGGTAGAATATATCGAGTTCCTGAGATCTAAGCACCCTGATACAATGGCGGCTATTAAAGCTGGTAAAATCGATAACGATATTACCAACGTCCTTAAGCAGGCAGCTAACGATTTAGCTTCTAAATATAACTAAAATCTTCATTGTTTAAGGTTTGGAACCTCTTCTGAACCTTAAACTTTAGACCATACACTTTGAACCCAAATTAATGGCAAACTTAAAAGAAATACGAGGCAGAATTACGTCAATTTCATCTACGATGCAAATTACCCGTGCTATGAAAATGGTTTCCGCGGCCAAGCTTAAAAAAGCACAGGATGCAATCGTAATGCTTAGACCTTATTCTGAAAAACTGCAGGAAATTATCCAGAATGTAAATTCTAGCTCTGATCCTGATCAGGTTTCTGTTTATGCTCAAAAAAGAGAAGTGAAAAGAATTCTTTTCATCGCTGTTACTTCAAACAGAGGTCTTGCAGGAGCTTTCAACTCATCTATTGTAAAAGAGCTTAACAACCAGTTTAGAGATAAGTCTCAATACGAAGTTGAAGTTCTTACCATCGGTAAAAAAGCTTTTGATGCGGTAAGAAGAACCCGTGCAGTATATTCCAACGAAAGTGCTGTTTTTGACAATTTAAACTTTGATACAGTAGCTCATGTTACTGAAGGAGTAATGACCAGCTTTAGAGAAGGCAAATTTGATGAAGTTTATCTGATCTACAACAAATTTGTTAATGCTGCTACCCAGGAAGTAACTGCTGAACAGCTTCTTCCGATTTCCATGGCTGAAAAAGCTGAAGAAACTCAGGTAGAAACAGATTATATCTTTGAGCCTAACAGAAACGAAATCCTGGACAATTTGATTCCTAAAGCAATCAAAACTCAGGTTTTCAAAGCAGTTTTAGATTCTGTTGCATCAGAGCACGGAGCGAGAATGACTGCCATGCACAAAGCTACAGATAACGCCCAGGCTTTAAAGAACGATCTTGTGATCTTCTACAACAAAGCAAGACAGGCTGCTATTACAAACGAAATCCTTGAGATCGTTTCAGGAGCGGAAGCTTTGAAAAATTCGTAAAAGAATTATTTTAACATATTATTAAAGCATCGATATTGTCGATGCTTTTTTTGTTATTTATATTTTATCTATCTTTGTAAACTAAAATATTATACAATTTCTAAATGGACTCGGACATAGTCAGGCTTTTGCTAGCCTTATTTCTTGTTTTACTCAATGGCTTTTTCGTAGCCGCAGAATTTTCAATTGTTAAAGTTCGTTACTCACAAATCCAGTTAAAAGCCGCCGAAGGTAACTCTATGGCGAAACAGGCAGAGCATATTATCAAGCATCTTGATGAATATCTTTCTGCTACACAGCTTGGTATTACATTGGCATCCCTTGCGTTGGGGTGGGTAGGTGAAAGCGCTCTGCATCATGTGGTAGAGAGCATCTTCCATTCTTTGAATGTGGATTTAACCCAAACAACAATTACCACGATTTCAGTGGTGACCAGTTTTGTACTGATTACGGTGATGCATATTGTATTCGGGGAACTTATCCCAAAATCAATTGCCATTAGAAAATCTGAGTCAACGACAATGGCTACAGCAGTGCCGTTAAGAGTTTTTTATACGATCTTCAAACCTTTTATCTGGTTGATGAACCTGATGTCCAATACTTTTTTAAGATTGGTAAAAATACATCCGGCTTCAGAACAGGAAATTCACTCTACAGAAGAGCTTCAGCTTTTGGTAAAACAAAGTGCGGACAGTGGTGAAATTGAAGAAGAGAACTATGAAATTATCAAGAATGCATTTGATTTTACAGATCATTCCGCCAAGCAGATCATGGTTCCAAGACAGAATATCACGTCTATTGACTTTGAAGAAGATATCAATGAAATTATCAACAAGATCATGGATAGCGGTTATTCCCGTATTCCTGTATATCTAGATTCTATCGACAATATAATTGGAGTTCTTTATACAAAAGAGATCATCAGGGAATTTGTGAAAAGAAAAGGAGAGCTTAATCATGAAGATCTAAAAGAATTGATGCGTGATGCATTCTTTGTAGTCGGAAGCAAAAAGATCTCAGATCTCCTGAAGATTTTCCAGCAGAAAAAACAGCACCTTGCGATCGTTATTGATGAATTTGGAGGAACAGAAGGTATTATAACCCTGGAAGATATTCTGGAGGAGCTTGTAGGAGAAATTCAGGATGAAGAGGACGATGAGGACAAGTTGGTAGATAAAATGGGTGACAATATTTATTGGGTTCAGGCGACACAGCCGCTGGACGAGATTAATGAGCATTTGCCTAAAAAGCTGCCTCTTTCCGAAGAAAGTGAATACAATTCACTGGCAGGATTTATTCTGCATGCACTGGAAGATATTCCTGAAGAAAATGATGAATTTGACCTGGAAAACTATCACTTTAAAATTCTGAAAATGAATAATAAGAGTGTAGAGCTCGTGGAATTGGTATATGAAGGCCCGAATGTTCTTAATGACCTGGCCGATAAAATAGGAGAAGTTTAAAAAAATAGAAATGATTTCTTTTAACAATATAAAAGATTATGAAGATCCGAAACGCCAGTATGAAGAAGAAGTGCTGGTTTTGGATGATACCGATGAAGTATATAAGCTGGTGCTTCATAATGACGATATTCACACCTTTGATTATGTGATAGATTGCCTGGTCGAGATCTGTAAACATACGCTGGAGCAGGCCGAGCAATGTACCATATTGGTTCATTACAAGGGGAAATGCACGGTGAAAACAGGATCAATGGATCTTCTTAAGCCCATGCATGAAAAATTACTTTCAAGGGAATTAACAAGTGAAATAGTATAAACAGAACTCTGCCATCCAGCGGAGTTTTTTATTAGGATTAATGATTAAATTTATCAGTAAATAAAAACTTGGGAGTATTTTAAATCTGGTGGCGGTCACCAGATTTTTTTTGTTAAAACCAAATTCTGCAGGGATTGTTTTAGTTGCATTCATCTAAAATAGTATATTTGTACCAACTATAAAGAAACAAAAAAAGAATGCTTGTAATAGGAATTGCCGGAGGTACAGGATCCGGCAAAACTACAGTTGTTGACAAGATACTGCAACAGCTTGATATTGAAGGAATGAATATCCTTTCCCAGGATAATTATTATCACGACAACCCGAATCTGACACTGACAGAGAGAGAAGCGCTCAACTACGACCATCCCAAGTCAATAGATTTCGATTTAATGATAAAACATGTGAAAGCTTTAAAAAACAATGAATCTATAGAACAGCCCATTTACAGCTTTGTCACCCATTCCCGAACCGGCGACCATGTCACTGTAGAACCTAAAAATGTATTGGTGGTAGAAGGTATTCTGGTCCTTACCAATAAAGAATTGCTGAAAGAGTTCGACCTTAAGGTATTCGTTCATGCAGATTCCGATGAAAGACTGATCAGAAGAATCAGGAGAGATACCCAGGAAAGGGGAAGAGACCTGAACGAAGTCCTTCACAGGTACCAGACCACCCTGAAGCCAATGCATCAGGAATTCATAGAACCATCGAAGAATGAAGCCGATCTGATCATTCCGAACATGAGACAGAATTCTGTAGCGATTGATTTTTTAACTACTGTTATTAAAAATTCGTTGAGAAAACATTAAAATGAAAGAAAACAAACTTATTAAAGACATTCAGCCGAAATCTGAAACATTCAGAATGATCCAGAAATATGTTCTGAACAAATACACCATTACGATTTGTATGTTCCTCGTCTGGATGATTTTCTTTGATAAAACCTCTTTCCTTGTTATTAATGAACTGAACGGCGAGATCAGCCGATATGAAGACCAGCTGGAATACTATAAAAAAGAATATGAAAAAAATGATACTTTTTATAAAAAGCTGATGAATAATAAGTCGGAAAAAGAAAAATACGCCAGAGAAAATTATTTCATGAAAAAACCGGATGAAGAAATCTTTATTCTGGTGGTAGACAGCGCAAATGCTGCTAAGAAATAAAATATTTAAATTGAATAGTCAATTAGCTTCGCTGTGAAATATCAATTGTCAATAGTTAATTGTAAAAACTTCACCATTGACTGCGGAGCAAACTTCACTATTCACAAAAAATAACTAAAAATGAATTGTCAGCGGGCCAATAGTCAATGATTAAAACTTCACCATTGACCTGCGAAGCAGAATTCACCATTCACCTAATTAAATGCCAATGTCAGCAGATATACTTCCAAACTGGGAAAATTTAGTAAAAAAACAACTGAAAACAGAAGACATTTATTCCATTTTAAAGAAAGAAAACCTTGAGGGGATTGATGTAAAACCTTTTTACAGTGAAGTTCAGAAACCGCTGGCCAACCTGCCGAAAGTGGAAGAAAACACCCATCTTGTAGCCAGATATCATGAAAGTTTGGAAGAAGATGTTTTTGCCTTTATTTTAGACCATAACGTCGAAAACCTTGAACAGAAAACAATCTTTGTAAACAATAAAGACCTTGCCGGCCACATCAGCCCGAAGGAAGAAGATCAGTACTTTTCCCTGATTGATGTTTTTAATGAAAATGAGGGAAATATTGATGACCAACTGACAAAGGAGCTTTTATCAAAAGATTTCAGGAGAAACATCTGTGTTGATATCTCACTTCATCAGAATGCGGGAGCTGCCATCTATCAGCAGCTTGGAATTGCATTGGCAAAAGCTAAAGAGCTTATTGAAGTTTATGGTCCTGAAATTTTAAACAAACTAATCTTCAGGATTGCTGTCGGAGGAAACTATTTCTTTGAGATGGCTAAATTAAGGGCTTTTAAGATCGTTTTTAACCAGCTTTCCAGAGAATATGGGTTAAATGAAACACCCTACATTTTTGCAGAAACATCTTTAAGAAATAAAGCGGCTGCCGATAATGAAAATAACCTGATCCGTTCAACCTTAGAACTGGCTTCTGCCATGATTGCAGGGGCAGATGCTGTTTTCAGCAATAATTATCTGGTGAACAGAAGTACTGATAATTCCGAAGAGATCTCTTTTAAGCAGCAGATTGTTCTGGCTTACGAAAGTATCATCAATGTATTTGAAGATGCATCGAATGGAAGCTATTACGTTGAAGATATTACCCGTCAGATGGCTGAAAAATCCTGGGCATTGTTTGTTGAAATAGAAGAGGCAGGAGGGTATCTTGAGCTTTTGAAACAGGGAATCATTCAGAAAAAAATCTATGACCATGCCGTTGCAGAGCAGAAATGGGTAGAAGAAGGAAAAATAAAGCTGATCGGAGTGAATTTATATCCTAAATTAGACGTTAAAAGGTCAATTGAGGATCTTTACAGCGAAAAAGAAATAAAAGCCGTACGTTGGGCTGAAATGTTTGAATAAGTATTCATCAGTTTGATGCCACGAATGCCCGAATATATTTTATTAAATTTGTATTCAGGCACAAATGGATTATCAGATGAATATTATTTATAAGGAAGAGTCATATCGGATTGTTGGGATTTGTATGGAAATTCACAATTATTTAGGTCATGGACTTTCTGAAATTGTTTATAAAGAAGCATTGGAAATAGAATTCCGAAAAGCTGGATTATTCTATGAAAGAGAAAAAGAATATGAAGTAGTTTATAAAGGAGTCGTTCTTCCGCACAAATTTTATGCAGATTTTGTAATTAATGAAAAAATTATTTTGGAAATAAAAGGCAAAAGTCAGATTGTGGATGCTGCTTTAGCCCAGACAATTAATTATCTAAAAGTTTCTGAAAATAAATTGGCATTGATTGTTAATTTTGGAGAATTAAAATTAAATTATAAAAGAATCATTTTATAAGCAGTAACTATTTAAAATAAAGTATTCGTGCATTCGTGGCATTCCAATCTAGAAATCCAAAACTATATCAATGCAAATCTAAACACAGGCCTGCATTCTTTATTATTAAAAAAATCCCCGTTTCCAGAGGTTTCCATGCAGGAAATTGTCCAGCAGATCAAAGGAAAGCAGACTGCCCAGAAGAAATTTCCGTTTCTGCTGAAAGATGGCATTATTTTTCCGCCTCAACTTAATTTAGAGCAGTCTTCTTCAGAAGCTACGGCGCTCTATAAATCGCAGATCCTCAAAGGAAATAGATTCGTGGACCTGACCAGCGGTTTTGGGATCGATGCCTATTATCTGTCCAGGAATTTCAAGGAGGTGACTCTTGTGGAACAGAACTCTGAATTACTGGATATAGTAGAACATAATTGGGAGATTTTAGGCAGAAAAGCATCTTTTATCAATCAAAACCTGGAAGACTTTCTGAGGACGAATAAGGAATATTTTGATGTTATTTATTTAGATCCTGCAAGAAGAGACCAGAACAAAAATAAAGTCTTTCTGCTGGAGGATCTTTCACCGGACATTCTGCAGATCAAAGACGCTCTTCTTGCCACAGCAGATCAGGTAATTGTAAAACTTTCGCCGTTAATCGATTTGAAATACCTGATTTCAGTATTGCCGGATATTTTCAGAATAGAAATCATAGCTGTAAAAAATGACGTAAAGGAAGCTGTCATTTTTTTGTCCAATGAAAAGAGAGATGGGGTTAAAGTAAATTGTACTAACCTTGAGAGTGGGGAATCTGATTTTACGTTCGCATTTGGAGAGGAGGAAAATGCTCAGGCAGTATATTCTGAACCTGAAAAGTTCATATATATTCCCAATAACAGCATTTTAAAAGCTGGAGTTTTCAATCTGATCTCAGAAAAATTCGGCGTTAAGAAACTTCATCCGAATACCCATATCTATACCTCGGCTCAAAAAGCTGACGGTTTTCCCGGAAGGGTTTTGGAAATGGAAGCGGTTGAATCCAAGCAGATTAAAAAGAAAGAACAGTTTAATATCATTTCAAAGAATTATCCCTTAAAACCTGATGATATCAAAAAGAAATATGCAATAAAAGATGGTGGGGACAGCTATCTTATTTTTACACAATCCAAAAAAGGTAAAATAATTTTAAAATCAGTATAAAAATGTTGCCGAAAAAAGCAGGATTTCTTACTTTTGGGCAATCAAAAATTAAGCATGAAATCGCTTGCTGTAAAAATCATTGAAACAGACTGAAATAATGCGATTCCATATGACCTTAAAAAAATAAATTTTGCATATGAAAAAATTAATTATATGTTTAGCTGTTGCAACAGTAGCCGTAAGCTGTAAAAAGATCCAGGCAGGAGGAAACAAGAATACTCTGAAACTGGAAGAAGGAATAGAAAGATATTCCGATGATGTACAGGTAGGAGGTGAAGCACACGGTCATGAAGCTGCTGCAGGACATGGTTCTGAACATGCTGAGAAAAAATCTCAGGTTTCTATTGATTTGAATGGAGTTGCCCTGAAAGGTTTTGCCAACGGAATGGAAGACAGCATGGTAAAGTACCTGAAGTCAGGTCAATATGCTTCTGCAACTGAAGACGGATTAAAATCTGTATGGTATGATTTCGATAATGTGAACTTCAAAATAGGTTCTGCCAATCAATTGGAAGCAGGTTCTCAGGAGCAGCTGGATAATCTGGCTAAGATTCTGAAAGCTTACCCGGATGCAAAAATTAAAATTGGAGGTTATACTGATAAAACCGGAGATGAACCTAAAAATGTGAAATTATCTCAGGACAGAGCCAATTTCATTAAAGCTCAGCTTACAAGCTTAGGTGCCGGTGGGCAGATCGTTTCAGCAGAAGGATACGGAAGCCAGTTTGCTAAAGTAGACGCGAAAGCATCTGATGCAGAAAGAGCGTCTGACAGAAAAATGTCTGTAAGATTTACAAAATAATTTAAATATAATAAAGTATATGAATGTCTTGCTCAAGCAGGGCATTTTTTTTATTTTTAACGAAACAAATTTTTACAATGCAAGAGACATTAAATTACATCAGCGAAAACAAACAGCGTTTCGTGGATGAATTATTTGAGTTATTGAGAATTCCTTCTATTTCTGCAGATCCGGCTTATAAAAATGATGTATTGAAATGTGCGGACGTCGTTGCAGAACATCTTAAAAATGCAGGTGCCGATCATGTTGAAGTATGCAAAACAAATGGCTATCCCATCGTTTTCGGAGAAAAGATTATAGATAAAAACCTTCCTACGGTACTTGTGTACGGGCATTATGATGTACAGCCTGCCGATCCTTTGGAATTATGGAAAAAACCGCCTTTTGAACCCTATATTGAGAAAACAGAACTTCACCCTGAAGGAGCCATCTTTGCCAGAGGTTCAGCAGATGATAAAGGGCAGTTTTTCATGCATGTGAAAGCTTTTGAAGCTATGATGAAAACAAACTCACTTCCTTGCAACGTAAAATTCATCCTTGAAGGAGAAGAGGAAGTAGGATCTGTGAGTCTGGGAGATTTCGTTAATGAAAATAAAGAAAAACTGTCTTGTGACTGTATTCTTATCTCTGATACCCACATCTACAGCAATGAACAGCCTACTGTAACTACAGGTTTAAGAGGTTTGAGCTATGTAGAAGTGGAAGTGGAGGGACCGAACAGAGATCTTCATTCAGGGCTTTACGGAGGAGCGGTTCCAAACCCTATTCACGTGCTTTCCAGAATGATTGCCAAGCTGATTAATGAAGACGGACATATTACCATCGATGGGTTCTATGACAATGTAGAAACCGTATCAGATGCTGAAAGAGCAGATATGAACAAGTTGAAGGATAATCCCGAAGAATTCAAGAAATCTATCGGTCTTAACGGAGTGGAAGGTGAGAAGGGCTATACAACGCTTGAAAGAACCTCTATCCGTCCTACTTTAGACTGCAATGGGATCTGGGGCGGATATACAGGAGAAGGAGCTAAAACCGTGATTCCTTCCAAAGCTTCCGCTAAAATATCAATGCGTCTGGTTCCTTATCAGACTCCTGAAGAAATTACAGAAAAATTCACGAAATACTTTGAAAAGATCGCTCCTGAGAACGTGAAAGTAAAAGTAACTCCTCACCACGGAGGAATGCCGTATGTTTTACCAAGTGACACCAAAGAATTTTTAGCTGCTAAAAAGGCGATGGAAACTGCTTTTGGTAAAGAAGTTCTTCCTTACAGAAGCGGTGGAAGTATTCCGATCACGGCAATGTTTGAAAAAGTGTTAGGGGCTAAGTCTGTATTAATGGGCTTTGGACTGGATTCAGATGCAATTCACTCACCGAATGAACATTACGGGCTGTTCAATTTTTATAAAGGAATTGAAAGTATCCCGTTATTCTTCGAAAATTATTCTAAATAATTAATATTTTATAAGCATAATTCATAAAGCGTTCCAACATCGGAGCGCTTTATGCTTTTTTATGATAATATTGCTATCAAATGATATTTTTTTTGATAATCTATGTGTTTATTTTTAGTTCAACCTAAAAATAAGACTATGAAAAAAATCTACCCTTTCACACTCTGCTTGTTTTCAGCATTTTCCTTTGCCCAGCAGATGGTTTCTTTTGAATATTTAGACGGCTTTCATACCGGAGATATTCATGGCCAGGGGACTTGGATCAGTACCCCAACAGGAGATGTGCCTCCCAATGTGCTCAATCAGACCGTCTGTACAGATACGGCAACAGATGGAGCCAATTCCCTGAAAATAGTAAAGGAAAATACATATGGAACCCAGTCTATTCCTATAATCGGAGCATTTGATAATCTTCCCGTATTGCTTCCTCATCATGGTTTTACCGTCTCTTTTGATATGAATATGTCCCAGCTCAATGGATCCATTTTTAGCTTTCAGGGAGTAAGCAGCGCTGAAGAGAAATATATTGTGAGACTTGATTTTGATAATACCGGTAATATTAAAATTTTGAAAACAATTTCTGGCATGCCTGTAATGGAACCTGCCTTAGGAACATGGCTTCCGAATGTATGGTATCAGATAAAGGTAGTAGGCACACCAGCGGATATTAAATACTATCTGAATGGGGTTTTAATCTATTCCGGTACAGCAGCAGAGTCAATGGATATAAACCAGCTTCGCTTTGTACATGATAACGCAGACGGATCAGCCTATATTGATAACATTAAGGTATACAATCAGGCATTGTTATCTGCAGCAGACGGTGATGTGAATAGAAAAACTGTAGAAGTGTATCCAAATCCTGCCTCAGATTTTATTAAGATAAGTTCTTCAGGTAAAATAAAAAGCATACAAATCTATGACACAGCGGGCAAAAGAATTCAGGCAGAGTTGGAAAATAATAAAATAGACATTAGAAATCTTCCTCCGGGAACTTATCTGATTAATGTAAAAGCTGAAAAAGGTAATTTTTCCGGTAAGTTTATTAAGAAATAATGTAGAGGGTTCATTTTCTTGTATTTAGAATAATTTTTGCTTATTCCGATAGATGTTTTTGTGTTTTGCAATATTTATAGTTAAAATATTTTATATAAGTTTGTTTTTTAGAAAAATCATTTATATTTTGTATTTTTAACAAAAATGGTGTAAATGGTATATTTTAATATTTTTGGTCAAAATCTTAACTTATGTTATTGAATTACAGGAATATTTTTTTAAATTAGAATAAAAGTTCTATATTTACTAGACTAATTAATAATGAAAAAATAATATCATGAAGAAAATTTTACTATCTGCTGCATTATTTGGTTTTCTGCTGGGTAATGCTCAAATGAATTACAGTTTTGAGACATCTCAAGGATTTAATACAGGAAATATTGCCGGTCAGGGCGGTTGGGGCGGTACTGCAGCAACACATATTGCAGTGGTTACAACAGAGCAGGCTAAGCCTGGAACACAGTCATTGAAAATTACTGGTAATAATGGAACCAATCATGCCTCAGCAGGTGCTATTAGCCCTACAGTAACTGTAAACGGACCTATTGTAACTGTGTATTTTAATGCCTATTTCACAACGTCCGCTACGGCAGGAGATGAATGTGATTTCTTCTTTTCTCCGCAATCACCTGCTCAAAGTACAATCAATGCTAGGATGAGATTTGATTTCCAGAACAATATTCAAGTGATTGATATGGATCCGTTGACTCTTCAGCTTGCTTACATTGATACAGGGATAAACTTTACCAGAAATGCATGGAATACGTATAAAATACAATTGGATTTTACAAATAACGAGGCAAAATATTATCAAAACGGAACATTGATCTATACCGGAGTAGTGGCAGGAGGTACTATGGTTGGGAATATAGCGATTACCAATGATAATTATAACAGTTCAGCTTATTTCGATGGAATTCAGGTCGTGAGTGGTGTACTGGGCACTTCTGAAGCAACGAAAAAAGTAGACTACAAAATGTATCCTAACCCGACTTCCGATTTTGTGGTAGTAGAATCAAAAGACAAAATAAATTCAATTGCAGTTTATGATTTTGGTGGCAAAAAGCTGGATACACCAGTTTCAGACAACAAAGTGGATTTAAGAAAATTACCTGCCGGAGTATATATTCTGAATATTGAAACATCTAACGGAAAAGTAACCGAAAGAATTGTAAAAAAATAAGATAAATAACTCTTAATGATATAACGCTCCAAACAAATCGGAGCGTTTTTTTTTATTTTAAGGGTCAGAGAAAATTATGAAATTGTTTTAAACGTGTTTTACTAAAAAAGTATAATAATCTGTACAAATCGGTAATTGATCTGACTAAATTCATTAAAAAATAAACTACTGATAAATCTTAGTATATATAAAGCGCTTCAATTGAAGCGTTTTTGTTATTTTAGGGAATTAAAATTTAAGAGTATGCCGGAAAATAAAGTAGCTTATATAACAGGAGGAACCAAAGGAATAGGTTTCGGAATAGCCAGGATATTATTGGAGAATGGTATTTCGGTAGCATTTTCAGGACGCAAAAGAGATGATGTGGAGAAAGCAGAAGAAGACCTTAAAAGATGTTCGGAGAATGTTCTGGGAATTGTTTCAGATGTGAGAAATCTTGAAAGTGAAAAAGAAGCTGTAAAATATACCGTCGCAAAATTCGGAAGGCTGGATTTTGTGATTGCCAATGCGGGCCTGGGAATATTTAAACCCGTGGATGAGCTTTCTGCCCAAGAGTGGAATGATATGATAGAAACCAACCTCACAGGTGTTTTTTATACATTAAAAGCCTCTGTAGAAGAACTGAAAAAGACAGAAGGTTATTATATCACGGTTTCAAGTCTTGCCGGTGCCAATTTCTTTGAAAACGGAACAGGCTATAATGCTTCTAAATTCGGGGTAGTAGGATTTACCCAGGCTGCAATGATTGATCTCAGAAAATACAATATCAAATCTACCGTCATTATGCCGGGATCAGTAGCTACAAATTTTAACGGAAACATCCCTTCAGAAAAAGACAGCTGGAAGATTCAACCTGAAGATATGGGAAATCTGGTGCTCGATATTTTAAAAATGAATCCCCGTGTTCTGCCCAGCAAGATAGAGTTTAGGGCAACCAAACCAGCCTGATGAATGCATTTAATGTATTGAATAGTAAAAAAATAAGTATTATGCATGCATAATATATTTTTTAATTATATTAGCAACTGTAAAATATAACAAAATCTCAGCATAGAACGCTATGTTTTTATGCACAAAAGGGAAAAAATAAAATAGTACACATGAAAATATTAGTTTGTATCAGTAGTGTTCCGGATACTACTTCCAAAATTAACTTTACGGCAGATAAATCTGCTTTCGACAAAAATGGAATCCAGTGGGTTATTAATCCATTAGATGAATTTGCATTGACAAAAGCGGTTAAACTTCAGGAAACTCAGGGTGCAACTGTAACAGTGATCAATGTAGGAGATGCTGCTACAGAACCTGTCATAAGAAAAGCATTGGCTATAGGTGCCAACGATGCGGTGAGAGTAAATCTGGATCCTAAGGACAGCTATTCTACGGCAAAAGAAATTGCTGCTGTAGCTCAGAATGGCGGATATGATCTTATTCTTTGCGGGAAAGAATCCATCGATTACAATGGAGGATCTGTACCGGGAATGGTGGCTCAACTATTGAACCAGCCTTTCGTGAATGCATCTGTAGGTTTAGACGTAAACGGAAGTGAAGCTACTGCAGTAAGAGAAATTGAAGGCGGAAAAGAAACTATATCAGTAAAATTACCTGCCGTAATCGCAGGACAAAAAGGTTTGGTAGACGAAAAAGATCTTATCATCCCGAATATGAGAGGAATTATGTCTGCAAGAACGAAGCCTTTACAGGTTGTAGAGCCTGCTTCTTCTGAAGTGAAAGTTCAGGGAGTATCTTATGACAGCGTGCCGCCAAGAGCTGCTGTGAAAATGGTTTCTCCTGACAACCTGGACGAATTGGTAAGATTACTTCACGAAGAAGCTAAAGTAATCTAACAATCTTTTAATTCTTAAATTTTTTAATCTTTAAATTTAAAAAAATGGCAGTATTCGTATACGCAGAAAATATAAACGGAGTTTACAAAAAAGCAGCTTTGGAAGCAGTTTCTTATGCTAAGGCAATTGCAGATCAGGCAGGAGATACCGTTACGGCAATCTCTGTAAACCCAACGGATTCTTCAGATGTATTGTACAAATATGGAGCATCAAACGTTATCAATATCAAAGATGATGGTCTTAAAAACTTCTCGGCAAAAGCCTATGCACAGGCTGTAAGTGAAGTGGCAGACGGAAATACTATTGTTTTCCCTCACACTACAGACGCCTCTTCTGTAGCTCCTATGCTTGCGGTAATGAAGAACTATTCTCTAATTACCAACGTTTTGGAAGCTCCTGAAAGCCTTTCTCCGCTCCAGGTGAAAAGAAGAGCATTTTCCGGAAAAGGGTTTATGCATGCAAAGGCCGAAGGAAATGGGGTGATCATCACAGTTTCACAAAATGCTTTCGGGGTAAAGGAAAGTGCAGTATCAGGCTCTGAAGAAGTTAAAAACTTATCAGTAGCGAATGAAGATACTAAAGTGATTTCTCACGAGCAGAGTTCAGGTAAATTAGACCTTAAAGAAGCTGAAATTGTTGTTTCTGCAGGAAGAGGGATGAAAGGTCCTGAAAACTGGGGAATGATTGAAGATCTGGCTAATGTTCTTGGTGCTGCTACAGCATGTTCCAAACCGGTTTCTGATATCGGATGGAGACCTCATACGGAGCACGTAGGACAGACAGGTAAAGCCATTTCACCTAATCTTTATATTGCAGTAGGTATTTCAGGAGCTATTCAGCACCTGGCCGGGGTAAACTCTTCTAAAACTATTGTAGTGATCAATAACGATGCTGAAGCACCGTTCTTCAAGTCTGCCGATTATGGAGTAGTGGGAGATGCATTCCAGATCATTCCTGCATTAACGGAGAAGATCAAAGCAATTAAAGGATAAAAAAGTCAATAGTGAATTTCGCTTAGCAACTCAATGATCAATTGTAATTGACACGAAGTAATTCACGATTCACAATTCACCAATAAATAAAAGTTCGGGCTTTTCCGGGCTTTTATTTTTGCGTAAAAACTGAAATCACAATAAAAAATTAATCTATATTTGTAGCTATGGATTATAAACAGCTAATTATTCGCGGAATATCGTACAGCCAGACCCAATCGGGGGCTTACGCTTTGTTACTGGAACATGAAGAAACACATATAAAATTACCTGTTGTTATAGGAAATTTCGAGGCCCAGTCTATTTCGCTGGGACTGGAAAAAGACATCCATCCACCCCGTCCCCTTACTCACGATTTATTTACAAAATTTATAGTTTCTGCCCATTATGAATTGGTTTCAGTAATTATTTACCAGATCGTAGACGGCGTATTTTTCTCCAATATTAATTTCAAAAATAAAGCTAATAACGAAGAACTGATCCTGGATGCAAGGACTTCTGATGCGGTAGCGATGGCAGTTAGATTTGATGCGCCTATCTTTACCACCCAGCAGGTACTTAATGAAGCGGGAATTCTTCTTGAGCTGGAAGACGTTTCAAAAGAAGAACAACCGTTCTCTGAAACTGTACAGTCTGAAGATAATTTAAAAGCCGTATCTATGGAGGAACTTCAAAAATTGCTTGAAGAAGCCGTAAAAGAAGAAGATTTTGATACTGCTTTGGAAATTCAGGAAGAAATTAAAAGAAGGAAGAAAAGAATTGATTAAGAGATACTTTATATAAACTATGAATTTAAAATTACGACTTACCATCCTCAGCTTTCTCCAGTTTTTTGTTTGGGGAGCCTGGCTGATTACGATGGCTAATTTTTGGTTCGGCACAAAACATTGGGACGGAGCGCAGTTTGGAGCCGTTTTCGGAACAATGGGGATTGCTTCCATTTTTATGCCGACTATTACAGGAATTATTGCCGACCGTTGGGTAAATGCGGAAAGAATTTTTTCGACTTTACAAATTTTGTATGGTTTGGTTCTTTTCTTTTTGCCTCATACGGAAACTCCTGATTCTTTTTACTATGTAATGCTTGTGGCAATGTGCTTTTATATGCCGACAATTGCCCTTGCAAACTCTATCTCTTATACTGTTTTAAAGAACAGTAATCTGGATGTTGTTAAAGATTTTCCCCCGATTCGTGTTTGGGGAACAATAGGTTTCATTGTGGCAATGTGGGTGACCAATCTTACAGGAAATAAAGCTACTGAAGGCCAGTTTTACATTGGAGGAGCGGCAGCTATTATTTTGGGAATATATGCATTAACCTTACCGAAATGCCCGCCACAGAAATTAATAGATAAAAATACCCCTCTGGTCGAACAATTAGGACTGAATGCATTCAAACTATTCGGGAACTATAAAATGGCGTTGTTCTTTGGGTTTTCAATGCTTTTGGGAGCAGCCCTTCAGTTGACCAATGCTTATGGAGATGTTTTCTTGAGTGAGTTTTCTCATTTCCCTAAATATGCAGATTCATTTGTAGTTCAGAGATCGACGATTGTGATGTCTATTTCCCAGGTTTCTGAAACCTTATTTATTCTGGCAATTCCTTTCTTTTTAAAGCGATACGGAATTAAAAAAGTAATGCTGATTTCAATGTTTGCATGGGTATTGAGATTTGGGTTCTTTGCATATGGTACTCCTGACGGATATGGAGTTTCATTGATCATTTTATCATGTATTGTTTATGGGATGGCTTTCGATTTCTTCAATATTTCGGGATCGCTTTTCGTGGAAACAACTACTGATAAAAAAATCCGTTCTTCCGCACAGGGATTATTCATGATGATGACCAATGGTTTCGGGGCTTATTTCGGAAGTAATATTGCAGGTTGGGCTATTGATAAGTTCTTTACGCACAAATTTACAAATGCAGCAGAATTATCGTCTTATCTGGATACAACACCCGATAACCAGAGTTTTTTAGAGATTCTTAAAAATACATTCAATGCTGCTGTAAATGCAGACGGTACGTTATCATCTGCAGTAATGCTAAGAGACTGGCCAAATATCTGGCTGGCTTTTGCGACATACGCTTTGGTTCTTGCCATTCTTTTTGCATTTTTGTTTAAACACAAACATGATCCGAAAGATGTAGCGAACGTAAATCATTAATTTTATTACATTGATTATTAAAATATTACATTGCACTTTTGAAAAAAAGTGCAATTTTTTTTATTTTCAGGCAACCTTTTATAATAAATTCCGTCTTATGGATAGAAACTGATACATGGAGAACCTTGAAAAGAATTTTTTACTGGCAAAAAAACAGGATCGGATGGCCCAGAAGGCTCTCTATGAAATGTTTTCAGCGAAAATGCTTGCCATATCAAATTCTTATACAAACAACCTCCATGATGCAGAAGATATTCTGGTGAGTGCATTTATGAAATGTTTTACCAAACTGGATGAATGCAGGGACTGGAAAAGCTTTCCGTTCTGGCTGAGGAAAATAGTTGTAAATGATTCTATAAGCTTCGTCAGGAAAAACAGGAATATCCTGTATGCAGATATAGAAGTGGCAGATGATTATTCTGATGGAGGTCTGGATGAAAGTCTTGAACACATCAATCTGGAAGAGATATTCTCGCAGATGCCGGCAGGGTACAGGCTGATCTTCAACCTGTATGTCTTTGAAGAAAAAAAGCATCAGGAAATTGCAGAAATCCTGAATGTTTCAGAAGGTACCAGCAAAAGCCAGCTTAGCAAAGCAAAGAAATGGCTTGCAGAATTTTTAAAAGCAAAAGAAAATGAAAAAAGAAATACTGAAACAATTAAAATCTGATTACGAAAGACTTGAAATAAGGCCTTCTGCAGATCTTTGGGACAGGATAGACCAGAATCCGGAGAAAACACCGGAAACGGTATCCAAAACGTCTTTTCAGTGGTGGAAATACGCTGCTGCCGTGCTGGTATTGATTTCTGTAGGTACGCTTATCTATTATAACAGATCCGGAAATGAATTTAATTATAAAAAGACAGATTATATCGTTAAGCAGGTTCTGGAAGAAACAACAAGCCCTGTAAAATCTGATCCCGGAAACCAGCCTGTTATTTTAAATGAAGAACCTGCTCAGGAAGTTGTGAAAATTGTCAATGAAGATCATCAGCAAATAAATTCTGAAGAAGTTTTAACTCCGAAAAAAGAAAAAAAAGTAACTGCTCTCCAAAATTCAGAACATAAAGAACAGCAGATTGTAGTTAATCAGTCTGAAAATAAAATAATTGACCAGGTAAAAACGGAGGATGTCACTAGTCCCAATCCACCTGTAGTTGCAGAAGTTCAAAGGCCAAAATCCAGTTATATCAATGCAAATGAGCTTCTTCAGGGTAGAGAATTTGATAAAAACCGTGCAAAAGCAGATAAAGACGACCATAAATTCGGAGTGATCCGTTTTAATAAAGTAGTTCCAACTGTAGGTAACGTGACTGTTTTAGGGGTGACCGTTTACCTGGACTCCAAATAAATCTGAAAATTTCATAAAATAAAAGTACTGTCCTTGAACAAGGTCAGAGCCAGAATATTGTCTAAAAAATTAATAAAATATGAGAACAAAGTTAGCCTTGATGACTGCCATAGTAGCTTTTACATACAGTTTCGCACAGGAAACACCGGAATTGAATCCGAAAATAAAACGCTACTCACAAAAGATCGACAGTATTGTAGTATCCGAAAAATCAAAAATGAATACAGAACTGGATGCTATAGATAAAAACTTCAGCGAAAAAAAAATCAGCATTGAGGAAAAACTAAAGCAGCGGGAAGAAACTGCGCAGAAATACCAGCAGATCATTAACGGGAAAGTAGATGCGCAGCAGCAGGAACTTGAAGTGGCAACCAAAGAAATCGTTAAAAATTCTGTTTTTATGGATCGGGATTCGGTGCGTTCTAAAAACGAATTCAGCATTGGTCATGATGGTGTAAACGTGAAATTTGGACAGAATAAGAAGAGAAATGATCCAAAATTCTTTCTGAGGACTGTTGATCTTTCCGTAAGTATTATGGGAAGCGGGCTTACATCGAAAGACGAACCCTTCAATTTTTATAACCGTGATTCAGATACCAGAAACACAATTATTAATTCTTCTCAGTTTACTTTGCGTTACGAAGATCAGATCGGAGGGTTCAGAAGTCCTGTTTTCTACCGTTTAGGGTTGGGGGTAAGATCAGACAGGTATGTTCCAAAATATGAAAAGGTCTTCAAGCAGGATAATAACAGCCTTTTCGTGGATGATTTTGACCGGGGCAACTTAAAAAAAACTAAGCTGAATGTTCATTATCTCTATATGCCTCTAGATCTCAGATTTGTTCTGAATCCAAAATATACAGAATATAAAGGAGTGAAATATCTGGATAACAAGAAACAGCAATTGAGCCTGATCCTGGGAGTATATGGCGGACTAAGACTGGCAAGTACCAACTATATTAAATATTCGAACGAGAACTCCAGGAGAATTGTAGAAAGAGAAAGAATCATGCATGGTGTGAACGACTTTGTTTTTGGAGGTAAATTCGGAATCAGCTATGCAGGTTTTAATCTGTTTGTTCAGAAAGATTTTACCCCGGCATTCAACGACAGTGCCCTGCTGAAGAAAAAATATGGTCTTCAGATCGGGCTTGAGATCGCTAACCTTGATTTTTAAATTGATAATAAATATTCAATTTATTTGAATTAAATATAAATTTTAAAGTTTTTCTTTGTGTCTGATGAATGTCTTCATGAAGATAAGCCGTTTTTAAAGCACACTGTTTAAAAGTGTGTTTTTTTTTTGTATTTTGGCACTTTAGTAAATATGAAAAATATTCAGTTATTAGGATTGATTTTGGTAGTGATAGGCAGTTTTCTGCCTCTTGTTCATGTTCCTGTTATCGGAAACTGGAACTACTGGAAACTGGACCATTACCTGGCTATTGCATGCTGGATTTTTGCCGCATGTGCAGTTTTTGGTATTGTGAATAACAATGGGAAAGTAGTAAGACTTTTTGGAATACTTATGATCCTGTTATTTGCGTTCACGCTTGTGGCAGTTAAAATGCAGTCTCTGGAATATTTCAGCTTTCTTCCGTTTAAATCCTGGAGAGAAGCCTTTGCAGGAACTGTGAAACTGAAATGGGGCTGGATTGCAGAGTTTTTAGGAGCTTTCCTTATGGTTTTTGCTGTAGGCAGCAAGAAAGTAAATAATAGAACACAGATATGAGACATTTAAAATTAGGATCAGCAGTTTTATTTGCACTGGTATTTTCTCAGGCTAAATCTCAGAAAACGGCTTTTGATAAACCCGACCAGCCGGCTAAATGTAAAAATATTAGAGACGGGAAATTTGTAAGGGTGAATTATCCGGAAGGGATTTGGCATATGACTATTAAAGACAATATTCAGACCGAATATTTCAACAATGGCAAAGATTATATAAAGTCAACACTTGTTTTTGTGGACGACTGTAATTATAAAGTTATTGTTCTGGAAAAAACGAACAATGATGACCGTATTCATACAGGGGATGTTTTCAGTAATAAGATTGTAGAGACTCAGGATAATTTACTGAAAGTACAATCTAAAATTGCGAACGAACAGTATGAAATTATCTATGTAAAAGTAAAAAAATAGAAAAGTTATAATGATGTCGCAAGGCACATTTCATTAAAAAAAGTAAAATATAATACACATGAAAGAAGTATTCATTGTTTCCGCAGTAAGAACACCTATTGGGAGTTTTATGGGAAGCCTTTCAACCGTTCCTGCTACAAAGCTGGGTTCAGCTGCTGTAAAAGGAGCATTAAATAAAATTGGTCTTGATCCTAAAAATGTTCAGGAGATCTATATGGGGAATGTGCTGCAGGCAGGAGAAGGCCAGGCGCCGGCCCGTCAGGTGGCTTTAGGTTCCGGTTTATCTGTTGAGACACCTTCTACCACAGTAAATAAAGTATGTGCTTCAGGAATGAAGGCCGTAACGATGGCAGCACAGGCTATTAAAGCTGGTGATGCTGATGTAATTGTTGCCGGAGGTATGGAAAACATGTCTTTGGTTCCGCATTACTACAATGCAAGAGTAGCTACCAAATTAGGCGACATTAAACTGCAGGACGGAATGTTACTGGATGGTCTTACAGACGTATACAACAAAGTACATATGGGAGTATGTGCGGAGAAATGTGCTGTAGATTACAGTATTTCAAGAGAAGAACAGGATAATTTTGCCATAGAATCTTATAAAAGATCTGCAAAAGCCTGGAGCGAAGGAAAATTCACTGAAGAAGTGGTTCCTGTGGAAATCCCTCAGAGAAAAGGAGATCCTGTAATTTTTGCGGAAGATGAAGAATATAAAGCGGTAAATTTCGACAGAATTGCAACGCTTCCTACCGTATTCAAAAAAGAGGATGGAACTGTTACAGCAGCGAACGCATCTACATTAAATGACGGTGCTTCCGCTCTGATCCTTGTTTCAAAAGAAAAAATGGAAGAATTAGGCTTAAAACCTTTAGCAAGAATCGTTTCTTATGCTGATGCAGCTCAGGAGCCTGAGAACTTTACAACTGCCCCTTCAAAAGCTTTACCAATCGCCCTTAAAAAAGCAGGTCTGGAGCTTTCAGATATTGACTTCTTTGAATTCAACGAAGCATTTTCTGTAGTAGGTCTTGCCAATAACAAGATCTTAGGACTGGATGCCTCTAAAGTAAACGTAAACGGTGGAGCAGTAGCTATCGGACATCCGCTGGGAAGTTCAGGATCCAGAATCATTGTTACATTGATCAACGTACTGAAGCAGAATAATGCCAAATACGGTGCTGCAGCGATCTGTAACGGTGGTGGTGGTGCTTCTGCTATCGTGATTGAGAATATGTAATATTCCCCTTAATAATATTTTACCATTAAGGAATCGATAATTTTTCTAAAATCTTATCGATTTCTTAATGGTTTTTCTATTTTTGTGCTACTAATATTTATTTGAAATGTCTGAAATTGAGAATCAACAGCCTCAAAACATAAAGAATAATCCAAGGATTATGAAAGCCTGGGCTGTATACGACTGGGCGAATTCCGTTTATTCACTGGTTATTACCTCTACTATTTTTCCTATTTACTATTCCATACTTACTACTGCTTACGAGAAAAAGGAGTATGTGGAAGAAACAAAATCATGGATCGATGTTCCGGTAAGGCATATGATAAAGCTTTTCGGGAGAGAATACCAGCCGGATGCGGTATATGGATATTCACTTACCATATCATTTTTTATTGTGGTGCTGCTTTCTCCGTTCCTGTCTTCATTAGCGGATACTATTGGAAACAAGAAGTCGTTTCTGCAGTTTTTCTGTTATCTGGGGGCAACGTCATGCATGGGGCTTGCCATGTTTACAGGAATGCATAACGTGTTTTTAGGCCTTCTTTTCAGTATTACGGCGAGTGTCGGGTTCTGGGGAAGTCTGGTGTTTTATAACTCCTTTCTACCGGACATCGCGACTCGAGATAAACAGGATGCGCTGTCTGCAAAAGGGTATGTTTACGGATACATTGGTTCTGTAGTTTTGGTGGTGATCTGTCTGGTACTGATTCAGGTTTTTGCAAAAGGAGCGGCACAGCAGCTTTTATTCACGAGAATAAGCTTCCTTTTAACTGGTGCATGGTGGTTTGGATTTTCTCAGTATACATTCAAGCATCTTCCGCAGTTTGGGGATGTTAAAGAAAAACTTCCTAAAGACCTGGTTCTTTTAAACTATAAGAATATTTTCAAAAAGCATGAAGAGCAGGGAGGTTTCTTTGAGGTACTTAAAGATAATCTGAGTTTCTATAAAGACATTGCCAAAGAAAGTTTCCATGAGCTGTTTAAAGTGGGTAACGTACTGTTTAAAGATAAGAATCTGAAATTCTTTCTTTCCAGCTTCTTTTTTTACAGTGTAGGAATGCAGACTATTTTCCTGATGGCAACCTTGTTTGGAAAAAGTGAAATCAACCTGGCTCAGGATAAACTCATAGGAACTCTTTTGGTTATTCAGATAGAGGCGATTATCGGCGCAGTAATATTCTCCAGGTTATCAAAAAAAATAGGAAACAAAAATGTGATTTCCATCGCTATTATATTATGGATTGTTGCCTGTCTTTGGGCCTATTTCCTGAACAAAGAAAACCCTACGGTGGAATATCAGTTCTATGGCGTAGCAGCAGTTGTAGGGCTTGTGATGGGAGGTCTTCAGGCGATGTCCAGATCTACCTATTCAAAGCTTCTTCCGGAAGATTCTATGGAAAACACTACTTATTTCAGTTTTTATGACGTGCTGGAAAAGATAGCGATCATTATCGGTACATTTATCTTTGCTACATTAATTGAGCATTTTAATAATATGCGTATTGCAGCACTTTCCATGACGTTATTCTTTGCTGCAGGGCTTATTCTTATCCGGTTTTTAAAAGTAAATATGCTGAAAGATAGAGATACACTCTAAAAGCATTAACAAAATAATAAAAAAAGATGTCTTATAATCAGGACATCTTTTTTTATAAACAGATGTTAATTTATTGACTTGCTGATTGGCATTTTAATTGCAGCTTTTCCGAATCAAATTAATATGAATATTATGAAAAAAACACTCATTTTATCTGTTCTTTTTATAGGAATGGGTTTGGCGAATGCCCAAAAAACAGCTAAAGTAAATTCTCAGCACGGAACAACTAAACAAGTGGATAAACATCTTGAAATTGATGGTATAGGCCACAATAATTCTTATACTTTAGATGGGGGAAGCGCAGAGATTTCGGGGGGTAACAATACGATTGCAATCAATGGCTATGCGGATAAACTTGAGGTATCCGGCACTGATAATACAGTTTATATAGATAAAGTAGCCCGCATTATTTTGGAAGGTGGCAATAATAAGGTGTTTTACAAATCTTCACCTACAAAAACAGGAAAGCCTGGTGTTGCTATAACCGGAGTCGGTAATAGTGTGAACAAAAAGTAATAAATTACGTAGTTAAAATAATTAGGAGAGCTGAATATGATTATTCAGCTTTTTTATGGACTCTTTCTTTGAAAAGAAAATTTATTGTCTCAGATTAAGATATTTTCAATTGGGCGGGTGTTTATTGTGATTTGTTGAAAAAGTATAATAAAATGATAATTATTTTTCACTGAATATTGATTTTTTTTATTTTATTTGCAGATCTAATTAAGTGAAAATGATTAAAAAACTATTATTCCTATGCCTTGTGCAGTGCTTTGTCCTTGGTTTTTCACAAAAGCTGAGGCCTGTAGCCCAGAAAATTTCTGAATTTTATGCTGAGAAAAAAACTTTTCAGAAGTATGACTTGTTTGAAGTAAACAAAACTTCTAAAAAGCTCTCAGAATATAAGAGAGCAGCTACTGATATTACGGTTCTGAGCCTAAAATCTTCCGAACTGAAAAAGCTCGTTAATGAAAAGCCTGAATACCTTGAAGTAAGTTTTCCTTTCGATGGAGACAGGCAGGTTACGGTTGAACTTTATAAGAACCAGATCTTTACCAATGAGTTTAAAGTGGTTACCAATAAGGGAGAAATCGTAAACTATACCCCAGGCGCCTATTATATCGGAATTGTGAAGGGGGACAATACCTCTATTGTGGCTTTCAGCTTTTTTAATGACGATATTGTTGGGGTAGCTTCTACTTCCGAGCTTGGGAATGTGGTATTGGGAAAAGCAAAAAATTCTGAAGATTTTGTGAGCTATTCGGAATCAAAACTCACCGGTGCCAATCCTTTCGTCTGCGGGGTAGATGAGTTGAAAGAGAACCATGCCCAGAAAACCTCGTTTGATCCGTCTGTAAGCAATAAAGCCATGACGGAAAACTGTGTAAGAATTTATTATGAGGTATGTTATAAACCTTATCAGAATAATAATTCAGACATCACGACCACAACTAACTGGCTGACCGCCGTTCATAATAATATTGCCACTCTTTACAGTAATGACGATATTAGAGTGGCTCTAAATGAAATCTATATCTGGACCACACCGGACCCTTACACCGGAAACCCGAATACCAATCTTGGGAATTTTAGAAATAACAGACAGACATTTAATGGTGATTTAGCTCATCTTATCAATGCGCCTGCCACGACAAGCGTTGCTTATGTAAATTCGTTATGTGGAACTTACAGACATGCCTATTCCGGTATTTCACAGACTTATTCAAATGTACCGGTTTATTCCTGGACGATTCAGGCAATGACACACGAAATGGGGCATAGCTTAGGCTCTCCTCATACCCATGCCTGTGCCTGGAACGGAAACAATACCGCCATTGATGGATGCGGAGCTCAGGCAGGCTACAGTGAAGGCTGTACAGGACCGATTCCTTCCACAACTGTGAAGGGAACCATTATGAGTTATTGCCATCTGGTTTCCGGGGTAGGAATCAGTTTCAATAATGGTTTTGGACCACAGCCTGCAGCCCTGATCAGAAATACGGTTGATTCCAAGCCGTGCCTGGGCACAAACTGTACCACTGCCTGTACTGCAACCGTTACAGGGATGAATGTTTCGGATATTACCCAGGTTTCTGCGAATGCAAACTTTACAGACGCGGTTTCTGCTTCATGGAAATATAAGCTTACCAAAATGGATGAAACTTCTGTAACATCAGGGACTACAAGTTCACAGAACCTTAGTTTCAGCGGCCTTCAGCCTGCAACGTATTATAAATTATCGGTAGGAACAACCTGTTCAGGATCGAATGCTTTCCAAAAAACACAGGTATTCCTTACGGACGCATCCTGGTGCGACGGTGCATTGTTTACAGATACTGGCGGTCAGACCGCAGGTTACAGAAATGATGAAACAATCATCAAGACATTTTATCCTTCTTCAGGGGCGCTTACCATGACGTTTACAGAGTTTGCACTTGAGCAGGATTATGATTTTATGTATGTGTATAATGGTCCTTCTACAGCATCTCCTTTGTTTGCCAATGGAAATAATCTGACAGGAAATACAGTACCTGGTCCTTTTACTTCTACGCATTCTTCAGGAGCTATTACGGTAAAATTTGTATCAGATCCGGGAGTTACAGATAATGGGTGGAAGGCGAATTTTTCCTGCAATGTTCTTGGAGTGAATGAGGTAACTAAAAATGACAATCTCATCAGTATCTATCCGAATCCTGCTAAGAATATGATCGTTATTTCTTCTAAAGATGCTTTAAAATCTTATAAAATTTATGATGAAGCAGGAAGACTCGTAATGTCGGAATCTTCATTAAAAGGAAATAAGCAGGAAATAAATATTTCTTCCATCCAGACAGGAAACTATATCGTAACGGTGGAGACAGAGAAGCAAACAGTAAATAAAAAATTGATCAAGCATTAATTGTATTTTACACCATTCAATAATAAAAGCCTGAGATTTCAGGCTTTTTTTTGTCCATTGAAAATGTCTTTATTTTCTAAGTTATTATATAAGCCAACCGATTATATGCAAATAAATTGGAATTCGGCTTGAGTTTTGCTTATATTCAGCGGAATAATTTTTAACTTTGCAAAAAGATTTATTGTCAAAATGACGAACCCTCTATTTTATGCAAAAATAATTCTCTTTGGAGAATATGGGATGATAGAAGACTCCCAGGGGCTTGTAGTACCTTACAGCTTCTATAAGGGAACTCTGAAATTCTCGGATTTGAGCTCTGAATTTGAACTTAAATCGAACAAACACCTGCAGAAATACTCTGATTTTCTTGCAACTCTTGATCTTTCTGATGATTTCAAATTAGATATCGAAAGCTTTAAAAATGATATTGCATCCGGACTTTTCTTTGATTCCAATATTCCTCAGGGATATGGAGTAGGAAGCTCTGGAGCTTTGGTAGCTGCTATTTTTGAAAGATATGCTCTCAATAAACTTGAACCTGAACAGATTTCGAAAGACAACCTGAAAAAGCTGAAGGCTGTTTTTGGTGAAATGGAAAGCTATTTCCATGGTAAAAGTTCGGGAATGGACCCTTTGATCTGCTACATGAATCTGCCCATCCTTATCGAGAACAAAGAAAACCTGGACAGGGTTTCTATTCCTGAAGGGGAAAAGGGTAAAGGAGCCATATTCCTTATCGATAGCGGAATTACAGGTGAAACAGGACCTATGATCCAGATTTTCTTTGAAAAAATGAAAACTGAAGGGTTCCGCAAAACGTTAAAAGAAGAGTTCATCCGTTATAACAATGCATGTATTGAATCTTTCCTTAAAAAAGATATGAATCCTTTCTTCAGAAACCTGAAAAAACTTTCTTACTGGGCATATGAACATTTTCGTCCGATGATTCCGGAAAGTATTTTTAATATCTGGAAAAAAGGACTGGACTCTAATGCTTATTATCTGAAGCTTTGCGGAAGCGGAGGCGGAGGATATATTCTGGGCTTTACCAAAGACTATGCGAAAGCAGAAAAAATGCTTGAAGGTTTCCAAAAAGAAGTGATTTACAGATTTTAAACAGGGTGGAATGAATTCTGAAAAAGAAACTTTCCAACCTAAAAACGATGTCTCTAAATCTATTTTTTACAGATTCTCACAGTTCGTGGGCTTTCTTATCGGTGCCCGTTTTTTCGTAGCTGCCCTTCTTACCTTTGCCCTATATGTTTCTACGTTTTTCCTCTTCAACCAGGATGAAACCTTTAGAAAATTTGTCTTCGATTTTAAAGTCCACGGCATTATTTTCTGTACCGTAGTCTCTATTCTGGCCGGTGGAATTATTAACCAGTTTTACGATCTGGAAAAAGATCATGTGGCTAAGCCGTTCAGAACCAGGATCCAAAGCTTTATCAAGCAGAAATACTTTTTGTATGCCTATCTTGCCCTTACTGCAGTTTCTCTCGGGGTGGCATGGATGATCTCTCACAAAGTTTTTGTCTTTTTCCTTGTTTATCAGTTTTTTATGTGGTTTTACAGCCACAAATTAAGCAGACTGCTGATCATCAATAATCTTACTTTTGTAAGTCTCACATTGTATCCTTTCTTCGGAATGATGGTGTATTATGAAACCTTCTCCAAAAAGGTGCTGCTGATGGCCATTTTTCTTTTTTTGATTCTTTTATGTATTGATATTGTTAAAGATATGCTGACGAAGAGTGTGGATAAGGCGTTCGGATATACAACTATTCCCAACTATTTTAAGAATAAAAATACCCAGATCATTATCATTTCCCTGTTGGTTACGACCATAGCTGTTTCAATGAAACTTATTTCTAAAACAGGGATCTCAGGCTTTATGGCTTATTATTTTACGGCCGGAATGTTTGTCATGATTTTTTGTATTTACCTTCTGCTTAATTCTACCCGGAGAAGTAAATTCTTTACACTCAATATATTAAGATTTTGGGTTTTTGTTGGAATCATCGCTATGCTTCTGAATGGGATTGAAAGTAAATTCTAAAAAATTTTCTTTAAATAAACAGAGGTTATTATTACCTTTGCGAAACTAAAATTTAATAAAAAGGAATGCCCATTTTTAACGATACTAAAGTTGCATTTGCAGACAAATCTGATGCACAATTGAGAAAGGCTTACTGGATGTTTAAAATGATTGAACAGCCTGCTCTTACCAGCCTTGGAACTTCTGTCCTTAATTTTACGGTACACAACAATTTTCCTTTCGTGACCGGAATTGTAAAAAGCACATTGTTTGAACAGTTCTGTGGCGGCGAAACACGTGAAGAAAGTATGAAGGCTGTAAAGCAGCTTTTCAAAAGAGGTGTGGGAAGTATTTTCGATTACTCTATTGAAGGCAAAGAGGATGAGGAAACCTTCGATGCAGTCTGCAAGGAGATTAAAGATATCATTAGATTTTCGGTAGGAAATCCTGCCATTCCTTTTATTGTATTTAAACCGACTGCTTTCGGAAGAATTGATCTTTATGAAGCAGTAGGAAAAGGAGCTGAGCTTACTACAAGCCAGAAAGAAGAATGGGAAAGAGTGGTGAGAAGGTTCGATGAGGTATGCAGCCTTTGTCATGAAAATGACAAGAAAGTAATGGTAGATGCGGAAGAAACGTGGATGCAGGATTCGGCAGACCAGCTTTGTGAGGTAATGATGGAGAAATACAACCAGGAAAAACCGATTGTATGGAATACCATCCAGATGTACAGAACCGGAAGGCTGGAGTACATGGAAGCGCATCTGCAGAGAGCCAGAGAAAAGAATTATTTTATTGGATATAAAATTGTGCGTGGGGCTTATATGGAGAAGGAAAGAGCAAGAGCAGCAGAGAAAGGGTATGCAGATCCTATCCAGCCGAACAAAGAAGCTTCAGATAGAAACTATAATGCCGGAATCGATTTTGTAATGAATCATTTGGATAAAGTGTCCGCTTTTTTTGGGACTCATAATGAAGTGTCTTCAGAATTGGTTATGGATAAGATGAAAGCTAAATCTCTTGATAATGGTAATCCGCACGTTTATTTCGGACAGCTTTATGGGATGAGTGACAATATCACCTTCTATTTATCAGATAAAGGTTATAATGTAGCTAAATATCTTCCATATGGACCTGTAAAGGATGTTGTACCCTATCTTACAAGAAGAGCCAGAGAAAATACTTCTGTAGCCGGGCAGACCGGGAGAGAATTAGGCCTTATCAAAAAAGAGCTTGAAAGAAGAAAAAAATAAGTATTTTAAAAATATATTAAAAAAACCTGACCATTTTCTTTGGCCAGGTTTTTTTAGGGCTCAAAACTTTCAAATTTTCCATTTTCATAGAACAGAACTATTCTTTTAATTTTATTCCCTTGATTATCAGTAGATTGATTAATTACATAATCTTTAGGATTTCCTAATCGCTGAGAATCGGATAAATTTTCCTTTGATTTATATGGGGGTGGTATAAACGATTCTCGCGGGCTCTCTTTCAAAGAGTCCATTTCCTCTTCTGCTCCGAAATCTTCATCATCTTTCATCATGGTAAACAAGTCGGGTAGCGGAATAGGTTTTCCTTTCTCATCCTGTTCTTTTTCTTCTATAGCAGATGGGCCTGCAGGTTGTTCTGATTTAAGCATTTCGCCTTCACCTGTAACCAGCCAGTCCCAAAGGATTTCCGGAAACCTTGATTTAATCTTTATAATGAATTCCAGAGAGGGTTTGTTTCTTCCGGATGTAATATGTGAAATAGAGGAACGCTGTACATCGATCTCATCTGCAAACTCGGAAGGACTGAGATTGGAGTACTCTATCACTTTGGAAATTCTCTCGTTTAAGCTCATAAATAAGATGTTAATTGCTTTACAAATGTAAAAGATAAAATTTACATAAGCAAATTACAATTGTACATTAATTTAGAAATCCAGCAATAAACATTTGTAAATTTAATGTAAAATATTGTTTTACAGTTGATTATATCATTATTGTTTATAGTTAAACAATGTAAAATCAATATACATTACTATATGTCCTGATAATAATTGAGTATTTCAAGGAAGGCTATTAGCTAATAGACCTGAATATAGTTAGCTGAATAATAATGTTATATAAATTCATTAGATATATTTTTTATGGACAAAAAAAGGTCTCCATATGCTATTTACATTTGTTTTTAATGAATAACGTCCTGTTTATAAGTTTATTACATTCTTTAAATATTTTCAAACATCATTTCAGCCAATTAAAATGTATAACCCGTTTTGTTCTTATATTTTTATCTAAATTTTTGTGTTTTTTCACTAAAGAATCGAATTTACATATGTATATAGTGAAAATCTCCTGAGTTTTCCACAATGACAATGTTTAGTTTTATTATGCCTATTTACCAATAAACAGCTATTTACAGAGTTAAAGCATTGTTGAAAATGTAGTTGATGTAAAAACTGTAAATAATTCATTTTTAGTTATTTAAATATTTTACTTTAAATTATTTTCAATTAACAATTTTATCCACAGACAAAATGGCAGCCTGTGTTGTTTGATGAAATTACAGTTGTAAATCGTATTTTTTTGTTTCAAAATCCTTAAATTTGACTCTTGTAAATTATTGATAATGAATTTTGAACAGATCTATTCTCCGAATCCTAATTTCTCAAACCGCTATATTTCCCCTGAAAAATTATTTTCTTATCTACAGGACAATCTCAGCCATTATATTCAGGAGATCGGGAGATCTTATTTAGACAAGCCTATTTATAAGTTGACTATAGGAACCGGTGCTATTAATGTTCTTGCCTGGTCACAGATGCATGGAAATGAATCGAATGCCACCCATGCAATGCTTGAT
Source organism: Chryseobacterium sp. BLS98 (assembly GCF_001045445.1). Classification (GTDB taxonomy): domain Bacteria; phylum Bacteroidota; class Bacteroidia; order Flavobacteriales; family Weeksellaceae; genus Chryseobacterium. The sequence goes on along the minus strand of NZ_LFNF01000005.1, from coordinate 277,875 downwards.
CTCCTGGAAACTCTTGATAAAGCTCCGGAATTGAAAGAGGATCTTCTCAGTAAAATCAAACTGGATTTTATTTTTATGCTCAACCCTGACGGCTCAGAAAGATGGACAAGGCTGAATGCTGCAGATATTGATCTGAACAGGGATTTTCATAATGAATCAAGTAAGGAAATCAAGTTTCTTAAAAAAGCTGTTGCTTCAAATAAGTATGATTATGCACTGAACTTGCATGAGCAGAGAACCATTTTTACTACAGACGGAATACATCCGGCAACACTTTCTTTCTTGGCTCCTTCCGAAAATATAGAACGTACAGTAACCGATAACAGAAAAAAATGTATGGCTGTAATAGGGAAAGTTTATGAGCATTTGAAAGAATTGATCCCAAACCAGATCGGAAGATATTCGGATGAATTTTATCCTACTTCCACAGGGGATAATTTTATTAAGGCAGGAATGCCTACCATTTTATTTGAAGGTGGACATTTTATAGATGATTATACCAGAAAAGGAACCAGAAAGTATTATACGGTTGCTTTATATTATGCACTAAAGGCAATCAGTGAGCTAAATTCTGATATCGAAGGCTGGGAAAAGTATCTTGAAATTCCTGAAAATCAGGAGACGCATTATGACATTATTTACAGGAATGTAAAATTGAATACCGATCACGAATGTATTTTGGACGTAGCCGTTCAGTACCGGGAAATCATAGAAGAAGGAAAAGATGAAATATCTTTTGTACCCTTTGTAATGGAAGTAGGAGATGTGAAAAAAAGAAAAGGTTGGCTGGAAGTAGACTGTACAGGCAAGAAATTTGTAGCTGCCACTAAATACCCCAAATTAGATGCCCCTGCAGAATTTACCATAGAAGATTAAAAATAACCAATCTTGTTACCGGATTAATTTTAAAAAACTGATGTTTCTCCTGTTAAATTAGAAAATAAAGCACAAACATCTACCAAATCTGCTCAATCAGTGAGCTTAAATTTCAAGATAAAACGAAACGTCCTCAAAAAGCATTACTTCTTGAGGACGCTATTATTTTAAACAGAACAACTAATTTACTACTTTGATTCCGTTGGCTACAAATCTGATCTCTTCTTTAGGAGTCGTAATGGCATCAATTTCAGCCTGGGGCTTTTTAGCATCTTCAGCATAGTGCTTCTGTTCATCTATTGAAGTCACTTTTCTTTCCGCAGTGCCTTCTAACACAACATTTTTACCTTTCAAAGCGGTTGGTACAAAGAAAGCGTAATCTTTCATTTTTACGAAAAACTGGGAATTATCCTCAGTCTGAATCGTAAGCCAGCAACCTTTTTTCTCACAAACATCGGTTACTTTCCCCTTAACTGCTACACTTTCAACTTTTTTGTTATCCTTCTTAAGCTTTTTGCTTAATTTATCTACCGTAATGGCTTTAGACTCTGATGTTACTGCAGATCCATAGGTATCACCTACAATAGCATTTCCTGCCGGTGGTCCAGCCTTTTTCTGTGAAGACTCTTGTGCAAAAGCTAAAGTTGAAACACTTACAGCAGCTGCCAATAATATAGCTTTGAATTTCATTTTTAATATTTTTTTCAAAAGTACTAATTAAAATCGAATAACAATTCGATAAAAGATTGATAAAAAACAGATGATGCAGTAAATTTTAAACAAATTTCAAAATCAATGTCAGATTTGTTTATATTTGACGCCTATACTTGACTATGCAGAAAAAACTGAAACTTTGGGATGCCATTATGCTGGTAATGGGATCCATGATCGGAAGCGGAATTTTTATTGTAAGTGCCGATATGATGCGGAACCTGGGATCCGGTTTCTGGCTGATAATAGTTTGGATCATTACCGGAGTAATGACAGTAGCGGCAGCAATCAGCTACGGAGAGCTGTCAGCATTGTTTCCAAAAGCAGGCGGGCAGTATACCTATCTTAAGGAGATTTTTGGTAAGAAAATGGGGTTTCTTTATGGCTGGGGTCTGTTCACAGTCATCCAGACCGGTACTATTGCGGCAGTAGCAATGGCTTTCGGAAAATTTACAGCTTATCTTGTTCCTTCACTGAATGATGCGGCTCCTCTTTTCCAGAGCGGGGAATTCAGGATCACCTGGATACAGATTCTGGCAATAGCTGTTATTCTTTTGCTTACTTACATCAATACAAGGGGCGTAGAGAGTGGTAAGCTGCTTCAGAATGTGTTTACAGGATCAAAGATCATTGCTTTGCTGGGCTTAATTGCGACCGGATTTATCTTAGTTGATTTTTCGCATATGGCTGAAAATTTCAGCCTGGGCCTGGATTCATTCAACAACCTTAAAAAAGATATCAGCGGTAACTTCCTCAAAGAAGGTTGGGAACCTATCAGAGGAATGACTTTACTTGGAGGAATAGCAGCAGCTATGGTAGGCTCTGTTTTCAGTTCTGTAGCCTGGGAAAGTGTAACTTTTGTTTCAGGAGAAGTGGAAAACCCGAAGAAAAACATTGTCAAATCAATGATTTATGGAACCTCTGCAGTGATGATTCTTTATCTGGCAGTCAATTATGTATATCTGAATGCTTTGGATAGAGATAGTATTGCTTTTGCAGCCAATGACAGAGTAGCGGTTGCTGCTTCGCAGAATATTTTCGGAAGCGCGGGAACCATTATCATTGCTGTTCTTGTAATGATTTCTACATTCGGATGCGATAACGGACTGATCTTGGCAGGAGCGAGAGTATTCCAGACTATGGCAAAAGATGGAATGTTCTTTAGATCTGCCGAAAAAAACAATAAAAATGAAGTTCCGGAAAATGCATTATGGATGCAGGGAATCTGGGCTTCGGTGCTATGTCTTAGCGGACAATACGGTAATCTTCTGGATATGATTTCTTTTGTGATCGTTCTGTTTTATATGATTACCGTTTTTGGAGTTATTTATTTAAGATTTAAAAAACCTGATCTTGAAAGGCCTTACAAAACCTGGCTGTACCCCGTAACTCCTCTTATCTACTTGCTGATAGGAACAGGATTCTGTGTACTCCTTTTAATATATAAACAGCAATACACCTGGCCAGGCTTCCTGATGGTACTTCTCGGACTTCCGGTATATTATTTTATCAACAGAAAAAAGCAAACGGATCAATAGCATAAAATTGAACCATATTATACTATTTAAGGGCTTTCACATTAGTGTGGAAGCCCTTTTTTCAATAATATTTTTGATGTGTTTTCCTGTTTATTTCATGAAAATGTGTATTTTGGTATTTCTTTTTAAGAAACTAGACTATGAAATAAGAAGTTGACTATGGATACACCAAATTACAGAATGCCTTTTGTCCCTTCCACATTAATGACCGAAGGAGGAAGCATCGATATCTGCGACATGGGCGAAAGCATTGCGCACAATATCATGCTCCTGATCACCACAAAAAAAGGCGAAAACAGATATGATGACAATTATGGAAACGACGTTTGGAATCTGGAATTCGATAATGGAGTTACCAGTGCCGTTTGGGAAAGCGTTTTCATTAAAAGCCTCAGAAAGCAGATTCAGGAATATGAACCCCGTATTGTACAGCCTCAGATTGAAGCCCACATCCAGTTTGTAGAGCACAGCTATGATACTAAAGAACACACGGAAATCAAAAAAAAAGTAAGGATTGCCATCAATGCAAAAATGGAGGCAACAGGAGAGCGTTTTAGCTTTTCTACAGAATTATTTTTAAGTCCGATGTCTATTGATTAATTGTTTTTAACAGCAAGAAAAATTATGAACTTAGATCAAAATATATATTCCAAAGAATCTGTAAAGGCAAGAATGCTTCAGAACGCCACTAAAGTTTGGGGACTGAAAAGCCCGCAGTCTCTGGATCCTTTCGTAAAATTACTGATAGATGCATTCAGTACGGAAGTCTTTAAAGCCAATAATGAGATACAGACCGTTAATGCAAGAATCCTCGAGAAGCTGGCAAAACTTCTGACACCATCTATTTATACCCATCCGATTCCTGCCCATGCAGTTGCTTTTACACTGCCTTATGAATCCTCTGAAATCCTGCTGGAGCATACCGAATTCTTCTTTCGTAAGCAGATGACATCCACAGTGAAATCAGAATCGGATAAGCAGCTTAATATTCCCTTTACACCAGTAGGAAATGTAAGGCTCAATAAGATACAGACCGCTGTGATGTTTGTAGGAAATACCTGCTACAGTGTTGATGACAGGCTTAATAAAATACCGGTAGCAAGGTTTCAGGGAAAACCGGAGGATTACAGAAAAATTACAATAGGGGTAGATGTAAGCAGATATGCCAATGAAAATTTCCCTAAATATATCAGCGTTTTCTGTTCAAATCCTGCCTTTGAACATATAGACTTTGTATACAAACTTCTTCCTTACATAACGGTTACCAGTAATGGAAACCCTCTATTTGTAAGAGAAGGGCTGAGCTACCTTACCAACAGCCAGCAGGATGGCTATGAGCAGATGTTCAGGGAACAGTCGATCCGGAATAAAGCCATCGAAGATATTAAAAGCATTTACCGCCACAAGTTTATTGAAATCACAGGGCTTTCCGGCAGCCTGTTTTCGGAACCGGGAATATTGCCTCAGAACCTGGATTTTCTTAACGAAAAAGAAGAGATCAGAAAGCAGCTCGGAGACAAGCGCTACCTGTGGCTTACTTTTGAATTTCCACCTCAGTTTTCTGCTGAGATTTTAGATAATTTTTCATTTGTAATGAATGCTTTCCCTATTTATAACAGAGGCTGGAAGAAAACAGAATACAGCCTGGACATTATGGGGAACAATATTCCACTGGTTACAGATGAAGGAGAGCATTTCCTGTATGTAGACGAAGTTCAGGACGGTGACGGAAGAAGATATACCGAAATTCCGTTTACTCCTGCAGATGACCTTAAAAAAGGACTGTACACTGTAAGAAAAGGAGGTATGGAGCGTTTTACAAATAGAAATGCTGTGGATATGATCGCCAATGTACTGGAGCTTACAAGGGATGAGATTGCTGCATTTTCACTTTTAAACAGAGATAACGTTAAAGGAGTACTCAGTGAAATGTCTGACAAAATGAAGACAATGGTACAGAAGGTGAATAATGCGAAAAGAAACATCAGACAGGAGCTAAACTATGTAATCATGGAGCCTGTAGAAAAAACAGACCATACTTACGCTTCTTTCTGGGTTACCCACTGTACGCTGGCCAATCATATGCGTCCGGGGACAGAGCTTTCCAACCAGCTGAAATCGCAGACCGTTGTACTTCTCACAGAAACCATTGGAGGGGCAGAAGAGCAGAAAGGAACAGACAGTATCCAGGCTTACAGATATGCTTTAACGACAAGAGACAAGATTATTTCTCTGGAAGACGTTAAAAATTACTGCAGAATGGTGCTGAAAGATGAGGTGAAAGAAGTCAGGGTAAGAAGAGGAACGATGATCAGTAACCGTCCTAAAGAAGGATTTGTAAGAACGGTTGAAATAGAAATTATTCCTCAGAATTATTCTTTCTATGGAAGGGCTTACTGGGAAAACATGGCCAATATCCTCAGAAACCAAATAATTTCCAAAGCTATTGACGGAATTGAATACGTAGTAAAGATAAGCAATGAAGACGTTGATTTTGATGAAATTTAAAGCTAAACCAACTATAAAAATATGAGAAAAATTGTTGTACTTGCAATGGCCCTGACCTTTACATCCGTCAGCATGATCAGCTGTAAAAAAGATATTGACAAGCTTGGAAAATCTGTTATGAACCTGGGCAGTGCCAATGAAGCTAATGCTATTATTGATTTTAATAATAACTTTTTAGATTCTTATAAAAGCACATCCAAACATATAGAAAGCATTCTTAAATATGCGGACGAAGCCTCTGTGAAAGCAAAAGGAGGAAATGTTATGATCATGCCTATCGTGATTGGTTCTATGGATTATTCATTCGGGAAGATCAAAGACATACCGTCTGGTTTTGGAAAAGACAAAGCTGCCATAGAAGCCGATTTTAAGATTTATAAGAATAAAAAGGAAAGTATAGAGAAAAAGTTTGAAGAGCTTAAATCCTATATGAATTCCGAAGATTATAAAGACGACAAAGGAGCAAGAGCTGAAACAATAACAAAGGAGATTGAAACCGAAGCCCAGGCCTTATTTATTTCAGGTGAAAATATTGTAGCCAAGATCAAACCGGCGACCGATGCCGCAGAAGAAGTAATTCTGAAGGATCATCCTATGAAAGAGTATATTATTTCTTCCAAAAACGTAATGAATTCTCTGGATTCCAACATAGATGTGCTGGATAAGCAATATTCAGGGAAGTTCAACGAAGCGGAAGCTCAGAAAAAATATGATGAGCTGGCTAAAGCGGTAGAAGCCAATTCAAAATTGGAATTTACCGTAAAAGATCCGCAGTATGCCTACAAAAAATCATTGTTTGAAAGCTTCAATAAGACTGCATCCAGCTTTTTGGATACTTACAGAAAACTGATCCGTGATTCCAAAGGAGCAGGAAAAATATCAGATAGTGATATCAGCCAGATCGATTCTGCATACGAATCTGTACTGAACTCCTACAATTCATTTGTGAAATAACAGAAAATACAAAACATATAGAAAAGGCCGGTACAATGTATCGGTTTTTTTTATCTCAAAAAATGCAGTACGAGCAATGCCATACTGAACGAAGTCGAAGGATAGAAAATTTAACTAAAATTAAACCTGAATAAAAATTTTCCGGTCCCTACAATTCCATAAAATTCCGTAATTTTGCACATTGTGATTTTCAGGCAGAATCATACTGAATTATGAGTAAATCAACAGAATATATAGAAGTTTACGGAGCACGTGAACACAACCTTAAAAATATTAATGTCAAGATCCCTCGCAACGAGTTGGTGGTCATTACCGGCCTTTCCGGAAGTGGAAAATCATCTCTGGCCTTTGACACCATCTTTGCAGAAGGACAGCGTCGTTATATTGAAACATTCTCTGCTTATGCACGGCAGTTTTTGGGCGGCCTGGAGCGTCCTGATGTGGATAAGATAGAAGGACTTTCTCCTGTAATTGCAATAGAGCAGAAAACCACCAATAAAAACCCAAGATCCACTGTAGGAACTGTTACGGAGCTCTATGACTTTCTTCGTTTGCTGTTTGCCAGGGTTTCTGATGCATACTCTCTTTCTACAGGGAAGAGGCTGGTAAGCTATACGGAAGATCAGATTCTGGAAACCATCAAGGAAAACTACAAGAGAGAAAAGATAATGCTTCTTGCTCCTGTCGTACGTTCCAGAAAAGGACATTATCACGAGCTTTTTGTACAGATGGCAAAGAAGGGCTACGGTCAGGCCCGAATTGATGGTGAGCTGCAGGATATAGAATACGATCTGAAGCTGGACCGTTACAAAACCCATGATATTGATATTGTGATCGATCGCTGGATCATTGGAGAAAACGCCTCCGAAGCCAGAATGGAGAAATCCTTACGTACTGCAATGGAAATGGGCGAAGGCATCATCGGAATTCAGAAGCTGGGAGATACTCAAATAGAATATTTCTCCAAAAACCTGATGGATGCAGAAACCGGACACTCGCTTGCTCTTCCGGAACCCAATACATTCTCTTTCAACTCTCCGAAAGGAAGCTGCCCGGAATGTAAAGGATTGGGAACGATTAAGAAAATCAACACCGACTATTTCATCGATAATCCTAAACTGTCTATTAACCAGGGTGGATTGCTGCCGCTGGAAGATATCAAATCCAATAAGTGGATACTGTCCCAGATCAAAAATATTCTTGAGATCTTTGGATTGGGGATGGCTACGCCCATGCAGGATATCCCTGAAGAAGCATTGGATTATATTTACAACGGGTGTCACAAAGAATTTAATAAAGACCTGAAATATGCAGGGATTACCAAAAAAATAAAAATAAGCTTCGATGGTCTGATTGCCTTTATGGAAGAAATCATCGATGAAAGAGAATCTTACGAGGCAGTGCTTCTGGAGAGACATTTTACCACTGAAGAAACTTGCCCGGAATGTGGAGGGACACGTCTTCAGCAGGCAAGTTTAAGTTTTAAAATAGACGGAAAGAATATTGCTGAGATCAATGCTCTTAGTTTATCTGACTTGAAAGAGTGGTTATCAGACGTTAAGGATAAATTTTCAGAAAAACATAAAATCATAGCCCACGAAATCTTAAAAGAAATTGAAACAAGGCTTCAGTTCCTTCTGGATGTAGGCTTGGATTACCTGAGTTTAAGCAGAAGCTCAAAAACCCTTTCCGGCGGTGAATCCCAAAGGATACGTCTTGCCACACAGATCGGGTCACAGCTTGTTAATGTTTTGTATATCCTGGACGAACCGAGTATCGGACTTCACCAGAGAGATAACGAAAGGCTGATCAACTCCCTGAAAAATCTTAGGGATATCGGAAATTCCGTCCTTGTTGTAGAGCATGATAAAGATATGATCCTGGAAGCTGATGAGGTTCTGGATATTGGTCCTAGAGCCGGTAAATTCGGTGGGGAAATACTCTGGCAGGGAAAACCTAAAGACCTTTTAAAGGCAGACACTATTACGGCACAGTACATTAATGGAGAAAGAAAAATAGAAGTCCCTTCGAAAAGGAGGGCTGGGAATGGTAAAAACATCCTGTTGAAAGGTGCTACAGGAAACAACCTTAAAAATGTTACCCTTGATATCCCATTAGGAAAACTGGTTGTGGTAACCGGAATTTCAGGAAGTGGAAAGTCTTCCCTGATTAACGGAACTTTGTATCCGATCCTTAATAAACACTTTTACAGAGCAGTTCAGGAACCTCTTCCGTATAAAAAGATTGAAGGCCTCGAGAATATTGATAAAATTGTAGATGTAGATCAGACACCGATCGGAAGAACACCCCGATCTAACCCTGCCACCTACACAGGAATGTTTACAGATATCAGAAACCTTTTTGCAGAACTTCCGGAAAGTAAGATCCGTGGTTATAAGCCGGGAAGATTTTCTTTCAACGTAAAAGGAGGAAGATGTGAAACCTGTCAGGGAGGAGGATTGAAAGTCATTGAAATGAATTTCCTTCCCGACGTATACGTACATTGCGAAACCTGCAACGGAAAACGTTTCAATAGAGAAACACTCGAAGTACGTTACAAAGGAAAATCGATCTCCGATGTGCTGGATATGACCATTGATGAAGCCGTAGAATTTTTCCAACCCATACCTAAAATCTTTGCTAAAGTAAAAACCCTGCAGGATGTAGGATTAGGCTATATCACGCTTGGACAACAATCTACAACATTATCAGGCGGAGAGGCACAGCGTATCAAGCTGGCAACAGAACTTTCAAAAAGACAGACCGGAAATACACTGTATATCTTAGATGAGCCGACAACCGGGCTTCACTTTGAAGATGTAAAAATCCTGATGGAGGCCATCAATCAGTTGGTAGAGCTAGGAAACTCATTTATCATCATTGAGCACAATATGGATGTGATTAAACTGGCAGATCATATCATTGATGTTGGCCCTGAAGGCGGAAAACATGGTGGGCAGATTGTTGCACAGGGAACTCCTGAAGAGATTGTAAAGTCTAAGAAAAGTTTAACAGGAAAATTCCTGAAACGTGAATTGGAATAAGAGCTTATAAAGACATTAACTTAAAAGATAAAAGAATTTGCAATGCAGATTCTTTTTTTTAACCCAAAATCAATTAATAATAAGGTTAAAATAAGATTAATTTACTCTTTCAATATTAATTTTTCAACTTTATTTAAATTTATCTATCTGATAATCAAATTATTAGATTTTAATGTTAATTTAATGTTAACTCAATGTGAATTTAACATGAATTATTTCATAACTTTGGTAAAGGAGATATACATAATATTTAAAACCAAAGAGTTATGAAAAATAAAGTTCAAATATTAATCGCTTCATTTTTAGTTTGTGGATTCATAGCTGTAAATAATACGGCTAAAGCACAGATATCAGATCATAATACCATTGAGGAAATTCAGTTGAGTAAGAATAAAGAAACCTTTAATGATATAAGGAATAAATTGATGGAGAACTTTGACCTTACCAATTCTGATTACAAACAAGGAACAGTAAACTCAGTCGTAAAATTTGATATTTCAAAAAATGGCAAAATAGTAAATGTTCATTCTAATGGCGACTGCAAAGTTGTAAGCAAAGAAATTGAAAATGTTTTAAGCGAACTTGATTATAGAGTAGACCGTAAACAATTAAACGATAATTTGGTTTCTTACACTTATGAAATGCCCGTAACAGTTGAAATACATAACCGATAATATTCATACAATATCTTTTATCTTAAAATATTGATATGTATTAACGCTGTAAATAAAATACGCAGTTTTTGAGAAAAGGAGGCTGCTGTAAATTGAATAATAAAGCCTTGGTTTAAATTTGATAACTTTTATTAAAATTAAACCAAGGCTTAGTATTTACAAAGAAGATATGTATACCTCTATTTTTGTCCCGTCATAATTGAATGTTCCATCTTCATTAGGCTTGCCTAAAACCCACTTCATGTCTGCCGGAACCGACCATGCCGTTCCCAGTGAGAAACCATTTACAGATCTGATTTCTGAACAGTTTCCTGTAGTGATAGCAGAGTGAAACCATGTTTTATCCCTTAACCTGTAGAAGCCAACAGCTTTTCCCTTAGGGATCACCGAGTAACCGTTCCATTTGTCTCCCGCAGAATAATTGAATTTATTAAGCCATCCCTGAGCTCTATATTGAACAAGTTCATCCGGAGATATAGCGGCCCCTCGCAAGTAAAGGGCATACGCCACCACATCATGACATACTCCTTTGTTGTAATTGCTGATATCATCCTGGCCGGAAAGAAGACCATTAGAGATTAATGATTTCTTTGCCGGATCTAATTGCCCCGTGTGGGCTCCTTTTGGTGTGATCATTTCAATATTATTTTATTGTTTTGGTGTATTTAAAGATACATAATATATTATAAACAATATTTCACCATAAAGACATATGATACGGAAGTATTTTTTAAAATTTCTTGTAATTCCTGTAAATAATGAAAATTTTATGTATAAACTATAATAAATGTTCAGGAAAAACGTTCTATATTTATCAAACAAATTAAAACAATATGAAAAATTTAAAGAAGCTTAACAAAGAAGAATTAAAGGCAGTGTACGGAGGATCTCCTAAAATTTATTGTGTATTCTGTGAGAGACTCAATAAAACAGTATGCAGCGAAGCTCAGATTTCTCAATGTCCTTAAAAAAATAACCGCTTTTAACAGGCGGTTTTTTATTGCTTTGTACTTTTAAAGCAGGAATTATTCTTAAAATTTCCGGAATTTCTTTTTAAGCTAAAAATAAATGGAGCATCGATCGTAAAATTTTATACATTTGATTATAAAACATGATCTGTGAACCCTATTCTTGATGTTGTCGTACGTTCCCTGTGCGTTTACCTTTTTATGGTAATTGCTATCCGTCTTTTTGGTAAAAATCAGCTTTCCCAACTCAATGCGGGAGATGTAGTATTGCTTCTGCTTATTTCCAACGCAGTTCAGAATGCGATGGTAGGACAGAATACCTCGCTTCAGGGCGGACTTATCGCTGCACTTGTTCTGTTTGCCGCCAATTTTATCCTGAAAAGGCTGATGTTTTCCAACCGTAAATTTGAAACATTTATGGAAGAAGATCCTGTCATTCTGATCAGGGACGGAAGAGTAGACCAGACTGCGCTGAACAGGGTGAAGATTACCCGGGATGAGTTGGAAGAAGCCATTAGGGAACATGGAGTAGAGAAAATAAAAGATGTAAAGCTTTCCATCCTTGAAGTAGATGGAAATATTAGCGTTATTTCAGAAGATGAAACTGAAAAACAAACCCATTATACAAGAATCAAAAGAAAAAATAAAAGAAAATACCATTAAATAAAGTATGAATTACGAATTAAGAGAAATGCTTCCCAGTGATGAAAAAAAAGTGCTGGAAATTTATAAACAGGGCTTGGAAGGAGGAATATCCACTTTTGAAACAGAAGTGCCTACCGCCGAAGCATGGAATATGGATTATTTCAACGACTGCCGCTGGGTTCTGGAAAACGAAAACAATGAAATAGTAGGATGGTGCGCTTTGAAGCCGGTAAGCAAAAGGGAATGTTATAAAGGAGTTGCTGAAGTAAGCATCTATTTTGACAATAGATACCAGGGGAAAGGCTTAGGATCAGTCCTGTTGAAAAAGATGATCCTTGATAGCGAAAGCCATGGTTTCTGGACCCTTCAGGCCAGTATCTTTCCCGAAAATGAAGCGTCGATAAAATTTCACCAGAAAAATGGGTTCAGAACCGTAGGAGTCAGAAAGAAAATTGGAAAACTTAACGGCCAGTGGAAAGATGTTATCCTGTTTGAAAAGCGAAGTGAAATTGTAGGTTAAGTAATAGATATTCTTTAAATTAGAAACCAATACTTTAGGGAATCTCTGAATTCAAAAGCTTTTTAAGCCTTCTGGCTCTCCAATATAAAAATTCTCAAAACCTACTTTGGCATTAACCTTGTTATTGCCATATTGAAATTTGAAAAAGTGGAAAATATGAAAGGTTTAATTAAAATTGTGGGGGTAATAACCGTTATGTTAATGATGACTTCATGTGTGGTGCATGATCATCACGCAAGAAGGCTCCCGCCGGGACAGGCTAAAAAAGTATATGGTGGAAGCGCAAGGTACTACGCACCCGGACAGGTTAAAAAAAGAGTGTATTATTATGATTATGACAACAGAGGTCACCATCATAAAAACAAAGGACACAAACATCACAGAGATTGAGAAAAATAAAAAAAGCCCTGATTTTTCAGGGCTTTTGATTTGTATTTAAAATCTCGATTTTTTAGGATTCAGGAACGTATTGAAAATCATGACATCAGTTCCGAACTTCTTTTCAACCCTTTCTGAAATATTCAGCATTTCACTTTTAATAAAATCATCCCTGAGATCATCATTATCAAACATCAGGAGAAGATTGTAATTCTTACCTTCATCAATATAATCACTGTGCACTTCAGAAAGAATATATTTGTTGACGTCCATCAGGTTTTCTGCCATCAGAACCAGTGTTTCGTCGATATAATTTTCCCATTCTTCAATATTGTTTTTTGTGCAGTGGAAAGTTATACTCAATAAGCTCATATTTTATGAATTTTTAAGATTTTTTGGATAAATTCTACCACAAAAATCGGTAAAAATTTCGTAAATTAGCCCGTTAATAAAAAATGGAAATAAATAATTTTCAGACGCACAGCTAAAGGTCTGACTGTCATTATAATAAAATTTGTTTATGCAAAAAGAAGGAGAAAGACTGATTCCTATCAACATTGTTGATGAAATGAAATCGTCTTATATCGATTATTCGATGTCGGTGATCGTTTCAAGAGCGTTACCGGACGTAAGAGACGGCCTGAAACCCGTTCATAGAAGAGTACTTTATGGTATGTACGGATTAGGGGTTTTCTCTAATCGAAAATATTTAAAATCTGCAAGAATCGTTGGGGATGTTTTGGGTAAATACCACCCGCATGGAGACTCCTCAGTATATGATGCGATGGTAAGAATGGCTCAGGAATGGAGCTTACGTTATCCTCAGGTGGACGGACAGGGTAACTTCGGTTCAATGGACGGCGATCCGCCTGCAGCCATGCGTTACACCGAGGCAAGACTTAAAAAAATCTCTGATGAGGTTCTTTCCGACCTCGATAAAGAAACCGTTGATTTTCAGAATAACTTTGACGACAGTTTACAGGAACCTACCGTACTTCCTACCAAAGTTCCGAACCTTCTGGTAAACGGTACTTCCGGGATTGCAGTGGGTATGGCCACCAATATGGCACCACACAACCTTTCAGAATCTATTGATGCGATCTGTGCTTATATTGATAACAGAGAAATCACCATCGATGAGCTGATGCACCACATTACTGCTCCGGATTTCCCTACAGGAGGGATCATTTATGGATATGACGGTGTAAGGGATGCTTTCCACACAGGAAGAGGAAGAGTAGTACTGAGAGCAAAAGTGAATTTCGAGGAAATCGGAAACAGAAATGCCATCATCGTTACTGAAGTTCCTTACCAGGTGAACAAGGCCGACATGATCGCCAGAACAGCTGAGCTTGTTAAAGACGATAAGATTGTAGGAATTCATGAGATCAGAGACGAGTCGGACAGAAACGGTCTGCGTGTCGTTTATGAACTGAAAAATGATGCTATTCCTAATGTGGTCTTAAACTTACTCTATAAATATACAGCTCTTCAGACTTCTTTCAGTGTTAATAACATTGCATTGGTGAAAGGAAGACCGGAACAGCTGAATTTGAAGGATATCATTCACCATTTCGTAGAGCACAGACACGAAGTAATTGTCAGAAGAACTCAATACGAGCTTAAGAAAGCGAAAGAAAGAGCTCACATCCTTGAAGGTTTCATGAAAGTAATCGGAACTCAGGATGCTCTGGATAGAGCTATTTCTATTATCCGTCACAGTGCCAATCCTCAGGCTGCAAAAGAAGGCTTGATCGAAGCATTTGAACTTTCCGAAATCCAGGCTCAGGCTATTCTTGATCTTAGATTAGCGCGTCTTACAGGAATGGAGCTTGATAAGATCCGTGACGAATATGATGCCATCATGAAAGAAATCATGAACTTGGAAGATATTTTGGCCAACGAGCCGAGAAGATTCGAGATCATCAAAGAAGAATTGCTTGAAATCAAAGAAAAATATGGTGACGAAAGAAGAACTGCCATCGACTATTCAGGAGGAGAAATGTCTATCGAGGATATCATTCCGAATGAATCAGTGGTTCTTACAATTTCACACGCAGGATATGTGAAGAGAACTTCACTTTCCGAATACAAAATTCAGAGCAGAGGTGGTGTAGGAAACAGGGCAGCGACTACAAGGGACGAAGACTTCCTTGAATACATTGTTTCTGCGACCAATCACCAATACATGCTGTTCTTTACGGAAAAAGGAAGATGTTATTGGTTAAGAGTATTCGAAATTCCTGAAGGTTCAAAAACATCCAAAGGAAGAGCAGTACAAAATCTGATCAATATTGAGCAGGATGACAAGATTAAAGCTTACATCAGAACCAATAACCTGAAAGATGCCGAATACGTCAACCAGATGAGCGTAGTGATGGTGACCAAGAATGGAACCATCAAGAAAACATCTCTTGAAGCTTACTCAAGACCAAGGGTGAATGGAGTTAATGCCATCGAAATCAGAGATAATGACCAGTTATTGGGTGCATACCTTACTAACGGAACTTCTCAGATTATGATCGCGACCAAAAACGGTAAATGTATCCGTTTCCCTGAAGAAAAAGTAAGAGAGGTAGGTAGAGGATCCATCGGGGTGCGTGGTATTACCATGGATGATAACGACGAGGCAATTGGTATGATTGTTGTGAATGATGTAGAAAAAGAAACAGTTCTTGTCGTTTCCGAAAAAGGATATGGTAAGAGAACCGCTGTAGAAGACTACAGAATTACCAACAGAGGAGGAAAAGGAGTGATCACCCTGAACATTACCGAAAAAACAGGAAATCTGATTGCTATTCAGAATGTGACAGACGAAGACGGATTGATGATCATCAATAAGTCCGGTGTTGCCATTAGAATGAATATGGATGAAATGAGAGTAATGGGAAGAAATACCCAAGGGGTAAAAATGATCAACCTTAAGAAAAATGACGAAATTGCAGCCATTGCAAAAGTAGAAATGGATAAAGAGGTAGCAGATGATTCTGAAGAAAATGAAGAAGGTACAGGAATCGTAACTGATAACCAGGAAAACAGTACACAGCCAGAAGCTGAAAAAGAAAACACGGCTGATGAAAATGAGAATTCTGATTCTGAAGAATAAAAAGTACAATTAATATAATATAGTTATTATGAAGAAACTCATTTTAGGTATAGCAATCGTAGCTTCTGCTTTCGTTTTCGGTCAGAAGAGTGATGTGAATGCCAAACTGCAGGAAGCGAACAAAGCAGCAATGGATGCATATAATGCAAAAAACTATACCGTTGCCGCGCCTAAGTTTTTAGAAGTTTATAACTTATTAAAAACAAATGGCCAGGATGATAAGATATACATGTATTATGCAGGATTGAGCTATGCTTTGGCAAATAACAGCGAAGAATCCATCAAAATATACACGGATCTTATCAATTCAGGTTTCACGGGTGTTCAGACAACGTATACGGCTAAAGAGAAAAAATCCGGTCAGGTAGTAAATTTAGATAAAGCTACTTGGGATCTTATGAAAAAGAATTCTGATTATTCAGACTTCAAAACAGAACAGACACCAAGTGTGGAACCGGAACTCTATGAAACATTAACGACTTTGCTTCTGAATGCGAAGAAACCTAATGAAGCATTGGCGATCATTGAAAAAGGATTGGCAAAATATCCAAATAATGCTAAACTTAAAGATGCTCAGGGAACCGCTTATTTCGAATCAGGAAATACTGAAAAATTCATAGGAACTCTTAAGGAACAGCTTACTAAAAATCCTAACGATGCTACCAACTGGTATAATCTTGGAGTAATGCAGTCTAAAAATCCCGCTACCGTAGAAGATGCAGTAGCTTCATTCAAAAAAGCAATTGAAATCAAGCCGGATTTTGATAATGCTTATCAGAACCTTGTGTATACAATAGTTGGCGACGATTCTAAAATCGTAGACCAGATCAATGCCACAAGAAAAGACAAGCCGGATGAAGCAACCAAACTGATTGATGCAAGAAGAGAAAGATTTGCCAAAGCACTTCCATATGCTGAAGGATGGTACAAAGCTGCCCCTGAAAATCTTGATGCCCTTACTGCATTGAAAGAGATTTATGTGGTAACAAAAAATACGGATAAACTTAAAGATCTGAAAGCTAAGGAAACTGAGCTTAAAGCAAAAGCTGCAAAGTAATAATTTCTTAGTTGAATATAAATAAAACCGGGGCAGAAATGTTCCGGTTTTATTGTTTTTTTAATCTAAAACACAACGCTGTTTTTTACCTTCATTATCCTTAAATTTCACCTTAAAAATTCTCTGCAATTCCGTATCTTTGAGAAAAATTTTACAAGATGATTGAGTGGAAAACCGCCAAAGAATACGAAGATATCACCTATAAAAAATGTAACGGGGTGGCAAGAATTGCTTTCAACAGACCGGAAGTGAGAAATGCCTTCAGACCCAAAACCACTTCAGAACTTTATGATGCTTTTTATGACGCTTATGAAGATTCCTCAATAGGAGTTGTTCTGCTTTCAGGAGAAGGGCCAAGCGCTAAAGACGGAGGTTGGGCTTTCTGCAGTGGAGGAGACCAGAAAGCAAGAGGTCATCAGGGATATGTAGGTGAAGACGGAAGACACCGCCTTAATATTCTTGAAGTGCAGCGCCTGATCCGTTTTATGCCGAAAGTAGTCATTGCCGTTGTTCCAGGATGGGCTGTTGGTGGCGGACATTCGCTACATGTGGTTTGCGATCTTACTTTAGCGAGTAAAGAGCATGCTATTTTTAAACAGACTGATGCTGATGTTACAAGCTTTGACGGGGGATACGGATCTGCATATCTTGCTAAAATGGTAGGCCAGAAAAAAGCCCGTGAAATATTCTTCTTAGGAAGAAACTATTCTGCTCAGGAAGCTTTGGATATGGGAATGGTGAATGCTGTGATTCCCCATGCAGAATTAGAAGACACCGCTTACGAATGGGCTCAGGAAATATTGGCAAAATCCCCGACTTCCATCAGAATGCTGAAATTTGCCATGAACCTTACAGATGACGGAATGGTTGGCCAGCAGGTATTTGCAGGCGAAGCAACCCGTTTGGCGTATATGACGGAAGAAGCTCAGGAAGGAAGAAATGCATTTCTGGAAAAAAGAAAGCCGGACTTCGGAGAAAATCAGTGGATATCTTAAAAATATAAATGATCATTAAT
The DNA here is from genome assembly GCF_001045445.1 of Chryseobacterium sp. BLS98. Classification (GTDB taxonomy): domain Bacteria; phylum Bacteroidota; class Bacteroidia; order Flavobacteriales; family Weeksellaceae; genus Chryseobacterium. The sequence continues at coordinate 259,881 of NZ_LFNF01000005.1, read as the reverse complement.
AGATGATAATTGATATTATCATCTATTAATGATCACTTATCAATTATAAATTTATGTCAGATTGGATAAAAGCCGCAAGGCTAAGAACTTTACCGCTTTCCCTAAGCGGGATTATTATGGGAGCCTTCATTGCAAAATGGAGACTTTATGGAGAAGGTGGAATATGGGACTGGAAAATTTTTGCTCTGGCACTTCTGGTAACCCTTCTGTACCAGATTTTATCAAACTATGCCAATGACTATGGGGATGGCGTAAAAGGGACAGATGCCAAAAGGATCAATGAAGCAGAATCCAGGGCAGTAGCTTCAGGAAAAATTACGGCAAAACAAATGAAAAATGCAGTAATCATTTTCTCTCTACTGTCATTTATTGCTACAATTGGCTTATTGTATGTTGCTTTCATTCCGGATTATATGAATGAATTTTATATTTTCATAGGACTGGGTGTGGCTTGTATTTTAGCAGCAATTGGTTATACAGTTGGAAAAAAACCTTATGGATATATGGGGTTGGGTGATCTTTTTGTATTTATCTTTTTCGGTTTGGTTTCGGTTTGCGGAAGTTATTTCCTGTTCACCAAAACATTCAGCTGGGATATGCTGCTGCCAGGAACAGCGGTAGGAATGATGAGTATGGCAGTTCTCAATCTTAACAATATGAGAGACATAGAAAGCGACAGACTGTCCGGAAAAAACAGCTTTGCTCTAAGGATTGGTTTCAAAAATGCAATGATTTACGAAATGATCCTTTTACAGCTTCCCTTGATCTTAATTCTTATATTTTTAGGGTTAAATGGTTTTATACAGTCTCAAAATTATTATGTTTTCATCGTAATGATCTTACTGATTCCATTTTCTAAGCTCAGAAGAAAAATCATGTCAGTAAAAGAACCTAAAGACTTGGATCCATTCTTAAAACAGGTGGGTATCCTTACCTTTACAATGGCAGTTCTTACCGCCATAGGTCTTAATTTCTTTAAATAAATTATCACGATTATGAGTTCAGATATTTATGTTCAAGCTCAGATGCTTATCAGAAAACCGGTTGAAGAAGTCTTTGAGGCATTCATCAATCCTGAAGTGACTACGAATTTCTGGTTTACAAAATCTACCGGAAAATTAGAGAAGGGTAAAACCATTACGTGGGAGTGGGAAATGTACAACGTAAAATCTGAAGTTCAGGTGCATGAGGTCGTTCTAAACCAGCTGATAAAAACAGAATGGGGGAATCCTGCAGTGAACGTGGACTACGAATTTAAAAAAATGGAAAAAGGAACTCTTGTTGTTATTAAAAGCTACGGATTCAGCCAGACGGGTGATGACCTTTTAAAAATAATTAATGACAATACAGGCGGTTTTACAACAGTTTTAGACGGTTGTAAGGCTTATCTTGAGCATGGAATCAAACTGAATTTAATTGAAGATAAATTTCCTGCAGAATAATGAATATAGCTTTAAAAATAACTTCTTGTTTATCAATTATTTTAGCTTTATTTCTTACTTATAATTTAATTAATGAATTACAAGATACTATGTCGCTTTCTGAATTTAGTCTCTTACCTCTTTTAATTTTTATCGTTGTTATTGCAAATGCAGTTTGGGCTTTACTTTTACTAACTGGAAAGAAAAAATTAAAAAGAGAATTTTTAATCCTTCAAATCTTTATTATTATACCAGTAAGCTTATTGTTGTATCAGATTCTTTTCAACTCAACAATTTCATGTACTTAATAAAAAATAAATTAAAAAATGAAAATACAATTTTTAGGACAAAACTGTTTTTTGTTTACTTACAAAGACAAAACAATTTTAAGTGATCCTTTTTACAATTACAAAAAAGCAGAATCCGGCTTTGATATAGCGGCTCAGAAAATAGATTATATCTTACTTACCCACGCCCATGGCGATCATATTGCCGATGTGGAAGAAGTATTACAGCATCATCCAGAAGCAGTAGTCATTGGTGTTCCTGAGGTTTGCAGATATTTCAAAACAGCCAAAAATAAAAACGATGTGAACTTAGGAGGATCGGCAAAAATCGACGATCTTAAAATTTCCATGGTACCGGCTCACCACACAAGTTCGTTCCCGGATGGAAGCTATGGGGGTGTTCCTGTGGGCTATATTTTCAGGCTGCCTGAAGGTAAGAACATTTATATGGCTGGAGATACGGGTGTGATGGCTGACATGGAGCTGTTCCCAAGACTTTACGGGAATATTGACCTGTCTATCCTGCCAATCGGAAGCCATTATACGATGGGTCCTGGAAACGCATCTTTTGCAGCAGCAGAATTATTGAAAACTCCAAAAGTAATCGGATGCCACTTTGATACATTTCCTGCCATTGAGATCAACCATGAAAGTGCATTAAAGAATTTTGCAGATAAAAATGTAGAACTTGTCCTTCCAAAACCGGGAGAGGAGTTTGAATTTTAAACAATGATGAAAGGTAATTTGAAAATTAGAATGGAAATGCTGAAAAGTATAGAAACAAAAAAAGATAATTTTCCAATTACCTTACTTCAACTTAAACCAAAAAAAATGGCAAGCTACCTAAATCACACCGCTACGACCAATTACCTTTGCTGTGTTCCCACCCTGGAGGATTCTCAGGAGCTGGTTGTTTAGGACTTGCCGTTGCAAAGGTAGGAATATTTTATAAACTTCAAAACATAATTAGAGAAAATTAGTCGAAAAAATGCAGTAATAAAGCTAAACAGCTGGAATTTAGGGCAATAATTTTTCGGTTTTTTCTAAAAAATTAAACATGACGAAAAGTCCATCAACATTAGGAATTATACTTTTTATAGCTACAATGATCATCTTTTTTGTAGCCTATTACTTTTTCTCGGGAATTAATTACTTTGATACCTCTTTGAAAATCAATGCTTTTATTCTTCCGGTTCTTTATGCAGGAGCAGCATTCTGGTCCGTGAAATCTTTCTGGAACAAAAACAGGGTGGTCACTTTTAAAGATGCATTTTCAAGAGCCTTCATTCCGATGTTCATCGGGGGAATTCTTTCCATCTTCAGTATCTATGCTTTCCTTAATTTCGTAGATACGGATGCAAAAAAATTGCTGAACTACCAGTATGTACAGAGACAGAAAACGGAACTGGACACTGAATATCAGTCTGCAAGAAAGATTTTGAAACATCAGAAAGATATCGATGAATTAGACAAAAAATACAAAGAAAGGCTGCCAAGCTTTTCTCCTGAAGCCATTAAAGGGAAAGATATGCTTACCGCCAGTCATTTTTCAGGATATTTTGCAGCAATTCTTATATTTTACGTAGTTTTGTCAGTGTTTTTTGGAGCATTTTTCAGAACAAGAACAGTGTATCAGGAAACAGAAAATCAAGAATAATTTTTATTAAAATTAAATGAATTTATCTATAGTTATTCCGTTATTAAACGAAGAAGACTCTTTGGAACAGCTTTTTTCAAGGATTGACAATGTTTGTTATTCCAATAATCTGTCCTATGAAATCTGGTTTGTAGATGACGGAAGTACAGACCTGTCGTGGAGCATCATCGAAAATATGAAGGTTCAGCACCCTCAGATCCACGCCATCAAATTTTCCAGAAACTATGGTAAGTCACAAGCTCTTCATGCCGCTTTCGAAAGGACAAAAGGGGACGTAGTAATTACCATGGATGCTGATTTACAGGATTTTCCGGAAGAAATTCCAGAACTTTATAAAATGGTCACTGAAGATAATTACGATATCGTTTCAGGCTGGAAAAAGAAACGTTTTGACAACGTAATGACGAAAAATGTTCCGTCCAAACTCTTCAATGCAGCCGCAAGAAAAGTTTCAGGCGTTTACCTTCATGATTTCAACTGTGGCCTTAAAGCTTATAAAAAGCAGGTGGTGAAATCCATCGATGTGTATGGGGATATGCACCGTTATATTCCTGTTTTGGCAGCCAATGCAGGATTCAGAAGAATTACCGAAAAAGAAGTGCAGCACCAGGCAAGACCATACGGAACTTCAAAATTCGGGACCGAAAGATTTATCAGAGGTTTCCTGGATCTGGTAACGCTTTGGTTTGTCAGCAGATTCGGAGGAAGGCCTATGCATTTCTTCGGGGCTGTGGGAACAGTCATGTTTATTGTAGGATTTCTTTCTGCACTTTGGCTGGGAATTTCAAAACTGATTGACGTTGCAAGAGGAATTTATGGACATCTGATTACGAACAATCCGTGGTTTTATATTGCCCTTACGATGATGATTATGGGAACCCTGCTCTTTATAGCCGGTTTCTTGGGAGAAATGATCATCAGAACAAATAGAGAGCATAAAAATTATAATATTGATGATGTGATTTAATGAATTTATGCTTAGAATTAAATCTTTAAAATTATCATTAATTCCATTTGTAATTTTATTTTTATCTTCTTGTAAATCAAGAAGTATAGTGGGAGAATGGGAATTTGTTGAAGTTTACGAAGGAGTTGTAATTCATAATATTGATACCTTAAAAACTAAAGAGAATAGCTCTAAAAAAGGAACAGGAATTTTGACTTTTTATGATGATCAAACTTTTACATCTATTGATCTTAAAGGAGGATATCAAAAAGAGAGAAATTTATTAAAATTAAAATATATAACTGATAAGGATACTGTTTTAATGAAAATTTCTTATTTGAATAGAAATTATTTGTTATTATCGTCAATATCAGAAAAACCGAATACTTGGTTTTATAGGAAAATAAAGAATTAAATATGATGCATTAATTTGAAAAATGAATAAAAAAAGTTGTTTGAACTGTGGTCGTTCAATCTCCGATGAGTTTTGTGCTCATTGCGGACAGAAAGCGGACACAGCAAGAATAACTCCACATTCTTTGGTTAAACATGATATTCTCGGATCGATTTGGCATGTTGAAGCTAAATTTTTTCGTACTTTAAAAAATATTTCATTCAGACCGGGAGAAACGGCGATGGATTATATTTCAGGAAAAAGAATCAGGTACAACAATTTTATATCGTTGTTACTGATTCTTTTTGGTTTTAATGTTTTAGGCTATCATTTTTACGAAAAATTTTCACCCGCAGAAATTCTTTCGGATGACGTTCTGAATATGAAAAATTTTTTCTCCAAATATTCCAAAACTATTTTATTTGTTATTATTCCGATGCTCGCAATCAATGCTTATTTTTTATTTAAAAGAATAAATTTGAATATTGCAGAGCATTTTATCATCGGAACAGTAAGTCTTTTAGGAATTTTAATCTTATTTTTGTTGGACGATATCGTGAGTCTGATCGGTTTATGGAAACCTGTTTCAAGGATTTTCGATCTCATCGATAAAATTATATTCGGTCTTTCTGTTCTCTTCCCGGCAATTACGTATTGGAATGCTTTTAAAAAATCGTACTCAAAACCAGGTTTACTGTGGCGGGTATTGGTTCTTTATGTTTTGATGGGAGTGGAAAGTACAGTCATAAGTTTGATTTTATATACAATATTTTAAATTAAAATGAAAAATACACTCTATACGTTATTATTATTGTCTGTTGTATCCTGCGGAAAAGTTTCTCCCAAAGGAAATATTGAAAGGAAGGATGTGGATGTTTCAGAATTCGTGAACCTGAATCTGGAAGGTAAATTTCGTGTTTTTTATGCCAGAGGAGCCAAGAATTTCGTAGAAATTGAAACCTATCCGAATGTAGCTGATAACCTGGATGTGGACGTTGATGACAAAACCCTTTTCATCAAAGAAAAAAGAGGCACAAAAGGAGTGGATTTCTATAATGTAACGATTTATTCAAAATATAATCTGGAAAAAGTTACCGTTGCAGATTCTGTAGAAATGAATATTTCGAGCGAAATTAAGACCGATAATTTTAGGCTTAATTTAAAAAATTATGCTACTTTTATGGGGTCAGTGAACACGAGAAGAGCAGAAGTAGAGATGCAGAACAGAAGCCGGGCCAATTTTTTGGGACAAACCAAAAATGCAGTAATAAAAATCTCTGATACAGCAAGCCTTATCGCACCTTACTGGAAAATAGAAAACCTGAATATTGATTCTAAAAATGGGAATTATGCAGAAGTGAATGTAAAAGATTCTTTAAAAGGAAATATACAGAACACCGCAAAATTTGTCTATTATAATAATCCTATTCGGGCCTTTAAAATTGATAAGACAACAAGGGTTGAGAATAAAAAACTGGAATGATAAGAAGATGGGAGATGGAAGAAGGAAGATGGGAGTTATCACAAGAAAAAAACAAATAGATGAGTTTTAAATTTGAGAAATTGATTATATGGCAAAAATCTATGGATTTTGGAGAGGCTATTTTTAAATTGTCTCAAAGCTTTCCGAAAGATGAAGCTTTTAATCTGACTTCTCAGATAAGAAGGGCATCAGATTCTGTCGGGCTTAATATTTCGGAAGGAAGTATTTTACAGTCAAAGCCAGAGTTTAAAAAATTTCTTGGATATGCAATTCGCTCTCTGGCTGAAACGGTAACCTGTCTTTACAAGGCAAAAAACCGGAATTATATTCCAGAAGAAGAATTTAAGATAATGTATAATGAAAGCTATATTTTAATGAATCAGATGATTGCTTTTAGAAATCAGCTAAAGGATTAAGATTTAAAATGATAGATATTATCATCAATAAAAATAGTAAGTGGAAATTTGATATGAAGACAAAATCTCTTCCATCTTCAAGCCTCCAGCTTCCAGATTGAATAGACAGAATAATAAAACAAAGAAGGAACCTTGAATTCAGGGACAAAGATTTCTCCTATCTTCAGGCTTCCAGCTTCCAGACAAAAAATAAACAATAATAAAACAAAAGCAGAAATTTTGAATTGGGACATAAAATTTTCCATCTTCAAACCTTCAGGCTTCCAAACTTAAATACAAATATGACAACATTAGAAAAAGCTAAACTTTGGTTAGGTGATACATTCGATAAAGAAACAAAAGATGCTGTACAGCTGCTAATCGACAGCAATTCTCCGGATCTGGAAGATTCTTTTTACAGAGAACTCGAATTCGGAACAGGAGGAATGAGAGGTATCATGGGAGTAGGAACCAACCGCTTAAACAAATATACATTAGGCCAGGCTACACAGGGATTGGCAAATTATATGCTTGAGCAGTTCAAGGGAGAAGAAATCAAGGTGGCCATTGCTTACGATGTACGCCATAACTCAAAAGAATTCGGAAAACTGGTAGCTGATGTTTTAACAGCCAACGGAATTAAAGTGCTTCTTTTTAAAGACCACAGGCCGACTCCGGAACTTTCTTTCACGGTAAGAGACAAAAAATGTAACGGAGGAATTGTACTTACAGCCTCTCACAACCCGCCGGAATATAACGGTTATAAAGTATACTGGAACGATGGGGCACAGATTGTTCCGCCACATGATGAAGCGATTATCAATGAAGTATATTCCGTAAAATTTGAAGAAATAAAATTCAATGGTAATGATGACCTGATCGAATGGATTGGGGAAGAGCAGGACGATGTGTATATCGATGCCTGTATTGAAAATTCAACCTATCAGAACGTAGGAAAAGAAAATTTGAATATTGTTTTCACCTCGATCCACGGGACCACTTATACTACCGTTCCGAAAGCTTTGGAAAAAGCAGGATTCAAAAAAGTGGATCTGGTCAAAGAGCAGATGATCCCAAGCGGCAATTTTACTACGGTAGAATCTCCAAACCCGGAAGAGCCGGCAGCATTGGAAATGGCTATGGATCTGGCAAGAATTACTAACGCAGACATTGTGATCGGTACAGATCCCGATGGGGACAGACTGGGGATTGCCGTAAGAAACCTTGATGGTGAAATGCAGCTTCTGAATGGAAACCAAACCAATACGATCCTTACCTACTACATTTTGAATGAGTGGAGAAAGCAGGGAAAAATCACCGGGAAAGAGTTTATCGGCTCTACGATTGTAACTTCAGATATCTTCTTTGATATTGCCCAAAAATTCGGCGTTGACTGTAAAGTTGGGTTAACAGGCTTCAAATGGATCGGGAAAATGATCCGTGATTTTGAAGGAAAAGAAAAATTCGTTTGCGGTGGTGAAGAAAGTTTCGGTTTTATGACCGGGGATTTTGTGCGCGATAAAGATTCTTGCGGAAGTATCCTTCTGGCATGTGAAATTGCTGCATGGTGTAAAGCTAACGGAAGAACAATGTACCAGTACCTGATTGAGATCTACCAGGATCTTGGAATGTATTATGAAGGATTGGTCAATATCGTAAGAAAAGGCAAAGAAGGTGCTGAAGAAATTCAGAATATGATGAAAAACTTCCGTGAAAACCCGCCAAAAGAGCTGGCCGGATCCTCAGTGGAAGAAGTGAAGGATTTTAAAGAACAAACCAGCTTCTCTGTTTCAAAAAACGAAACAAAAGTAATGAACGACATTCCAAAATCGAATGTGCTGATTTATTATACCCAGGACGGCACCAAAGTATGTATAAGACCTTCCGGAACAGAACCGAAGATCAAGTTTTATATTTCTGTAAAAGATGCTGTTGTTTCTGAAGCAGATTTCAGGGATAAATTAAAATCTTTGGAAGCTAAAATAGAAGACGTAAGAAAAGATTTACAGTTGACATAAAAAAATAAGGGATTAGGATTTAGGAATTGGGAATTTGCACCCGAAATTAAGTCCTAAAACCTAAAACCTAAAACCTAATTCCTAATCCCATAAAAAATAAATTTAAATAAAAATAAAGTGAAAGTTTCAAAATTAGCGGCGAACCTGATTGGTTCCGAAATCGTAAAAATTGGTAATGAAGTAAATGATTTAAAAGCAAAAGGAGCGGAGATAGCCAATCTTACTATTGGTGACCTGAATTCTAATCTATATCCTATTCCAGCATTGCTGAAGGAAGAGATTCAGAAGGCATATCAGAATAATCTGACGAATTATCCGCCTGCAAACGGACTTTTATCTTTAAGAAATGAAGTTTCCAGAGACCTGAAAAACAGATGGAACCTGGATTATTCACCCAATGATATTTTAATTACTGCCGGATCAAGACCGTTGATTTATGCAGTGTATAAAACAATTGTTGACGAAGGTGATAAAGTAGTATATCCTACACCATCGTGGAACAACAATCACTATGCCTACCTTACTTCTGCAGAGGCAGTAGAAGTGAAAACAACCCCTGAAAACAATTTCCTTCCAACCGCTGATGACCTGAGACCTCATTTAGGAGGTGCCGTTCTTTTGGCACTGTGCTCACCGCTGAATCCTACAGGAACCATGTTTACAAAAGAACAGCTTTCGGATATCTGTGAACTGGTTCTTGAAGAAAACAGAAAAAGAGGAGCAGATGAAAAGCCTTTGTACCTGATGTATGACCAGATCTATTCTAACCTTACTTTTGGTGCAAAACATGTAGATCCGGTTTCTCTCTTCCCTGAATTGAAGGAATACACCATTTATATCGACGGAATTTCTAAATGCCTTGCCGCAACCGGTGTACGCGTAGGTTGGGGATTCGGTCCTTCTCATATTCTTGATAAAATGAAAGCCCTTTTAACGCACGTTGGAGCATGGGCACCTAAACCTGAACAGGAAGCTACTGCAAAATTCTTTGAAAATACAGAAAACGTAAATGTCTTCGTAGAAGATTTCAAAGGAAAGCTGGAAGAAAGTCTGAAAGTTCTTCACGGAGGAATCCAGGATTTGAAAGGAAAAGGATTAGCTGTAGAAAGCATCGAACCGATGGGAGCTCTGTATCTTACCATTAAATTAGACTATATCGGAAAAACTAAACCGGATGGTTCTGTTATTGAAAACTCCTCTGACCTGGTATTCTATCTGATTAATGATGCCGGAGTTGCCTTAGTACCATTTTCAGCTTTCGGGGAAGCAAAATCTGAGCCTTGGTTCCGTGCTTCCGTAGGTGGTTTGGCTGTTGATGAGATCAAAGTGATGCTTCCTAAATTGGAAAATGCACTGAACAATCTTAAATAGTTTTAATGTAAAAACAGCGTAATGGTTTACAAAATAAATCATTACACTATTACATGATAAAAATAAATGCTTCGGCTCCGCTCAGCATGACACGTTTTCACAAACAGTTACAGTTAGCAGTGTCACGCTGAGCGGAGTCGAAGCGTTTTTGAAAATAAGATATAATATAATCAAGTTGTATTAACTTTAATAATTTATCAATGAAAATCATAGCCGTCATTCCCGCACGTTACGAAGCCAGCCGTTTTCCGGCAAAGCTTATGCAGATGTTGGGTGAAAAAACAGTCATCATGACCACCTATCAGAATGTTGCAGAAACCGGGCTGTTCGATGAAGTATTTGTGGCTACGGATTCACCAATTATCTTTGATGAAATTGTAAAGAATGGTGGAAAAGCGGTTATGACCGGCCAGCATGAAACCGGTAGCGACCGTATTGCAGAGGCTGTGCAGAATATCGACTGTGATATTGTTATCAATGTCCAGGGTGACGAACCTTTCCTTAAACTAGAGCCTTTAAAGCAGCTTATTGAAGTTTTTAAAGAAGATGATAACCAGGAAATTTCGCTCGCTTCATTAAAGATAAAGCTAACGGAAAAAGAAGAAATTGAAAATCCGAATAATGTAAAGGTAATTACAGACAATAATGGATTTGCGCTTTATTTCAGCCGTTCTGTAATTCCTTTTCACAGAGAGGTTTCTTATGATGTGAGCTATTTTAAGCACATTGGAGTATATGCTTTCAGAAAACATGCACTGCTTCAGTTCTCCAAGCTGGAAATGAAGCCTCTTGAAATATCAGAAAAGATCGAATGTATCCGTTACCTGGAATACGGAATGAAGATCAAATTAATAGAAACCAATTTCATTGGAGTAGGGATCGATACCCCCGAAGATCTGGAGAAAGCAAGGAAATTGATTTAAGGAAGAAAAAGGAAGAAATAATATACTCTTAGCATTTTCCCAATTGTCTTTCACTTCTTTGTTTTTTCGCCCAATTCCCCTTATATTTGAAATATAAATAAGATTAATGAAGAAATTATTTTTAGTATTTGTGCTGATACTTTCACAATTGTCTTTCGCCCAAACAGCAAAAGAGATTATAGAAAAAAACATAGAACTGTCCGGAGGATTAATGAATTGGAAGCTCTTAAATTCAGTACTGCTGCAGGGAAAAGTGATCCTGGGAGTTAAAGATGAATATCCTATAAAAATTTTTCAGCAGCGTCCCAATCTTACTAAAACAGTGATCAGCATTAACGGTAAAGAAACAGCAATAGAAGGCTATGACGGGGTTAAAGGTTACGCAATGAACTATGCAGCCAACAAGCTTCAGGTATATCCTGAATATGTTCCTGAAAGCTTTGATAATGACTTTATCGACTGGGAAAACAAAGGTTTTGATGCCAAATATCTGGGAAAGGAAAAAGTAGGAGACATATATTGCCACAAAGTGGAGTTAACTAAAAATGTAAATAAAAATATTTATTATTTTGATGTTAAAACCTATATGCTTTTAAAAGAAGTTAAAAAGGACGAAACACTGACATATGCCGATTATAAGAAAGTAGGGAATCTTTCAATGCCTTTTAAGATTGAATCTTCAAGTACTAAAAAGGACGGAGACTTCGTGATGATCCTGAACAGAGTAGATGTAAATAAAGTTTTTCCTGCCAATACATTTAAATTCTAGGAGCATTCATAATGTATTGCATTTTTTGAAAAATAACTGTGGCAAAACTGCCCGCTAAAATTTATAGAAATGAAAAAGATTTTCTTATTGCTGCTTTCTTTTGTGGCATTTTTACAGAACTGTACCAATCAGAAAAGTGAAATTTCTCAAACTAAAACCAAAGAACTTATGGGTAAAACAATATATGATTTCAAAGTGGAAAGCCTTGACGGTAAGGAGATTAACTTTGCAGACTTTAAAGGAAAAAAAATCCTTATTGTAAACACGGCATCAGAGTGCGGATTTACGCCACAGTATGCAGATCTGGAAAAGGTGTATGAAGAATACAAAGATAAACTTGTCATTGTAGGTTTTCCTGCCAATAATTTTGGAGGTCAGGAACCGGGAACCAATACTGAAATTGGAGCATTCTGTCAGAAAAATTATGGAGTTACATTTCCTTTAGCAGCTAAAGTTTCTGTAAAAGGGGATGATACAGCTCCTATTTTTAAATATTTAACAGAAAAAGAACTCAACGGAGTAAAGAATACAACGATTCTTTGGAATTTCACCAAATTCCTGCTGGATGAAAACGGAAAACTGATTGATACTTTTGTAAGTACTACAAAACCTACGGATGAGGCTATTACAAAGTATTTGAAGTAAGATAAAGCATAAAATAACGCTTCGACTCCACTCAGCGTGACAGTCTAATACTATTTGTATTGTTCAAACTGTCACGCTGAGTGGAGTCGAAGCGTTATAAACAACCAATAATATGCTCAAAGTATTCCAAAAAAATATATTTTTATAAAAAAATAACATTTTACTCATGAAAAAATTAATTTTTACCCTTTGCATCCTTGCTTCTTTTATGTTGGGTTTTGCCTTTAAATCAGCAACAGAAAAGAATTCAGACGATTTAAAAAGAGTTACGGGAATCGGTGGAATTTTCTTTAAATGTAAAGATCCTAAAAAGATGAGAGATTGGTATAAAGATCATCTTGGACTTAATACCAATGAATATGGAGCGGTGTTTGAATGGTATCAGGGCTCGGACAATTCTAAAAAAGGATTTAGCCAGTGGAGTCCTTTCAGCGAAAAAACGAAATACTTTCAGCCTTCCGAAAAAGATTTCATGATCAACTACCGCGTACAGAATCTTGAAAAGCTCGTTGAACAGCTGAAAAAAGAAAACGTTACCATTGTTGATAAAATTGAAACTTACGAATACGGGAAATTTGTACACATCATGGATATGGAAGGCAATAAAATAGAGCTTTGGGAACCTAATGACATTGAATATGAAAAATTAGGAAACAGTATAGGGGCTAAAACTACAAAATAGAAGTACTTTCCCAGATTTTAATGATCAGTCTTTTCCGCAAAGCAGAAAATATTCCCCAGTTTAATACTGGAGTAGCCATTACTTTTTATTTTGGACGAATTGATCATGGCTTTAGCCAAAATATCTGTAGGTAAAGGTTTCTGACTTTCCAAAAGTCCCAGTTTGTTGGCAAATTTTATAACCCTGCTGCCCAGAACTTCCCCGGTTCTTTCAGAATCCTTTCTTTCAAGCATTCCGGGTTTAAAAATGGTGATTTTATTGAAATGGAGCTGCTTGACGGCTTCTTCCAGCTCACCTTTCATTTTCGAATAGAAAATTTTAGACTTCGGATTGGCTCCGTAAGCAGATACAAGAACATAATCTTCCACGTCATTTTCCTTGGCTGCTTTGGCAAACTCATATTGGTAATCGAAATCTACCTTTCTTTGGGCTTCTTTGCTTCCGGCGTCTTTCAGCGTAGTTCCAAGACATGAGAATGCAATGTCACCCTTTACTTTATCTTTCCATTCTTCAGGCTTTTCAAAATCAACCACATGAACCTTCAGCTTATCATCCTGGATATCCACAGGTTTTCTTACGAAGATATCAACTTCTTCAAACTCCTTATCGTTAAGCAGCTGCTTAACCAGATCTTTTCCTGTAGCGCCTGTTGCACCGATGACCAAAGCTTTCATAATAATTGTGATGGGTGATGATATTATTTCTTTCTTAAATTTACTAAATTTGAAATTAATATCAATGATCATTAATCACTATCAATCATAAATTCATGGATGCCAACGAAGTTTTAGATTATTGCCTGACAAAAAAAGGAGTTACGGAAACCTTTCCTTTTGATAATGAAACGCTTGTGATGAAAGTCGGGACAAAAATGTTCCTGCTCATGTCCTTAGAAAAGCAGCCGTTAAGTATCAATGTAAAAACCGACCCTGAGTGGAGTGCAGAACTCCGCGAACAGCATCCGCAGATTACCGGGGCATTCCATATGAACAAAACCCATTGGAATTCTGTACTTGCAGACGGATTGAAAAGAGATTTGATCTTTAAACTGATAGACCATTCTTATGAATTGGTATTTAATTCACTGACCAAAAAAGCGAAAGAGGAAATTGTAAATAGTTAAAATTGAAACTCCTGGGTCAGTCTTTTATCTTCATCCAGTCTTTCAATAAGTTTTTCAAGACCTTCAAACTTAATTTCGTCATGAAGAAAATCTCTGAATCTTACCGTGATCTTTTCATCATAAATATCGCCTTCAAAATCAAGGATATAGACTTCAACGGTTAGCTTCTCTCCATTTACAGTAGGATTGGTGCCGATGCTGAGCATTCCTTTATATGACTGTCCTTTTACTTCAGCTTCTACAATATAAGCTCCTTTTTTGGGAAGAAGTTTGATCAATTCAGTTTCAATATTGGCAGTAGGATAACCGATGGTTCTTCCAATCTTTTTCCCGTGAACAACGTTTCCGGAAACAGAGTAGGAGTAACCCAGCATTTCATTGGCTTCCTTAATGTTTCCTGTTAAAAGAGCATTGCGAACTTTGGTGGAACTGATATTGTTTTCGTGGATATTGATGGCTTCCATTTGCTCCACAACAAAATCCAGTTCTTTTGAAAGTTTCTGAAGAAGCTCGAAATTTCCACTCTTATTTTTTCCGAAAGAATGGTCGTAACCAATAATAAGGTATTTTACATTCAGTTTATCAATCAGGATCTGGCGTACAAATTCTTCTCCGGTAAGGTTTCTGAACTCTTCATCAAATTCTTTCAGGAATAAATGATTGATGCCGTATTTTTCAATCAGCTGTTTTTTCTCTTCCAGCGTATTGAGAAGCTTGAGATCTTCATTCGGGTTAAAAACAAAACGGGGATGTGGCCAAAAAGTAAGGATAGCTGTTTCCAGATTATTCTTGGTGCCCACATTGATCAGTTCATCAATAATACTTTTATGTCCCAGATGTACTCCGTCAAACATTCCTAGAGATAATGCTAAAGGCTTTTGAGAGGAATAATCTTTAAAATTCTTGAAAATTTTCAAAACGGAAAAATTTGACTGCAAATATAAAGATAATGTACCAATGTACCAATTTAAGAGTTGACCAATCTTTCCAGAACCTATCATCGTTATATTGCTAAATTGATAGACGGGGATATTGTAAAAAAGTATGATAAAAATCTTTTTTTTACCAATTGTGGGTTTATGAAGAATCATTATATTTGCACCAAGAAAAAATTTAGCAATGGCAAACCAAATTAAAGGTAAAATTTCTCAAATTATTGGTCCGGTAATCGACGTTGTCTTCACAGATGTGGAAGCAGTTCCAGCAATCTACGACGCGTTAGAAATTACAAAAGGAAACGGTGAAAAAGTAGTCTTGGAAGTAGAGCAGCATATTGGTGAAGATACAGTAAGATGTATTGCAATGGATGCTACAGATGGTCTTCAGAGAGGACAGGAAGTAATCGGATACGGTAATCCTATTACAATGCCAATCGGTGAAGCTGTAAACGGAAGACTATTCAACGTTGTTGGGGATGCTATCGACGGACTTCAAAATATTTCTAAAGAAGGTGGTCTGCCAATTCACAGACCAGCTCCAAAATTTGATCAACTTTCAACTTCTGCAGAAGTTTTATTTACAGGTATTAAAGTAATCGACCTTATCGAGCCTTACGCAAAAGGAGGTAAAATTGGTTTGTTCGGTGGTGCCGGTGTAGGTAAAACAGTATTGATCCAGGAGTTGATTAACAATATTGCAAAAGGACACGGAGGTCTTTCAGTTTTTGCCGGAGTAGGTGAAAGAACGAGAGAAGGAAATGACCTTTTGAGAGAGATGCTTGAATCAGGTATTATCAAATATGGCGATGATTTCATGCATTCTATGGAAAACGGAGGTTGGGATCTTTCCAAAGTAGATTTGGAAGCTATGAAAGATTCTAAAGCTGCATTCGTTTTCGGACAGATGAACGAGCCGCCAGGTGCAAGAGCGAGAGTAGCCCTTTCAGGTCTTACATTGGCTGAATATTACAGAGACGGTGGTGAAAGCGGACAAGGTAGAGACGTACTTTTCTTCGTAGACAACATCTTCCGTTTTACACAGGCTGGTTCTGAGGTATCTGCACTTCTTGGTCGTATGCCATCAGCGGTAGGTTACCAACCGACTCTTGCTTCTGAAATGGGTGCGATGCAGGAAAGAATTACTTCAACTAAAAATGGTTCAATTACTTCAGTACAGGCGGTTTACGTACCTGCGGATGACTTAACTGACCCGGCTCCTGCAACTACGTTTGCTCACCTTGATGCAACTACGGTACTAGACAGAAAGATTGCTTCATTAGGTATTTATCCTGCAGTAGATCCGTTGGCTTCTACTTCAAGAATCCTTGCTCCGGAAATTATCGGTAACGAGCATTATGACTGTGCACAAAGAGTAAAAGAAATTCTTCAGAGATATAAAGCGCTTCAGGATATCATCGCGATTCTTGGTATGGAAGAACTTTCTGAAGAAGATAAATCAGTTGTTTACAGAGCTAGAAAAGTTCAGAGATTCCTTTCTCAGCCTTTCCACGTAGCAGAACAGTTTACAGGTATTCCGGGATCATTGGTAGACATCAAAGATACTATCAAAGGATTCAACATGATTATGGATGGTGAATTAGACCATTTACCGGAAGCTGCTTTCAACCTGAAAGGAACTATCGAGGAAGCTATCGAAGCTGGACAAAAAATGTTAGCTGAAAACGCTTAAGAAAATTTTAAATGTTAAATTTTAGATTTTAGATTGAAAAATCATTTAAAATTTAAAATCTATAATCTATAATTCATAAAAAAATGAATATAAAAATTTTAACACCAGAATACGTAGTTTTTGAAGGAGAAGTAGACTCTGTATTGTTGCCGGGAAAAAATGGTGAATTCCACATCATGAAAAACCACGCAGCTATTGTTTCTTCTTTAATCGGAGGTAAGGTGAAGCTTTTTACTTCTTCAGTAGAAGAGTCTTATGCTAAAAACTTTACCAAAGAAAATGAGAAAGACTCTGTTTTTTCTTATCCTATCAAAAGCGGTGTTGTAGAATTTAATCATGATAAAGGAATCATCCTTTGTGAATAATTAAATGAAAAGCTAAATATATTTTCAAGAAAGTGTAACTTTGGTTACACTTTTTTTTATGTTGTGTAAAAGTCTGATTGTATGAAGAAAAGCATAATCATATTCTTTACCGTTCTGGGAGTCCTGTGCAGTGCCCAAAATTTCAAAACCAAAAGAGGTATCATAAGTCTTGACGGTGTTCATGTCGCCAAGATCGCCAACAAATCCAATATCTATACATTCATGGATCTGAATGATACCCCCATGTATACCATAGAATTTATCGATAAAAGCATAGTAGACTCTGTAAGAGATAGTTATATTAAACTAAACAGGGTTTATAACCGTGACAAAACCATAGAGCTGGATTATATTTCTCCGTCAGCATTTTCCGGTGAAGAAAAATCAGCGGTATATACCTCAATAAAAGGGTTGAAAATCATTGACAACAAAGGAATCAATATCAAAAACCTGGATGAGATTTTCAAAAATGTACCCAAAAGGAAGCTCGATACCAAAACCAAAGATGCCTATACCACCCGAAGCAAAATTGATAAAATGAATATTGAGGTCAATAAAGTGGGAGAGATCATCAGTAACGGGGTTCCTGTAGGATATTTCACCAATCTTCCGGTAAGTTTTGGTTCTGAAGATACCATTACAGACAAAACGTTTGTAGATATTGAAATCTACGATGCTAAAAGTAAGTACATTGGAAGATATATTACCACCACAAAACAATTAAAAACTGCCGGTGGAAAAACTTTCACCATTTACAGGGAAATGTCCGGCAGGGCATCTGTTTTAAAATTCCCGACCTATAAGGCTATTGCCGAGCGGTTGGCCATTATGGATCCGAATTTTATTAAAATACAGGATAAGGTAACCGTAGGTCCTGTTTCAAAAGAAACTTCCAATTAATGAGATCCGATTAAAAAATTTTATATCAATAGGAACGGGCTTTAGCCCGTTTTTTTATTAGATCAAATTTCGCCTGGCCTATAGAAATCTTTTTGATCATTTGTTGGGATTTATTTTATATGTTATGCTTGGGTAGCCCCTCCAGAGGATGGAAATACTTTGCCGCTTTATTAGATGATGGCGAGAAATTTTGTTTTATGTTTTTTGTGAATATTATGATCCTGTCAAAACGGATTTTATTCATTCAGAAAAATAAAACTAATAGAAAATTCCTCAATTTTAAAAATCCCTGAGAAAAAACAAAAATTTTTATAAACTTAAAATCACACCATTTTCTTTAAGCTGATGAATAGGCTTTGAGAACCAGAATAATTCGAAATCATCAAAATTTTCTTCAAACTTATTCTTAAGTTGCTGAGCTGTAATCTTTTTCGGATTTTCTATAGAATTTTCTTTCAGTACATTCAGAAGCCACTCTGCTTTATCCTGCTCCAGATCTATCTTTATAATGTTTGTTTTTAAATGGAATGTAAGAAGCGTATATGTACCGGAGTGTTTCTTTTTATTTTTTACACGATTCTCAGCGATTACGTTTTTCGTTAAAAAAACAACTTTTGAGTTGCCTTTAAACCCAAATTGATTTTCATCCAGAAGACAGTCATGAATATGGTCAGGATGAATGGTTGTTCTCGGAATTTTAAAATCGAACCATTCCTGAAGCGGGATTTCAAAATTGATTCCGTGCATATAATTGAAAAGAGACTTTTTCAGGCCAAAGCTGAATTTATTGTGATCGATTCCTGTTTTGTCTTTAAAATCAATATCATTGTTGGCAAACAGAATTTCTTCCTTCACGGGAGTCACTCCGAATTCTTCAGGATTGATTCCGATGGGTGAGTGAGCGGTCATGGCAAACTGATGCCAGAATCCACTTTGCAGAATTCCCATTTCGAACATTTGTCTTACCATTTCCAAAGAGTCCACCGTCTCCTGTACAGTTTGAGTAGGATATCCATACATCAGGTAAGCATGAACCATAATCCCTGCTTCTGTAAAATTTCTTGTCACTTGTGCAACCTGTTCTACGGAAACTCCTTTTTCTATTAATTTCAATAAACGGTCACTGGCCACTTCAAGGCCTCCGGAAACTGCAACGCAGCCTGAAAGCTTTAGGAGATAACATAAATCCCGGGTGAAACTTTTTTCAAAACGTATATTCGTCCACCAGGTAACAACCAGGTTTCTACGCAGAATTTCCAGAGCAACTTCCCTCATTAAAGCGGGTGGTGCTGCTTCATCCACAAAATGGAATCCCGTCTCACCAGTGGTTCTGATAAGTTCTTCCATTCTGTCTACCAATATTTTGGCAGAAATGGGTTCATAGATCCTGATATAATCCAGGGAAATATCACAAAAAGTACATTTTCCCCAATAGCACCCATGAGCCATCGTCAGCTTATTCCATCTTCCGTCACTCCATAAGCTGTGCATCGGATTGGCTATTTCAATCACAGAAATATATTGATCCAGCTTAAGGTCGGTATAATCGGGAGTACCGATTTCAGCCTGTTTATAGTCGTGCCGTTTGGAATTATTTTTATAAGTGACTTTTTGATCTTCAACTAAAATTGTTCTTTTGTATTCCGCAGTTTCGGCAGGAATATTTAAGTTTTCGTAAAGAAGTTCAAGAGGAACCTCGCCATCGTCAAGAGTAATAAAATCAAAAAATTCAAAGACTCTCTGATCCTTCACTTCTCGCAGTTCGGTATTGGGAAATCCTCCACCCATTGCCGTCTTAATATGTGGATAATGTTTTTTAATGTATTGGGCACATCTGAAACCTGCATATAGATTTCCAGGAAACGGAATGGAAAAACAGACTAATTTAGGCTGAACGAGCTCTAAGTTTTCCTGAAGGATTTTTAAAGTAAAATCATCAATAAATGTCTGATTACCTGATAATTTAGAGTATAATTCATCAAATGAATTGGCACTTTTCCCCAGGCGTTCGGCATATCGGCTGAATCCGAAATCCGGATCAATATTTTCAATAATATAATCTGAAATATCCTCTAAATATAAAGTGGCAAGATGTTTGGCTTTGTCCTGGAGTCCCATGTTTCCAAACGCAAAATCCATATCATCCAGCTGGTTGAAACGGGAGGCTTCAGGCAGGAAATTCATGCTGCAGATTTGTCTTGCCAGCGTAGGGTTTTTCCCTTGCAGAAAAGGAATAACCTGATCTATCGTCTTTGAATATTCTTCCCGGAGCGCATAAATTCGCTGTGAGTTCTCCGATATTTCCTGAAGATTAATTTCTGTGCTGAAAATTCTCTCCAATCCACTTTTTGAAAACAATTCCAAAATAACATCAAGCCCCAGATCAATCTGATAGCTGGAAATATTTTTGGTATTCAGAAAACCTTTTATATAAGCTGTTGCCGGATAAGGAGTATTGAGCTGGGTAAAAGGCGGAGTAATAAGAAGGAGATCTTTCAACAGAAAATTTTTCAAATTAGTTATTAATCCGGATATAAAATATTGATTTACATTGTTTTAATGCTTTTCAGCTTGACCAGATTCTATTTGCAAAGATAGTTAAATTGTATTGTATGCTGCAACGGAGCTAACAAAATTAATGTTTATACATTTTCTAAAATCTCGCTACGCTTTGATTTTCTATGGTCTGCAATCACATTCAGAATAACACCCATAAGAATCAGGGTAATACCGATAAGTAGGTTTACAGTAAATCTTTCATGAAACATTAAAACACTTACCATTACAGCAACCACCGGTTCCAGAGCTCCTAAGATAGCAGTGGGAGTGGAACCGATATATTTTATGGCATAAACCAGGCACAGGCTGGAAATTACAGTCGTCAGAAAAGCAAAAACAATAAAATTAAAAAAGATAGACAGGGAAGGAATGGCAAAAGATTCTCCTTCTGTGAAACCTTTTATCATGAAAAATCCTGAAGTGAAAAGCATAGAATAAAAAGAAAGCTTAAACCCGGATACCTTCATATCCGATTTATTAACGATCACCATATAAAGTGCATAAAACAGAGAGCTCAGCATTACTACCCCCAACCCTGCAAAATTAATCTCCAGGCCTTTTTCTTTTAAGCATAAAACAATAACACCTGCAAAAGCTAAAAGCAAAGACCCTACAGACAGTCTGGTAAGCTTTTCCTTATAAAAGAAAAACATAATCAAAGCAACAATAACCGGGTAAATAAATAGAACGGTAGAAGCAATTCCCGGTGTCAGGAAATCATAACCGATAAATAAAAACTCTGAGGAAAGAGCATAGCAGACTCCCAAAACAGCAAGGATCAGAGCTTCTTTCTTATTGATCCTGAAACTCTCTCTGGAATATAACAGGTACCCGCCAACCATCATGGCTGAAAATAAAAATCTATAGAACAAAGTAATGTCCATAGAAAAATTGGCTTGCTTGAGTGGAAGGATAAAAATAGGAATCAGCCCGAATGAAACGGATGACAGAATTCCTAACCCATAACCTTTGAACTTCATTGTTATTATGATTTAAAATAAAACGTTCCATAAAAAAACCACTGAAAATTTTCAGTGGTTTTTATCTTTTCTCATTAAATCGGTTTGAAACTTAAGCCCTGCTCCTGCAGCAGCTTCTGTTCCTGCTCTTTATAATGACCACTTACTAATTTATCATGAATAGCTTCAAACGCAGCTAATGTTTCATTAATCTCTGCGTCTGTGTGGGAAGCGGTAGGAATTAATCTTAACAAAATCATTCCCTTTGGAATTACCGGATAAACCACTACGGAAGTGAAAATTCGGTAATTTTCTCTTAAATCTTTTACAAGAAGAGTAGCTTCTACCGGAGTTCCCTGCATCATGACAGGAGTTACGCAGGTATTGCTGTCCCCGATATTAAATCCTCTTTCTTTAAGACCGTTCTGAAGTTTATAAGTATTTTCCCAAAGTTTAGCTTTGATTTCAGGTCTTGTTCTTAACAGTTCCAATCTCTTTAAACCTCCGATTACCATTGGCATTGTAAGAGATTTGGCAAAGATCTGAGATCTTAGGTTAAATTTCAGATACCTGATAATTTCTTTATCACCTGCTAGAAAAGCTCCGAAACCTGCCATAGATTTGGCAAAAGTAGAGAAGTATACATCAATCTGATCCTGGCATCCCTGCTCTTCACCAGCTCCGGCTCCTGTTTTTCCAAGAGTTCCGAATCCGTGTGCATCATCTACTAATAATCTGAAGCTGTATTTGGATTTAAGATCACAGATTTCTTTAAGTTTCCCCTGCTGTCCTCTCATCCCGAAAACCCCTTCCGTAATCACAAGAATACCGCCTCCGGTTTCTTCTGCTACTTTCGTTGCTCTCTGAAGGTTTTTTTCCAGACTTTCAATATCATTGTGTCTGTAGGTAAATCTTTTTCCGGAGTGAAGTCTTACACCGTCTACAATACAGGCATGCGAATCCACATCATATACAATTACATCATTTCTGCTCACCAAAGCATCAATGGTAGAAACCATTCCCTGGTAACCGAAATTCAATAAATAGGCTGAATCCTTTTGTACAAAATCCGCCAGCTCTCTTTCCAGCTGAAGGTGCTGATCCGTTTCACCGGACATGGCCCTTGCACCCATAGGATAGAACATCCCGTATTCTGCAGCAGCTTTGGCATCAGCCGCTAATACTTCAGGGTGATTACATAATCCTAAATAGTCATTGGCACTCCAGAAAATCACTTCTCTTCCCTGAAACTGCATTCTCGGACCGATAGGTCCTTCTAGTCTTGGGAAAATAAAATAACCTTCACCGTAATCTGCAAACTGTCCAAGAGGTCCTGGATTTTCTTTTATTCTTTCAAAAATATCCAACATTTTGTATCGTAATTTTAAGTAAAAAAGCCTTTCCTGTAGAACACAAAAGGCTTGATTTGTATCGTGGTTTATTTAAATCTATTTAATA
Organism: Chryseobacterium sp. BLS98; assembly: GCF_001045445.1. Taxonomy (GTDB): domain Bacteria; phylum Bacteroidota; class Bacteroidia; order Flavobacteriales; family Weeksellaceae; genus Chryseobacterium. The sequence goes on along the minus strand of NZ_LFNF01000005.1, from coordinate 236,898 downwards.
AATTCTGTCTTGAAAACTTCATCGTAGTTATGTACGCAGTTATTTACAAAACCTTGTTCGGCCATCCATTTATCGCTGTATACCTTTGTGATATATCTCGATCCGTGATCAGGATAGATTAATACTATAATATCATCTTTGGTCAGCTCATGAGACTGTGCATACTGGATAAGGGCCTGGGTAACAGCCCCTGTGGTATATCCTCCCATGATAGCTTCTTTAAGGGCTATTTCACGGGTTCTGTAGGCAGACATTTCATCATTTACCCTTACAAATTCATCTACCTTGTCAAAAAGCAGGGCAGAAGGGATCAAATTTTTCCCCATTCCCTCAATCTGATAAGGATGAACATCTTCTTTATGGATCTCTCCCGTTTCATGGTAGCTTTTCAGGATAGACCCGTCAGCATCCACACCGATAACCTTGATATCAGGATTCTTTTCTTTCAAAAATTTACCTGAACCGGACAATGTTCCACCTGTTCCAGTGCAGGCAAAAAGGTGGGTCACCTTGCCTTCTGTCTGCTCCCAAATTTCAGGACCTGTAGTCTGATAGTGTGCATCAATATTCAATTCATTGAAATACTGATTGATGTAAACTGAATTGGGTGTTTCTGAAGCTATTCTTTTAGCAACCTCATAATAAGATCTCGGATCATCTGCAGCAACGTTGGCAGGGCATATGTATACCGTAGCCCCTAATGCTTTCAAATAAGCAATTTTCTCAGGCTTTGTCTTGTCGCTTACCGCCAGAATACATTTATATCCTTTAATAATACAGACCATCGCAATAGAAAACCCGGTATTTCCTGAAGTAGTTTCTACAACTACGGAATCTTCCTTTAATAAACCTTTCTTCTCAGCGTTTTCTATAATATGAAGTGCTATTCTATCTTTTGTGGAATGTCCAGGATTATATGATTCTAACTTGGCATAAACGGTTGCAGGAATATCTTTTGTAACAGTATTAAGCTTCACCATAGGAGTATTTCCTATTAGGCCAAGAATATTATCGTAAACATTACTCATTATTTGTTATTTTCAATAAAAATATGACCGCAAAAATACAAAAAAATAAATAATTACTAAACTTTTGTTTGATTTCAAGCCTGTGATTCAGCAAAATTTATTTTCTGATTTGCAATCTTAGCTGAAGTACGATCGCAAATACTACGCCAAAATTTTTAAATTTTGTTAAAAACACCACAGAATGGTATAAAAGCCTTATTTTCGCGTAATTGATTTTATACTATGAAAAATTGGACTTTTAGGCAATGGAACACCGTTTTAGGATGGGTGATTTTCGTCATTGCATTTTTCACGTACTTGTCGACCATAGAACCTAATTTCAGTTTCTGGGACTGCGGCGAGTATATTTCCTCTGCGGTAAAACTTGAAGTAACGCATGCTCCCGGAGCAGCTTTATTCCAGATTGTGGGTGCTGTGGCAGCCATTTTTGCTTTAGGGAAAGGTGAAAATTATTCTATCGTAATCAATGCAATGTCTGCATTGTTCAGTGCGCTGACGATTTTATTTTTATTCTGGACGATTACCCATTTTGTAAGACGGCTGTTGAACAAGGATTTTGATGAAGTGACCAAACACCAGGAAATTTCCATTCTTTTTGCAGGAGCTGTAGGAGCTTTATGCTTTACTTTTTCGGATACATTCTGGTTTTCTGCAGTAGAGGGAGAAGTATATTCCATGGCTTCCATGTTTATTGCTTTACTTGTTTGGTTAATTACCAAATGGGAGAATGAATACCTTGCCAAAGACAGCGAAAGATGGATTATCCTTATTTTCTTTGTATTAGGACTTTCTGTGGGAGTTCACATGATGTGTATGCTTGCAGTTCCGGCAGTATGTTTAGTGTATTATGCAAGAAATTATAAATTTACCTGGAAAAATTTTATCTGGGCGAATGCCATTACGTTGGGAATTCTGATCATTGTATTCAAGATCATCTTCCCATTAATCATGACGATGTTCGGAAGATTGGAAATATTCTTCGTCAACGGACTTGGACTTCCTTTCCATTCAGGAACCATTGCTGCATTTATTTTAATGGTGGCAGCTTGTTACTTTATAATTAAATATGCAAGAAAAGCCAAGAAAAATATATACCAGACTGCTGCATTGTCAGTAGTGTATATGATCATCGGGTTTTCATGCTGGATGGTTATTCCTATCAGAGCGAATGCCAATCCACCGATGAACCTTAATGATCCTGATACCGCCATTGGTATGCTGGATTACTATAACAGGGAACAGTACGGTGACTGGCCGACTATTTACGGTCAAAACTATACCGCTTTCCTTGATGCCAACGGAATTGAGAAAAACGAGGACGGAAGCTTCAAAACAAAGAAAACCGGTGAAATCTACGAAAAGGACGAAAAAACTGGAACCTATAGAAAAACAGGTGACCGTTTCAATTATACATTCAGTAAATCTCAGGTGAGTTTAATGCCAAGGATGTTTAATGAAGATAAAGATGTGATGGCGAACTATATTTCCATGTACGGAGCTCCTGATTTTACATTCAACTACGCCAATGAAGATGTAGCAGATAATCCGCAGGCTAAGCAGATTTTTGACGAACTGAGAGGGAAATATGAAGATAAAAGCATTACGGCAGCCGATTACCTGAAGGTTAAACCATACAATTTAATTAATGTTCAGAAGCCTTCACTGGCCCAGAATATGGATTATTTCATTACTTTCCAGAACGGATATTACTTTGTAAGATACCTGATGTGGAACTTCGTGGGAAGACAGAACGACCTTGAAGGAAATATGGAAAACACAAAAGGAAACTGGATCTCCGGAATTTCTTTTATTGATAATGCATTGCTTGGAAACCAGGATAAAATGCCTGCCAAATTCAAGAATGAAAGTACAGTAAAATTCTTCTTTTTACCATTAATTTTAGGATTGATCGGTTTCTTTTTCCAATTGAACAGGGATTTTGGAAGATTCTATTCCTTGCTTTCATTATTTATTTTAACCAGTGTAGGAATCATTTTCTATACCGGTGTAAAACCTTTCGAACCGAGAGAAAGAGATTATGCAATGGTAGGCTCGTTCTACGCATTTGCAATCTGGATTGGGCTTGGAGCAGCGGCTATTTTATGGTTTATCCAGTCAAAAGTAAAATCCAACGGAGCGAATATTGCATTAGGAGTAGTTTTATTGGGCGTTCCCTTCATGATGGGATTCCAGAATTACAATGTACACGACAGAAGCAACAGATATACCGCTTATGATTATGCCTACTCGGTATTAAAATCACTTCCTAAGAACGATATTTTGTTTGTTTACGGGGATAATGATACTTATCCGGTATGGGCTATCCAGGAAACGGAAAGATTCAGAGATGACGTGAAGGTGGTTAATTTCACTCTTGCTTCAACTCCATGGAACTTAGATCAGGTTAAAAGAAAAACATATAACGCAGCAGGAATTCCTAGTGAGCTGACTCACGAAGATTATAGAGACGGCGTCAATGATCAGATCTATATGATGAAAAAAGAAGACTGGGAAGGAGTTTTCTCCATGCTGAAAGAGCAAGGTGTTTCTGATACTCAGTTCGGAGCCTTCAGAAAATACCTGACACAGGATTCATTGACATTGAAAGAAGCTATTGATTTCATCAAATTCAAATCTCCTGAAAAAGATGAGCTTTTAAAAATGTACTTCGGAGAAGAGAAATATGAAAAATATAACATTCTTCCGGTGAATAAATTCATCCTTCCTGTTAACAAAGAAAATGCTTTAAAAGCAGGAATCATTACCCAGGCAGACCTTCCGAATGTGGTAAACCAGATCATGATTACTTACAAAGGAAATACTCTTTATAAAAATAACCTGATCCTGATGGATATGCTGGCGAATTTCGACTGGAAGCGTCCGGTTAACTTCTCATCAGGGGGAATTTACGACAGCGAAAATATCTTCTATCTTGATGAATATCTTCAGTTTGACGGATTCAGCTACAGACTGGTTCCTATCCACACCACTCAGAATGCAGATGGAGATATGGGTAGAGTAGATACCAATTCTTTATACAATGTGGTGAAAAACTTCAGATGGGGTAATTTTAAAGATCTGAACGCTCACTTTGATGAAACCGCTACCTCCAATATTATGAGCTACAGAATGTCGGCGAGCAGAGCAGCTTCAGCATTGGCATTAAGCGGACAGAAAGCTAAAGCCGTGGAATTGCTTGATCTTGCATCAAAAGAAATCCCGGCAGAGAAGTTTAATGATCCACGTTCATTAAGCTCTATGGTTACCGGATATATCATTGCGGGACAGGAGAAAAAAGGACTTCAGCTGGCAGAAATCCTTAAAAAAGGTATTTTTGATGAATATGATTATTATTTAAGCCTTGCCCCGGCTGATCAGAATTTTGCCAGAAGACAGATGAGAGCAAAGCCGATGGAATATTCTCTGGTGGTAGGTGCGGTTACAGATGCCTACAAGAAGCTGGGACAGAATGAAAAAGCATATGCCTATCTTGTAAAATCCATAGAGCCGATTGATAAAAAGTTCAATGCTTTCATCAAAGATCTTCAGCAGATGGGTAAAGAAAAAGCAAGGAATGAATCTGAAAAGGTACAGAAAATCACACCTTTCTACCAATATCTGTTTGATGTGATGGAACCTTATGATTCTACCTATTCAAAAGAGAAAGAGGATCAGATCACCACAGCAATTATCAAAGCAACGCAATAAATAGTTAACAAAAACGGAACTTCGGTTCCGTTTTTTTGTTATTGGGTTTCATCAATTTTAAGATTATATTTGTGGAACTAAAAATGCGTGATGGCAAAAAATAAAAATAACAGACTCCCAATCTATGCTGTAATTTTTACGGTAATTTTTAAACTTCTCTTTTTACTGACCCACTATATCCAGGAAGATGCATTCATTACCTGGAGAGTAGCCCAGAATCTTCTGGATTATGGAGTGATAGGATTCAATGGAGAAACCAGAATTTCGGCTTCTACCACCCATCTGTATGTCTTTGTATCTTATTTTTTCAACCTGATTTTCGGTAAAGAACATTTTGTTGAACCCCTCCTGATTTTTAATTCCATACTTTTTACGATAGGAACCTTGTTTCTTTCCCATCTTACCCTTAAAAATCCGTGGCACAAAGCTATTTTTATATTTTTAATAGGAATACTGCCGCCTGCCATTAAGATTTCTATACTGGGAATGGAATATGGAATTCTTTTCTTCCTGGAAATGGCGCTTCTTTATTACGGTTTCAGCAAAGGCAAAAAGTGGGCACTGATCCTTTTGCCCGTTTTGATAATGTTTACAAGGATCGATACGGTTATTTTCCTGGGAATTGTATTTCTTGTCGATGTTTTTTGGAACAGAAAAATCAGATGGAACTATGTTTTCGGAGGAATTCTGGGTCTTGTATGGACACTTTCCTTCAACTGGCTTTATTTCGGAGAACTGGTCAACAATACCATTGTGGCTAAAAAGCTCCTTTACGAACACCATTTTACCTTCGCTCAAAATCTCAAATATTTCTTTATAAGCTTCGGGAATTTCTGGGGAATGCTGAAACTTCCCGGCAACTTCAATCCGGCAACCATTGTTATCCTGATTTTTGAACTGCTGTGTTTCATTTATCTTGTAAGACAGAGAGACAAAAGGAATTATTTTTTATGGATGATCTTTATTTTCGGTTGGGTGAAACAGATTATTTTTATCTCACAAAAGAGCTTATTTGATTGGTATTACTGGGTTCCACAGCTTTTACTTTTTGTTCCGGTCCTTATTTTTGTTTTGGAACAGAAAGAAAGACGGAATTTATGGCTGTCCCTTCTGGTTGTATTTTATATTCTTCCGATGACTCTTTTCCAGACTATACATTCCATCGCGACAGGAAACGGAGAGTGGAATTACCGCAGAAAAATCGGATTGTTTCTGAATACTTACGAAAAAGATAAAAACCAATGGATCCTTCTGGAACCCGCCGGTTATGTACCCTATTTTTCTGGATTAAAAACGATTGATGAAGTAGGATTGGTCGACAAACAGATCCAGACTGAAATAAAGAAAGATAAACCTCATTACTGGATCAATACCGTAAAAAACAGAAAACCGAAATATCTTCTTTCCTATAAAAACCTCTTTGAAGGAGACGATGCAGAATACTATCAGGCTCATTATCAGCTTCTGAAAGAATTCAGGATAAAGGAGCACCTGAAAAGCGACAATAAAATCTTAGAAAAAATCTACCATTTTAAACCGTCAGGAACAGATTATAATTTATATGTAAGGATTAATTAAAAAGATTAAAGAATTAAAGCATTAAAAAATTTGTAGAGAAAGAAACAACCACCCTCAAACTCTATTACTCTCAAACCCTAATACCCTCAAACCTATAACCTAATCCCTAAAAAATGAAATACTGTGCTTTTCTCCGCGGCGTGAACGTAAAAGGAACCAATATGAAAATGGCTGATGTATGCCAGGTTTTTAAAGAAGCGGGTATGCAGGACGTAAGTTCAATACTGGCTTCAGGAAATATTGTATTTTCTTCTGATAAGAAGACTGCAGATCTGAAGAAAATTTTAGAAAAGGCGATGTCTGATCATTTTTCTTATGAAGCATTTTTATTTATAAAATCTCAGGAAGAAACACAAGTCTTCTGGAATAGCGTTCCCTTCGAAAAAAATAATGATTTGCATACATATGCTTTTGTAGGAAATCCCGGGGTGGAAAATGTTCTGATGGCAGAATTTGAAGCTGCTTCCAAAACCGAAAACGAAAAAGCAGTGATTGTCAAAGATATATTTTACTGGCAGGTCCCAAAAGGAAATACGCTGGATTCTTCTTTTGGAAAGGTTTTAGGTAAAAAGAGCCTTAAAGATCAGTTCACCAGCCGGAATATGAATACTTTTGAGAAGATTTTGAAAAAAATGGATTAAAAAACAGGTTTTATACAATAATAAAACCTGTTTCTCAAAATTTAAAACCTATTTAAACTATTTTCTCTTTTCCAGAAGTTCAAGGGATTCATTATTTTTTGTCTCAAATTGAAAATTCTGAAAATCTTTATTTCCTGAAGTTTCCAATCTGAAACTTTCTAACGGAGCTATTTCTGTTTTTAAATTTTCACCTTCAAAATCCAGCACATGTCCACCGTTTTTTTTGTCTGATGAAATAAAATGAAAGTGAAAGCCTTTGACATTAATTCCGTTTAAATATTCAGGGAGATAAAAACCAACCAGAGTACCTTCAGTATTTGAAAAATCAAAGATCTTTTGCCTGTCAGCAATAGAAGTGAGGGTAGGAAACGGCTCTTTTTCTACAGGAGGAAAAGCTCTGGTCTTCACATAAGCAAACTTTCCTGTTATTTTAATGGCAAACATTGCATTTTCACCTGGCAGAATTTTATTTATTTCCTGCAAAGCCTTCTGATGATCCACTTTATTTTTAATAGTGAAGACACGATCAGGCTTGAAGAACGTTACAAAAGCTAAAGATGACTTAAACTGATCTGCGGGAATAACAGTCTGGCCTGTAGCTTTTGTCTGGTATACTTGTCCGTCCAATAGGGTAAGCTCTCCGTCCAGCATATCAGGAGCTCCCAGGCCGAAGTCACCTTTTGATTTTAAATTCTCAAGCGAAAGGGTTCCCTTGTAAAGTCCACCTATAAATGCATCAGCAATTCCATGCTGATAAAGCTGATTGTATTTCACCGATTTCATTGGATGATCCGTTGCTATATTTTTAAGTAAGGAATTGTTGTTGTTCGTCTGTTGTGCATTGAAGTGATGACTTGCTGCCCATACAATGAGATAAAAGATATTTTTCATTTTATCGCTGTCCTCCAATAGCCAAACCTCCATCTACCAGGATACTTTCGCCCATTACAAAAGAAGCTGCGGAGCTGCTTAGCCATATAACTAGTTCTGCTACTTCTTCAGGAGCGGCAAAACGTCCTATCGGAGCATGCTTTTTAAATGGCTCTATTGCTTCTTCAGCATTTTCTCCCGGAAAAAACCTGTCAAACATGGGAGTACGGATGTATCCCGGCTGAATGTTGTTGATACGGATGCCTTCAGATGCGATTTCAACCGTCAGAGCCTTTGTAAGCCCGTCTACTGCAGCTTTACTTGCCGAATACACTGCCGAGCCGGAAGATGCTCCTCTGGCCAGCCATGAAGAGGTGTTGACAATTGCTCCGCCGGTTCCCTGCTTTTTAAACTGTTCAATTTCATATTTGCAGGCCAGCCAGATGCCTTTGGTATTGATATTCATTACTCTGTCAAATTCTTCTTCAGAAGTGTTATCAATGCTTGAAAACTGCCCTTCAATTCCTGCATTATTGAATGCGATATCCAGTTTCCCGAAGTGCCTGATGGTTTCATTAATCAGATGCTGAACCTGATCGCTTTTTGAGACATCTGTCTGTACAAAATGTACATTCGGACCTATGGCGCGCAGTATTTCCAAAGCATCATTTCCCTGCTGCTCCCTGCGGCCCGCAATAACCACCTGTGCACCGTTTTTTAAAAATAATTTTGCTGCGGCAAGGCCGATACCTGTCGTGCCTCCCGTAATTAATGCTGTTTTTCCCTGAAAAGTAGGATGTGTCATAATTCGTTATTTAGAATGACACAAAGTTCGTCTGTACCGCTATAGAATAATTATGCAGAACAAATCAAAGATTATGATTTGGAAAGAATTCTTTTTCTGAACTGATTGGGAGAATCTCCGATCCTTTTCTTGAAAGAAATAATAAAATTGGAAGAATGTTCAAACCCCAGAGAATAAGCAATTTCATTGACACTCCAGTTGCTGAACTGTAATAAGGATTTTGCCTCTTTGATGATCCGTTCGGCAATCCATTCTGAAGTCGTTTTGCCTGTTGTTTCTCTAAGCGCCTTATTCAGGTGGTTGGTATGTATATTGAGCTGTGTGGCAAATTCGTTTGCATTTTTTAATAGCATAGCATTATTTTGGCTAACCGGGAACTGATGTTCCAGAAGCTCTGAAAATAAAGTACTGATGCGTTCCGCAGCATTCGAATGCTGGCCATACGTTTGTGGCGGCTGCATTTTCATTGCCTCATGCATAATGATCTGTATGTAATTTCTGAGAAGGCTGTGCTTATTATCATAATCCGAATGAGCTTCATTCAGCATATTTTCATAGAGATTTTTCAACAGCTGTACACTGGCTTCATCCGGAAAAAAGATATGATCTCCGCCTGCTCTAAACAGAGGTGATTGTGATAAACTTTCACTTTTCAGTTCCTGGCTTACGAATTCCTCCGTAAAAAGGCAGAAATAGCCGGTCTGTACTGAAGATTCAGGTTCCCAGGAATAGGGAATCATCGGATTGAGAAATACAATAGAAGGTCTGTCGATCCTGATAAACTTATCAGCATAGCTCAATATTCCTGTTCCTTCGCACATCATTGATATTTTATAGAAATCTCTGCGGTAAACAGGTTTTAAGCTTTTGCTGCACTCAAAATCTTCTCTGCGGTAGACGTTACATTGACTATACTGATCATGCTCTCTTCCGTGCAGATCATAAAATTCTTTCAAAGTTTCTCTCGCTTTCATAGGATAAAGGTATAAAATAATAAAACACAACCCGTAACCAGGAATGGTTAAAGCCCTCAAATAATTTTCGATTCTGAAACTTTATAAGTATTTTTACTGAACTTTTTAATCAAAATAAAAATGATCCAGTATTTAGATAATATCCAACACAAAGATTCAAAAAACTTTTTCCTTATTGCCGGTCCGTGCATCATTGAAGGCGAAGATATGGCACTGAGAATTGCAGAAAAAGTAATCAGCTTAACAGACAAATACAATATTCCCTATATTTTCAAAGGAAGCTTTAAAAAAGCTAACAGAAGCCGTGTAGACTCTTTTACAACCATCGGTGAAGAAAAATCCCTTGAAATTCTTAAAAAAGTAGGAGAGACCTTTAATATTCCTACGACAACAGATATTCATGAAAATGAACATGCAGCTTTAGCCGCACAATATGTTGATGTGCTTCAGATTCCTGCGTTTTTGGTGCGTCAGACCGATCTTTTGATAGCTGCAGCAGAAACCGGAAAATGCGTAACCCTGAAAAAAGGACAGTTCCTTTCCCCTGAATCCATGAAATTTGCCGTTCAGAAAATCACAGATTCCAATAACCAGAAAGTAGCTATCATTGAAAGAGGAAATTCTTTCGGATATACAGATCTTATCGTAGATTACAGAGGGATTCCTACGATGAGAGAATATGCACCTGTTATTTTGGACGTTACCCATTCATTGCAGCAGCCTAACCAAAGCTCCGGCGTTACAGGCGGAAGACCAGATCTTATCGAAACCGTGGCTAAAGCAGGTATTGCTGTAGGAGCAGACGGGATTTTCATTGAAACCCATCCTACACCGGAAACCGCTTTGTCGGACGGGGCCAACATGCTAAGATTGGATTTACTGGAAGATTTGTTGCAAAAATTAACAAGAGTCAGAGAAGCAATTTTATAATTTTTTAAGGCTTATTTAAATTCAAGAATTGCTTTCCGGATGTTATATTGAAAGGAAATTTTTTTTTAAATATGATATTTGGATGATTTTAACTTTCTGGATTCGAAATGTTAAATAAAGTTTAAATAAGTTAAAATAAAATTTATATATTCACGTTTGAAATTTTAAAGCATTTCTTTTGAAAAAACTAGTTTTACCGTTGAGCCTTATTGTTCCCATGCTTATTTTCTCTCAAAACAGAAAAAGAGATACGGCAGATAAAGTAACCGATATTGAGGAAGTCGTTTTCCAGAAAAAAGTTGTCGGAAAAACGAACGACATTACCAATGTCAAAATTTCAGCAAAGGACGCTAAAGGAGTTGCTTCCATAGGAGGAGGAATCGAAGGTATTCTTAAAACACTTCCTTCTGTAAACTCCAATACCGAGCTGTCTTCACAATATATGGTACGTGGCGGAAACTATGACGAAAACCTTATCTACATCAATGATATTGAGATCTACAGACCTTTTCTGATCAGGAATTCCCAGCAGGAAGGAATGAGTATTATCAATCCTGATATGGTTTCGACGGTCAACTTCTCTGCCGGAGGATTTGAGCCGAAATATGGTGATAAAATGTCGTCGGCACTCAATATTTACTACCGTGAACCTGAAAAATTTGAACTTTCGGGAGAAGCCAGTTTGATAGGAGGAAGACTGACAGCAGGTCTGGCATCAAAAAATAAAAAGCTGACCGCTTTGTTTTCAGGGCGATACAGGAATACCAACCTTGTCCTGAATACATTGAACGAGGATACGGACTTTAACCCCACTTACTGGGATTTCCAGTCGTACATCAACTATCATCTCAGCGATAAATTCTCCATGTCATTCATTGGATATTACTCCAAGAATGATTATGAAATGGTTCCGAAAGCCAAGAGTGTAACTTTCGGGAGCCTTCAGCAGCCGATTACAGTTAATATCGGCTATGGCGGAAAGGAGCAGGATATGTATAAAAATATGATGGGAACTTTCTCCCTGAACTTTAAACCTTCAGATCAGTGGAAGTTTACATTGGACAGTTTTGCCTATCAGAACAGGGAAAAAGAATATTATTCTATCGCTTCAAGCTATGAGATCCAGACTTTTGATCCTATAACAGGCGATCCGGTTCCTTCTTTTGATGGGGGCGGACAGATAGAACACGCCAGAAACGATCTGTTTGTGAGAACTTATGGAACCCAGTTCAGAGCAAAATTTTCTCCAAATATCAATACTGATATAGAAGTAGGCGTTAAATATGAAAAAGAAAACCTGAGTGATAATACCAACGAATGGAAGTTGGTAGACTCTTCAGGATACAGTATTCCGCGGCCTATTGATGATCCGAGAACCGGGGAATCAGGAGACCTGGAACTTTTCTATCAGATTGCCGGGAAAAATAAAATAGAACCTTCAAGACTTTCTGCCTATGCGCAGTATTCCCAGAAATTTTACTGGGGAGCCAGTAAGGTATTCGTGAATGCAGGAGCCAGGGTTTCCAACTGGAGCTTTAATAAAGAAACTATCTTTTCACCAAGATTCCAGTTTGCCATAAAACCTGACTGGGATTCGGATATGCTCTTCAAGCTTTCGGGAGGGATTTATTACCAGGCACCTTTCTATAAAGAAATCAAAGATCTGGACGGAAACTTTAATTCCAATATCAAATCTCAGCGTTCCATGCAGCTGATCCTTGGTCACGACTATGAATTCTATATGTACGACAGACCGTTCAAGTTGACTACGGAAGCGTATTATAAGAAGATGGACGACCTGATTCCTTATTATATGGATAACGTAAGAATCCGCTATTCAGGTCAAAATAATGCTTCAGGATATGCGTATGGTATTGATACAAGATTGTTTGGGGAATTTGTTCCGGGTGTAGATTCATGGCTGTCTGCCAGCTATGCAAGAGTCTATGAAAATATTGACGGAAGAGGAAATATTCCGAGACCTACCGACCAGAGATTCAGGTTTGCTATGTTCTATCAGGATTATATGCCGAAATTCCCGTCTATGCGTGTCAACCTTACTTTGGTATACGCTATGGGACTTCCGAACGGGGCACCTGTTTTTACCGATCCTTACCAGTATCAGAGAACATTACCTGCTTATAAAAGAGTCGATTTAGGGCTTTCAAAAGTATTCATTGATTCCAAAGACAAGAAAAAGCGTTACGGTTTTTGGGGTAATTTTGAGGAATTAACCTTAGGAGTTCAGGTTTTCAATGCATTTAATATTAATAACACGGTGGCCAACCAGTGGATCACGGATTACAATTCAAGTGTAATGTATCCGGTTCCGGTGCGTCTTACAGGGCGCTTCTTCAATGTAAAACTTGAATTTAAACTGTAAAATAGAGGTTAGAAATTAGATTTTAGAAATTAGTTAATAACTCAAGAGTAAAAATCTGCTCAATCTGCAAAATCAGCGAGAGAATAGAAAAGGCTTCTGAAAATTTCAGAAGCTTTTTTATTTTGCTGAATTTTATAACAAGTACACAGAATTTTATAACACAGGTTTCAGAGATATTTTTAACTTTGCTCTATCAATGAAAAAGATTCTTGCCATATTATTCTCTGTTTTCTATTTTGGATTTTCTTCCGGAGCAGCTTTCAGTGTACATTTCTGTATGGAGGAATTTGTTTCCATAAGCCAGAAAACCACCGATATATGTGGAAAATGTGGTGTTAAAGAAAAAAAAGGATGTTGTAAAACCGAAATCAAAGTTGTAAAAGTAGATGATTCCCAGAAATCGGATTTGCTTAAGATCGACTTTTCAAGCCAGATCGCCCCAGCATTCATACAGCATGAATTTTTCTTGATAGACAAATCTTTTTCAGCTTCAAAATTTACCCAGATAAAAATCAACGGTCCGCCAGAATACAGGCCGGTTCCTATTTATATCAACCATTGTAATTTTAGAATTTAAAAACCGTCCGTTGTCTGGTTCAGTCAGATGATTGCGCTTTCACAGTCAACAGGGTTCAACGCATTATGCGTTTCAATTATTCTTTATTAAAAAATTAATTCTAAAATTTAAAACAATGAAAAAGTATATCATTACAGCAGCATTCTCTTTATTCTCTATTATTTCACTTTCTGCACAGTCTAAAAAAGATGCCCAGGTTTCAAAACTGTACCAGAACTATATCGCCATTAAAGCTGCTTTAGCTTCTGATGATGCAGATAAAAGTTCAAAAGCAGCGGCGGAATTCATCAAAACGGCTTCAACTGTTGATTACAAATCGGTTTCGGAAGGAAATCTGAATATTTTAAGAAAAGATGCTACAGTAATTTCTGATGCAAGAGATATTACAGCGCAAAGAGAAACCTTTTCCAATCTTTCCGAGAATATGATCGCTTTGACAAAAGAGTTTAAGCTTTCAGAAAAACCGGTTTATGTACAGTATTGTCCGATGGCAGATTCAAGCTGGTTAAGTGACGAAAAACAAATCCTGAATCCATACTATGGAAAATCCATGCTTTCTTGCGGAAGTGTAAAGTCGGAAATAAAATAAGTATTATATTTTATTATAAAACAATAGGTTGTATAGCTTAAGCTCTAATTTGATTTAAGCTGTACATCTTTTAAAAGTTCAGAATATTATGAAAAAAATAATCATGTTTCTGATGCTTTTGTTTACTGTTTTTACTTTTGCCCAAGCAACGAAAACCTATTATACCTGTCCAATGCATCCCGAGGTAGTCTCTTCAAAACCTGGAGACTGTCCGAAATGCAAAATGACGCTGGTAAAGAAAACCGTTGTGGTAAAACCAAAAGTTACGGCACAGCCACAAGCGAAGCCTGAGCCCAAAACAATACATAAAGCAACAGAAATTAAGCCTAAAATAAATAAAGTTAAATCTAAACCGGAGGTTACCGCTAAAGTTAATCCAAAATCAAAAGTTGCAGAGGTTAGAAAGATCATACCTGAAACAAAGCTCGATCATCAAGTTCAAACTCAAACTATTTACACCTGTCCTATGCATCCGGAAGTCACTTCAGACAAACCGGGGAAATGCCCGAAATGCGGAATGGAGCTGGTAGAAAAAGAAGATCATCAGCATACAGGTGCAGAAGAACCAAAAAAGGATGAATCTGTATTCAAAAGAAATTCTGAAAACGGGAAAGTGACATTCGGCGGTAAAACTGTGAGGTATGATCTGTATGTAAAAGATACGATCGTTAATTTCACGGGAAAAAACAGAAGAGCAATTGCGATTAACGGAAAACTACAGGCGCCTACCTTATATTTTACGGAAGGGGATACGGCTGAGATTTATCTTCACAATATGCTCAAAGAAAATACAGGACTTCACTGGCATGGGGTGATTCTTCCCAATGAGCAGGATGGCGTTCCTTATCTCACCACAAAACCTGTAACACCTGGAGAAACACACTTATATAAGTTCAGAGTATCTCAGAACGGAACCTATTGGTACCATTCCCACGAGGCCCTGCAGGAACAGATTGGTATGAACGGTATTTTGGTATTCAATAAAAGAGAAGGTGAGCCCAAACCGGCTTATACCAAAGAACTTCCTGTATTATTAGGCGATTGGAGCGATGAAGACCCGATGCAGATTGCAAGAAGGCTTCATATGGCCAATACAGACTGGTACGCCATCAAAAAAAATGCGGTACAAAGCTACTGGGAGGCTATCAAATCCGGAAATTTCGGGATAAAAGCCCTGAATGAATGGAAAAGAATGGAAGCCATGGATGTAAGCGATGTTTACTATGATAAATTCCTTATCAACGGTCTTCCAAGCTCTGATTATTCCAATCTGAAAGCTGGAGATAAGGTAAGACTGAGGGTGGCCAACGGCGGCTCATCCACCTATTTTTGGCTGAATTACGGAGGCGGAAAAATAAAAGTAGTGGGAAATGACGGAAATGATGTGGTTCCGGTAGAAGTTGACCGTCTCATCATAGG
Organism: Chryseobacterium sp. BLS98; assembly: GCF_001045445.1. Lineage (GTDB taxonomy): Bacteria > Bacteroidota > Bacteroidia > Flavobacteriales > Weeksellaceae > Chryseobacterium. The sequence continues at coordinate 221,396 of NZ_LFNF01000005.1, read as the reverse complement.
AGTTTCCGAAACGTATGATATTGAAGTAACTATTCCCGAAAATAAAAGCTTTGAGTTCCGTTCCACATCGGAAGACAGGGTAGGACATGCTTCATTATGGCTGGGTTCCGGTGAAAAAGTAGAAGCGCCGAACCTGCCGAGGTTGATGCTGTTTGAGGGAATGAAAATGATGAACGGAATGATGGAAATGAGTGGGAATATGAAGCCGATGAATATGACGATGGGTAACCAGATGATGGACATGAATGAAGTAATGTATCCTGAACTGCCTGAAAGCCAGAGAAAGATGACGGCGAAACATATGAACGAAATGATGGGAATCAAAACGAAAGAAGATGACAAAGAGAAGAAGGAAGATCATTCTCAGCATTCCGGAATGGATATGAAAGAGGAAAAATCAATCAAAAGACTGTCATACAATCTGTTAAAATCCCCTGAAAAAACAATTCTTCCCGGTGAAAATGTCAGAGAACTTAAATTTACGCTTGAGGGAAATATGAATCAGTATCTGTGGACACTGGATAATAAAACAGTAACTGAAACAGATAAGATTCTTGTTAAAAAAGGAGAAATCCTGAGAATTACCATGTATAATAATTCCATGATGCGTCATCCGATGCACCTTCACGGTCATGATTTCAGGCTGATCAATTCAAAAGGAGAATATTCTCCGCTGAAAAATGTAGTGGATATCATGCCGATGGAAACCAATACTATTGAATTTGCAGCTAACCAGGATGGTGATTGGTTTTTTCACTGTCATATTTTATACCATATGATGGCAGGAATGGGAAGAATTTTCAGCTATGAGAATTCAAAACCCAATCCACAGCTGCCAGACAGAAAACTGGCCTGGAAAAACTTTCTGAAAGACAATCAGATGATCAGCTCAATGGCTATGCTGGACGTGGCAAGCAATAAAATACATGCAGAAACCATGACGATGTTCGGGCCAAGATGGGCGAACCTGAATGAGTTCCATTCCAACTGGGATTTTGATCATTTTGAAGGGAGTATGAAAGTGGGAAGATTTCTGGGTAAATTCCAGTGGGCACTTCCATATACAGGAGTCAGGATTCAGAATAACCATGAGATCATGGAACGTCAGATGGCAGAAGATATGGGAATGAAATTCCAAGGTAAGAAAACATGGTTTGGCCAGCAGAAAGCTTCAAAAGGCAAATACGCCTTCATGGTTGGGGTACAGTATCTTTTGCCGATGCTGATAACAGCTGATGCCAGTGTGGACCATAACGGAAAGGTCCTATTGGAGCTGAGCAGGGAAGATATTCCGATTTCCAGAAGAATAAGAGGAAATTTTTCTCTGAATTCTGACGGAGAATTCTCAACCGGATTGAGATATATTTTACAGAAATGGCTATCCGTTTCAGGAAATTATGATAATGAAATGGGATGGGGAGCTGGACTTACCCTGACCTATTAGATAAAAGGAACCCAATTCGGGTTCCTTTTTTATTTCCGTATTTAAATATAATATATTTTTGTATAAATTATGATTGGCAGGATGGTTCAGACAAAATCGCTTCGTTCTTTTGCTGCTTTTTAGGAGTGTGATTTTTCAATAGATAAGAATCTTTATAGGCTGTGAACAGAAATAATGAACTGAAGACACTCGCACGTGTTTTTATTACTTTGGGAGTTACTGCATTTGGTGGTCCGTCTGCACATATAGCTATGATGCAGCAGGAAGTGGTTGCTAAACGAAAGTGGATGACTGAAGAGCATTTCCTGGACCTGATGGGAGCTACAAATCTTATCCCGGGGCCCAACAGTACCGAAATGGCCATGCATATAGGGCAGGACAGAGCTGGCTGGAGAGGTTTGATCGTGGCAGGATTATGCTTTATATTTCCGGCAGTAATTATTACGTTATTTTTTGCATGGCTTTATAAAGAATATGGACAGCTGCCAGAATTTCAACCCTTTATTTATGGGATTAAACCTGCTATTATTTCAATTATTCTGATAGCCATTTTACCACTGGCAAAAAAATCATTAAAAAATATACAGCTTGGAGTTATAGGTGCCACGGTACTGGTGTTGGCTTTAATAGGTATCAATGAAATATTGCTGTTATTTGGTGCGGGGCTATTAGCTATGGGATTATCATTGTTTTCAAACAGGAAAACAATCAATTCTTTTTTACCTCTTGGCATATTACAGATCTCAGATTTCAATATACTTTCAGCTACTAATGTAAGTTTGTTACTGACATTTCTTAAAATAGGAGCTATTTTATATGGAAGCGGGTATGTATTATTTGCCTTTCTGGATGCCGAACTGGTAGAAAAAGGACTGTTGACGAGACAGCAGTTCATAGATGCAATTGCTGTGGGACAGTTTACACCGGGCCCTGTATTTTCTTCGGTTGCATTTATCGGGTATCAGATCAACGGCTGGACGGGAGCGGCTGTTTCTACGGTAGGTATTTTTTTGCCGTCATTTATATTTGTAGCATTATTAAATCCCCTGGTAAAAATAATACGGAATTCAAGTATTTTTTCCAGATTCCTCGATGCTGTGAATATAGCATCTGTAGCAATAATTGTTTCCGTTTGCTATGTAATGGCAAAAGAAAGCATTAGCGACTGGCGGGCAGTTCTTATAGCAGTTATATGTCTGTTATTAAGTATCCGCTCTAAAAAAATCAATAGTGTCTGGATTGTTGTATTGGGATCATCTTTGGGATACGTATTGAATTTGTTCTAATTGAATTTATTCACTAAGCTTTTTCAATTCATCCAATAACACATTCTGTTTCTTGATAAAGCTTTCCAGATTGTCTGTTTTCAGAGGATGAGCATTCTGGTATTTTTCAATTTCGGGAAGTGTTTTTCTGATTTTGAATGCCGTGTACAGGTTAGCGATGTGATCATTATTTGTATTCACTTTGTCGATCAGTTCTTTTACTTTGCTGATTTTCTGATTGTAGCTATCGGAGCTTATTGTGATTTCTTTTTCCAGATGCTGTTTTAAAAGGGAATCTTTAACACTTGTAGCTTGAAAATGAGCGTCCTGATAGAAGGACTCGGATTTATTGAGTATTTCATCATAGGCTGCAAGGACCTTTCTGCTTTCTTCGTTAAGCTTGACAAGTTTTTCATCCAGCTCTTTAAGGTTTTTATCTTTTTTGGCAAGTTCGGAATAAATTTTATCAATCATATTCTCACTACGACCACTCTCAAAAGAACCTTTGATGGAGGAATTTGTATCATCAACAGCATTTTCTACTGCGCCGGCATTTCCGGATTCGTTTTCTTTGCAGGAAATTATAGATAAAGCTAAAATTGCAGTAAAAAGTATCTTTTTCATATTATGATATTTATTTCAGTCCATATTCTAAAATCTTCTTACCTCTCTCAGTAATGAGATAAGTTGTCTTTTCAAATTCTGCTCTTTCCTCATCATTAGAATTAAACGTTCCCATTCCTTTTCCTTCAATTAATCCGAAGTTATAAAGTTCTTCATCTAAATTGATATAAAATTTATCATTTTTGCACTCTTTAAGTAAAATTAAATCATAATAAAATACTTTTTCAACTATATCCGATAACTTTAGAAAATCATATTGACTTATATTTTTCATAATAAAATTTCTAAACAATTTTCCGAGAATTTCAGGTTTGCCTTCAGAATCTATTCTAGTAATTAATTCTAATAGCTTTTCTCCAACTTTATGATTGTATTCACTAGAATCATCAAGATACTTTATTTCTTTTAAAATAAAATTTTGTTCTAATCCATTCAATTCACTTAAAAAACGTATTAATTTTCGTATAAAAATTTTATCGTTAATAGAATATCCAATACTTAACAATTTTGTAATGGTTCCAATAACCGGAATATCTTTTAGTGTTTCGTTGGATATAAAAGAATCTAATGAGATTTCTACTAAATCAGAAGCTAAAGCAACTGAATTACTTTCTATTATTTGTATAAATTTATTTTCTTCCATTATTCAAATATAAAAAAAACGGAGCCTGAAACCAGGCTCCGCATACGTTATTGCGATAAATTTTTATTTACCTAAATAAGATTTCAGAATCTTACTTCTGGTATTGTGCTTCAATCTCTTGATCGCTTTTTCTTTGATCTGACGAACTCTCTCTCTGGTAAGATCGAAAGTTTCACCGATTTCTTCTAAAGTCATCGGGTGTTTTCCGTTCAGTCCGAAGTATAATCTTACCAAATCGGCCTCTCTTGGAGTCAAAGTATTCAATGCTCTTTCGATCTCAATCTGAAGAGATTCAAGCATCAGATCTTTATCCGGACTTGGAGATTCTCCTGAACGCAATACATCATAAAGATTAGAATCTTCACCTTCTACTAAAGGTGCATCCATAGACAAGTGTCTTCCGGAGTTTTTCATAGATTCTTTGATATCTTCCTCGCTCATGTCAAGAACTTCAGCCAATTCTTCCGGGGAAGGTGGTCTTTCGTTTTCCTGTTCAAGGTGAGCGTATGCTTTATTGATTTTGTTGATAGATCCAATCTTGTTCAAAGGAAGCCTTACAATTCTGGACTGTTCAGCTAAAGCCTGTAAAATTGACTGACGGATCCACCATACCGCGTAAGAGATAAATTTGAAACCTCTAGTTTCATCGTACCTTTTTGCCGCTTTCATCAGTCCTAAGTTACCTTCATTAATCAAATCGGGTAAAGAAAGACCTTGATTTTGGTATTGCTTGGATACAGAAACTACGAAACGAAGGTTGGCTTTGATTAATTTCTCCAGTGCTGCTCTGTCGCCCGCACGTATTCTTTGTGCCAATTCTACTTCTTCGTCCGCAGTGATCAGTTCCACTTTACCAATTTCCTGCAAATACTTGTCTAATGAAGCAGTTTCCCTGTTGGTTACCTGCTTAGTGATTTTTAATTGTCTCATCTATTTTTATCCTCAAAAAAGAGTTACTATATATTATACGTATGAAGTGGTAAAAAGGTTACACCAGTTTTAATTATTTTTTAAATTTAGGGGAGAGGTCAAAAAAAATCAAGATCAAAAAAAAGTTTTAAAACTTACAGAGTAATTTTAAACATTAAACATTAAACATTAAACATTAAACATTAAACATTAAACATTAAACATTAAACATTAAACATTAAACAAAAAAGCGAAACCGAAGTCCCGCTTTATTATTTTCGACAAGCCATCAACTGATAACCAGCAATCATCAACCCTTAAAACAAATCATTCAACAGTTTTGCCAGCCTTAGACCTCCGTAAAGAAGCTGTCGTTCCAGTGTATCATTGAATTTATACTGATACTCGTACGATAATTTTGAATCGTTTGGCGTCTGAGCATAGATTTTATTGGCAATTTTGTGAGAATCGTATAGCCAGTCTTCTACAGTTCCCATTTGAATCTGCTTTACTTCATCTTTGGATTTGATGTCTAAAAGACCTGCATATTCGGTATAGCTGTATTTTTGTGAATCTACCAGTTTCCCGTCCCATACGGAGTGAAGGTTGGTTTTATCTCCAAAATAGGTTACATTGATTTTGTTTCCGCCAAGATCTTCTGCACGGCCTACATGTAGAGGCTGCGCCAGGTCTCCCATGATATGAATAAGGAAGATCAGTGCAATTTTTCTGTCTTTTTCAGAAGTTTTTTCGTCTTTGATCTGGCTGGACAAAGTGTTAATCTGTGTGTAAAGACTAGGCCCCGCCTGCATTTTCAGCTTTTGGTCAAATGCTTTATAGTTTGCCTGAGGGTCTACGTTTACATAATGCCATGATGAAGCTTCTTTCCAGACACCGGTAGTGTCAGATTTGATGAAATCCGGCCAGTTGGCCCAATAGGCAAGACGTTCTTTCCCCATTATTTTTCTTATTTCCCTTCTTGCCTTACCGGACAGGTGATTTTCTGCAATCTCTGCAATAATACGGTGTCCCGTCAATCCCCATGCATAAGAATAAAGTGAAGATGAAATGAATGCTAAAATCAGAATTTTAGAATAAATACTTTTCATTATAAATAACATTTTACAAGCTGCAAAGATACGGACCGGTTTTCGAACCTGTGCCAATTATGATGAAATTCTTCTGCGATATATGTTAATAAAACTTAATCTAAATAAAAAAGTGCTTGGGTAAAATTTTCGCATAGCACTTAAAATAGGTGAAAAAATATTGTAATACTCTCCATATCAGATGATAAATTTCATTTGAGCTAAAACAATAAAACCTGAGGAATGGAGCTGTTCACCGTATTTTTACGGAATTTGTCACAGAATATTCCTTTTACTGTCAATAAATTAGTATTTTTAGAATAAAATTATAGCCAAATTATTTTTTCAAACTTACGAGATATATTATCTTTACAAGTCATAATCACAGCAAACACTATGTATGAGAATAATATTGTAGACATGTATTACAATAAACTGCAGACCGACTTCAAAGCTGAAGCCGTAGCGGTAAATCTTTTGAAATACCATCGTGCGGTAAGCAATATATTTATAGAGCGGATCGGGATTAATGACCGTGCTTATCTTAAGGATATCAAAAGTATTTCGAGCAGTTATTTGGGATTTGATGAAGAAGTATTCACTATAGAAACCTACAGAGAAGGGATTTACGATTATCTTCCCGAAGGGCTGTTTCATCCGCCGTCGCTGGGAGCTTCAAGAAAGAATGTAGATTCTGTGGTTCGGGAAATCCGTAAGCAGAAAAAAGTAGAAGAGGATGCCCGGAAATTTTTCCGGCCTTTTGAGCTGGAAGTATTTTTTACCGAAATCAGCTCCCTGCTTAAAGAGTCTGAATTCGATATTTCCAGCGGGACGGACACTCTTCTGGAAACGGTAAGCGAGCTTTGGCCGCTTATCAAAATGCTTGACAAGCAGAATGCTTATATTTTCATCTATATTTTGCCTTTTTTTCATCAGATCAGAGGAGATAAAAGATGGTTTGAAAGATGCATGACAGCTTTTCTTCAGGTGCCTGTAGAAGTTACTTTTGCACCGAATATTATTGACAGGATAGAAAGGAATGACGATTCAATGCTGTTGGGAAATTCAAAATTAGGCGTTACCTATATTCCCAGCGGAAAGCATATGGACGGACAAAGAAACTGGGTAGTGAACATTGGCCCGATTCCTTATACGGAAATGAAAAAGTATATTTCCGGGAGTCCTTTCAGAAATATTCTGCAGGCCTTATATGACTATTTTCTTCCGGTAACGGTAGACGTGGAAGAAAATTTTATTACAGAGAAAGAAGAATATTCCTTCAGCCTGGAAGATGATGAAAGAAATGCTAGCCGGCTTGGATACTCTACATTCCTCTAAAATAATTTATTATATTTACAGCTACCAACAAAGTATAAATTTGAAAAAAAACTAATGGAAATTTCTTCAGTAAAAGGTATTTTTTTAAGGTATATTTTAATGCCTTTAATCGCAGTGATCATGATGTTTATTCTGGGGATTATCAGAAGAAACAAGCCTGCGATCAAAATTAAAGTAATTATCATATACGTTCTTCTTTGCAGTTTATGCCTGGCTTTACCGGGAATCTTTGGTTTTGCAGGAAATCTTTTTAATCCGTACTGGTATCTTATTGCACAGGTGATTTATCTTATTTTTGGTATAATTCATGTGAATCTCATGCACAGGTATTTCAGAAAGCATATTGATTCTGTAGGAATGAGTATCTTATTTGAATCTATTTTGTCATTAACGTGTATTGCTTTCGGAGGATATTTATTTACCCTGATCTTTAACTGGATCAGCAAAGGACAAGGATACGCGGTAATGGCTGCTACAAGCATGGTGATCTTTCTTGTTCCGATGGTTTTTTATTACTGTTACATTCAGTTTATCAGCATTCCTTTTGATATTTACAAAACATGGAGGTATTCTCCGGACCAGAAACTTCCGGATTTTGAAGGGGTAGATTTCGACAGATTAATGGTATTAAACGTAGAATTAAGCAAGAACCTTGAAGATGCCAACAGATTCAGGATCAAAGCAAAGACACTTCCGACAGGGGTTACTTTCGGAGACTGGTTTTACAGGGTAGTCGACGATTACAACCATAAAAACCCGAACTCTATCATTCACCTTTCGGATGCAGAAAAAGAACCTTATTACTGGATTTTTTACACCAAAAAATCATTTTTCAGTTTTAGAAAATATATTGATTTCGACCAGGATATCTCTTCGAACAGCATTTCAGAAAATGAAGTGGTGATCTGCAAAAGGGTTATTCAGCATGAGGAAGAAGGAGTATTGAAAAAATCATAATCACAGAAAATTTAAAAAGTATTAAATATGATACAGCCTATTAAGCATTTTGCGATCAATTGGGTAGACGGGATGAAAGTTTCCCAGAGACACCTTAATGATCAGGATAATTTTTTAATTGACACGATCAGAGATTCCAGCTCATTGGGGATCACTACATATAATTACGGGCTTTTGCCTATTTCCAACGAATTTACGGACAAAACCATCTTTGATGTTCATAATACCGCTACCAATGATGTACAGCTAGTCATTAAAAGATGCAGCGCCATTACCATGGCCGGTTACCGCATAGATCTTACGGACCGGAGAGTAAGCGTGAAATCTCTTGCAAGATCTATGAACGAAGAGCAGGCAGACGGTGAATACTTTATCCTGATCTCTGTAAATCCTTTTGATAAGGTGCCTTTTGGAGATATAGATCCTGAAGAAATTCCGCCTCGTCATCCTAATGCGCAGCCGAACCACCATATTGAGCTCCTTCCTGTTACTTCGCTGAACAGCAGCTATTCCGGAGGAAACTATCTTATTATCGGGAAAGTGGATTTAAGAGCCAATATAGCGCAGGTAGACACTAACTTTATCCCTCCCTGTACGTCTATCCAGAGTCATCCCGCTTTACTGGATTACTACAGCAGCTATGCAAAATCTATTGGAAATCTGCAGCAGTATGCATTCAAGATCATACAGAAAGCGTCTCATAAAAATCAGAATACAGCATTGGCACAAAACGTTAAGTTTTTGTGTACTACCATGGTGAATACATTCGGGGATATGTATTTCCAGTTCAGAAATATTATTCCATGGCAGCCGCCGGTATTTTTAATCGAGTCATTTGCCAAACTTGCTTTGCACCTTTACAACTCCACCCAGCTTCTGGTACCTGCAGAACTGGAAGAAATGCTGAATTACAGTTTGGAATGGAGTGAAATTGCTCCTCATACGTTACTCAACCAGCTTTCTATTGTAGCGGAAACCAATTATGATCATCACAACTGTGGAGAACCCTTATTATACATTCAGCAAATGTTACGAAGCTTAGAGATTATTTTCTCTAAATTAAGCGAACTTGACTACATTGGTCAGAGAAAAGAAAACATTATTGTTAACGAACAGGAAGTTTCTTCAAACACAAATCCGAAGAGAGGCTGGAGTGTTTTAGATTAATAAGACAAATAAAGATATAAATCCCGGACTTGAAATTTCGGGATTTTTTATGCGTTAAAATAGTTCCAAAATGGATAAAATAGACTTCAATACCATCAGACAGGAGACATCCGGCTGTACGGATAAAATATTTTTGAACAGTGCAGGAGGATCGCTAATGCCAAAGATCGTTGCTGAAACGATGACAGATCATATTCTTCTGGAACAACAGCATGGTGCTTATGAATCTGCCGGCAGGAAATCGGAACAGCTCAATCAGTTTTACGTTGAAGCAGCCAAAATGATTAATACTCAACCGGATAATATTGCTTTTACAGTAAGTTCGACGGACGCTTACGCAAAGGCTTTATCCAGTATTGAATTCAGAGATGGAGATGTTATTATTACGACCAATGATGATTATGTCTCGAATCAGATGGCCTTTTTTTCACTGCAGAAAAAAAGAGGAGTGAAGCTGAAGAGGGTTAAAAACCTTTCCAATCATGAATTAGACCTGGAAGACCTTGAAAACCTGATTAAAAAATATAATCCGAAACTTGTAGCAGTCACCCATATTCCGACAAATTCAGGACTGATCCAGGATGTGGAAGGAGTAGGGAAGATCTGCCGTCAATATGATGTATTGTACCTTGTTGATGCCTGCCAGTCTGTAGGTCAGCTTGTTGTAGACGTTGAAAAGATAGGATGTGATTTTCTTACCGCTACAGGCCGGAAGTTCTTGCGCGGGCCCAGAGGAACAGGATTTTTATATGTTTCAGACAGGGTTTTGGCAAAAAATATGGCTCCGGTATTTCTGGATATGAATGGGGCACAATGGACAGATTTTGATGATTATACCCTGCTTAAAACTGCAAAAAGGTTTGAGCTTTGGGAAACTTCCATCAGTTCATTTTTAGGATTGACAGAAGCTTTACGTTATGCCAATGGAGTTGGGCTGCAGAATATTGAGAATTACAATAAAAAACTGGCAGAAACCTTAAGAAACGGATTGCTTAACAACGGCTTAAGAGTTCTGGATCGGGGTCAGAATTTAAGCAGTATTGTAACTTTTGTTGACCAGAATGGTGATATTGAAAACATATACAGAATATTAAAAGAGAATAGCATATACTTTTCGGTAAGCAATAAAAGTAATGCTCTGATAGATTTTACCATGAAAGGTCTCGACAGGGCCATTCGGCTGTCGCCGCATTATTTCAATACCTCTGAAGAAATTGAGAAAGTTGTGAGAATGCTGGAATATTAGGATCTGGTGGCTGAGGCTCCCGAAGCCACCAGTTGTGATTCTATCCTTATACAGAAGCTAATTCTTTTCAGTTTTAAATGACACCTTATATTCCTGCTCTGGAAAATGATAGCCATCTTCAGATTTGGTACCCCTGTCTGTTACGTAAAAATCGTATTCAGTGTCAGGTTTTAAATCAACGGTTTCAAGTATCAGGATTGTTTTTGTGTTGTCTAAACCTGCAATTTTTTTTAATGGAAAATGTTCTTTGCCAAATTTTGAAAAATTAATAGAAACGTTTTCATTCATTGGCTTTGAAAATACAATTTGGATTTGTTTTATTTTTGGATCTACGTTTTGGCTGTTATTTTCAAATTCGATAATCCGGACAATTTTTGGCTGATTGTTTTTATAGGTAGATTTTAATTCCCTGATATTAGTGCTGTCTTCAAAGAATTTTGATTTTTCTACAAATTGAAGAATTGCTTCTTCATTATTAAAATCCAATTCGATGATGTCTTTAATTGCCTCTTTTTTATCTTTTGAATTGTCATAATATTTCTTAGAAATAACATACCCTACGAAATAGCCTAAATCGGGATTTTTACTCGTATTACTGTTGTAAAACCAATTTCCAAAATTACGGCTGAACATTTCATTTTTGAATTCAGATTTTACCGTATCGTAATTTTTAAACCCATAATCCATATATTGTGAAGAGAACTTTTTGTTCATTGTCAATTCTGCAATGAAATCACAGGAACCTTCATTTATGGCTTTCGACAGTACGCTGATTTCACCAGCTTTTTGAAAGGTATGAATAAATTCGTGAATGGTAATTTGCTCCAGCTGTGAACTATTGATATACAAAAACATTTTTTGAAGGTTTTCATTATCAAATTCCGAAACTACCGTATTTTTATCACCTACAATTTTTTCAATTCCCAAAAACAGATCTTCATTATAGGTTGTTCCTCCTGATTTTAAAGCGCCGATGGTATAATAAATATTTCCGTTTGAATTGTTGGGATAAAGCACTTTTAGTTTTTTCAGAGCTTTGTTAATTGAACTGATTTTTTTACTGTCAATCAAAGTGTTTTTACGAATAGAATTCCAGAATTGAGGATATTTTTCAATTACGGTCAGATAATCGTCTTCATTAAACTGCTTGATTTCCATAAAATCCTTTAATCCTCCCGTTTTTTTATTCAGAAAATAGGTTTCCAGAACTTCTTTTTTATCGTTTTCCGTTTTCCGGATATGATCATAAGCGGTCCAAAAGTTATCGATATCAGAAGTAAATATTTTTTGAGCTTTTGTTGTATTAAAAAATGCCAGAATGATTGCCGTTGGCAGAATAGTTTTCATTATTAGTTTATGTAAAATTTAAATTTATGTATTGCAGCCATGCATAAATATTGCTGAGATTTGCGAAGAATGAAAGTTTACTTATTTCTTCACCAAAATAATTTCCGTAGCTTTTCTGCTGAGAACTTCTTTGGTATTTCCGATTTGGATGGTCATGGATTTGTCGAATTCTTCAATCTTAATGACTTTGATCTTAGTATTCAGCAGCAATTTTCTTTCATTCAGGTAATTTAAGAAGCCATCATCTGAAAGGGTGACTGAAGCAAATGTAACCGTTTCTCCAACTGTACAGGCACTCAGTTTTTGCAGGTCCTGTGAAATAATATTCCCGTCTTTATCCGGAATAGGTTCTCCGTGCGGGTCGAATTTAGGATGATCGAGAATTTCATCCATTTTGTCGAAAAATATCTGTGAATGAACGTGTTCCAGCTGTTCCGCAATTTCATGGACATTTTCCCAGCCGAAATTCATCTTTTTCACCAGGAACATTTCAGTAAGCCTGTGTTTACGAACTACCAGTGCAGCTTCACGCTTTCCGGTTTCTGTTACTAACAGAGGTTTATAGGTTTCATAGACTACCCATTTCTTTTCGGCAAACTTCTTCATCATGTTGTTGACGCTCGGCATTTTTACATTTAGAAATTTGCTGAGCTCATTGATCGTCACTTTCCCTTCATTGTCAACTAAATGAAACAAAGCCTTCAGATAATTTTCTTCTGTTAATGTTGTTCTCAAAATGTTAGATGATTTTCATTACAAATCTAACAAAATATTATGTAAAATAAGACCTTATTAGTTTAACTTTTTTTAATTTTACTCTATGAAATTTTCTTTTAAAAACGATTATTCTGAGGGATGTCACCCGAATATTCTACAAGCACTCTTACACTCAAACTTTGAACAGCAGGCCGGATACGGCGAAGATGAATATTCTCTGCAGGCAAAGAAACTGATCAAAGAAAAAATAAAAAGCCCGGATTCTGAAGTTTTTCTGGTTTCCGGGGGAACACAGGCTAACCTTATTGTGATTTCAGGAATTTTAAGGCCTTATCAATGTGTGATATCTGCAGCACCGGGACATATTCTTAATAATGAAACGGGAGCTATTGAAGCTACAGGACACAAAGTTTTAAGCATTGAAACGGCAGACGGAAAGCTTAGACCGGAAGATATTATTCCTGTTCTTGAAAATCACAGCAATATTCCGCATCAGGTAATGCCGAAGCTGGTTTATATATCAAATTCTACAGAGTTGGGAACAGTTTACCTGGCTGAAGAGCTGGAAAAACTTTCAGATTTCTGCAGGGAAAAAGGATTGTATCTGTTTATGGATGGGGCAAGGTTAGGACATGGATTAACTTCCGAAATCAGCGATCTTACGCTGGAAAAAGTAGCGGAACTTACGGATGTTTTTTATCTGGGCGGAACAAAAAACGGGGCATTGATAGGAGAGGCCATTGTCATCAATAATAAGGATCTACAGCCGGATTTTGCCTTTAATATCAAGCAAAAAGGAGCATTATTGGCAAAAGGCCGTCTTCTTGGTATTCAGTTTATGGAGCTGATGAAAGATGATCTGTATTTTGACCTAGCGAAGCATGCCAATATTCAGGCGATGAAGATTAAAAATGCAATGAAGGAAAGGGGAGTACAGTTTCTTGCTGACACCTATACCAATCAGATATTTCCTATTATATCCAATGAGCTTATTGAAGTTCTATCTGAAAATTTTGACTTTTTCGTCTGGAAAAAAATAGATGAAAAATCTTCTGCCATTCGTCTTATTACTTCCTGGAATACGGGAGATGAAGCGGTAGAGCGTTTTATAGAGATTATTGAGAGAGAACTCTAACGGAAAGTAATAAAAAAGGTGGCTTCGAGATTCTCAGCCACCTTTTTTATTTCAGTAAGTGATTTAAGTTATTTTAAAGCCTTTGAAACTACTTTACAGTCAGCAGGCTCCAGTTTTTGTCCGTCTTTATAGCTGATCTTTTTCTCATCAGCATATTTGGACTGGCCGTCTTCTTCCTTATGATCCCCGATTCCTTCCGTTAAAATATTATCTTTCTGAATGAAATAAATATCTCTCTTGCTTTTCGTTCCTTCGGATTGGAATTCATACGTCAGTTTAAGAGTATCGCCGGATTTAAAACCTGTAATATCTCCTTTGGAACTGTCTTTTTCACTGTTTTTATAAGCTAATTTTCCTGTAATAGTTCCCAGATTGTCATCGATAGATGCAAAAACGCTGTCTTTTCCGGTAACCCCTAAATAACAGAATGATTTTGGACCTAATGTATCTACCACAGGTTCTTCTGCAGCGGTTGTGTCGCTTACTACTTTCGGAGCAGGAGTTTCTGTTTTTTTGTTACAGTTCATAAGAAAAACAGATAACGAGCCCAGTAAGATTAATTTTTTCATACCCAAAGTTGTTATATTAAATTCAAATTTCTGCGTACTAAATTAATAATAGTATTTAGATATGAAAGAATAAAGGATATAAATAATGTGTTATTTAAAAATATTAAAAAAAAATAATCTGTTTGGTTTTGACAGTTAGTTCTTTTTATCTCTCGCAAATAGGGCAGATTGAGCAGATGTTTGGGTTTATTTTGGTGGCTTGTAACTCGTTCATATGAAAGAATGTAGTTGATTAAATGCTCAAATTCAACTCAAAACCCGAATCTCGGAAACCCGAACCAAATCAGCATCTACACTTTCAAAACTCCCCGGAAACCTCTGGCTGCATAATAAGAATCCGCGCCATTGTGATACATAAAAACCGTATTGTAGCGGCGGTCACAAAAAACAGCACCTCCAAGTTCCCTGATATGGGCAGGCGTTTTTATCCAGCTTGAAGTTTTCAGGTCAAACTTTCCGAGTTCCTGAAGATGACGGTATTGTTCTTCCGTTAATAGTTCAATGCCCATTTCCGCAGCTTTATCGATGGCGTTACTTTCAGGTTTGTTGGCTTTACGGGCGTTCCAGGCCTGGTAATCGTAGCACAGGCTTCTGCGTTTCGGGCTTTCCGGGGAGCAGTCGAAAAAGATGTATTCATCTGTTTTTTTATCATAGTCTACCACATCCGGTTCGCCTTCGGTTACTTCCATTTCGTGCAGTGACCAGAGTTTTTCGGGATTTTTTTCCAGTTTTGCCTGGATTTTTTCCCAATCTAAACCTTTATGGCGGTTTATATTTTTTTCAAAACGGTTTTTCAGGGTTTTTAAAAGCTCTGTGCTTTGCTCCGCTGACAGTTTCTTTTTGCTCATAGCATTATTATTAAGTGGTTTGATTATTTAAAATTAAAGTTTTCACAATTATTTTAATGGTTAATCATAGAAATTTTCCTGTCAGCAGGCCTGAAATACCATGAAATAACAACCAGAACCAATAATAAAAGAGCTGGCAAAGTTCGTCCGGCAGTATCGCCAACAATAATGTGTGAAACCAATGCTCCCGACATGACAAAGAAAAACCCTGCATAGGCCCATTCTTTCAGTAACGGAAATTTTGGAATAAGAACAGCGATAACGCCAAGGATTTTCCAGACTCCAATAATGGTCATCAGGTAGGAAGGATAGCCGAGATTGGTAAAATTGGCAAGTTCGTCTTTATTTTTCATAAGCTGTACAATGGCTGTGGATACCATTCCCAAGGCCATCCATAAGGTGAAGATCCAGTAAATGATCTTGTTTCTTTTTTGAGATTTGTTCTGTGTTTCCATATTATATAGTTTTAGTATTAGTCGTTTAATCCTTTTCCTTCAAAAATTTCCGGAATGCATTTATCGATGCGGGCTTCCCGTGTTTTGGATTGTTTAGCAGATGAGAAATGGAGCAAGTAAGCTCTTTGCCTACCTGGAGTTAATGCTTCAAAAGCTTCTTTCAATGCCGGATCCTGATCCAGTCTGAATTGAAATTCTTCAACCATTTCAAATTCTTTGGTTTTCTTCATTCCAACTTTAGCTCCAGATTCCTCAATCTCAACAGCTTCAAACATATAGGACCGGAGAATGTCTTCAAGATCATTAATCTGCTGTACATCTGTAAAGCGGATCTGTCTTGCAGCCTGAACATTTTTAGATTGCTGGATGAGAATATGATCCGGGTCTTTCATCAGGGCACCTTTAAAGAACAGGAGGGCACAATATTCTTTAAAACCGTGGATCAGGAAAATATTTTTCCCTTCATAGGTATAGCAAGGGCATCCCCATTTCAGATCTTCCGTAAGTTCTGTACTCAGGGCAATTGCTCTTAGTTTTTCAAATGCTGCCTGCCATTGGCTGGGTTCGTTGAAGAAGAAGTCTGTTTTTGTATTCATGGGTTTGGGTTTTGAGAGTTTTAGGGTGAGAGTGTGGGAGAGTTTATGGGAGTTTAGGATATGAAATCAAGTTTTTTTTATTTCCATAATTGTAGACCTGCTACCTGCAACCTATAAACTACTACCTAATACCTCCTGTAAACGGTTATGCGCCATATTGATTCCCTGAGCAAACGGCATTTTCAGGTGCTGATCTCTGAAGTCTACCGATTTATAAATGGTCTGGATAGTAAGTTTGCTGGTACTGTCTGTAAGCTTTTCAAATTCTAAAAATTCGATCTGAACAGGGAAGGGCGTATTTTCCATCTGGAAAGTCCTTATAATTTTCTCATCCTGAACGATTTCATGAATGGTTCCATTAGCGCTGAACACCACCTCTCCCTGAGGATTCGAGGTTTCGAAACGGTAACTTCCGTGTGGTTTGTTTTCAAACTTGGTCACTTTGGTTCCCATCCATTGTTCGAAAAGTTCTGCTTCTGTATATGCCTTGAAAAGCAGTTCTACCGGAAGATCAAATTCCCTGGTGATGAATATTTCCTGTTTGCCGTCTTCGGCGTGGATTTTTGTTTTAAGTTCCATGTTTTTTGGTTTTGGTGTTTGAGAGTGTTAGAGTGGGAGAGTTTGAGGGGTTGATACTTGTTACGCGTTTCGGGTTAAGGGGTTTGGATAATTTTGTAGGTGAGGATTTTGAGATTTTAAACTGCCATTTATTTATCATCCCGGAACCCGTACCACGAATCTCAATAACCCGTATCTCGGATCACGAATTTTTGTTCTGGTAGGCTTTCATTACACTTTCCAGCTTATTGAATTTCTCGTCCCACATTTGGCGGAAAGGTTCTATAAAATCGGCTATTTCTTTCATTTTATTGGGATTGAGGTGGTAAATAATTTCACGGCCGTTCTGCTCAGATCTCAGCAGTTCACATTCTGTGAGGATCTGAAGATGCTTGGAAACGGTAGGTCTTGCGGTATCGAAATTGGAAGCTATGGCACCGGCAGTCATGGATTGTGCTGCCACCAGCATCAGGATAGATCTTCTGGTAGGGTCTGCTATAGCCTGAAATACATCTCTTCTTAAATTCATTGTGTAGTTATTTGACTACAAATTTAAATGAAGTTATTTGACTACGCAATTTTTTAAGACAAAATCTATTAAATAAGTTTATTAAAATAAAAATAGAGAACGGTAAGTTCTCTATTTCAATTATTTAAATAACGCTTCGGTATATTCTTTATTTACAACCTTGTCTCTCATTGAAGCTTTATCTGTGAAGTTTCTAGAAATATTTCTTATCATTTCACTATAATTATCTGTTCCATCATCTTTTTTACGATAATAAGGTTTTACAGAACTACAGTTTTTATGCTCAAATAGTGTGTTTAGTAAAGTTCTATCTGAAATTCCACAAGAATGGCCGAATATAAAAACTTGATAATTATTTGAATTTATAAAGTCCAGTAGCCTTTTATAGGAATCACTTTCAAGATATTTCATTGACTTTATATTTTGTAGATATTCATTGTCATCAAGATCTTCAATTTCTAAGTAATCTTTATCTATTTCATCTCCAAAGCCAAATATGATTTTATTATCTGTTTTATTATTTAAAACCCCATGAATATGTATTACATCCTTAGATATATCATTTTCAAATTCAGAATCAGTTGGAGGATTGTCATAATGAGTCTCAGTCGATGTATAATTAAAGTTTAAAAATAATATATTTTCTGGCCTATGACGAAAATAATTCGGCGCACTATCAGATTTTAATATTCTTTTAATTTTTTGTCTCTTATCTTTGATACCAATTAAAGCTTGATAAAGTCGAATGTCTCTCTCTGATAATTCCAAATCTTGAATTGATATTTTTTCTTCTTCAATATCTTTAACATAATTATTAACTCTTTGAAATTCAATTTCAGTTAGTTGATTAATTGATGACTCTGAAAATTCCTTGAATTTAAAATCTGCATATATTACGTTATAAACAAGGCTTTTAAAATTCTTTTTGTCTTTAGTATTGGGAAAGCTTGTAGAAAATTCTTTTTGTACTTTTGTGAGATATTCTTCTAATAAAGATTCAATAGCACCAAAATCTTTATTCAAATCGGTTATACTATATCGAGGTTTTGAAAAATCTTTGTAACTCTTTTTTAGTAAAGAATAATATTCCTTTTCAATATCAACCCAATTAAGAGAATGATTTCTTTCCGTTAATGTTTTAAGAAAATTATTTTTATATTTTATTTTGGCTTTATAGTGTTTTAAAATTGTTAATAGTTTGCTGTACTCAGATTCATTCGTTGTAACTTCTGAATATGGAATTGATGGTACCCCATCAAGAATGATGTTGTCATCTTCAAATTTTTTATCATTGTATTTGCCATTCCAAATCTCTTTTCTCTTATTTCCCCAATAGTCATTAATAAAATTACCATAGCTTGTTGGCATTCCATGAGCAAGGTCAAAACCATTCCCAATTAATATTATACGATTCATAGTTATTAGTTTCCGTGAAGTTGTTTAGTTAATCTTTCTCAATCAACCTCTCCAGCTTCTCGATCATTTCCTTCTGTTGCTCCAGCATACGCTCATACAGCTCAACCATTTTATCAAGAGGATTGAATGTAGGTTGTACATTAATAGCATTTAAAGTTGATGTATCATTACTTGTAAATGTATTAGAAATAATATTCACCGCCTGTTCTTCATCAAAATTCTCAATCGCCTCGGCAGGAACTTTCAGGATTTTGGCAACCTGGGCCAGAATATCTGTTTCTACGGTTTCTTTTTGTTCAAGAAGGGAAATTTTCTTCTGGTTCCAGTCGTCGCCCAGTTCCAGGGCAAGTGCTTCCTGTTTGATGCCCAGCATTTCGCGGAAACGTTTGATGTTTCGGCCCTGATGTATTTTTTTATCTTGCATATCTGTGTAAGTCATAATAACAAATATAAAGTTTTAGGAGAGAAAAATAAAGCTCCCGGATAAATAAATTATATTCTAAAATATCCTTCATTTCTCATAAAATATCCTTTCAGAAACTGGAATATACTGTTGGATATTCTTTGGTTTGCAGAAAAAACAGCAAGTGATGAAAAGAAAGATCAATTCTCAAAACAAATATAAGCTTTTCCGCAGCCGGAATCTTAAGGTTTTCCGTAATCCTTCGCACGGGCATACTACAATGAAGTTTTCTTTCCGGAAATAAGGATTGCCGGAAAATGGGTTCAGGATTGTGGTTTTGAAGCAGGGGACAGGGTAGCGGTTATTGTGTCCAGAAACCAGATTATATTGAAAAAAGCATAATTTGTGGGTTGCCCTAGTTTTCCAAAAACATTTTCTTCCATTTGGTAACGGTGTTCCGGCTTAGCTTGAAATGATTGGCCAATTGGATATTATTAAGCCTGTTTTTTTTCTGGTATTCCAATATTTTCAGAATGTCAGATTTTTGGTAAGAACGGTGTTTCTGATTAAAGTTTTCGGTTTGTATATCAGATGTGCCAAATATTATTGTATTCAGCTCAATAATATTCAAAAACGATAGCCTGTTCATCTTAAGCAAAGTTTCACATTCTTTTTGCTTATGCGGAAATTTCTTGGCTACAATATCAGAATAAATGTTTTTATAGTTAGGATGATTTTTCATAGCTGGGTATCATATTAGATTCAACGATATTTGTTGTATTTAAAAGAGTGGACTAAACTATTCTGCCTGTTCTCTATGCTTTATTAGCCACTTGTAAAGTGTCGTTTTTGGAATTCCGTATTCTCTTACCACATCAATCTTGGCCATCTCTCCTGTATTGATCTGTTCCAGTATGAAATGAATGATTTCTTTGGTATATATATTTTTACGGAACATAGGAAGGTTTGTTTTTCCTGCCTTGTGTTTAGCGGCCGGGGGTGCGTACAGGATAAGATGCTGCGAATAAAGGCGAAAGAAATCATATTCCAGTAACTTGCTCCATTTCAATAAGGTCTCCGTATCAAGGACCTTTTCCCGATACATTTGTTTAATTTCTTCTTCGGTACATTTCAAAAAATTACATACGCGTTGTGAATCTATTTTGCTTTCTATAATTTTTTGTTCAATCATTTGTCCGATATGAATGTCTTTGAAATTCATATTTGTGTTTTTAGATATTTTAGATTTATTTTTCTTCTTAGAAAGAAAACCAGGCAGCAAAATGCAGATAATGAAAAAGTCATATAAGCTTAATAATAAAAATGAACAGCTGCCTGGTTAGTTTTATAGTTTTGTAATTAAATTCTTTTTATGAATAAAAGATGCCCCCATTGATTCTTTCCCATCATTTGTGTATTTTTAAGAGTAGAAATGGGGGCATTCTATTAATCATTTAACTTGACATTCTTTGTGCTGTCATAAAGACACGTCGGATATTGTTGGTAGGATCCGTATCGTTCAGGTTATCTACAGAAACAAAAACGATTATTCTGTACCAGATTCCATCTACAATTAAGTCCACTGTTTCTATTTCCTGGGAATCATCACTGGAGCTGGTCGCTAATACAGGAACTGAACTGCTATTCATATTGTCTCCCCAGTTAAGATAAATTCCGTTATCAGTCTCCATATACCCTCCGGGAGCTAATAAAACATTCGAACGGCGGAAACGGTCCACACTCGATAGTGCTGCATACCACAATTTAATGTTAGAAGTAGAGATATTGACCAAACGAGGGTTGTAGGTAACTGCACCGGAACCTGCATTAGAACTGCTGGTAAAATTACAATCCAGTCTTACCTTTTGTCCTAAAATAGCATCATAACTACCTCCGATATAAGTGCTCAATAATCCAACATATGTTGCTGGGACTGTATAAGTAAAGAACTGATACTCTCCGGGAGCAAGTACTTTTCCAAGACCCACTGTAGCACTACAGCTCTGTCCTCCGATTGAAAGAGGGAATGTTGTGGTAATGGGACTGGATACCGTTGGAGTTCCGGAGATTGTATAGTTTAAAGTACCGGAACCTTGTGCAAAATTACCTTGTGTAAGCGTCGCTGTAAGTCCGTTTACAGGTCCTATAGTTTGTGCTCCGTATATTCCTCCGTTTCCTCCGGTATAAGGCACAGTCATTACCCCATTATATGGAGTTCCGGCTGTATAAGTCAGCGGATTCAGATTAGCATCGGCACATCTTAAGGCTCCAATGGTACCCGGATATAGTGAGCGCCCATCCAAAAGTTTCCATTGGGAGCCGTCCCAATATACATATCCCTTAAAGGTAAAGGAAGCTTGAGTTCCAAGATTGTATACTAATAATCCTGTTGCAGGACTTGGGATTGTAGTTGCATCATTATATGCCGTCAAAGCGACTCTTGGTGCTAAAAAACCTTTTTGTTTTCCGGATGCTAACTGGCTTACATTTAGC
The DNA here is from genome assembly GCF_001045445.1 of Chryseobacterium sp. BLS98. Lineage (GTDB taxonomy): Bacteria > Bacteroidota > Bacteroidia > Flavobacteriales > Weeksellaceae > Chryseobacterium. Next base: position 199,649 of record NZ_LFNF01000005.1, on the reverse strand, counting down.
TCCAGCAAAGCAGATGCGTCGGGAGCCGCACCGATACCTGTAGATCCTGATGCGGTAACAATAAAGTCATCAGCTAATTGTGTGGCAGTAGGAGTACCTGTGGCCGCATTATTTTTAGCGCCATCTATATTGAAAATTCCTTGTGGATTTTGTGTATTAATACCTACCTGAGAGAAGGCTAAGGAAGATACTGTCAAGGCTATTGCTGTGTATATATTTTTTTTCATTTGTTTTTTATTTTAAAATGGATTGAATAGCAGAATGCTATATTTTGTTGTTATTTGTTTTTTGAATGGACATGTTGGCCCGTAACTTTTTAACCAGCGTTCCGGAACCTGTTTTTTTAAGGCGGAGGACGGATGCTGAAGATTATTGTATGGTAATGGGATACCATATGAGAATTATACTCTGATAATTCGTCTTTTGAAAAAACAAAAGAATTAAGGCTGAAACGGTTCGCGTTTATCAGCTGTTTATGATGATCATTGTGTGTTGAACAAATGCAGGATTTGCCATCCGAAGCCAGAATAAAGTGGTTTTGGCCATTATTCCATGTAAAGTAAAGGCTTATGGGTTGAGCAGGTTCGCTTTTATTTACTTTAACAGATTTTTTATATGATTTTTTAGCAATAATCTTTATTAGCTGACTCTTCGTTTCTTTACCAATGAAAATATTCTGTGGATTATGGAGTATGGTTTCTTCCGAAACAAAAAGGGGTTTGCCTGTTCTTGTTTCTTCGGCCTTCATTGAAACAGGAAATGAATCTTTTGCAGCAGCATGCAATTGATCTTTATTGAAAATATAATTTCCTTCTGATACAAAAATTAAAGCCGGCTTGTTTTTTTTGTTACTTTTGCCACATTCGATTTGATTATGATTATAGAGTGGAAGCATACCATAAGTATATACAGTTCCCAATGTGAGAACATGTATTAAAATATTTTTTTTTATGGTTGCGAAAGTTTTCATCATTTGTATTTCGCAGCAAAATTATATGCATAAATGCAGATTGAAGACTAAAAAGGCCTTAGTCATCAATGAAAAATCACTTTAAATTGAAGGTTGATCAATATCATTGTCAGTCAATAGAAAATGAAATTAAAACCATGGAATTCAGTGTGTTATATAAGTTGGTAATCATTTTTCATTGGTGTTCAAGCTCAAATAACCCATAAGAAATGGATAATACAGTACTAAGAGAGCAGGAGATCCTGAGGCTGAAAGAAGAGCTTTCCATAAGATATAATTATCTGATGGGGGTTATTTTATTATTATTCACATTCATATACTTTTTCATCGTAAAAGAAAAATTGTTCGGATATTATTGTCTGGGTGGGGCTGTTGCAGTGCTAAGTCATGTATATGTATTCAATACTTTTTTTCCGTCACTTTCTTTAGAAAATAGAGTGCGGGGCTATCTTATTGTTGCGCCCATTTATATTTATTTTATTATCCTTTATTTTTGGAAATATTCTATTTTTCAATTTTGCTGGCTGGTTCCTGTGCCGCTGGGGGCATACATTTTTCTTGATAAAAAAGAAGGTTCTTTTTTTTCAGTTTATACCTTGTTTATCGCATTTGTAGCCATTTTTACGGGTGATATTGCTCCACTTCATACTATGGTAAAATCTTATGAAAATATTTTTCGGTATAATGACCTGCTTACTTTTGGATTTAATATTGTAATTGTTTATTTGTTCATTTACTATAAAGATAAAATAAGGGAGCAGGAACTACTTTCGATTATAGAAAAAAGGAAGCGGATCACACTTCCTATTACGGTAGATGAAAAAGAAATGCCCTTTGCAAAACCATTATTTGAAAAAATTGAAAATGAGATAGTTACCAATAAACACTTTACTAATCCGGAATTTAATATTTCAATGTTATCTACCATTCTGAAAATCAGCAATAACTATATTTCAAAATCAATCAGATTACAGGGATATTCTAACTTCAATACCTACATCAACTCCCATAGAATTAATTACGTAAAAGACCTGATTTCAAGAAGCAATCTGGAAAAAGTAACCCTTATGTACATTTATACTGAAGCAGGATTTACCAACCAATCTACCTTCAATAAAGCTTTTAAACAATTTGTAGGCATGACTCCAAGTGAATACATCCAAAAGCAAAATATTGCAGATAAGTAACCGTTTTGAAATAGGTGTTTGACTATAGTTTTTCTTCTGAAAATCAGCACTTTGTATTTGAGGCAGGGGAGCGGTTATTGTGCATGGAAACCTGAATATATCGAAAAAATTAAAATTTAGATTTTACCGGAAAATTTTGTGAATGATTTGCAATACTAGAAATAGGCAGTTCTAATGTTTAGAATAAAGTTATTTTCAGAAATTTGCTAACAGGCAATTTATTCAATTTAACATAATATAAAGATCTGTAATAAAAACTGTATATTCTGGAGGTAATACAAGAGATATAATCTTTTACAAAATTTTATAGCAAAGCTGCAGACTATAAAATTCATGCATATTTATATTTAATTATTTGACTGAGTATTATTTTCAGAGAATAAATTGTATGGTCAGAATTTTATAGGAACTGGCCGTTTGTATTGTTTAAAAAAAAATCAGAAAATTTTGGCGAGCTAGACTGGCTTGTAGATGAAAAAAAATCCGTAAAACTATATAAGGCCTGGAAATGGATTTTATGTGCAATATTATTCATAGATGTTCAGATCAATATTTTGTATGACTTACAGATTCTGATTCTTGAGCGTTGTATAACAAAACAAAAATTTTAAAAGTTGTAAAATAGCATCTGGAGAAGAAGTTTGTGCCTAATTGGTGGGTATTTTCTTAAAATGAGCTGATTTAAATAAATCCTATAATTTATATTATGTTAAATTGTAATTCATGATTGAATATTTATTCCTATTAATTATTACTATATTTATTAATGAATTAATTGCATGTCTATTGGAATTTTTAATAAAGTATTTAATTCATGGATTTAAGCCCTTTTGTCTTTTTAAATTCCGTCAAGCTCATATTATGCTGCTTTTTAAAAAACTTATTCAGATGGCTTTCATCTGAAAAACCAAATTCAGTTACAATTTCATTGATCCGCATATCACTGAAAAGAAGCCGATGCTCGATCAATCTCATTTTATAATTCAATATAAAATGCTGTATGGTTTCTCCACATTGCTTTTTAAAGTAACTCCCAAGATAGCTTTCAGAAAATCCGAATTTCTGAGATATCGCAGAAACCTTCAACAATGCCGGATCATGGATATTTCCCTGGATATAATTAATGATATCCAATACTCTTTTATCAGCATTGGAAGCTACATTCTCCGCTCTCATCTTTGAAATATTTCTGGCTGCTATCACGATCAATGCATTCACATAATGCAGAGTCAGTTCTTCATGGTAGAGATCAGGATGATTCAGACCATGGAGCAAGGAGGTTACGATTGAATCAACCAAAATGATGTCCGGCTTATTTTGTAAAATACATCCAGACAGAAAGGAAGCACCATATAACAGGCACTCCATCGAATTAATACTATTCCACTTATACTCTTTTACATACCGTTCACTGAACTTCACGAGCAAAAGATCTGTTTTTTCAACAATTTCCAAATAATGCTGGTCATTAGGGGTCAGGAGAATAAGACTTCCTTCATTGTAAGAGCCCATATTGTTATTGATCTTAAGAAATCCTTTTCCTGAAATGACATAGACAATCTGAAAAAAGGAGAATTGGTTGTCTTTTAAGGAACAGTTCGCGGCCTGACGGTACTCTACCTTTACCAATTGATCTATATTTTCTCTTTTCATAGCATAAAAATACCCATTTATCATTAAAATATACTGATTTTTTTAAATTTTTCTGTTCAAATTTGCTACATCAAAATTGTAAGCATTCATGAAAACATCAATCTATGTCCTGGCACTGGGGGCTTTTGGCATTATTACCACTGAATTTGGGATAGTTGGTATCCTGCCCACTATTAGCCGGCAGTTCAGTGTATCAATCGATACCGCGGGATGGCTGCTTAGTGCCTTTGCGATTACTGTAGCCATTTCTTCCCCCTTTATTACTTCATTTACCACCAAAGTAAACCGAAAGTTATTGCTGTGCCTGGTCATGAGTATATTTGTTCTTTCTAACTTAATTTCTGCGTTTTCCACCAATTTCACGACGCTTATGATCGCCCGGATATTACCGGCGATATTGCATCCTCTGTTCTGGAATATTTCTATTGCCATTGCATTCAAAGAAAAAGGAGCAAAAGGGGTATCTACCGTAATGTTGGGATTAAGCTTAGCCACAGTGTTCGGTATTCCCTTAACGACCTATGCTGTGGACCTCTTCCATCATTGGCAGGCATCATTTTTTATTAGCAGTGCCATAAGTTTGATTGCCTTTATCGGCCTGTTGCTCTTCATCCCCTCTATTCCGGCAAATCACACAAAATCCACACAGAATCAGTTAGCCATATTGAAAAGCCCTCTTTTGTGGCTCAATCTGATTTCTAGCATTACCACACTGGCAGCGATGTTTGCCAGCTATACCTACCTGACTGCTTTCCTTGAACAGGTTACAAAGATGGATGGTGCCCAGATCAGTATGATGCTCCTCCTTTTCGGTGGTATGGGAACTTTAGGGAATTGGCTTATGGGAATTGCTTTGAATCGCAATGTGCTCATGACAGCAAGACTGTTTTTAATTCTCTTAGTAACAGTGCAGATTCTAGCTTATTACCTTGGGGGAATATTTATGCCCATGGTCATCATCATATCCTTTTGGGGAATGATCCATACCGGAGGATTTCTGGTTTCAAATATCCGGACTACACAATCTGTTCCGCATCATGCACTGGAATTTGTTAACAGTTTATTGACTTCATCTTTTAACATTGGAACTTCCTTAGGTGCATTTCTTGGCGGGATAGTAAGTGCCTATTACGGAGTTCAGTATGTTTTATGGGTGAGTGTTTTACTTTTGACAGTGACATTTATTCTGAGCTTTGTGACTTTTCCGAAAAATATTACGGAAAATGAGGAAGCAAAACAATTGAAACATGTAGCATCTGCATGTAAACATAGCTAAATGTTTTATAGCTCTTTCATTGGTAACCTTGCCTGATACAAGCAATGATAGTGGAATGGCAATCTCAATTCTTAGATTTTCATTGAAAAACAGAGTGATTAATATAGGAACTAAGTCATAAGTAATACTTATAAATCAAGATGGCTCTCCTACTTTCCTAATTTATATATTATTTCTTCTAAACTAATCTTTCTGAAAGAGAGACTATTATATATTTTATTTATTCATACAGATCGTTTATATCAGCTCTTGATAATGAAATTAATAGATCAGATATTTTTATTGTCACTGCTTTAAAAAATTCTTCACCTTTCTCTCTCGTAGATGCCTTGGGATTACCCGTACCTGTATCTTCAGAAATTTGTGACCACTTTCTCTCAGCCCAGGCCCACCCCTCTGAAAACTCTCTTATCTTATGTTTTTTCTCTTTACCTTCACCTGCTTCTTCTAAAGGAAGAACCAAATGGGGAGTAAGATATAAAATCAGGCTTGTTTCCATTTCATCGGCGTGGTCACCTTCGTTTTCAAAAAAATCTTTTTTATTTAATGCATGAAACCAATTGCAAGTGCTTAGAAAAATTTTTGGATATTTTAAACCAACTTCTCTCAAGATTGATTTAAAGTCATTTCCGCCATGACTATTTAAAATTAAAAGTTTATTGATTCCGGCTCTTTGAAGGACTTCAATAATATCGGACAATATTGCCAATTGTGTACTGGGATAAATATTCATATCGAGCTTTATGTCAGCCTGGCCCGTATTTACTCCAAATGGGATGGTAGGTAAAACGATAAGCTTTGCTCCGCTTTCCCATGCAATTCTAGCCGCTTCTGCAGCAATATTGTCTGCTTCAATAATATCTGTGGCATAGGGTAAATGATAATTATGTGCTTCTGTTGCTCCCCATGGTAGGATGGCTAAATCATAATCTGTATGTTTTATATCCTTCCAATTTGTTTCAGCTAAAATATAGGGTCTAATCATGTTATAATACTTAATGTAAAAAAAACTATATTGAATTTGGAGTACCCCCTTATAGGGATAGTGAATCTCATCAAGCCTCTCTGTTTCTATCGGCCTTTTGCTTTTTCTCCTCTTAATGTCATTACGGTACTGACTATTGATGCAATGATTTTGCCTTCACTATTTGTAATTTCACAATGATAAACCGTTATTGTTTTCCCAGATTGTATTGGTTTTGCATATGCCGTTAATTTGTCTTTCCAAACTGGTCTGAAAAAATTTATTTTTAGCTCCAGGCTTGTAAAGCTTTCTCCTTCTCGTATTAATGTAGAATGTGCTGTTCCGATAGCCGAATCAGCCAATTCACATAGCAGCCCTCCATGCACAGTGCCCTGTTGGTTTCCATGCAATAATGCATCAGCTTCTATCTCTGTTTTAGCTTCTCCTAAAGCAATATGTGAAATAGTGATTTTTAATGTTTTTGAAATAGCGGTCGGATATTCTTGAAAGGTACTATAATCAGTAATTGATTTTCCATCAATCGACATTTGTAAGTATTCCAATACAGGTATCTGTTTCATAAATCGAGGTTTCCTACAAATTTACCCCTTCTTGATTCTATTTTTCTTGATGTAGGTCAAGACTTTTAATCCGGGATAGTGTTTCAGCTTTTATACCCAGATAAGACGCTATTTTGTATTGCGGAAAAATTTGTTCTATCCTGGGATGTAGAGTCCTCAGCTGCTTGTAACGCTCCGGGGCGGAAAGTTTCATGAATGAATTTTCACGGGCACATTTACGGATAAATAAGCTGTCAGCTACATATTTGAAAAATTTTAGCCATGCTATTGATTTTATTAAAGACTGGTATTTTTCAAATGAAAAAGCATATATAACAGAATCTTCAGCTGCTTGAATAGAACCATTTGCAGGCAATTGCGTTAAAAAGCTTCGGTAATATGTAATCAAGGAATCTGGTAAGTATAAATCGTGCACAACTTGATTTTCTTCTTTAGAAGTAAAAGCATATAGGGCTCCCTCTTTGACAATTCCAATATATTTACAAGACCTGCCTTCTTTAACAAACATTTCCTTCTTTGCGAGGTACAAAGTTTCTGCTTCCATTTCAAAATCAATTAAAAACGATTCATCCAGATTCAGCTTTTTTACGATGTCCTTAATTTTTTTCATTTGTCAATTATTTTGGCATAAAATGCATTAAACTAAACGCAGACACTGTATTAAATAAACTGCTGCACTTCCGAACAGTTTTGCAAATGTATGGAAATTTTTATCGCAGGAACGATTCCCAGAAATGGGAGCCCATTAATTTGAGCTTATTGGAAATAATTGTTTTTTGAGATTTTTATATTCAATTTAAAACATCATTTCGAGGCTTTGTCATGGTGCGGAAACAAGGTACAAATCTTCAATTTTATACATTAAATAATTATTGTAAATCACTGGCCTCATTTTGTGTTATTTCTTACATGGGGGTCAACACTACTTAAGAGTAATTGGTTTGTGATCAATAGGCACTGACAGAATAGAATAAGTTGTTGTCCTGCCAAATTTACTCAAGCGATCCAGGACTAAAGTAATCTCTTGTGTAGATTTCACAAACATATGTAAAAAGAAACAATTATCTCCTGTAGTATGTACCATTTTTACAATCCCTTCTATTTCTTGAGTTTCTTTTAAAAAGGACATAATCATAATATTGGGGTGTAATTTTATTGCAATTAAGACATTTTGTGTGTATTGCAATTCTGTATATTCCACAACAACAGCGTAGCCTTTTATTATCCCTGCTTCCTCCAGCTTTTTTATACGTTCTGCAACAGCCGGAGCTGTAAGTCCTATTTTTCTACCTATTTCAGCATTACTCGCTCTGGCCTTTAATTGTAGTTCGTTTAAAATGGCGTAGTGTAGTTTATCTAATTGCATATCGAAATAAAATAATTAAAAAACATTGATTCGAAAGTTTGAAGCAGCTACTTCTATCGAAATGATAGTCTGATTTAAATGTCCTCATCAGATCTTTGTAAATATAAAAATTTAATGCTGAAACATACCTATTAAGAATATGAAAGATAAAGAATTACCTGATGATGTTAGCTTGAATCACGGAATGGCTATCATTAGTAATACATTACGTATACATTATGCAGAAGCGGGAAATGGAGAGAATATAATTGTTCTGATACATGGTTTTCCGCAAACATGGTGGGAATGGCGATTTATAATACCTGTATTGGTTAATCGGGGATTTCGTGTCATTGCCTTGGATTACCGCGGAGCCGGAGATTCCTGGAAACCTGCGGGCGGATATGATAAACGCACTATGGCCAGCGATATTCACCATCTGTTAAAGGAACACCTTAAGATACAAACCCCTGTAGTCCTTATAGGACATGATATAGGATTAATGATTGCGTATGCTTATGCACAAGAATACCGTACATCCGTATCTCAGCTGGTGGTCATCGACGCTCCTTTGCCCGGCACAAAAATATTTGATAAAATAAGAACAGACCACAGGGTCTGGCATTTTGCATTTCATAACGTACACAACCTGCCTGAAATGCTGATTGCTGATCGTGAACGGCAATATTTACATTACTTTTTCAACTATCGCATTTATAATACAGCTGCTATTAATGAAACTGATATGGATGTTTTTAGTCAGGCATATTCTTCAGCCGGTGCTATGAAAGCCGGATTGGAAGTTTACCGGGCATTTGACCAAGATATAGTGGACAATAAAGAAAGCTTGGCCAAAAATGGGAAACTAACTATTCCCGTTCTGGCCGTTGGAGGAGAAATAAGTACAAGTGGACCTTTTATGAAAGAAATGATGGAAGAAGTAGCAGAGAAGGTTACATCAGTACGCATTCCTAAAACAGCACATTGGGTAGTTGAAGAAAATCCGGCGGCATTTATAAAAGAACTCTTAACGTTTCTCGGTTAAATAATTATTGCAATAATTAACTAAAAATCAACAATTTAATTTTAATATAGAAGCTTTCAAAGGACATCTCATACTGCCTGATCGCCTTCTATAACTGATAATTATGAAAAATATAATATTCTCTTTTTTACTAATATATATGCAAAGTTTAACATTTGGACAGAAATTACGGGCCAGGGATATAGGAATTCCATTTAGCGGAACCGTTGGCACATTTAATTCTATAACGGACGTAAAGGGAGTTGAAGTAGGTTATAGTACAATTATTTCCGGGAAAGGTAAAAATACAATCGGGAAAGGGCCTGTCCGGACAGGAGTTACAGCTATTTTACCAAGAGGGCGGAATAATAATCCTGTTTTTGCCAACTGGTACTCACTGAACGGGAATGGAGAAATGACAGGCACTACCTGGATAACGGAATCTGGTTTCTTAGAAACTCCTATAATGATTACCAATACCAATAGTGTGGGAGTAGTGAGAGATGCTGTTCTTAAATGGTTTGTGAAAGAACATTGGTATAAAGAAGATTGGTGGTACACTTATCCTGTAGTGGCTGAAACATATGATGGCTTTTTAAACGACATCTATGGTTTCCAGGTAAAAGAAAGCAATGTTTACGAAGCGTTAAATAGTGCAAAATCAGGTAAAATCCAGGAAGGAAACATTGGCGGAGGAACAGGAATGATGTGCCTTGGTTTTAAAGGCGGAACCGGAACGTCATCAAGGATTGTGAAGACCGGAGATTCTACTTATACCGTTGGAGCTCTGGTACAGGCTAATTTCGGAAGAAAAGAATCTCTGAAGATTGCAGGTGTACCTGTAGGAAAAGAACTGGAGCATACGGTGGGCAGCGAATTAAAACTGCCTTCACAGTCTTACCGGCAGGAAGGTGACGGTTCCATTATTGTGGTGATTGCAACCGATGCGCCGTTATTACCCCATCAATTAAAACGTATTGCATCAAGGGTGCCTCTGGGAATCGGGAATGTAGGCGGCTATGGAATGAACAGTTCAGGAGACATTTTCATTGCCTTTTCAACAGCCAATCCCACAGCTTTTCAGAGAAAAGATTTTTCGAAAGTGAAGATGCTTCCCAATGATCTGATTGATCCTCTGTTTGATGCAACCGTACAAGCTGTCGAAGAGTCTATCATTAATGCCATGATCGCCGCCGAAACCATGGAAGGAGTCAATGGAAATAAATCCTATGCCCTTCCCCATCAGCCTGTGATTGATATCTTAAGAAAATATAAAAGAATACCATAAGGAGAAAAATTTATCTGTTTCAGTTTAATTTAATACTAACTCATTAAAATTTTTCTATGAAAAAACTATGGTTTCTAACAGTTCTGACTGCTGTTTTTGTTACAATGAATTCCTGCAGGGATGATCAGTCTATTGATGTACCCGCCGAGCACCCGAATGCAAAAAAATACCAGCGTATCGTTGATCAGTTTACAGCAGCCGGTGCTGTAGGTGTCAGCATTACAGTAATTTCCCCCGAAGGAGCATGGACAGGTTCCGGTGGACTGGCCGACAGGGAAAAAGGTATCAAAATGTCTGCTGATAGCAGACTCCGCATCGGAAGCATGACCAAAATGTTTGCCTCTACAACTATTCTGAAATTGCAGGAAGAAGGCCTTTTGAATATCAAGGATAAAATCAGTAAATATCTTCCTCACACTATTACAGACCGTATTGCCAATGCCAATGAGGTAACGATTGAGCAGTGCCTTAATCACAGAGCAGGAATCCGGAATTATTTACAGGATATCGCCCCCGGTGTTTTTGACGGGAGTATTGTCAATTATTCCGCAGAGCAGACTCTTCAGCTGATCTATGATAAACCTGCCGATGATCCGGTTGGAAAAGGATATTATAGCAATTCCAATTATCTTCTGCTTTCCCTGATTATAAAAAAAGTAACGGGAAAATCTTCCTATCAGGTAATCAGTGAGAAAATAATCAAACCCCTGGGGTTGAAAAATACGACAGCAAGTACTCTACTTCCGGATCAGCTCACCCGCTCCTATTATGCTGAAACTGCTAATGAGCCATTGACTGAAGTAACCCATATAGATAATAACGGAATCGGAGGTGAAGGAGCAATTGACGGCGGAATGATTTCAACATCTTCTGATGTAGCCCAATTTGTGGAGAACCTGTTAACGAATAAAATACTTTCTTCTGCTTCAATGCAGCTGCTTCAGACTTTTGTGGATAATGACCCTGACCGCCTGGAACCAGACTTAAAATACAATAAACAATATGGATTGGGATTAATGAAACTGGATACCAACCAGGGAGTGGCCCTTGGACATGACGGACATGTATTTGGCTTTGGCGGTAAATCCTATTATTTTCCAAAGCAAAAAGTGACGGTATGTATACTTCTCAATACATGGTCTCCAAAGGTAGTTGCATTACTTAATGCAAAAGATACTTTCAACTTATTGTTCTGATCTTTATAGATCTGGTAGTAAAAAATTTGATTCAAAGTTTTTTCAGCCTTTATTCTTTAGAAAGTAAAGCATTATTAATCAATTATAATATGATCTTTACTCCAACGGTATTGATTATTTGTTCGAATCAAATCTCCAAAAAGATCAAAATACATGATAGAAAAAATAAGTACTTATTCATCAATCATATAAATTATAACTAACCTAAAATTTTTAAAATGAAAAAAACAGAAAACAGAAAAGCACTCTCAAGAGAGTATTTAAAAAATGTAATGGGCAATGGAATGAATATCACTATCAAAGAATGTTCATATGAATGCTGCCCTCCTGCCGGAATCCCCCGGTGCCCAAGCCTTAGTGCATGCCCGGCAGTGGTATGCCCACAATAATTAACATATTTCTTAACCAAAAATATTACAATGAAAAATTTAAAAAACCAAAAAAGCCTTTCCAGAGAACAATTGAAAAGCATTGCCGGAGGTAATGTACAGGGAGTCTGCAGACTTTCCAATGGTGGCTATGTTCTAAGGGACTGTACATTAAAATGTCCCAACGGAGGATATCCTATATGTCCTGCTTAAGGATTAATTTTATTTAAACTTCAGTCAGCCCGGATAAACAGATAATCTATCCGGGCTGATTGTATATACACATTCTGCATATAGCTCTAATTGAGAGGGTTTCTGTTTATAGCTTTTCTCATTATAATTCAGGATATCTGCAGTACTATTTGGCTCGCGATGTAATACTTGTGATATCTCGAATGTCTTATCTAAATAGATTCATGATTAATTCATGAATTGTATACATGTATATTGCATAACAAGCTACATTGTAATACATAAATTAAAAAACATAAATATATGAAACGTCTGATCCATTTAATCATTGTACTGAGCGGAACAATTGTAACTGCACAAGAAAAAAAAGATACAGCAGCAACAAAGAAAATAAATGAAATTGTACTGAAAAAAAATAAATTCCAGAGAAAAAATGACCGGTTTATATATGATGTAGGAGCTTCCCCGGCAGCAAAAGGGACCACGGTCTTTAGTCTTTTAAAAGAAACTCCCCTGATTTCATCAATGGATGATAAAACTTTACGGATTGCCGGAAAATCAAATGCTGTAATCTATATCAATGGTAAAAAAAATCAAATGGATGCTGATGCTCTGGCAGCCTTTTTAAAAAGTATGCCATCTGAAAGCATACAGAAAATAGAGATTATTACGATGCCCGGCAGCGAATTTCAAGTTGAATCTTCAGATGGGGTTATTAATATTATTCTAAAAAAGATAACAGAAAATGGCCTGAACGGAAGCTTAAGAATGAGCAATAATCAGGGATATTATAACAATCCGGGAATGGGATTTTCTATCAATTACAGAAAAAATAATCTCGGAATTAATTCAAGTTTTAATAGTAGTGAAAACACCAAACGGCAGTATTATATATTGGAAAATGGCAGCAATATAGCTTCAAATCGTTCAGAAGGAACCGTATCTATTCCAAACAAGGACTATGGAGGATATCTGAATATAGATTATGCTTTAAATGACAAAAGCAGCATTGCATTGAGCTATAATAACTGGTATAACAAAAATTTCACTTCGGTTACCAATTTATTTAACACTGTAAATGTATTAAATGATACTGTCTGGAAAACTTCTTACAACCGAAGCATAAATCATGAAAACGCCCAATCTTATAATAATTCTGTCAATTTAAACTATGAATTAAAAACGGATTCTATCGGCAGTAAATTAAATCTAAATGCAGCCTATCTAAACTTCAGAAAAAAACAGAATGGCCTCAATACGACATCAGCATCAGATTCCAATGGAAATACGGGAGAAGATATAAGCCAGATTATTCAGGAAACACCACAGATTATTAACAGTTTTTCTGTAACGGTAGATTATTATAAGAAATTTAAAAATAATTTCACACTGTCTTTTGGAGGAAATTACAGCTATACGAAAACAGATAATGATACAGAAACAAGTCTATATCAATTGGCTACCGGTGTAGCAGTTAGAAATCCAAATCATTTTTTTTATCTGGAGAATATTTACGGAGGATATTTGACTGTTGAAAAAAAAGTAAACGATAAAATCTCTGCAAAAGCCGGAATTCGTTATGAATTAACACAAAATAAAGGAAACTCTTATAACGCTCAGGATGACAATTTAAAAAATCTTACGAGAAACTATCATAATATTTTACCTTACCTAAACCTGAACTACTCTATCAATAAAGATCATAATCTTTCATATTCTTTTTCAGGCCGTATGAAAAGACCTTCATTTTGGGAAGTAAACCCTGTAAGAACTTATTTAACGGAAACCAATTATGTTCAGAATAATCCGTTTATGAAAGCTTCCGCAGTTTATTCCCAGGAACTTAATTATATGTTCAAAAATTCATATTTTTTCATTGTCGGTCATAAATATTATAAAGATGTTATCCTGCAAATACCTTTGCAGGGAATAATTGAAAATAACGGCAGCTATGTAAATGTATTAAGGTATATAAGAACCAATTTTGGCAACCGTCAAGAATTCAATTTTACAATCGGTTTCCAGAAATCATTTTTTAAACAGTATTGGAATACCAATGTAAGTATTGGTTTACAGCATAATATTAATGATGGAAGTATTGATACGGATCCGTTAACAGGTGAAAAGTTTCCGGCATATATTAATTCCAGAAAATCAAATGGAATAACCATTTCAACTAATAATAATATAAGACTTGATCAGGCTAAAACATGGTTTGCCAGTATTAACTATTGGTACGTTGGCAATTACCAGATAGAACTGGGTCAGTTAAGGCCTCTCGGCAGTTTGGAAATAGGGCTCAAAAAAATATGGAATGACTGGACCTTTGCAGCCACTGTTTATGATGTTTTAAATACCAATAGGGTTATAATTGATGATCCGCAACAAAACGGAAACTACAATTATATCAATATTTATAACTATCCACGTCAATTAAATATTTCTATCTCTTATAACTTCGGAAACAAAAAAATTGAAAAAATACGTGATTTCAATAATGCTTCTGATGAAATCAAAAACAGAACAAAATAATAAAATTGTTATGTTAATCTAAATGGGATTCAGATTTGATGAGAGTTACTATTCAATTTTCTTTTTACAGTAAGCATTTGATTAGGGATGAATTATAACCGGAGAATTATTCTCAGATTCCTGCCCTTGTTCAAGAGAAACCAATTTTCCACCTTTAAAAGTTAAAATATTTGTTATTGATCTATTTCCCATATTTAAACTTTCTTTATAGTATAAAGATTCTTTAATTTCTCCGGCTTCTTTATTTTCTGTAAATGAAGATTTATAGGGTTTTCCAAATTTTGATATAACCTGTTCTTTTGTCATTCCAATGCTCAATGATTCAGAGGTGAATTTACTTCTTGAAGAGCAGGAAATTAACATTATAACTGTTATAATTAATGCTAATAATTTAAACTTTAACACGTTCATATAAACTACTTTGGATGTATTCTTTATAATTTTTTAGTACTGGAAAGATTTATTTTAATCCTATTGTCTAAAAATAAAAGGATTGCAGAAAGGCAACACATGATGAGTGAATGCCCATAATGATGGTATTCCTGATGTGCCATGTGAGTAGTAAAGGCACCAATCGCAAAAGGAAACAGAAATAATATGCCTATAGTTCTGAATGGAGACCTGTAGAGTCCCAAAACCACTAGAGCAACTCCGATCACTTCGGCAATTCCGATGGCAAGAGTCCATGTTTTGTTAAAACCTAATGATTCCATGCTTTGCATCATCGCGGGGCGTTGAAAAATTTTAAACAGTGATGATGGTACTATGATATACAGGTATCCTATGTACAAAGCCCAGTACAGAATATTTTTAAAAGTTATTTTCATTGTTCAGTCATTAATAATCCACACTTATTGCAATCTCCTCAGTTAATGCTATACAATTCTGTAAATCAGCAATTTTAGCTTTCATAGTTTCGATAGTACCCGTTGTAAGAGGTAACCTGAAGGTTGGAACATCATTATTTACAGCCCTGATGATGGCCTGTGCAGCGGCAACAGGATTACCGGGTTGCTTACCGTTGATCTTTTTTGTATTTATCCTTATATCCCCTAATTTTTCTGCATATAAAGGGAATTCGTTCCGGGCATAATGTACAGATCCACCAAAAAAATCAGTGCGCAAAGCTCCAGGCTCTACCAGCAATACTTTTATACCAAATGGTTTCACTTCCTGTTCAAGTGACTCACTCATTCCCTCAAGAGCAAATTTACTGGCAGCATAAATACCATTCCCAATACCTGCTGTAATACCAACCCTTGAAGAAAGCTGCACAATCACTCCCTGGCCTTTATTTCTCATATATGGAATGACGGCCTGGCAAAGTTTCCATACAGACATGAAATTGACATTGAATTGCCTGATAATCTCCTGTTCCTCAAACTCTTCAATCATTCCAAATACACCGAAACCCGCATTGTTTACCAAAACATCAATCTGACCGTATTGTTCAATGATCTTACTAATAAGCGAATCAATATGCTCTGTTTTGGCAAGATCAATAATAAAAGATTTTGCGTTTACGTTATTGTCGAAGGCCTGCTGATCCTCTTCATTCCGCACAGTTCCTATAACAATATCCCCGGCTTCAAGGATTTGTTTTGAAAGCTCTTTTCCAAATCCTTTGGAAACTCCTGTAATTAGCCATACTTTTTGTCCCATTTTAATTTTGTTTTATATATGAACAAAAATATTTTATACCTTTACCATAAACAAGTACCTACAAAATTGTATGTACCCACCCATGAATATGAGAAAAGAAAATTCAACAAATTTTTTAAACGAAACAGACCTTATTAAAAACTGCGGGATGTTCTATACCCTAACAGTTATCGGAGGTAGATGGAAAGTGGGCATACTGGCTTCGTTGCTGGATAATGATGAACTCCGTTATTCTGAAATAAAAGGGAAACTGCATAACATTACAGAAAGAATGCTGATCAAACAGCTTAAAGAATTGCAGGACGAAGGACTTATTATCCGGAAAGATTATAAAGAGGTGCCACCCCGGGTTCATTACAGCATCAGTGATAAAGGCAGGAGCCTTCAGGATGTGCTGATAACCCTAAGACACTGGGGGAAAAAATACAGAAATGAATAGATATAACTCATAAACTATAAATACTATAATTTCAGGTAATTGCTTGTTTTTACCGGGTTATTTTCAGGTTGACAATCAAAGAAGTAATAATTTCATTAAAAAACTCTCAGTAAATATATTATTTACTGAGAGCTTAATATAACCTGTTTTTTGGTTGTTCTAACGCTCATTGATTCAGAAGTGAATACTCCTTAATGAGCATAAAATTAGCACTATACCTGTAATAATAATTAGATTATTTAGGGCATATTACTGCAGGGCATTGAAACCCGGGACATAATGGTAATGAGCTATCGTCACAACATTTATAAGTGCATTGGAAGCTAATTCCGTTTCCTGAAATTTCTTTCAATTTTTCCCTGGAAAGAACTTTTTTATTTTCTAATTTTTTCATATTGATCTTTTTAGTTTAGTTGTTTTTAAAAGGGATAATTACTTAAGCAGGGCAAACAGGACGTCCTCCATCCGGACATTTCATATTGCAGTCTCTCATAACGTATCCGCCACTTGCTAATATGCAAACACCTTTATCGCCACCGGCAATAGTTTTCAGTTGTTCTCTTGAAAGAACTTTTCTGTTTTCTAATTTTTTCATGAATGATTTTTTTTGATTAATAATAATTTAAAGAATCACAAAGCTTTGTTATAGCTAAATTAATAAAATATTTCACTTTAGAAAGAGAAATTTATTAATATTAACTGCTCATTATCAAATAAATACAATGTTAAAAATGTTATTTTATATTAAATTAATTAAAAAAAATATCAATTAAAAAGCATTTGATTTTAATTTACACTGAATATTCTTATTATGCTTAAAATTATTAAGATGTGAAATATTTTTTTGTGAATTTTGAAACATCTTTTAAATCATTTATACAGGCAAAGAAGGATAATGATTAAAATAATATGGGATAACAAATACTTATTTTAACGCAAATAAAATAGTTCCGGAAATAATTAATAAAGCTCCAATTGCAGTTTTGAGTGTTAATGTTTCTTTGAAAAATAATACTGCCAGAATGACGGCTATGGCCACGCTCAACTTATCTACAGCTGCAACCTGGGAAACCTTTCCGATCTGTAAAGCTTTAAAATAAAATAACCACGACAAGCCGGTTGCAACGCCCGATAAAACAAGAAAAATAATATTGATTTTTGATAATGAACCTATTTCCTTTGCTTCACCCTTTACAAAAACAATGCTCCAGACAATCACAAGAATAACTATTGTCCTGATTGCTGTTGCAAGATTGGAATTGATATTGGACACTCCCATTTTAGCAAAAATAGCTGTAAATACCGCAAATAAAGCCGAAAGTAATGCATAATAGAACCACATATCCTTAGTTTTTGAGGTTATCTAAAAAGTTTTCACTAAACCAATCCCTATACTTTTATCCTGATAATAAGGCATTACCATGGTAGCCGTATTTTTGTTTTTACCGCCCAGCATAGTATTAATTTTTGGGTACAACCAGTAAGCCAGTTCTGTTGAAAGAATCCCAAACCCGGCTCCTGCTACCACATCCCCTACCCAATGCTTATCGTTGAGCATCCTGTAGATTCCTGTAAAAACAGCCAGGGAATACCCGGAAATTCCCAGCAGAAAATTCGTATCCTTATACTCCCTGAACATAAACTGAGCAGAAGCAAAAGCTATTGCCGTATGACCCGAAGGAAAAGATAAATTATTCGACTGATCGGGTCTTTCCTCTTTTACAATATGCTTCAAAGGAATGGTAATGGCAGAGGTAATCAGCATGGATGTTCCGTAGATGATCGTTCTGTCTCTGAAATTATGTTTTCCTTCCACACCAACGGCATTGAGGCCATATACCAAAGCTGCAGGGGCAAATTGGGTATAGCTGTCCAGTTTTATATGATCAGGCCGATGTTCATTAATTTCATCCCTGGTAGAAAAGTTCAGCCGTTTTAAATCCTTCACCGTTAAACTGGCAATTCCATAACCGATAAACGCGCCGGGAATGATCAGTCTTTTATAATTAAAACGTTCTTTTTCAGTATTTAATATAACAGTACTTTCTTTTATAACCTCAGGAGTCTGAATGCTGTCACTATTGCTTTGTGCAGCCAGCTTCCCGTAAGATGAAATTAAAACGAGAAAACTGAGAACCATTTTTTTATAATGTTTTGGTATCATAATAAGTATAATGTGACTGAATTTTATTTTAAATATTGGTACAACTGAATATTAACATCTTTAAACCGGCTTAAGATTTTCTTTCCATAATCTGTAAAATATTGATGTTCAGTAAGAAATTGATAATTTTTCATCTGCCATTCTTCATCTGTATAAGCCAGCCCGAGATAGGTTTCAAATTCCTGCCTTATAGCTTTGCTATATTTTGCATAATTGGCTTTGGTTAAATGATACATATCTGCATCGCACATTACTTTTTCCAGTAAAGAAGCAGGTTGTGGAGGATATTTAGTAGATTCGATACACCTTAAAACAGCTTCAATAAAATTTTCATCAGATCCGAATTTTTTCAGGAAATTCATTGCCAATTTTTTGCTTTCATCCTCATGGCCGATGTAGGTATTGGCATATCCGCAGTCATGAAACCATGCTGAAACCTGTACGATAAGCATTTCCTCTTCAGAGAGGCATGTTTGCAAACCGATTTCGCGTACGGCATCCGCCACTTCATAAGTATGTCCGATATTGTGAAAAGAAAGCTGATCTGAAAGATTTTCCGAAAGAAAAACGATCACATAGTTCCTGACAGCTTCAATTAAATTATCCATGGCTATTATATTTTAAAACTTATAGCTTTACCCCAGCGTTATCGCCTGTATTGAGAAATCCTTTTAATTATATTTTAATTTCTAATACAATACTGAAGAATGATTTAGAAGAAATTTTGAATTTTCGAATCCTGAAGCATACATTTTCACATATTGGGTTTAGTTCAGGATTTTTCTTCTTCTTTTAAATTGATTTTGTTTAGTAACGTTGGTAAAACAATCAGCAAAAGCGGTAATGCAACGATGAAACCACCGATAACGGCAATAGCCAATGGCTGGTGCATCTGCGCTCCTGTTCCGATTCCCAGTGCCAGTGGCATTAATGCGATGATGGCTCCTAAAGCGGTCATTAATTTGGGCCGGAGTCTGGTACTGATTGCGTAGATCACAGCTTCTTCTTTGGTTTTATCCGCCAGGCTTTCGTGGAATTGCAAGTAGGTAAAAATTGCATTTTCACCAATAATTCCGACCATCATAATGAGTCCTGTATAGCTCCCGACATTCAAAGGAGTATTGGTTAGATACAATAGTAAAATACCGCCTGAAAGACCTAATACAGAAATACATAAAATGATAAGGGCTACCAGGACATTTCTGAATAAAAATAACATCACTGAAAATACCAACAGGCTGGAAACCAGCAGAATAATCAACAGTTCTTTAAACGATTGCTGCTGTTCAGCATAAGCACCTCCATATACTACAGAATATCCACTCGGCAACTTAATTTTCTGATTGATCTGTTTCTGAATTTCCTGAATTGTTCCGCCCAGATTTCCGTTATCCAGTCTTGCAGTTACGATTCCTAAAGTCTGCAGATCTTCCCTGTTGATTTCTGCTGAACCAGTGGTAACGTTTACGTTTGCAAATTCACTTAAGGGTTTCAGTGTTCCGTTGGGTAAAGCAATCATACTGTTGTTGATGTCGCTTAGAGACTGGTTACTTTTTTCATTGTATAATAACCGTATCGGCGTGTACTGAACATTATCAAAGATGTTTCCGGCTACATTCCCGTCCAGGTTAGCCTGCAGCTGATTCTGAAAATCCGGCAGAGAAATATTATACTGTGCTAAAACAGACAGTTTAGGTGTCACAACCATTGATGGACCTGCAATGACAATTCCGTTAAAAACATCAGCTGTTCCGTTAACTTTGCTTACAATATCAGCAACCTTTTTCGAATACTCTTCAATAACCTTCTGGTCTGTCCCGAAAATTTTAATCTCAATGGGCTGAACACTGCTCATTAAATCGCCCAGCATATCGGTAATCACCTGTCCAAAATCTACGGTTAATGGCAATCCTGAAGCATCAATTTTAGCACGGATATCATTGGTAACTTCATTCGTGGTCCTGCTTCTATCTTTCTTAAGTTGAATTAAATAATCACCTCTGTTAGGTTCTGTGATGAAAAAACCCATTTGAGTTCCGGTTCTCCGGCTGTACGCCTGAACTTCAGGGGTTGAAGTGATGATTTTTTCCACTTCCTTCAGCTCCCTGTCTGTTTCCTCAAGGGATGTTCCCGGAGGTGAATTATAATCCAAAACAATGCTTCCTTCATCCATATCCGGAAGAAATCCGGTGCTGATATTTGGAAGAATTATCGCTGTAAGAATGATAAGCAACCCAATAAACAAGTAGCTGTACAATGGTTTTCTGATAAAAAAGCCTACCCATTTTCTTTCCTTTACATCGTGATGCTGAAGGTTTTTTTCTTTTTTCTTTCCGGAAGAAAGTAATAAATAAACAATGGGTAATAATATCCAGGTTGCAAAAAAAGAACAAATTAGGGTGATGATCATCGTGTCTGTCATTACTTTAAAATAAGCTCCTGCAACACCGCTCATCAGCATAAAAGGCAGAAAAATCACAATTGTACTGAGTGATGAACCTACCATTGCTCTTAAAAGGTAATTGATTGCTTTTTGTACCAATATCCTGGAAGATTCTTCGGGGTGCTCCTCATGTGTCCGGTGGATTTGCTCTACGACGACAATCGCATCATCAATAATTAATCCGATGGCAGCGGCAATGGCTCCCAATGTCATAATATTGAACGTCTGCCCTATGGTATACAGCACAAGCATTGTAAGACTTAATGTAATGGGAATCGTAATCAGAATAACCGCACTTGCCTTCCACGAACGAAGAAAAATAATTGCAACGATAATCGCCAAGACCAGTCCTATCCATAAAGCATCCGTAACACTTTTAATAGAATCATTCACAAAATCTGCCTGAACATAATAAGGTTTTAGTACGATATCTTTCGGAAGTATTTTTTGAAGCTCGGCAATTTTTGCTTCCATTGCTTTGCTTAAATCCACCACATTCGCATCGGGCTGCTGTATCACTGCGATCAGGATACTTTCCTGTCCGTTAGCATTGACTTTTATATATTGTTTTGCATTGTGAACATTGATTTGGGCAATATCGCCCAACAAAACGATCCGGGTTCCGTTATTGCTCACGACAAGATTTTTCAATTGCCTTTCGTTACGGATCTGGGCATCAGTAAGTGTCAGATAGAGATACCTGAAATCTGAAGAATATCCGTTTGATTTAATAAAATTAGTATTATTAATTGCCTGCTGAACAGAAGCGGGTGTAATTCCCAGTCTCGCCATCATCGCCTGATTCATTACAACACGGAATTCCTTGTCCTGTCCGCCGATAATTCTTATTTCACTTACACCCGGAACCTGTGAAAGAAAAGGTTTGATCGTGTAAAGTGCCAGTTGTTTCAGCTCAATCGGGTCTTTTGAAGTTGAATTCAGCGAATAGCCCATTACCGGAAGAATCGATGGATTCATTTTTTCAACGGAAATATTAATATCCGGCGGTAATTGGTTTCGAACTTCATTTACACTGCTTTCTATTTGCTGTTTAGCTAAATCTACATTCACATTCCAGTCCATGAAAGCAGAAATTTCACAGCTGCCCCGGCTGGTTGTACTTTTTAAAACCTGTAGATCAGGCACTTTTTTTACGGCATTTTCCAGGACTTTGGTAACTCCTACTGTCATCTGGTTGACCGGCTGCTGCCCTGCATCTGCAATGATTTTTATTTTGGGAAAAGTAATCTGCGGAAATAAAGCTGACTGGATTTTAGTATAAGAATAAATTCCGCCCGCCACTATCAGGAAAATCAATACCAGCAAAGGGCTTTTATAGGTTACAAAAAATGACTTTTTCATAAAGTTATGGCTTTTGTATTTTTACAGTTGCAGTATCACTCAATCCGAAATTTCCTGAAACAATTACTTTGTCTTTTGTTGTTAAATTACCCGATTTTATCTGAATATATTGATCGGTTTCTACCCCTTTTGTAATGTCTGTTTTTACGGCTGTCGTATCATTAATTAATTTCATCACCCAAAAAGAAGACTGGGTTTCGTCACTTAAAACCGCCATTTTAGGAACAGAAAGTCCATAAGCGGAAGTTTTGGAAAAGCTGATCGTACCAATCAGGTTTTCAGGAATATTGCTGCTGTTGGCAACCTGTAATAAAACTTTCACGGTTTGGGAAACAGCATCAACCGAAGGCATTACTTTTGCGATTTTTCCTTGCAAAACCGTATTGTCAGGCAAAGTAATCGGTAAAGAGCCTTTGTTTTTTATAATTTGAAGATATTCATACGGCACATCTACCACAAAACCAAAACTGGCTGCATCTGTAATAGTTGCCAATACTTCCCCATCCTGCACATAATCACCGATCTGATGGTTCACCATGGCAACATATCCTGTTGCAGGGCTTGCTACTGTCGTTGTTCCATTGAAGCGAAAGGATTGATCCAATTTATTAATTGTATTTCCCAACGCCCTGGCTTCTTTGGTCTGTAATCCGAAAAGTATATTTCCTTTTCCTACATGATCCGCCAGTTTAATGGTCATTTTTGTAATATAACCTGTGCTGTTGGCTTTTACGTCAGACTTCAATAAATAGGTTGCAGTTGCATTGAGCGTAATTGTATTATTAAGCTGAGCGGTATCGGAAGGATAAGCTACTGTGACAAGTGTCCTGGGTTTTGCATCAGGTTCAGAAGCTGCAGGAACATTTTCTTGTGTTTTGTTACAGCTGAGAACAATAAGTGACAGTATGATAAAGGCGATTATTTTTTTCATGATTTATTGAATGATTAAATATTGCAGCTGATTTTTCAGGTTAAATAATATGGTAGTGTACTGAATGATATTTCCTTTAAGACTGAGTAAATTATTAATGGATAAAATAAAGTCGACCATTCTTACATCACCCGTAGGAAGCTGTTTTGCATTGGCTTCAACCAGGGTTTTGGCATAAATGATCTGTTGGTTGGCAGTCTTGATCATTCTGTCATATTGTTCTATTTGGTTGGTAATCTGTAAAATTTGCTGCTGATATTGTCTTTGGGTCTGTTCCAGATATTTCCGGCGGGTTTGCAGTGATAGCTGATTCTGCTGTAAAAGCATTTTTTTCTGGTGTCCGTCGTAAATTGGAATAGTGACACCAATGCCAACACTCATTCCAAAATTTTTATAAGGAGTTGTGGTAAACGAAGACTGATAACCACTGTCTGAAAAAGCTGTGATCTTAGGCTTATAATCATATTGAATGATCTCTGCGTTATTGGCCAGTTTTAAACTGTCAGCCTGAAAAGCTTTGGCATAAATACTTTGATCAAAAGAAGCAGGATTCAGCGTTTCACTGAATAATGGTTTTTCAACAGGCTCAAAAGTATCATCCACAATGCCGGATAAATATTTCAGCAGAGAATAATTGTTCTGCCAGTCGGCTTTTTGCTGCTCCAGTGTCAATTGATTTTGTTGAAGAGTCACTTTAAATGTCAGATAATCGGCTTGTTTGAAAACAGCAGCCTGTGTCAGCTTTTTCAGGACGATATCTTCCTGGTCCAGCAGATGAATGATCTCCTTGCTTACATTATATTGCTGCTGACTTGCATAAGTTGCGATGTACTGATCTGTAATTTGCTTGTTCAGCGTTTGAATGCTGATATTTTTCTGAGCTAAAACCTGCGCTATACTTGCATTGATGCCTGCAAGTCTTGTATTAAGATTATTCCGGCTGATAAATTCTTTGGCAACCCGTACTCCTGCAAAAAGAGATTGCCCGTTGGTCAGTGCATTATCATACCCCCACCCTTTTATATTAGGAGCATAACCTGCAGTTCCTTCTCCGGTGACAATAAAACCGTAAGTTGCTCTTAGTTTTAAACTGTCTATCCGATTGGACATCATCTGGTTGTTGAAATCGTTTAAAACCGGACTGTTTGTTTTTGCTGTTTCAAGGAAGTATGATAAAGTGTTTTTTGACTGCGCCTTTATGGTAAAACCACTGAAAAGCAGAGTCGAAAACAAAAAACTTTGAATGAGACAGGCACGCAAGGAATCCATATTCTATAAATTATCCGGTAAAAATGGGACCTGATTTTGTAGAAATTTAGAATAGATTAGAAGTATCCGTAATTAATATACAGACTTAAGAGGATTGACAGCTGTTCAAAGTTGGTAGTATTAAGGGGTAAAAATGAAGCTCAATTTTGAATTTATTAGCTCTTTATTCAGCGTCTTATTTTAAAGAACTATTTTTCTGGAAGATAAAATGTAAGTAGTAGAAACCATTAGCAATACAAAAGCTGCTAATCCTACATTTTCTGTCTGAATCTCATATCCTTTATCAACAACCGCATTCCAAATTCCGGATTGATTTTTAAAACCTGTCATCCATTGTCCAAAGTTCCATGCTGTATGAAGGCCAATCGGTAAGGCAATTCCTTTTGTCTTTAATGCGGCAACTCCAAATAGTAAACCTCCTAATCCGGAACCAACGATTGCCATTTTCCAACTCATACCGGATACAATGTGTTCAAGAATAAACAGTATAATCATGACAGATAATGCGAATGTGGCTTTAAATTTATGATCTAATGTTCTCAGTAAATAAGATCGGAAAACCAGCTCTTCACGAACTGCTATAAGCAGATAAAAAAATAAAGAAAAAACAATGGTTCCCCAATTGAAACCGGAAGTCATTATTAATTTCAGATGTCCGAAAGCCATTACGATCAAAGCCTGGAGGACTGCCAGTAATAAACCTATTATAAATCCGGAAAAAAGTCTTTTGAGCGTTAATATCCCGGGTTTTAATCCAATGTCGGAAAGTTTAATCTTATCCCATTTTACAAATAAAAATGTAAGAAAAAATGTTGCTAATACTGCTATGAAAATAGATAATAAGTCACCTTTTGGTTTTGATAATTCTTTTGTGAATTGTGATGCTGAAATCAATATTATTATAGTACAGACATAAAATAACAATACTTTGGCAAAAGCCTGAACCTTCTCTTTCCGGAAATTTGGTTTATTATCTTCCATATTGAATCTAGGTTTGTAAAATAATTATTTATAGCATCTTAATTCATTAATATGTCTGGATTTCAGTCTCAATATCAAATAAAGCAGTCTTATCTCTTCGTAAAGTTAATCAATTAATTTCTTCAGACTGTTGATTAAATTGAAGGATTGAATTTTTAGATCATTACAGAAAAAACATGAAAATTATTTTCAAATTGATAATTGATTTTCCAGTCATGGAATTTACCTATTTCATTAATAATGGCCAATCCCAAACCACTGCCGTTACTGTCAGTCGATAGCTTCGAAAACCTTTTAAACAGTAAATCTGTATTTAATTTTTCTGTTCCGGAATTGGCTATTTCAAATGATGAATTTCCCAAAGTAATTGAAATCACACCATCAGCTGGAGTATGCCGGATTGCATTCAGGATCAGGTTGTTGATCAGAACTTCTATTAAGCTTCTGCTTCCGTATACCTGTATATCAGGTAAAATATTTTCTTTTACAGAAATGTTCTTCTGCTCAAAATGTTCCCGGAATATCTCCATGCTTTGGTGAAGCAGCTCGTCGAACCGGATGGCTTCAGTTTTTTCAAACTGGCTGTTATCAATTTTGGCCAATAACAGAAGATTCTTGTTGATTCTGGAACTTCTTGTTAATGCCCGATGCATTTCCTCTGCAATCTGGTATTGTTTTTCGGTTAGGCTTTCATTTTGCAGTAAAATATCCAGCTTATTCTTTAGAATTGCCAAAGGAGTCTGCAATTCGTGAGAGGCATTTTCAGTAAATTCTTTCTGAGTTTTAAATGCTGAGACAGTATGCTCAATCAGCTTGTCCAACGATTGATTGAGTTCTTTAAACTCTGTAATATCTGTTTTGCCAAATTCAATTTTGGTTTGCTTATTCAGGTTGAATGTTTTAAGCTGATCCAAAGTATTCCGGAACGGCAGCCATACCGATGTTGAAAGCTTTTTATTTAAAAATAATAATCCTACAACAATAAGAATGAAGAAAAAAATGGTTATTAAAGTAATTGCAGTAACGGTTTCATGAGATT
This sequence comes from Chryseobacterium sp. BLS98, assembly GCF_001045445.1. Classification (GTDB taxonomy): domain Bacteria; phylum Bacteroidota; class Bacteroidia; order Flavobacteriales; family Weeksellaceae; genus Chryseobacterium. Next base: position 172,783 of record NZ_LFNF01000005.1, on the reverse strand, counting down.
CCTCAATATTGGTTTCTATGGTAAAAAGAAAAGGCTTTTTGTTGATATAGACTACTTTTCTTAAACATCTGTACCGTTCTATTTCTGTTTTGGGAGTAAAGGCATTTTTCTTATCAACCGTAAAAAATGAGTCTTTCTTTAAATAATTGAACGGAATTTTCTCAATATCCGTTCCCGGCTGGATTTTATTCCAAAGAGCAATACTTTTTTCTAGTTCTGTATCAGAAAGCTTGAGGCTGTTAAATTCATAAGCTGTTTTTTCTGCTATGGTTGTATTATGCTCATCCAGTTCACCTTTCCATATCGTATCTACCACAAAATAATATACCGGAATACTTATCACCAGAATAATCAGGACATAAATAATAAACGGCTTTGTTGTTTTGCTTAATAATGGTTTCATTGGTAGATTTTAATTGCTTTCCCATTTATATCCGGTTCCATATACTGTTTTCAGGTAATGTTCGCATCCTGCATCATACAGTTTTTTCTTTAGATTTTTTACATGGGCATATACAAAATCATGATTATCCAGCATATCTGCAAAATCGCCGGAAAGATGCTCTGCCAGTGTACTTTTGGAGATTACTTTGTTTTTGTTTCCGATAAAATAGATGAGTAAATCAAACTCTTTTTTGGTAAGGATGATCATTTTATTATTGATACTTACAGATTTAGCTAAAAGATCAATCTGCAGTTCATTTTGCTTTATAATATTGGAATTGTTAAACTGTTTTCTCCGGATGATAGAATAAATTCTGGCCATCAGTTCGGAAAGATGAAAAGGTTTGGTAAGATAATCGTCGGCACCTAATTGCAAGCCTTTTATCTTATCATCTAAAGCATTTTTTGCAGAAATAATGATGACGCCATCCTGTTTATTCTGTTTCTTCAACTCTTCCAGGATGGTAAGTCCGTTTCCGCCCGGAAGCATAATATCAAGCAAGATACAGTCATAGTTAAAAGCTTCTATCTTGTCCATCGCCTCACCGAATGTGGCTGCAAACTCACACAGATAGCTTTCTCCGGAAAGATATTCGGAGATACTTTTTGCAAGTTCTTTTTCGTCTTCAATGATGAGGATTTTCATGTTGCTAATTTATATATTCAATTTTGAAGAAATTCTGAATTGACAGATAAAAATGAACAGATGCGTATTTTTCTGCCTGTATCATAATTGTAACTAAAATTAAGCCTTTAGAATCCATAAAAAAAACCGCTCTGAAAAGAGCGGTTATACTTTTACTGCGAATTATTCTAGCAGGTAGATCCGCATGAAAGCAACTGGATATGCACTACCCCGTTGATCACGCACTGTACATTGCACAATGTAGTACCTACGAGTTGCCCTGTAGCATTTACTGCACCACCAACGGTATTGCCTACACCGGTTACGACACCACCAACGATAGTGCCCACGCCACCTACTGCTCCGGTAACTACTCCACCAAGGCCGCCAATAACACCACCGATGTTATCGAAGATACCATTACCTGAAATAGTTTTTAATTCGTTTCTGTTCAATTTTTTTAAGTTTTTCATGATAATAAAATTTTATGATTATTACATCACTAATTTATGAATAATTATAATATGAAATGATAATTGTAACAAAAAATATTTATTAATTTATATTTAATTAACATAATGGTTATTTAATATATATGTAATTATTTTAAAAACCGGATTATTTTCGGAATTAATGGTGCTTTTACCATTGATGTTTCCGAAACGTTGGATTCCTAAATTCAGTTTCAGATAAAATTAATTTAATATTGAAAAGGAGTTGTAACCCCTGAAATTACTTAAATGGCTTAATTTTAGATTGAGAATAATTAATTATTGTTATCAAATATGTAATAAGAATAACAACCAAAATTATGACTCATGGAAAGGTTTAAAAAAATAATTTTGAAGATTCTGAAATGGACAGGAATTTCTATAGCATCAATTCTGTTTTTAATGTTTATTCTTCCCATTCTTTTTCCAGGGACCATTTCTCAGCAGGTAAAAATATTTGCCAATAAACATCTTGCAGGAAAACTAGATTACAAGAAAACTCACCTTACTTTTTTCCGGCACTTCCCTTCCCTTACAGTTTCTGTGGACAACCTTGTTTTACAGGGCTCAAAACCTTTCCAAAATGATACCTTACTCACAGCAAGAGAAGTAGCTGTAGGAATTAACCTGAAAAACCTGATCTTCAACCGTGAAGTAAAAATTGATGAAATTTATGTAACCGATGCCAATGCCAATGTTTTCGTCAACACGAAAGGAGAAGCCAATTATAATGTATATGTTTCAAAACCTTCAGGAAAACCCAAAGACGGTACAGAAACCGGAGCCTCTATAAAGCTGGATCTTATTAAATTTAAAAACTGGAATATAAAATATAATGACCACTCGGCCAGGGTTCTTGTTGATGCCAAAGGCCTGAACTATACCGGAAAAGGAGGCCTTAGCCAGGATATTTTCGATCTTCAGACCAATCTTGATATCGATAAAGTAGATTTCAGCCTGAACAGGATCTATTACGCCAAACAGAAAACTTTACATGCGGACCTGATCACCAGAATCAATACCAATGCCCTGACTTTTGTCCTGAAAAAAAATGAATTAAGAATCAATGAACTTCCTTTAAAATTTATTGGTTTTATCAGTATTTTGAAAGACGGATATAATATGGACATCAAGGCGGCTTCTGAGAATACCACCATCCGGGAAATGATCTCCGTCCTCCCTCCGCAATATCTGGACTGGGCAAAAGACACCAAAATTGAAGGCAACAGTGATCTCTACTTTCATATTAAAGGAAGATTCAGCGAGCCGAAAAAAATTAAGCCAAGAGCCAAAGTGCGCCTTCTGGTTAAAAACGGCTTTGTATCCAACGGAAAAGCACCCGTTCCGATGAACCACCTTAATATGGATCTTAATATAGACCTGCCTTCGCTGGATACCAACCAGCTAGGCATAGATCTGAAAAAACTGAGCTTTGATCTGGGGCCCAATAATAATTTCCGGGCTTACGTACAAACAAAAGGCCTGAACGAAATGCAGGTCAATGCCGATATAAAAGGAGCTGTGGATCTTCAGACGCTTGATCAGGCCCTGGGTCTGAAAGATATTGATATCCGTGGACTAATGGATACCAATATTAAAGCTAATGGCATATTCAGCCTAGACAAAAAATTATTCCCGAAAACCAATGGATATCTTCACCTTAAAAACGGTCTGGTTAAAACAAAGTATTATCCCAACCCTATCCAAAACATCAGTTTGATCGCCAATATTGTCAATACTGGCGGTACTTTCAGGAGTTTAGGCGTTAAACTGGATCCTTTCAGTTTCGATTTTGAAGGGAATCCTGTTTTTGTGAATGCTGATCTGCAGGATTTTGAAGACCTCTTGTATAAAGTCCGGGCAAAAGGAGTTTTAAACGTAGGAAGAATTTATAAAGTTTTTGCTAAAAAGGGATTCGATATCAGCGGATTGATTATGGCAGATCTTTCCTTAAACGGACGGCAGAGCTATGCCACTAAAGGCCAGTATAGCAAGCTTGATAACAAAGGAACCCTGATTTTAAAAAATATTAAGGCAACGACAGAATACCTCCCGAAATCATTTTTTATCAGGGAAGGAAACTTCAGGTTTGAGAACGAAAAAATGTGGTTCACAAAATTCTTTGCTACCTATGGGAAATCTGATTTTGCTTTAAACGGTTATCTCTTAAATACCATCAACTATTTCATTGAAAGAAAAGGAACCCTTCACGGAAAATTCGGACTCAGGTCCAATTATATCCTGATTGATGAATTTATGGCTCTTAAAAACGGTGATAATACCGATAAATCTATCGAAGTGGAATATGCAAAAGTGGAAAATCCGAAAAGCAGCGGAGTTGTCATTATTCCTAAAAACCTTGATGTTTCCCTTGAAGCCGATGCAAAAAAAGTTGAATTCAAAGGATTGGCTCTCAATCATCTTAAAGGAAATGCCTCTGTGAATACAGGTCAGGTGTACCTTAAGAATACTTCATTTGATATCATCGGAAGCCGCATGAATATAGATGCCCGTTATCAGGACGAATCTCCTCTTACTGCTAATTATGATATATCCCTTAAAGTCCAGGATTTTGATGTACAGCGGGCTTATAAAGAAATTGATATGGTTCGTGAAATGGTAACTGCAGCAAAAAATGTGAAAGGAATCGTCTCACTAGATTATAAGCTGAAAGGTGATTTTGATAAAAATATGAGCCCGATTTATCCGTCTCTGGAAGGCGGTGGAATTGTTAACCTCCGTGATGTGGAAGTAAAGAATTTAAAAATGCTTTCTGCCGTAGGAGATAATATCGGGGCGAAAGCATTTGATAATCCGGATATGAAAGGGGTAAACATCGAGACCCATATCAGGAACAACCTGATCCATGTTGATAAGTTTACCTTTAAAGTATCTGTTTTAAGACCTTCCATAAGCGGAACAACAAGCTTCAACGGTTTGCTGGACTTAAGAATAAGAGTTGGACTGCCTCCGGGCGGGTGGATCGGTTTTCCTGTTGTGGTAACCGGAACCCATGCCAAGCCGAAAATTAAAATCTTCAGTAAAACCGGACAGGGAATCATCGATGCTTTATACAATAAAAAATCCAATAAAGTGATCCGTGAAGAAAGACGTGCCGAAAAGAAAACAAGGCGTCAGCAGCGAAAAGAAAAAGAAGCCCAGGAACAGAAAGCTAAAAATGCAGAAAACCGCATCAATAAAGAGCTTAAGGAGAAGTAATTAGACAAAATAACAGGTTTTATCTTATAAATTAGAGGTGTTTTTTAGTCAGAATTTGTATTTTTGTTGATATATTTTGTATCAATGTCGGTTTTCTCAAATAATCTTCGCTTCTTAAGAGATAAAAGAAGTCTCTCCCAGCAATCTGTAGCTAATGAACTTGCCATTTCCCGTGTACGGTATTCCAAATATGAAAATGGAGTTTCTGAGCCGCCTATCGGGCTGCTTGTAAAAATAGCCAAATACTTCCATGTAAGTATTGATCTGCTGGTTTCTGTAGATATCTGCAAATACCCTGTAGAAGACATGCTGAAGCTTCCGGATAACAGAATTGTACTGCCGGTAGCCGTAGATGACCTGGGAAATGATACCATAGAAATTATTCCGCAAAAAGCCTCGATGGGATATCTTGAAGGATACAGTGACGTTGGATATATAGAAAGCCTTCAGAGAATTGCCTTGCCTTTCCTGACTAACGGCAAATACAGGGCATTCCCCGCAGACGGAGACTCTATGCCGCCTTTTAGAAACGGTTCCTACATTGTAGGAAAATATGTAGAGGGAATTGATGAGCTTAAACCCGGAAAAACTTACGTTTTCATCACTTTAAATGACGGAATTACTTATAAGCGTTTTAAAGAAAGAAAAGGAAACAGCATCTGTGTAAGTGCAGACAATTCATTCTACGAACCGTATGACATTCCATCTGAAGAAATTGTTGAGATCTGGCAGTATGCATCAGGGATTTTCCCGGAAGATTTTGAACCCGGAGATTATGACAACTATAATTTTAAAGAAATGTTCCGTGAACTGAAACAGGATATAAAACAGCTTGATAAAAAAATGTCCGGTCGCCGTAAATCTTAAGAATATAATGTAAAAAGGTATGGATCAGCTAAGTTTATTTAATGCAGACGAATACTTCCGGTTTCCGGAGGAACTGCTTGAATATACCCCGCATTTCCTGCCCGGAGACAAAGCTTCTGAACTTGAGGAGCTCCTTCTTCATACCGTTCCGTGGAAGCAGAGAACCCAGAAAATGTATGATAAAACAGTCCTGACACCCCGACTGACGGCATGGTATGGCGATGAAACCAAAGCATACAAACTGGGCGGAAATTCCTTTAATGTTAATCCGTGGCTGCCGGAATTGTTCGCTTTGAAACAGCAGATAGAAAAATCATCCGGCTATCAGTTTAATTCTGTATTGCTGAATTTATACCGGGACGGAAATGATTCTGTAGCTTGGCACCGCGATAAGGAAAGTGAACTGGGGAACCGGCCTGTTATTGCTTCTATAAGCCTTGGGCAGGTAAGAAACTTTGATTTCCGGAAAGCAGACCAGCATCAGAACAGATACAGTCTACCGCTTCAGCATGGTTCATTGCTGATTATGAAAGGTGATCTGCAGGAAAATTGGGAACACCGCATTGCTAAATCTGTGAAAGCGATGAAACCAAGGATCAACCTTACTTTCCGGATGGTTCATGAAATATAAAGTGTTTTACTTTTCCAGTTGAATCCATACAGGAGCATGGTCACTGCTTTTCGTCCATCCGCGGACATGTTTGTCAACTCCTCCCGATTGCAAGCCAGAATGAAGGTACGGACTTAAAAGAATATGATCCAGTCTTATCCCTGCATTGCGGTCATAGGCTTTATACAGGTAATCCCAGAAGGTATAGATCGTTTCATCAGGATATAAAGTCCGTATAGAATCAAGCCACCCTTTATTTAATAATTCTTTGTAGGCTTTTCTGACTTCTGTCCGGAATAATGCATCATTTTCCCAGCGTTCAGGCTTATAGACGTCCCTTGCTTCAGGAATAATATTGAAATCCCCGATGAGTATGGCGGGCAGTTCCATTTTAATAAGCTGATTGGTTCGCTTTTTCAAACGTTTAATCCAGTCCAGTTTATAATCAAATTTAGGACCTGGATAAGGATTCCCGTTGGGAAGATAAAGACAGCATATCACCATTTGGTCAATAATAGCTTCTAAATAACGGCTCTGGACATCCTCCGGATCTCCGGGTAAACTTCTTTGAACTTCCGTAATTTCCAGACCTCTGGCAAGAATAGCCACTCCGTTCCAGCTTTTCTGTCCGTGCCATATAGCTTCATATCCTGCTGCATTGATTTCTTTTAAAGGAAAACGTTCTTGGGGAGCCTTTAATTCCTGAAGGCAGGCAATATCAGGTTGCGCTTCTTTCAGCCATTGCAGCAAAACCGGTAACCGACCGTTGATTCCGTTCACATTGTAGGTTGCTATTTTCATGTTGGGTTGATTTAAAGGGCTGTATTGTAATTTCCATAAGGCAATAACTATTCCATCATACTGATCATCAATATAATATTATGAAAGTAAAAAATATATTTTTAAATTAAAATTAATTTCAGATTTATATTGGCATAATTTATTCATTATGCTAAAAATAAAACCTTATCCCATGTTAAATAGAAATTTTACAAAAGCGGAATTCGTATTGAATAATGAAAACCAGTATCAGTTAGAATTTACCATTAAGGAAATCGGTCAGGGATCCAATCTCACCGTTGAAAGAAAAAAAGAAAACGGCGAATATGAAACCATTCAGGCCATGATTACCAGGCTGAACGATCAGATTTTTATAAAATGGAGCGAACCTTTCGACGGCAGATTAATTTTCGAAAAATAAAATATCTTATGAAATATACTGAAGCATTGGAATATAAAAAAGAAGCTGTAAAAAAAGCGGATGAATCCGTTATCCAGAATTATCATATCATTATTTCACCGACTGATACCGGGGAAAGTGCAAAATACATTGAGGATTTCTCTAAGAATCCTGATGATTTTAACGACAGCAGCTGTAAAAAGTACAGCTCAAATGATGATTACGAAGTCGTAAGTTTCAGAAAAGAGCAGGAAGATTAAAGACTCTCCCACTCTTTAGCGGACATTCATTTTCATCATGGAAAATTATCTGCCGGAGATCTGAATACTTCTTCCCCGCTACCACACGAATACCCGAAATTACAGGCTGGTCCTATAATTGCAGCTACCATAGGATAAAAACCAACACTAAATTATATTATTATGGAAACTAAAAAAACAACAAGAAAAGCAACGTCGAAAACTGTAGCGAAAAAAGCAGCAAAAACTCCCGCTAAAAAAGATGCCGCCAAACAATTGAAAGATTTGTTTGAAGATTCTCTGAAAGATATCTATTGGGCAGAAAAAGCGCTTGTAAAAGCACTTCCTAAAATGTATAAGAATGCTACTGACAAAAAACTGAAATCGGCTATCGAACAGCATCTGAATGAAACGGAAATTCATGTAAAAAGACTTGAGGAATGCTTCGCTTCTCTTGGAAAAAAAGCCCAGGCTAAAAAGTGTGATGCCATGCAGGGATTGCTGGATGAAGGAAAAAGCATCATGGAAGAAACAGAAGCCGGACCCGTAAGAGACGCCGGTATTATTGCGGCTGCACAAAAAGTAGAGCATTATGAAATTGCCACTTATGGCTCACTCGCCGCATATGCCAAAGTTCTTAAAGAAAAAGACTGCTTAAAGAACCTTCTGGCCACTCTCAATGAAGAAAAAAAATGTGATCAGCTGTTAACTAAAATTGCTGATACAGCCATTAACAGTAAAGCAAAATAATTCTTACAGCAATATATAAAAGTGCCCTGTCAAAGGGCTTTTTTTATGCTTTTAAAAATCTTGATTCTGACGCTGATCTATTGCTTTTATAAAATGCAGATGTTTACCTTTGCAGTAACTTTAAGTCTGATCAAAAAATGAAACTAAAGCTTCCCCTTTCCTATTACCTCAATCAGGATGTCCTGTTTCTGGCCAAAGATCTTTTAGGAAAAGTACTTTTTACCGAAATTGACGGGGATGTTACGGCAGGCGTTATTGTTGAAACTGAAGCCTATTTCGGGGTATTGGATAAAGCTTCCCATGCTTACGGAGGCCGCCGTACCAGCCGTACGGAAACATTATACCATCCCGGCGGTGTTTCATATGTTTACTTATGTTATGGGATTCATCATCTTTTTAACATTGTAAGCTCTGTTGAAGACGAACCGCATGCTGTATTGGTGAGGGCTGTAGAACCGCTAATCGGATCTGATATTATGGAACTGAGGCGTAATATGCCTGCTTCCAAACCGGCTATTTCATCAGGACCGGGCTCAGCGGCTAAAGCTTTAGGCATTGACCGTTCCTTCAATAAAAAAGATCTGACTGAAAATGAAATATGGATTGAAGACCACGGTATCAGATATTCTCCTGAAACCATTGTAGCCGGTCCGAGAATCGGGGTTGTGTATGCCCAGGAAGATGCCTTGCTGCCATGGCGTTTTTATGTAAAAGGAAATAAGTATGTAAGCAAACCGAAGTCCTAATCACTTTGTTTTTGATTCATTTAAAGTTTGCTTATTTATATCTGTCCCGCTTTCAGCATCAGATAATGCAGATCCGTATTTTTAATAAAAGGGGGTAAAAGCTCTTTCCCCGGGCCGTAAACTGCAACTTCCACATAATCCCCGGAATGGTCCATGCTGATCCAGCCGACAGAATTATGTTTTTTCTGAATTTCCGAATAGGCTTTGAAAGGAAGTTTTTTGTAATTGTAAATTCCCGTTTCCTGCTTCTCAAGCCCCGAATAAAAGCTAAGCAAATGTTTCGCTTCATCATCGGCAAGACTTATTTGATTGGTTTCAAAGATCCAGTCTTTCATCTGCTGAAGATTAAAATCTGAATGAATAGCATTCAGGATATATTCGTTGGTAAACTTATAATTGGCAATGCTGTTAAAATTTTGGGTAGCATCAGCACCGTAAATTGTTCCGGGATTGGCATTGCCGTGATCTGTAGTAATGATTACCAGCGTATTCTCGTCTTTTTCTGCAAAATCAATGACCGTTTTTATCGCTTCATCAAAAGCAAGCTGGTCATGAATTAAAGCCGAAATATCATTGGCATGCGCAGCCCAGTCTACCTTTCCGCCTTCGATCTGTAAAACAAAACCTTCTTTATGATCTTTCATTTGATCTATTGCAGTTTGAGCCATCTCAGCAAGGGATGGGGTTTGCTGCAGCTCAGGAATATTTTTTCTGTCAATAGAATATGGTAAAGCCCCGGAATTGAATATTCCCAGAACTTTCTTACCCTTTTCCGCTTTCTTAAGATCAGATTTGTTTTTAAGAACCTGATAGCCTTTCTGTTTGTATAAGCCATAAATATCCTTTTTATCTTCTCTTTTTAAAGGATTAAAAAACTCATCCCCGCCGCCCATCATGACATCAAAACCTATTTCAGCATACATTTCCGCGATTTCATTTTCCGCATTTCGGCTGTCGGAATTTACGCAGAAGCCCGCAGGAGTGGCATGGGTAATCGTTACCGTTGTTACACAGCCTGTTTTTTTTCCTGCTTTTTTGAATTTTTGCCAGATCGGGACATATTTTTCCCCATTGGTTCCAATGTTAAGAACACCATTTTTTACCCGGTATCCTCCTCCGAAAGACGAACTGGCTGCTGCAGAATCCGTAACAATTGAACTTGCGGAAGCAGTATCCATCAATGCCCGGGAAACTTTATTGTCAAGATACAGGTTCATCCAGTTTCCGTTCTTACCCAGAATATTCTGAGAATACAGGTTGGCCATGGCCAAAGTTCCGGAGCTCATTCCGTCACTGATCATAAAAATAATGTTTTTTGCCTTCTTTTTTGGATCAGGAATTTCTTTTACTCCGTTGGCAAAAAAGTCAACCGGGTTTAAAGTCAGCAGGCCGGACAGCAATGCTGAGCCTTTTAAAAACTTACGTCTGTTCATCTTGGTAAAATTTCGTAGGGCAAGTTAGAGGGTAATTTTAATTAAAGAAACAAGGTTGCATTAATTAATTGTGAATTTTCATTTAAACTGTACTATTTGCTTAAATCTGCAGAAATTGTTAATGCTTATGATTCCTGAAATTAAGGATATGACCTGTAATTAATCCTGCTGCTCCTGCATAAATCAGTGGAATATGAATTTCAAAAATCAGGTCTGCCACAACGGAGACAGCAATGAGGGCGATGGAAATCCAGAACAGGAATTTTAGCCAGTTCCAGGTCATATTTTTCGTAATTCTGTATACCACTACGGCACCAATAATAAGAAAGGTAAGGTCTATAAACGGATTGTGGGATATGCCCAAAGGAATGATCATCAGAAGCGGAAAAGCAATACAGTGAATAAGGCACAGAACTGCTGCGGAAATTGCTACAGCATCAAGAATTTTTGATTTCATAAAAGATCGGGATTTAAATTTCTTATTGTAACTTTGTTGCAAAAGTATAGATAAAATTTTAATTAAAGCAACTTTGTTGCATTTAAAAATGAAACAGATCAGAAATACCCAGGCCAAAACTGAAATTTTAAATGTCATCAATCATTCTGACGTAGCGCTCTCCCAACCCGACATTCAGAAAAAACTGGGTGATCTCTGCAACAGGGTGACCATTTACAGAGTGCTGGAAAGGCTGGAAAATGAAGGACTCATTCATAAAATTGTGAATATAGACGGAGTTGTAAATTTTGCCAGATGCAGCGGAAAATGCAGTACAGAAAAACACGCTCACAATCATGTTCACTTTAACTGTAAAGAGTGCCATTCCGTAACATGTATTGAAAATGCAGTTCCTGATATCAGCCTGCCTTCCGGCTTCATAGCACAGGAATATAATTTTATAGTGAGCGGGATATGCCCGAAATGTTCCGGAGCTTAAGACTTTAATATGGCTTGCTTTCCGGAAATCTAAAATCTTCCACATCAGTCTTCCTGTATCATGAAGTAGATTAATGTTTGGAAAAGCAAATAAAAGTACTATTTTTATTTTCAGAAAAGAAAACACCAATTATGCCGACTGAAGCTTCCCACAAGCTGATTCCGATGACAGATTTTGTTATTGAGTACTACTCTAACGAAGGATATGCCGACCTTCAGACTTTGCGTCTGATGAAAAACTATGCCAATCTTCTAAGAAAACCTTTGACTCTTGGAATGTTTGTTCCCGTAGATCCACAGGGAAATGTATTGAAAGAACCGAAGAATTACACCTCCTGGAAATCACTTGATCATAATAATGTAAAAAGAAATGATACCACTGGATTTGAGGAATATACCACCTATCAGAAAGCGGAACGGAACTGTCTGTTTGAAGGCTTTACCATTGCTTACAACGGATATTCTGTGGTAAGGATTGTAGCTTCCTATGACCAGGCCATCGAAATTTCTTTTAATAAAAATGATTTGCTGTCAACAGCTTTTGCATACATCGAAGCCCTCACTGTTTTCGATGACATCTATCTTACGGTAAATGCTTTAAAATCTATCGGGATTAAAAAATAGAATTTTATTCCTGCTTATCCAGTAATTCTTCCAATTCTGAGATGAAGGCAGCCTGTGACGGATTGATTCTTTTTTGAGCTTCTTCCGATTCAAACCATTCCCATTGGTCTACCTCAGGAATTTCGATCATTTTGGAAGATTTTGGAGGCCACTCCATCTGAAAAGTATTGCTGTAAAGCCCGGATGTTTCCATGTCACTTTCCAGAGCCCAGGCATAAACAGTTTTGCCGCCTTTCTGCTTAACCGGTGTAAGAGCCGTGAACTTCCCCTTTATGATTTGCCCGGTTTCCTCCTTGAATTCAGTTAAAGCCCGGTCCAGAGCATCCTCATCTGGCTGCACTTCTCCTTTCGGGACAGACCATGCCCCGATATCTTTATTTTTCCAAAAAGGCCCGCCAGGATGAACCAGGAAGTAATATAATTTATTTTTCTGCCTTTTATATAATAAGATGCCTGCACTTGTTTTCATAGCTTCAAGATAAGATTTTAAGCATAATAATAGAAAGAGAGTTAGTTATTTTTCCTGAATAATGATGGCGGCATATTTTTATAACTCCGGAAGATCTTATTAAAATGGCTGGCATCATTAAATCCAAGTTGATCGGCAATTTCATTGATATTATAATTACTCTGCTTTAACAGCTTTTCTGCAGCCTTTATTTTCTGATGCATCACGTGCTGCTGTATGGAAAATCCGGTTTGTTTTTTAATGTAAATGCTGATATAATTCTGAGAAAGAGTGAATTCTTTCGCAAGGTTTTCGAGCTTCATTTTATCGGCATCCATTGCATTCACAGTAATGTAATAAAGAATTTTTTCAGCCTGGCTGGTTCCTTTCGATATCCGCTCTTTTCCTCCGCTGTTCATTGTATTTCTGATCAGAATGGTGATCATTGCAGAGAAAAGATCTGCTGAAGTTTCTTTGCTGTAGATACTTTTATTATTAAATTCATAAAGAAGGATTCCGGCAAGCTGCAGCATGTGTTCCCTGTCTGCTTTGTTGCTGATGGCCGATTCATAAACAAAAGAGCTGTCTTCCATCATCAGACGGATTACTTTATTGAGCTCAGTTTTTTTATCGGTATGAAGGCTTTCCCAGATATAATTTTCTGTGAATTTTATATAAATGAACCTGGTTTTTCTTTTTATGGAAAATTCATGGGCATCGCTGGGTCTTAGCAGAAAAACATCTCCTTTCTGATAGGCAAATGTAACTCCGTTCAGGTGATGGGTGCCTTTTCCGCTTGCTATGATAATCAGCTCGTAGAAATTGTGATTATGATATTCTATATCCCAAATCTCCTTCTCGATACTGAAAACATTGAAAGAACTGAAATTAACAATACGCTTCATGGATGAATGGATTTTTACAAATTTAGCATAAATTTTTACAATATAATCCAGCCGTATATTGATGAATTTTGCAGAACAAAACTTTTTAAAATGAAGCATTTAAAAACATCTGCCTTCCTGATCGCATCCGTAATGATGCTGGCTTCCTGTATCGAAAAGAACAGGAAAGGCACCAATGAAGAATCTGAAAAGACAGAATCAATATCCAAAAAATACTGGCCCAACGGTGCTCGCCTGGTTATTTCGGTATCCATGCAGTTTGAAACCGGAGGCCAGCCCGAAGGTGCAGAAAGTCCTTTCAGCGGAACTCCCCTTCCCAAAGGACAGCCGGATCTTGCTGCAGAAAGCTGGTATCGTTATGGCGCGAACGAAGGAATTTACCGTATGCTGGATCTGTGGAAAAAGTATGATATAAAAGTGACTTCCCATGTTGTTGGGACGGCCGCTGAAAAATACCCAGAAATTGCCAGAGCCATTGCCAATGGAGGTCATGAAATAGCTGGCCACGGCTTTGCCTGGGACAACCAGTGGAATAAAAACTATACCGATGAACTGCACTTTGTAAAAGACGGTGCAGACGCAGTTGAAAAGATTACAGGACAGAAAGTTTTAGGCTACAACTGCAACTGGCTCAGAAGAAGCCCTAATACTTTAAAGGTCCTGCAGGAGCTTGGTTTCCTTTATCATATAGATGACCTTAGTCACGACGAGCCTGTTATTACCAAGGTTAATGGGAAAAATTTTGTTGTGATTCCTTATACCCTCAGAAATAATGATATTGTAAACATTGAAGGGAAACACTGGAGCCCGGATCAGTTTCTCACGCAGCTGAAATTTGAGTTTGACCGCTTGTATGAAGAAGGGGCTTCCAAAAGAAGAATGATGAGCATCAGTTTCCATGACAGGATCGGCGGAACTCCTGCAATGGTTCATGCTATGGAAGAATTTATCAGATATACTAAAGAAAAGCAGGGAGTCGTTTTTATGCGTAAGGATGATATCGCAAAAATGGTGGTTAATGATCCTGCAACCCCTATAGATAACAGCGAAGAAAAATATAATAACTAAAAATAAATATTATGAATAAAAATATAGCTTATTTCCTTTTACGGATATCCATGGGAGTAAATCTTCTGGGACACGGTCTTGCCCGAATTCCTAAACTTTCCGTTTTTGCTGAAGGAATGACAAAAAGTTTTGAAAAAAGCTGGCTGCCCCAACCCTTTGTGCACCTGTTCAGTACAGCTCTCCCTTTTTTGGAATTTATGATTGGTGGTCTTCTTATTATAGGCTTTAAGACCCGCCTGGCAAGCATGGCAGGGGCCGGACTTATCATCATGCTTCTTTTTGGAAGCAGCACCGTAGAAAACTGGGAAGCGATGGGAATACAAATGATCTATGCCCTTTTCTTTTATATCCTGATCAGTAAAGCAGAAGATAACTGCTATGCCCTGGACCGGAAAACTTTATAAAAGGTAGATTTCAAATTCTATAGCTTTTAGTTTTTATTCTGTTTTTTTAATACATTATAAATGAGATTGTTATTGATTTTAATAATCCTATTATTGACAGAATTTATTTTCATTGCAAATAGAGGATAGATACCACATTTTAGATGTTATTGACAACTTTATTGCATAAAGGCACAGAATATGTATTAAATGAGAAAATAACATTAAAAATTTAAAGTCATGAGAAATTTATTATGGTTAGTCGCTGTCATTTGTATTATTGTTTGGCTTCTTGGAATGTTAGGTGTTGTGCCGGGAATCAGTACCGGTTACTTAGTGCACGTACTTTTGGTAATTGCCATTATTGTGATACTTTACAATATCATTACAGGTAAAAGACCTCTCTGATAAAAAATTGAAACTTGCTTACATAAAAACAGGTCAGGAATAATTTTTCTGACCTGTTTTTTTATTCTGCCATAGCCAAATTACGGTGCATTAATTTTCCAACATCCGGATATGAAATATTTTATATATTTAATATAGTAAATAATTCAATATCAACCAAAGCAAATCAATACCATGGAAGAAGAATTCCAGCCTGATGCTATTATCGTGGGTGCAGGATTAGCAGGACTTACCGCAGCTATGGAAATTACCAATGCGGGGAAAAAAGTACTTCTCCTTGATCAGGAAACGGAACAGAATATAGGAGGCCAGGCATTCTGGTCATTTGGAGGTCTGTTCCTGATTAACTCGCCCCAGCAGCGCAAAATGGGAATTAAGGATTCTTATGAGCTGGCTCTCCAGGATTGGAAAGGTACAGCAGGTTTTGACCGCAAAGAAGATTACTGGCCCAGAAAATGGGCGGAAGCTTATCTGAAATTTGCAGCCTATGAAAAATATGCCTATGTTTCCAAGCTGGGGATTAAGTTCATGTTCATGGTTGGATGGGCAGAACGTGGTGACGGATCAGCAACCGGCCATGGAAACTCCGTACCACGTTTCCACGTCAGCTGGGGTACAGGAACAGGTGTAATAAAACCATTTGTAGATAAGGCCTACAAAGCAAAAGAAAATGGGCTTTTACAGATGAAATTCAGACATAGGATAACTGAGCTGATCATAGAAAACGGCAAAATCAAAGGTCTCAGGGGTAATATCCTTGAGAATGATGATAAAGAAAGAGGTGCCGAAACCAACAGAAACGTCACAGCACAGTTTGAATATCATGCTTCTCACGTCATCATTGCATCTGGCGGCATAGGAGCAAACCATGAGCTCGTAAGAAAAAACTGGCCGGAAAGATTAGGAAAAGCTCCGGAAAATATGGTCTGCGGCGTACCTGCCTATGTGGACGGAAAAATGATCGGTATTGCCGAAAACTCAGGAGCACATATCATCAATCCGGACAGGATGTGGCATTATACGGAAGGAATACAGAACTGGAACCCGATATGGCCGAAACACGGCATCAGAATACTGCCCGGTCCTTCTTCTTTATGGTTCGATGCCAAGGGAAACCGTCTCCCCGCTCCTTTCCTGCCGGGGTTTGATACTTTGGGAACCCTGAAGCATATCCAGGATACAGGATTTTCTTACTCCTGGTTTATTTTGACCCAGAAAATCATTAAAAAAGAATTTGCCCTTTCCGGGTCAGAGCAGAATCCGGATATTACCAATAAGGACTATGCCCTTTTTCTGAGCAGGATTTTTGGTAAAAAAGCACCGGGACCTGTAGAAGCATTTAAAGAACATGGAAAAGATTTTATAGTTTCAGATGATCTGAAAAACCTGGTGGAAAGAATGAATGAACTTTCCGGTGCCCATCATTTGAGCTATGATAAAATAAAGGAACAGATAGAGGCCAGAGACCGTGAGCTTGACAATAAGTATTCAAAAGATACACAGGTAAATTATATAAGGAATACAAGGAATTATCTTGGAGATAAATTAGGCCGTGTAGCAGCTCCGCATAAAATACTGGACCCTAAAAACGGACCTTTAATCGCCGTACGGCTTCATATTCTTACCCGGAAGACATTGGGAGGGATTAAAACCAACCTTAACGGACAGGTTCTGAGAGATGATGATAGTGTAATTGACGGGCTGTATGCAGCAGGAGAAGCTGCCGGCTTCGGCGGTGGCGGAATGCATGGCTACCGTGCGCTGGAAGGAACATTTCTTGGAGGCTGTATCTTTTCCGGAATGAAAGCCGGAAAATATATAGCAGGAATTTAAATGATGAATTTTAAAAATTAAGAAGCAAACACTAAAAAAACAAGGATGAAAAGTTATTTCGATAATAAAGTAGTTTGGATTACAGGAGCTTCCTCAGGAATCGGGGAAGCTTTGGTTAACGAACTGGCAATAAAAAGCAGTGCAAAAATCATTCTTTCATCAAGAAATAAAGATCAGTTAGATGCTGTTGCCCAAAAAGCAGGGCTTGAGGCCAACCGTTTTACTGTACTACCATTGGATCTGGAGGATTACAAAAAAATGCCGGATGTTGTGGCAGAAGTTGTAGACAGATTTGGAAAAATAGATATTCTGATCAATAACGCAGGGCTTTCCCAGCGTTCACTGGCTATAGAAACTGATATAGAAGTGGATAAACGTTTAATGGATATTGATTTTATAGGAACGGTAGCTCTTACCAAATCTGTTCTTCCCTACATGATCCGAAACGGTGGCGGACATATTGCTGTAGTTTCCAGCCTGATGGGTATTTTCGGAGCACCTATGCGAAGCAGTTATGCTGCTGCAAAACATGCACTCCATGGTTTTTTTGACAGCCTGCGTGCCGAATTGTATACCAGGAATATCATAGTGACGATCATTTGTCCAGGATTTGTCCAGACCAATATCTCCATTAATGCAGTGACCGGTAATGGCTCCCTGCAGGGTACTATGGATGATGCCACCAAGAAAGGAATGCCTGCTGATGTTTTCGCCCGGAAAATGCTTTCAGCGATAGAAAAAAAGAAAAACCAGGCTTCCATAGGTGGACAGGAAGTATTGGGAACCTATCTTAAAAGATTTTTCCCGAATCTCTTGACCAAAATTGTACGTAAAGCAAAAGTAGTTTAGCGAAAATAACAAAACTTCCTAAATGAGAGGTTATTTTTATTTTTAAATGAATTTCTTTTTCCATTTTGCAATGGTATTTCTGCTCAGCTTAAAATGTCTTGCGAGCTGGGTATTGTTATAACCATTTTCCTTTTGATAGTCCAGTATTTCAATGATGGTTTGCCGGTCAAAACAGCGGTGCCTTTGATTAAAGGTAACGGCATTTTTATCTTCTACATCCGTAAGAATAGTACTGCATTTGATCACATCAAGCAGGGACAAATCCTTTTGGGAAAGTATGGCTTTGAATGCTTCTTTTTTTTCAGGATACCTTTCATTGATAAGGTCTGTGTATATTCTTTTATAATCAGGGATATTTTTCATTGTATTTTCACTTTACATCATATTGTATTTATGCAGCCATTTGTATAAGGTGCTTTTGGGAATTTTATATTCAGAAATGACACCTGATTTTGTCATTTCCCCTTTTCTGATCTTGTCCAGAACAAATTCTATGATTTCCTTGGTATAAAGGTTTTTACGGAAATCCGGCAATGAATCCGGTATATTTTTCTTTTGGATATAGTTCATGGAAGACTGGGGCGAATACAAAATCTGATGCTGTGAATAGAGCCTGAAGAAATCATACTGTAGAAGCTTGGACCACCGCAACAGCATTTCTGTGTCAGAAGAAGGAGAATCATACATTTTCATAACATCTTCTTCCTTGCAGTTGAGAAATTTACATATCCGGGACATTTCTATACCGCTTTGAGCTACTTTTTCTTTTATCATTGCCCCAATATTCAGGTTTTTTAGATCCATATATTTCTGTTTGTGTTTTTTACGGTTAAAGGAATTTTATTATTCAGAATAGTAATATTAAGCTTTTAACCCGGTAAAGAAAAGTACCAAGCGAAATGATTTCTGAAAAAAGAACAGCTATTTCAGGATATTTTATCAAACTTAAAAACCTGCAGAATTAAAAGCTGTTGATTGAATTTAAACAATTAAAATTCAGTAAGTTTAAAAAATTAATTAATCATATAAATTCTGAAAAACTAACACTATTATTAAACTGTAATTGTTAATATTGTACTTAATTTACTTTTTCAAAACACAATAATGAAAAATACTATTTTACTTCTGCCCTGTTTGGTTTTCGGGCTTTTTAATGCTCAACTAGGTTCCGGGCCTCTCACAAACTCACAAATTGATGCCGAAATTATCCGTGCTGAAGAATTAGCAAAAAACAATATAGGAAAATCTATCACCCTTTCCAATGAGATCTATCGTGTCTCTAAAAAAAACGGGTATACAAAAGGAATCTTGGAAAGCGGTTCTATCCTGATGGCCAGATATTATGATATAGGAAATTACAAAAAAGTAATTGAGCTCAGTACAGAAGCAGAAAAGCTTGCTCTTGAAACAAGGTCTGATGCGAAACTGGCCAATACTTATAGGCTAAGAGCTTCATCCTATACGGAATTGGGTTTTAACAATGAAAGTATTGCAGAGTTTAGAAAAGCTTTAAAAATAGCTGAAAAAGTATCAACTGTTGACACTAAGAATTATCTCAAATCATTAATATATACAGGTATAGGAAGTTATTTGGCTCATGTGGAAGCACCATTGGATTCGGTTATACATTATCAGGAAAAGTCTTTAGAAAGTGCGGTTCATATTGGAAATAGCAAAGATTTTAAATCAAAAAAATACTTTCTTCTGGTTTTATCTTATATGAATCTGGGAATGACAAGCGTTGCTTCCAAAAGGATCAACGATGCTGAAAATTATTTTGAAAAGGCACTAAAAATAGCTCAGAATAATGATTATAAGGTGCCCAAAAACCTGGAATGTACGATTTTAAATGAATATGCCTGGCTGTATTATGATCAGAAAAAATATGATCTGGCGGTACAGTACGGCAAAAAAGCTGAACAACTGGAAAAATCAATGAGTATTCCCTATATCAGGAGAGATATTTATGAAGTTAATTTTAAGTCATATGTAGAACTTGGAAATAAAGAAGCTTCAAAAGAATACATGAATCTTTACACAAAGCTCAATGACAGCCTGGTGAATGAAGAGAAGAAAACCATTAACACGCCCGTAAAAAAAATAATGGACGAACAGGGAAAAGCTCATACAGGTAACATTCAGAAAATTCTGATGATCAGTCTTACCGTTATTATTCTTCTTGTGGCAGGCGGGATACTGTTTTGGAAGAGAAACCAGAAAAAACTTCACGAAAATTATGAAGCTGTTATTAATACGCTGAACAAAAACAATAGCAGTCCGATACAAAATACGCAGCTGGAAGTGTCATCTGAAAAAAGCATTACCATTACAGATGAAACAGTGAAAATGATCCTGGGCAAGCTGGAAAAATTTGAAAAATCACAAAAATTCATTAAAAAAGACCTCAGTCTCACTTCTCTTGCCACCGATCTGAATACCAATACACGGTATCTTTCAGAAATTATCAAACAGTATAAAGAAAACAATTACAATAATTATATCAACGGTCTCAGGATCAATTATATCATCAATAAGCTTTATGAAAACCCTATTTACAGAGAATATAAGATCAGTTATCTGGCTGAAGCCTGTGGATTTTCATCAAGAGAAGTTTTTGCTGTTATCTTCAAAAAAGAAACAGGTGTAAGTCCGTCCTATTTTATCAATAACCTGAAAAAAGACCGTTTAGAATCAGCAACCTAGTGTATTTACGGATTGCTGCATAGAAGAACTGTAGAAGTTTAATCCTTAGAAAATCAAAGCTGAATTTATAAATTTTGAAAACGAAATTTTATTAAAAAATATTTATAATACTTCAATGTTCTTAATTTCAATACATTATGTTTGGAATCAATCAATTTATAGCCGCCAAATACTAAATCCTTATCAAGATATTTCATAAATTTACGGAACCATCACAGTTTTAAAATTGGTTTTCAGGTGAAGATTCACAACAAAAAGAAGTATTTAAGCTTTCTAAAATTTAAAAGAGACTTTCAGGAATACGGGCTGGAAAAGGCCCGGAGCTATGAGCTCATCCTTCACTGGCTGAATAACAGGCTCAGCAGGAACCAATTTCTGGTGCTTTCCGGGATCCTTGTAGGCTGTACGGCGGGGCTTGCCGGAGTGGTCCTGAAAACTCTTGTCCATACCATTCACAATTTTATTACGCATAAGGTTCATTTTGAATACCAGATCCTGTTCTATATTGTCTTTCCGTTTCTGGGGATTGTGCTCACCACATCTATTGTGCTTACTCTATTCAAAGGGCAGGACAGAAAAGGAATCGGTGCCATTTTATACGAAATTGCCCAGAATTCAAGTATTGTAGCTTCTGTGAAAATGTATTCCCAGATTATCCAGAGTGCTGTGACCGTAGGATTGGGAGGTTCTGCCGGATTGGAAAGTCCCATTGCCGTTACCGGGGCTGCCATCGGTTCCAATTATGCGCAGACCTACAGGCTGAGCTACAAAGAACGGACACTCTTGCTGGCTGCAGGTGCGACCGCAGGGATTGCTTCGGCCTTTAATGCTCCGATTGCCGGGATTATGTTCGCTTTTGAAATTCTTTTGACAGGTGTAGTTTTTACAGACTTTATACCTTTGGTAGTGGCTGCGGTGTGCGGAAGTCTTTTATCCAGAATTCTGCTTCAGGAAGACGTACTTTTCAGGTTTTATACCAGAGATCCTTTTAATTATAAAAATGTTCCCTATTATCTTATTCTCGGAATTGTAACAGGCTTGTATGCCCGCTATTTTGTGGTCATTTCCCAAAAGGTTGAGCATTTCATTAAAGAGCTTAAACTTTCAAGGATGCGAAAAGCAATGTTTGGCGGATTGGTGCTGTCGCTGCTCTGTGTGCTCTTTCCACCGTTATTCGGGGAAGGATATGAAACGGTGAAGGCTTTTACCAACGGCAGCACCAATGCTATTATCAGAAACAGCTTTTTCAGGTATTTTGAGATCGGTGATTGGACCATTATTATATTCCTGGTTTTGGTGTGTCTTTTAAAAGCTTTTGCTACGTCTTTTACCATATTCAGCGGAGGTAATGGCGGTAATTTTGCCCCTTCCCTTTTTGCCGGTGGCACAGTTGGATATTTATTTGCTCTGGTTTGCCAGCATATTGGGTTTACTGACGTTCCGGTAACGAATCTCGTGCTTGTAGGGATGGCCGGTGCAATGAGTGGTGTACTGTATGCCCCTCTTACAGCCATATTCCTGATTGCCGAATCCAGTTTCGGATACGATCTTTTTATTCCGCTGATGATTGTATCTATTATCTCCTATCTTATTGCGAAATGGTTCTCCCCGATCTCTCCCGAGCTTAAATCTTTGGCTGAACAGGGAAAAATACTGACCAAACAGCACGATACCAACCTGCTTTTTGCTTTAAAAACAGAAGATTTCATAGACCGATTTTCAGAAACGATTAATGAGCATGCTTCGGTTACCGAATTATTTGAACAGGTAAAAAACGGAAATAAAAATATTTTTGCAGTTACAGATGAAGCAGGAAAACTGAAAGGTATCCTGACTTTGGATGACATCCGTCCTTATCTTTTCAATAAAGAAACAGACAGCTCAATGACGGTTTCCCAGATTATGAAAACCCCGCCAGCAGTTATTCACCGAGAAAATAAGCCTTTGGAAATTCTTCAGGTTTTTGATGACACTGGGGTATGGAACCTTCCGGTAACAAGTGAAAATAATGATTTTATCGGGTTTATATCAAAATCTTCTATCCTGATGAGCTACAGACAGCTTTTAAAAGAATATTCCGATTAAATTTCTATAGCTCAACATTAATAAATCTGAAAGAGCTTATAACATCGATCATTAAAAAAATAGTCAAAAAAAATATCCGCTCAGCAAAACCGGGCGGATATTTTTTTTTGTATGAGAAAGGAACTATTTACTTGCCTCATTAAGCAGTTCAATATCTTCCTGATCCAAAACCAGTTTCGGAGCCTTGAATATAGTATCAAGCTGAGAAGCACTCGTTGCACTTACTATTGGTGCCGTGATCAGAGGATTGGCCAGAAGCCATGCCAAAGCAGCTGTTCCCTGTGTGGTCTGATGCTTTTCACTGACCTGGTCCAGAGCCTTCAGTACTTCAAGGCCTTTCGGGTTCAGATATTTTCTTACGCCTTCACCTCTCTGACTTTTACCCAAATCCTCTTCGGTCCGGTATTTTCCGGTAAGAAAACCTGCAGCTAATGACCAGTACGGAAATATACTAAGGTCGAATTCTTCTACAAGCGGAGCATAATTTTTTTCGAAACCTTCTCTTTCCATTAAATTATAATGGGGCTGCAGGGCAACATATTTTGGAAGACTATATTTTTCCGAGGCTTCGAATGAGGCTTTCAGACGTTCGGGAGATAGATTGGAAGCCGCAATATACCTTACTTTTCCTGCTTTAATGATTTCATCATATGCAGAAAGAGTTTCCTCTATTGGTGTCGTATTGTCATCATAATGAGTATAATAGAGATCAATATGATCAGTCTGAAGTCTTTGTAAAGATTCATCTACAGATTTCAGGATATGTTTTTTGCTGATATCCAGGCCATGTTCTTCGGTTTGGGCTCCTACTTTGGTGGCCAGAACAATATTCTGGCGGTTGGAACGGCTTTTCATCCATTTTCCGATAATTTCCTCGGACTGCCCTCCTTTCCCGTTAACCCACCATGAGTAAACATCTGCAGTATCTATAAAATTGAATCCTGCATCTGCAAATTGATCCAATATATCAAAAGACTGTTTCTCGTCAAGTGTCCATCCGAAAACATTTCCTCCAAAATTGACAGGAGCTACCGACAAATCGGTATTTTTTATCTTTCTTTTTTCCATAAAATAAATTGAATTAAAATTTTTAAGAAGTATCTAAGGTAGGGAATATCAGGGAGGATTCAGATTCAAAATAAGCATACCTTTTATAGGTATTATAAATAAAAAACAGCCTTCATAACGAAAGCTGTTTATCTATCAATCTAAAAAAATACCGTTACTTTTCAGCCTGAGGAATCTCAATGGCTGTAAGCATCAGTTTATATTCCTGCAGCTGCAGTTCTATGGTTTTCAATCTGCTTTTAAAGAAAGTGGATGTTTGAAACAGGTTTTTATAATAATCAATCCCTTCAAGGATATTCTTTTTGAAGGAATTCCATTTTTTGGTTTGGGCATTGGTAACCTGTACCGAAGAATTGCCGATTTCTTTTTTAAGATAATCAACATACATTTTCAGCTCGTTGATGAACATATTCGGACGTTGGTTATCAGGAAGAATGTTGGTATTCCCGTAGATATGCCTTACCATTTCTGAAAGTGAAACTTCTTTATCAAAAAAAGCCAGATTAGGTCCCGGACATATCACCACTCCCTGCTTTTCTCCTTTTATATCCAGATTATGCTCCATGTAAGCAGCATTGACCAATCCTACACACAGACAGGCCTTATCTGTAATCTCAGTTTTTCTTTTACAAAATTCTTCTGCGGTAAGTGCATGATCAGCCTCCAGTTCTTTTAACTTGATGTCCTGATACTTTTTAGAGGCTGTACAGGTTCCCTGCGGTGAAAATTCTTTGCTCAGGGCCAATAATTTTTTCGGGCATGAGCTTCCATATTTTCCGGCAGCTTCTTTCTGGTATTTCAGAATCTCATTAGAGGTTCCTTTTACCGTATTAAAAGGAACGCCCAGAGGTGAGATATTGCTCAGGTAAAAATCCTGTTCTTTAGATTTTAAAAGCAGGTTTCTGGTTTCGGTGTCTACAGAGGTCGCTTCTGGAACTAAAAGAAACGGAGATCCCCATCCCACACTGTCTACATTGTAATTTTCAAGTAAAAACTCATGCTCTTCAGAAGTTCCTACGCCTCCCTGAACGGTAATTTTCATTTCAAGGGGTTCAGAAATCACATGTTTTCCTTTCTGTTCCAGTGCAGTGACCATTAAAGCATGGGCAGACTGGATAAGGTCGTTCTTTTTCTGCTTAAATTCTTCCATGATAGGCCCCAGCAGCATTCCTTCCGTGGCAAATGCATGCCCTCCACAGTTCAGTCCGGATTCAATTCTGTATTCCGAGATCCAAAGCCCTTTTTTAGCCAAAAAATTTCCCTGTATCATGGCTGAACGGAAATCACTGACCTTAAGAATGATTTTCTTTTTTAGAATTCCGTTCCGGTCAGGGAAAAAGTCATCAAATTCTTCAATATAGCTGTACAGGCGCGGATTCATTCCCGCAGAAAGTACCATTGAAGAAGACAGCTTGCTCTGTGCAAAACCACGCAACGAAGCATGTGCATCATTAAATATGACAGGAAGCTGTTCGTCTTTTTTATAATTATCTTTATCAACTTTCGTCATGATATTGACGTCGATACTTCCGGGTTTCAGATTGGTTTCAATAAAGTTTTTGATGCCGGAACCTAAATTCTCCTTCTGATTCATCAAATTCTGCAATCCGCTTTTCAGGTCTGAAGTATTGGGAAGAATGGCCATGAAATTCTTTAATGCCTCTTTGTTTCTGATGATTTCCTGTTTGAATGATTCAAATTTTTCATTCACGATATCATCTACCATATCCAGGTAAGCTGTAATTCTTTTCGCCCTGTAGTCCTCAGTTTTTGTGGAAATTCCTAAATAATCAAGATTGAATTTCTTATTATAGAAGTTTTTCATTTTTTCCAGGATTTCATCGTCAATGATGGAAATAACGGAAGAAATTCCATATTGGGCAACACGGATCGGGCTGTCTATGGTATAAGCCAGTCCCATTACCGGAATATGGAAATTGTGTAATGGTTTATGTGTCATTTTATTTTGATAAAAATTCTTTCGTAACGAATGAATTAAAAATCCCGGAATACCTTATCCACACCGGTGGGTATTTCAGTTTAAAATTTTAATTGACCTAAATTTATCATTTTAATATTAGCTATGCATTAAATAATACTTATAATATGGGAAATATGTTAAATGTCATTCTTTTGACATTCCCAGTAATATAGTAAGGGAGAAAAACTTAATACTTATTCGAAATCAAGAAAACCATCTGAAAGTTTTTTCCATTGTATTTTCGATATTCCCATCATTCCTCCTACGGCTACCATAAGATTCCTGATGATGTCAATAAATCCGGCATTCAAATTGGGAGTCTCATTCCTTCCGTAAACCGCTGCTTTCAAGTGAGTGGGTGTCCTGGAAATCATAAAGGAAGAGGATGCTTTGGAGCTGTAAAAATGGGCAATATGTCTGTTCTTTTTATTTTGTGG
This sequence comes from Chryseobacterium sp. BLS98, assembly GCF_001045445.1. Taxonomy (GTDB): domain Bacteria; phylum Bacteroidota; class Bacteroidia; order Flavobacteriales; family Weeksellaceae; genus Chryseobacterium. The sequence goes on along the minus strand of NZ_LFNF01000005.1, from coordinate 146,453 downwards.
ATTTCTGGAAGGGTTACATGTGATGATGATACTTTCAGAAAAGTTATCTTCCTGAAAGCAGATATCGGTAACTTCTACCCAATCGTATCCTTTTGCTTCGGTATCTCCGGGTCCGGGAATATCAATTCTCATGAAATCTCCTTTTTGAGGGGCTCTTTCTGTCTCGTTTCCATAGGAATCATACAGCTTAAATGATGCAAACCCTTCACCGCAATAGCTTTGCCATTTACTGACAGAGAAAAATCTTTGTTTTAATATATCAAATTTAAGAGGAAGAAGAGCCGGCTCAAACTCCTTCTGGCTTTCTGTGTCATGAAATCCGCCCGATTGCTGCTGTGCAACTCTGTTGATCTGCTTTGGTTTCATTGTAGAGATTTTAGACTAAGTTATAAAAACCGTGAGAATCTCTTTATGAGCGGGGTCATAAGATGAATAAAAACCTCTCGGTTGAGAGGTCAATGTTAAAACGTAATGTATTGATGGGGAATGTTATTTTCCTTTACCAAAAGTAAGGGGAATATGTGGCCTATTTTATGATTGGAGTCATGTTGGTGAATATTTATTATGAATTTGTTTAAATTTTAAAGTTTTATCGCTTTTTTTTGAAGTAATAATTATTTTTGAATAAAAAATTGTAAAGATCAAACTAATTTAAATTTATTTTTGTAACTCAAGAACAGTTGTAGATATGCTTATGGTAATAGATGAAGAACTTTTATTTTCCTCAGGTGCGGAACTGATGAATTATACAGCAAATAATGTTATTTTTAAAGAAAATGATTATCCTAAATATTATTTTCAAATCAGATCCGGAACTGTAAAGATCAATAACTATTTTGAAAATGGTCGTGAAATAATACATAGTGTACCCTTTGACGGCCACTGCCTTGTAGAAAGCTCTCTTTTTACGGATAAGCCATATGCCGTTAATGCAGTAGCAATGGGCAATTGTGAGATTATCAGGTTAGATAAAAATAAATTCCTGGAACTCGTCGGAAATTCCCCCGATCTGCTCCTAAAACTCTACAGCTATACTGCAGAAAGGATGCATTACAGGCATGTGATGCTGAGCAATCTTGCCTCGCCCGATCCCGGAACCAAGGTAAAACGGGTAATGGAATGCCTGAAATCCTATAACCAGTTTACCGATAAATATTCTTATCAGTTTCCTTTTACCAGACAGCATCTGGCTTCCCTTACCGGTTTATGTGTAGAAACTGTTATCAGGGTTGTAAAGAAAATGGAAAAAGAAAAAGCGGTAAGAATCCGGAACGGTAAGATATTTTACTGATCTGTACTTGTTGAATGAGTATCTATAATTAACGGAAACACTCATTAGTCATATTTATACTCTTTTAAATATATACACTTTTTTATCATTTTATGATAAAGTATGATCATAAATAAATACCATAAATGGTTAGAAAAATACTATTAACTGGGATCCTATTTATAACTGGACTTAATAAATTTTTAAAATTTGTGCTTATTGAATGTTTTACATAATATAAATTTTACTTATATTTGTGGATCGAAATAATTTTTTTTCATCATTTGTGTTTTTTTAAGGTCTCCTCTAGGAGGCCTTTTTTATGCTCTATATGACCGGACCGTGTGGTAGGTAAAAATACGGAAAGATGAATTTGGTACTTTCTACTCTAACGTATATCTCTTTAAAGTGACAACTTTGTAATGTTAAACAATTTAAAAACATTACACCATGTCAACATTCAAAATCAACATCATTGCAGGACCACTTTGGAGCAATGACGAAGCACAAAAAATCGGAGGCCGTATTGCTGCGGCACATTTAGGAAAATTCACCGGACAATGGAGCACTATTGTCGAAGGTCAGATGAGCGTTATCGAAGTTGAATACGATACACAGCCATCCGGAAGTACAGAATATACGCTGGACGTTTTGGCGGGACCTATCTGGAGCAACGAAGATGCCAAGGAAATATGCCCTTCCATCTGTGCTTCTTACGGCGGTACCTGGAACGGGCAGTGGACAACAGTCGTTGAAGGCAAGATGAGCGTTTGCGGATGCACATTCAAGTTCTAGAATTTATTTTAGATGAATACAAATCTCCGGGGAAACCTGGAGATTTTTTTGCTTTGATAATAATTTTTACTGGATGGTTTTTATAAAATCCGTAGGCCTCGACTGCATCACAGACTGGAAACTTCTTGTAAAAGCCTGAACACTTTTATACCCTACTTCATACGCTGTTTCAGAAATAGTAAGATCTCCCGAACTCAGGAGTTCCAGACTTTTTATGATTCTCAGAATCTGCTGATATTTACTTAAAGTCATACCGGTTTCTTTTTTAAAGATCCGTTCCAGACTTCGTAAGGAAAGGTTGGAGAGTTCACTCAGATCTTCTATTTTCACTTCTTCATGATAATGATTGTGCAGATAACCAATAGGCTGAGACAACCGTTTATCTGCAGGAAGACTAATGTGAAGTTTCAAAGAATGTTCTACAAATTGGGGCAATTCATTGAAAAGTGCTTTCAAAAACAGCATTTCATCAGGATTATTCTCCATATTTTTTGACTATCTTTCCGAATACCTGATCATTTCCTTTAAAACAGGAGGAACTGAAAAAACATTGGTTTCAAGATGAAAAGAACTGTCTTTATCCACTTCTGCAAACATAATCATCAGCTTGATCTTCTCCGAATGCGAATTGGTTTTGTGTAGGGCACCGGGAGGAATCCATGCAGCATGATTCTGCGGAAGCAAATACATTTTTCCATCTACTGTAATGTACTGGAATCCACTTTCTACATACACCAGCTGGCCTTTTTCATGGGAATGAAGGATGTCGTCATGTCGCCAGTTTTCCTCAAACCATACAAAATAAGGCTTTTCGAGGCTGTCCAGATCTATAGAATTATGTGGATTCATGTCGTTTTAAGTTAAAACTTTGGCAAAATTAAACAAAAGAGCTGAATTAATTTTGCCATAAATAAATTATATAATGAAGAATCAAACAAGAAAAAACGCTTCTTACGTTTTAATGCTGATTAATGTTTTGGTTGTAATCCTGGTTTCCAGCAATCTGAGATCCCCTATTATAGCTGTTTCTCCTGTGTTAGGTGATATACGGGAAGCTTTGAAACTGAGCAGTTTTCAGGTCAGCTTGCTCACTTCTATCCCACTGTTTATGTTTGCTACCTGCTCTGTCCTTGTCAGCAGGTTTTCACATCGGTTCAGTATCAGCAGCTTTCTGATGTATTCCTTAATTATTTTGAGCTTCGGATTATTCCTGAGGATCACAGGATCTCTTTGGATGCTGTTTGCAGGGTCGGTTTTTATCGGTCTGGGAATCTGTATCGGGAATGTGGTAACTCCGGGATATATTAAAAATAATTTTCCCAAGCAGATAGGATTGATGACCGGAATTTTTGCGGTCTCTATGAATCTTACTGCTGCGCTGGCTTCAGGTTTCAGTGTAAGAATTGGAGAATGGACAGGTTTCGGGTGGCGCGGTTCACTTGGAATATGGCTGGTGATTGCCGGACTTGGTTTATTTGTTCTTGTTCTTGAGCTGTTGTTTAATAAGAAGAATAAAAATCAGTCAAAAACAGCATTAAGCGTCTCAGATTTTAATATGTTCAGATCTGCACAGGCCTGGAATATCAGCCTGTTTATGGGGCTGCAGTCGCTGTTTTATTATTGCATGATGGCCTGGCTGCCCTCTTTTTTAACTGATTCTGATATGCAGGTTGAAAGCTCAGGCTGGGTGCTGTTTGTTATTCAGATCACCATGATCCCAATTGCTTTCTCTGCACCAATTATTGCCAGTAAAATGAAGGATCAGCGGGTTCTTATCGTTTTCATCTGTACATTAATGTTGGGAAGTACCATGATGTTTATTGGGCTGCAGACTCAATGGATCTACGTTAATGCTGTAATTATCGGCATCTCTAATGGTCTGTCTTTCAGTTTATCCATTCTTTTCTTTTCAACCAGGACAAAAAACAGTGCCAATGCCGTGAAAATATCCGGAATGGCTCAGTCTGTAGGTTATCTTATTGCTGCGTTCGGTCCGCCGGTTTTTGGAAAACTGCATGATTGGGACATTTCGTGGAAAAGTTCTTTTGGCTTCTTAAGTGTTGCTGTGGTCCTGATGTTCTATTTTGGAATGAAAGCAGCCAGAAATAAATGTGTGGAAGATTAAAATGATAAAGGCTATGTTCAAGCATAGCCTTTATGTTACTCTTTTCCTGTTACTGGCTTCCACCCACTCATCTTTTTTACATTTGGAACAGTTTCCGGCATTTCCTCCGGTTTTTGATTCTGTATGGCCACAGAAAGTGCAGGAATAAAAACCGTCTTTCTGTATATTTTTCAAAGGATTTTTTAGTGAATCAGGCATGATAGGAAGACCCGGCTTCACCTTTTCATCCTCATAGTAAAATACACTGATCTCACCGGAAATCTCTTCAATGGCCATTTCTATCTGTCCCAGCTGTGAAACTCCCTTCAGCCTGAGCTCTGCGAAAAATTCATCGCTGCCCAGGTTTTCCTTTTTAAAATTATCAATGGAAAATTCACCATTCCGGATGAGGCAGATGGAACTTCCTTCCACCAGCTTTTCAAATTTTTTACTTCTACCAATGAAATAAGTGACTATGCTGTATAATAGAATAATGATTATGAAAACAAGGATGGAAGAAATAATTCCCACATCTTTATTAAACATCGGATCTCCAGCAGCAGAACCCAGCCCTATGATCACTACCAGCTCGAAAATAGAAAGCTGCTTCACTCCCCTTTTACCCAAAACCCTGAGTCCTATGATGATAGCAAGAAACATAATGGCAGTACGGAGAATAATTTCTAAAAGAAAGGACCATTCTTCGTGGCCCAGAAATAATTCTTTCCAGTTAAGTTGTAAAAGAAACAGTGGCTTCATAGACATTAATTTTCAAAAAACATCCAAAAAATACGCCATTTAGGAAAGGAATTTGCTTTCTAATCAGTCAAGAGAGCGGCCCTCTCCGTCCTGCAAAATAAAACATCTTTCCTGAAGATTATTTTCATTGATTTTATCCTGAATAAATGAGCGGTTTTCCTTACAATGGCTCACTGCCTCAAGATGAGTCACCCAAACAGAAGCGTCCGGCGTATGCCTGCAAACCTTGACGATATCCGGGCTGGTCATTATTATAGGATCTCCCACTACAAAGGTTGCAGCACCTCCTGCCACTACGATATGTTGAGGCTGATGTCTTTCGATTTCGGCGGCAATACCTTCATACCAGATACTGTCTCCAACGATGTATATACTTTTTTCTTCCGTTTTAAACACAAATCCATTCACTACTCCCATCTTCTCTCCTATTTCTCCGGTTCCATGACGACCTTCCGTTATAGAAATGTTGATGTTTTCCCATGTAACAGCATTTTTAACAGGAATAATATTGGTAAATCCTGATTGTGAAATCTGATCTGCAATACTTTCCGGACATATGAGCGGAATATTTTTATCCAGAAGCTCAATAGCTTTTTCGTCCCAATGATCCGGATGAAGGTGAGTGACAGCCACAGCATCAATTGTTGACAGTTTATCTTTTAATTCCTTTTCACTGAACGGAAGATCAACCAGAGGGTTCTCCGATTCGTCACTCGTCATCGGAAATTTCCCTAAAGAACCTTTTTCTCCAAGCATAGGATCGATTAAAATCTTTTTTCCTCCGATCTGGAGAAGCAATGTGGCATTGCGCCATAATTCTATTTTCATTTTGTATACTTTTGTGCTTGCAAAGCTATGGCTCAATCAAGGCTAAATAATAGACGGTTACCAAAAGGTTAACCATAAATATTTTATAAAGGATGAATTTTGAAGAATTTAAAAACTGCGGGCTCAGAAGAAGTCTGGATATTCTCTCCGGAAAATGGAAGCCATTGATTTTTCAGAATCTTTTTGAAAAAGACGAGGTCCGTTTTATAGAATTGTGGAGAAATATGCCTCGGGTTTCAAAGAAAGTACTTTCGGAACAGCTCAAACAGCTGGAGGAAAACCATATGATCCAACGGATTGAAGTCTACAATTTTCCTCCGGAAGTTTATTACAAGCTTACGGATAAGGCCCGCGAATTGGGACCTATCCTCGATCAGCTGCATCAATGGGGAAATGGGCTGGCTCGCCGAACAGGCTCAGAACTTCAAGAATCGTCTGGTAAATAAAATCCAGTTCTTCTGAAGTAATGCAATACGGCGGAACCAGATAAATGATATTTCCCAGCGGACGTATAATAATTCCTCTTTGCAGAAATTCATCATAGAGAATTTTTCCGGTTTCATTAAAATAAGAGGTATTTTGTTCTGTTTTATACTCAAAAGCGAGAATAGTTCCGGTCTGACGGACATTTCTAACATTGGGATGCTGTTCCAGAACCTTGATAAAATCTGTATGCTGACTACTGATACGATCAATGGAAATTAATGTTTCTTCCTTTAACAAAAGCTCCATACTCGCCAGTGCTGCGGTACAGGCCAGAGGATTTGCAGTAAAAGAATGACCGTGAAACAGGGTTTTATACTTATCGTCCGACAGGAAAGCATTGAAAATCATCTGCGAACAAGTAGTGATTCCCATAGGCATCGTTCCTCCGGTCAGTCCTTTTGAAAAGCACATGATATCCGGTGCTTCGGTAAGATGATCAGCTGCAAACAATTTTCCTGTTCTTCCAAAACCTGTAAAAACTTCATCCTGAATCATCAGTATTTCTTTGTTCCGGCAGAATTTCATGAGTTCGTCAAGATGTTCAGCCTTATACATCAGCATTCCGGCTGCGCCCTGTACCAGCGGCTCATAAATAAAACACACCGTTTCCTCTGCTATATCTTCAATTTCAGCCTTCAGGCGCTCAATATTTTCAGCATTGGGAGTGTCAATAAAAACCACTTCAAAAAGCATACTTCCGAAAGGTTTTGTCCATACACTTCTTCCGCTCACAGACATCGCTCCGAAAGTGTCACCATGATATGCCTCTTTGAAAGCCAAAATTTTTGTTTTTTCTTTTCCGAGATTATAAGCATACTGGATACCCATTTTCAACGCTACTTCCACTGCTGTAGAGCCATTATCCGAATAAAAAACTTTTTTTTGGTTTTCCGGAAGCAGTTCTAAAAGGTTTTCTGAAAGCTGAACAGCCGGTTCATGGGTAAAACCCGCAAAAATAACCTGCTCCAGAGTATTTAGCTGCTGAGATATCCGTTCGGCAATATAAGGATGGGCATGTCCATGTAAAGTTACCCACCATGATGAAACGGCATCAATATATTTTTTTCCTTCATCGTCATACAGGTAAACACCCTTTCCTTTTACAATAGGAATGGCGTCTCCAGCTGTTTTCATTTGCGTGTAAGGATGCCAGTTGACGGCTTTATCTCTCTCTTTTAAATTATACATAGGCCAGTAAATTAGAGATCAGTATTGAAATTGAAGACAAAATATGTGAACTTAAAGCTAAAAAATTCATTATTTATATTTTACAGGTTGATTTTACTTCTGATTTCATTGGTTTTAACCCTAAGGTTTCCAGCATCTGCATGTCTTCGGAAACTCCCGGATTAGGGGTTACCAGTAAGGTTTCCCTTTCTCCTGTAAAAATAGAATTGGCTCCTGCCATGAAGCACCAGGCCTGTTCTGTTTCGTTCATTTCGATGCGGCCTGCACTGAGTCTTACCATTGAGGAAGGCATGACAATTCTGGCTGTAGCAATCATTCTTACCATTTCCCAGGTATCCACTTTTTCATTATCCTGAAGCGGTGTTCCTGCTACCCTTGCCAGTGCATTGATAGGAACAGATTCCGGATGTCTGGACATCGTTGCAAGTGTTAAAAGCATTGAAATTCTGTCTCTGTGTGTTTCTCCCAACCCGATAATTCCTCCTGAGCATACTGTGATTCCGGCTTTTCTTACGTTATTGATCGTATTGATTCTGTTGTCAAAAGTCCGGGTTGAAATAATTTCTTCATAATACTGTTCGGAAGTATCAAGATTATGGTTGTAAGCATAGAGACCTGCTTCCTGAAGACGGACAGCCTGTTCTTCAGTAAGCATTCCAAGGGTACAGCAAACTTCCAGTCCCAGTTCATTGACTCCTTTTACCATATCGATTACCCTGTCGAAATCACGGTTGTCTCGAACTTCACGCCATGCAGCAGCCATACAGAAACGGGATGAACCGCTGTCTTTGGCTTTTTGGGCATGGGCAATAACGGTTTCTGTGGGAAGCAATGCCTGAACTTTAATATTGGTATGATAACGAGCCGCCTGACCGCAGTACGAGCAGTCTTCAGGGCATCCTCCCGTTTTAATCGATAATAATGTTGATATCTGTACTTCTGAAGGGTCATGCCACTCACGGTGAACTGTTGATGCTTTGTAAATCAGTTCAAGAAGAGGCAGATGATAAATTTCTTCTATTTCTTCTTTTGTCCAGTTGTTTCTGATGGTTGTTTTTTTATCCATTATCATAAATTTATTTTTGTTAAATATTCTGCAGCAGCTTTAATGCTGTTTTTTGTAGGTTGATCTATTTCAGGAATACGGATAATCCTGGTTTCTTTCTTTATAAATTCTGTTATCACTCTCTCTGTATCCGGAGGAAAAGTTCCGTTCAGAATGAGGAATTCCAGTTTAATTTCTTTTTGATATAATGCCATGATAGAGAGCAATGTATGATTAATGCACCCTAAATAATTCCGAACCACTAATCCAACGGGAAGTGACAGTTTTTTAATCAGGTCGATCATGAAAACATGGTCAGAAAGAGGGACCATAAGTCCCCCTGCTCCTTCTACAATGAGACTGTTATCTGTTTTGGGAAGCTTAAAATTTTCAATCTTGATTTCAATATTTTCTTCCCCTGCCGACTGGTGTGGAGATGCAGCGAGCTTAAGGCGGTAGATTTCGGGATGACAGATGGTTTTTTCTGTCCAGGATTCTATTTTATGGCTGTCAGTATAATCGAGATCTCCGGATTGTACAGGTTTCCAGTAATCAGCTTTAAAATATTCTACCAAAACAGCTGAGCAGATGGTTTTTCCTACTTCGGTTCCTATACCGGTGATGAATAGTTTGTTCATGTTAAGTTATATGTTTTGTGAAAAAAGCGAATTCGCAAATTTGCAAATCAACCTATTTGCCTTTGCTTCCTTAGCCTTTTCACCTTCAAACAAATCCTCTGATAATCCCCGCCATTTCAACAATTTCCTGCTCAGTATTAAAATTATGCAGGCATATCCTGAGTCTTTCAGTTCCCGTTTTTACCGTTGGGCTGTAGACTGCATAGGTCAGAAATTCTCTGGCAGATAATGCTTCCTGTAAAGCTTTCAGCTGATGATTGTCGGAAATTATTACGGCTTGTATCGGGCTCATTTCTGAAGAAGAGGTTTCTATATTTTGATTTCTGAAGATTTTTATGTTTTGAGAGAGTTTTTCCTGTAATCCGGGGTTTTGGTTTATGAGTTCATAGCCTGTCTTTATACTTAGCCACAGGAAGTCCTGAGCGGATGTTGTATAAATAAACGGCGAGGCAAAATTCACTAAATAGGATTTTACGGTTGCATTGCAAAGAATAGCAGCTCCGTGAGCTCCCAAAGCTTTTCCATAGGTTATTACAGTTGCAAAAACATCATCCTGCAGCTGGTGATTTTCAACCAATCCATATCCGAAAACTCCGAAAGCATGAGCTTCATCCACCACCAGTGCTGCATTGTATTTTCTGGCTAAGGATGCTATTTCCTGAAGCGGAGCAAGATCCCCATCCATAGAATAAAGACTTTCTATAGCTATAAAGCATTGTCCGGACTGTTTTTTCAAGATATTTTCCAGATCATCAGGATCATTATGCCTGAATTTTATTTTTTTTGCGTGGGACATTCGGCAGGCGTCATGAACTGACCGGTGGATCTGTTCATCCACAATAATGGTATCGTGGCGGTCTGGTAATGTAGAAAACAGAGCCAGATTGGCATTGTAGCCGGAGTAGAAAAGCAGGGCTTCAGAATATTGATGCTGTTGGGCAATATAGTTCTCCACTTCGGCCACTATCCTGCTGTTTCCGCTGATCAGCCTGGATCCTGAACTTCCTGAGAGTAACGCAGGATTTTCCTGAACATGGCTCAGCAGTTGCCATTGCAATTCTTCATTTTTAGCCAAACCAAGATAATCGTTGGAATAAAAATCTATGCCTTTTAATTCAGGCTTTAATGTTCTTAGTATTCCGGTTTCTTTTCTCCGGTCAAGAGCTTCCCGGAATTTTTTAAGCATAATCCAATTGTGACACTTCATTTGCTATAGCATTGATCCACTGATTGTTCAGTTCTTTTTCTATAGTCAAAATATTTTCAGCGTGCTTTTGCCATTCCACAGAAAATTCATTGAGCTGGTTAATCATTTCTTCAAGGTGTCCCTCTTCTTCCAGAATAATAGATTTTACCATAATCCTTGAAGATTGCTTAGTCAGAATATCCTGATATACCGGATACAGCTCGTCTGCCCGGACTTCAATGGCATAGGTCACAAAAAGGTAGGCTGCATATTTGAGCTCTTCTTTATTTAAATTAAAGACAGTCTGAAGATACCTGCATGCCTTTATATCCAGGGAATGAAGATATTGTCTGGTGGCAATGGAAGCCAGAAGTTCATCTGCCTCATAGGTTGTGCATATCTCCGGATCTATCTTTCCGATCTGTTTTTTAAGATAGTAAGCATGGCGGTGTTCTTCAGCAGCATGTTTCAGCTGTATCAGCGTAACGGAAACCGGATGCTCGCACCTGGAAATTTTCCTGGCACCGGCATTTTCCATAAACGAGAGGGTATTCAGCCATTTGGCGTGAGTTGCGCTGTCCTGTACAATTTTTTCAAGCAGTTGATGAAATTCCATAGGTTTATCAATTTTGGTTCGAGTTGCGTGATTCGGGTTTCGAGATACGGGATAATATTAATTCGAGTTAATGCTTAAAAGAAGGCTAAAACCTCCAATCTCCGAATCAAATAACGCGTATCTCGAAACCAGTAACCCGCAACTTTAATTTTATTCACTCCAAAATTAGTATATTGCCGGACCATTAAAAGGTGCCAGTTTTAATATTATGGATAGTCCGGTTAAAATTCCTTATGAAAGTTTTATAGAAATTGACAGAAATTCAGAAACATCGATCTATATGCAGATTGCGAATCAACTGATTAATGCTATTCAAAGAGGATTTTTGCCTTATGGCACAAAATTGCCTGGAACCAGAACATTCAGTGAGGTTTTGGATATTCATCGGAATACGGCTGTTGCAGTCTATGATGAATTGTCCGCACAGGGCTGGGTGGAAAGTCTTCCGAACAAAGGAACCTTTATCATCGGAGAACATCAGGAGAAACCTGTGAAAGTGAAAAATTTTGAAAAAAACAATCTTCAGAATTATCCTCAGGTGACAGGATTTCCATTTAAAAGTTCAAATATCTTAGACAATCCTTTTGAGCATTCGGATTGTGAATATATTTTTAATGACGGAGTTCCGGACATCAGACTGACGCAGATCGGCCAGCACTCGAGATTTTATAGCTCAATTCTTAAAAGGAAATCCAACCAGAAAATGCTGGGCCATTACAATCACGACGGCAGTGAGTTTTTTAAAGAACATCTTTCGAGATATCTTAATCTGTCCCGTGGACTGCCTATTTCAAAGAATAACCTTCTTATTACCCGAAGCACTGAAATGAGTATTTATATTGTTTCCGAAATTCTGCTTTCTGAAGGCGATACGGTATTGGTAGGGGCTCTGAGTTATTTTTCTGTCAATATGATTTTTCAGAAAAAAGGAGTGAACATCTTATCAATGCCTATTGATGAAGAAGGAATTATCGTGGACAGTGTCCGGGAAATCTGTAAAAAACAAAAAATCCGGATGCTTTACCTTACTCCACATCACCACTATCCCACTACTGTTGCATTGAGTGCACAGCGAAGGCTTGAGCTGCTGGATCTTGCCCATGAGTACGGTTTTGTAATCCTTGAAGATGATTATGATTACGAATTTCATTATGATAAAAGTCCGATTCTTCCTTTGGCAAGTGCAGATACCAACGGAATGGTGATTTACATTGGCTCTTTCGGCAAATCTCTGGCTCCGGGATTCAGGACGGGTTTTATTGTAGCTCCAGAAAATCTGATGGCTGAAATGCGGAAATACCTCGGAATTATAGACCGGCAGGGTGATATTTTAATGGAGAGGACCTTGGGAGAAATGATTGAAGAAGGCGAAATCCACCGTTATCTGAAAAAATCGCTGAAGGTGTATCAGGAAAGACGGGATTATTTTGCTGAACTTCTTGACAAGCATTTAGAAGGGTTAATTCGGTTTCAAAAGCCATCCGGGGGACTTGCTTTCTGGCTGGAATGGAATGTACCGATTAATCTGATGCAGTTGAGCAGAAACTGTGCAAAGGATAATCTTTTTATTCCGAAGACGCTGCTTTATCAAACCAAAAATCTGACTGCGATGCGGTTGGGTTTCGGAAATTTCAATGCTGATGAAATGGAAAGAAGTATCGGATTTTTCGCGGAAAATGTGAAAAAGCTTATTGATGATAAGTAATCTCTCGCAGATTGAGCAGATCTGGCAAATGTTTGCGTAGTATTCATCTGTGTAATCTGCGGGAGAAAGAATATAACAGTTGAGACTTAAATCTAATGAAAATTGACAGCTTTACTTTTCTTTTTCTTCGGTTTTTTCTTCTTTCTGTTCAGATAAATGATGAATCCGGTGATGGGAAGTGAGGCTGCAATGATACCTGCGAAGAGATACAGGATCCTGCCGGACAGTCCAAAAATGCTTCCCATATGAAGATCATAATTTCTTGCTCTTAATGCAGTACCGTACCCGATATTCTTATCATTATAGAATTGATGTTTTAATATCTTGCCAGAATACTGATCAAAATTAAACTGTTCATTCTGGTATTGCTTATTGCCGAAGGTCACCTCAGCATAATAAGTTCCTTCTTCTGTTTTGGGAAAGCTGATAAGTGCTGATTTTTTATCTGTCAGACTTTTCTCTACTCTGTTTCCAACCAAATCCAGGATATTTTTAGGGTCTGAAAACTTTTTGGCAGGTAGGGTGCTTTTGGCTTTCTGTTCGGTTTTTACTTTTCCGTTCAGCGTTTTTTTAACCCATTTGTCGAAGCCTTCAAAATTCCAGATTAATGCGGAAAATGTGATCAGAAGTAAAGGGACGACTGCATAAAATCCCAGGACATTGTGTATGTCATAATTCACTCTTTTCCATTTTGCGGATGTTTTGATGAGAAACATCCCTTTCAAGGCTTTCTTATTCATCTTGCGGGGAAACCAGATCACCAGTCCGGAAACCAGCATAATTGCCAATATCAAAGTGGAATATCCTGTAATGGTCTTACCTATTTTTTCACCCAGTAAAAGCCGGCGGTGAAGATCCATGACAATCTCAAAAAAATCATTTTTAGCATTTTCAACGTCAAGAACCTTTCCGGTATAAGGATCTACATACACCCTGTAATAATAGATATAAGTGCCCCAGTAAGTGAAAGCTTCGTCATTCATCTTTAATGACCTGAATGCATAGCTTCCGGATGGATCCGAGGATATCTCTACCCTGCTCACTTTCAGACTGTCCGGCAGAGCCTGTTCCGCGTTTAATTTGAGGACAGAAAACGGTAATTTTTCTTTTCTGATGGTTTTAACGAAATATTTCTCCGGGTGTATGGCATGTTTCAGTTCTTTTTCAAAAGCGAGAATACATCCTGTTGCTGCCATTATTACAACTATAAGCCCGGACGTTAGTCCGAGCCATAGATGTAACTGATATGCTGTCTTTCTCAGTGTAGAATTCATATTAAAATTTAAGAGTTACCTCCGCAACAAAGTTACGCGGCATCTGGGCAACTATCACCCCCTGCCCTGCGAAATACTGTACATTCCCTAAATTATTCATTTTAAATCCTAATCTGTATCGTTCTTTTTCAAGAGACACGGAAGCATTTACTAAAGTATAAGCCGGGAAAGTAAATTGCCCGGTAGTGGTATTATCTACAGTAATCTGCTCACCCACACGGTTGACTCCAAAACCTAAACCAAGACCTGAAAGCCCTTTGATTGGCAGAACATAGCTCACCCATGAATTGAATACATTGGCAGGACCTGAAGATGACGGACGGCGGCCTTCCACATTAGCGGCAGCTCTTACAAACTTACTGTCGTTATGAGAATATCCAGCCATAATGTTCAGACCCTGAATCGGGTTCAGAATGGTTTCAATTTCGAAACCTTTACTTCTTTGCTCTCCGTCCTGGATCGTTACATTATAGTTTTTTCCGTCCCGGACAATTGGTTCGATTCTTAACATATTATCGACCAGAATATCATAATATCCAAGCGTGAAATTCACCTTGTTTCTCCAAAGATTTCCTTTGAATCCGACTTCCCACTGATTGGATCTCTGCGGTTTGAAATCTCCACTATAGTCTACAAGCGGCTGTGCAACAGGAATTACATTACTAAAACCATTCATATAGTTGGCATAGGCTGACAAATGGTCTTTAAGAATCTGATAGGATAAACCGAATTTCGGAGACAATGCATTTTGGTTGAATGTTCCTGTGTTAATATTGGTGTTCAGGTCAAGCTGTCCGTTACTTTCATAATGATCAAAACGTAAGCTCAGCAAAGCAATCAACCGGTCTGTAATATAAACTGCATCAGAAACGTAAGCACCATATATATTGCTTGATGAAGTATTCCTCACTAATGCTCCCGAAGAAGTCTGAATTTTCTGCAATGCCAGATCTTTGGAAATATTACCGTATGTTCCCGTTACAGGCGCTACCACTGGTGCTGTAGGATTCTTCCCGTCAATATAATCAAACACAACAATCGGAGAAAGGTTATTATTCTGAGACTGGTTTAAATAATCTAACCCCACGAGCAGTTTATTTTTAATGGTTCCTATATTAAATTCTCCGTTAAAATTCTGCTGGATGCTGGTAGACGCGCCTTCCCCGTTCTGCCACTGTACATTACGCTCCAAAAGGTTATCTGTAGCTCCTCTCATAAACTGATACTGATACAAGCCTTCTGTTTTTCTATAATTTCTCGAGACCAAAGTCTGGGAGCTCCACTGATCTGAAATTTTGTAATTCACCTCAGCTTTAACATTAATGGAAGGCGCCTTCAGGCTCATGTCATTATTGGAATAAGACCTTTTCCAGTCAAATCCGAGTTCATCCGGAGTTCTTGCGATGAATTGCCTGTTTCTTGGTAAAAAGATAATCGGGGTGTTCGTTCCTTCATAGGTATAAATCTGTGCACCAAGGCTGAATTTCAGCCTGTCATCCACCTGATAGCTGAATGTAGGAGCCACAAACATAGATTTTCTGAACTCAGAATCCCTGAATCCATTCTGATACTGATAAGCGGCATTCAAACGGAACAGTGTTTTTCTTGAATCGGTAATAGGTCCGTATATATCGGCAGTCACACGGTTCAGGTTATAGCTTCCCAAAAGATACGAAGCCTCTCCTCCGAAATAATCTTTTGGTTTTTTGGTCGTTACATTGATCAGTCCTCCGAAAGAGTTTACCGCACCGCCATACAAAGTTCCGGAAGGCCCTTTGATGACATCGATACGTTCAATATCCGCAGGATCAATTTCTGAATTGGTTGTTGCAGGAACTCCGTCTACCATAGAAACCCTGGTAGGAAATCCTCTTAAATTATAATAAAAACTTCCGTCTCCTGCTCTTCCTGCACTTCCCTGCATTTTCACAATACCGGGAGCGTTTTTCAGGGCGTCCGAAACATCATAGATAAGCTGCTCTTTCAGAATCTGCCGGTTAATGCTTGTATAGAACTGCGGATTTTCTATATTTTTCAATGGCATTTTTGAGATTGAAATACTGTCTCTGTCCAGAAATTTGTTTCTGCTGAAGGCATACACTGTGATTCCTTCTATGACATTATTTTCCTGGGAGGTATAAATAACCGGAATTTCAAAGACATCTTTTTCAATGCGGATCTGCTCACGCATCAGTTCAATATCATTCAAAACCACCTGAAACGTATATTCTCCCGGTGGCACATTATCAAAGTGATATTCTCCTAAATTATTGGTTTTGGCCTGATAAGGTGTATTCACTAACCTTAAAAGTGCATTCTTTACAGGCGCTTTTTCAGACAGCATGATCTTCCCGTTAACACGTTCGCTCTGCTGGGCAGAAATAAACAGCGGGAAGCTGACAAGTAATAAAAGTAATATAGGGGTTTTAAATTTTTTCATGCTGTAAATTTTGAAGCAGTGGATAGTTGATTTTGCCGTTTTGTGATAATGGGAATGATTCTATATGTTCGGTGCTTACATACTGCGGATTGATGCGCAGTTTATTCTTAATAATTTCCTTAATGACCTGGGGGTCTATCTCTTTGTTGTCATACAGAACAATGATCTTTTTGTCATTGCCATTCAGACAGACCACTGTATTTCCTTCCAGTTCATTTTTAAGGATAAATTCTACCTCATCCAGGTTGAGACGGATCCCGAAAAGCTTCATAATCCTCTTGATTCTTCCTGTAATATAGTACAGTCCGTTATGGCCCCTTCTGGCAGTATCTCCGGTACGAAGAAGCTTAGGCTGTTCATAGGTAGCCAGATCTTCCAGTTTATTGGCATAGCCGCCACTGATGCTGGAATGTAAGAAAAGTAGTTCGTCGGTTTCAGAATCAATTTCAAAGCTTCCGCCGTGTACAGGAGTTCCTATCGAAGTTTCTTCTTCAAGAAGACCGTCTGTGGTAAGGTAAGCCATTCTTCCGCCGGCTTCGGTTTGTCCGTACTGGGCAAAAAACTGTTTTTCAAACTCATGGCAATAGTTGAAAATAGTTTTTCTCAACTCAGCATTGATCACGCCTCCTGTATGAGTCATGTATCTCAGGCTGGCGCTATCTTTTCTGAAGAATCCAATTCTGTTCAGGTTTTCATACAGGTAAGGAACACCGCCAAGCGTGCTGTAGCCATACTCTTCCATTTCGTCCCAGAAAGCTTTCTGCATGATGTCTTTGTCCGTACAAACTATTCTTCCCGCCCGCATACAGTTGGTGGTAAAAATTGAAAAACCGTACACGAAATTAATCGGTACGTTAAGCGGAACTACATCTGTTCCCTGGATCGGCATATACTGAAGGATGCTGATGACGTTCTGATAAAGGTTTTCATCTGAAAGTTTGACCAGTTTCGGAACTCCGGTGGTACCGGAAGTGCTCAGCAGGATCTTGATTTCGGGATGAATAACCACCTCCGGCTGATAATCTTTTTTAGCAAAGATCTTCACCGTTTCCGAGAATTCCTTCAGTTCATATCCCTCAACCTCTTCTCTTGAGGGGTCAAAGATATACTTCGGGCGGTATTCTGCTTCCAGGCGTTCTTTGAATTCAGGATGCAGCTTCTGTCCCAGAACAGCAATGGCATGAGCTGTTCTATAGAAATTGAGAAGGACCTCAACACTGGGCAGCTGGTTGTCATTGTACAAAAAGATCAATCCTTTTTCTACAGGATTGAGGCCTAAAGACCGGTACAGCGTTCCAACGGGCGTGGTGGCACCGCTGGAAGCATCTGTAAACAACAGGTTCCTGTTGGCAATTACATTTTCTAAAATTTTCATATACTTAGTTTTCTACGAGTACATCGTATTTTTTCATTTTTTCGCGGATCTTTCCAACGGTTCCCATTTCAAGGATGTCGTTGAAGTCAAACTTAACCTGGTAGAACTGCTCCAAAGCTTCCACAATAAGCAGATGCGACATGGAATCCCACTCAGGGATTTCCTGATACGTTAAGTTCTCATCTACCAGTTCCTTTTTCACAGCGATTGCTGATGCGATAATTTCGTAAAATTCGTCTGTTGTGTGCATTTTAAATTTTTATAGTTTTCCATTTACCATTTTTGAAGATCATTAAGAATAAAACAGCCAGTACGATTTCCGAAGAAACGATGGCGGTAAATATTCCTTTCAGTTCCCACTGAAGTCTTATACCAAGCAGATACGCCAGAGGAAGCTGAATAACGTAGAACATGATCATGTACAGCAGCGTTACCTGCATAATATTGCCGGCAGCATTAAGTGCACGGCTGATCACCATTGTAAAGCCCAGTAAGAGATAAGCCATAGAGACCACGTGGATGTACTGTACGGCATATCGGGCTACATCGGCTTCCTTAGTGAAGAAAGTCACTACATAACCTGCAGCAAACTGCCAGAATATGGCAACAAGTATCAGGTATGTCATATTGATTCCTCCGGCTCTCCATACTGTTTTTTCTGCGCGGTCCGGATTTCCGGCTCCTAAATTCTGTCCGGTAAGAACACCGGCGGCATTTCCTATTCCCCAGGCAGGCATTGTAGCAACAGAGGCAATTCTCTGGGCAATAATATAGCCTGCCAGTGCCGTAGTTCCGAAGGTGGCAATAATCTTCACCATGATCAGCCAGCTGGAAGCAGGAATAATGTACTGAACCAGCCCGCCAAAAGTAATTTTCAGTATTTTCCTGATTAAAGGCAGGTCAACGTGGAATTTCGTAAGAATATTGACACTTGTCCTGCGGGTAAGAAGAATAAAGAACTGGTATAAAACCGCCATTAATCTGGATAAAATGGTAGCATACGCCAGTCCCATCAATCCGTAAGCAGGAATAAAGCCTAACCCGAAGACCAGAATCACTGCAAAGATCATACTGGAGATATGACAAAGCCAAAGAGACTTCATCGCAAGATCCGCATCTCCGGCACCTCTGAACAATCCATTAATCGAGAGACGTAGAATTACTAGACCGATGCTTAAAAAGACCAGTTTTGAAAATAAAAGACCGTTCTCCACGATTCCTGTATTGAATCCGAGGAAATTGATGATTTCTCCTGCAAAAAGGAATGACAAACCACCAATCAGTAAAGCAAAAGCCGCAGCCAGTAATATGATGTAGTGGGCAGTCCGGCTCATACCTTCCTTGTCTTTTTCTCCTGCTCTCCTGGCCGTCAGTGTTGCAGCAGCGATACCCAAACCAATGGCAATCGCATTGGCAAAATTGATATAGTTATCTGCAATTCCTACAAGGCCCAGGACCTTATCTCCTAATCTTGCAATGATTAAAAGATTGATACTGACAAAAACAGATTCCATCACGAGCTCCATCACCATAGGAATGGCAAGGCTGAAGATAGAACGGTTGATGCTGCCTGAAGTAAGCTCGACTTTTTCCCCCGCCATAGCTCCGTATGCAAATACAGAGCCTTCTTTTACAAGATGCAGAAACTTTCTCATACCGTCGCTACAGAGTTTTTATTCGCAATCTGATACAAAGGATTCGGCAGTGCACCGTCTTTTTTTGGAATAGCAAATGCTTTATTTTCACTGTAGCCGTTGTTTTTCAAACGAAGACTGTTGATGTAGAACCTTTTAAATGTAGGAACATACAGGTCATATTTTTCATACCGCTCATTCAGATGAGGATTATGGTTTTTATAGTTCTCTATACAGTCGTGAACAAGCGTCCAGAAGGTCTCTTCTTGAAAATTAGAATGCGTATGCAGAACATTGGATAAATATCTGAAGAATGCATCAAAAACACCCAGAAGAATAGACAACGGAACATTTTCCTTGTTAGAAGACTGGATCAGTCCGTCTGCCAGATGATCTGGAAGTTTTTCTCGTGCTTCTGTCGTCAGGACAATATCATCTACAAAATCTTTAATGACAATTCTCTGCGGTACTCCGTTTTTTAACACGACCATGATATTTTCTCCATGCGGCGTTACACAAAGAGAATGGGTGTAATAAATGTGAAGCAACGGCGTAAGATAAGCATCCAGATAATCTGTAATCCACTGCTGGATGCTGATTCCGGCCTGTTCTGCAAAAGCCTGAACCAAAGGAACTCCATTCTGATCCACAAAAAGCAGTGAAGCCATGGTGAACATTTCTTCGTCTTCTTTTAAATATTTGCAGGCACTTTCACGCCACAAAGCTCCAAGAAATTCATTATACTGGTAAGGAACTCCCGCAATGGCACTGTATTGGGGATGCAGATAGGCAATAGAAGCTTCTTCTCCTAAAAATATGGTTCCTTTGTTTTCCAGGTAGGCATCATCTTTAATCAGGCCTTTTACCCAGTCTGTAATAGCCGGAGCAATTTTCATCTGTTTGGGTGATAGTCCCCTGATGTTTCCCGTGCTTAAAATAGAAACAGCAGTCTTCAGGTATCTTTTTTCAGGATGATTAATATTGAATAACGTACGGATACTCTGCTGCGGGCTGTAGATATCATTTCCTTCTCCCAGCAGTATTAAAATACCGCCAGCAATATCCCCTGCAAAATGAATCTTCAGTTTATGTTCCCACTGCCATGGATGTACTGGAATTAAATTATAATCCTGAACGGATTTTCCTTCACTGATCAGCTTTTGCTGGAATTTATCAAATAATTCATTCCCCATTTCGGAACGGTAGAATTCTTCCTGGTCAATATGTTCCAGCGACTGGAAAGCAGACCTTTCTTTGTGGGCAGCCAGCCAAAGCACTTTTAAATCCTGTGCTGCTTCGGGAGCAAACGTTTCAAGATCGGTCGGGGAAAATCCTAAACGGCTTTTGTTTACGATTACCCACGGATGCCCGGTCATCTGGTGTTCTACCGTCTGGTAATTGCTGGATGCCAGGTCTTTTGAAGACATCACGCCTCTGGATAAGATTAAGGCATCACAATATAAAGTATACAGCAATTCTTCGGTATATCTTGCTAAAGTATTGGCATCAAGATCAAATACGGTCTGCATTTCAAGGAAGAATTCAGGGATATTCAGAACGACAGACGATACGCCGTCCGTAATTTTCTGAATGCTGTCTTTATCAATATGCCAGTAATCCATCATTCTTTCCTGTCCGCGGAAGCTGTATTCTATATTTTCAATTCCTGTTTCAAGCTTAAAAACAGTAAATCCCTGTTCATCCTGAAGAACTTCAACAGGTTTCAGCCTTTCTTCATGCATCAGCTCTGCAATGGTTTTGGCCATAAGATCCCTGTTGGCCTGGAGCCATATTTCCTGACTGATGGTTGTTTTATTTAAATTGGTGTTCATTGTCTCTTATATTTTCGCAGTGGGCATCACGGCATGTTTTTCAACGTCAAAATCCTGGAATGCTATTTTCTTTTCGATCTTATAATATTCTCTTCCTAATATGTCATTGATAATATAGGAATTACGGTACGCAGCCATTCCAAGGTCTGTTGAAATATAGCTGTGGGTATGTACTTCCGCATGAAGGACGTAAATTTCGCCGCCGTTATGATCTATAGAATAATTCCTGTTCACAGCAAATAAACCGCTTGAATCTCTTTTAATTCTGGACTGGATATTCTTCAGGAAAGCAGGTTCATGGTAACGGTATCCGGTTCCTACTACCAGATAATCAGCTTCCTGTTCGTAAGGAACTTCCTGCTCCAGTTGTGTGAATTCAAGAGTTAAACGGTTCGGATCGCTGTTATCTACTCTATCCAGCTGGCTGTTTGGAATAATCTTCAGATTAGGATCAGCATTATCGATATTCAGGTCGTAGATAAAATCGTAGATTTCATTGATCAGGTCATAATTGATTCCTTTAAACTGTGCCTGCTGTTTGCTTAAAATTGTTTTTCTGGCCGATTCGTCTCTGCCATAGAAATAATCTACATAATCAGGAGAAGTCAATTCTAAGGTCAGTTTTGAATATTCCATCGGGAAGAAACGGTCCGGACGAGAATACCAGCCCAACTGTGTGTCTTCATCGCGGCTTTGAAGCAGGTCATAGAAAACCTCTGCTGCACTCTGGCCTGAACCAATCACCGCAATTTTCTTGCCCTGTGCCAGAAGCTCTTCCTTGCGGTACAAATATGAGCTTGTATGAAGAATACGTGAATCTTCTTTCGGAATAAATGAAGGTATATGCGGCTGTGTTCCTGTTCCTAGGATCAGTCTTTCTGTTCTGAAAACTTCTGTTTCTTGGGTTTTGGTGTGAACCGTTGTGATTAAGTATAATCCGTCTTCATACACAATATCCACAACCTGCGTGGAGAAACGGCACTGCGGCAGCTGGCTTACGACCCACTGGCAGTAACGGTTATACTCTTTTCTCGGAATGAAAAAATCTTCCCTGATAAAGAATTTATACAGTCGGTTCGTTTCTTTCAGATAGTTCAGAAGGCTTAAAGGATTGGTTGGATCTGCCATGGATACACAGTCGCATAGAAAAGGCGTCTGCAGTGTTACGTGGTCGATCATCAATCCCGGATGCCAGTCGAAACCGTCTCTCTGGTCAAGGAAAAGTGTTTTTAATTCAGAAATCGGATTGGATAAAGCGGCAAGTCCCAGATTGAAAGGACCAATACCTATTCCGATCACGTTATATACAGTGTCGTTATTCATGTTCAGTGATTTTTACGGTGAATTCTACATCTTTGTTTTGCGGGAATTTTTCCCAGTACCATTCTCTGTAGCAGAAATTAAGATTGGCTTTTTTATGAGGCATTTCAATGACTTTATCTACCTTGAATCCGACATGCGCCTTGTTCATCATAGACGCCAGAGAATCTACCGAGCCTTCCCCTACCATTTTTCCAACCTCAGGCTGGGCAAATACATAATCTACCATAGACTGGGTGGAAGGAGAAACGTATTTTTTCTTCGGATCTGTGGGTGCGATAAACTGATGGGTTCCGTAATCGGTAGGCAGTACATCATAATAATCGCCCACAATATCTCTGCACGGCCAGTATACCTCAATATTACATGTAGGCTCACCATTGCTCATGACGATGTAACTGTGTGCTTCATCACCCGGCAGCATTAAACGGTAATAGGTTTCCAGTTCGTCAATCGGCCAGTTCATCTGCCAGATTTTGATCGCGTGTTCACGGTTAAACCACTCATGAAGCATTTCAAGGTCTTCATCAAGATTAACGGGTCTCATTGTAACCGTGACATCATCTTTCTGGAAATAACGCTTGAAGAAAGCTTCTTTTCCTTTCGGATGAATCAGCTGATCAGAGAAATAGTGATAATGAAGAAGATTCGGAACTTTGGCGTAAGAAATAGCTGCAGCGCTTGTAATTCCGTCAATTTTATTAGCAACCGCCTTAAAATTGGTTTTTGTTCCCCAATGACGGTTTTCAAGTGCATAACGGGTAAAATCAGAAGCCATTTCCTCATGAATCTGCTCAAACTGGTTGTGAAGAATATTAATCAGTGTTCTCTCTTTCGCCCATCCCGTCTTTCCTAATGAAGTGATAAGTGCTGAAAGATTGCTCACCAAAACATGGTAAGATATAATATCTAAAAGACGTTCATCCCTGATGAAAAGATCTTCAATCTCAGGATATGCTTTGGAAAGCTCCGTATATTGTTCTCTTGCGCTTTCTCTTAATAAATAGCCCTGTGCATCTCTTACAAAAAGAGTTTTCGGAAGCAACTGATCATCAAGTTGGATTAAAAGATTCTGCTGGTGTGCTTCAGGAGCCATGCCGTATTGGCTGTATAAATGGTTTAAAGGAGCAATCAACAAATGAATATATTTTGCAAACCAAATGGTAATCGATTCTTCAGGACTTGTTCCCAGTTTCTCAGAAACATCTGTAAAGAATTTTTGGATAAAACTCTGTCCTTCCGAAGGCTCATCCTGACAAAGTCTTGCTAATAACACAATTTTGTCCTCCGGTGAAAACGGATTTTCGCGGATCAGAAGATTAAGACTCTCGATATTTTTATCTTCATGGTAAACGCCTAATGTTACTGGTTCCAGAAGCAGTCTGAACTGATTGAAATCTTTTTCAAATGATGCTCCGGCATGCTTACGCCATAGTGCTGATGCATAGCCTCTGGCCAGATCTTTTTCGGTGTTGATTCTGATTGATCCCGTTAAAAGGACATTTAACGAAAATTTAGGCATCCATGGAATATTCTCGCTGTACATGCTTCTGATGGAAGATGTGGAATAAAATTCTTCTCCCAAAACTCCGATATGGATTAATGTACGGTTGCTGACCATTTCTGCACCTTCTTTCGTAGATAAAAGATAACTGGCTTCCCACGGATGGCATGGAACGGTATAAAAGTCTGAAACAGACTCGCCTTCATTCAGATATTTCTCTTCAAGGTTTTCCGGTAATGAAATCAGAGTTTTTAGAAATTCTTCATAGGAAATATCCAGCACTGAGTTTTCTTTTACACAGTTTTTATGAACCAGAAAATATTCAAGCTGGATTCCTTTGTTGAATTCCGGACCGTAAAGAAGCTGCTCCTCTCTGGAGAATCCCATTCTTGCTTTTGTAAAAGGATGAAGGTTGTGACCTACAGGAAGCTGCTGTTCAGATTCAAGGAAAGAATATGTTAATGCATCTTTATCTTTTAATCCTTCGTTCATGATCATCTGAAGATTCCTGAAGCTGTTTTGAATTCTTTTGGTGAAAAGTTCCTGCCCCTGTTGGGTAGGTCCTTCAGAAAGCTCCTGGTACACCAAAGCGGTCAATTGATCAATATCAGCTTCAGAAACCGATTGATTTTTGTGATCCACAATCCATAAGGACATTGCATAGTTATGAAAAGTACTTTCGGAACGATAGGAAACAGGGGCAAATAAGAAAACTTCGCTTTTTTTCAGGTCAAACCTGATGTGGAGCGGATAAATACTGTTTTGCACCGCACTGGCTGTTAAGGTATCATATTTTGGAACTCCCTGATAAAATTTTCCGTTTCCAAGCTCACGGAGCATTCCGTTCAGCAGGATGCGGACTGTAATTTCCTGCGCCTGTTTTGTGTACTTAGTCTTCTGTACCAAAGTCTTCTCCATGAGTTTTTATTTTGTTTAAAATTTGATGTACGTCTTCTGTGGTCGTAATAGGATTAAGGAAAGTAAATTTCAGGTAGAAATTCCCGTCTACTTTTGTACTGGCAACCAGCACTTCCCCACTGTAGAACAGTTTCATTTTGATGTATTGGTTTAGAGCGTTCAGATCTTCAATGTCTTCTCTTATATAACGGAAAACCAGAACGCTCAGGTCTGTATCGGAAAGTAGTTCGAAATCAGCATTTTCCTGAATCATTGCTGCTACATCTTTAGTCAGGTCGATTACAGTATCTGTATACTCGGAAAGCTGTTCTTTCCCCATCATTCTTAAAGTAAACCATAGTTTCAAAGCATCAAATCTTCGTGTACTCTGAATAATGGATTTGTTGATCTGTGCAGGAATTTCCTCTTCATCCATCTCGGCAGGGTTCAGATAATCTGCATGGTGCTTCAGGATTCTTAACTCCCTCTTGTTTTTAACGATGAAAGCACTGCTGCTGATCGGCTGGAAGAATGATTTGTGATAATCTATTGTCACCGAATCCGCTCTTTCAATGCCGTTCAGGAGATAGCGGTATTTTTCGCTCAATAACAAAGCACATCCGTAGGCTGCATCCACATGCATCCAGATGTTGTACTGCTCTGCAATATTGGCGATATCTTCCAGCGGATCTACATTTCCAAAGTCTGTAGTTCCGGCAGTGGCTACAATTCCAATAGGAATATTCCCCAGCTGTTCTTCCCTCTTAATGTATTTTTTCAGCAAAGTGATATCCATACAGAATCTGTCGTCCGTAGGAACTTTAACGATGCATTTCTCGCCCAATCCCATAATTGAGGCATTCTTTAAGTTGCTGAAGTGGGATTTATCAGAAACAAAGATTCTGAAACGTCCTGCTTCCTGTGGTAGTCCATCTAATTTGATATTATGATTGTATCTTTTCTGAGAAAAGCAGTCGCGCATCATCACAAGTCCCATCAGGTTACTCTGTGATCCTCCGGCAGTGAAAACACCGTCGCTGGTTTCCGCACTGTATCCTAACTGCTCAGCAGTCCAGTCGATCAGTTTTCTTTCCATGAATGTTCCTCCGGCGCTTTGGTCGTAGGTGTCCTGGGAAGAATTGATGGCACTCACAAGAATTTCTCCCGCAAGAGCTGGGATAACGATCGGGCAGTTAAGGTGTGCTACATATTGTGGTAAGTGAAAAGCAGTAGCGTGCTTTACATATATAGTATCTACTTCCTGAAGAAGTTCCTGGTAAGAAGACAGTTTTTGATTAAGGTCTATCTGCTGTACCATGCCTTTCATTTCTTTGGCTTCTATTCCGCTGAAGGGTTTGTCGTTTCTGTGAAGGAATGTTCCCACAAGATCTAAAGTTTCTTTAACAGCGGAACGATAATGATCATAATTATCAGAATGAAAAATATTTCCAAAATTCCCCGAAATGTGAGGTAAGGAAGCGCCCAGGATGTCTCCGACGGGCATTTGATTGTTGTTCATATAAGGTATTCTAAGGTGGTTTTTAAAATCAATAAGTTGTGTAAAGTGATATGATATATAGATGTATATACCTGACAGTCAAGTTTTTAATTTTTACATTTTTTTACTTTTTATTTGGTAGATGATAAATTATTCATAAATTTGAACTTTCAATTGTTATTTAGAATAATTAAAAACAAATATAGAAATTTAATTCACACACCAAATATTTTTTTAATGAATTCGCCAGAAATTTTAGATAACGACAGTATTACTGCGGTAAAACTGCTTCCCGCCATCATTGAGATTACCTCTCAGGAAAGAAGAATGATACAAGATGCAGCGGCGCATCTTGAGAGAAAATATGGCAGCTATGAAAACAGGGAATTTATCACCCATGTTCACCAGCTGGCCTCTTATTTTTTACCGGAAAGAATTCTGCATATAGCCGCTGATTTTGCCAGCGACTTTTCAAAAGATCAGTACGGAGCTATCGCATTCAGGGGATTGATGGATATTGATCAGGAAAGTATCGGTACTACCCCAGCCAACTGGCAGTCTGCAGATTATTCCAAGTTCAATCTTTACGGTTTTGCCTGTGCCTTGATGCATGGAGCGCTTCCATCGAAGCCGGTACAGTATTATTCTCAGCGTAAAGGCGGTGGGTTAATGCATGCAATCATCCCTGATGAAAAAATGCGTGAAACCCAGACCGGATCAGGATCTTCAACGGATCTTTATGTGCATACGGAAGATGCCTTTCTGAAACATCAGGCTGACTTTTTGAGCTTTATGTATATCAGAAATGAAGAGCAGGTACCTTCTACCTTGTATTCCATTCGTTCCCATGAATCTATCGGTGAAAAATTCAGACCTCTTTTTGAGCGCATGTACAAGATTCCAAAAGATGCCAATCTTGAAACAGCAACTGATGAAGAAGAAGTGCTGGATGCCATTCTTTATGGGAATTATGAACTTCCTTTCATGCGATTTGACGCAGCAGAACAGTTATTCAATCCAAGCATTAAGCAAAGTGATGATGCTCAATATCATCTGAATGAATTCTGGGAAGAGGCAAGAGATCTGATTTATTCAGGATTTACGCCACAGGCCGGAGATGTTATATTGGTCAATAATCATTTATGTGCTCACGGAAGATCAGCTTTTCGTGCCGGCGTGAGAAACATTGACGGGATGGAATACCGTTGCCAGAGAAGAATTATGCTCCGTATGATGAGTAAAGTAAGTTTAATGGACATGAGAGCCCATACGCTTACTGAAGACCCATTCTTTGTGATTGAAGAACATTTGGGAAAAAACTTTGAAAATATTTAAATTATTTCGATAACGTTTATTAATCAATCATGATAAATCCTTTTAAGACTTGTGCTTAAAAGGATTTTTTTAATTAAACTATTTTTAAACCATTAAGATTTAATAAATTTTTAAGATTATTAAGGTGAGCTTCGCTTTAAGTAAATACTATACTTAAGAAATCTTCTGATTTTAATCTTAACTTTCCTTAATTGCTTCAATGTTCTTAATGTTTCAAAAAACTCAGCAACAAAAATTTAATTTTTAAATTATTTCAGGATTTTTTTCATCATCAGATCAGTCTGTTCATCATCTCCCAACCTGAAGGTATGGCTTCCGAATACTTCAAAACCGTTTTTTTCATAAAATCTAATCGCTCTTGGATTCTTTTCCCAGACCCCAAGCCAAAGGTATTGTTTGTTAAAACTTTTTGCTGTTTCCAAGGCCTGATCATACAGCAACTGCCCTACTTTCTGACCGTGGTGGCTTTTTTTAACATATATCCTCTCTATTTCCATAGCCGTATCATCCTGCAGTTCTGTTTGTGCAGATCCTGAATTTAATTTGAGATAGCCTACAGCAATGTCCTCTTCCCATGCAATATAGAAATGGGAATCTGCGTGGTTCAATTCTGATTTTACTTTTTCCGTACTGAAACTTTTTTCGAGATAATTTTTCATAGCTTCCTCTGGGTTGCTTTCGGAAAAGGTTTCGGAAAAAGTCTGTATTCCAATATTCTGAATAGTTTCAAGGTCATTTATTCCAGCTTTCAAAATTGTTATTGATGACATAATGCGTATTTATTGTTCTAATTTATTAATAAGATTTTTTATTTGGGGTATGCTCAGTTCTGTTTTTGTTCCTGTTTTTAAAATGTTTTTTAAAATTTTAAGATGGGCCGTCTTTAATGCATCTTCGGCTTTTACTTCCTGATCAGGGGTTATCCCAATATGGTCCCAGTTTTTATGACTCCTGGCAGAAGTAATTTTCCCTGCCGGAACAAGCAGTAAGTATTGATTTTGGATGATAAAATGATCTACAGGATTGGCGGCTCCTTCGGTTTTTTCACCTATTACTTCGGCCAGTTGATGTTCCTGTAAGAAGTAAGCGACTGCCTCCCCTGCGGAAAAAGTTCTTTTACTGGTAAGGATATAAATATTTTTATGGAGGTATTTCTGTCCGGAAACTTCAGATTGTGTTATATTTTGTATCGTCTGGCCCGTATGTCTTAAATAAGTAGTGTAAAGGTTCGTTTTTTTGTCAAAAAAGTAACTGCAGAATAGCATAAGCATTCCATTATCTCCGCCTCCATTTTCTCTAAGGTCAATGATTAAGGAATGGGTATTGGCCACAAAATCCATTACAGAGGCCAGTGTTTTTGCGCTGGATTCAGGGGGAGCAAAACCTTTGAAATCTATATAGCCAATATTGCCCTGCAAACGTTGAACACTTTCAAAACCAAAATTTTCAAGACTGTTGTGAAAATTATCCTGCTTTTCTCTTTCCTTTTCATCGATTGGCTTTTCCGGACTGTAGTTTTCAAGATACTTAACAAAGAAATGTTTGTCTTTTATATCAGTCCGCAGCTTTTGAGTGAGCAGTGCTGCAAAATCTTTTTTGCTCAAATCATTAAAAGTCCCTTTTCCAGATTCACTCTGAAATAAAGAATCCACTCTTTTGTAGGCATCTTTATCGATGTAATATTGCTTTACTTTTTCTGTGATGTCAGCAAGTACCGCTGTATTTTCGTTTCTCTGTGCATAAGAGAATAAGGAGTGTAAAAATAAAACTCCGGCTATTATTTTTTTCATTGAAACAGGCATAATGTTTCAGCAAAAGTATCTCAATGAAAATCATATAAATTGTAAAAATGGAAACTCAGATAAATAACCAGATATTATTTTGTTGCGTATCTACATTTTCAAAGAATTTTCCCGGGCTTATTTTTGTTAGTTCTTTAAAATCTTTAATAAGATGAGACTGGTCATAAAAAAGATTTTCATATGAAAGTTCCGTGAGGTTTCTGGTTTTTTTATTTGAAATCAGGACTTTACGGAATCTCTGGATTTTTCTGAATTCTGATGCGGGTTTGCCCAGATATCGGTTTGAAATTTTATTCAGATACTGTCTTGTAATTCCGTTTTTTTCAGCAATTTCTTCGATGATCAGCTCAGTATCAAAATCAGCCAGAATATTGTAGGCTAAGGTTAGATTTTTCTGTTGGAATTTTGAAAGCCAGTAATTTTCCAGCAATTCAATTTGCTGCTTCCTATCCTTTTCTTTTAAAACAGCATTCATGATTTCATTAAAATTTGAAAGATGAAGAACTTCCTTTAAAGCTGAACTTTCATCTACCTCAAAAAAATGATACATTCCCAATGGCTTAAAGTAAACCGTAACTTCGTTTACAGATTGCCGGTAACAAATTTCAGTAGGAACAGAGCATCTGGAAACAAAATCAATCACCAGGTTTTCCGATAATGATCTGTGAATCTCTACCCAACCCTTATCCTGAGTAATAGACACGTCCTGACAGGCTGATACAATAAAGTAATTGTCCGGAAAGGTAAGGTATCTTACGGGCTGGTGGCTGTCATCCTTGTCTACAAAATAATATCCTTCAATATATTTTTGAAGTACAGGATGCAGGGGATGATAAAAGGTAACTTTCATAAGAACTGCGATCTCAAATTTCAAGCAGAAATCATCCTATGAAAATAATATCTTTTTAAACGCTTCAGAAGCCAGATGTACCTGAACCGACCAATCGTCCGCAGCATCACTTCCTGCATCATCTGAAATATACTTAAGGCATAAAAACGGAATATTTTCTTTTTGGGCAATAAGAGCCAGCGGATAAGCCTCCATATCTACAATGTTGTAATCTGTTTCGGAATGATTCATTTCAAAACTGTCGCCGCTGCCACAGATTCCCTGCTCCAGGCCATTCATCTCAAGACCGTATTCCAGAACAGGAGGAATTCCGGACAGTGGCGTTTCGTAAAGACTGAAGCCAAGCCCTCTTACATCCATATCGCGCTGGATAAACTTTGTACAGCAGATTACTTCGCCTTTACTGAAGCTTTTACTTCCTGCAGATCCAAGGTTAATGATCAGTTTTGGCTTTCTGGTATGAATTTCTTTTGTCAGTTCTATGGCTGCATTCACTTTCCCGATTCCTGTTACCAGTTTATTTTTCCCCTCAAATGCTTTTCCTGCTTCTGAATCCAGAGCAAAGACAAACAGGGTTTCTGAAACGGGATATTGAGATTCAGCATTTATTTTTATCATGGAATATAAATATTTGAACAAAAATAAGCATTGAATGGATAAATAGGAGGATCTTTCGTTTATTATTCGGGGTTTAAATAACAAAACACCTCTAATGGAGGTGTTCTATGTTGAAAATTATTATTAATAAGCTGATTTTAAACGCAAAGTTTTATTTTAATAATGCATAGTTGGAGAAAGCAAAGAGAAAATCAATCTTTGATTGATCTGATTAAGCGGAGGTCATATTAGCTTATCAGTGGCAAGACCAAATTCCTGTTTTCTTACAATCAAAATAACTTTGCGTTTAAAAAATATACTTTAAAATTTAAATACTGCATCCATCTGCATCACAAGATGCGCCGCCATCTTTGGAAAGATCTTTAAACGGGCTTACTGTTTCCTTATAGGTCTGCTGCAAAGCTTCTGCAAAAACTTCTGCCGGCTGTGCTCCGGATACCGCATACTTTCCATTCAATACGAAGAAAGGAACGCTGGATATACCATTGTTTTTGGCTTCCTGAATATCCTGATTGATTTCATAATTAAACTGGTCTGAAACTAAAGCCTGTCTTGCTTCATCTTTATCCATATTTAAATTTTCTGCGAGGGCAACAAGTACTTCAATATCTCCTACATTTTTTCCGTCGATAAAGTGCGCTTTAAAAAGGGCTTCTTCCATCTCATTCGCCTTACCGTATTTTTTGGCAAGATGAAGTAATTTGTGGGCTGTAAAAGTATTGATGATCAAAGCTTTTTCAAAGTTAAAATCAATTCCGGCACCTTTGCCCATCTGGGCTACCTGGCCGATCATCTGGGCAGCCTGTTCTGCCGGAAATCCCTTCTTCTCTTTAAAATATTCGATTGTATTTTGAGGCTGAGCCGGGTCTAAAGTTGGATCTAACTGGAAGCTCTTCCACTCTACTTCGACTTCATTTTTAAACGGAAGCTTTTCAAGGGCCTGTTCAAAATTATTCTTTCCGATGTAGCAAAACGGGCACATTACATCAGACCATATTTCTATTTTCATTTTTCTTTTTTAATTTTTGGTGAAATTATTTAAAGATCAAAGATAGTGTATTCTTATTAATGTAACAAATTTTGTTACATTATAATTAAGAACACGGAATAATGATTTTTTTCTTTGTATTCTTTTTCTCCAGAATACTTCTCAGGATGATCATGATAAAAGCCAGAATACCGAAAACAAAACCTATCCACGGATTATATGATGCTCCTTGGGTAACAATCATCCATCCTCCTAAAGTAGTGCCCAAAGTCACGCCTAAATTTCCGAAAGATGTTGCCAAACTGTTTGCAAACTCCAGTGAGTCCGGAACGGAAGAAATCATATAGGTGGATGCATTCTGGAAGCTGGGAGAATACAAAAATCCCCAAATAGCAATGCTGATGATATTCATAGCTATATTGCTTCCTGAGAAATACAGCAGAAAAGGCATGAGGACAGTACCGGAAAGAAACAGGGCTGTCGTTTTCGAAACATTCCAGCTCAGCATTTTTCCGGCTATCCAGTTCGAAAATATCCCAATGATCCCGAATAGGAAAAGCATATAACTTACCATCGTACTGTCCATTCCTTTTGCTTTATTCAGGTAATCTGCAAAAAAACTATAGGTAGAGAACCACGCTGTAATCATGAAAAAATTCATGGCAGTACTGATGATAAAGGTGGGTTGAGTTAAAATTTTAAGCTGGCTTTTATAGGATTTTTTTTCTGTAACAGGCATAGCAGGAAGCAGAAAAAAAATAACGCTGAGCGCTATTGTGCTTACTACAGCCTGAACAATAAAAGATGATTCCCAGATCCAAACACTGGCCAGCCAGGTTGCAAAAGGAACCGTGGTAACCATAGCCAGCGCAACCCCAATAAATACAATTCCCATTAATTGGTTAGCTTGTTTCTTCTCTGAACCGGATACTGCAACAGACAAGGCCGTTGCAATATAAACCGGTTGTAAAAATGCTGGAAATACCCGGACCAGCATCAGAAGCCAGAACGGAGGCGACATGGCAGAAATCATAGCCGTAAACAAAAAAATAGAAATAGCCGCCAGCATCACCTTCCTCCTGTCAAATCCGGACATTAAAAGAGTCATGAATGGCCCTGTTATGGCGATGATCAGTGCAAAAGCACTCAGAAGCCATCCTGCTTTGTCAATCCCTATTTGGTAATGCTGCGCGATCTGTGGCAAAATTCCTATCACTCCGAATTCCGTGGTAATTACGGCAATAAATCCCAGGCATCCAATATATGCATACTTTTTCATCCTTATTTTGTAACGGTTTTCAGATGTTGATGGGCAAATTCTGCCATTTCGTGTACGGCCTGATCCGCTTCATTCAGCACTTCATCCATATGCATAAAGCCATGAACCATGTCTTTATAAAAGATGGTATGTATAGGAACTCCTGCCTCTTGCATATGGGTTGCCAGCTCTTCTCCTTCATCTCTTAAAGGATCATGTTCTGCAATAAAAAACAGTGTAGGCGGTGTATTTTTGAAATCTTTTATCAGTATCGGAACGGCTAAGGGATCGGGGTTGTTTCTGCCTTCGGGATAATACCATTTCCAGGCCTGGATCCCGCCTTCTTTGTTAAGAACAGGCCCTGTTTCATAAGTTTCCCAGGATTTTGTATTGAACTGATGATCTGCAGCAGGGTAAATCAGTACCTGAAACTTCAACAGTTCTCCTATCTGGGTAGAAACACCTGTTGCAAGCGCACCTCCGGCACTGTCTCCGATAATACCGATCTGATTGGCATTAATTCCTAAAGATACTGCATGGTCTGCAATCCATTTTACAGAATCAATACAGTCGTTTAAGCCTGCAGGAAAAGGATGCTCAGGAGCCAGTCGGTAATCCACAAAGAACACAACAGATCCGGTTTTATTGGCCAGTTTTCGAACTATAGCATCGTGGGTTTCAAAACCGCCGGCAATAAACCATCCTCCATGAATATAAATGATTGCTGATGAATTTTGGACATCCTTTCCTTTTGGACGGTAAATCCGGACTGGAACCTGATGACTTTCCAGGGAAATATTCAGCTCCTCTATCATTGCAACAGGTTCTTTTTTTCTGCTAAGCTGAAAAGACATGGTTTCAAGGTATTTACGGGTATCCTCTAACGGATTTTGTGCATTGAATGAATGTATTTTTTCTAAGTGATTTAAAATCTGACTGATAGGTTTTGTTAACTCCATTACTCTTGTTTTTGTATGAATACTATTTAGGAACGTTGAGCGCTCTTGTTCCGGAACTGCTGTTATTTTCAGTTTCTGAGTGTAAAATTAATTTTCAAACCTTACATTTGCACTGTATACAGCTAATTGTACGGTACTAACAAATTTGTAAGCTATGGGAAAAATAAAGGAAAACTCAACGAATAACATCAATAAAAAGTACATACAGGAATGTGATTTGTCTTATGCCGTCTGTAAGATCGGAGGCAGATGGAAACTTCTGATTTTAAACAGATTAAAAGACAGAAAACTGCGTTTCAGTGAAGTACGCGACCGGATCTGCGGAATTACCGAAAGAATGCTCACCCTTCAACTCCGGGAACTGGAAAAAGAAGGACTGGTAAAAAGAACGGTACACGCAGAAGTTCCGCCAAGAGTAGATTATGAGCTTACGGATATTGCCAGAGAACTGATCCCGATCTGGGAAGATCTGGAAAAGTGGGGAACCAAGCACAGGAACTTAGTTCAGGAAAATATGAATAAAGCAGAGGTTGAAAATTAAGGCTGGGGTGCATTTACTTTGTTGCTGAATACAACATGAGCTAAAATGGCAAGCAGTCCGAAAGATGCTCCTACAAAGCAAACTCCCTCCCACTGTGCATACTGCCAGGCAAGAGATGCCAGCCAGGTTCCAAGTGATCCGCCAATGAAATATGAAACCATGTAAACAGTATTCAAACGGTTTACGGCATTGGATTTAATTAAGAAATAATTAGTCTGGTTCATGATATGGCTGGACTGTACGCCAAGATCAACCAAGATCACTCCGACGATCAACCCCCAGTAAGTTTCACCTGCAAAATAGGTAAAAGCCCAGCTTCCCACGACAATAAAAAGCGAATACAGAATAATCTTGTTAATATCCAGATATTTCTGAAGCTTCCCCACTTTAGCGGCTGCCAATGCTCCTACAGCTCCAGCCAGTCCAAAGCTTCCCACCACCGATGAACCTGCATTAAACGGCGGTTTCTCCATATGAAAGACCAATGTTGTAAATAAAGCACACATCGATCCAAAAGCCATGGCTCCACGGAATGAAGCCAGCTGCAATATAGGCTGTGTTTTTGCCAGATGGGCTACAGACTGCATTAATTCCTTATAGGTTCCTTTAAAATTTGGCTGCATTTCCGGAAGCATTTTGTATACAGCCATCCAGACAATAACCATCAGGCCTGCAGCAATACCAAACATGGCTCTCCAGCCCCACACATCACCCACAATTCCACCTATAAATCTGGATAAAAGAATCCCTAATAATAATCCTGACATCACTGTTCCGATATTGGAAGATTTTTCTTGATCAGAGGATAATTCAGCGGCAATAGGTATAAATAATTGAGGAATTACTGACGTTACCCCGATCAGTAAACTCGCAGCATACAGCATCCACAACTGGGTGGCGAAAGTCATCCATAGTAATGAGCCAAAAACTAAAAACAGATCGATCAGAATCAATTTCTTACGGAAAAATTTATCTCCCAAAGGAACAATTAATAATAATCCTAAAGCGTATCCTATTTGTGTAAGCACAGAAATTTTGCCTGCTGCACTTTCGGAAATATGAAGATCGTCAGCAATAAGGGCAAGTAAAGGCTGGTTGTAATAATTATTGGCTACCACCAGGCCCGAAATAACGGCCATAAGCCAGATCACTGTTCTCGAAATACCGTTCGTATTGCTCTTCTGCATAGTTTAATTGATAATTTTAACTTCAAATGTAAAAATAGAATTAATGAGCAGGACGTATCCTGCATTGGTAATCAGGAATGATCCCATGGATAGATTCTATCACCATACCATTTTGAAGAATTGCAAAGATAAGGAATTAAAAAGAGGCCGTCTATTGCAAACGGCCTCTTTCAATCAACTATGGCATTTAATCTAAAAAATAATAAATTATAAACGGGAAGAAGGGAGTTTTTTTCGTCAGTAATAGACTTACAGAATGTCAGCCTTGTGTTATATGCTTACTTTAACGGAAAATGGCTGTTAATATTTTGTGATTATATTATTTTATCTTGATTATTTAAACAGTTTTATCTTAAATGTCTTTATCTGAAAGGATTTTTAATAGGAATTCATTTTTTTTTAGCAAATTTGTAGAAAGACACATTCACATTAGTTCCATGGATTCTAAACAACAGCTTTTACAGCAGTCAATTGAGGCAAAAGAAATTTTTCTGCCCCATATCTCAGCCGATCCCGTTATTTTTGGATTTGAGCATAATGAGCTTAAAGTTCTGCTCCTGAAAACCAATTACAGAAAAATATGGCTTCTTCCCGGTGGTTATGTTGGTAAAGACGAGGATCTGGACGATGCTGTGAAGAGAATACTTAAGGAAAGATCGGGAATTACAGATATTTACCTCGAAGAATTTGGAGTATTCGGGAAGAAAAACAGAAGTGAGTTTTATTTTGAGGATTTCGATGAAACGCTTTTCCAGAAACAGCGCTTCATTACTGTAGGATATTATGCGTTATACAGGCCATCCATGTTTCGTCTGATTCCGGATGAGTTCAGTGAGACCTGCGAATGGGTCTTTGTAAGCAAACTTCCTGAAATAGAATTCGGGATGGATCATTATGAGATTATTCAAAAAGCTCTTCTGACTCTCAGACAGAAAATATCTACAAAGCCTATCGGAAAAAACCTACTGCCAGAAAAGTTCACCCTTCCGGAACTGCAGAAATTATATGAAGCTGTTTTGGGAAAAGAGCTGAACCGTGGGAATTTTTACAGAAAAATAAAGAACCTGGGAATTTTGAAAAAGCTTGACGAACAGAGACGTGGCGGCGCCCATAAAGCTCCTGACCTCTACTCTTTTGACGAGGAACATTATGCCAAAGCTATGGAAAACGGTCTGAGCAGCTGGTAAATATGATTGTTTTTTCCAATGTATCCTATTGAAAAAAAGGTTTTCACATTTTAGAAATATTAGGGAAATTTGCAGGATGAAAATTATTCCGCTTAAAGAAGGCAATTTTTCTGCCAGCAAAACGAAAGATTTTACCCTGCTTACCGATGAAAATTTTGATACCGTTAAAGGAATTAAAATGGCTGTACAACCATTTCTGATCATTACGGAGCAAGATTATATTCTTATAGATGCCGGTATCGGATGGAAAAATGCTGAGGGAAAAACCGTGATTCTGGAATTACTGGAAAAAGAAAATATCAAACCTGAGCAGATCACTAAACTTCTCCTTTCTCATCTCCACAAAGATCATATTGACGGCAGTATTCAAGAGATTGACAACAGTTTTGTACCAACATTTCCCAATGCAGAAATTTATATTCAAAAACGGGAACTGGGTTTTGCAATGGAAAATAAAGGAAATCCTTCTTTTGATTTTAATGTACTGGAAAAACTGATCACCCTGCCGAATATTGTATGGATGGATAACGATCAGGGAAACATCAGTGAGGAAATCTCTTTTGAAGTTGCAGGCGGGCATACTCCTTTCATGCAGGTATTCTGGATCAGAGAAAACGGGGAAACTGCTTTTTACGGGGCAGATGATCTTCCGCAGGAATCTTATCTAAAATATCACCTCGCGTATAAAAGTGATTTTGACGGAAGAAAAGCAATGGAATTAAGAGTGAAATGGCAAAAAAAAGCTGCTGAAGAAAAATGGAAAATACTGCTTTATCATGATCTGGATAAAGCAGTGATCCAAATATAATCTGATACAAAAATTTAAAGGTCATTAAACCATTTGTAAATATCCAGGTCGGAAGGAATATTAAGCTTCTTCCTGATCCTGTTTTTCCTGTTCTGAATGGCTTTTGGGGTTACAAAAGTGTAAGTTGCGATTTCCTTGGTGGTAAAGTTGAGTTTCAGGTAAATGCAAAAAATCAGTTCAGAATTTTTGAGTCCGGCATATACCTTAGCTATTTTATCAAAAAAATCAGGGTAAACTAATCTGAATTTATTCAGCAGGCGCGGTGAATTTTCCTTAGCTAATGCTATAATTTCGTCCTGCATTACATTTTTTTGGTTTAAATCTTCTAAATTAGATTGTGGTTTTTCGTTTTTCATAATATTTTTCTCATCTCTACTTATTTCTGGCACTGTACAAACTTGAGCACCAGTACAAATTCTTCTTCAATAGCTAAATGAATAACTGCTTTAAATGAAGGTTTCAGGTCACATACATCAATTTCATATTTTATCCGCGAATATCTCAGGAGTTCTATCCTTAAAAATTTTCACCGGCTGTGATTCTTTCAGTTATTTTAAACAAAACAAAGAAAGAAAAAATGATTAAAATTTTACAGAATTAAAATACCACATATGTACCACGCCATCCTATACCAGTGTATTTGCCTTATTTATGCTATGCCTTGAAATTAATTCTTCATTTATTCTTAAGCAAATGTAGCAGATGTAGATTTCGCTTTTTATGATCTCAATCAATGTTTTTGAAGATTTTGAGCAGTATATTATTCAATACACAGAATTTTAAAATTAGAAATATCCAGGTTTCCGGTTATAAAAAGGACTTTAAATGAATGAAATCATTAAAATCAGGAAATTATTTTTCGGAATAAGGCAAAGTATGCATACCATCATACAAAGACAGAAGAGTTTTATTAAAAATATTGATGAAGGATTAATGTCTATCGTAGACTTTAATATTTTCAGGCTTTCTTGGTCAACTTTCTTATTGATCAAGCTGTCTCTGAAATTCTTCCAGATATCTCGCAATATGAATTCCATCTGCCAGCCCGTGATGAGCTTCCACAGAGACCGGAAGAAATTTTTTACCGTCACGGATGCTGAACTTTCCGAATGTAATTTTGGGAACAGATTCAGAATTATTATAGCTGGTAGGATGAAGCAATGCGCTGAAAGAATTCCATGGAATGGTTGAATGCCTGATGAGATCTTTACCAAGCTCGCCATTATTCATCCTGATTCCTGATGTGCGCTGTACATCTTCTATTTCCTCCTGCATTATTTTATTGAATGTATTAAAATCATCTGAAAAAGGGATAAATGCAAAACCAAAAGTCCCGTCTGCCCTTCCTATCGTAGTTCCTGCATGAATAGCATCATATAAAACCACCTGATTATCTACAATCCGAAGTTTCAGCTCGTCTACGGTATTGACGGCTACCATTGACCGGTGAAGATATGTTGCAAAAAAAGAATGTCCGTTTTCCTTTGCATTAGCATACGCTTTTGTACAATCTACTTCGGTGGTAAAGCCGAAGTAAGGACTGTCCATTTTTGAGAAAAATTCAAAATGCTCTTTCCTGTTCCATTTCTCGACGTCTATGATCCTCATTGATTTTTATTTGCTGCAAATTTCCGTAAGTTTTCCGGGTTTTAAAAGTTAATCCACAAAAAATATTACAGCCTGCCTTTGGTCAGTTTTTTGCTGCAAATAGAGCAGGCTTGCATTATGAAATTCATATTTTATAGTGTCAATAATTATGATTTTAGCTTAAAAATCAATTGTTTAATCACCTTAAAAATATAGCATGGAAAAAGAGAGAATAGGATTCATCGGACTAGGAAATATGGGTCACCCTATGGCCAAAAATCTTGAAAAGGCAGGATTTCCGCTTTCAGTTTACAACAGATCACCTGAAAAAGCTGAAAATTTTAAAGAAAAATCAACTGTTTATACCCAGATTTCAGATCTGGTGAAGAACAGCAGCATCATTTTCACCATGCTCACTGATGATCATGCCACCAAAGCAGTTTACGAAGATATCCTGAAATCGGACATTGCAGGAAAACTTTTTATAGACATGAGCACCATCTCTCCACGGGCTACTGCAGAGCTAAGCGGAGCCGTTAAAATAAAAGAAGCAGCTTTCATTGATGCACCGGTAGCCGGAAGTACCGTTCCTGCTGCAGAAGGAACACTGATCATTATGGCAGGTGGTGAAGAAAAAGACCTTTTACGGGCTATGCCTTACCTTGAAAAACTGGGAAAAGCAGTAAAGCATTTAGGGGAAAACGGAAAAGGAATCGCAGGGAAGCTTTCCATCAATTATTTACTGTCTGCGATTTACCAGGGATTGGCAGAAACCGTCCTCTTTGCAGATCAATTAGGAATTAACCGTACAGCAATGCTGGAAATCATTAATGAAAGTGCCAGCGGTAGCGGTGCAACAAAGGTTAAAACCCCTATGCTGATCCGTGAAGATTATCAACCTGCTTTTGCTTTGGACCTGATGCTGAAAGATATTCTCCTCGCCAAAGAAGCCGGAGCTGATTTTCCTCTATCTGAGGTTCTGAGCAAAACCTACCAGTCTGCCCATGATGAAGGTTTCGGTAAGGAAGATGTGATCGGGATTATTAATTATTTGAAGAATCAGCCTGAAAAATAATACCCCTTTTTTATGCAGGAGCTTATTCTTTGCTTTGAACAATTTCATTCTGAGCTGCCACTTTACTGAAAACAGTTGTTCCTATACTGGCCACAATGACGCAACCGATTGAAATCCATTGTAAAAAACTCAATTCTTCTGCCAGAAATACCCAACCCGAAAGAGCTGCAAATGCAGGTTCCAGGCTCATCAGAATACTGAAGGTCTTTGCGGGAAGTCTTTTCAATGCCATTATTTCCAGTGAAAATGGCAACGCACTAGACAAAATAGCCACTCCTAAACCTTTCACAAAAATAGAGGGTGTAAGATTGAATACAGCACCGTCCCATATGGTAAAAGGAATGATGGCCAGACTTGCGAATACCATTCCGGTGGTAACCGCATCTTTTCCATCCATAATTTTAGCCACTTTTCCACCCATGACGATGTATACCGCCCAAAACATTCCTGCAAGAAAAGCCAAGCCAAGTCCAACCAGATCAACATGATCGCTCTGCCACGGAACAATGAGTAATATCCCGATACAGGCCAGCAATGCCCATACTACATCCAGCAATTTCCGGGATAAAGCAATGGCCAAAAATAAAGGCCCTGCAAATTCTACCGTAACCGCCAGGCCCAACGGGATTCTTTGAATAGCCATGTAGAAAACGAGATTCATCGCTGCCAGACCAATCCCATACATTGCACAGTACTTCCATTTTTGTGTGGTGAACTGCAAAAATTTCGGACGGTTAATCAAAATGAGCAACACAGCAGAAAGCCCGATTCTCAGACTGACAGTCCCAATAGGGCCTATCAGAGGAAAGAGCTGTTTGGCAATGGAAGCGCCTCCCTGTACACAGATAATCGCTAAAAGTGTTGCTGAAATTGCCAGGTTTGAATTTTTCATTTCTAAATTTAATATTCGTAAACAATCTATAAAATGAATTTCCGGGTTAAACGAACTTTATTCTATAAGTTATAATCCGGATTTATCATCTAAGATAGTTACCCCAAATATATTAAAACTTTGTTTTTCCGGACACTTGCAATTGCCGGTTAAAGTTTAAAACATGTTAATAAATAAAAGGAACAGCTGTTCACTGTTCCTTTCTTATCCTGGTTGTGTTTTTTTAATTTAAACTTCTGTGGTGGTAAGACCGAATTTCTGTTTGAAAGAATAATAAAAATGCGACAGATTTTCAAATCCCAGTTCGAGATAAATATCGGATGGCTTTTTGTTTTTATGCCGGATCTGATAATATGCTTCTTCCAGTCTTTTTTCTTTAAGCCATTGTTTAGGTGTCATGTTGAAAGCTTTGCTGAAATCACGCTTAAACCCTGAAAGACTGCGGCCTGTGAGCCTTGCAAATGTTTCCACCGGCACATTGAATTTGAAATTCTTATTCATAAACTCCTTAAGATCAATCTTATGCGGTTCTGAAAAATCAAAAAGCAGGTTTTTAAAATCTGGATTACTTTGCAGAATAAGCTCTATCGCCTCTTTAACCTTTAAAACAGCCAGCCTAGAAGTTGCTGTTTTTGTTTTGTCAATATACGGAAGCAGTGAAACAAAATACCCGCTGAAAAATTCA
Source organism: Chryseobacterium sp. BLS98 (assembly GCF_001045445.1). Lineage (GTDB taxonomy): Bacteria > Bacteroidota > Bacteroidia > Flavobacteriales > Weeksellaceae > Chryseobacterium. The sequence continues at coordinate 104,287 of NZ_LFNF01000005.1, read as the reverse complement.
TTAGGCTCAAAAAAGAGTCTTTCAGTATCGGAAAATCTTTCGGATGGGTTTATTCTATGTTCTGCTGCATACTGCCGGAGTGTCTCCTGATCAAGAGTTATAGACAGAAACTGGTATTTTTTATTCTTTGAAGGATACTTTACCGTTCGGATCAGTTGATTTTTCCTGACGAGCATTACAGTATTCTCCTTTATAACAGTTTTGCCTTTGTCATGAAAAGCATGCGTTTCACCGGACAGCTGATAGCCCAGAAAATGATCGGGAATAAACTCTTCGTGTCCCCTGTACATTTCAAAAGAACAGGAATAGACCAGTTTATCGAATATGATTTCCGAAGTTTTCTCCATACTGCAAATATCTGAAATTTAAGCGATAACAGCAGCACCTGCCTCTGCAATCTCCTTATCCTGTTCAGTAGATCCCCCGGAAGACGCTATTGCACCTATGATCTTGCCTTCAGCATCTTTGATCACTACTCCACCCGCGATGGTAAGAAGCCCCTCGTTGGAATTCAGCATACCATATCCGTGAATTTCTGCTCCGGCAATGATCGTTCCCATCACATCACTGTCGACACCGAACATTATTGCTGTTTTTGCTTTTTTAACGGCAAAATCGATAACACCGTAAACACTGTCCAGCCTTGCCAGGATAACAAGATGCCCTCCTGTATCTACAACGGCAATAGTTACGGGAATATTGATAGATTTTGCTTTTTCTGTGGCTGCCTGAAGCACTTTTGTAGCCTGGTTATACGTTATGCTCATTGTTTAACTTTTTGCAGTCCACGCATCGGCCTGTATTTGCTTGACAAAATCTTCCGTTTCTTTAGGATGCACATTCCTGAAATTGGAATTATCATCCAGTGCCACATTCACAATAACCTCTGCCATAGACTGCGGATCCAGCTGGTGGGTAAGAGAATCAGCTGCCCCATCAAAAGCAGATTCCGGAGTAAAGTTCATTTCAGGATCATACCATCGGAAAATGGAGTCTACACCCCTGTCATTAAACCCTGTTCCAAAAACACCCGGATTACAGGTTGCTATCTTGATATTGAACGGAGCCAGTTCAGTTTTTAAGCCCTCTGCAATAGCTTCCATAGCATGTTTTGAGGCACAATAGGCTGCTACATACGGAACGGTCCATAATCCTCCCATTGAAGTGGTGAATACAATCTTGCCCGGTTTCTTTTGTTCAATGAATTTTTTAACAAAGCCTTGCGCAAGTTGTAATCCTCCAAAAACATTCACATCGAACATCGAGCGTATAAGCTCCAGTGGTTGCTCAGCAATAGGGCCACCCTCCATAATACCGGCGTTGCTGATCAGAATATCAATATCATATTTTTTAAGGATATAATTGATGTCCTGTGGATTGGTTACATCCAGTTTATCAGCCGTAAGTTCAATTCCCTGTTCTCCTGCTTCCCTGATTAAATCGCTCATCTGTGGATACACCTGTGCTGTTGCGATAACTTTGTGGCCTTTTTTAGCCAGATCAAATGCGGCTATTTTTCCGAAACCGCTTGCTGCACCTGTAATTAAAATTGTTTTGCTCATTTTGTTTTCTTTATTGTTACAGAACAAAGGTCATAGATTTCGAAAGGAAATTTATTGCTGAAAAGTTCAATGTTTTATTGCTGGAAAGCTCTATCTAAAAACAGATTAACTGGTCACTTCAAACTGAACAGTAATATTTAATCACTTAAAAAGGAATGAGAAGTAAGGAATGCAGGAAATTTTTACCTTAATGTATGGGTAATTTTGAATGGTATCCGAAGGCGAGGATGCTATTCAGCTTTCTGCTTTTTTAGTTCCCGCTTTTGTTTATAAAAGTTTTTATCGGCAATGTAGATGGTTTTCTTTATTTCGCAGTAAAGGGTTTCTTTATTTCTATCTGTAAGTTGTGTTGTTTTTACAATGACAATTTCATTTTCAGTTTTTATCCGCTCCTCTATTTCCTTCAATTCCTCTTTTGTAAAAATAAACTCTGCATAAAGATCAGTATTAGCAGGACGTTTGAAATAGATTTCTGCAGATTTGTCCCAAATGACGTATCGATGATTTGTAAGATATATGAGCTGTACCATTGGAATGGGATCTACTGAGGAAAACATACTCCCGCCAAAAATGGTTCCCATATAATTTTTGTTCTTATAGCTTATAGTAAGTTTAATGCAGATCTTTGATAAATCTTCGGATACAGACTGTATTCTGGCAGTGCTTCTGCGGTACATAGGAGATATATTGAACGTCCATTTAAAGAGCGTGGGCAGACCGATAATCTTTGCTCCGTATTTGCTTATCTTTTGGTAAAAGGTCATTTTTAAAGTTTTAGATTATTAATAATTTCATCCATTAAAAGTTGAATCTCTTCTTTTGTATATAGCCTTCCTACCTGTGCCAATCCAACTAACAGGGATAAAAGTTCCAAAGCCTTTAACCGGCAGTTCTTAATCACCCGAAATTCTTTTTTTTCAATTCCTGATTCCAGAATTGCTGTTGTATGGGACAGAATGGTCTCGTTAAATTCTTTTAGTTTCTCTGTGATGTTTTCATCAAGTGAATGATAATCAGAAGCTAAAGTACCGGTCAGGCAGATCTGCTGTTTATCAATAAGGAAAAGGTAATAGTTGAAAAGTTTTTGCAGTTTTTCCGTTGCTGAGAATGTGTTCTGGGAATCTTTCAGACTTAGGATCCGTTGCCGGTGCATCTCAATAATAGCCAGGCATAGCTCTGCTTTGGAGGGGAAATGGTAATGTATAGAAGATGTTTTTATATTAATGTTTTTCGCTATATCGGCATAGCTAAAAGCATTATACCCTCTTTCAGTGAGCAGTTTGTTTCCAGTTTCAATAATTTTGTCTTTCGTATTCATTTTATCTATCTACTAGTAGGTAGATAAAAATACAAAATAAAATTGATTTTAAAGTTATAATTTCAAACTCTTTAATATTTTCATACAAAATACAGAATTGGTTAGATTTTTGAAGGCTAAAACATAACCAAACTTCTATAAATACAGAACGTTTTATAGAAAATCAAAATATTTTCCATTGAAACTGATAACATTTACAAATAAAGGCATTTATTGTCCCCAGGGTAAATTTTATATTGATCCCTGGAGGCCTGTAGACCTGGCAGTCATCACACATGGCCATGCCGACCATGCCCGCTGGGGAATGAAGAAATACCTGTGTCATCATTATACAAAACCCATTCTTTACCAGAGAATTGGCCCGGATATCGAATGTCAGGGTGTTGAATACGGTGAAACCATAATGATGAACGGAGTAAAAGTTTCGCTGCATCCTGCCGGGCATATCATTGGTTCAGCCCAGATCAGATTAGAATATAAAGGATATGTTATCGTTATTTCCGGCGATTATAAAGTACAGGAAGACGGTCTGAGTACTCCGTTTGAACTGGTGAAATGCAATGAATTTGTAACAGAAAGTACTTTTGGACTGCCCATTTACAATTGGCTGGAGGTTCCGGATCTGAATAAAAAGCTTCAAACCTGGGTGCTCAAAAACCAGGAAAATGCAAAAACGTCTGTATTCATAGGATATTCTTTAGGAAAAGCACAGCGTATTATGAAGGCGGTGGAAGGCTTGGGGAAAATTTACGTTCACTATTCTATCGGGAAACTCAATGAAGCTTTTGAATCTGTAGGAATTGATCTTCCGGACTATAAAATTGCCGATTTCAGGGAGAACCCCAAAGAAGTCCGCCATGAAATCGTCATCGTTCCGCCGGCACTTTTAGACAGCAGTATCATCAGGAAAATTCCGGATGCCGCAACAGCAATCTGCTCCGGCTGGATGCAGGTGCGTGGGGCAAGAAGATGGCGGAGCGCTGATGCCGGATTTGCAATGAGCGATCATGCCGATTGGAAAGGTCTGTTGCAGGCTATAAAGGCTACAGAAGCTGAAATGGTACATGTTACCCATGGCCAGACCGAGATTTTTTCAAAATATTTAAATGAAATCGGCATTCAGGCTGATGTAGTGCAGACCCAGTTTGGAGAAGACGAGGAAGAATCTGAAAAAGAAATCATTGAAAACCCGGAACCATGAAACATTTTGCTGATTTGATCAATGCCTTGGAAACTACCAATAAAACCAATGCTAAAATAGAAGCCATTATTGATTATCTGGAACGTGCTCCGGATGAAGATAAAGTGTGGTTTATTGCCCTGTTTACCGGAAAAAGGCCTAAAAGGAATGTGAATACCAATTATATGAAAGAATGGGCGCTCGAAATTGCACAGCTGCCATTCTGGCTGTTTCAGGAAAGCTATTCTTCGGTAGGGGATCTCGGGGAAACTATTTCGTTGATCCTTCCGCCTCCTTCAGAAAAAATTGACCGCACCCTTTCCCAATGGATGCAGGATATTGTTAATTTAAAAGATAAATCAGAAACCGAGAAAAAAGAATTTGTCCTGAAATCGTGGAATGGCCTGGATTATACTGAACGCCTGTTATTCAATAAACTACTGGGAGGAAGCTTCCGCATAGGAGTTTCCGATAAAACACTCATCAATGCGTTGACCAGGTTTTCATCCCAGGAATCCAGCACTCTTATGCACAGCCTCATGGGTAAATGGGTGCCCGGTGAAGTTACGTTTCAGGAGCTGATTTCGGCAGAAAACGTTAATCCAGATAATTCAAAGCCCTATCCTTTCTGCCTGGCTTATCCGCTGGAAAAAGAGCTTGACGAACTGGGAGATCCTGGTGACTGGCAGACAGAATACAAATGGGACGGAATCCGTGGAGAGATCATCCGGAGAAACGATGAAGTCTTTATATGGTCAAGGGGTGAAGAACTCATCACAGAACAGTTTCCGGAAATAAAAGAGACCGTGCAGGCTATGAAGGGCAATTTTGTTTTAGATGGAGAAATACTTGCGGTAAAGGATTCTAATGTTTTAAATTTTAATGAATTACAGAAAAGATTAAACAGGAAAACTTTAACCAAAAAAATGCTGGCAGATATTCCTATCGAAGTTTTTGTTTATGACTTACTGGAACTTGAAGGAACCGACCTCCGTGAAAAATCAATGGCAGCCAGACGGGCAATGCTCGAAGAATTACTGCTGAATGAAGCTCCGCAGAATATTAAGCTTTCCCAGGTCATTAACTTTGAAAAATGGGATGATCTCAATACAATAAGAGAAGCATCAAGGGACATTAACAGCGAAGGTTTAATGCTGAAACAGAAAAACTCCATTTACCATTCCGGCAGAAAAAAAGGCGACTGGTGGAAATGGAAAGTAAATCCGCTGACGATTGATGCTGTTCTAATTTATGCCCAGAAAGGAAGCGGAAGAAGGAGTGCCTATTACACAGACTATACATTTGCAGTAAAAAACGGGGATTCCCTTGTCACCATTGCAAAAGCCTATTCCGGACTTACCGATAAAGAAATCATGGAAGTCAGTAAGTTTGTCAATAAAAATGCCATTGAAAAATTCGGGCCAGTGCGTACAGTAAAAGCAGAGCTGGTCTTTGAAATCGCCTTTGAAGGCATAGGATTCAGCAGCAGGCATAAAAGCGGTGTTGCCTTAAGGTTTCCAAGAATTGTAAGGTGGCGGAAAGACAAAACCGTAGATGAAATAGATGAACTGGAAGAAATAAAAAAACTGATCCAATAATTTGAAAGCATTTGAAAATACAAACGGGTTCAGGGTTATTCAGCAATGGATGGCTGATAAAGGCATTTCCCCTTTTAAATTCCAGGTGGATACATGGCAGAAATTCGGGAACGGATACAGTGGAATGGTCGTTGCACCAACCGGATTCGGGAAAACATATTCTGTGTTCCTGGCTTTGATTTCAGATTTCATGAATCACCCTGAAAACTACAAAAAAGGGTTAAAAATGATCTGGATCACTCCCCTTCGCTCCTTATCCAAAGACATAGCCAAAGCTATGCAGGAAGCCATGGATGAAATTGGGCTCGACTGGACTGTTGGTGTACGAAACGGTGACACAGACCCGAAAGTCAGACAGCAGCAGGTCCGGAATATGCCGGAAATCCTTGTTGTTACCCCCGAAAGTCTACATTTGCTATTAGGACAGAAAAATCATGACCGTTTCTTTCAGAATCTGAAATGCGTCGCAGTCGATGAATGGCATGAATTATTGGGTTCAAAGCGTGGGGTAATGGTTGAACTGGCTATTTCACAATTGAGGAAATACGTCCCGAAAATAAAAATATGGGGCATCACAGCAACCATTGGAAACCTTGACGAAGCAATGGACGTCTTAATTCCTTATGACATCAAAAAAACAAAAATAACAGCCAGAGAGCATAAAAAAATAGACATTCTTCCGGTTATTCCGGATGAGCTGGAAATACTTCCCTGGGCCGGACATTTAGGTGCCAAATTAGCCGATAAAATAGTCCCGATCATCCTTGATTCCAAATCCACCATTGTTTTCACCAATACGCGAAGCCAGAGCGAAATGTGGTATCAGCTCCTATTGGATGCTTATCCTGATTTTGCGGGACAGATTGCCATTCATCACAGTTCTATTGATGCCCATCTCAGGATCTGGATCGAAGAAAATTTAAGTGCAGGAAAACTCAAAGCCGTAGTATCGACTTCCTCGTTGGATCTCGGAATCGATTTTAAGCCTGTAGACACCGTTATTCAGATCGGTTCAGCAAAAGGAGTTGCCAGATTTCTTCAGCGTGCAGGACGAAGTGGTCACTCCCCTTTTGAAACCTCTAAAATCTACTGCGTCCCTACCCATTCCCTTGAACTGATAGAAGTAGCGGCATTAAAGGAAGCCGTAAAGCAGAAAGTTATAGAACCCCGTGAACCGCAGGTTCTGTGCTTTGATGTTCTTGTGCAGTTTCTCATGACTTTGGCTGTGGGAGATGGATTTTACCCTGAAGAAACCTTTGAAAGGATTAAAAAAGTATATGCTTTTCAGGAAATGACCGGTGACGAATGGAAAAGTATCCTTGATTTTCTCACCATTGGCGGAAGCGTATTAAAAAGTTATGAGGAATTCCATAAAATCGTCATTATGGAAGACGGCCTTTATAAAGTAACCTCCAGGAAAATCGCCATGCTTCACCGTATGAATATGGGGGTTATCGTGAGCGATGCCATGCTGAAAGTGAAATTTATCTCCGGCGGATATATCGGGATGGTGGAAGAATATTTTATTTCAAAACTAAAAAAAGAAGAAAAATTCATTCTGGCAGGACGAACGCTTGAAGTAGCCATGATCAAAGATATGACAGTATATGTCCGGGCAGCAAAAGGAAAAGCAATGGCTCCCAGCTATCTGGGCGGAAGGCTACCGTTAAGTTCAAATTTAGGACATTTTTTAAGAGAGAAACTCTCCCATGCTTTAAACCCGAAAGCTTCAGAAAAAGAGCTTAAATTCTTACATCCTCTATTAGCCAGTCAGGAAAAAAAATCCCATATCCCTAAAGATGATGAATTTCTTGTAGAGCTGATCAAAAACCGTGAAGGCTACCATCTTTTTATGTACCCGTTTGAAGGCCGGCTGGTCCACGAAGTAATGGCTGCACTGATTGCTTATCGAGTCTCAAAGCTGGCTCCGATTTCCTTTTCCATGGCCATGAACGATTATGGTTTTGAACTGTTCAGTGATAAGGAAATTCCCTTAAATGAAGACAATTTAGATAAAATTCTGACCCGGGAAAACCTGATGAACGATGTGATAGCCAGCATCAATTCTGCAGAAATGGCGCGGAGAAAATTCAGGGATATTGCCGTAATTTCAGGAATGGTGATCCAGAATTATGCAGGAAAGCAGCGTTCCAACAAATCACTTCAAAGCTCTGCCGGCTTGATTTTTAAAGTATTGGAAGATTATGATCCCAATCATTTTCTTGTCAGACAGGCCTATACAGAAGTTTTTAATATGCAGCTTCAGGAACCGCGTCTTGTGGAAGCATTTAAAAGAATAGAAAAATCAAAAATCATTTTAAAATATTCCCATACCTTTACACCTCTGAGCTTTCCGATCAAGGTAGACAGCTTAAGGCAAACCCTTTCAAGTGAAAGCCTGGATACAAGAATCAGGAAAATGGTAGAACAGGCAAGGAAAAATGGTTAAGCATTTTAGTTTCTGCTTTCTGGACTGGAAGTATATATATTCCGCCCAACCTGTCTCGACCCCATTCCCCTTCTCTGAAGGGGTGGATTTTTGCACAGCAAAAAGACGGGGTAGTTAAATAAGTAAAATAAAAAAACTATACTGTATAAATTGAATATTGCCACTAAAAATATCACCCTCAACAACGAAATTTTTACTTTAACCAATCAGCGTGCGGCCTTTTGGAAAAAAGAAAAAGCTTTGATTTTATCCGATCTTCATATAGGAAAAACCGCCCATTTCCGGAAAAACGGCATTGCTCTGGCCAATCATATCATGAAAAGTGATCTGGAAAGGCTTTCCGTTCTTATTGAATATTTTCAACCGGAAAAATTTATCGTGGTTGGGGATCTGCTTCATGCCGGGGATAACTCTGATGTAGATGAGTTCTGCAGCTGGAGAAATCAGTATCCGGACCTTCACTTCTTTCTTATTAAAGGGAACCATGATCGTTTATCAGCAGCATTGGAAAAGAAATTGTGTTTGAATTTTAAATCTGAATCTCTTACCATTGAAGGCTTTACTTTTGTTCATGATTTTGATAAAAACCTTTCCGAATTTCAGATTACCGGGCATATTCATCCCGGTGTTGTCCTGAACTCGGCGGTAAAAAGTATCAGGCTGCCGTGTTTTGTTCAGACCAACAACCAGCTTCTTCTTCCTGCCTTCAGTGAATTTACCGGTCTGGATACCAAAAACATTCCTAAAAGTGGGAAATTCTATGTTTTTACAGATTCCGAGATTCATGAGATTTAACAGTTATATTTTATTTAAATAAGAAAACCCGTCTCTTTTGCGAAACGGGTTCTGTTAATTCATTTACGTATTACTTTTCTTTTTTAAATTTTTCATTGAAATCTTCAAACAGATTTTCCTGGCCTACAATAATATCAACGATATCAAAGTAAGGTTCTCCATAAATCTTAGTGTCTCTTAAAAGCTCCAGCAATAGCTTATAGTCTTCAAAATTGGTCGTATTGATGATTATAAAGTCAGAAGTTTTTGAATGGAAATATTCAGAATCATAAAGATTTACTTTCGTAGTCTTTCCAACCTTTTGAAATATTGGTGTTATGCTACTTTCAAAAAAATTACTTCTTTCTTCTCTTGATAATGAAAGCCATTTTGACGTTGCATTCATCAACACCAGAATCGTGTAAGGTTTTGTACTGCTCATCGTTTTTTTTGTTTGTGCATTGGTAGTTCCAATTACCAATACCGTTAATAATGTAAATAATAATGTTTTCATTTTGATGTTTGTTGAAATACAAATTTCAGTATTGCCAAAATGAAATCCATTTACATAGGTAAAGAAATTACCTGCCTGTACGTTTTCTTCTGATTCTGCTTAACTGTGTTGGGGTGATCCCTAAATACGAAGCAATATGATATTGTGGAATCTGCTGTTCCAATTGGGGATATTGTTTTTGAAAAAGTGAATAACGTCTATCAGCATCCAGCAATACAATTTCAATTTCTCGCTGTTCTTTTTGTACAAAAAATATTTCTGCTAATTTTCTTGCAACCCTTTCAATATCCGGATGGTCCCTATAAAGATCTGTAAAGCTTGAGAAATTGGCCGTTAAGATTTTGCAATCCGATAAGGCTTGCTGATTAATTTGGTTGGGGGCTCCGGTAATTAAAGAAGCATATCCGCCAATGAAACACGGTGAAACAAAGAAGTGTTTATTATAATCTACCCCTTCTCTGCTTCTGTAAAAGGCTCTGATAATGCCTTCCTGCAAAAAACCGATTTGGGTAGCCACCTGATTTTCCTTTATAAAATATTCACCTTTTAAAAGTGTTTTTTCAGAAAATATTGGATATAATGCTTCCCAGCCAATCTCCGAAATTGGATTTAAACTATTGATATATATTCTTAAATCTGTCAAAAGACTATTGCCTATTTCAAATGTACAATTTTCAATAAAATTTTGGAACAATAAATAATATTTAAAAATTATTATTGTCTCCCCTGAGTAATGTTATAGTTTCACCCGATTTTCATCTTATAAAAATCAGGTGAACTCTATTATTTTTTACTTAATCGGATACTGTAAAGTGTGATCAGTACGGTCGCCAACAGAAACAAAGCTCCAATCCACGGTGTACTTGCCAGGCCTAATGAAGATGTTACTACAATTCCACCTGTATAAGATCCTACAGCAATTCCTATATTGAACGCAGCAATATTAATTCCTGATGCTACATCTTCAGTTCCCGGAAGTTCTTTTTCGGCAATCTGTACCACCAAAAGCTGAAGTCCCGGCACAGTGGCAAAAGAGAGACCTCCCAGAAGAAATAAGGTAATAATGCTTAACACCTGATTACCTGATGTGAAATAAAAGGCAAACAATACCACTCCTTGCGCTGCAAACATCCACAGAAGTGCTTTCAGAGGGTTTTTATTGGCTGTTTTTCCACCCAGAAGATTTCCTAAAGCAATGGCGATTCCATAAATAAGCAGAATAAATGTCACTGTAGACTCCTGAAATCCTGTGATCTGCTGCAATATTGGCGACAGGTAAGTAAAAACGACAAACGTACCTCCATAACCCATTGCCGTCATTAAAAAAGCAAAGATCATACGCCTGTTTCCAAACACTTTGGGAAGACTTTTTAAAGAAGCGGTCTGATCACTTTTAAGGTTTGAGGGAACCAGAAGCATACTTGCCAGTAACCCTATGATCCCAAGGAGAGAAACACCGATAAAAGTAGCCCTCCAACCGAAATGCTGACCTATAAATGTTCCAAGAGGCACGCCCGTTACAATGGCAAGAGTAAGGCCTGCAAACATAATGGAGATAGCCGTTGCCCTTTTTTCTTCAGGAACCAGCGATGCTGCAATAGTAGAGCCAATGGAAAAGTAAACACCATGCGCAAACCCGGTTAAAATCCTGGCCATGATCAGGGTAATAAATCCCGGGGCGATAGACGCCAGCCCATTTCCAATGACAAACAGGATCATGATTGAAATCAATAGCGTTTTGCGGGGTATTTTTCCGGTCAGTGCCGTCAATATTGGGGCTCCTATAGCTACCCCGATGGCATACAGGCTTACCAGGAGCCCGGCTGAAGGGATGCTGATGCCCAGATCTCCGGCCACCGTAGGAAGAAGTCCTACAATCACAAATTCTGTAGTTCCTATCCCAAATGCACTGATGGTTAATGCCCATAATGCTGCCGGAAGTCCTTTGCTCTTTACAGTAGAATTTATATTCATCTGTATTTCTTTTTGATGATTCATTGAATTGTAATTTTTGTTGAATTGACTATGCAAATTTCCGGTGAATAATTGTATTATAAAAATTACTTAAATTCTAGTTTAGTATCAGAATAATAATAGTTGTGTTTTTTAAAATTTCCGTTCCTTTGCAGTAAAGCCAGCTTATCCCAATGAAAAAGTCACAAGCCACCCGATTGAATATTCTTCAGAAAGCCTTTGAATTGATCTATGTAAAAGGGTATCAGACCACAAGCGTGGACGAGATCATTGCCACTACCCAAGTGACAAAAGGGGCTTTTTATTACCATTTCAAAACAAAAGATGAAATGGGACTGGCTATTATCAATGAACTTCTAATCAGCAACTTCAAAAGCACTTTCATTGAACCTCTGAAAAACAGTGATGATCCGTTAGAAAGCATTTACAAACTCATGTACGGAATTTTAATGGAAAATGATTTCTTAAAGGTTGAATACGGCTGCCCGGCATCTAATTTCACTCAGGAAATGGCTCCATGGAATATCGAATTTACAAAAGCATTGAATGTCCTTGCTTCTCAGTGGGAAAATGCAATTGTAGAATGTATAGAAGCCGGTAAAAAAAATGGAACTGTAAAAGCAGATACCGATGCAAAGGAAATTGCTGTTTTTGTGGTGTCCGGCTATTGGGGAGTAAGAAATCTGGGAAAACTGGAAAATTCAAAATCCGTGTATCTTATTTATTTAAAAGGACTTAAGACTTATTTCAAAAGCTTTCAATAATTTTTTTATCAAAAAACATACTAATTAGTATGTTTTGTTATATCTTTGAAATGTTCTAAAAATATATCATGTACCAGACGCTTACATTCCTGCATTCCTTGTTCCGATGGGTAGTTTTATTAAGTCTTATTTATTCTGTATGGATTGCTTTGAGGGGCTATTATTTTCATAAGGTATTTTCAGGAAAAGATGATCTGGTCCGCCACTGGACAGCAACTATTGCCCATATCCAATTGGTTTTAGGAATTATACTCTACTCGAAAAGCCCGGTTGTAAAGTATTTCTGGAAAAATTTCAGTGAGGCCAAAGGTTCTCTGGATATTCTTTTCTTCGGTATCATCCATATTTCTCTTATGGTCACTGCCATTGTGATCATCACTGTAGGCTCCGCCTTAGCAAAAAGAAAAGAAACGGACCGGGAAAAATTCAGGACAATGCTGACCTGGTATATCCTTGCTTTAGCCGTTATTTTTATAGCTATACCGTGGCCGTTCTCTCCTTTAGCCAACAGACCTTATTTCAGATAATTATGATACAATTATTAAAAACAAAAACCGGACGCCTGAGAATTCTTGCCATTCTGGAAGGAATATCCCTATTGATCCTCGTATTCATTGCTGTTCCTGTAAAATACTGGCTCGGAAACCCTTCTTTTGTGAAACTAATGGGACCGGTTCACGGAAGCCTGTTTCTGCTTTTCCTGTTTAATACTTTAAGTGTTGGTGTCGAACAGCATTGGAAATTCAGGGAGACGACCTGGAAAGTTATTCTGGCCTGTTTCATCCCTTTCGGAACCTTTTATATTGACTATAAAATCCTAAGTAAATTATGAAAAATGTGCTGATTTTTGGCGGAATTATTCTTATGGTTTATATTATTTACAGGGTTTACAAATACCAGACGTTAGATCAAGGCCTTGATACATTAATCCGGAAAGGAGCAATTATTCTGGATGTAAGAACCGAAAAAGAATTTAAAACGGGGCATATTGAAGGTGCTGTTAATATTTCTTTGGGAACTATCAGGGAAAGGTATACGGAACTTGACCGGAATAAAACTTATATCACGGTCTGTTCTCATGGCTTACGGAGTGTAAAAGCGGAAAAGATCTTAAAGGAAAGAGGTTTTAAGCATGTGCATAACGGTGGTGCCTGGAGTGACCTTCAGGAAATTATCAATAAATAGTTTTGTAAAACTTCCCGCAGATTTTCATTGAACAAATTAGCTCTGTAATGTTTTCCGGTGTAATCTGCGGAAAGTTTTAAACTGCTTTACTTTTTATCATCCTTCATCCATACTACTTTCTGCTCGGGATGATGGGACATTCCAATGATGTCTCTGTACAATTCAGGTCTTCTCGCCTTGATATATCTGCTTCCACCGGCCTGATGCAGCTTTTCAGGAAAAATAGTAACCGTTTCAGAACTGTCATCAAACGAACGGCATTCCGCAATAATATCCCCAAAAGGGTCAATGACCATCGAACAGCCGTTTTTCAGCTGATCATCATCCATGCCGACAGGATTTGAAAAAACTACATAAATTCCATTGTCATAAGCTCTTGCAGGCAGCCATTTCATCAGCCAGTCCCTTCCTTTCATTCCCTCAAATTCAAGACGGAGAGAAGTAGGATCAGATTCCCTGTTCTTCCATAGTTCAGTATCTACAAAACCAGCTCCCGGCCTGGTAGAAGGCGTACACATGGTAACATGCGGCATGAAGATAAGGTCTGCTCCCAGCAGTTTTGTAGCTCTTACATTTTCGATGATATTATTGTCGTAGCAGATAAGGATACCACATTTCCAACCGTGAATTTCAAAAACGCAGTATTGGTTTCCGGGAGTCAGATGGGGATTAATAAAAGGGTGCAGCTTTCTGTATCTGGCTTTGAGTCCGGTTTCATCTACACAAACATAGGCTTTGAAGATATGATCATTTTCATCTTTTTCAAAGAGCCCGGCCAATATCGTAATCTTATGTTCCCCAGCGATTTGCTGTAATTTTTTTATGCTTTCGCCCTCAGGTATAAATTCAGCAATATCCAGAAGCTGTTCTTTGGAAAGATTTCTGGCAAAAGTGTATCCGGTAATCGAACATTCATGAAAGGCAATGACTTGTGAGCCCTTAGCTGCCGCCTCTGCCGATAGTTTTTCTATTACTGAAAGATTATATGCTTTGTCACCGCTTTTATTTTCAAACTGTGCAGTAGAAATTTTGAGATTGTCCATCTTTTTTTTCTGCAAAACTATCATTCAGGATCATCTGAAGATTGTAAAAAACCGACATTTCAACGTAGCTGGATAAAATTGACTGCCAGTTTCTCGGTTTTTAAATATTGATTGGGAGTAAGCCCTGTATTGCTTTTAAAATCTTTAATCAGATGAGACTGGTCGCTATAACCGGAGTCGTAAGAAAGACCTGCCGTACTTTCACTTTCTGCATTTTCCCTCATAAGATTGATGAAATGATGAAGCCGGATAATATTCCCGTATTTCTTAGGAGTAATGCCGATGTAATCTTCAAATTTCCTTTCAAGATGACGTTCAGAATACCCTGTGAACAGCTCCAGTTCTTTTGAAGTTACCAAGCCTTTGTTTTTAAGCATGAACTGTTGTATAGCCCTGATCAGTTCATGATCGGAATGAATCTTTCCGGAAATGAATCTGCTAAAGAAATGATTAAGCCTAGCAATGATCAACCCGGGATCTGTCCCAGCCAGAAGATCTTCCTGAAAAGACAACAGTTCATTTTTTAAAACATCTTCAGCTGAAATGATCTGGTTTTTCACCTCTTTGGCAGAAAGATTAAGAAGAACATTAAAGAAATAAGGCTGAAAAACGACTGCCATCATAGAAAATGACCCTGTTGCTGTAAAATCTTTATATCCCGCAGGCTGGCCGTAAAAAAAGGAAGAAGGAACCTTAACATTTGAATCTGATGCATAAAAATTCCGGCTGCTGGATAAAATCAATCCGGTACTCCCATCTGTAAATAGTCTTAAGTTTTTATCCTCATATTCCGGATGCTCCAGAAAGATGTAATGACGGATATAGGAAGACAAATACTTAGGCGGTTTGATTTGCATCCTGTAAAGTTACGCAGAATAATATATCTGTTTTTAATGATTTAAAAGAAAAAAATTAATCAACAATACCACATTAAAATGGTGTTTGGTCAGGTATTTGAATATTTAATGGAATAAAAATAATTGATATCTCGATTCCCGGAATATCAGTTTTACTCAGTTTTCAATACCAACCACTAAAAATATATTATTATGTCAACACAAAACTTAACTCATCTTGAGGCCATCAAAAAGATCAAAGAACTGTCCGAAAAGGCAAGAATATGCATGTTCTGCACTGAACTTGAAACCATACCTGTCAACTCCCGCCCTATGACCCTGCAGGAAACGGATGACAGCGGAAATCTATGGTTCATCAGTAGCGGAACAAGTAATAAAAACTTTGAAATAAAGGAAGACCGGAGAGTACAGCTGTTCTTTATGAACAACAGTGATTCGCAATATCTTTCTGTATATGGCGAAGCATCCGTTTATAAAGATAAAGCCACGATTGAAGAAAAATGGTCGCCTATGGCTAAAGCCTGGTTTGACGGAAAAGATGATCCGGATGTTACTATTATCCGCGTTGAGCCTAAAGAAACTTATTACTGGGATACCAAAGCAGGAAAGCTGGTGAGTTTATTAAGTTTCGTAGCTTCCGCAGTGACAGGAATAAAAACCAATAATTCTGATGGCGTGGAAGGAAATGCATTTGTATAAATAAAGTATCGTCTATTACAGTATAAAAACACTGGTGGCTGAAATTTCGGCCACCAGTGTTTTTTATTTCTTCCCAATTTTGATTGCTCAAAAACGACATGCAAAATATGTCCGTCCGATTCTATTCCACTTCAAATATAGCCTGAATTTCCACAGAAGAATTCACCGGAATAGATGAAGCCCCCAGAGTGGCTCTCGCATGTTTTCCCTTTTCTCCGAAAATTTCCACAGTAAGGTCTGAAGCAACATTCATCAGATCCGCATGCTTTGTATAATCGTCTTTTGTATTGAAAATCCCTGTAAGCTGCACACATTGCCTTACTTTATTCAGATCACCGCCTACAGCTTCTTTTAAAACAGCTATAACGTTAAGCATGGTAACTTTTGTAGCTTCTTTTACATGATCTTCATTAACATTAACCCCTAATTTTCCTGGATTTAAGATCTTGCCGTCTTTCAAAGCAACCTGGTTAATAAATACCAGATTCCCGGAGCGTACAAACGGTTTATAATTACCGGCAGGCTGCGGAACCTGTGGCAGGATAATATTTTTCTGCTTCAACAGGTCGTTGATATCCTGAGATTTTTCTGAAGCCGATATTATTTCCTGTTTCTTAGAAAACGTCCCTTTCAGGGCCAAGGCAGTCTTCGCAAAATTCCTGCCCTGAAGTTCTGCCAGGCTACGTTCATCTTTTGTTGGTCTTTCAACATCTTTCAGAGAGGCCATGCTCGTTACTCCTAACACGGTATTTCCTTGGGGAATGGTTTTATTAATCGCCTCATTTCCCCTGATTCCATTGGATACAAGAACCATTCCGTGAACGGCAAGACTGTTCCAGAAAGCATTCAGTGCAAGCTCCTTTCCTGCCCCGCTACCGGCAGACATAAAAACCGTTGCAGGCATACCTTCTAAGGCATGATTGGTCCATAAATTAACAGTTCTGGACAAAAACTCGCTCATTCCGGTACTGATATTTCCAAAATAGACAGGAGATCCAAAAGCGATTCCATCGTAGGAAGGCAGTTCATCCACTGAAGCTACTGGAATATTCTTCATTTTTGGGTTTTGGGTATCTTTAACCTGCTTAATGACGGCTGTTGCGTTTTTCCCGCTCTCTATGCCGGATGCTATCTCTTTGGCCAGTTCATAGGTTCCGCCATTGTCTGAATGGATGAGAACCAGGATTCTGGCTTTGTTTTCCTGTGCCATAGCTGTTGTGATTTTTAGTAATAAGATGAATACAAAAAAGGTGCTTAGTTTTTTCATTTTAACTGGATAAATAATTACAATACAAAATTAGTATTGTCGTTTTTATTAAATTTGCCAAAAACTTTATGCAGAACGACACTGTAAAGTGCGGATTAACGGAACAGAATGACAGCAGATTTGTAGATACCATTGAAAAGGAAGCTTACGTATGGTGCGAAACAGGCTGGAAACATGACGATCATGAGCATGCCCACCAACGTGCACAGCTTACTTTTGTGGAAGAAGGTTATCAGTATTTCCATATCGATCAGAAGATCTATATTGTCCCGCAGCACCATGTGATGTGGATTCCTTCCGGTAAAGCGCACAAAATTACTTCAGAGGCAAAAACAGTAAATTTAACGGTCTTTTTGTTTAAAAATGTTTTTGGTGATGATTTCTATCGGCATGTTCACGTTTTTGCAGCTCCTCCGGTTTTAAAGGAAATGCTTCTGTATGCTTCCAAATGGAATCAGCTGATTGAAGAAGATGAGGAACAGGATTTATTTTTTAAAGCCATTTTAAAAAGCCTTCCCAACTTCTGCAGAGAAAGCAGCTATCTTGAAATCCCCGTCCCGTCCGATCCAAGGCTTATCCCTGTTTGCACCTATATCAATTCCAATTTCAAATACAGCCTGAATACTGCTGATCTGGCAGAAAGAGCACAAATGTCTGTAAGAAGCTTACAGAGAATTTTTAAAAGTGAAACCGGAATTACCCTTCAGAAATACCTTCAGCTTGTAAGAATATTAAAAAGTATCGAGCTGATGGATGCAGGTCAGTACACTTTAAGCCAGATTGCCTATAAGGTCGGATACCAGAGCCTCTCAGCTTTTACATCTTCTTATTATTCAATTATGAAAAACAAGCCCAGGGTTAAAAAATAGACTAAGGTGTTTCATCATGGGCCATATCCACAGGTTTGGATTCCGGTGAACCTTTTTCACGGAGCCAGATAGACAGGATAACTATTGAAGCTACTGCTAAAAATTCACTCTGCCAGTTTTGAAAAGATTCAAACCAGAACCTGGATTCCGAAATATACTCTACCGCAGTTATCGGTGGCTCATTTTTTACCTTCTGTTCTTCATTGAATTCTTTCATACTGCCATAAAAATGCATTCCGAAACTTACCAAAAACAGGATGGCAAAAGCAATTGACAAAGAATGCTTATAAAGGCTAAGCCATATTCCTCCTTTTTTTACCGGCCACGGTGCCCTTGCATGAGCCTTCGGTTCCTTATCCACATCTTCTTCCCCTTCAAGAGATTTGGATTCACTCGAACCTTTTTGCCTCAGGGAAACTGTTAGTAGAATATAGAGCATCATCTGCAGAAATTCACTTTCCCAGTTTTCAAAGGTAGCCTGTATAAAATGTCCGCTGTGAATATAGGTCCCCAAACTAAGTGGCGGACTTCCCTCTTCCGCCAGTTCCTTATTCAAGGTGGTCCAGCCGGTAAAGAACTGTCCCATAAGGCAGGAAAGCATTAATACAATTAAAACAATACTTAAACTATTACGGTAAAAGAAGCTTTTTTTAGACATACCCACAAGTTTAAAACGTAAGACTTAAAACTCTTAATCCCGTGCTTGAACGGCTTGTTATGAAATCTACCCGTTAACCACCAGACCGCCGTTTGGATGTATAACCTGTCCGGTAATCTGGGCGGCTCCGCTTCCTGCAAGAAATAAAAAGCTGGCAGCAACTTCTTCGGGGGTAGCATTTCTTTCGAAAGGCGGTTTGTCGGGGTTTTCGTTCTCTTCCCCGAAAGTTTCTTTGGTAAGTGGTGTTGCAACAGGTCCAGGGGCAACCGCATTAATGCGTATTCCTTTCGGTTTTGCCTGCAATGCCAGGGAGCGGGTAAAGGATACAATGGCACCCTTGGTTGCAGCATAATCCAGCAGCTCAGGGTGTCCCTGATAAGCAGTAGCAGAAGTCGTATTGATAACGGAGCTACCCTCTTTCAGATAAGGAAAAACCACTTTTGTAAGCAGGATCATTCCTATGATATTGGAGTCAAAAGTTTTTCTGATATTTTTTTCTTCCAGTTCTCTTATATTTTCTGCAGGAAACTGCACCCCTGCATTATTGATCAGAATATCAATGCCTCCAAATACTGAAACAATCTGTTTTACAGTTTCTTCGCAGAAATCATAATCATTGATATCTCCTTTAAAAATGATGCATCTTCTTCCCAGTTCTTCAATTTCTTTTTTTACTTTTTCCGCATCATCATCGTCTGTATGATAGATAATGGCAATATCAGCTCCTTCCTGTGCAAAAAGTAATGCTGTTGCCTTACCTATTCCGCTGTCTGCTCCTGTAATAAGAACTGATTTGTCTTTTAAATCATTCATCTGAAATTATTTTAAGATTAAAAGCTGGTTAATTTCACTTTTAAAGCACCCAAGAATAAATTCGGTATAATAAAGCTGAGCATTCAAAGCCTGTGTTTTAGGGTGGAGCTCAAGCTTTTTGGTAAGGATAATCTCTCCTTTATAAGAAAAAGCAAAATAAGCAAAGATCTTATAAGATGAATTTCTGATGGGTGTAGAATACCCTGTGGTGGCAATAGACCAGTCCGAATTAAACATTTTTGCAACGTTAAGGGCCATGGTTCTTGCGATATTTTCTGATACGCAGTCACATTCTTCTGCTTCTTCCCTTTCTACATTCAGCAGTTTTACTTTCTGAGGAAGTGTATAAGCCGTAAGGCCTCCGTTGTAAAACAGGGAGGCATTCGGCATTTGAGAAAAAGCGAGCTGCAGACACCCGGAAGTAACACTTTCTGCAATAGAAATGGTTTCATCCGCTGTCATCAGAGAATGACTTATATATTCTAAAAGACTTTTTTGAAATTCCATAATTTTAAATATTTAGTGGTGTGAAGGTGTGTTTGATGATCTATCTGTTTCTTTCCTGTTCCAGTTCCCAAACTCTGTGTGCGGCAACGGCTTTGATAAACTGCTCATCGGAACCGCCATCTTTTTCCATAACTACAGCGGGATCTTCATGCTGTTTCATGGCAATATTGCTGTTGTCATAAAGAATGTCTGTACCTGCTCCAAAGTAAATAGCTTTGCAGTGTTTATAAGCTTCATTAATAAATCGCAGGGAAAGATGTTTATTTTCAGAGCCCATAAGCTCCTGTGCAGATTTCTCCCCGGCGCTGATATATAAGGCATCAAAACATACGCTGGCTGTACTTGTAAGGGAATGTTTCGGAACTAATGATCCATCTGTGGTTTTGATAAGTGCTAAGCTTGGCGCTATAAGCTCTACTTTGGCACCTTCCGCTTCCAGTTTTGTTTTTAAGGCATTCAGGAGAGAACCATCTGCACCATTGGCTGCAATAAAGCCTATTTTCCTGCTTTTAATAGTATCCTTCACGGTATTTTCCATGCTCAATGCTTTGGATACTTTGGTTTTAGGCTCTCTTTCTTCACTCTGAAGTTCAGCAGGATCAGCATCTGCAGGAATGCTTTGGTTAGGCTGTTTCAGCTTTTTGACTTTTACTCCTAATTTTTCGGCTACTTTATTAGCCAAGGTATCATCGATGAAGGCCAGCTGACCAACCATTCTTTCCCTGATCTCAGGAATGGTTACTTTTGAAAGCTCAAAAACAAGGGCATTCTGAAGATGAACTTGTTCCGGACCCGACTGACTGTTGTAAAACAGTTTCGCTTGGGAATAGTGGTCTACAAAGCTCTGACTTCTTTTTCTTACTTTTTCACCTGAAACTCTTTCTTCCTGGGAAGTAAACCCGCCTTCCGACATCATGGCCTGGAACGGACATCCTCCGCCGATAGAATTGGGTTCATAGCTTACCTTTCCTTTGGCAATCTGCTGTCTCATATGACCATCACGCTGATTGTTGTGAACCGTATTCAATGATCTGTTGATAGGGATTTCATGAAAATTGGGTGATCCTAATCTTGAAAGCTGGGTATCGGTATAGGAAAACAATCTTCCCTGAAGAAGTGGATCATTTGTAAAATCGATGCCTGGAACAACATGTCCGGGATGAAAAGCTACCTGCTCTGTTTCAGCAAAGAAATTTTCAGGATTTCTGTTAAGGGTTAAAGTTCCGACAAGCTGCACAGGAACTTCTTCTTCGGGAATAATTTTGGTAGGGTCAAGAAGATCAAAATCAAACTTGTGTTCGTCTTCTTCAGGGATCAGCTGTACACCGAAGTCCCATTCCGGAAAAGCACCGCTTTCAATGGCCTCCCATAGATCTCTTTTATGAAAATCGGGATCTACCCCTGAAATTCTCTGGGCTTCATCCCAGGCTACTGAATGTACTCCCAACTTAGGCTTAAAATGGAATTTAACGAAATGAACTTTTCCTTCTTCATTGATGAATTTAAAGGAATGTACACCGAATCCTTCCATCATTCTCAGGCTTCGCGGGATGGCCCTATCGCTCATCAGCCACATAATCATGTGCGAACTTTCCGGCATCAGGGAGATGAAGTCCCAGAATGTGTCGTGTGCAGAAGCTGCCTGTGGAATTTCATTGTCGGGTTCCGGTTTTACGGCATGAACAAGGTCCGGAAATTTAATAGCATCCTGGATGAAAAAAACAGGCATGTTGTTCGCTACAAGGTCATAATTACCTTCTTCCGTATAAAACTTAATGGCAAAACCTCTTACATCTCTTGCAAGATCGGTGCTTCCTTTACTTCCTGCAACGGTTGAAAATCTTACAAAAACCGGAGTTTCCGTCCCAACTTTTGACAGGAACTTTGCTTTGGTATAAGCGCTAAGACTTTTGTTTAATTTAAAAACACCATGTGCCCCCGAACCTCGTGCATGAACGACTCTTTCAGGAATTCTTTCGTGATCGAAATGGGTGATTTTCTCCCTTAAAATAAAGTCTTCCAGCAGCGTGGGCCCTCTGTCGCCGGCCTTTAATGAATCCTGGTTATTATTGATTCTTATCCCCTGGTTGGTTGTCAGTTTTTCGTTTTCATTAGAAGTACTGTACGCATCCAGCTGCCCCAACTTTTTGTTGTTTTGAGTGTCGTTTTTCATATCGCTTTATCTTTTAGTGTGTGGTGTGAAGGTTAAAAAGTCAAACTAAATCTTTTGCAGATTATTCCACTCCTGCCCTGTTTTTTTCCAGGGTACTTAGCAGCTTATTGAGATATTCTTCTTCTTTTAATACTTTATAATAGGCTGTTTTGGCATATAGGGTAAAGGAAGAATTTTCAATGCTTATTTCTGTATCTCTGTTTTCGGGTGAGATCGTTTTTTCGCTATGATATTCACGGATATTCAGAATATATTCACTAATGTAAGTGTCGATTACATTTTTCAGGATATCGCACTTGGCATTATGTTTTATCTTTTCCAATGATTTGATCAGAAAAGCAGTAACTCCGTAAGAATTGATAACACTTGGAAACAGGGATTCATTCTCTATCATATTGTTTTTATCATTCAATCCGGAATATTTTAAAGTGTCGTTTTCAAAAATCATATTCGCAACGGTTATTAGTTATCAGAAATTTTTAAATATTTCTCAAAATAATGAAGGTCTTCCTTGTTTTTTATGGAAAGATAAAACATGATCTGTTTCGGTTCTTTCAGCCCAATACTGCCAAAGCAGTCGAAATGTGCGATCAATGCCTGGATATTTTCAATCTCAATATCTTTCAGGATAACAAATAATAAAAAAATGTTATCTTTTATTTCTTTGGCATAAACAGCGGCCCCATTCTCAAACCAGTCTCCTTTATTGGAAACCTTAATAAAGTCTTTATGTTTCAGGTCCTTTATGATCTTTTGACAATCCATATCCTTGAGTGCTTGTGGTTTATATAAAAATCCTTCGGAAGAAGTTTTATTATTTTATTTCAACATCAATTTCTATGAACTGCTGTTATTTTTCAGTAACTGAATTTTATAAATTTACATGAATAGCATATTCTGCTGTTCAATATTATACAGCAAAATTTGGAATAGAGTAATTTTATCTAAAAGCCAAAAGCCTTTAACTGCCCTTACTGGGGTCTTAAGAATTGTGTTGAAACTTGCTATCTCAAATATACGCCCAAATAATTCACTTTTTTATGACCTTAATCATATAAATTGGCTAATAGATAATTCTCCTGTTTTCTAAGGTAATCCTACCCTCTTTTTCCATCTTTTTTAAAACCCTGATCACAGTTTCTACCCTAAGTCCTACCAGATTGGCTATCTGCTGTCTTGTAAGCTCTACATGAAAACAGTTGCTGCAGTCGTCATCATGATAACTTTTAAGATAATCCAGAAGCCCGGTAAGCCTTGCTATAGGATTCAGGGATGCCATACTCTGCAGCATGATTGCTTTGAAATAAAGCCTTTGAGAAAGACACGCGTTCATCTCCAAAGAAAGTTGGGGATCCGTTTTTATTAATTTCAGAAATTGGTCTTTTGGAACTCTTATAATTTCTGAAGGGTTAATGCAGACAGCATTCGTAGGATAAAATTTATCCAAAAAGAGCAATGAATCCCCAAAGCTCTGTTTTACTGCAAAAATATTATGGATAAATTCTTTCCCTTCATCATCATAATTATTAAGTTTTATTTTTCCTTCCCTGATCTGAAAATAATAAAGGGCATGGTCTCCTTCCCTGTATATTAGTTCACCTTTTTTATATTGCTTGATTTCTCCTCCGTATGAATATAGCACCTCTTCGTCTATATTCATGCAGCTTATTGTTCTCATAAGTACCTCTTTTAAAATGTTCAATAAAAAATAGTGAAATTAATTATTGAAAACGACTTTTTAATATAAAATTTTTCGATTCTTAATTTGAACAATTTTATTCTTTTCCATATGCTTGATGGTTCTTATCGTTGTTTCCACCCGTAATCCTGTAAGGCTGGCCAGCTGCTGTCTTGTAAGCGGCACCCTGAATGAATACGGACTTTCATCTTCATGAAAACTTTTAAGATAATCCAATAATCCCTTAAGTCTTACCATGGGGCTTTGGGAGGAGATATTCTGCATCATGACAAATTTGTAATAGAGTCTTTGTGATAAAAAAGCACTTATCTCCATACACAATTCCGCAGATGAGCTTAATAAGTTAAAAAAAGCAGACTTATGAAGTCTTAAAATAGTACACTTGGTGAGTGTCTGAGCATTCATAGGGTAAGGTTTATTGATAAAAAGAATAGACTCTCCGCAACTCTGGCCTTCTGATAGTATATTCTGGATAAACTCTTTCCCTTCCTCATTATAATTGTTAAGCTTCACCTCTCCCTGGATGATCTGGTAATAATATATTGGAGGGTCTCCCTCATTGAATAGATATTCCGAGGGTTTATAATGTCTGATTTCCGCCCCCGCTGAATACAGAATGTTTTCGTCAATAACCATAGTTTTTTATTGTTTTTAATCTTCTGTTAAACCTATCTTAATAAAAATATATTGGGACGATTGCATATTGCCATGCAAAAACCGAGCCTTTTTATTATAAATAAGGTTAAAAAAACTAAAAATCCCAAACAATAATTACTAATTATTTAATTATTAATATGATATTCGTTTTATAGTAAGTAATATTTAACGAATAACGCAAACAAAGTAAGTGCACAGCTTATCGGTCCTACCAGAAACCTGAAGGACATAAAAAACCCGCTCCTGAAAACGGGTTTAAATCTATGGCGGTAAAACTTATTTTTTAGTTGTTTTCGCGGAATCCATTTTCTTAACACTTGCTGCATCTCCGGTTCGCATGGTGTCTGCAGGCATAGGATTGGCCGGAGCAGTCATGGTGTCTGAAGGGACGGTATCAATAACGGTACTGTCGGCTATCGTTGTATTATCTACTTTGGTTTCCTTTTTACAGCTTAATACGGTTAAGCCTAAAAGCATTAATAATAGGGTAAATTTCATAATTTTATTTTTTGGTGTGGCCCAAAGATAATCCATTCCAATTTGTGAAAATTATGATTTGAATCATAATCTATTATTTTTGATTATTTCGCAAATTTTTTAGTTCCCGCAACGCATAGTATAACTCCA
The DNA here is from genome assembly GCF_001045445.1 of Chryseobacterium sp. BLS98. GTDB lineage: Bacteria > Bacteroidota > Bacteroidia > Flavobacteriales > Weeksellaceae > Chryseobacterium. Next base: position 79,100 of record NZ_LFNF01000005.1, on the reverse strand, counting down.
ACAGTAACAACCAGCATTCCTATGCTTACCTGCTCATGAAGAAAATAGGCAGCAAGGGCAAGGCCGAAAAAAGGCTGCAACAGCTGTAGCTGCCCTACAGTAGCAATACCACCCTGCGCAAGGCCTTTATACCAGAATATAAAACCGATGAACATACTGAAAAGGGAAATATAAGCCATTCCAAACCATCCCTGGAAACTTACGGTTTCAATATGATCCGGAAAGTAAATAAAAAACAAGGGGATCATAACAGGCAACGCCAAAACCAAAGCCCAGGAAATAACCTGCCAGCCGCCCAGCGTTTTAGACAGTTTCGCTCCTTCCGCATATCCCATACCACATAAAATCACTGCAAGCAGCATCAGAATATCGCCGATCGGCGAAGCAGATATACCCTGTGACACAGCATAGCCAATCACTAAAAGACTTCCTGCTACCGAAAAGAACCAAAATATAGGATGAGGCCTTTCTCCACCCCGAAAGACTCCGAATACTGCAGTTGCCAGAGGAAGCATTCCCAGGAATACAATGGAATGGGCCGAAGTTAAATACTGAAGTGCCAGTGCAGAAAGAAGCGGAAACCCAACTACACAGCCTAAAGAAACCAGAATTAAAGGGATGAGCTGCTGTTTTGCAGGCCGTTTTTCTTTACCTATCCATAGGACTACGAAAGCAAGTATTCCTGCAACAGCAGCACGCACTATGGTGACAAAGATCGGGCTCATCTCCATTACGGCTAATTTGGTGGCAGGTAATCCACCACTAAATAATACTACGCCAATAAAGCCGTTGATCCAGCCACTTATATTCTCATCTTTGGAAATTTTTTCAGTCAGCATTTTTATATTTTTTAATTATTCAAAATTAGAAAGCAGAAATAAATAAACACAGTCCCAGTTTTGTATATTTGCATGAGCACAGTTCAAAAAAATGAGTAAAGAATTTATATATACAGAAATTGCTGCCGGTATTGCTTCCCAGATCAGAAACGGTGTATTAAAGGCTGGCGACAGGCTTCCTTCCGTAAGAAGGATGTGTCAGGAACATCAGGTAAGCATGAATACGGCAAAACGGGTTTTTCTGGAGCTTGAATCTCAATCTTTAATTGAATCCAAACCCCAGTCAGGATATTTTGTCAGCAGGCTGATGTCTTTGAAACTTCCTCTTCCCGAAATAAGCCGCCCTTCGCTGATTGCCAATAATGATGAACCGGATGAACTGATCAGCAAAGTGTATGAAAATATGGGTAAAAAAGGAATTACGTTTTTCTCTATAGGAATTCCTTCAGGAGATCTTCTGCCACAGGCCAAACTAAAAAAAGAGATCATCAATGCCACCCGTGAATTAAAAGAAGGCGGAACTGAATATGAGGAATTGCAAGGCAACTTAAAACTGAGAAGAATGATTGCTGTAAGATCATTACAATGGGGAGGTAATCTCAGTGAAAATGATTTGGTTACCACAAACGGCGGCATGAATGCGCTCTCTTTCTGTCTTATGGCTTTAGGAAAACCGGGTGACACTATTGCTATTGAAAGCCCATGCTATCCAGGTATCCTGCAGCTTGCCCATGGATTGGGGCTGAATGTGCTTGAGCTTCCTACCCACCCAACTACAGGAATTGAAATTGATGCTTTAAGAAAAGTAATTCCTCAAATTAATCTTTGCCTGCTGATTCCTAATTTCAACTCACCATTGGGAAGCTGTATGCCGGATGAGAATAAAAAAGAAATTGTGAAAATTCTTTCTGAAAATAACATTCCCCTGATAGAAGATGATGTATATGGAGATCTTTATTTCGGATCCAGCCGTCCGAAATGCTGCAAATCTTTTGATAAGGACGGAAATGTACTGTATTGCAGCTCAATTTCGAAAACTCTGGCCCCGGGATACCGTGTAGGATGGATTGCTCCGGGAAAATATACGGATAAAATCATGAAACTTAAGCTGCTGCATTCCACTTCATCCATTTCTATCGTTAATGAAGCTGTTGCAAATTTCCTAAAATCCGGAAGGTATGAAAAGCATCTTCAGCAAATGCGCAGGGCATTGCAGAATAATTATCAAAATTATGTACAGACTATTGCGGATTATTTTCCTGAAGGCACAAAAACAAGCCGCCCGCAGGGAGGTCTTTCCCTCTGGATAGAATTTGATAAGGGTATCCGTACTACTGAGCTTTACGATCTGGCCATCAAACAGAATATCAGTATAGCGCCCGGAAGGATGTTTACCCTCCAGAATCAGTTTGAGAACTGTATGCGTTTATGCATAGGCCTTCCCTGGACTGAAGAAACAAAATTATGTCTGCAGCAGGTCGGAAATCTCGCCAAAAAGATCTGATCTTATCTGTCCGGAACAAAGTTTTTGCGGGCCAGTTCTTTTCTTACCCTGCTCAGGCTTTCCGGAGTGATTCCAAGATAAGAGGCAATCATCCATTGCGGGACTCTCAGAAGAAGATCAGGATACATCTTGATGAACTTCATATACCTTTCTTCTGCCGTTTCACCCAATAAGGAATTGATCCTGTTTTGAAGGCTTCTGATGTGCTTCTGTAAAAGGAAATCACTTCTTTCAATACTGTTAGGAAACTGTTCTACCAGTTTGTTGAAGAAGTCGGGATGAAGAAACAGGACTTCCGTATCTTCCACCGCTTCTATATAGTAAATAGATTTTTCGTTAAAATAAAGGCTGCTTCTGTCAGAAATAAGCCAGCTTTCCGGCGCAAATTGTATGATGTGTTCTTTTCCGTTCTTATCAATGGAATACATTTTCAGCAGTCCTTTTTCTACAAAGAATATATACCTGCAGATTTCACCATACTGTAAAAGAAACTGATTTTTAGGAATTTTCTTTACTTCATAGTGTAAGCTGCACATGTTCACTTTTTCTATAGGAACATTCAATACTTTAGCTAAATAAGTGTTTATATTCTTCATTATACAATCTGGCTTGTGGATATATCTTCATGCGAAGCGCTGTTGATGACTTTTCCGTTTTCTATGACAATCAGCTGAGGGCTCTCATGCCTGATTCCGAGGTTGTCAGATATTTTAATTGAAATCAGCCTGTGTTGAAGCAAATCTAAGTAATATAATTCCACATTATGATCTAAATTATCTATTTCTTTTTCAAAATTTTTCAATACAGTTTTGCTGATGAAGCATCGTGTTGAATGTTTGAAAATAGCAATTTTATGGTGATAGGAGCTTTCAATCGCTTTGGTCAGATCTTCCTCAGTTTCCAGTTCTTTCCAGAAAGATTTACGCTCAGGGTTTTCTTTTGCTCCGAATATTTTGTCAAAAAAACTCATAAATTAAATTGTTTTAAATGGTGATCCAGATGTTTGTACTCTAAAAATCCCCAGTCTTTTTCAGTCATTTTCCCGAATAACCTGTGGCGATCCGGAAGATTACGATTCTCAGATGCTGTCCGGAAAGAATTCAGTGTATTCAGCAGATTGGTTTTTGATTCATCAAAATCACATTCAAAATTAACGATTAGTTTTTGAAAAGTGGGCATGTTTGGGGGAATTCCGTTATTAAAGATCTGCATTTCCACTTTAGTTACTACTCCTATTGTCCTGAAAATGATATTTATTTCCGGAAGTTCAACTTGTCTTAAAGCCACCTGTAACACAAGATCACAATGTTTAAGCATCTGTGAAGCCGTCATTTTTCCCCATCTTGGAGGAGTACTTTCAGTCAGCAGAGAAATTCTTTGAACAATTTCCTCAAAATAAATTGAATTATGCAGGCTTTTCCTTACCACCCCTTTTCTTTCTTCAGATTTTCAATATGAGCAAAATGATGATTACAATGCCATACATACATGGCGAGATAGCTTCTCAGGTCGTAATTCCGGTTTTGTTCAGGATGATAAAAAGTTCTTTCGAATTGTTTATTGGTAAGTGTTTTAAGGAGTGCAGCCCATCTTTGATGAGTTCCTTTTATCATTCTCATGGCCGGTTTTATGGGCATATTGACACTGTCCTGAAGTTCTGCCCATTTGGCTTCGTCATAAGGTCTTATGGTAGGATTTTCCTCCGTTAATGCCAGTTTAAGACGAATAAAACTGTTGATATGGCTGTCTGCAATATGATTCACAAGTTGCCGCACCGTCCATCCTCCCTCTCTGTAAGGGGTGTCCAGCTGATCATCAGAGAAGTCTTCTATCAGGTTTTTAAGCTTTTCCGGAAAGTTCTTGATGACTTTAATATATTCATCAAGTTTGATATCGCAAATATTATCAGGTTGTTGGTATTCCCCGATAGGAAATTTTTTCTTTTCTAAGTCGCTCATTTGAATAGGTTTAATTTTTGGACAGTTTTTTAAATATCAGGATTGTAAATTTATCAAAAATTCAAGAATTTAAAATGAAGAAAGCATTAATTGTAGAGTTTTACAGACGGGAAATTGAATTGAAAAAGCTTCAATTCTGAAATTGAAGCTCTTATTACTTTTTTTATTGATTAATAGCCATGTAAGTTAATGTCTTCCGTTCTCTGAAGCGTTACCTTTTTACCCATTTTCTTCTGGATTACCCTGAAATGCTGCAGTTCATCATCCGTCAGAATACTGATAGCCGTTCCTTTTTCGTTGGCACGGCCCGTTCTTCCGATACGGTGAATATAGTCCAAAGGTGATCGCGGAAGTTCGTAATTGATGACACAGGGTAAAGATTCAATGTGAATTCCACGGCCAATTAAGTCCGTTGCCACTAAAATCTGAGCGCCGTTTACTTTAAATTCTTCTAAATTATTTCTTCGGGCACCCTGCGACTTCTGGCTGTGAATGGCTACTGCTTTTATTTTATTTTTTTTAAGCTTTTCTACCAGATTATCTGCTGATCTTGTAGATGAAACAAATATCAGGGCTTTTTCCACTTTCTTTTCCTTAATCAGATAACGCAGAAAAGGACCTTTATTTTCAGGAGAAACATGGTAGGCCAGCTGTTCGATATTATCAATCTCAACTTCTTCTTTTTTAATTTCAATGATTACAGGATTAATGGCTAACCGCTCCTTCATTTCGGACACCTTATCATTTAAAGTCGCTGAAAACAGAGTGGTTTGCTTTACAACAGGCATTAGAGCGAAAAGTTTATTCATTTCTTCACCAAAGCCTAATTGAAACATCTTATCTGCCTCGTCAATGACCAAATGCTGAATTCCTGAAATACTTAATGCATTATGATCAATTAAATCCAATAAACGGCCGGGCGTTGCAATAAGAACTTCTACCCCAAACATTCCTTTCATCTGTGGATTGATGGAAACACCGCCATAAACCGCCATTGTACGGATCTCACGTTTTAAATTTTCTGTAAAAGCTCTGAAAACTTCATCAATCTGAATGGCTAATTCACGGGTAGGAACCAATATTAAAACCTGAACATTCCTATCCTTTTTAACTTCCGAATTCTGTAGTTTTTCCAAAATAGGCATCACAAAACAGGCTGTTTTCCCGGAACCCGTCTGAGCAATTCCCATCAGATCTTTTCCCTGCAGAATGACAGGAACTGCCTGCTCCTGGATGGGAAAAGGCTTCAGATAGCCTAATTTGTTGACAGAATGAATAATATTGTGTGATAATCCTAAAGACTCAAATGACATAAAAATATTTATTTTCTGCAAAGATAAGCTATTGTATCTGGTAAAGCCTTACACTAATTGCTGTAAACGGGTTTTAATGATTTCAATCTTATATTCTGTCAAAAAAATTATTGCCGATTTGTCCGATAATTCAGTTTTGGAGAGTTTTTTGAGTAATTTTATCAAAATTCGAGAAATCTAAATATGAAAAAAGCGTTAATAATCGTAGATGTACAGAATGATTTCTGTGAAGGCGGCGCATTAGCAGTTCCGGAAGCCAATGAGGTTATTCCTTACATTAATCTTCTGATGGAAGAAAATGAATACGATCAGATCGTTCTCACTCAGGACTGGCACCCTGCCGACCATAAAAGCTTTGCCAGCAATAATAACAGAAAAGTAGGCGAAAGCATCATCCTGAACGGGGTTCCACAGTTTATGTGGCCGGATCATTGTGTCCAGGGAACTTTCGGGGCAGAGTTCCATAAAGACCTGAACAGGGATAAGGTAACCCACATCATTCAGAAAGGGAAAAATACAGAGATCGACAGCTACAGCGGATTTCAGGATAACAACCACTTTATGAAAACAGGACTGGATGATTTTTTGAAATATCACGACATCCAGCTTGTTGAAGTAGTAGGTCTTGCTTTAGATTACTGTGTGAAATTCACATGTCAGGATGCTGTAGCCAATGGTTATATCACTTGTCTTCATTTCAACGGAACAAAAGCAGTGAATGTAAAGCCTGATAATGGCAGAGACGCTATTTATGAACTGATCCAGAAAGGAGTTACCGTTCTTGGATAAACTATAAAAGTGTTTGATGAAATTTTTAATTTGAAAATGATACTCAAAATAAAAAGGCGCAGAAATAAATTTCTGCGCCTTTTATATTATACTTTCTTAAGCGATTAAAAAATTAAATTTATTAAAGCATCTTAAGATTATTCACTTCCAGTTCCGTAAGGATTCTCCAGTGTCCACGCTTGATATTCTTCTTGGTAAGACCTGCAAACATTACTCTGTCCAGCGCTTCCACTTCGTATCCAAGTCTTTGGAAAATTCTTCTGATCACACGGTTCCATCCGATATGAATTTCGATCCCGATTTCATTTTTCGGTTTTCCTTCGATGAAAGAAATCTGGTCTACTACGGCTACCCCTTCATCAAGACGAATCCCTTCCACAATCAGTTTCATGTCTTCATGCGTAAGTTTTTTATCCAATGTTACGTGATAGATTTTTTTGGCATCAAAAGAAGGATGGGTAAGTTTTTTCGTCATATGACCATCATTCGTTAAAAGAATAACCCCTGTGGTGGAACGGTCGAGTCTTCCTACAGGAAACAAACGGTATGGTGATGCATTGGCCACCAGGTCCATTACGGTTTTTCTTGCTTTATCATCCTTTGTGGTAGAAATATATCCTTTAGGTTTATTCAAAAGGACATATACCGGTTTTTCCGGAGTAATACCCTGCCCGTCAAATACCACTTTATCTGTTTTCTGAACCTGGTATCCCATTTCGGTTACCACCTGACCATTTACCTCTACCAATCCTTGTGTAATCAGCTCGTCAGCTTCTCTTCTGCTGCAAATTCCTGAATTGGCAATATACTTATTAAGACGGATGGTATCTTTATGAACATCCTTGTCAATTTTGTTTAATCTTCTTTTCTGTACAAAAGATCTTGCCTTGTCATCATTTCTGTCATCTCCGCTGGATGGCTTTCTTCCATATTTCAGGCTGCCTCTTTCATACTTGTCTCTGGTATCAAAACTTTTCCCGCCTCTTTTTGGAGCAGGTTTCCCAAAGGTTTTTCTCTCACGCCCTTCACTTGAATTGGTGATATATGCCCTGCTTTCAGTTTTTGCAGCCTCTTCATCTCTGCCGGCAGCAGCGTTTGTGCTTTTTTTGAAAGGTTTAGGTTCAAACCTGGAATTGCTTCCTTTATGGTCAGAATTTCTTTCACCCGCTTTTGGGAAAGACTTCTTAAAAGGTTTTGATCCTGAAGAATTTCCAGATCTGGAAGCACGAGAATCATCAGAATTGTTTCTTGTTGAAGTTCTTGGTCTTTTTGGTCGTTCTGAATTATTGTTATCTCTGCTCATTCTAAAAATTTCTGCAAAGATAGTAATTTAGTTACGAGTTAAAAATTAAGAATCATAACTTTGCAGAATAGTTTTATTTTAAATTTAAAGAAACTCCAATAATGATAACAATATTAAACGATGATTTTTCTCAATTAAATAACTTCCTTCATGAAAAAACTTTCAGCAAGATCTTTATTTTGGTTGATGAAAACACCCATGAATATTGTCTCCCGGTTCTTTTAGGCAACATGGAAACAGATTTAGGCTTTGAAATTCTGGAAATTGAGGCTGGTGAAGAAATGAAAAACATCCAGACTGCCAACCAGCTTTGGGAGATTCTTACCGAAATGCAGGCGGACAGAAAAGCGCTTGTGATCAATCTTGGTGGTGGTGTTATTACGGATATGGGCGGATTTGTGGCTTCTACCTATAAAAGAGGAGTCCAGTTTATCAATATTCCTACTACCCTTTTATCCATGTGTGACGCTTCCATCGGGGGGAAAACAGGGATAGACCTTATGCATTATAAAAATATGGTGGGAACCTTTGCCTTCCCTGAACAGATCTTTATCTACCCGAAATTCCTGGAAACCCTTCCATTTAAAGAATTACGAAGCGGTTTTGCAGAAATGCTGAAACATGGCCTTATAGCAGACAAAGCCCACTGGGAAAGCCTTATTCAGATTCATAAGCTTGATGTGAGTTCAGTAGTTCCTCATATTCAGACTTCAATGGATATCAAGCAGGATGTTGTGGAAAAAGATTTCCATGAAAAAAATATAAGAAAAACCTTAAATTTCGGGCATACTATCGGACATTCTGTAGAAAGCCTGTGCCTGAGCCAGGGAAATCCTATTCTTCATGGTGAAGCAGTAGCCATGGGAATGATCTGTGAAGCACATCTGGCCTATCTTGAAGGCCTTATTCTAAAAGAAGATGCAGCAAGTATCATTGATCATATCCAAAGATACTATCCCTATCTTGATATAAGTGATTTTACAGATGAAAGCATTACTGCCCTTTTACTGAATGACAAAAAAAATACGGACAGTAAAATTAATTTCTCTCTTCTTACGGGAATAGGCTCATGTACTTATGATTACCAATGCAGTCAGGAAAACATTTTAAAGTCTCTGGATTTTTACAGAAATATCAATAATGCGTAAATTGTTATTTAAAACCGCAGCTTTTCTGTATAATTTTAATGGAGTGCATAATTTAGACTTTTTCTAAACAATTGTTTGATTAAATATTTAAATTACTGAATGTCAATGATTTAAATATATTTTAATTCTAAAATCAACTTGATTCATTACTGACATTTGTCATGTTTCCTGTTTTTGGCAAGCAATTTGAAAGATACTCTCCGTCAAACTCAGTAGTAAGGTTTGACAGTAGTAAAATTTAAAATTAGAAAATAGTAAAATATTAAAAAAATTAAAGTTATGAAAAAGTTAATTTTTGGATTAGCAGTAACTGCAAGTTCACTAGCTTTCGCTCAACAGACTCCATCATCTTCTTCTAACCCGGTAACATTCGGTGTGAAAGGTGGAATGAACGTATCTTCTCTTTCTAAAGACGAAGGTTTAGATGATCAGAAATCTAAAATCGGTTTCAACGCAGGTGTATTTGCTAACATTCCAATCGCTGAATCTTTCAGTGTTCAGCCGGAGGTTTTATACTCTCAGTATGGATCAAAAGCAGATCAGACTATTTTTGGAACTAAGTATTCTACATCTACTAAACTAGATTATATTGCTGTACCGGTAATGTTCCAGTATAACTTAATTCCAAACCTTTATGTAGAAGCTGGACCAGAGTTCGGGTTTTTGGTAAGTGCTAAAAACAAATTAAAAAACGAAAGTAACGGAAATTCTACCACTTCTGATAATTACAAAGATCAATTACAAACATTCAACTTTGGTATCGGTCTTGGTGCAGGATATTACTTTACTCCTAACTTAGGAATTACTGCAAGATATGTAGCTGGGGTAACTGATATTTTCAAAGATAATTCTGGTGATGCTATCAGAAACAATACATTCCAGGTAGGATTAGCTTATAAATTCAAATAATAAGCTTTTACATTCAGAAAACAAATTTTTATATTCAATAAGAAAACCGGATTATTTATTAATTCGGTTTTTTTGTGGTATTTATTATTAATCTCAGCTTTTTGGCAAGGAGTTTGCCTGTAATGAAGTAAGCTGAAAAACCGGATTTTATCTGGTTGTACAGCATAAAATTTCTTCATATATAAATTGATTTCAATAGAAAAAGTCAGGTTTATTTATTTAAGCCTGACTTTTTCGCCTTTAATATGACTTTTGTCATTTTAATCCCTTTGGCGGGAATTTTGATAGTGTGAGAAGATCAATTAAAATTAAATAATCATGAAAAAACTAATTTTAGGCTTAGCATTAACAGGGAGCCTTTTGGTAAATGCACAGGAAAAAACCAAATCTTCTTTACCTGTTACTTTTGGGGTTAAAGCAGGGTTTAATGGCTCTACCCTTACTAAATCGTCCGGGGAATACGACAATGACACAAAATTAAAGGCAGGATTTAATGCGGGTGTATTTGCTAATATTCCAGTTGCAGAAAAATTCAGCATTCAGCCTGAACTTCTTTTTAACCAGATAGGTTCAAAAGGAGAAGATAAATATAAATTCTATTCAAGCTATCAGATATTTACCCAAGAATACGATTACAAATTGACTTTAAATTATATTGCTCTTCCAGTAATGGTACAGTATAATATTCTTCCTCAGCTTTATGTAGAAGCAGGGCCGGAATTCGGGATTTTACTGGGTGGAAAATCCAAGGGAGAGTCTACTTACACAGAAACTTCCGGAAATACTACTACAACAGGCACTCAGACCTATTCCAATAAGATCCCAATGGGGCTTTATAACAAGTTTAATTTTGGAATTGGTATTGGAGCAGGATATTATTTCACTCAAAATCTGGCTGCAACAGCTAGGTTTACAGCAGGTATTACAGATATCATCAAAGACAACCCTGGAGATGCCATCAGAAATAATGTATTCCAGATTGGTTTAGCTTATAAATTCAAATAATAAAATATATATTTTCAAAACGATGCCGGGCTCTCAGGAGTCCGGCATTTTTATATCTCCGGTTAGCCAATTATTAACCTAAGAATAGAAGTCTTTTTCATTGCTGGATGTAGTATATTTTTAGAGCTAATGGGTGACTTAATAAAAGAAATAATTCGCAGTAAGGAATCTGAAATTACAGTAACTGTTTCCTGACAAATAAGAACATACTCTTTCAAATTTCAAATTATTTATCTTCTTTTCCATCTGATTTCACCTCTATTAAATTGTCAACATAAAATCAATTTAGTTAAAAATCATAGTTAAAAATCAGATTTTCATAATATAATTTTTCATAAAAAACAGTTAAAAGTACTATTAAGACAATACTAAAAAACACCATAAAACCCCTTGTAGTAAGGGTTTTCAGAGTTTGGCAAGCATTTTGCAAAATAAATCAAGTCTGATTGAAAAATCGGATGAGAAGTAAAAATAGTAAAATTAAAAAATAAAATTATGAAGAAGTTATTTCTAGGGTTAGCAGTTGCTGCTGGCATGATGACATTTGCTCAGGAAACACAAGAAACAAAAACAGTAAACCCGGAACCCGTTAAAAAAGAAAAACAACCTATCAGATTTGGTATTAAGGCAGGAGGAAACTCTTCTTATTTCAGTGAGCAGAAATTAAGCCTTAATAACCAGAAAATCGGATTTCATGCAGGGGTTTTAGTTAATATTCCACTTTCTCAGAAATTCAGCTTACAACCAGAGGTTTTATATAACCAATTAGGGGCAAGAAATGTAATTTCCTCTACGGATGTAACCACTGGTGATACGAACATTAAGACTAAAAGCGATTACAAAACAACCATGAACTATATTTCTGTTCCTTTAATGGTGCAGATGAGACCTACAGAAAGATTTTATGTAGAAGCAGGACCTGAATTCAGTTATTTCATTAACGGGAAAAACTCAGGAAACAGCACTATTTCTACAACGACAGGAGGAGTTACAACCACTCAGTCTGTAACTAATTCTGAGGACATCAATAAGGACGATATTAACAAGTTTAATTTAGGTCTTGGTTTAGGTCTTGGATATGATATCACTGATAACATCGGTATCAACGCAAGATATATCAACAGTCTTACTGATATGAGAAATCATAAGCCTGAAGGTACTAATCCTCTTAACCACAGAACGTTTCAATTAGGCCTGAATTATAAATTCTAATAAATACCTACCAATTTTTTAACCGAAATGCAGATTACTGCAAGGTATAAAATAGCCGGAAGAATATCTTCCGGCTATTTATATTTACCAAGGATAGTATTATTCAAATATTCGCGGATCATCACTGATGACACCATCTATCCCTATATTCTTTAATTCTTTTAATTCTTCTTTGGTATTGACTGTCCATGGTATAACTTTCATTCCCAATGCATGACATTCTTTTACAAGTTCCGGAGTAACCAATATATGGTCCGGGCTGTAAATAGTCGGGGTAAAGCCCAGGAACTTTAAATCTCCTGCAACACCATTCAGATGATCAGGGTATTGCCTGAATTTCTCTGCAGGTATATTTTCGAAATGGTTCCGCTGCTGGGCAAGCTTTTTATCATCCACCTTTTCTACCAGTAAAGCAGTCATTATCTGTGGATACTCTTTATGAACAATTTCCAATGTTCTGGGATCAAACGACTGGATAATTACGCGGTCCTGAATTCCTTTTTCAATAATAATTTTCATCATCAGATCTACAAACTCTTTTGGTTCCGGATGAAATATATGATCTGAAAACGGACGTGTTTTTGTTTCTATATTATAAAAAGGCAAAGGTCTTTTTAACTCACGGGCATAAGCTTCACATGCATCTATTACTTCTGAGAAGAGAGGTTTCTGTACCTTCATCTTCTTTTGGTCAGGATAATTATTAAGCTTCTTTAAACCTACGTCAAATGTCCGGATCTTGGCATAAGGCATGTCATAAATCTTATAATAGAATCCTGAATCTTTCGGAATATAAGTTCCATCCGGCTTTGTTACCAGTTCAGGAGAAAGAAAAGCATCATGAGAAAGAATCACTTTTTTGTCCTTTGTGATTGCCAGATCCATTTCCAGTGTTGTAACATTCATTTTTAAAGCATTCTTCATGGCCGGAACCGTATTTTCCGGGTATAAAGATTTTCCTCCGCGGTGCGCCTGCTTATCAAAAGACTGGGAGAAATATAATTGGGCAAGCGCCAGAAAAATACCTGTTAAAAAAACTTTTTTCATATCCTGAAATTATATTGTGGCAAAATTAAAATTTGCTCTTCTATTGTGTGATACAGGAATGTTAAGCTTTTGATATATTTATGATAAGTGTGAAGCTGGAAGAGGGAGGATAGAAGATGCTATTGGACGGTTAGTTACTTATGAATCAGCTTTCATGGATAAGATTATCTTGAAATTTAAGGCCTCAATAACTTCCCTCTTCAAACTTCAGGCTTCCTTTCTCGTTTAAGTCCAACTTTATAAAACAAAAGAGCCGGATCATATGTCCGGCTCTTCATTTATTTCAAATTGATGGAATTAATTGAACAATTCTATCTCCTCTCCTTTTTCTACAGGATATTCTTCTGTAAAACATCCGAAGCAGTGGTTGGAAGATCCTAAAATTTCTTTCAGGTTGTCTGTGCTTAAAAATTCCAGTGAATCTACCCCTAGGTAATCTCTAAGCTGTTCCGTCGTCATATTTGCCGAAATAAGGTCATCCTTGGAAGGTGTATCAATACCTAAGTAGCATGGCGCAATAATAGGTGGAGAAACACTTCTGAAATGGATTTCTTTTACTCCCGCATCTTTCAGGATTTTTACCAGTCTTTTGGAAGTGGTTCCTCTTACGATAGAATCGTCGATGATCACTACTCTTTTGTCTTTGATCTCGGAAATAATCGGGTTAAGCTTAAGGTTCACTACTCTTTCTCTCATTTCCTGTGTAGGAACAATGAAGCTTCTTCCAATATACCTGTTTTTGATCAGAACCGGTCGGAAAGGTATTCCTGAAGCCTTAGAGAAGCCTATGGCAGCCGGAACTCCCGAATCAGGAACACCAATGACCACATCGGCATCTACAGGAGCCTGTTCCCAGATTTTTTCACCGGATTTCTCCCTGATCTCGTATACATTGATGTTTTCTAAGGTTGAATCCGGTCTTGCAAAATAGATGTATTCGAAAGAGCAGATTCTCTGCTTTCCTTTTTCTTCATTTACCATATAGGAATGAAGTTTTCCAGGTTCATTTTCGTTGGTGTAAATGATCTCTCCCGGAAGAATATCGCGAACGTATTGAGCTCCTACAGCATCAAGGGCAACAGATTCAGAAGCCACCACGTAAGAATTTTCGTTGATTGCTCCTAAAACCAAAGGTCTGATTCCGTTGAAATCTCTGAATGCAAAGAATTTATTTCTCGTCATTCCCACTACGGAATAAGCACCTTCTATTTTCTCCATGGTTGCCTTAATGGCCCCGCGAAGTCCCAAATCAAGATTTTTTTGAATTAATCTTAAAATAACCTCAGAATCGGAAGTTGCTCTGAAAACAACGCCTTCAGCTTCCAGTTCAGCTTTTAATTCTTTTGCATTGGTAAGGTTACCGTTATGCGCTATAGAAAGAATAATCTGGTCATATTCGTTTTTCGCGAAAAATGGCTGAAAATTATACTTCTTTTTGTCTCCTGCAGTGGTATAACGGGTATGCCCGATTGCAGAATTTCCCATAAAAGCTTCAGGATCCTGAATCTCTTTATAAACATCCAAAACCAAACCTTCATCTTTCATATTGGTGATTTTCCCGTCCTTTAAAACAGAAATACCACATGCTTCCTGGCCTCTGTGCTGTAATGCAAAAAGCCCGAACTGTGAAAGAGAAAACGTATCCAGATCATCATCAGAGTACATTCCGAAGATACCGCACTCTTCATTGGGAGCGTCCAGCCTCTCTTCTTCCTGTGTTCTGAAAAGATTTCTTCCGTAGGTTTGAGTTTCAAATTGTTTTAAATATTCACTTTTATGAATGTCTAAACTTTTCATTTCTATTTTTTCTAATCTAGATTTTATTTTGATAGATGTATAAATTAGATGAAAAATTAAATATTATGTTAAATATAAAAACTTAACATCTAATTTTTATCTAAAATCTTATTTATGAAGAAGCGTTTTAAGACGATTGTAGATTTCCACATACGCTTCAGTAACTTCTCCTAGGTCTCTTCTGAATCTGTCTTTATCCAGCTTTTTCATGGTATCTTTGTCCCAAAGTCTGCAAGTATCCGGAGAAATTTCGTCGGCAAGGATAATTTCACCGTCAGAAGTTTTTCCTAATTCAATTTTGAAATCAACAAGGATGATATTCATTTTATCAAAAAGATCGATAAGAATTTCGTTGATATCAGAGGTAAGTTCATACATTTCATCAAGCTCCTCATAAGTCGCTGCTCCTAAGAAAACAGCATGGTGATCATTGATAAGCGGATCTCCCAATTCGTCTTTTTTGTAGCAGATATCGAAAATGGTAACCGGAGATTTAATTCCTTCTTCCACTCCCAATCTTTGAGCCATACTTCCCGCAGAATAGTTTCTCACAACCATTTCCAATGGAATGATAGATACTTTTTTTACCAATTGCTCTCTTTCGTTCAATTGTTTAATGAAATGAGTTTTAATCCCTTTTTCATTTAAATATTCAAAAATAAGAGTGGTGATGGCGTTGTTCATTTCACCTTTCAAATCAACAGATCCTCTTTTCTGAGCATTAAATGCTGTAGCGTCGTCTTTAAAACGTACCACCACTTCATTAGGATTATCAGTAGCAAATACCTGTTTTGCCTTACCTTCGTACAACATTTCTTTCTTTTCCATTTCTAAATTCGTATTAGTTAGATTTATTTTATAATTACTTAATTAAAATTCCCGTTAAAACAGCCAATCCGAAACTCAGGAGCGTACCGATCAGTACGTATTCCGTCAGTTTGCGCTGTTTGGCCTGTGCCAGATCGCTGAATCTGAAAACCGATTTGGCAGCCACCATAAAACCAACCCCTTCCCAGTGATTCACCATAATAAAAGTGAAAACAAGAAGGCGTTCCAAAATCCCGATATATTTTCCGGCACTCGATAGAGATTCGGTCTGTAAACTGCTTTGAGTCTCCGGAACGGGAGTCCATGAAGACAATAATATTTTGATGAAAATTGAAGCCGGCGTCGTAAGGAATAATGCAGCCATTACTATTTTTAAAACTTCCTGGTTTTGCAGAAATTCCAAACTGAATTCCTTATAATAGAATGAAATTCCGGCAATCACAAGGATATGCAACAGCTGATCAATAAAAAACCATCTTTTTTTATTTTTTACGGTCTGGAAGATCAGTTTTGAAGCATCAATAATAAGATGGGTGCCTCCAACAAGCAGTGCAACCCACCACAGATCTGTGTTCCAAAGAAAAATAAAGCTTAAAACAGTATGAATCAGAACATGAAGATACAAATACGGGCTTTTCAGTTTACGGCGTTCCTTATCTGCAACCCAGGAATTTGGCTGAAGAATAAAATCTCCGAGTAAATGTGCCAATATGAGTTTAATAAAGATCATGCTTACAGTTCTGAGATTTTCTTTTTAAAATACTGGTTGGTTTCTACGATAAGGTCGTAGTTGGCGCGTTTCAGTCTCTGGCTTACCGAGGACTGTGAAATAGCAAATTTCTTAGCAAGATCTTCCTGTGTGATATCCTGATTCATGATCATTTCATGGATAATTTCTGCCGTAGCTACCGTCCAGCTGTCAAAATCCTTTGATGACCATTTCAGAAGGATATTTAAATCCCGGTCTACAGCTTCATTTGAGGTTTTTATCGAAACGGTGTGGCCGTCACTTTTTAAGTCATTCAATAGTCTTCCGGAATGCACGTAAGCTGTTCCGTTGGATTCGGTAATTTTTTCAGATGAAAAATTTTCTTCCCCAATGCCTATGGCAATTCTTACATCTAAATTTTCCTGACTTCTTATAAGGGACTTAATGGCTAGGAAACGCCAGAATACTTCATCTATACTGCATTTGAGCTGAAACTCGTCCCCTCTGTAGATTTCCCATGCGAGCGGTGAACTTCCCCAGTTTTCCAGGAGATTCTTGAGTCTGGTGATCCAAACTTCTGTGTCTGCATGCTGTGAATTTATAATATCACCGGTGATGACCGCTATCATTGTGCAAATATAAGCATAATTACTTATAAATAAAAAATATAAGCAGAAACACTTATAGATATTGATTATTAGTGAATCTGCTTATATCAATGATGCTTCTTTCAGGCAAAATAGCAAAACGGCTTCATCATCTTACGTCATTGCGAGCGCTGCGCAGCAAAGACAGGTTAGTTTTATTTATTTCTTGATAAACTGGTATGCTTTATCGTCAAGTTTCAAAAGATATACCCCCGCTGAAAGGTCTTGCACCGAAATGTTCTTCTTATTTTTAAAAGGATTCTGCTCCGAATACATCAATTTTCCTGAAAAGTCTAAAATTTGAGCCGATTTCACATTTTCAGCCTTACCGCTTACAAAAATGTTGTCATAAGCCGGATTAGGGTAAATTTTAATATCATTTCCTGCTAAAATAACATCTGAAGCAGAAAGAGTTCCTAAATTCTGACAGTAATTAACTCCATACGAATCCCATTCACCAATAGTAAATGTTGCATTAGGCTGTGTAACGGTATTTTTTCTGTAAAGAGAAACATCCCCGTATGAATTGCTTACAAACTTGCTTCCTATAGCATCCACTGTCGCCGATTTATAGGCCAGCTCTACATATTGGGTTCCTGAAAAAGTCATAGCATCACCTGCTGTAAGGAATCGTGCATCATTATTGGTGTAACATGATAAGGCTGCTTTAGGATTTAGAACAACAAAATTTTCGTTGTTTGGTATTTTTCCTTCAAGCTCAAAACTGTTTCCATAATAATAGGAATTGCTTGAACTGTTGTAATACTGCACTCTTACGCTGTAATTGTTCAGATCCACCTCATGCCCTGTCCTGTTTATAATTTCCAAAGCTTTGTTATTTCCTGTCCCTTCAATATACTTAATGACAAAAAGATCCTTAGAGTTTGTATCTGTAGCTAACGTGGTCACTGTAACGGTATTACTGTCGGCCGATTGCAGATAACCCTGATCATAGGCTTTTACTGTAAACGAATAAGAAGTGGAAGGAAGTAAATGATCAATAACTGCAGATGTGGATTTTGTTGTGGTTACAAGAGTTCCATTCTGATAAATATTATACCCGATAACATCAGAACTTGTGCTTGGTGACCATACCAGATTGGTATAATAAGCTCCTGTCTGGGTAGAATTTAAATTTAAAGGAGCCTGAGGTACAATGGAGTCGGGTGTCTGTACCCAGATAGCATTCACCCATTGAGGGTTATCAATAAAAGGATTTCTGTTTTTCTGAGTGGTATATATGGCATTATTCCTGTCTATTTCCCTTTGAGATACAGGATCCTGAGCGTGCCATTGCAAAAGCATCGAAATATAAGCAGGATCAAAAGCCCTTTCTGCAGTCCCGTCCAAAGGAGACCGGTCTATCGCAGGATTAATATTGGTGGAGTAATTGAATGAAGGCAGTTTGTCTTCATATCTTACTGCAAAATAAAGAAGCATCCTCGCAATATCTCCCTTGAATTCATTAATAGGCTCATAAACCCTGTTGTTATAAACATAATTGGGAATAGCGCTATTGGCAATTTTAGATGAATTTGTAAAAGTATAATGAACCGTAGAGTTCCCGACACCGTAAGGATAATTATTCCTAAGCTGATTGATTCTTGCATCCGTAGGAATTACAAAATGCAGATCAGAATACATTGGATAATCACTGTTAAAAGTACTCTGAGGAACAGCATGCTCCCTGTTGTACCCTAGCCCTTCAGCCCCCGAAGTACTTATTAAATTAGCCGATGTATATTCATAAACATCAGCCCCGGTAGGAATTTCCGAATAAACATCAAGGAGGATCGTTGTATTATCCGGTCCGTGATCATAATATTTATCTAAATCTGTCTGGCTATAAAGATTGGGTAGGTCACCATAATTCCAGTTCACATTCTTTTCAGAAATAATATCGTGCAGTTTAGTCTTGAGAGCATAGCCAGAAAGTCCGGTAGTTCCATCATAGTATCCGGCGGGGACCTGTGCGGAAATCAATGACGAGATTAAAATAATAGGAAATAGAAGTTTTTTCATACTGTAAAAATTGGGAGGCTAAAATAGTAAATAAAAACACTTAAAGTTCCGAAAATTTTATTAAAAAATTATTAATTATAAAAATATAAAAAATTGATTATTAAAATATTGCGTATCTGGTACTATATGCTGAATAATTATTTTCGGCATTCCGTCAATTTAATTATCTTTGGGAACTAACTATTTTATCTATATGAACACAGAGACTATTGACAACATTAAAATGATAGCGGAAACAGCAAGAGAATTTGCTGAAAAAAACATCAGACCGAACATTATGGAGTGGGACGAAAGCCAGACGTTTCCAAAAGACCTTTTTCACCAGTTAGGAGAAATGGGGTTTATGGGAATTGTAGTTCCTGAGCAATACGGAGGTTCCGGTTTAGGTTATCATGAATATGTTACTATTTTGGACGAAATATCTCAGGTAGATCCGTCTATTGGTCTTTCTGTAGCTGCACACAACTCACTGTGCACCAACCATATTTACGAGTTTGGAAATGAAGATCAGAGAAATAAATGGCTTCCGCAGCTTGCTTCAGGAAAAGTAATCGGAGCATGGGGGCTTACGGAGCACAATACGGGTTCCGATTCAGGAGGTATGTCTACCACTGCCGTTAAAGACGGTGACGAATGGATCATTAATGGAGCTAAAAACTTCATCACTCATGCTATTTCCGGAGATATTGCCGTAGTAATGACAAGAACAGGTGAAATAGGAGCCAAAAATAATTCAACCGCTTTCGTTTTAGAAAAAGGAATGCCTGGTTTCACTTCCGGAAAAAAAGAAAACAAACTGGGAATGCGTGCTTCCGAAACAGCTGAGCTTATTTTCGATAATGTTCGTGTACCGGATTCACACCGTTTAGGAGAAGTGGGAGAAGGTTTCAAGCAGGCCATGAAAATTCTGGATGGTGGAAGGATTTCTATCGCAGCTTTAAGTTTAGGTACTGCAAGAGGAGCTTACAAGGCTGCTTTAAAATATGCTAAGGAAAGACACCAATTCGGAAAAGCAATCGCTGAATTCCAGGCGATCAACTTTATGCTTGCTGATATGGCCACTGAAATTGATGCCGCTGAACTTCTGATCCAAAGAGCTTCAACCCTGAAGAACGCCAAGCAAAAAATGACTAAAGAAGGTGCAATGGCAAAATTATACGCTTCTGAAGCATGTGTAAGAATTTCCAACAATGCCGTTCAGATTTTCGGTGGTTACGGATATACCAAGGACTTCCCTGCTGAGAAATTCTACAGAGATTCCAAATTATGTACTATCGGTGAAGGAACTTCAGAGATCCAGAGACTGGTAATAGGAAGAGACATTACAAAATAATTATAAATACATTCACAAATGATTAAACAAGCCCTCTTAGGTGAATTTCTGTATGAAGCAGAAAGCACCAGAAAACTTTTAAAAGCAATCCCGGATAGTGCTTTAAACTGGAAACCCTCTGAAAAAAACTGGACTACCGGACAATTAGCTTCTCACATTGCAGAAGTGTATAACTGGTATGAACCGACATTCAACCAAGATGTTTTCGATATGGGAACGTACCAGTATGATAAAGGAGATATTTCCAAAGCTGAAAATATTGTAGCAAAATTTGAAGAAAATGTAGCTAAGGCGCAGAAGGTTTTAGAGAATTCAAATGAAGACCACTATTTCAACGAATGGAAAATGGAAATGGGTGGAAATCCAATTTTCCCTCCCATGCCTAAGATTCAGGTGATCCGTTCTTTTTTATACAATCATTTATACCACCACAGAGGTGAGCTGATTGTTTACCTGAGAGCAACAGGAAATACCGTACCCGGTTTATACGGACCTACTGCTGACGACCAGATGTAATTTTTAGACTTATATTCAGATAAGTGAATAGCATACGTATTTTGCGTATGCTATTTTCTTTTTTTGAGATAATACATTTTTAAATTATATGCAATGCATTATATAATAAACTGAACGTATGTTCTAAAAATTTCTTAAATAATTTTGTTTTTCATAATAAATTTTTTATTAGCTTTGATATTCCACAATCAAAAATAAAATTTCATATGAAGAAACAATTATCCATGATTGGGATGCTTCTTATTACAGGCATCTCTTTCGCGCAGACTGACCGTCTCTGGAGTGAAGGTTCAAAAAAAGCACCTTCAAACGTTTTTGAAAACAAAACCCAAATCAACAATCCGAAAATCTACAGCTTAGATTTTGAAGGACTGAAAAACGCTCTCGCCAAGGCTCCAAAAAGACTTGCTCCGGGAGAAAAATCAGAAATCATCATTTCTTTTCCTAATTCTGAAGGAAAGATGGAAAACTTTAAAGTAAGAGAAAATTCAAACTTTGACCCTCAGCTTGCCGCGAAGTATCCGGATATCAAATCTTACGTAGGCGAAGGCCTTACCGATTCTAATTCAACTGTCTATTTCAGCACCTCTTCACTCGGCCTTTCCTCTATGGAAATCTATGGAGATAAATCTGCAGTTTTTATTGAGCCTTATACCAAAGATCTTTCTTCGTATGTAGTATACAGAAAGTCCGACAAGAAAGACGATCTTAGCAAATTTGAATGTACCGTTATCGACGTAGCCCAAAAAGGAGTATCCAACAATACCCTTGCTGCCAGGCCCAATGCAGATGATGCCAAACTGAGAACATTCAGACTGGCTCTTTCAACTACCGGAGAATATACAACATATTTTGGAGGGACTAAAGCAAATGCTCTTGCTGCCATCAACAATACAATGACCCGTGTAAATGGTGTTTTTGAAAAAGATTTTGCAGCAAGAATGGTTCTTATTGCCAATAATGATGCTGTAATTTATACCAACGCTTCTACAGATCCATATTCCGCAGCTTCAGGAATGAGCAACTGGAATTCACAGCTTCAAAGTACCCTTACTTCCGTAATAGGAGAAGCCAATTATGACATCGGACACTTGTTCGGGGCTTCCGGAGGAGGAGGAAATGCCGGATGTATCGGCTGTATCTGTACGAACGGTTCAAAAGGAAGCGGATATACTTCACCGGCAGATGCTATTCCTTCAGGAGATAATTTCGATATCGACTATGTTGCCCACGAAATGGGACATCAATTTGGAGGAAACCATACATTCTCCATGAATAATGAAGGAACCGGAGCTAATATGGAACCGGGCTCAGGATCAACCATCATGGGGTATGCAGGGATTACTGCTCAGGACATCCAGCCTCATTCCGATGCATTTTTCCATGCAATAAGCATCCAGCAGATTACCAATAATATTAAAGCTAAAACATGTCCGGTAAGCACTTCCACAGGAAATGCCATTCCTACAGCGAATGCCGGTCTTGATTATACCATTCCTAAAGGTACACCTTTTATGCTTACAGGAACAGGAACTGACGCTAACGGAGATTCATTAACTTATGTCTGGGAACAGATGGACAACGCTTCATCATCCCAAACCGGAGCAAGCTCTGCAGCCAGTGCCACTAAAGCATCAGGTCCAACTTTCAGATCATGGACTCCTACCACTTCTCCTACAAGGTATTTCCCGAGAATGTCATCCATCTTGGCAGGAGCTACCACTACAGCAGGATCAGAGATCACAGTTGAAGCACTTTCCAACGTAGCCAGATCATTGAATTTCAGATTTACAGTCCGTGACAACAGAGCCGGAGGTTCAGGAAATAATTCCGACGATGCTTTAATTACAGTAAACGGAACAGCAGGACCTTTTAGTGTTTCTTCACAAAACTCTGCAACTACCTATTCGGGAGGAAGTTCACAAACCGTAACATGGAATGTGGCCGGAACAACCGCCAATGGTGTGAATGCTGCCAATGTAGATATTTTATGGTCAACAGACAGCGGAAATACATGGACTACCCTTCTTGCAGGAACTCCAAACGATGGAACACAGGCTGTAACTATCCCAAATTTATCTACAACAACGGGAAGAATTATGGTAAAAGGCTCAAACCACATCTTCTTTGATGTGAACAATGCCAATATCACAGTGAATGCAGGCAGCGGAGGTACAGATACTGTAGCACCTACAGCTCCTACCCTTGCAGCTTCCGGAACTACAGCCACTACCACCAACCTTTCCTGGAGCGGGGCTACTGATAATGTAGCGGTTACAGGTTATGATGTTTACCAAGGAGCTTCATTAATTGGTTCTACAGCATCTACAACATATACGGTAACAAGTTTAACACCTTCCACAACATACAGCTTCACTGTTAAATCTAAAGATGCAGCAGGAAATGTGTCGCCTTCAAGCAATACAGTAAGCGTTACTACCCTTTCAGGAGGTACAGTAACTTACTGTTCTTCTTCTGCAAGCAATACAGCAGATGAAAGAATCGGAAATGTGAAATTCGGAACCATCAATAATACTTCAACAGGAACAGCAGGTTATGAGAACTTTACTTCGGTTTCAACTAACGTTACCAAAGGAAGCGCTTACACGATCTCAATAACTCCAATGTGGACTTCAACGGTTTACAGCGAAGCCTATGCAGTGTATATTGATTATAACGGTGACGGTGACTTTACAGACAGCGGAGAACTGGCATGGTCTAAAGCCGGTTCCACAACTACACCTGTAACAGGAAGTATCACTATTCCTGCAACAGCTACTGTCGGCTCTACAAGAATGAGAGTAATGATGAAGTACAGCTCTGTTCCTACTTCTTCATGTGAAGCCTATACTTATGGACAGGTTGAGGATTATACCCTGAATATTGTTTCTTCAGGAAGAGGAGAACTTACGGATACCAAGGATCTGATCACTGATATCAAAGTATATCCAAACCCGGCAAAA
Source organism: Chryseobacterium sp. BLS98 (assembly GCF_001045445.1). Taxonomy (GTDB): domain Bacteria; phylum Bacteroidota; class Bacteroidia; order Flavobacteriales; family Weeksellaceae; genus Chryseobacterium. Next base: position 55,258 of record NZ_LFNF01000005.1, on the reverse strand, counting down.
GATATATTACATATTTCAAACACGACATCAGAAGATTATAAAATCTTCGATATGGGTGGAAAACTAATTAATTCAGGAAAACTGGAAAGAGGCAGCGTTAATGTAAGCGGACTTATCAAAGGCGCTTATATGATCCAGGTTGGAGAAACTGCCAAGAGATTCATTAAAAATTAATAACCATTCAGTAAACACTTTGGAAGACTGCCTTCGGGCAGTCTTTTTTATGTCAAATAATTTTAAGATTGCGTAGTATTAATAATGTAAATTAATCTTTAAAAATAATATATTAATGTTTAAAATTTATCTATAAATATTTATTTAAATAAACTAATCAAAATTTAAAATTTTTAATTTAAATTTATCATTCAAATTTCTTTGTACCGTTATGCGATCAGGCTTGATGCGTTCTGATACTTCAACTCACCATATAAGCATCTCTCCTCAATTTTTATTTCTAAAAATAATTCTGCAGTGATAATTGTTGAGGTAGCTTATTTCATAAAACCAATTATCTAAACCAAAGAACAGCTTAAAAAAAATAACCATAAAAACTTTTACCATGAAACATTTATTTAAGTATCTCTTTTTACTGACAACCGTATTTTTTTCAGTTGCCTGTAGTTCAGACAATGAAGACACTGAAAACCCCACCGGGGTCGTTACCCATGTGTTCTATAAAAATGCAGATGAATTCGCATTAACTTATGATCCGGCCGGAACTGTAAGCCAGGCTATCAGGAATCAGGCGTTTGATTTATACAAACAGGGAAAATGGAGCGAACTCGAAGCACTTTTCAACACCAATAATCTCAATGGCGGCTGGCCTCCTGCAAATGGCGGATACAATATCGTTGATGATGTTCCGTTTCAGGCAGGACAAAAGTTCGACAGATATAGCGGAGCTGTTGGCAGCTATGACGGAACGGGTGTTCCTACCTTAGGAGGAAGCTTTACAAGCCCGATCATCAATGGTTATGTATATACTTTCTCCCAAAGAGCATTGAACCAGCCTGAGAACAAATATGATTTCTATTACGAAATAGATGTTTTGAATAATTTACTACCTTTCAAATCTCAAACAGCAGATGTAATTCCCTGGTTTAACCAGGTTGGCGGAGGAAAACAGACGATGTGGAAAATCCCGATTGATGTAACAACAGGTTACCAGAAAACATGGAATAAACTTGCACAGGAAGGATATGTAAAAATTACCATCAAAAAGAGTCCGAGCGGAAAATACAATAATCAGGTAGGCACAGTGATTCAGCAATAAATAAATTCAGATGTATTCAATATCAAAAAAAATAAAACTCATCAGGCAGGCAGCCCTTGCCAAAAATCATTTCAGCAATGATGAAATAATCTCGGCAGCTGTAACCCAATTCACATGTTCTGATTGCGGTCAGGAGAATTCCATTGAAATTTTTCCTTATCAATCCGGATTCCCGATTTTTCAGATTTACAATGAAGATAAAGTTTTATCCAGAAATGAATTATTGGAAAACAAAATCGTTACCGAAACCTCCCGTAGAATATCATATCTTGGAGAGTTGACGGTAAATGATTTACCGACGTTATATTTTGGAACAGACTGTCAGAATTGCCATTCAAAATACTTCTGCGTATTCAGTTACGGGGAATGGCAGCCGGGACTGACACTTTTAAACATTTCCGGTGTCTGGAAATATGAAGAGTTGGAATAATCTGCTTAGATGTTTTAAACCATAAAGAGAACTGAAGGAATTAAGGTTAGTTAAGAAAAATCAAAATGATTTTTTAAATACGTCTTTAAAGCGGCAAAGCTCATCTTAATATCCTTAAAAACTTAATAATCCTTAATGGTTTAAAATTAAAAATTCTCATTAAAACATTTCACAATTTTAAAATAAAATCCACAGCCTGAACTGTGGATTTTTCATAGAAAGTTTTTTCTACGAAGCATTATTTAATTTTTATCGGGATAGATATGGAAGTGCATGACAAAATTTTCAAAATCGTTTTCTATCTTTGCTGTAAATAATAAAAATTCATGGATAAAATTGATAGTCTGAACCAGGTAGCAGAATTCCACACCACTTTTAAAGCCCCTATTTTAGAGACCCCACAAATCCCTTCCGCGGAAAGATGCAACCTGAGAGTTGAACTTTTACAGGAAGAATTAAACGAATTGAAGCAGGCTATTGCCGATAATGATATTGTAGAAATTGCTGATGCCCTGTGTGATCTTCAGTACGTTTTAAGCGGAGCCGTGCTGGAATTCGGACTTGGCAATAAATTTGTAGAGCTATTTAACGAAGTACAGCGTTCCAATATGTCCAAAGCGTGCGATAATGCAGAGCAGGCAGAGGAAACTGTAGCATTTTATAAAGAAAAGGAAGTAGAATCTTTTTATGAAAAGTCAGGAGAGAAATTTAACGTCTACAGAAAAGCAGACCATAAAGTCCTTAAAAACAAATACTATTCTCCTGCAGATTTAAAAACAATTATCGAAAAATAATATGAAGAAATTTATTACCAATATTGTTGCCATTTCAAGCATTGTCCTGGCTTCCCAGCAGCTCAACGCCCAAAAAGTAGTGATGAACCGCGAGGTGGAAACTCAGAGTGACGGTAAAATGCTTTTAGGAAACCAATTCAAGGAACAGTTCTTAAAAGCCCCGTATGCAGACTGGTACGTGAAAGAACATGATGAATATGCCATTGACCAGAAAGCCATCGGCGAACTGAAAAAAGCCAAATTCAATACCTATTCTCTGGTCGTTTTTATGGGAACATGGTGTGAAGACAGTCATAGGGATTTCCCGAGGCTGATGAAAATTCTGGAAGAACTGAAATTTCCTGATAATAAATTAACGATCATTGCCGTCAATCGCAAGAAAGAATCCCCTACAGGAGATGAGGTACGCTATAACATCCAGAAAGTCCCTACTATTATCGTTGAAAAATATGGTAAAGAGATCGGAAGGATTATAGAAATGCCTACCAGCGGATATATTGAAAGGGATCTGGTTGAAATCATGAAAAAAGACAACAGTTCTGTCATCAAAGAAATTTTTAACAAATAAAATTGAGAAATTATAAAGTAATCATATCATTTGCAGCGGGAATTCTCGTTATGCTTATTCTGTTCTTCGGGCTTAAATCATGTTTAAATCTTAGCAGAAAGACGGAAAAGTCAGATTATTATATTCTGACCAACCAGATCTCCAAAATGAATAAAATGGTCGTTATGGAGCAGGATATTTCCAGCATGCAGAAAACCAAAATGGGTTATGAGGTATTTGGAAAAGAAGTTTCAAACAACAGCATTATTACCTATACCAAAACCAATGCCCAGGTTTCTTACGATCTTAATAAAATGAAGATAGAGGTAGATTCCATCAACAAAAAATTAGTGATCACCGAACTGCCTGATGCAGAAATAAGAATTACTCCCAGCGTTGAGATCCAGTCACTGGACGACTCCTTCTTTAACAGGATTTCTGAAAAAGATATTAAAAATGTAACGCAGAAAGCTAAGGAAACTGCGATACAGTCCGTTAACCAGAATCAGCTGAGAACAGAAGGTCGCAAACAATTACTGGAAAATCTCAATAATATTTTCGTTTTGGCAAAAGCTTTGGATTATACCATAGAAGATGAAACCGGCAAGCTCGGTGTTTTAGGACTCTAAAAAATATTACGCTATGGATTCAAAAGACAACAAAAAGAAAGAATCTGCCAATAGTGCAGAAACAAAAAAGCAGAACCAGGATTTTCAGAATATTCCTGCTTCATCAGAAAAAAGCAATCCCCCTGATATTGATAAGGAAGATGTTCAGAAATCTTCAAAAAACAAATCAGGAAAAACGGATAATACCAAAAAATAGAAAGGTTCTGTCTCACACGAGGCAGAATTTTTTTATTAAAAATCTTAAACCACAAAAGTCACAAAAGTTTATTGAACACTTTAGTTATTTTTAAGGTTAATATATTGCGGATGAGAAGTACACTTAAGTGATATGAGAATTTATGTATGTTTAATATTTTCAGGATAAAACTATTAAAACTAAAGTGCTCTAAAGTGTTTAAATAAAAAACTTTTGTGACTTTTGTGGTTTAAAAAGAATCTTTTTGTTAGCAGAATAAAATCGAAAGATTCCGCCCCAATGGGACAGAACCTTTCTAACTAATCTATTATTTATGTGAACTTTTGTTTAAAAACTATACGATGGTAGATTTTCCAATCTTGATATTTTCAAAATTGTAATAAGACTTCTCGGAATACTTAATGTAATCTGCAATAAAGCTTCCTACCTCACTCGTAGAATAGTGCTGCTCAGCATTAAGATCCACCGTAACATACCTGTTCTCAATAGCGTGTTCCACTGCCCTTCTTAATTTATCTGCAGCTTCCGGAAGTTCAAGATAATCAAGCATCATGGCCGTACTTAGAATGGATGCAACCGGATTCGCAATACCTTTTCCTTTAGCCTGCGGATAAGATCCGTGGATCGGTTCAAATAAAGCATTCTCCTCGCCTATCGATGCCGATGGTAAAAGTCCGATGGAACCTCCAATAACACTTGCTTCATCAGAAATAATATCCCCGAACATATTTTCGGTAAGGATCACATCAAATTGTTTTGGATTCAGAACCAGCTGCATGGCTGCATTGTCTACAAATATATAATCCAGATGCACATCAGGGTATTGCGGAGCAATTTTCTGACAGGTCTTTCTCCAGAGTCTTGAAGTATCCAGAACATTGGCTTTATCAATTAAAGTAAGCTTCTTTCTTCTTTTCTGTGCTTCCTTGAAAGCCATGTGGGCAATGGGAATAATCTCTTCTGTACTGTATTTGCAGACATCATAGGCATATTTACCATCCGGGTCTGTAAATTTTTCACCAAAATAAATACCGCTTACCAGCTCCCTGAAGATCTGAATATCCGTTCCTTCAATGATTTCTCTTTTCAGCGGACTTTTATCAATAAGTGAAGCATAAGTTTTCAGAGGCCGGATATTGGCATACAGCCCCAATTCTTTTCTGAGTTTCAGCAATCCCTGTTCAGGTCTCACCTTTGCCTCAGGATTGTTGTCGAAAACAGGATCTCCAATCGCTCCAAAAAGGACAGCATCCGAATCTTTACAGATCCTCAATGTTTCCTCAGGAAGAGGATCTCCTGTTTTAAAAATGGCTTCAGCGCCCATTAATCCATAGGAAAACTGGAACTGGCATTGAAAAACTTCTGCTACAGCATCCAAAATTTTGATACTTTCACTGACCACTTCCGGCCCGATCCCGTCTCCGGGAAGAACTGCTATTTTAAAATAACTGTTGCTCATACTTTTGTGTTTTTTGTTCAAATTGTTGTATCACCTGTTTTTTGCTGATTAAATAATCAATATCGTCATAGCCATTCAGCAGGCATATTTTTTTATAGGAATCAAGCTCAAAAGTTTCGGTTGTATCTTTAAAGCTTACAGATTGTAATTCCACATCAATCGCGATTTCATTATCAGGATTTTCATGAATTCCTTCCAGAATTTCTTTTAAAAACTCTTCTGATACTTTCACAGGCAGAAGTCCGTTATTTAAGGCATTTCCTTTGAAAATATCAGCAAAATAGCTTGATATGATCACTTTGAAGCCATAATCTGTCAAAGCCCAGGCTGCATGTTCACGGCTACTTCCACAGCCAAAATTGTTTCCTGCAACAAGGATTTCACCACTGAATTTAGGATTGTTTAAAACAAAATCCGGATTCGGTTCTCCTGTATGAATATTGAATCTCCAGTCCCTGAACAGATTTTCTCCAAAACCTTTTCTGTCAATGCTTTTAAGAAATCTTGCCGGAATAATCTGGTCTGTATCTATATTTTCTGCCGGCAGCGGTACTGCTCGGGATTTTAAAACAACTAATTTTTGCATGTACTTTTTAATGGATTTAGTTTAAACTTTCGAAAGCAGAAATCTTACCTTCTATCGCTGCTTTTGCTGCAGTAAGCGGGCTGGCAAGAATGGTTCTGGCCCCTTGTCCCTGTCTTCCTTCAAAATTTCTGTTGGATGTGGAAACACAGTATTCTCCTTCAGGAATTTTATCGTCATTCATTGCCAGGCAGGCTGAACATCCAGGCTGACGGATCTGGAATCCGGCATCGCTGAATATTTTATCCAAACCTTCTTCATAGATCTGTTTTACAACCTGCTGAGAACCCGGAACAATTAAGGCTTTTACTTTCTCCGATTTATTTTTTCCTTTAATATATTGTGCCGCAGAACGGAAATCTTCTATCCTTGCGTTGGTGCAGCTTCCAATGAAAACATGATGCACATCAATTCCTGAAACCTCCTGCCCGGCTTTAAGCCCCATATACTGAAGGGCTTTTTCTTCAGATTCATTTTGCGGAACAGGAATCACTTCATTGATTGAAATTCCCATTCCGGGGTTGGTTCCATAGGTAATCATGGGGAAAATCTGTGAGGCATCAAATGTCAGTTCTTTATCAAAAACAGCTCCTTCATCTGTTTTAAGGGTTTCCCAATAGGCCTGTTTTTCTGCCCATTCTTCACCTTTAGGGGCAAATGTTCTGCCTTTTACATAGTCAAAAGTAGTTTGGTCAGGCGCAATCATTCCGCCTCTGGCTCCCATTTCGATACTCATATTGCAGACGGTCATTCTTCCTTCCATAGACATTTCTTCAAAAACATTTCCGGAATATTCGCAGAAATAACCTGTTCCGCCATCGGTTCCTATTTTGGAAATGATATACAGGATCACATCTTTCGGCTGAACATTTTCATTCAGTTTTCCGTTGACTGTTATCCTCATAGATTTAGGTTTATCCAGCAAAAGACACTGGCTTGCAAAAACCTGCGCCACCTGACTTGTTCCAATTCCAAAAGCAATAGCCCCGAAAGCACCGTGCGTAGAGGTATGACTGTCTCCGCATACAATACTCATTCCCGGCTGGGTAATTCCCAGCTCAGGAGCGATAATATGTACAATTCCCTGATACGGATGACCCAGTCCGAATAATTCAATATTATTTTTTCTGCAGTTCACTGTAAGCTGTTCAACCTGGTTTCTTGAAAGTTCGTCGCGGATTGGTTTTTCCTGATCAAGCGTCGGGACATTGTGATCTGCGGTGGCTACGATCTGGTTGGGCCTGAAAACTTCAAGATTCCTTGCTTCAAGCTCGGCAAAAGCCTGAGGACTGGTTACCTCGTGGATCAGATGTTTGTCTATATAAATGATTTGAGGTCCGTCCGGGACAGTTTCTATTACGTGGGAATCCCAGACTTTGTCAAAAAGGGTCTTTTTTATGTTGTCCATATTCAATTTTCCTGATTTTAAATACTATCCTATTTTCCGGCTGCATGTTTCCATGATCATATAGAGATCATCATTTTTAACTTCTTTCTTTCGGTCGGCAATCTTTAAAAACTCCTGATACAGGAAGTCAAGCTCATTCTTAGTAATATCATAACCGATATGTTTGAACCTGTAAGCCAAAGCCGAACGTCCGCTTCTTGCCGTAAGAACGATGGAAGAAGCATTAACACCAACTTCTTCAGGGTCGATAATTTCGTAAGTTTCCCTATTTTTGATCACCCCATCCTGATGAATTCCTGAGCTGTGCGCAAAGGCATTAGCTCCCACAATAGCCTTATTGGGCTGTACAGGCATTCCCATCAGATCTGAAACCATAAGACTAATTTCATTGAGCATCTTTGAATTGACATCTGTGTGAAAATTCAAATGCTTGTGTTGCTTTAAGATCATTACAACTTCCTCCAAAGCGGTATTTCCGGCTCTCTCTCCCAATCCGTTGATCGTGCATTCGATCTGGCGGGCACCGTTGATGGCTCCGGCAATTGAATTGGCTGTAGCCAGTCCGAGATCGTTGTGGCAATGACATGAAAGAACTGCTTTTTCAATGCCTTTTACATTTTCTTTCAGATATTTTATTTTCTGGCCGTACTCTTCAGGCAGGCAATACCCTGTTGTATCAGGGATATTCAAAACTGTAGCTCCAGCCTTAATGACTTCTTCACAGACTTTTGCCAGGTAGGCATTATCTGTCCTTCCTGCATCTTCAGCATAAAACTCCACATCTTCCACATAACTTTTCGCATACCTTACAGCTTCTGCTGCGCGTTCAATAATATCTTCCCTTGTTGAATTGAATTTATACCGGATATGGGAATCGGAAGTTCCTATTCCTGTATGGATACGTGGTCTTTTTGCATATTTAAGTGCTTCTGCAGCCGTATCAATATCTTTTTTATTCGCTCTTGTTAATCCGCATACTCTGGCATTCTTCACCAATTTGGAAATCTCCGAAACGGATTCAAAATCTCCCGGACTTGAAATTGGAAAACCTGCTTCAATTACATCAATCCCTAGACTATCGAGCTTTTCAGCGATAATCAGTTTTTGTTTTGTATTCAGTTTACATCCGGGAACCTGTTCCCCATCCCTCAGCGTAGTATCAAAAATTTCAATTTTTTCGGAATTCATAATGAACTTTTTTACTTAATTTTGATCAAAACTACCGCTTACAATATTTTTGCATTTTCATTTTTGCTGAAAATTACAATATTCAACAACCGGGAAATTAATTTTATTTATCTCATAATCAAAATATTACATTTTATAAATTTACAATGGCAGAATTGCAGAAAGATTTTTTGTTTGTACTGATCAAGTCATTAACCACTTCTGAAAAACGTCAGTTTAAGCTGTACGTCAATCGACTGGGAATTAATGTGGACGCTAAATTCCTGCTCCTTTTTTCGGAGCTTGACAAAATGAAAGAATATGATGAGTATACCATCATTGAGAAAAAAATTTCAACCAAACAACAGCTTTCCAACCTGAAGGCCCACCTTTATAAACAGATCCTGGTGAGCCTCCGCATGAATCCGAGCCATCAGAATTACAGAATACAGCTCCGTGAACAGCTTGATTTTGCCAACATTCTATACCAGAAAGGGCTTTATAAACAGGCTTTAAAAATACTGGATAAAACGAAACAGTCTGCATTGGAACTGGACGAGAAAAGTATAGCTTCCGAAATTATAGACCTTGAAAAAGTAATTGAATCCCAATTCATTACACGAAGTATTAAAGGAAGGGCTGATGAACTGATCCTGCAGTCTACGGAAATCAGCAAGCAGAATCATTATGCTACAGAACTTTCCAACCTATCTCTGAAACTGTACAGTGAAATGCTGATCCATGGTTATGTGAAAAATGATGCGGACCGGGAAAAAGTTTTGGAGCTTTTCAATGATCAGATAAAAAAAATAAAGCTGGAAAAGCTTAATTTCACTGAAAAACTATGGTACTTTAAAGCTCATGTCTGGAAAAACCAGTTGCTTCAAGATTATAAGTATACCTTGAAATATGCCTATCAATGGGTTGATCTTTTTCATAAAAAACCCGAAATGATCATCAGCCATCCGGTATGGTATATCAAGGGGAATACTTACCTGCTGAAAATCTTGTTCCTGTATGGGAATATTGATATTCTGGAAGAGCATTTTGAGAATTTCAACACCATGGTGAATTCCCAGAATTTTGCCCAGAATGAAAATTTGCAGGCTTTGATTTTCCTTACCCATTACAATACTTTGATGAACATCCACTTTGTGAAAGGTGAATTTTTTACGGGCACAAAACTTATTCCTGAAATTGAAATGAAGATGGAAAAACTCAGGGAAAGAATTGATGAACACCACTTTATGATCCTTTATCTGAAAATGGCTGCCATGTTTTTTGGAAGCAAAATGTTTGGGAAATCCATTGAATACTCTATGAAAGTGGTTGAATGCAAAGGAAATGTTCAGGAAGACCTGCTTTTTCACACCCGTATGCTGATTTTAATGGCAAAATATGAGTCCGGTAATGATGAAGATTATGATGAATTCATCAACTCGACGTTGAAATTTGCCCGTAAGATGAAAAAGCCGGAAGCTTTTCATTTTGAGAGTATTCAATTCTTTAAAAATATTAACAATCTGGTTTTAAGCCGACAGCAGGAATCATTTAAAGCATTTGATAAAGTATTGGAAGAGTTTTCAAAAAATGAATATTACCGAAGATCTTTGCTGTATATTGATATTCACGGCTGGGTAAAATCCAAGATTAAAAATGTGGATGTCATTGAAATTATCAAGCAGAAAGTACGATATAAAAGGAAAAAATAAACCGATTGATAGCTTCGAGAGCTTCAGCTATCAACCGGTTTAATATTTTAGTATATTAATCAGTAAGTACAACATCTGGTGGCTGAGACTCCCCAAGCCACCAGATTTTAAACCGAAATTCTTTCCAGAAATTTCAAAGCATTCGCATGACTGATCTTCTCCATCAATTCGGGTGAGAAATCCTTTTCAAGCCTGCTGTTGATAGTATTAAATGCTGAAGCATTATCATATCCTTCAAAGAAAAAAGGATAACGGGATTGGTCCGGATGGGCTTTATCATGGAAAAAATCTAAACCATACGCAATAGCGTCTTTTCCGCCAAGATCAAGCCCATGCTGAATATGTTCGTATAATCTTTCCGGGCTCTCATCATCCAGCCAGTCTTTTATAAGGTTGAGGCCTATTAATCCTTTTCTTTTAATAACTTCTTGGGCAAGTTCGTCCGGAAGGTTTCTTTTCTGGTTCTGAATGCTCCGGTAATTGGAATGGCTTGCCAGAACAGGAATGCTGTAATTTTTCTGATCTATATAATTCAGAATACCGTAAGCCAGCTGATCGCTTGTATGGGCAAGATCTATGGCAATTTTCCTGTCTGCAATATAATCGATCAATACTTTTCCGTCATCTTTCAGTCCGGCTTCGGAATTATTTCCGCCTCCGAAACGGTTTTCTGTATGGTGAGTGATTCCTAAGTAAAGAATTTTCTTCGTATTCCCAATAATCGTTTCCAGGTTTTTAAAGCCCGATTCCAGGGTGTCATCTTCGCTACAAAATCCTGAGGCATTTTCAATGGAAGCTATAACGCCTACTTTATCAGTGTTTTCAATGTTTTTATAGTTCTCACCTTCGAATAAGAAAAAGTTTTCGCTTTTTATCAGCTCGGAAAATATTTGGCTCTGCTTTATCCCGTTTACAGAACTGTTTCCCCCTGTACCGGAATATATAGCCATTACCTGAAGCTTTACGTTTCCCTGTTTTAAAAAAGGAAGTGAGCAGCCCAATTCCCTGTCATCAATTGCCGAACCTTCTTCAAGTAAATAGCACAATAAGTCGCAGTGTAGATCGATATTAAAATTCATATGATTAATTTGGTAATTATATTTGTTGTTTTTTCTAATGCATTATTGATAAATTTAACGTACTACCGGGAACAAAGTCTCCAAAGATTTTATACTTCTTTCCAGCTATACTCAAAATTATCATTATTCTTTCTATAGCCTGCAGGAAGGTTTTTTGTAATCAATATTCAGATTGTAAGAAATGGTAAATCTTGATGCATTTCTCCGTAAAATACATCATGCAAAAATAAAGAAACCCAAAACTGCAGCAATCTTTTTCATATTTGATGTTAATTCTTATTCTAAATACTGGCTAATATAGTATTTTATCTAAAAAATGCGTATTTTTGCATCTTAAAATTTTTTAGTAAACAATGATAAAAATTACACTTCCAGACAATAGTGTCAAAGAATTCGAAGGAGCAGTTACTCCTTTAGATGTGGCAAAATCTATAAGCGAGGGATTGGCTAGAAATACCATTTCCGCAGTTGTAAACGGCAAACAAGTAGAAACGACCACACCTATAACCACGGATTCAACGGTACAGTTGTTAACATGGAATGATGATCTTGGTAAGAAAGCGTTCTGGCATTCTTCTGCCCACTTGTTGGCGCAGGCTATCCTTGAATTTTATCCTGATGCTAAATTAACGATCGGACCTGCCATTGAAAGCGGATTCTATTATGATGTAGATTTTGGGAACGAGAGTTTATCCGAAAAAGATTTTGAGAAGATTGAAAAGAAAGTTTTGGAAAATGCCAAAAAAGGCTCAACATTCTCTCTTTACCCTGTTTCCAAAGAAGAAGCATTAAAAACATATGCCGATAACCCTTACAAAGTAGAGCTTATTTCCAATCTTAATGATGGAGAAATCACTTTTGTAACTCATGATAATTTCACAGATTTATGCCGTGGAGGTCACATTCCGAATACAAGTATTGTAAAAGCTGTTAAGATTCTGAATGCAGCCGGAGCTTACTGGAGAGGAAATGAAAAAAATCCTCAGCTGACAAGAGTTTACGGTATTTCTTTCCCTAAACAGAAAGAACTTACTGAATATCTTGAAAAACTGGAAGAAGCTAAAAGAAGAGACCACAGAAAGCTGGGTAAAGAACTGGGCATTTTTGCATTCTCTGAAAAAGTGGGTGCCGGTCTTCCGTTATGGCTTCCGAAAGGAACTGCTTTAAGAAGAAAACTGGAAAATTTCCTTTCTGATGCTCAGAAAAGAGGAGGTTATGAGTTCGTCATGTCGCCGCACATCGGGTCAAAAGAACTGTATGTAACTTCCGGGCACTGGGATAAATATGGAGCAGACAGCTTCCAGCCGATCAAAACTCCCAATGAAGGAGAAGAATTCATGCTGAAGCCTATGAACTGCCCTCACCACTGTGAGATCTACAAAACTTCACAATGGAGCTACAGGGATCTTCCAAAGAGATATGCAGAATTCGGAACAGTGTACAGATATGAGCAGAGCGGAGAGCTTCACGGACTGACAAGAGTTCGTGGATTTACTCAGGATGATGCCCACCTTTTCTGTACTCCGGATCAGCTTTCAGAAGAATTTGAGAAGGTAATTGATTTAACACTTTATGTGTTCAAATCATTAGGTTTTGAAGATTTTGTAACTCAGGTGTCTTTAAGAGATCCTGATAACAGAGAAAAATATATCGGTTCTGATGAAAATTGGGAAAAAGCCGAAAACGCAATCATCAATGCAGCAGAGAAAAAAGGTTTGAAAACGATTGTAGAATATGGTGAAGCTGCATTCTACGGTCCAAAACTGGATTTCATGGTAAAAGATGCTTTAGGAAGAAAATGGCAGCTTGGAACTATCCAGGTGGATTACAACTTACCGGAAAGATTTGACCTTCACTATATCGGAAGCGATAATGAGAAGCACAGACCGGTAATGATTCACAGAGCACCATTCGGTTCTATGGAGCGTTTTATTGCGATCCTGTTAGAAAACACAGCAGGAGATTTCCCACTATGGCTGAGCCCGGATCAGTTCATTATTTTACCGATCAGTGAAAAATATGTAGATTATTCAAAAAAAGTTTCACAATTTTTGGAAAATCACGATATTAGCGGTCTAATTGACGACAGGAATGAGAAAACAGGGAAAAAGATCCGTGATGCGGAATTAAAGAAAATCCCATTCATGCTGGTTGTAGGTGAAAATGAGGAAAATGAAGGTACGATTTCCGTAAGGAGACGTGGTGAAGGCGACCTTGGCGTCATGAGCATGGAAGATTTTGTTGCTTACTTTAAGAAAGAAGCAGCGATATAAAATTTAATTAAAAGATTAAAAAATTTAATGATTAAAAGATTGATTTACGCTTAGTAATTTTTCAATCTCTTAATTCCTCAATCTTTTAATTTAAGATAAAATAGTAATTAACCAATAAAATTATAATACAATAGCACAAAGATTTAACAACAGGGGCCCACAGAGACGTCCGGTACAGGAGGACTTACACTTGATCAACGATAAAATTCGTGTGAGAGAGCTTCGTTTGGTGGGCGATAACGTAGAGCCAGGAGTTTATCCGATTGACAAAGCAAGACAGCTTGCCACAGAGCAGGAGCTTGATCTGGTCGTAATCTCCGATAAGGCTGAGCCTTTCATTGCAAGAATATTAGACTATAAGAAGTTTTTATACGAGCAAAAGAAAAAGCAAAAGGAACTAAAAGCCAAGCAGGTAAAAGTGGTTGTAAAAGAGATCCGTTTCGGGCCTCAGACTGATGATCACGATTATGAATTTAAGAAGAAGCATGCTGAAAAGTTTCTTGAAGAAGGTTCAAAATTGAAAACCTACGTATTTTTTAAAGGACGTTCAATTATCTTTAAAGATCAGGGAGAAATATTACTTCTGAAACTTGCCCAGGAACTGGAGCACGTTGGAAAAGTAGATCAGCTTCCAAAGCTTGAAGGAAAAAGAATGATCATGATGATGAGTCCTAAAAAACCAGCTAAATAGTTTTAACAGACGCAATGTCTGTTTCCGATCATATCAACCTCAAAGTATTTTGAGGTTTTTTTGTTTTCAATTATTTGTTTACTATAGCATAAAACTATTAGTCAATCTGTTCACACTTTTATTTATATTTGTAAGAATACAGACAACTGATTTTGGGTGTTTTTTCTTTATTTTGATTGGTAGACTAATCCGGAAAATACTAATAATTTTAAATACTCCCTGTTCTCTGGTACAAAGCCTTAGATATTGATTATGAGGCTATTGAAAATTAAATATGAAAAAGCAGGCAAAATATAACGGAACCTATAAAGACAATTTTGGAAAGACAGCAATAATCATTGAGAATGATTTTAAAAATTTATTCACAGAAATTGATGGTGTCAAATTTTCAGGTTCTGAATTTGCCGACTTAATTGTTTTTGACAAAACTAAATACACAAGTGAGCAGCTAAAAAGATTTACTTTTTTTGAAACACCGATTTACAATACAGATATAGTTGAAAAAGCCCTTTGCAATTGTGTTTTTGAAATTTCTATTCCCCAACTGATCATAGACAAAACAGATTATTCTGAATTTTATTCCGACTTAAAAGTTGAATATTCCTTGGGAAATGCCAGGCCAAAACCAAAAGGCGGACTCGAATTTGAGGAAATAAAACTTTCTATAACCATAGACGAAAAAACCTATATCGGAACAAGTGATCTGATCGAATCTGCATTTGACCAAATCCGTGATCAGTTTGAAGATAAATACCAATTCAAAAACTGCTACGGATGCATGTTTGGTGACTACAGTGTTTTTGGACAAAGCGGCTTCGGGACAATGCTCTGTTTTGTTTCTCAGAAAGAAAAATATATAAAAGTCACTAATAAAAGTGAATATATGGAACTGCCCACTGAAAAAATTTGCTGCGTACAGGAAATATATGGCTGCGATCATTATGAAATCCGAACTAAAAGAGCTGGCTATCGTGGCTGATCGCTTTTACCATTTTACAGAAATATCAGTATAACTGAAGTATTTAAATTCTCAGGTATCTCATATCAATTTCATATAAACCTTCCCTTCCCTGCTTTCTCCGTACGTCTGTTACAGAGAAAGGAACAATTAATCAGTAGTCTTCTGTTTTTTTTAAGTCATTAATTAACTTTCTAAAGAATATTTCCAAATTATCCTTAAGAAAGTCATTGGTTATTACCTATTTGATCACTAAAAAGTGTCTTAAAATTAATTGAAATAAACCATTAATAAAGGATTATTAATACTTATTTAATCCTTAAATAGTGAATTAATGGCATTAATTATTATATTTGCAGCGTCAAATATAAATATACCATGAAATTTAAATTACTGACTTTATTAAGTCTTCCGATGCTTCTTGCATCTTGCGCTCAGGATGATGTTCTTGACAATGTGAATACGAATGTGCAAAATGAAAAGCACAGCATTGCAGGTAAAAACAGTGAATCCCGTATTTTGGATCTTACACGCTATACCCTTTTAAAGGAAAGTACCAACCATCCGCAGATATTGGAAGCCGGACAATCTATCACTATGGAGTACGGTGGGAGCACTTACAAATTTATCATGCAGACGGACAACAATCTTGTTCTTTACAGAGAAAGGCCGGGACAAACTAATGTAATCTGGCATTCCAATACCTACAGAAGCACAGGTACTCCAAGGCTTATTGTACAGAATGATGGGAATATGGTGATTTACAGAGACGGAAATGCTCTTTGGAGTTCGAATACTGCAGTTAATTATTATGTAGCCAATCCGCACGTTAAGCTTCAGCTTTATTCAAGAACCGGGGCTGCTATTCCTTCAGGATTCAGAATTAAAGTTATTTTAGGTGGAAATAACGAAGAAAGAAACGACATCATCGTGGAAGACTTCTTATAATAAAAACTTTTAATCATAGCCGTCTCATGCAGAGACGGCTTTTTATATGGATATCCGACAAAATCAAAGACAATGAAAGTTTGGATTGAATTTTTTTTGTATCTTTGCAAACTGTAATTCCTCTGTATTGCAGGAATCAAGGACAAGATATTGATAACAAAACAATAAAAAAGCAGAACAATGCCAAAATTAAAAACGAAATCAGGTGCTAAAAAGCGTTTTAAACTTACCGGAACTGGTAAGATTAAAAGAAAAAATGCTTTCAAAAGCCACATCTTAACTAAGAAAGAAACTAAGCAGAAGAGAAATCTTACGCAGACTTCTTACGTAGCTTCTGTGGATGAGAAAAGTGTTTTACGTCAATTAGCCATTAAGTAGTTTTTATAAATCTATATTCGGTTTATAAGAATTCAAACAAATTCAACAATTTAACCCTGAAATGGTGCCACTAAGAGCAGGTCAACTGCCGCCCTTTTCAAAAAAACAATTTAAATTATGCCAAGATCAGTAAATGCAGTAGCTTCAAGAGCTCGCAGAAAGAAAATTATGAAGCAAGCTAAAGGTTTTTTCGGTAGAAGAAAGAACGTTTGGACTGTAGCTAAAAACGCGGTAGAAAAAGCAATGCAATATGCTTACCGTGGAAGAAAAGAGAAAAAGAGAAATTTCAGATCACTTTGGATCACTCGTATCAATGCAGGTGCCAGAGAACACGGAATGTCTTACTCTCAGTTTATGGGAGCTCTTAAAAAGAACAACGTAGAGCTTAACAGAAAAGTTTTAGCAGATTTAGCAATGAATCACCCTGAAGCTTTCAAAGCAGTTGTAGATCAAGTAAAATAATGTAGAATTTTTTGTTATCAATATAATCCCGGGCTTTGCCCGGGATTTTTGTTGTTTCTGGAATATATTTTTTTCTTTAAAAATCACAAATGATAGATTTATTTTCTCACATTTAAGCCGATTAGAAAAAATGAAGCTTCACTAAAGATTTTTTCTATTTTGCATAAAATAAAATTGATTTTTATTATCTACATTTGCTGCATTATTAAATCTATAAAAATTTAGTTAAAAGTGAAAAAAATATCAACTATTTTACTCCTTTCTTTATCAGCATACAGTCTTTACGGTCAGAATTTTATACAGGCCTACCAAACCCGGGTGAATAAAATATCCCAGGCTAATATTACAACCAATCTTCAGGACTTCGCAAATCTAGGAGTAAAAACTACAGGCACTATACAAAATACCAACGCTCTGGAATGGCTTAAAGCCAAATATCAGTCTTACGGCTACAATGCAAGCCAGATTACAGAAGATACCTTTACCTATGGAGGCAATACTGCCAAAAATTTAATCGTAACCAAAACAGGAACTGTATACCCCGATACATATGTGATCATATGCGGGCATTACGATACGATAGTGGGCCCCGGAGTCAGTGACAATGGCAGCGGAACCTCTATTTTGCTGGAAGCAGCCAGAATTTTAAAAGACGTTCCTACGGAATATTCTGTGAAGTTCATTCATTTTTCAGGTGAAGAGCAGAATCTTTTGGGAAGTACCCATTATGTTAATAATGTTGTTTTCCAGAATAACATACGCCAGCTTAATCTCAAGGTTGTTTTCAATATTGACCAGGTAGGAGGAAAACTGGGGAATGTAAACAATAATATCAAGTGTGAAAGCGACCAGAGCGGACAAACCGGAAATAATGCAGCTTCATTGGCGATGACCCAGCAATTAGCTACCTGTACCACATTATATTCACCGCTTCAGACAACAATGTCAAATGCCTATAATTCGGATTATATGCCTTTTGAAAATAAAGGAGACATTATTACAGGATTTTATGAAACGGTCAGAAGTTATAATGAACATACGGTAAATGATACTTTTGCCAATGTAGATCCTGTATATGTGTTTAATGTTGGAAAAGCAGCTTTAGGAGCCTTACAGCATTTTGCGGTAGCTTCAGCTGTTACTTTGGCCACGGATGATGTACAGGATGAAAATTCATTAGAAACGGTTAAAATCTACCCTAACCCAGCACGTGATGTTCTTCACATTGAACTGCCGAAGGATCATAAAAACTTTAAAGTAGAGATCAGCGACATGAACGGCCGGTTGATTTTAAATACAGACAACGAAAAGAAAATAAATACCTCCGGCCTGACAAGCGGGACATATATGGTCACTGTAAAATCTGACACCAACAGTATCAGCAGAAAGATCATTATTGAAAAATAGCCACACACCCAACCAAAATATTTAATATGAAAAAATTCACCACCTTTTTATGCACTGCATTAGCGGTAGGAACCGTCAGTGCCCAAACCCTCGTTCAGGCTTATAAGAACAGGGCGGATCTGGTTTCACAAGCCAACATTACCACCAATCTCCAGGAGTTTTCCAATTTAGGAATAAAAACCACGGGATCTGTGAATAATGCCAATACTTTAGCCTGGCTTAAAAACAAGTACACTTCTTACGGATATTCTGCCAGCCAGATCGTGGAAGACCCTTTCACTTTCGGAAGTACAAGTTCCAAAAACCTTGTAATTACAAAGACGGGAACCCTTTATCCTGACAAGTACGTAATTATCTGCGGACATTATGATACTATTACCGGTCCCGGTACCAATGATAATGGCAGCGGAACATCAGTTATTCTGGAAGTAGCCCGTATTCTAAAAGATGTTCCTACGGAATACTCCATTAAGTTTATTCATTTCTCCGGAGAGGAACAAGGCCTGTACGGAAGTTCTCATTATGCAAACAATGTAGCCTACCAAAGCGGTGTAAAGAAACTGAACATCAAATTGGTTTTTAATCTTGACCAGGTTGGCGGCAAATTAGGCAACACCAATACAAAGATCATTTGTGAAAGAGATACTGGCGGACAGTCAGGGAATAATGCATCATCCAATACCATTACACAGCAATTGGCCACTTGTACTGCATTGTACTCTCCTCTCCAAACCAGTATTTCCAACGCATATTCCTCAGACTACATGCCTTTTGAGCAGAAAGGATACGTGATCACAGGCTTTTATGAATATACCAGAAGTTATACTGAGCATACGGTCAATGACACTTTTGCCAATGTAGATCCTCTTTATGTGTTTAAAGTAGGTAAAGCCGCCGTAGGAGCCATGCAACATTTTGCCACGGCATCTACGAATGTTACAGCTATTTCTGCTTCAAAAGAAACCTCTGCAACAACACCGGAATCTGTAAAAGTCTATCCGAACCCTGCAAAAGACATATTAACCGTTGAGCTGCCGGATCCGACCATAAAGAACTTTACTGTTGAGATCACCAATTTAAAGGGACTTTCCGTATTAAAAGAAGAAAATCAGGCACAGATCAATGTTTCACAACTGAAAAATGGAATTTATTTATGCACTGTAAAAACAGAAAGCGCAAGTATTACCCGGAAAATAATTATTGAAAAGTAATTTAAATAATTAATTAAGGTAAATAACACTCTTCAATCACACCACCATCATAAAATAATTAAAATGAAAAAAACAATCGTAATGCTGGCTGTCTGTTTTGCAGCATTCAGCGGTAAAGCCCAGACTTTTATCCAGGCTTATCATGACAGGGCCAATCTGGTTTCCCAGACTAATATCACAACGAACTTACAGCAGTTTTCCAATCTTGGTATTAAAACAACCGGTTCCGTAAAGAATGCCGACGCATTGGCATGGATCAAAAATAAGTATATTTCTTACGGCTATTCTGCCAGCCAGATTGTGGAGGATCCTTTTACATTTGGAAGTACAAGTTCCAAAAACCTGGTGATTACCAAAACGGGAACTGTTTATCCTAATAAATATGTAATTATCTGCGGGCATTTTGACAGTATTTACGGTCCGGGAGTCAATGATAACGGAAGCGGGACTTCTATTATTTTAGAGGCTGCAAGAATTTTAAGAAATGTGCCTACGGAGTATTCCATTAAGTTTATCCATTTCTCCGGTGAGGAGCAGGGATTGAGAGGAAGTACCCATTACGTCAATAATGTGGCTTATCAGAACGGAACAAGGGTTTTGGATATCAAACTGGTATTTAATCTGGATCAGGTAGGCGGTGTTATGGGCAATAACAACAATACGGTTTACTGTGATCAGGATCAGGCAGGGCCTACAAGCAATAATGCAGCTTCAGCAGCGGTAACTCAGCAGCTGAGAAACTGTACTGCCCTGTACTCTCCTCTTCAGACGGCTGTAGATCCCGCAGAGGATACAGATTATATACCGTTTGAAAGAAAAGGTGAAGTGATTACAGGCTTTTTTGAAAGAATAAGAAGTACCTATCCACACTCTTCTGATGATACTTTTGCAAACACAGATCCGGTTTATATTTATAAAATAGGTAAAGCAACAGTGGGAGCTTTGCAGCATTTTGCAGTGGCCACTTCTACGAGTTCTATTGTACTGGGAGCAAAAGAAACTGCTTCCACCCAGTCTCTTGAGGCGGTATCCATTTATCCTAATCCTTCCAAAGACACTATCAATATTGAGCTTCCGGCCAGTACAAAAAAAGATTTCAGCTTTGAGATTACAGATCTTTCAGGGAAATCTCTTCTTAAAACGTCTAATGAGAAGGCTGTTAATATTTCAAAGCTGGCTGAAGGGGCCTATATTGGTATTATACAAGCTGATGGTCAGAAAGCTGTACGAAAAATCCTGATCGAAAGATAATTTGAATATTTACAAAATAAATAAAGCAGGAAGAATTACTTCCTGCTTTTTTAATCACTTTAATTTATAATACTTATTTATCTCTGCTAAGAAGAACTTCCTCAATATCTTCCATAGTAAATCCTTTTGCTTTAAGCAGAATCAGAAAGTGATAAAGTAAATCTGCGGCTTCATTCTTAAAAAGATTATCATTGCTGTCTTTAGCTTCAATTACGAGTTCTACAGCTTCCTCTCCCACTTTCTGAGCCATTTTATTGATTCCTCTCTGGTAAAGGGAATAGGTATATGAATCTTCCGCTTTCTTATCAATTCTTTCGGAAATTTTTGCTTCCAATTCATAGAGAAAACCTTTGCTTTCCTTTTCACCAAAGCAGCTGAAACTTCCGGTGTGGCAGACTGTATTTGTAGGAACAGCCTGTATCAAAATGGTGTCCTGATCACAATCTATACTTATATTCTTTACAGCCAGGAAATTACCTGATTCTTCCCCTTTTGTCCAAAGCCTGTTTTTGGAACGGCTGAAAAAGGTGACTATACCATCCTTTTCTGTCTTTTCAAAAGCCTCTTCGTTCATATACCCAAGCATGAGTACCTGCTGCGTTCTGCTGTCCTGAATAATTACCGGGATAAGGCCGTTGCCTTTATTAAAATCTATTTTCATCGTACGGGTATTTTTTGAATTTTTAATTGTTGTTTCAATTCTTGAACAGGCACTTCATTAAAATGGAAAATACTGGCTGCCAAAGCTCCTGTGGCTTTTGTTTCACTGAATACTTTAATAAAATCATCTGCGCTTCCTGCTCCTCCTGAAGCAATCACAGGAATAGAAACGGCTTCCGAAACCAACTTCGTAATGCGGAGATCAAATCCGTTTTTTGTTCCGTCACCATCCATTGAGGTAAGCAGGATCTCTCCGGCTCCCAGCGATGATGCTTCTTTTGCCCAATCTACTGTATTCAGGTTTGTGGCAAGCTTTCCTCCTCTTACATAGACAAGATCAGAACCGTCTGTAAAACGGGTGTCAATAGCAACAACCACACACTGGCTTCCAAATTCGTTGGCAAGGTCATGAATTAACTGTGGATTTTTAACCGCAGAAGAATTGATACTGATCTTATCTGCCCCGGCTTCCAGAAGTTTTCTGACATCTTCCACAGAGGAAATTCCACCGCCAACGGTAAACGGGATGCTGAGCTGCCGGGCTATTTCTTTTACAAGATCTGCAAAGGTCTTCCTGTTTTCCAAAGTTGCTGTAATATCCAGAAAAACCAGTTCGTCAGCACCTTCCTGCTCGTATTTTACCGCCAGCTCTACAGGATCTCCGGCATTTCGCAATCCTTCGAAATTGATTCCTTTTACTGTAGTCCCGTCTTTAATATCCAGACATGGAATGATTCTTTTTTTAAGCATTTTCAATAAATTTCTGAAGTTGTTGTAAACTTATTTTTCCCTCATAAATGGCTTTTCCGATGATAGTTCCTGAACATCCGATTTCTTTCATCCTGTATACGTCTTCAATGCATGAAATACCGCCGCTTGCCGTAAGCTTTACAGAAGTTTTATCCAGTATTTCTTTATACAGATCTGTGGATGGCCCTTTCAGCATTCCATCTTTGGAAATATCTGTGCATATGGTCTGGCTGATGCCTTTTTCCTGATACTGAAGAATAAAATCTATAATATCCAGGTTGCTTTCTTCCAGCCATCCGGATGTTTTGATCTTCCTGTTTTCACAGTCTGCCCCTAAAATAATCCTGTCATTGCCATATTTTTGAACCATTTTTAAACAGAATTCCGGGTCCTGTACCGCAATGCTTCCCAACGTGATCTGTTTTGCTCCCGAATTAAAGGCTGTATCTATATCATTCCTTGCTTTTAATCCACCTCCAAAATCAATATGAAGCGAAGTTTCCCTGGCTATACTTTCAAGAACTTTTTGATTCACAATATGTTTAGACTTAGCACCGTCCAGGTCTACAAGATGAAGAAACCGGATTCCGAAACTTTCGAATTCTTTAGCGATCTCCACGGGATTTTCGCTGTATATTTTTTGGGTAGAATAATCACCTTTTGACAGACGGACACATTTTCCGTCAATGATATCAATCGCTGGAATAATCTTCATCACTTATAGTTTTATAAAGTTTTCTAATATTTTGCTGCCTGTCAGTCCCGATTTTTCAGGGTGAAACTGTACTGCAAAGAAATTATCTTTCTGAAGCGAAGCACTGAACGGAAGAATATAATCGCATACTGATACCGTAGACTTCGACAATCCGCAATAATAGCTGTGGACAAAATAAACATCACTATTCTCCTTAATCCCTGAAAAAAGAGGTGATTTAAGGGCTGAAACGGTATTCCATCCCATATGCGGAACAAGGTCTTCCGGTGGAAACTGCTTGACATCTACATCAAAAATTCCCATTCCTTTTGTATTCCCTTCTTCATTATTGCCACACATCAGCTGCATTCCGAGGCAAATTCCTAAAACCGGTTGCTTCAGACTGGGAATTAGCGTATTAAGCCCCTTTTCTTCAAGTACTTTCATCGTTGATGAAGCTTCTCCCACCCCCGGAAATATTACTTTATCAGCTTTTATAATCAGCTCGGGATCATCCGTAATGATGGAATCAATATTAAGTCTTGCCAAAGCATTCTGGACCGAACTTACATTTCCTCCGTTGTATTTTATCAATGCGATCATATTATAGGCTTCCTTTGGTTGATGGTAAATTAAAACTGCTGTCCGACTGATTAACCGCCATTTTAACAGCTTTTGCAAATGCTTTGAAGACAGACTCAATCTTGTGATGCTCGTTAGTACCTTCCGCTTTGATGTTCAGATTGGATTTTGATGAATCTGTAAATGATTTGAAAAAGTGAAAAAACATTTCTGTAGGAACATCCCCGATTTTTTCTCTTTTGAAATCAACATCCCAAACGATCCAGGGTCTGCCTCCGAAATCAATGGCAGCCTGAGCCAGACAGTCGTCCATCGGAAGCAGAAATCCATATCTTTCAATTCCTTTTTTATTTCCCAAAGCTTTTGAAAAGGCCTCCCCTAAAGCAATTCCGGTATCTTCAATCGTGTGGTGCTCATCTACGTTGAGATCTCCGTTCACTTTGATTTTAAGATCTAAATTTCCGTGTCTTGCAATCTGGTCCAGCATGTGATCGAAAAAATGAAGGCCGGTAGAAATTTCTGCAGCTCCTTTTCCTTTCAGGTCTATTTCAATGTCTATTTCTGTCTCGTTGGTTTTTCTGTAGACCTTTGCCTTTCTGGATTCCTGTTTTAAAAAAAGGTAGATTTCAGACCAGTCTGTTGTACTAAGAGCTGCTTTTTCATTAAAGCTTTCATTGATAAAAATAGCTTTAGTCCCCAAATTTTCAGCAAGTTGAACATCTGTATTTCGATCACCGATTACATAGGAATTTTCAAGATCATAATTTCCGTAGATGTATTTTGAAAGCATCCCGATTCCCGGTTTTCTGGTAGGAAGGTTTTCATGCTCAAAACTTTTGTCAATCAGGATATCACTGAAAATGATTCCTTCGTTTTCAAAGGTTTTCAGCATTTTCTCCTGGGGTTTTATAAAATCTTCAAAAGGAAAACTATCCGTCCCTAAACCATCCTGATTGGTGACCATTACCAGCTCGTAATCCATTTCTCTGGCAATTTGGGAAAGGTTTTGGAAAACTCCCGGATAAAACTCAAGTTTTTCCAGCGAATCTATCTGAAAATCTTCGGGCGGTTCTATAATAAGGGTTCCGTCACGGTCTATAAAGAGTACTTTTTTCATGATGCAATTGCTTTTAAAACATTGATTAATTTTTCGTTTTCTTCACGGCTTCCTACATTGATCCTTATGCAATCCTGAATTGCAGGCGATCTTTGGCTGGTCAGAATTTCCTTTTCCAGCATTTTCTGATAGACAGTCTGGGCATTATTGACTTTGATCAGGAAGAAATTGGCATCGGTCGGGAATACTTTGATGATGCATTTCATATTTTTAAATTCTTCTTCCAGCCAGGCTCTTTCCTGCAAAATACTGTCAACATTTCCTTTAAGCTTATCTTTATCATCCAAAAGGTTTAGAATATGCTCCTGGCTTAAAGAATTAACGTTATAAGGAGCCTTCACCGTATTGATAAAACGGATGATTTCTTCAGAAGCATAAGCAGCACCTACCCTGGCTCCTGCCGTTCCCCAGGCTTTAGAAAAAGTCTGCAGTACAATCAGGTTAGGATACTTATCCAGAAGTTCAATTGCCGATCCGTTTCCTGAAAATTCAATGTAAGCTTCATCTATAACAACAATTCCGTTAAAATTCTGAACAAAAAACTCAATATCTTTTACGCTGTTTCCTGTCGGATTATTGGGAGAACAAAGGAAAAAAACTTTAATGTCGCGTTCCTGGGATATCTTTAAAAAGTCATCTTTTATTATTTCAAAGTTTTCATCTAGATTTAATTTTACAACTTCATTTTCATTCACTGCTGCGTAAAAAGCGTACATGGCAAATGAAGGATTCATCATCAGAATGGTGTCTTTTTTAGGCTCACAAAAGATTTTTATAATCAGATCAATCAATTCATCGCTGCCATTTCCCAAAGCAATCTGTGAGGAAGTTACCTTTTTAAGCCCTGATAATTTATTTTTAAGCTTTTTCTGGGTTGAATCCGGATATCTGTTGAATTCCCCGAACGGACATTCATTGGCATCCAGAAGAACCGGGGCATTAAATTCATTGTTATCTCTGAAACTGATATAAGGCTGTAAGTTGAGGATATTTTTTCTAACTAAATTATTGAGGTTAAATTCTTTCATTATATTATTTTAATCTGATAGACACTGCATTTTTATGGGCAATAAGACCTTCTGCCTCTGCCATTACTTCTATTGTTTTTCCTATTTTTTTCAAACCTTCTCTGGAAAGGTGCTGGAAGGTAATTTTCTTAACAAAGCTGTCGAGAGAAACGCCGCTGTAATTCCTTGCATAAGCATTGGTAGGCAAAGTATGATTGGTTCCGCTGGCGTAATCTCCGGCACTTTCGCAGGAATAATTACCTAAGAAAACCGACCCTGCGTTTTGTATCATTGGAATATACCGTTCAAAATCTTCCAATGCGAGAATAAGATGTTCCGGAGCATATAAATTGCTGAATTCCAAAGCTTCTTCTACAGAATTCATCAAAACAAAAACACTGTGATCCAAAGCCTTGCAGGCTATTTCATTTCTTGGCAGCTTTTTCACCTGTTTTTCAACAGCTTCAATGGTTTCACTGAAAATTTTGAAATCTGTGGTAATAAAAACCACCTGGCTGTCGCTTCCGTGCTCTGCCTGTGAGAGAAGATCTGCTGCACAGAATTCAGGAACGGCCTGGCTGTCTGCAATAACGAGAACTTCACTGGGACCTGCAGGCATATCAATCGCAACGCCATAACGCTGTGCATATTCTTTGGCTGCAACAACATACTGATTACCGGGTCCAAAAATTTTATACACCTTTGGAATGCTTTCTGTTCCAATACTCATGGCTGCGACGGCCTGTGCACCTCCGGTTTTAAAAACTTTTGTGATCCCGCAAAGCTT
Source organism: Chryseobacterium sp. BLS98 (assembly GCF_001045445.1). Lineage (GTDB taxonomy): Bacteria > Bacteroidota > Bacteroidia > Flavobacteriales > Weeksellaceae > Chryseobacterium. Next base: position 28,805 of record NZ_LFNF01000005.1, on the reverse strand, counting down.
CGCCGTAAACAGGATGGCAGGATTAATATTACCGCTGCTGTCCGGTGGCGTGCAAAGGATAATCTCCTGACATCCCGCCAAATTTGCAGGTACAGCGAGCATCAGCACTGTCGAAAATAAAGGGGCAGTCCCACCCGGAATGTAGATCCCCACTTTTTCAATGGCCCGGTTTTCTCTCCAGCAGATTACTCCTTTTACAGTTTCTATTTTTTCTGTTTCTGCTAGTTGTGCACTGTGAAATTTTGCAATATTTTCTTTGGCCTGTTTAATGGCTTTTTTTAAATCTTCAGAAATTTTATCTACCGCATTCTCCAATTCTTGCTCTGTAACTGCAATTTGTGGTGTTAGTGCTTTATCAAATTTTTTATTGAACTCAATAAGAGCACTGTCTCCCTGTTCTTCAACAGCATCAAATATTTTCCTGATCAGTCCGGATATTTCTTCCTGCTCAATTACAGGGCGTTTTACTAGATCCGGCCATGCATTCTGTTCTGGATATCTGTATATTTTCATAATTAAATCACCATTTTATCGATTGGAATAATGAGTATATCCTGCGCCCCGTTTTCTTTCAGTTCATCAATGACGTCCCAAAATCTTACTTCATCAATTACGGAATGAATGCTGCTCCACCCTTTTTCGGCCAAAGGAATAACCGTAGGGCTTTTCAGTACCGGGAGCACTGAAGCAATCGCGCTGATCTTTTCATCAGGAACATTCATCAGGATATATTTTGAGTTTTTTGCTTTCAGAACAGACTTGATTCTGAACAGAAATTTATCCAGAATAGCTTCCTTCTGAGCATCGAGCACAAATGTTTTTGCCAGGACTGCTTCTGATTTAAGAATGGTAACCGTTTCTCTCAGCCCGTTTTTAAATAAAGTGCTTCCAGAGCTTACAATATCACAGATTCCGTCTGCAAGGCCGATATTCGGAGCAATTTCAACAGATCCGGAAATAATGTGGATATCGGAAACGATACCTTTTTTATCAAGGAAATTTCTAAGGGTGTTGGGATAGGAAGTGGCAATCTTTTTACCCTGAAAGTAAGAAAGATCGTCAGTGTCGACTTCTTTGGGAACGGCTAAGGAAACACGGCATTTTGAAAATCCGAGCTTTTCGACAATCCGGATATTTTTCTTTTTTTCTTCTAAAAGATTTTCTCCTACGATAGCAATATCCACTACACCATCTTCGAGATACTGCGGAATATCTGAGTTTCTAAGGTACATGATCTCCATCGGGAAATTATCTACGGAAACCTTGAGCTGGTCTTTACCGTTGTTGACGAAAATACCGCAGTCTTTGAGGAGCTGTAAGGAGTCTTCGTAAAGCCTGCCGCTTTTCTGAATCGCAATTTTTAATTTACTCATTGTATTATTTTAAGATAAATCTGAGCAAATAAAAACTGATCTGTTGAAGATTTCCAGGAAGAATTCGGGAAACAAAAAAACCGTCTATTTACTCAGACGGTTTTTAATTATTTTGATTTTAACACATGTTTATATCAATCAATTCCGTCTTAGCAGAGATGATGATAGTAATGATGAAGTGTTAAAAAATTAGGTTTCATTGTTTTGAATTGTGGTACAAATGTAGGACTTATTTTTAAATTGCAAAGTTTTTTTACAGATTTTTTTTGTAGAGCTCCATTAATTGTGCTGCAATAGGTTCGTCATTAAATTTCTGAACAAACTCAAAACTCTTTTCTGCACGACGTTTCCTTTCAGATTCGTTTTCCCAGAGGAATTTGATTTTAGCTCCGATATCAACGTAATTGCCGGGATCAATATAAACAGAGTCTTTTCCACCCGCTTCCGGCAGACAGCTCGTATTGCTGGTAATGGTTGCTGTTTTTGAGAAAAGTGCTTCTATTACCGGAATTCCAAAACCTTCAAAAAAGCTCGGATACACAAAAACATCTGCCAGTTTGTAGATGACAGCCAACTCTTCCATGGAAACTCCTTCAAGGAAAAGCACCTGTTTTTCCATTTTATTTTTTTTGATAAAAGCTTCTACTTTTTTGTAATAGTTTGTCTTTCTTCCCACTACCACCAAAGGAATTTCAGTTTCGCTGATCCCTCTAACTATATTTAAAAGGTTTTTTCTTTCTTCAATGGTTCCGACGTTTAAAATATAACGTTTCGGAAGGCTGAATTTCTCTTTTACAGCCTGGATCACATCATCAGGCTGCTGTTCTTTAAATGCTTTGTGACAGCCCTGGTAAATAACTTCTATTTTACTTTCGGGAACTTTCAGATAAGTAATAATATCTCTTTTGGTCTGTTCCGAAATGGCAATGATTTTATCAGCAGTAATAGCTGCTTTTTTGAATTTCCACAAGTGAATTTTCCGGTCAAAAAAAGAATAATACTGCGGATACCTCATGAAGATCAGATCATGAATGGTCACAATTTTTTTGATAGGCTCTTTCCCCCATTTTAGAGGAAGCTCACCGGAAAGACCATGAAATACATTTGCGCCTGCTTTCTGGGCATCTTTTCCCATTTTAAGCTGTCGGGAAAGGTTTCCTTTAGAGGTTGGCACAAATTTTACATTGGTTTTTTCCAGAATTTCTCTGCCTCTTTCTGAACTGTTTTTATTCAGCAGCAGGTATTCGTTTTCAGGATAATACTGAGAAAGTATCCTGATAAGATCCCTGGAATAATTGCCCAAGCCGGATGTATTGTGAAAAAAACGTTTTGCATCGAAGGCAATTTTCATATCAGAGTTTTTAATAAGCTTAATGGTTTAAAGGTATAAATAAAATAAACCCTAAATGAGTATTCAGGGTTTATTGTATAAATTTTAAAATGAAACTTTAAAATTTAGAGGAAACATAGCTTATACGGCTACATTATTCTCTCTCAAAGCATCATTAAGAGATGTTTTTTTATCTGTAGATTCTTTTCTCTGGCCAATAATCAATGCACATGGAACCTGGTATTCTCCTGCAGGATACTGTTTCGTATAACTTCCCGGAATTACTACTGAACGGGCAGGTACTCTTCCTTTAATCTCAACCGGCTGATCTCCTGTAACGTCGATAATTTTTGTAGAAGCAGTCAATACCACATTAGCCCCTAAAACAGCTTCTTTTTCTACATGAACGCCTTCTACCACGATACATCTTGAACCAATGAAACAATCATCTTCAATGATCACAGGGGCCGCCTGTAATGGTTCCAGTACACCACCGATACCTACACCACCACTCAGGTGAACATTTTTACCGATCTGTGCACAGCTTCCTACTGTAGCCCAGGTATCCACCATGGTTCCTGAATCCACATAAGCCCCGATATTCACATAAGACGGCATCATAATCACTCCTGAAGCCACAAAAGATCCTTCTCTTGCGATAGCATGCGGTACAACTCTTACTCCTTTTTCAGCATAGTTTCTCTTCAAAGGAATTTTGTCATGAAATTCAAACGGACCTACTTCAATAGTTTCCATTTTCTGGATCGGGAAATACATTACTACAGCTTTCTTCACCCACTCATTCACCTGCCATCCGTTTTCCTTAGGCTCAGCAACACGAAGTTCTCCGGAATCCAATAAAGAAATAACCTCTCTTATCGCCTTCTGGCTGTCTTCATTCTGTAATAAATCTCTATTATCCCAAATGTTTTCAATTGTTTGTTGTAACGACATGTTTCTTGTTTAAATTAATTTGAAAATTATTCGCGCCAAAGATACAAAAAAGTTCAGCAAAACAGTTTGATCATGTATGCTTTTAATGTTGTGGGGATGTCTATATGTTTAAGGATAGCAGAACTAAAGAAAATTTTTACAACAAATTTCCGGATGAAGAGAATAGAAAATTTTTACAATAGTTTACAACACTCTCTGGGCATGAAGGTAGGCTTTGTTCCAGTATTTTTCGTTTAATGAAGAAATAATAACTCCTTTTGAAGTGGAAGCATGAATGAATTTCACTTCTCCATCTGCTCCGATATCATGAACAATTCCTACATGAGAAACTCTGCTTCCTCCGGCTGTGGCGAAAAAGAGGAGATCACCGGGTTTTACTTCTTTAATATCAATTTTTTTACCGGCATCGGCCTGATCCGCAGATCTGCGCGGAAGTGAGAAGTCATTTTCTTCAAAAACTTTTACGGTAAAACCGGAACAGTCAAAACCTGATGTGCTGTTTCCCCCGAATTTATAAGGTGTTCCGAGATATTTCTCAGCATCTTTAAGAATATCACTGACAGATCTGGAGATACTTCCGTCAAATCTAGAATCCAGTTTTCTGATGTTTTCAGCTTTTGCAACGGTTTTGGTTGCTGTCTTTTTTTTGGAAGATACATTTTTTGATGATCCGCAGGAAACTGTAATAACAGAGGCCATCATCAGAACGGAAAGCTGCTTTATCCTTAAGTTTTTTTCAAATAATCCCGGTATCATAGTCATCTGATTTTAAATGAAGTAACTAATTATGTGACAAATATACATTTTATATTTTAATTATAATAAAACTATACTACAACTATATGATAAATATATGTTAAAATTATGAGTTCTTATATTTATTAGTATATTTGGAATCCAATTTGGTGATATGGCAACGTATGAAAGTTTAATAAAGATCAAAGGCAGTGTAGGCGATCTGGTTTTTTACAGTCTGAACGGAAAGAACGTGGTTCGTAAAAAGAGCGGATTCAATAAAACGGCTTTCAAAAAAAGCCCTTCCTATGAAAAGGTAAGGCAGAACAGTTCTGAGTTTGGACATTGTTCAAAAGCAGGAAAAACGATACGAGGCTGTATTGAAAAGTATATCCGGGAAGCTGGCGAGCCTTTGCTCTATCAAAGGTTTGCAAAGCTGATGACCGCAGTCAAGGATTGTGACACTGTTTCAGAGAAGGGCAAAAGAACTGTACAAAACGGACTTATTACTGAGGAAGGGATGCACCTTCTTAAAGAATTCAAATTTGGAGAAAAGAAGAATTTCAGTGCAGGAACTTATATTTCCGAAGAAAAGGAAGACATTATTCTGAATCTGGATGGCCGTCTTTCAGCGGGTGAAATAATTATGGTTACTGTACATGTAGATCTGGAAACTTACACTGCAGAATTTTTTGAAGAAAAGATACCCGTAAGCGAAGACAGGGAAATCCTTTTTAAAAAGCATTTCCAGGAAAATAAACCTCTTCTCTACTTTTTAGTGTTTAAGAATAAGGAAAAAATTTCCCATATGGGATTTATTTAAAAATAAAAAAGCCTGCAGTTAATCTGCAGGCTTTCTTTTTTTATTTTTTGTCTCCTGTCCAGGTCCCGTATCTTGCGGGGGTAGGAACAGCGTTTGACCAGTTTCCGTTTCCTTTTTTATCTCTTGAAAGCGTGCCTTTGAATTCTCCATCATCAGGCAAACCGACTACAGCGGTAAGATCTCCGGTTTCGGTTAAATTCCCGGAAATATTATAATTTTCATCATTGACTGTAGAGTGCATGGTACCGGTTACTTTACCGTCGCTGGCTACCACAAGATTCCAGGTTCCGTCATCGCTTCCTGTATACTTTCCTGACCATGTTCCTATATAATCATAAATAGTATCGTCATCAGAGCTGCATCCGATAAATAAAAAAGCTGTTAAAAGAAGTAAAAAAAGTTTCTTCATAGGTTCTAATAGTTTATAAGCTAATCAAATTTTATTGTTGTTTATTCATTTCTACTAAAAAAATAGAAGACTGAATTATTTATTTTTTTTGCCTTGTTCCGTGCAAATCTACTAATTTTTTTCATTCAGATTATCTGAATTTTAATCAGGCGTTTATATTTTTATGAATTAGTGCCTTATTTTGGCTAAAATACAATTATTTACTAAAGAGAAACAAACAATTATACCCTATTTCAGTAAAAAAATTTCACAAAACACTGTCGTTTATATATTGTATTGATTCACCGTGTTTATTTTTCTTTGTTAATTTAAATTTATATTACTCAATCATTTAAATTTTAATTAAATATAAATTATTTTCGCATTTATAAATATTTCTTACTTTAGTGAAAAATATATAATTTTACTAAAACCTTAATTAATACCATGAAAACAAGACTATTTATTTTCCTTACAGTTATTTTATTCAGTAGTACAAATTCTCAGGTAGGGATTAATACTTCTACTCCATCTCATACTTTAGATGTGAACGGGCCTGCCAGAGTAAGAGCATTGGCCAATACCGAAAGGAAAATTGTTGCAGCCGATGAGCAGGGAGTTTTAATCTTAATTTCACCTGAAGAAGTCTTTTCTCCCAAAGCATTGCTGAATACTTCCACATCAGCCGCTGAACAAAGACTCACCGTTTATGAAGGAAAATGTTTTCAGCCTGCTGATAATGCTTCTTCCTGTACAGTAAACGTTAACCATTATAGCTCCTGTGCAGGTTTCACCAGGGCTGTAGATACCAAGATTGTGGTAGGCCAAACCATCAATACGGTGAACGGACAGTTTTTAGGAACCTGGTCTGCCCGTTTCATTGATAATAAAGGCTATGTGGGAGGAACAACAGCTGCTGAACAGGTTGCTCCGGATTATCCGAGAATCTCCTATCCTTCTGCCAATACAGCCAATTATTTAGGCAGCGGATCTTTTTCCGGACAGTGTAACGCGGATCTGGCAACAACCATCAACCAGGCAACCGGTGATATTAAAGTGGAATCTGTGAAGAGAAGCATGTTTGCCCATCTTGTCTATCTTTTGTCAATCTCGCGTTCAAAGAGTAACTAAAAAAATTAGCCCTATCCAATGAATGTGGCTAATTATTTTAAAATCATACTTTATCTAAATACAATCTGGTGATATTTTTAAAGGGAAAGTGATAGGTTCGGTGAAAAAATTTATACATATTGCTATATTCAGCAAACCTGTGCTTATATACAATTTCTTTTATCATCAGCTTTGAAAATATAAGGTCCTCCACTACATCCATCATTTTTAGCTTAATGGTAAAATCATAGAAAGTGGTCCCAAAATACTGCCGGCAATCCTTTTGAAACTGCTGATAGCTTAAATTATTAATCTTACTCAGATTCCTTATATTGACAGACGGATCCAATTTGAACTTTAAAAGAACGTTATCCAGATAATTTAAATTGTAGGTATTGAAATTAATCTGCCTTGTATTTAGTGTAAATTCATGTAAGAAGCTTAGTGCTGTTTTGGCTGAATGATCAATTAAACAAAGCCCGAAGACTGTAGAAAGATCTGAAAAACTGCTGTAGAAATTCAGATGTAACGGGATAAAACTATATCCGGAACCTGAACTTTTATCAAGCTTAGCCTCTATTACTTCAGTCAGGTAAGAAATAACTTTTTTATTTAGCTGAATATTGCTGCTTAATCCACTATCAGGGTGATAATGTATCTGTATTTCCCGTACAGAATATAAAAAATCATGCGGTACAATATCAAGAGCCTTGAATAGGGCAATATGGGTTTCTATAACCACATCGGTATAGCCACTCACCTGTTTTTCAAGCAAGTCATCATGGTTTTTACTATTGGATAAAAATTCAGATAATAATTGTATTGCCTTATTGACTCTTCGCTCAATCAGAGAAAGGAGTTTGACATTCATAATGGTTTGTTTTCATAGTTAGGTTTAGTTTTATGTATTAAATCACTTCATGGCGACTAATATATATTAAAAATATGTTAAAATCCAATATATTTTGAAATAAAATCAATTAAGTTTTTATTTGTGGTACCTAAAACAAAACATGGCCATGGATTTAATTAATTTTTTCTGTCTACAATTGGATAAGCACCACAAAGACTATTTAAGATTTTCTCAATATTTCTCCTTATTTTTTTCACAATAACAGGAATTGTCAATTATTTTTTATTATAATATCACCTAAAAGTGATATTAATAACTTATAACCCAAAAAAGTATAAATATTTACACATTTATAACTAATTGTTTATTAAATACTTATACTATTAACCCTAAATAAATATTATTTTTTTTTTGAATATTTAAAAAATATTATTTCCTTAGTCGGAGAAAAAACTAGAAATGACCAACTCAAAACTTCTGCTTACGGCACTTGCCTTTGGTATGTTATCCAACATGGCAGCTGCTCAACAATATACACTTAGCGGAAGTGTTGTCAATGGTCTGAATGGTGATCTCCGGGATACCAATCTGCAGGTTAAAAATAAACAGAGCCAGCTTATTGTAAATGCTCAAACAGATCCCTCGGGTAAGTTCAAAATACTTTTAAGTAAGGGAGCGTATACACTTCTGATTACTCAATTGGGAAAGAAATATTACGAAAAATCAATTGAGCTAAACGGAGATGTTGATTTAGGAACGATTACCATCAGTAACAATATTTTACTGGAAGGTGTGGTTATCAACGGGCAGAAACAGCTCATTGAAAGAAAAACAGACCGTTTGATATTCAATGTTGAAAAATCGGCATTTGCTGCCGGTGGAAACGGACTGGATGCCATTACGGTAACACCGGGACTTCTGGTAAGCAATGAAACCATAACAATGCTTGGAAAAAGCGGAATGGGATTTATGGTGGACGGAAGAATCATGAACATCAGCGGGGATGCTCTCATCAGTTATTTAAAAAGCATTCCGAGCAACGACATCAAAAGCATTGAGGTCATCACCAATCCCCCATCCAAGTACAGTGCGGAGGGAAATAGCGGACTGGTCAATATTGTTTTAAAAAAATCACGGGCAGATAATTGGTCGTCCACCGTAATGACCAGTTACCAGCAAGGGAAATATGCACAGCAGTCCTCTTCTGCCAATTTAAGTTATAAAAAGAAAAAGCTGTCTTTATTTTCTAACCTGAATTACAGCTACGGCAAGTATTACGGGATGGAAGAGCTGGAGATTAAGTATCCGGAAACCTACTGGCATTCCGATAAAGAGTATCAATATAAAATAAATACATTATCCGGACGGATTGCAGTGGATTATGACCTATCCGGAAAATTTCAGATCGGAGCAATGTATAATGGAAGCTTAAGCAAACCCATCACAGAAGATGATGATTTATCTCTGGAAAAGAATCCATCCTATGCCAACCAATATCATACAGTTGGCAGAACTGAAAGAAAAAGACAGCTGCACACCGTCAATGTTCATACGATTTATAAAATAGACAGTTTAGGGAAACAGCTTAATCTTGATTTTGATTTTTTCACCTACAGAGATAAAAGTGACAGAAATTTTGATGTATTTCTAAATAATGCTGCCACTTTTGAGAGCCGGAATCAGAATAATGCAGTACAGAATATAAATAATTACTCTGTAAATCTGGATATGGAACATCCTACGAAGACGGTCAAATTAAATTACGGAGCCAGAGTGTCCTTTTCGAAGACGAACAATGATCTTTATTCGGATATACGGCAGGTTGGTTTTTTGCAGCAGGATCTTTTCACATACAGAGAAAATACACAGGCTCTTTTTTTCTCTGGTGAAAGGGAAATTGGGAAAAAAAAGGAATGGTCGGCCAAATTAGGACTAAGGATTGAAAATACTCAACTGGAATCTGAGAATGTTTTCATGGGGAATAAAAATAATACCCATTATCTGAAGTTCTTTCCTACGGCATATCTTCAGTATAAACCTACTGAAAACAATACCATTTCGCTGGATTATGGCAAAAGGATCTCCAGACCGTCATTCACGAATCTGAATCCTTTCCGCATCTACAGCAGTCCGTTTAGCTATTGGGAGGGTAATCCGTCATTAACGCCGTCCTACACTCATAATATTGAACTGAACTATATCTATAAAGATTTCCTTCAAAGTGTTTTATACTGGGAAAAGATTGATGATATGTTTGGAGGGATTGTTTTACTGAACAATGATAATGTGACGCAAAGGGTAACCCAGCTTAATTATGCACAAGGACAAACGTATGGCTTCCGGCAGACGTATGTTTATAAAAAAAAGAAATGGCTGGAAAGCTATATAACAGGATATATTGGTTATCAGAAGTCAACATCAGAGATTTATCCTTTAACACCGAAGGAAATTGAAGGTTTTTTCAGTATGATTGCCCTCTCCGGGAACTTCTTAATCAATAGTACGATGAGCACGGGGTTTAATGTATTGCACAGATTCCCTAATAAATCTATAGATATGGTTGAGAATAAAACCAATACCCTTTTAGATTTTTATTTTAAAGCTAAGCTTTGGAACAAGCTGGGACTTGTATTATCAGTTAATAATATACTTAAGGAATACCAATTTAATTCAGTATCCGAACGGAGCGGCAACAGGACGTATACCAACGGATATTATGATTCCAGATATGTAAGGCTAACATTAAACTATTCTTTTGGAGGACAGATTAACGTTAATCAAAGAACTTACCGGAATCAGGAAGAAAGAAACAGAACCAACTGATTTGTTATTCATTGGTGTATTGGCCAGTACACTTAATGGATTATAGATATGCTTGCAAGCAAAGTCCAAAAAACGGTTAATGACTTTAAATATTTACCGAATACTAATTACAAATCTTTATTATCATGAAATCAACAAACGAAAACAAATTCGACATCTCAAAATTTACTCAAGAAAATGACACTGTAAAAGGAGGTTTTTCAAAGGCATTAGGAGGAACTAGTGCGGGCTTTGCTGGCGCAGCTGGCTCAAACATTGGAAACTGCCCTACTACAAACAGTGGAAACTGCGTAGCAGGTTGCGGTGGTACTACTCAGCCAACCCAACCCACTCAGCCAACTACGTCTACATCTATACAGTAAGTAATACTTTCCTGTAACTAAGGGGCAATTTCTGCCCCTTAGTCTTTAACCAAAAACAAACTAACTATGAAATACAGCCAATTCAACTCAATTGTGCCTTTCAATAATCAGTATGCTCTGTTTAATTCCTTTGAAAAGAAAGTGATTATGCTGGAGCCTGAGCTAAAGGAACTTTTAGAAGCAGGAAAAAGAGATGGTATTGATGAACTTTCTGAAATTCATCCCGAGTTCTATGATTATCTGAAAGAAGAATATTTTCTTGTAGACGAAAACGTTAATGAGGTTCAGAAGGTAAAAGAAATATCAAAAAAAATAGATAACAATCCCAATATGTTCTTTTTGATTGTCAATCCTACGATGAATTGCAACTTCAAATGTTGGTACTGTTATGAAACCCATATTAAGAAATCAAGGTTAGAAGAAACCGTGCTGGATTCCGTTAATAAATTTATCACGAAAACCGTTTCTCAAAAATCTATAAAAAGCTTCATATTATCATTTTTTGGAGGTGAACCGTTGCTGTATTTTAACAGAAATGTAACTCCAATGATCGATCACCTTGTTGAGGAATGCAAAAAATACGATACGGAATTTAATATTGCCTTCACAACCAACGGGTACTTACTGAATGATGAATTCATTAATTATTTTGTCGACAGAAATCTTGAAGCAGGTCTTCAGATTACCTTCGACGGATATGGAGAAGAGCACGATAAGGTACGTTTTGTCAATAAGACAAGAGGAAGCTATAATGAAATTGTAAGCAACATAAAGAATCTGCTGAAGCATGATAACTTTTTTGTTCGCGCAAGAATTAATTACACCCACGAAAACATTCATAACTGTTTTAAAATCGTTGATGAATTTTCTTATTTAAGTGAAGAAGAGAAAAAGAAAAAACTGCTCTTTGACTTTCACAGGGTATGGCAGGACGATGAACCGGACGGAACCAATATAGTAGCCGACGAGAATGCCGAAAAAATGAAAACCAAAGGGTTCAATACAAAAGTGATGTATTCTATCAACAATGTTCAGGATCCTTGTTATGCTGATAAAAGAAATAGCGCAACCATTAATTATAATGGCGATTTATATAAATGCACAGCCAGAGATTTTCTTCCTAAAAACAGAGTCGGATATCTTACCCAGGACGGAGATTTGGTTTGGGAAAACAATCATCTCGAACGCCGTATGGAAGCAAAATTTAAAAACAAACCTTGCCTGCAATGCAGATTATTACCCTTATGTAATGGCGGATGCAGCCAGCATGCAGTAGAGCATATTGAACTTGGTGATGAATATTGTATCTATAACGGCGATGATCATGAAAAAGATAAAGTAGTACTCAGCAAAATAGAAGAAATAGTGAATGCGTTGGCCTAGAAATAAATTTACATTTTACCACCAGCTGCAAAGTACAGATTGTGCTGCAGCCTGTCTCGCTATGATTCTCAGCTATCATGGCAAAAAAAAGTATTCCTTTACTTTTGTAAAATCTTTATTTGAATTTACCCGGGTTGGGGTTTCCGTAGATGATGTTGTAGCAGCATCAACGAAAGCCGGACTGAAATCTACTCCGGTACAGATCACCATTTCCGATTTAAAAGAAATTCCGCTGCCGGTCATCTTATTCTGGAAGCAGGATCACTTTGTAGTCCTGGAAAATATTGAAGAAAAAAACAATCAGAATACTTATTTTTTAGCTGATCCCGCCTACGGAAGAATTAAACTGGATGAAGACGGTTTCTCTAATGAATGGCGTGGAACAGGAGATAAAGGTATACTTATTTATTCTGAAAAAGATCCTGAATGGGAAGCCACAAAACTACCCACTGACAAACCCGAGAGTTTTTCAAAATCCGAATTTTTCGGGGAAGCTGTCAACTATATTAAAAGCCGTAAAGGAAGCTATCTTTTAGCCATTTTCTTAATTATTATCGGGTTGCTGATCAACAGCAGCATTCCCTTTGTCTTTAAAAATATAATTGATGAAGGGATATTGCAGAAAAACTCCAATCTTATCCTTTTTTTGCTTGCCTCACAGCTCGTATTGTTTATTTCCAGCTTCATCAGTGATTTTTTCAGCAATTTATTACTGACCAAAATCAACTTTAATTTAAGTATTTCACTGAAGAGCAACCTTCTTAAAAAACTGATGAACCTGCCGATCCATTACTTTGATACAAGGTTAAATACAGAAACCCTCCAAAGAATCAATGATCAGCAGAAAATTCAGAATTATGTCACATGGAAAGGGGTTGATTTTTTAATCAGTATCCTGAATATTCTGTTATTCGGAAGCATTTTATTTTATTTCAGCCAATGGGTTTTTATTGTTTACCTCGTTCTCTCGGTGATGAGCGTTGCATGGATCTTTTTGTTTCTTAAAAAACGTGCTGTTCTTGAATATGCATTATTTCTGAGACAGTCGGAAAACAGTAACCATATTTATGAATTCATCATGAATATGCCTGAAATAAAAGTAAATAATGCCCAAACATTTTCCATCAACAAAATACTGGCTATCCAGAAGAAACTCAATTCAATTGAACTGAACTCTCTATTTCTGAATATGTACCAGCTGGTTGGTGTGAATTTTTTATCAAAACTTAAAGAAATCACAGCTATTGGTATCTGTGCTATTTTAATCATGGACGGGAAAATGAGTTTAGGGGTTCTGATGAGTATTTCCTACGTTATCGGGCAGCTTTCTTCTCCCATCAACAGGTTGGTCAGTCTGGTAAAAGATACCCAGGACGCTGAAATTGCCTCAAAAAGAATTGGTGAAATTTACAATGAGCAAGAGGAAAACCTGACGAGAACGATAAATCTGACATCGCAGGTTAATACCCTTTCCATTAATCATATTTCCTTTAAATATCCCGGGAATTTCAATCCTTTTGTTTTAAACGATATCAACTTCAAAATCCTTCCCAATAAAGTAACGGCCATAGTAGGTTCCAGCGGAAGCGGCAAAACCACTCTTCTTAAAATATTATTGGCCTACTACCCTGTCACTTCCGGGAAAATATTACTTAATGGTATGGACCTAAACGATGTATACGCAGATCAATGGCGCAAAAAATGCGGTATTGTACTCCAGGACGGCCATATTTTCAGTGGTACACTTGCCGAGAATATTGCGTTTACCGAAGGCAAAATTGATCATGATAAACTAATGGAAGCTGCAAGAATTGCATGTATCGATTCTTTTATTGAGTCCCTTCCAATGGGTTATAATACCAAAGTTGGTAATATTGGCATTCAGTTAAGTGGCGGACAAAAACAGCGTATTTTAATAGCCAGAGCTGTCTATAAGGATCCTGAATTCCTATTCCTGGATGAAGCAACTTCAGCACTGGATGCGGAAAATGAAAAGCAGATCTATAATAACCTCCAGTCTTTCTTTGAAGGCAGAACAGTTGTTGTGATTGCCCACCGTTTGTCAACCGTAAAAAATGCCGACCAGATCATCGTTCTGAAACATGGAAAAATTGCAGAAATAGGAAATCACTATAAACTGGTGGATACAAAAAATGAATATTTTAACCTGGTGAGAAATCAGTTGGAGCTGGGGAATTAGGATAATAAATAATTTTTAGAATTTATGTCCTCAAAAGATCACCGTCTATTATTTTGTATTTGAAATACTTACCAATTTTAACATGGAAAACCCAATGATACTCTGCTATTATTAATTAAAAAAATAAGATAAAATATTTGGAAATGTAATTTAAATACTTACTTTTGTACCGCTTTAGAAAGTAAGGGGGAATTAGCTCATCTGGCTAGAGCGTTAGACTGGCAGTCTAAAGGTGACGGGTTCGATCCCCGTATTCTCCACTTGATCAAAGAGTTGCATTTTTTGCAACTCTTTTTTATTGTATAAATTTATAGTTTAAATTGGATTTCGTTGGAAAGAGTTGTAATTCAATCATTATCATCTTGTTATTCAATATTTCCTATACATTTTTCTCTGGTAATCATAAAACCCTTCTGCTGTTGGAAATAATTATAGCTCAGGATTATTAGGGTTTTGATATTGGATTGGGATCAATATAAAACTACTGCTCAATGGTTTATTATAACTTCACCACACGATGTAATCGTGCGGCAGCGAGGGGTAAAATCCATTTTTCCAGTTTATCTTTGCTTATGAGTTCCAGGTTTTTGTTCTTTTTTTTGCAACTCTAATCTTAAACAAACTAAACTGCAAAGTATTTTATAAAACAACAAAGCCACTCAATCGAGTGGCTTTGGTATTTATCTCTGAGTTCTCCCTGTCCCATCAGTAGCATAACCTTCTAAGATATTTATACTTAAAAAAGAAGCATCATTATTTATATCGGAAAATTTTTCAGCATTTTCTTTATAAATTATAGGTTTATACTTTTCTTTATTTGATATGTAATCCTCAAACAAATACTTTTTATTTATAGGGTTAGAAGATTTATAATCGTAGTTGGATTCTTTACTCAATAAAATAAGATGTGGTAATTTATCACTATAATATATCGTAAGATAGCCAAGGTTTGAAGTCTCTATATAACCATCTTTTGGTTTTGTAATCCCATAATATTTACCCGGAATCAGATAACAAGTTCCTCCATATCTTTTCCACATCGTAATATATTGTCCATTGGTTGCTTTGAAAAAAGAACGACTTTGATCATACCAAACAAATAAAGCTCCTAAAACTGCAATCAATATAACGAAGACTTTCAGTATTCTTTTCATAATTAAATTATTTGGGTCCACGTAATGGATTTGAGGATTGAGACTTATAAACTGCGGCACGCCTACTATCATAATTTTTATGCCCGAGAGTATGACCTACTTTTTGAGCCATTTGAGTGGTTTGTCCTTCAGTAGCAAAAGTACCTTGCTGCTTGCTTTGGAGAGCATCAAATCCTAATCTTGCGGTTCCCCAGGTTAAACCATTATTTCCGGCAATATAGCCTGCTCCAAAGTTTCCAATATCTCTAGCAGAAGCGATAACAGAAACGTTATCTGTCTTATCTCCAGTATCTACTGAAAACAAAACACCACGATAGCTATATTGTTGCACGGTCATTCCTTCAGGTCTTTGATCAGTTCCTCCAGCTTCTCCATTAGGACCATTGGTTTTAAAATCATATTGTTCATTACCTTTACCGTTCGCCATATATTTAATAATATTAGGTTCATTAGGGCCCATCAAGTCATTAAGAAAATCGTTACTGCTCAAATCACCAGGACTTATCACAGCCCCTTCAACAGCTTTATTATCGTCTCCCATAAAGAACGTGGAGTCAGAGAGTTCGCGATATGCTGAGATGTATTAATATCATAATCCCCTTTGTCATCTGCTAAATAAATTCCATTATTTCCATCATCTTTGGCATTTACGACAGTGTATGTCCCATCTTTATTATCCTTTACTCCAGTACTTGTCACGCCATGTCCATCAGGATCAATAAATCTTATTGGGTTATTAACAGCATAGTTGTATGGTGACCATCTTCGGTATTGTTCCGCCAGTGGATCAACAGTTCCCCACCGTCCAATATCCGGCATATACATTCTTGCGCCATAATCATACATCCCAGTCTCCTGCAATTCCTTGCCATTGTACTTATAATTTTTATAACTACCCGCCCCAAAATAAGCATTCCCAGTTTTCAGATGATTCATTCCAAAAGGATAATAGTCGTTAGCATCTGTTATTTCAATACTGCCTGTACTATTATTTCTTGTGTAACTTACCCTTACATTGCCTAAATGATCCTTATACTGGTAAATATACATTTTTCTTTGATAATCATAAAACCCTTCTGCTGTCGGAAATAACTATAGCTCAGGATTATTAGGGTTTTGAACAATAGGATCTATTGGAGTGGGATCAATATAAAACTACTGCTCAATGGTTTATTATAACTTCACCACACGATGTAATCGTGCGGCAGCGAGGGGGCCCCTCATATTCTAATTTAATAATATCATAAGGTTGCGTATATCTACCACCTTTTAGTGAATATATCTCTTTTCCACAAAAATCTAATTTTTCAATTTTATCTATGAAAAATTTATGCTTTACATTTATGTTATTCATATTTTCCATTATCCCAAAACAGGAGAAAGCAAAGATATTGAAACTAAATACACCAACTGCAGGATAATAAAAACTTCCCACCTAAGAGAAGGGAAGGAAGTTTTTTTGTATCATATTTTATTGAAGTTTCCTAAAAAGAGCTAATTGGAACTATTTGGTGCTAAATGGAATATTATTTTTGTATCCTTGTGGAACTGGTACTTTCTTTAAAATAATTCCATGAGCTATGGTACTGTCAAGTTTATTTCCTCCATAGATTAATAAAGTGTCTTCTAGGATTAAATGAAAGTCCTTATAACAATTTGTACAATGATAAATAGTATCTTTTGAAGTTTTATCAATTAATATAAGTTCATTAGGAAAAATCTTATCAGAATAATTTGAATATGTATATCCCTCTAAAAAATAACTTTTAGTCTCGATTCTTTTATAAATTTTTTTTTCATCCTTACAACTGAATATCAATAAAAAGAAGGAAAAAAATGTAAAATAGCGAAGTAATTGCATTAGTCTTTTTTTAGTTTTTGATTAGTAAATTGATGAAAGTAGCCTCTATAAATATTCGTACCTGAATAAGTATGTTCTCCATAAAAAGGGAATCCTTCATTGTATCCATTTCCATTAAAGAAACCACTTCTATTATTTTGAAATTGATTGTACCCTCCTACAGCTTGCATTGCATATCTATAAAAATCATCTGCATTTGCAAATTTCTCTTTGAAACTTGCATTGTTTTTATATTTATCATAAATCTTCCTCATATTATATCCAAAAAGAATATTTGAAGCAGCTCTTAAAGATGTAATATTTTTACCTGCTTTTACTGGAGAATATAAATCTAATCCGAGAGATACTTTTAAATCTAAAGACCCTCCATTTCTTGAAGAATAGGCGAGATTCATTAAATCAAGATAAAAATTATCTATATCATTATTCGTATTATAATTGTATTTATATATTAATGCCCCTAGGGTTGTAGACGTATTAAGAGTTATATTAGAGTTATCATTATTCTTCGCAACTCCATCAAATTTTCCTGTTGCGTCATTTGTAAAAAGAAAATCAAAAGAATTATTTAAAGTTCCAACTCTTTGACTTTTCTTAATGTCATAGTTTCCATTTGCATCAACCAAATAAATCCCAAAATCTCCATCATTTTTTGCACTTACAATTTCATATTCTCCTTTCTTATTTTTTGTAACTCCAATACTTGCATGCATTTCAGGTTGTTGGGCTATCATTCCTGTTGGGTCATTAAAAGATATAGGATTATTGTTTGCATAACTATATGGTTGAAAAGTAGCATCGCTTAAAGGGTCATGTGTTCCCCACCTTGCTACATCAGGCATATAAAACCTAGCTCCATAATCATACATTCCTGTCTCTTGTAGCTCCTTTCCGTTGTACTTATAATTTTTATAACTACCAGCCCCAAAATATGCATTGCCAGTCTTCAAATGATTCATGCCAAAAGGATAATAGTCGTTAGCACCTGTTATTTCAAGAGATCCTGTGGTATTATTCTTTCCATAGCTTACCCTCACATTTCCTAAATGATCTTTATACTGGTAAATATACATTTTTCTCTGATAATCGTAAAACCCTTCTGCTGTTGGAAAGAATTGCAATTCAGGATTATGAGGATTCTGAACAATCGGATCTATTGGGGTGGGATCAATATAAAACCACTGCTAAATAGCAATGGTTTATTATAACTTCACCACACGATGTAATCGTGCGGCAGCGAGGGTATATTTTATTGGATAAAAATATTGTCTCTGAAATTTTAGATATACAAAAGCTAAAAGAGAACGACAGACAACATGTCTTCGCTCTCCTTGATGCATTCCTTAAACAAACTAAATTGCAAAGCATTTTATAAAATACCAAAGCCACTCGTTTGAGTGGCTTTGGTATTTAGTTATCTTTCATTAATGGTACAAAATAAAAATAGAATATAAATGCTAACAAAGGCAAGCAAAATATAATATTCCAAAAATTTTTCTTTTCAACAATGAATTTTATAAAAAGATAAACAGATGCTATAAACCCTAGTACATTCATCGGAAAACAGAAAAAGATATATGTTCTCTTAGCTGTACTACTGTATGTATAAACTATCCCAAAAACTTCTATCAATAAGTAAATTCCAAAATTTATAATAAATATTAATAATGGGATAAAAGCTATTTTTGATACTCTTATTTTTTCCATCCTACTCTGTTATAATTATATCCATTAGTTATTGCTCTTTGGTCTGCTACTGTATCTTTTCCTTTTCCAGTTAAAATACTACTTGTGTTTGCTCCATTTTTCAAAACATCCAAAGGAGCACCAATCATTTGGAATGCTTTTCCTGTCATAAAGTTTCCAGCATCATAGACATTATATAATGTATTAGATCCTTCAAATCTTATAAAGCCTCCTGCTCCGTCTGGTGGTGTTGCACCACCTCCCTGTATAGGATTATATGCATTATCTCTTTTTTGAACTAAAGCAGACATATCTCCTGCAAAATCAAATGCTCCGTGTCCAAGCCATCCCATATAAGTCATCCAAGGGAACATCATAAACGATTGCTCTCCAAAAGCCTGAAGGTATTGTGCGGTATCTTTTATACCTCCTATTCCTAATTTATTGAAACTGTCCGCCATATCTTGAGCTGGATATGGCATATATAAACTGACTTCTGCATCCTGTACTTCATAGTCTGTCATTGTTCCGGCATAATCAACAAGTGCCTGTAGCTGTTCTTGATCAGCAGCAGAATCACCCATATTTAACTGATTTCCCTGTTCATCGACTACAATGTGTGGTCCTTCCTGAGGGGTAATAGATTGAACATAGCCCTGTGCATTAACTTTAATTATATCTTCATTCTGCCTTCCATCCGGATCAATAAACCTAACAGGATTGTTGTAAGCATAATTGTAAGTACTCCATCTTCTAGATTTTTCCGCCAGTGGATCCACAACAGCCCAACGTACGATATCCGGCATATACATTCTCGCACCGTAATCATACATTCCTGTTTCCTGCAACTCCTTGCCATTGTACTTGTAATTTTTATAACTACCTGCTCCAAAATATGCATTACCTGTCTTTAGGTGATTCATTCCAAATGGATAATAGTCGTTAGCATCTGTTATTTCAAGAGATCCTGTGGTATTATTCTTTCCATAGCTTACCCTCACATTTCCTAAATGATCTTTATACTGGTAAATATACATTTTTCTCTGATAATCGTAAAACCCTTCTGCTGTTGGAAAGAATTGTAACTCAGGATTATGAGGATTCTGAACAATCGGATCTATTGGGGTGGGATCAATATCAACAGGAGGACCAATTGTAAATGCCTGCACTTCTAATGCCCGTTGTGTATCCATCGGAGCCATAGAGAATAGGTCTTCGGATGCCCCGCCACCTGAAGATGTTATATTCAGATACTGGAACCCGTCAAGATAATCGGTAATTTCTTTTGTCCAGGTTGCTCCGGCAACTCCTATCATTGTTTTTGTGCTTTCTTTTCTTAGTTTGATTCCATCTGGCACATAAGTAAATTTCTACTTGCATAAGCATTCTAATTTTCTATTAAAACAATAGAGTGATCAAACGACCACTCTATTCTAGAAGATTACTACTTATTCATAAGTAAGAAAATCAACATTTTTGAAATGTATCTTATTTAAAAATTAGTTCAATAGATACAACTATACTATTTATTAGTAATAAGTACGTGGAGTGTTCGATAAAAACAGATCAACAGTGGTATTCTTTTTACTAACATAAATATATTTATAATTTTCAATATCCTTTTTCTTCAGAACAATTTTCTGCTTTTCAATGTTAACAATCAACTTTTCACAGTTCGATTTTTGTAAGTAATAATCGGCTAAATTTATTGTATGATCTGTTGTTATACTCTTATTAAACACTTCCTTAGAATCACATTGCAGAGAAACTTTTTCATTATCAAAATTATTTTCAAAAAAGATATTGATAAAATTTCCTTTTATATCTATCTTTTTTTGTAATTCTGTCAAATTAGGTTTTCCATTTTCTTTGCTTAAAGTATAATTATGTCTTTGTTGACATTGGCAAAAAAATGAAACGATTAAAAATAAAATAACTTTTTTCATATTTAGTCTTGGTCAAATGGTGATATAGATTGATTTTATTTCTAGTTATTTCTTAAGAACTCCATCTGTTCTTATTTAAATAAAAAATTAGCGTATCGAAGCAATACGCTAAATTTCATAACCTTATTTTTTAATTGAATCAAATTGTTCTTTAGATATAATTCTCTTTTCTAGCATATCATTCAGCCAGTTTTCAGCCTTTTGTTTCGAAGTTTTATCCATTGATGAAATATCTATTGAAGAATAATTACTAAAATCAACTTTAATATCATATTTTTCACAAAGAGCTTCAAAATAATCTAAATACGCACTTTCGTTATTAAATTTCTCAGCCATTATTTTTGAATAATACATTAATGTGTCTGTTCTATCCCTTTTATTAGAGTCTTTTAAAAAGTAAAAAAGTTCACTATAGGCCAATGTATCTCCTTTGGTTTTGACGAGATTAACTATGCTGTCATAATTTGAAATAGAACTCATTGTAGTTACATTGTCTTGATTCATTGGAGGTTCCAATGTATTTACTTTTTCTTTACATGAAACTATTAATAAAGAAACCATCAATATTATTAAACTTTTCATATTATAATTAATTAAATAAATTTTTAAAAAAATTTCCCTTTTCCTTTTCTCTCCCTGCAGGCTTTGTATTACCTGGTTGTTTATTTGTCCGCTCTCCATTTTTAAAACTATTCCAATATCCAAATTGTTTTGTCTGCTTTCCATGTTGATCTCTTGGAGTGTTTGGCAAATATTCACCATTATTATCTGTAAACTTAGTTACCTGTGGGCCAATTTCTTTGCCATTTAAAGAAAAGCCGTCTCTTTCGTCTGGTCCAATTATAGTCACTCCTTTCATTTCCTGAGACTTAGATATTTCAGAAGCAACAGGATCTTTAACATTGCCATCATTATCAAGTGTATATCTTCCCGTTCTACAAGAATGCAATACAATTGTAAAATCTTCCTTACTTTCTGAATTTTTCCATAATTCGCTGGATTCATTCAAAATATTATTCAGGCTAGCTCCTGTCTTTATTGTTCCTAAACCCGCTTTTTTTTCTTTTGCTGAAACATTTTCATTGTAAAATTCTGTTGGGTTACCATGAGCAAAAACGTGGATTGTTTTGGTATTAGGATTGTCGGCATATGTCCCATTATGTGCTACTTTATTTATAGTAATATCTTTAGTTAATACAACTTCCAAACCTTCCAGTTCTCTACCATCAACAACTCTGTTCTCCGAGAAATTATAATGCGACTGATAAGCATATTTTTCACTTAAAGGATCTACATTAAAAAATCTACCCAATTCCGGAATACTGTTTCTCCATTTAAAAGAGCTCCATCCTGTTTCCGTTTGCTTTTCCTGTCCCTGGAAACCATAAGTATAACTGGCTAACTGAGTATTTACCCCTTGAAAACCTTCATATTCCATTCCCAGCTGATAGTAATTGGTTTCTCTATCTATAACAACTGCATCAACGCTGGTACTCTGGTAATAGGCTAGCCTAACATTACCCAAATGATCTTCATAGTTATAAACGTAACGCTTTTTCTGAAAATCATAATATCCCTCGGCTGTCGGAAAAAATTGCAGACTGTTAAGACCTCCTTTTTCCAGATACTGAAAGCCATCAAGGTACTCAGTAGTTTCTGTAAGGACTATACCACTTCTAGGGTTAAGATAACTAAAATTCTTCTTCAGTTTAACCCCATCAGCCCGGTACAAAAATTGCAGTTTCGTATTAGTATCTGTAAACTTTACCTCCTTAGGCAAATTTAGAAAATTATATGAAATACCGGTGATGTCCTTATCCAAATGATCGGTCATATTACCATTCATATCATAATTGATCGTATTTCCACCTGTAGGATAGCCTGATGGATTGGTATTTTCATCAATTACCTTTTTCAGCCTGTTGCCTTCGTACACCTGATACTTCAGATCATCAATCAGCAGTGGAACATTACCATAAGCCTGGTATCTTTTCAAAGTCTGGATATTTCCATTAAGGTCATAGGTAAGCTTTTCGGTATAGCCATCATTAACGGGGGCTGTAGCACTTGGCTCACGATAGGAAGCATCCAAAAGCCTTTCTAATTTATCATACTTATAAGCGTATCGTCTCAGGAAATTTCCGTTACCAGTTCTCCAATCGAATTCCGAAATATTACCGTTGTATTTTGCAGGAGCAGCAGAACCATCAACAGGGTTTTCATATTTAAGTTCGTAGGCAAACAGTTTTTCTCCAAGATTCGCAGGATTATTAACTTTCGTTACCCAGCCCCGGATATTGTAAGCGTAGTCTATGGACTGTAGCGGTGTTCCAGAAGTATTTCCAGTCTTTTTATTGGTAAGCTGGCCAATCTCATTGTAAGTATTTTCAGCCAGTAATTCTTCAGCATTGGTGTCTACCTGATGATAATGCTTTACCAGTCTTTTCTGATCATCATAGATAAATCTTTCTTTTACTTTCACTTCAGTATCAGCAGCACTTCTTTTGTGGGAAATATAGCTTTCTCCTGTCTGTCCGGTAAAATCAAGTTTCAACTCCTTGTTGGTATAACCGCCAAGATGATTGACAGTTTTTGTACTTACCAGCCTTGCTTTGGAATCGTAATAATTATAGGTTTTTGTCCAGTTGTTATCTTCTATATTTTTTAAGTAAGAAGCGGTTAACAGGCTTTTTGTAGAAGCATCATTACCAGCTCCCAATGCCTGTGGCAATGTGTATTGTCCCTGAACGGTTTGTGGTACAGCCGGCGCTTCAGGCGGGTAAGTGTCATAATAATTTACCGAAAGAAGCGTCATACTTCCTGTAGGAAATGCCTGTTTGCTATAATAGACATCGATTCCCTGTAGGTTAAATGGGCTTGCACTTCTTTTTTCATTATTGTAGGGATTGGCAGCCATGCTGTTGAGTGCATACTGCATGGCCCGTCTGGTTGCTGTATTGGAAAAAAAGCCTGTATAAACCACTCTGCCAAATTCATCATACTTGGTAAAGATCCAGCCTCTGCTTCCAAAATGATTGGTTGTTGTTCTTAAGATACCGTCCTGGGTCAGAACAGGTCTGTCCTGTTTGTCATAGACTGTAAACTCCCAATCTTTTCCAGGCAGCTTTTTCTCAACTTGTCTGTTTTGCCCGTCATAATTGTATTGATAACATAAATCTTGAAGGATAAGCGTAGTTACTATATTACCTCCCTGCTCAATCTGCTGTACCGCTTTAGGTGGAATTACATAGGCTATCTGGTTATACTCGTTGTAAGCATAATAGGTATCAATATTTTGAGTTCCATCAGTACGTCTTACAAGAACAACCTGTCCTTGACCGTTCTCGAACTGAACTACAGGGGTACCATCTTCATCTGACACTGTATTTTTATACAGGACACCTGCTGGATAATACCCTGAATTTTCAGAAGATACTTTCAGTGAAGAGCCGGTACCTGAAACATTATTAGCGGTAATAATGGAAGTCGTTACCACAAACTTTTTGACCTCGTTTGCAGCATTGGCTTCATATTTATATTTTTTGACGTGTCCGGCTGCCAGTTTCCATGCTTCTCCGGCCTGTCCCTGCTGAATTACTCTATCCAGAGGAGACTTCTCAATTTCCTTTTCAGCAAAGGCATTGGATGAACCATAATAGTTGTTGGCCGTATTTTCATTGGTTATTCCCGAATGATATGCCGAATTTAAAGTGGATGCCGGAACCGGAAGAATATCTTTCGGCTGTCTTCCATATACATCATAAATAACGGGAGTAACCAGGTCATTTCCTGCAGGCGAAGCTTTTACACTAATGATCTGTTTAGGTCTTCCCAATCCATCAAAATAAGTAATGGCTTCGGATTTCTTACTGCAATCCCCGTTTAAACAGGTCCTGGCTTGTACATAATTTTCTGTTAAACTCTGTGCTTTGACTACTGCTGTCAGGAGCAGGATGAGAACAGAGAATATATTTAAAATGAATTGTTTTTTCATAAGTGGTGTTTTTATAGTTTGTAGTTGTAGCTAAACTGTTTCACAATTCTATAGACGTAGTTCCCGCCACTGTCTTTCTCCCTGATTTTAACTTCCTTAAGCCTATTGGCAGTATCATAAACATAAATCTCCCTGATCCCGGAAGGTGGTGTAATACTGGTCACGCCAATTAAAGGATCATATGTGAAAGTAGTTACCAGCCTGTCTGCCAGTATCGGCATTGTTCTGAATCTCTCATAAGTATCAAGCAGATTGGATTCCTGGTTAGGATCTGCTGCGTCTAGATCTGAGGCAGCGGACATCCAAGGTACTGTGTTTTCAATAGCACTATAGGCTATGCCCTCTACTTTTGCAATAGGCTGTGTCTGATTGTATCCCCATATAATGCTCACAGGAACACCATCTTTTGTCCTGTACTGTAACAGGTTGCCTTTACTATCATATTTTTCATAGGTAAGATCGGTTGCGGATGTGCTATCAAGTACATCGTAAGATTTTTCCAATACTGGAACTACCAGATTGCTAGTGTCGGCATTCGGAAGAGATAGCGGATAAACGGTTTCTTCTTTTGAAAGCATTGTGGTGGTGGTTCCCTGAGTTTGTGTAACGGATGTTTCCAGGGGAATCCCCACCATGTTTTTAGCGATCATCAACTGGTTGTTCTTTTCCAGGGCATAATCATAGCTTGTTTCGTTGATAATTCCATCCGGCAAAGTTGTTTTTTGTTTCTTAAGCTGATAATGTGAAGGATTTGTATAGAAATATTCCGTTTCGGTTTTTACAGGCTGTCCGTTACGATAATCAGTTGTTTTCTGGTTCTTTAAATAGGTAAAACGGCTTATATTCTTATAGTATACTGCATCCAGATTTTCAAAGCCATTCCATGTCCCGTCATTTAAAATAGGCTCAAATGTTTTACGTCGGTCAATTGCTCCCATATAGGAAGTTCTCGAAGTATCTTCTGTAAAATTATATTCGATTTCTTTTAAAATGGTATTGGCATTATCTTTATAAACAGTCAGAATTTCTTTTCCGTTATCCCACCCGGAATTAGTCCAGGGAGCTGATATAATTGAGTTCCCTTTAATTGGATTCCCCCAGTAATCTTTATTAGAATTGAAATGATGAACAATTTTTCCATTTCCTTCAATTACTTCTTCAACCGTATCGTAAAATATATTGGGATTAAAAGAAAACAGTCTTCCGATATTAGAGGAAGTAATGGCGATGTAGCTTGAAAATATAGGCATTGTTCCCGAAGTACCACCCCCTAAGCATACAGAACCTACCCTTCTTTCTTCTTTAAATAAAGGTTCTCGCGTTACATAGGTAGAATGATCTCCGTTGTCTCTGATATAATTATACTTTCTGGTAATGGGAAGACCATCGGTTGGGGTATCAACAGTTGATTTAATTCGGTATCCGCCTAATAAAACATCCTGTAAAACATATTGATCATCTTCATTGTAATAATAGATCTGTGCGTATGCATCACAGCAGGCAAACATAGCTGTTAAAACAACTTTGATAGATTGATTTTTTTGAACATTTACAAAAATCGTACTGCTGTTCCCTAAAGATGATTCGGAGTCTCCAATAAGGTTTCCTGCCATATCAAAAACTTCTATGCTACCCTTTTGTCTCTCTGTTTCAAGATTAGGGCTTCCCTGGCATACGCCATACGGATAAAGATAATTGGCCACCCTGATTTCTACTGGCCCTGTTTTTTGAGGAGTTATGATAATTTCATTTGTTGTTGAGTAGGTATTTAAAGTATGGGTTGAAATTCCAACATTGACTCTTGGTGCCGGTACAAATACGTTATCTTTCTTGATATGGTTTTCATAGTTTAATAGGGTATTTCCTCCTGTAGGATAGGTAACTGTTTTTAATAAGCCATAATATCCAACCTGTGGAATGACTGCCTGATTAGCCCCATCATAGTCAGGTCTTTGCGGGTCATCACTTCTAAATATTTGGGGTACAAGCGTACTATTACTTATCCCGTTATAATATCCCCACATATCTCTGGAAAAGCTGAGCCTTGCCGGAAGCTCTTCGGGATTATAGTAGGCAAACTTATGAGAAGAATTGCTTTTATTATTGCGGATCTCAGTTAAGAATAATCTTGAAGAAGCAGTCGTTAAATAATTTAAACTTAAATCATCTACAACTCTGCCATTATTGTATTTCTTTATATTCGTCAGCTTTGAATAATCTCCGTTTTGATTTGAATAGGTAAATTCAATAGAGCTATTGTTTGAATCATATATTTTTTTTATCTGTTTGCCTGATACTTCCTGTTCGGAATCTGCAATAAGGCCGATATTATCTGATGGTAAAATGAAATCTACCACATCACAGTAGTTTCCACCATTTGGGCCTGATCCTACATCTCCATATTTCTGTTGTCCAGATGTTGTATAGGTCATACTTTGAGATTGTGACAAAGTATTGGTATAGCTTACATCCTGATATTCTAACGTAAGTGTTTGGCCGTTTGCTGAGACTACAGAGGTAAGATACCATGACTGCGGATATTGTGAAGGAATTTGATGCCCGCCGACATTCAGGGTTCTATTTAGCACATTTTCTACAGCATTAAAATTATATCTTACTCCATTATCCAGAATAATTGAAAATAAGTTTCCACTATCATTCCTTTTTATTTTGTAATCTTTTTGGTCGAGCATAAAAATGTTTCCGCTTTTATTGATCAGAAATTTCACATTATTACCCACAAAATTGGCAGTATATAAATCTGGCTGGGAATCAAAATCGTCTATTTCACAAAATTTGAGATATTCTGTCATTTGTGTAGCCGGGCTTTCCAATAGTGGTACGTCACCACTATTGTAGCTGCTTTCCTCATCAGGTTTATCCCTTATGGTTCTCGTGATTACTCCACCGGAGATAAAAGTCCATCCTAAACCGACAGCGCCATTCATTTCATCAATATTAATTCCGTTGGAAGAATAGTTTAAGGAAATAGGAATACTCGTTCCATCCACACTTAATTCTGTAATGGGAATGTTCATATTAGGTGCTCCGTAAACATTCCGATTGGAATATTTCCGTATTGGCTGAATTTAAATGACTGAGGTGTTGTTGGTAAAATCTTAGGAATATGTTTCCCTGCATCATTTGTATTTTTAGTATAGTCCTGATTATTGCTTTGACTATACAATAAAGCTGAAAATATGATCCCAGCTAAGGTTAAATTTTTTCTCATTGTGTTATTTCTTGATCAGTTTAGCACTTGCCGTTTTATTATTATCCGTTTTTATCGTCACCAGATAAGCCCCCTGAATTAAATTCTGCGTATTGATCTTGGTTACTTTGTTTTTGGTCTTCAAGCTTTGAAGCTGTCTTCCTCCCATATCATACAGCATAATATCAGATTCCTTGAAATCAAAGCCTATTTCCACATAAGCATAATCTGAAACCGGGTTTGGATAGATTTTTATATCCTGCTTTTCAATTAACTGATCAAGCTGCTTATCTCCCAGCTTTATAATCTTCCAGTTCTCTTTTCCCAATTCTTCTGCACTGGTTCCTGCAAGAATGATGGATCCGTCTCTATTCAGCTTTATATCAGATAATCTTTCTTCCCTTTTTCTGGATTCGCCTTTCACATGTTTTCTCCATTTTTCATTTCCATCCTGATCCAGATACAGCATCCAGAAGGTTTCGTCATCAGTCTGTATTTTTCCTTCTGCCTGGGTATAGCCACCGAGTAAAATTCCTTTTGTGACATCTTGATTCTTGGCTCTTGATTCTTGACTCTGAATAACACTGGTTCCCATCAGGATATCTCTGTTCCCGAAATT
>NZ_LFNF01000004.1 GCF_001045445.1 Chryseobacterium sp. BLS98 | reverse complement strand
TCTTTATCTAGCTTTATAACTAAAACATCTTTGGAGCCATAACCTTTTCTAGAGTTCTGAACGTTGCCTGCTACAAAGAATCCTAAATCTGTACTTTGAATTACAGATTTTGCTTCTTCATCTGAAGAAGACCCCAGTGTTTTTTGCCAAAGTTCATCTCCAAATTCATTTAATCTTATAAGCCATATATCTGATCCTCCTTTGGAATCTTCTTTTTTATCTAAACCTTTTCCGGAATAAGAAGTGCCGGCAACAAGAAATCCTCCTTCCTGGGTAGCCACAGAAGCTGACAGGTAATCATGATTCTGTCCTGAAAAGTATTTTTCCCAGATTTCTTCTCCCTGCTGGTTTAATTTGATTAAATGGAAATCGTAGCCACCATTCTGCTTACTGCCTTCTGCCTGAAGCTTACTGCTCTGAATACTGCTTCCTGTAATTAAATATTGACCGTCAATGGTTGTCGTGATCTGGCTTAGAAAATCCTGGGTATTGGATTTGATATCTTTCTGCCACAATACTTCCTGGGCAGACAGACCCAGAACTGTGCATAGAATATATGCACCAGAGTAAATTTTCTTCATCTTGTGTATTTAGTTAATCTTAGTTTTAATAATTTTGGGCAAATTTAACATTTTTTAACACAAACACAAATCTCATTACAGAGATTTAACATAGATCATGTCATTGTCAGTGTTTTTTATAATAATTTTAAATCATTTAATTAGGTAAAGGTATTGACGGAAAGCGACAAAACCTGTCGTATTAAATGATAGATATGAAATTAGAAGTATAATGTAATAGTTAAGACAGTCATCCCATACTACCTCTTTAAATAAAAAAGAGTTACCGGATTCAGTAACTCTTTTTATTTATTTCAATTGCTTTAAAAAATATTTAGATTGTAATCAAACTATTTACTTTCTTTCTTCATCTTCAATGCTCGCTGATAGAAAGACTGCTCAGCTATTTTTTCTTCCGCTTCATTAATGGCTGCCAGAAGATTATTCTTATTATCTGCTATTTCACCAAGTACTTTTGACACCAGTTCCCAAACCGGCTGCATCTTCTCAACCAGTTCAATACCTTTCGGAGATAGTATAATCAGTCTTCTGCGCTCATCCTGTTTGTCTTTTTTGGATTGAATAAGCTTTTGTTTCTCCAGTTCTTTCAATAAGCTTATGGTAGATGGATGAGTATACCCTATTTCATTGGCAATTTCCACAACACTCAGCATTTTTTTATGATGAAGGGTAAAAATGACTGGAAACCACTTAGGTTCAAAATCAATATCAAAAGATTGATAGATCAAAGCTCCATCTTTTCTCAATTGTTCACTTAAACGCTGCAGCCTGGTAGATATAGCCAGGATGCCGGATTCGTCTATTATATTCATACCTTTTGATTTAAATTTAAACAGTAGAAAATATTATCGCTGTTCATCAATGGGAATCGGGCTGGCAGATCTTCTTTTTCAACCTGTAAAAAATGATTGCGTTCATAAAAACGCATGGCTGCCTTTAATATATTAACCGTTCCGAGATAAATCGCATCTATTCCATTTTCACGACAGAAAGATATTAAAACTTCCAGAAGTTCCTGTGCAATATTCAGTTCTTTTCCCCTGAATTCTTTTTTTACAAACATCTTTCTCACCGCTCCTGCCCTTTCATCAAATTTAACCAACGCTATGGAGCCTACCAACTCATTGTCTATAAAAGCGCCCCAGAAATTTCCGCCGGGTTCCATATAAAAGCTTTCAATCTCTTTTAGATCCGGCTGATCTTCTATCGTAATGGGCACATTAAATTCTTTTTGCTGGATGGTAAGAATTAAGTCAATCAGCTGATCCGAATAAGTATTATTTAATGGTTTAATGATGATATTCATATGCATTTTATTTATATATCAAAACTACGTAGTTTACTACATATATACAAAATGTTTTTTAGCTTTTATAAAAAATTTAACAATCCATATCCAATATCAGACAACAAAAAACGTATGCCATCTCTGACATACGTTATATTTTATATAGAATAAACTTCTATTTCCATCCACCGCCAAGAGCCTGGTAAAGCTCTACAGCAGCTTTCATTTTGCTGTATTCCGCATTGGAAATATTCAGTTCTGCGTTCAATGAATTCACACTTGCATTCAATACTTCAAGATAGTTGGCCATACCGTAGTTAACAAGTTCCTGAGAATACTCAACAGAATTCTTATAAGCATTGAGCTCTTTTTGTTTCAATTCAATAAAAGAATCCTGAACAGAAAATACACGGATCGCATCTGAAACCTCTTTTCCGGCTGTAAGCACCGTTTTTCTAAAATTCAGATAAGCCGTTTCCTGATTGGCCAGGCTTACTTCGTAATTGGTTTTGATCGCTCTCCTGTTTAGAATCGGTTGAGCCAAACCTCCCACTACACTTGCAAACAATGAATTTACACTGAACAAATGGTCAATATCAAGAGACTGGATTCCTCCGTTTCCTGTGATCTTTAAGGTAGGATAAAACTGGGCTTTTGCAGCATTCGTCAGCTCAAAAGTATTCATTAAATTATACTCTGCTCTCATTACATCAGGACGGTTGGCCAATAACTGGGCAGGATATCCTAACTTTAAATCAACGGGAACCTGCTGGCTTCTCAATGTCGATCTTTCAATGGTATGGGAAGGCTCTCCCATCAGCAAACTCATTGTATTTTCCAACAGCTGGATCTGAGTATCCATATCAATCAGTAAAGATTTGGCATTGAAAACCAATGCTTCACTCTGCTGAACCGCAACTTCCGTTACTGTTCCCGCAACTTTTAAAGCCTTAGTCGTTTCAAGGTTTTTTTCACGAACTGCAATTGTTTCCGTAATGATTCTTTTCTGGTCATCAAAAGTCAGCAATTGATAGTAAGCGGAGGCAATAGACGCAACCAGATCACTTTTAACAGCCTTGTGCGCTGCCACAGTTCCTAAATAAGTTGCCAACTGAGCTTTTTCCTGAGCCTTCAGTTTGCCCCAGAGATCAGCTTCCCAGCCTAAACTTGCTGTAATATCAAGCTGGTTAATATATCGTCTCTCTCCAAATAACTGTCCGGTCTGCGTATTTAAAGACTGAGTCTGGAAAGAATAGCCGGGACCTACCGTTAATGTCGGTTCATAGGCAGCCTTACTTTGTTTTAAATAAGCTTCCGCAGAATTGATGCTTTGCAGGGCAATCCTTATATCTAAATTATTATCCAAAGCCTTTGAAATATGCTTCTGAAGTATAGGATCTGTAAATATTTCTTTCCATGAAATATTCGCAATCGTTGTACTGTCGGAAGGCAGCATATCTGTACGGAAAAGCTTTTCGTCTACAACGTTTTTCGGTCTTTCGTACTCTTTTCTTGCCATACAGGAGGTAACGGCACCAAGAATGGCGACTGAAAAAGTGATTCCTTTTATGATGTTTAATAAACTCTTCATTTGTTTTAATTAGAAGTTAGAGTTCGGAATCAGAAGTGGTTTTAGATGTGAAAAACCAGCTTCCGATTCCTGAACCTTAATTTTATTCTGCTAAACTGATATCTTCTTTCTTAATAGGTTTAATTTTTTCCTGAAGTGTTTCAAAAATCACATACAGTACAGGAATTACAAATAATCCTAAAATAGTTCCTATCAATAGTCCGATTGCCGCACCCGTTGCAATAGATCTGTTCCCTACCGCACCGATTCCGCTTGCAAGAACCAACGGTAATAAACCGAAAATGAAAGCAAATGAAGTCATCAGAATTGGTCTTATCCTGGCTTTAGCCGCATTAATGGCAGACATGACAATGGTTTCCCCATGATGTCTTCGCTGGACCGCAAATTCAACAATAAGAATCGCATTTTTCGCCAGTAACCCAACGAGCATGATCAGGGCAATCTGAAAGTAAATATTGTTCTCTAAGCCCATAATTTTCTGTCCGAAATAAGCTCCCATTACCCCTAGAGGAAGAGAAATAACTACGATCAGCGGAAGGATATAACTTTCATACTGGGCAGAAAGAATAAAATAAACAAAGATCAAACTTAATCCGAAAATCAGAAGCGTTTGGGATCCTGAATTCAATTCTTCTCTGGTTAGTCCGGTAAATTCTACCGCATAATTCTGGTTCAGTGTTTCACTTGCTACCTGCTGTACAGCAGTAATAGCATCTCCGGAACTGTATCCTGCAGAGTTAGCTCCCGTTACTTTTACGGACGTAAACAGGTTATAACGGCTTACCGACTGAGGTCCATATGCTTTTTTCAACGTAACGAACTGTGAAATCGGAGACATAATTCCTGAACCGGTTCTTACATATAATTCATTCAGGTTTTCAATGTTTTTTCTGTTTTCAGGAAGTGCCTGTACCATTACTCTGAACTGTTTCCCGTATTTGGTAAAGTCAGCGGTATAGATCCCTCCGATGTAGCCCTGCATGGTGGCCAGGATATCACTTACGGAAACTCCAAGCTGCTTGGTCAGAGGAACATTGATCTCCATCTGGTACTGAGGATATTTTGTGTTGAATGAAGTCTGGGCAAATTCTATTTCAGGTCTTTCCATCAGTTTCCCGATGAATTCATTGGTTTTGTTATCCAGATCTGCATACTCTCCTCCTGACTTATCCAAAAGTACCATCTCAAAACCGGCACTGTTACCAAAACCAGGTACACTTGGCGGCTGGAAAAATACCACTTTGGCATCGGGAACAGATCCTACAATTCCAAATAGCTTTTTGGTAATATCATCAGAAGTCTGGCCGTCTTTTTTCCTTTCTTCAAAAGGCTTCAGCTTAACAAAGGCAAGACCATTGTTACTTCCGTTTCCTGATAAGAATCCTCTACCGGTAGAAATCGTTACATTCTGTACTCCCGGAACTTTTAAAGCTTTGGCCTGAAGTGTTTTTAAAGCATTATACGTTCTTTCCATAGAAGCCCCCGGAGGAAGCTGAACATCTGTAAAGATAATTCCTCTGTCTTCTGTAGGTACAAAACCTTTTTTCATGGTACTGCTCGCCCAGAATAAAATACCTCCGGTCACCGCGAAGATGATTAGGGTTACCCATTTATGTCTCAGCAGGAATACAAATCCTCTTCCATAACGCTCAGTGGTTGTTTTGAAAGCAATATTGAATTTATAGAAGAATTTCTGAAGAAAATTAAGTTTGCTGTATTCTTTATGATGCTCTGCATGAGGCTTTAAAAATAGTGAACATAAAACCGGGCTCAGCGTCAGGGCGTTGATTGCAGAAATGATAATCGCTATAATCAAAGTAATTCCAAACTGCTGGTAGAATACTCCTGTAGGACCTGTAATGAATGTTACAGGAATAAATACAGCCGCCATTACCAAAGTAATAGAGATAATCGCTCCTGTGATCTCATCCATTGCTTCTACAGTTGCTCTTTTCGCATCGGAAATACCATGCTCCATCTTCGCATGGACAGCCTCGACGACGACGATGGCGTCATCCACCACAATACCAATCGCAAGTACCAATGCAAATAAAGTTAACAGGTTTAATGAGTATCCGAATAAATTCAGGAAGAAGAAAGCTCCCACAATAGATACCGGAACCGCAATGGCCGGAATCAGGGTAGATCTGAAGTCCTGAAGGAATATATATACAACAATAAATACAAGAATGAAGGCTTCGATCAGAGTATGTACTACCTTGTCGATAGAAGCTTCAAGGAATTCATTGGTGTCAAAGTTGAAGGTATATTTAATTCCCTGTGGAAAAGTTCCTTCCGCTGATTTCAGGTAAGTTTTAATGTTTTTAATGATCTCCTGGGCATTGGAACCCGGAGTCTGGAATATCCCCATACTGATGGACGGATTGTTTCCGTTTTCCCCGATTCCTGTGTAAGACTGGCCTGCCAGCTCTACTTTGGCTACATCTTTCAGCATTAAATTCTGTCCGTCACCAAGGGATTTGATGATAATGTTATCATACTGCTCCTTATCATTGAATTTACCTACATATTTGATGATATATTCAAAAGAACTTCCGCTGTTCTGTCCGATAGAACCTGCGGCTGCCTCTCTACTCTGTTCGTTGATGGCATTGGTAACATCCGTAGGTGTTATGCTGTAGGCTGCCATTTTTGCAGGATCCAGCCAGATTCTCATGGAGTAGTTCTTACCTCCGAAAACGTTGGCATCCCCTACACCGTTAATCCTTTTAAGATTCGGAATAATATTGATATTCAGGAAGTTCTGAAGGTATACATCATCCAGGTCTTTATTCTCCGAATAGAAAGACATATACATCAGGGCACTGGTCTGCTGCTTCTGGGTAACTACCCCTGAACGGGTTACTTCGGAAGGAAGAAGCGGCGTTGCTCTTGCTACACGGTTCTGTACGTTTACGGCTGCAATATCCGGGTCTATTCCCTGCTTAAAGAAAACCTGGATCTGGGCAGAACCGTCGTTTCCGGCACTGGAAGTAATATAGTCCATTCCTTCTACCCCGTTAATCTGTTCTTCAAGAGGTACTACAACACTTTTCATCACCGTTTCCGCATTGGCTCCGGTATAGTTTGCGGATACACTTACGGTAGGTGGCGCAATGTCCGGATACTGGGTAACCGGCAGCGATATCAATCCCAACACCCCGAGAATAACAATCAGAATTGATATTACGGTGGATAAAACCGGTCGGTTTATAAAATTTTTAATCATTTTAGAATTTCGGTTTTATTGATTGAACAAGGCTATCCATTTTTACAGGCTTCTTTTTAACGGCTGTTCCCGGCTTTAACCCTCCAATACCTGCTGCAACAATAACTTCTCCTTTGTTGACACCAGATTTTATAAGCGCAAGATTATCTATTCTGTCGATCACATTAACAACCACATTTTTAGCAGTATCCTTTTCTACTTTGTAAACGTAAACAATACCCTGCTGCTCGTAAGTTGCACTTTCCGGCACAACCAATACATTATCGTAATGTTGTGGGAATCTTATTGTTCCGCTGTTACCGTTACTCAATAATTTCTGAGCATTGGTAAAAGCTACTCTGAACTGTATGGTACCTGTTGTAGGATCAATCTGCCCGGTAATAGCCTCAATTCTTCCTTTTTCAGGATAAAGGCTTCCATTAGCCAGCTGAAGCTCTACCATCGGAAGGTTTTTGATCTTTTCAGGCATAGATGCTCCCGGAGATTTTTCAAGGAAATCAAAATATTCTTTTTCATTCATTGAGAAATAGGCGAAAATTTCAGAAGTATCAGAAATTGTTGTTAAGGCAGTCTGATCAGTAGGTCCCACCAAACTTCCTACTTTTAATGGAAGTCTTCCGATTACTCCTGAAATAGGAGCACGGATGATAGAATATTCGATATTGGCTTCTACTCCTTTATAATTGGCAACAGCCTGTCTTTTTGCCGCGGTAGCCTGCTGCAGCTGAGCCTGGGCCTGTGCCAGGTTGGCCTGAGCCGTCTGCAGCTGTACATTGCTGATGATGTTTTTCTGAACAAGAGGTTTCAGTTTGTTGACTTCCACCTGTGCTGCATTTACAGAGGCCTGTGCTGCTGCAATATTAGATTCTGCAGCCCCGATTCCGGCTTTGGAAGCGGCAGCATTTTCGGTCAGGATATTGGTTTCAAGACGGAACAGCGGCTGTCCTTTGGTAACATACTGCCCTTCGTCTACGAGCACCTGGGTAATATATCCCTGTATTTTTGCCCGGACATCATTGTTCACCCTTCCCTGGATGGTAGCCGGAAAGGTCTGATAGCCCACTATATTTTTTGACTCCACAGACACTACAGGGTAAGGTTTCGGACCATCCTGTTTTGGAGCTTCTTTTTTGCAGGCTGTCAGTGAAAGCGCTGCAATAGAAAGTATAACTAGCTTATTATTCATTTTAAAGTTTATTAAGAGATTCCTGAATATTTTCTATGTTTTTGTATAAAAGTGCTTTGTAAGCTTCTATTCGTTCGTTGTATTCGTTGTCCTGATTTTTTTTAAAGCTGTTCAGGTCATCGAGTAGTTTGAGTTCGTCTTTCATTTTCTGAACGATCTTTTCAAATCTGATTTTCTTGTACTCGTCATTGATGAAAAAATACCGTTTCCGTTCATCCATTTTGTTGTGATCGATGATGAGCTGTGCATTCAAGAGCAGTGAAATGCTTGTAGATACAGAGCTTTTACTCGCACAGAGTACTTCAACAAATTCATCAAAGGTAATTCCTACTTTTTCATAATCGAAAAGCAGGTAGGCATAAATCTTTGAAGCTAAAGGCGGTAGGTTGAAAACGGTGCCGTAAAATTTCACGGCATCCTGAAATATTTTTTCATCAATTTCTATACTTTGGTGCATAATATAAAAATTTTGACAAAAGTAGAAATTAGTTCAGAACTAAACGAACAAACATGATAGAGTTTATAAATACAGACTCTTTTAAAAATTCAATGATAGTTGATTTAACTTTTGCCTTAAATTATAATCTTCTCATAGGCCTTTCTCATTCCCCCCGCCAAAAGTACTTCACCACAATAGGAATAACCTTTGCTTTCAAGGATTTTCAGCATGGCCAGATTATCATAATTGGTATCTACTTTTATACTTTGAATTCCGTGAGATTTTGTAAAATCTTCAATATGGTCAAAAAGTTTTTTCACCAATCCTTGTCCTGCAAATTTTTCGTCAACGGCCACCCTATGGACAACAACAAATTCTCCGTCGCTCAGCCAGGCCCCTTCGATGGTACTGTAGGCTGGCTCATCATTTAAAATAAGGGCTGCATATACTGCAATTTCCCCATCAACAGTAAGAACATATCCAAAGCCTTTTGCAATATCGCTTTCCACGGTTCCCAAATTGGGATAACCATTCTGCCATTGCGTACTTCCGTCCTGCTTCCTTCTTTCGATGGACTGCTGGATTATTCCCCAAATAATATCCCTGTCCTCTATTTCTGCTTTTCTTAGTTGTGTCTCTGAATTCATTGTTGTGTGGATTGTTAAATTAAAAGATTAATTAGAGTGTGTATAATTCTCCTGTTTTTAAGTTTGGCTAAAGCTTATTGTGATCTATTATTCAAGCGGGCTGAAGCCTACCCCTATTGAATATCTAAGAATCTGTATTTTAATTCTTTAATCTTTTAATTTTTAATGATTATTTAATTGAACCAAAAAACCGAAAACTAATTAAAATTAATTTTCGGTTCGAAGTAGTAAAATTTAAAATTATGAAATTGTTTTATTGATTTTCGCTTTGCTGAAGATAAGCATCTATCACTTTAAATGCATTCTTCTCGTCTTCCAGTTTTACCATAATTTTCAACGACGTTGCGGTAGGCGTTGTCGTAAAGGTAAGATAACTGTTTTCGACGCTATTTGTAATTTGGGCATCATCCAATTTAGACTTTATTAGCTGGATTTCTGAAGGTTTATCACTTTCAAAAACCGATACTCTCGTACTTCTTTCCATATTCTATATCGTTTGAGTATCTAAATGTACAATGTTTTTTTTAAAATTACAAATCTTTGGTTTTAAATTTTATTAATATTATTTTCAATTTTATCCATAGCCAACTGAATTTCTTCTCTGGTAACATTCAGGTGGGGTCTGAAACGAAGTGACTGGTCCCCGCACGAAAGGATGATGAGTCCGTCTTTGAAAAGCTCGT
Organism: Chryseobacterium sp. BLS98; assembly: GCF_001045445.1. Classification (GTDB taxonomy): domain Bacteria; phylum Bacteroidota; class Bacteroidia; order Flavobacteriales; family Weeksellaceae; genus Chryseobacterium. Next base: position 278,248 of record NZ_LFNF01000004.1, on the reverse strand, counting down.
TCATCAGGTGATTTCTCTGCTCCGTTGAAGGAAGGTCAATGGCGCACATCAACCCTCTTCCTCTTGCATTTGAGATCTTTTCAGGATATTTCTGAGCCAGCTCTTTTAGCTTTTCCAACAGATAGTCGCCTACCACTCTTGCATTTTCAACCAGGTTTTCTTTTTCGATTACTTCCATTACCAGCTGGAAACGAAGCATATCGATAAAGTTCCCTCCAAAGGTAGAATTGATTCTTGAGCTTTCTCTGAAAACGTTATTTGGAATCTGATCGAATTTTTCTTTATTGGCTAAAACTCCGCAAACCTGTGCTTTCTTACCGAAAGAAATGATATCCGGTTTAGCGGTAAAATGCTGGAATGCCCACATTTTTCCTGTGATGGCAATACCGGTCTGAACTTCATCAAAGATCAGTAAGATCTCATTCTGGTCGCACAGCTTTCTTAAGCCCATCAGGAATTCGTCTCTGAAATGATTGTCTCCTCCTTCTGCCTGGATAGGCTCAATGATGATACAAGCCACTTTATCAGGATTCATCAGAATAGCTTCTTCGATCTGTAACAAAGCAAGTCTCTCGTTTTTGATCGTTTCTTCTAAATTCTCTTCTGTAATTGGGAAATGTAACTTAGGGTTTAAGATTCTCGGCCATTCAAACATTGGGAAATACTGATATTTTCTTGGGTCGGAAGTATTGGTTAGGCTTAAAGTATAACCGCTTCTTCCGTGGAATGCCTGTCTGAAATGGATACAGATTCCGGCTTCTGTCTGAAGTCCTTTTTCAAAATTTTTGCGTGTTTTCCAGTCAAAGCATGCCTTCATTGCATTTTCAACGCCTAAAGTTCCCCCTTCAATAAAGAAAGCATACTGCAGTTCTTCAGGAATAACCACTCTTTCGAAAACTTCCAGAAAGTGGGCATATTCATCTGAATAGACGTCTGCCAAAGTAGGTTTGTTCACAGCCATTTTCCCCAGCCATTCGGATCTTTCTACCAGATAAGGGTGGTTGTAGCCTATAGAAGCGGATGCAAACATAGAGAACATATCGAGGTATTCTCTATCTGTAAGCTTATCATACAGCCATGATCCGTGGGATTTTTCAATATCCATCACAAAATCAAAGCCGTCTGCCAAAACGTGTCTTCCTACGGTTTCTTTTACTTTATTTACTTTTATATCAATTGTTTGTTCCATAATTAAAATAGTTGTGTGATCTAATAAATTGAATGGCTAAAAGCTTAAACATTCAGGTTATTAATTTTTGATTTTTTTTTTGACTTAAACCAAATTTTTACAAATCAAATTTAATCCCTTGTGCTAAAGGAAGTTGAGTTGTATAATTTATAGTATTGGTTTGTCTTCTCATGTAGTATTTCCAAACGTCTGATCCAGATTCTCTTCCGCCTCCGGTTTCTTTTTCACCACCGAAAGCACCTCCGATTTCAGCACCGGAAGTTCCGATGTTCACGTTCGCAATACCGCAGTCTGAACCTGCATGAGAAAGGAATAATTCTGCTTCTCTTAAGTTCTGGGTCATGATGGCAGATGACAATCCCTGTGGAACATCATTCTGAATAGCGATAGCCTCGTCTAATGTTTTATACTTGATCAAATAAAGAATAGGTGCGAAAGTTTCGTGCTGAACGATCTCGTAAGAGTTTTTAACTTCTGCAATACATGGTTTTACATAGCATCCGGATTCATAATCCTTTCCGCTTAAAACACCGCCTTCAACGATAAATTTACCTCCTTCTTTCTTACATTTTTTAATCGCTTCTTCATATTGGTTAACAGCGTCTACGTCAATAAGCGGTCCTACATGGTTGTTTTCATCTAACGGATTTCCTATTTTTAATTGTCCGTAAGCTTTTACCAGTCTGTTTTTCACTTCATTGTAAACGCTTTCATGGATGATTAATCTTCTTGTAGATGTACATCTTTGCCCGGCTGTTCCTACGGCTCCGAAAACGGCTCCGATGATAGACATATCGATATCGGCATCTTTAGAGATAATGATCGCATTATTTCCTCCCAATTCAAGGATGGATTTTCCGAATCTTTCCGCTACTTTGGAAGATACCATTCTTCCCACTCTTGTAGATCCCGTGAAGGATACTAACGAAACTCTCTTGTCATCAACCAGTTTCTGCCCGATTTCATGATCAGCAACCAATACGCTTGAAATACCTTCAGCAAGATTGTTCTCCTTTAATACTTCAGCCATAATGTTCTGACATGCAATGGCACACAATGGTGTTTTTTCGGATGGCTTCCAGATGGTAACATTCCCGCAGATCCATGCTAAAGCGGTATTCCATGCCCAAACGGCAACAGGAAAATTAAAAGCGGTAATAATTCCGACTACACCAAGCGGATGGTACTGCTCATACATTCTGTGACCAGGTCTTTCCGAGTGCATCGTATAACCGTGAAGCTGTCTTGAAACTCCTACAGCGAAATCACAGATATCAATCATTTCCTGAACTTCTCCAAGGCCTTCCTGAAGAGATTTACCCATTTCATAAGAAACCAGTTTTCCAAGGTCATCTTTATATTCTCTTAATTTCTGACCTAACTGTCTAACGATCTCCCCTCTTTTAGGTGCAGGGATAGATCTGAATTCCTGAAACGCCTTCTGGGCCGTCTCTATTACTTTGTCATAATCACTTTCTCCGGAAGTCTTTATTTTAGCGATTAACTTGCCATCTACAGGAGAAAAACTTTCTATTGTTTTCCCCGAAGCAAAATATTTTCCGCCCACTGAAGTCCCCTTATTTTCTTCTTTAATACCAAGGTTTTTGAGTGTTTTTTCGATTCCGAAATCCTTTACTTTTTTAGACATAAAATGTTTACTTTTCGTTTCCTCTAAAGATAGAAATATTATGCGAACCTCAAAATTTTAATTTTTAACATCCTTTTTATTTGGACTAATTACAAACATGTTTATCTTTGTAAGGTAATCTTTTGACATTGAGATATGGAAAATTCACAGGAAAACAACAATTCGAAGTTCAAGAAGTGGTTCAAGCGTGTAGGATGGGCAGGATTTGCTTTTTTCACGATCAAAGGCCTGATCTGGCTCGTCATATTCTACTTTGGAGCAGATACGCTTCAAAGTTGTATAAAATAAAAAAGCAGAGAAGTTTCTCTGCTTTTCTTTTTAATAAGGTTAATTGAATGGACTGCCCTGTAGAGGCAGATGAAATGCAAAATATTTTTAAATTCGTTCCATCAACTGCTTTTACATTCTGTTTATTCTTCTTCGTCTTTCTTTTTCCTCCCTGAATTAACCAAGCTTTGGTGCAACAGATACTCGATCTGTCCGTTTACACTCCTGAACTCGTCATTGGCCCACTTCTCCACCAGCTTATAGGTAGATTCGTCGATTCTTATGACGAAGGATTTCTTGCCTTTAGTTTCAGAGGGTTTTGAAGCTTTTTCCGATTTCATTTTTTCTCTTTGCAGATTAGTAATACTCTTGGAACAGAAGACATAAAGGCTTTTGCTTAAAGTCTGCCATAAAAATCCAAGCGTTCATTCTTCATTCTTGCTTTTGACTCTTAATTATAAAGGGTTCCTGCATTTAAAATGGGCTGTGCTGCTTTTTCACCGCAAAGTACAACCATTAAATTGCTTACCATAGCTGCTTTTCTTTCATCATCAAGCTCTACGATATTTTCTTCCGAAAGTTTTTTCAATGCCAAATCTACCATTCCAACAGCTCCTTCCACGATCTTGGTTCTGGCTGCAACAATAGCTGTTGCCTGCTGTCTCTGAAGCATAGCTCCTGCAATTTCCGATGCATAAGCCAGGTGGGAAATTCTCGCTTCCTGAATCATAATTCCCGCTTTTGAAAGACGGTCGGTAAGCTCCTGCTCCAAAATGGAGTTAATCTTATCACCTCCTTCTCTTAAAGTGATCGGTGCATGGTCATCTTCTAAATTGTCATACGGAAAACTCATGGCCAAATGACGTACTGCAGCTTCACTCTGCATTCTTACAAAGTCTGAATAACGCTCAACATCAAAAGCAGCTTTGTAAGTATCTCCTACCTTCCAAACGATTACCACTGCAATTTCAATCGGGTTCCCCATTTTGTCATTTACTTTCAGCGTCTGCCCTTGAAGGTTTTCCGAACGTAGTGACATTTTCTGTGATGAATACAGAGGGTTGATGAAAAATAACCCGTTATCCTTTACCGTTCCCACATACTTACCAAAGAAATTCAGTACTCTTGAGTGATTGGGCTGAATAATCATCAGACCCTTCAGAAAAAAACAGAATAACAGAAAGCACAGCATGGCAAGAATGACGAACGTAATGCTTTGCTCCACTCCGGAAATAAAAAAATAAACGGCACCGGCAAATAAAACCAGGCAGAATACCAATGCCAAATAGCCTGACATGGGCTTTAAAACTTTTTCCATGATTGTAATTTTAATTTGATATTATTTTGATATCATAAAGGTATGAATAAGTTTTTGAATTTAGAATCATTGTTGAAGAATTTTTTTCGGGGTGTGGGATGCAAGGTTCGGGGTTTCGAGTTACGAGTTTCATGATCCGGGGCGAAAAATATTAGTGATCAATTAAATTTTGATCCAGCTATTACCTTAATTAATATTATTTATAACCCGGAACATTTATCCTTTATATACAAACCCGAACCCCGCAGCTCGTAACCCGTGACACATAACCAAACCCCGAAACACTCACAAAAAAAATCCCGGAATAAAATTCCAGGATTTCAATTGTTATGTTTTTAATCTATTTCTTCGTTAAAGCTTTAAACTTAATGTAAGAAGCAGCAGATAAAAGTAGCATTGTGCTTAACCCGATATATACCCAGGCCGGAACCGGGACAGGATCTCCTGCTGCGTATGAGTGAAGTCCGCTCAGGTAGTAATTTACTCCAAAGTACGTCATTACCATTGAACAGAAGGCAAACATCGTTGCAACGTGGAACGCCCATCTGCTTCTCAATCCGGGAACCAGTCTCATATGTAATACGAATGCATATACCATAATGGAAATGAAGGCCCATGTTTCTTTCGGGTCCCAGCTCCAGTATCTTCCCCATGATTCATTGGCCCAGATACCACCTAAGAAATTTCCTACCGTTAAGGCAAAAAGACCGATCGTCAGTGACATTTCAGATACAATGACCAACTCTTTTAATGTAGTGTCGTGATGAAGCTTGTAAGTGTCTTTATTGGCGATAATATAAAATACCAAAGAGATGACAGCAATAATCATGGACAGGGCAAAGAAACCGTAACTTGAGGTAATAATTGCTACGTGAACAATCAGCCAGTAAGATTTCAATACCGGAACAAGCGGTGTAATCTGCGGATCAAGTGCTGAGCCTCCGTGGGCAAATCCCATCATAATAACCGCCACCATAAAACCGGCTGCAGGAATAAGAGCATTCGCATTTCTATAAAGGATCAACCCGGCTGTAATACCAACCCAGGAGATAAAAATGATCGCTTCATATCCGTTACTCCAAGGAGCATGTCCGGAAATATACCATCTAGCCACAAGGCCTAAGAAGTGGCATAAATATCCCACTATTCCTACAGCAATAATGACTTTGATTATTTTATTTAAACTCTTTTTAGTCTTGAACAGCTCTACAAATCCCAGGATCAGAAGAAGTCCTCCGATGATGGTATAGAAAATCAATAGTTTGAAGTTGATGTTCACTTTATTCATGAAAACTTCAAGATCTACTTTAGATTTTGCAGGAACTACTGCTTTACCCCATTTCTGCTGGTATTCTGACAGTTTTGCCAGTTCAGCATCGGCTTTAGTCCAGTTTCCTGTTTTTTGTGCAGTAAGAGCTTCTGCAAAATAAGGGCCCATTACCTGCTGAGATTCCATATCTGGTTCAAATTTCTGATCCAGCCAGGAATGCCATGTGTGGTTAGCATCGTTTTTTACCGGAACTATTCTCATAAACTGACCGCTGAAAAACTCGTTGAAGATCTGTACCCTTTCGTTTACAGCAATTACTTCCTTGTCATAGTTGGTCTGCTCAGCCGGTTTTTTACGGAATGCCGTGTTGTAATCATGTTCCAGGATATAGGTAAGGTTACCGTTTGCGTCTGCCGGGAAAAGGTTCATTAATGAGGTATAACCATCTTCATCAGCCTTTGTTTTGTTCTTTAGCTCATCACCTCCTTTAGTTCCCACTTTAATGATCGGAACCATCGTCCAGCTTGGCGTATCCGTATTGATGGAAAGAAACCACTGGTTAGCTGTAAGAGATTTTCCGTCTGTTCCTTTAAACTCGTCTTTTTTGTATAATTTTCTTAAAATATCTAATGCTTCCGTGTTAATAGGAACAATTCTTCCTTCAAAATTCTGCACCAAAAGATATCCGAACTTGTCAGCATGCTCTTTGTTGATTTTATTTCTTGAAATAATTTCATCTGGAGTAATCGATCTCATTTTACTCATCGGGGTTGCCAATGAATTCTGCTTAGGGGAAGCACCATCAAGCGGCTGTGCAGAAGGAGTCGGAGCGTGAGAATGGTTGTCTCCTTCTACATGGATATGTTCCTTGCTTCCGTCTGTTGTACCATGAGTTTCTATTTTCTGTGCGTTTAAGCCTAAACTTAACAACAACAAAAATACTGTTGCCGCTTTCTTTTTATTAACGTCGGTCAGCATTTTATTTAATTTCCAGAAGTGGGTCCCTTTCCAGAAGAAGATGACAAACATTCCTAAGAATAAAAGTGCGTATCCTATGTAGGAAATAATGGTTCCCCAGAAATCATGGTTTACAGAAAGCACTGTTCCCATTCTGTCCGGATCAAAACTTGACTGGAAGAAACGGTATCCTTTATGGTTAAGAACGTGGTTCATATAAATTTTATAAGGTGTTTCTTTGCCTTCATCGATAATCTTCACATGGCTTTCATAAGCACTTGGCGATGAACTTCCCGGGTAGGTTTCCATCACGAAATCATCAAGCTTTAATGCAAAAGGCGTATTATAAACTTTAGGTCCGAAACCTACCATAATATTCAGTCCGTCCATAGTGATCTGCTTGAATGCATTCGGATTACCTTTTTCAACGGAAAGATCTACCATTTGCTTTGTTTTTGGGCCCTGAAGTTCTATTCTCAGTACATCCGGCACCATGGCATCTTTCTTTTTATCACCTTCAAATGCCATTAGTCTTCCTTTTTTAAGACCTTCAGGAACAACCAGTTTCAATTCGTTGATGGTGTATAAACTTCTCAATGCCAGAGGCTTGAATTCATCTTTTTTGGTGCTTCCGGTAGCCTGTGTTGCCATCGTCATAAAAGCTGCATCAACCGGGGTTTTAATGAATAGTTGTCCACCTTCTTTTTTGAATTCCACAGCACCGTCAATCGCTCTGTTGAACGTTACTAAAGTCCCGTTGATCGATTTTGTTTCTCCCGGTTTGATATAGATATTCTGTCTTCCGGTATTTCCTGTAGACACCAGGTGAAGGTATTCCGAACCATTGGGTTCAGCAATTAAGCTGTCTTTTTTTCTCTGGATATAATCTTTGGCAAATACTTTTACTTCTTTTCCGTGGAAGTCATACGTAGCATTAAAGTCCTTGTGTAAAGGCGACATCAGATAAGGAACATCCTGATAATTAAGAACATCGCCTTTTTCCTCGATCTGAATTTTAAAGAAATTCTTATCCGTTACGATCTCGTTGGAAGTTTCACCTTCCCGGATATGCATTGTCCCTTCAAAGCTGATGTAGCGGGTAATGGCCCCTCCTATAAAAATAAGGATAAAAGCAAGGTGAAATACCAGTACCGGCCATTTTTCCCTTTTCCAAAGTCTATATCTTCCGATATTTCCTATGAAGTTGAGAATGAGCAGAACCATGATGAGTTCAAACCATTTTGCTTCATAAATTAACGCCTTGGCTGTAGGAGTTCCGTAGTCGTTTTCTAAGAACGTTGCATAGGCCATCGCAAATGCATACACCAGTAACAGCACAGCCATTGTCCTGGTTGAGATAAGAATATCTTGGAGCTTCTTCATGATTTATTTTACTTGACATGCAAAAATAAGGATGATAAACCACAAAGAGGCTAAAAAAAGCTGTTTTTTGTCACTTTGAAGGCGATTTTAGTTATTTTGAACCATTCTTAATAACATAAAAACAATTAACAAAAATTCAAATTGTAATACCCTGAAATTTCAGATATATTATTCCGATCTGTGTGATTGAAATAGTCTATTCCTACCCAACTCACCCGAGATAATCAACCGGCTGCTTTTCCATATATCTTCAAGGAAGTTATCTTAAATGGATTTTAAAGAAATAATCTAAGATATTTTTAAACTTTTTTTCATCTTTTTCAAATTTTAAAGTTTTATGGAATAAAATTAGTTGAAGAATAAATGCGGCGTCCGGATCAACTTAAAAGTGCCTGCCGCATGGCATTTTAATGAAAAAAAATATCTTAAAAACGAAGTATAATTTTAAAAAATAACCTTAAATTACGCTATCTTTTTGAACAAAAAAAGATTCTATTAATGTTGAAAAAACATTAAATTTGCCCACATTGATATTATGGATAAAAAGACACAGACAAAACCAGCTGAATCGCCTGACAAAGGCAAAATCTTATCTAAGCCACGTATATTTTTCGGGCTTACCTTCATTCTTTTTTCTGTCGTTCTGGCATTTTCTTTCATCTCTTATCTGATGAACTGGAAAGCGGACCAGAGCCAGGCAGGGACAATGACAGATAAAACTATAAAATCTTCAAATATATTCGGAAAGGTTGGCGACTGGCTGGGAAATATTTTTATATTCGAAAGCATAGGAATCGCATCGTTCATTATTGCATTCCTGTTTTTGGTTGTGGGAACTCTGATTCTTAAAAAAAGAACCTTTAAACCATGGAAAACTATTGGCCATTCTTTGTTTTTCATCTGCTGGCTTCCTATTTTTATGGGAGCAGTAACGAAAGGCCAAGGTGTATTGGGAGGGGTATATGGATACCAGATCATGGATTACCTGAATGCTATCATTGGACCTGTAGGTCTTTGGGTGGTATTGGCTGCAAGCATACTTTTATATTTCATTCTTGAATTTAATCTTCGGCCGAGCTCTATTAAATCCAAACTTGACAAGATTAATGACAATACCATCGGCAGAGTAAAATCTATGATGCCAAGCTCAGAGGAAAACTTTGAAGCCGATACGGAACTTGAGGAGGCTGCTGAAGAAGCAGGTCTTAATGTTACCGTTACAGATCTTTCAGAAAAGCCAAAAGCTAAACAACAGGAACCGGTAAATGTACCAAAAGGGTTTCCAGAAGTTCAGCCTACAGCAGACATAGAAACGATTGTAACCCCCAACCATACTTCTTTTGAAGAGGAGGAAAAACCGATCAGCCTAAACCTGAATACAAAACCGACAGTACCTACTTCAACTCCGGAGCAGGCATTTGATATGGCGCCTGTCAGCCCGGCAATTTCCCCTGTTCCTCCGGTAACACCTTCTGCGAATCAGGATAATATTAAATTCAATGTAGAAGTAGCCCCGGTAATAGATGTTCTGGATGATTCAGACAGAAAATCCCAGGAACTTGTAGAAAAGCACGGACTGTATGATCATAAGCTTGATCTTGCAGGTTTCCAGATGCCAACTGTGGAATTGCTTAAAGACTATGGCAGCGAGGAAATTTCCATTAATAAGGAAGAATTAGAAGAAAATAAAAATAAGATTGTAGGGCTTTTAAAAAACTTCAATGTTGGGATCTCCGAGATCAAAGCTACCATCGGCCCTACCGTTACTTTATATGAAATAGTTCCGGAAGCAGGGATCAGAGTGTCTGCCATTAAAAAGCTGCAGGATGATATTGCCTTGAATCTTTCCGCTTTAGGCATCAGGATTATTGCACCAATGCCCGGAAAAGGAACTATCGGAATTGAAGTTCCGAGAAAAAATCCTACCATGGTTTCTATGCGTTCGGTAATCGCCTCGCACAAGTTCCAGAATACGGATATGGATCTTCCTGTCGTATTCGGAAAAACTATTTCCAACGAAGTATTCATGGCCGACCTTGCCAAAATGCCTCACTTACTGATGGCAGGCGCTACCGGTCAGGGTAAATCCGTAGGGATTAACGCAATTCTGACTTCTCTTCTTTATAAAAAACACCCGAGCGAACTGAAATTCGTGATGGTAGACCCTAAAAAGGTAGAGCTCTCATTATATTCAAAAATTGAAAGACATTATCTGGCTAAACTTCCGGATGCTGATGAAGCCATCATTACAGATACCAATAAAGTAATCAACACCCTGAACTCTCTTTGTGTAGAGATGGATACCAGATATGACCTGCTTAAAAATGCATTCTGTAAAAACTTAAAGGAATACAACAAAAAGTTTTCAGAAAGAAAGCTGAATCCTGAAAACGGACACCGTTTTCTTCCTTATATCGTATTGGTGGTAGATGAATTTGCTGACCTTATCATGACAGCAGGAAAAGAAGTGGAACTTCCTATCGCCAGACTGGCACAGCTTGCAAGAGCCGTGGGAATTCACCTGATCGTTGCCACCCAGAGACCTTCTGTAAATGTAATTACAGGTATGATCAAGGCTAACTTCCCTGCAAGAGCTGCATTCAGAGTAATTTCAAGTGTGGATTCAAGAACAATTCTCGACTCTCCGGGGGCAGACCAGCTGATCGGAAAAGGAGATATGCTTTATTTTAACGGAAATGAGATCTTGAGACTTCAGTGTGCTTTCGTAGATACACCTGAGGTGGAAAGACTCGCTGAATATATTGGTGAGCAGAAAGGTTATTCATCTGCATTCCTTCTTCCGGAATTTGTTTCTGAAGATTCTTCAAGCACAGTAGGTGCTTTCGATCCAAATGAAAAAGATGCCTTATTTGAAGAGGCAGCAAGAATCATTGTTTCTACCCAGCAGGGATCTACTTCTATGCTTCAGAGACAGCTTAAGCTGGGCTACAACAGAGCAGGAAGGATTATGGACCAGCTTGAAGCTACCGGTATTGTGGGAGGATTCAACGGGGCAAAAGCCAGAGAGGTCATTATCAGTGATCTTCATTCTTTGGAACAGTTTTTGGAAGATTTGCGTAATTAAAGGAAAAGTGCTTTATAAAATAAACCTTGAAGCACTGGAATGTTTAAAGTTTATTAAATAAAAAATGAAAAATACTATTTCAAAAATCATAGTCGGAAGTTTCGTAATTGGTGCTGTAGGATTCGCAGATGCACAGAAGATTGATGCCAAAGCTAAAAAGATTCTGGATGATATCACCGCCAACTATAATTCTAAAAAGAATTCTTATTTCAAATTTTCCTTCGGAACCGGAGTGAACGGACAGGTGACCAAAACAGAGCCGGGAATCTATTACTCTGCCGGAGATAAATATAAGCTGAAGATCATGGATACGGAACAGATCTTTGACGGAAATAAAATCTACAATATCAATGCGGATGATATGGAAGTGACCATTGCAAAACCAAACGGCAGCAGCAGCATGTTCTCCCCTATCAACTATCTTAGTACATACAGAAACGACTATAATGTTACCTACAACGGTAAAAAAAATGTAAACGGAGTAAATGCAGACTTCATTAAACTGACTCCAATCAAATCCAATGGAATCCAGTATGTATACCTTTTTGTAGATTCTGCGAAAAAACAGATGGTAAAGCTTGAACAGCACGGAAGCAACAAAGATGTTGCAGTGATTGCCATTAAAGAATATAAGGAAAACCAAACCCTGGATCCTAATATGTTTGTTTTTGATAAGAATAAATTCAAGAATTACATCATCACGGAATTATAAAGAGTGAAAAGCTAAAAGGGCAAAGAAAGCGAATAAGCCAATCCACAATTTTGCCTTTTAACTTTTTTGTTATTAAGTAAAAAAATTACACGGGCCACAAGTAAACTTTGTGGCTTTTTGATTAATTTTGGCCCATGTTAAAAATACTAGACCGATATATCATAAAAACCTTCTTTGGACCGTTTTTCTTTATATTCAGCGTTTTGTTTTTCATTTTTATTGTAAACATTATCTGGGTTCAGCTGGGGCAGTTCATGGGAAAAGGATTAAGCTACTGGCAGATCCTCAAACTTCTCTTCTATCTCGGAGTGAGTGTTATCAGCCTTGTGCTTCCACTTACCATCCTCCTGGCGAGCATTATGTCCTTCGGTGAATTTGGGGAACGGTACGAACTTGCTGCAATGAAAGCCGCCGGAATTTCCCTGACCAGGGTAATGGCTCCTTTGATGGGTGTGGCAACAGTGCTGGCAGTCCTGCTCTTTCTTTTCTCCAATAATATCATTCCCGATTTTCAGAAAAAGGCAAAAAATATGCTTTTCAATATTGCACAAACCAAGCCTGCCCTGAATTTCACACCCGGCCAGTTTATAGACCAGCTTCCGGGATATATGGTGAAATTTGATAAGATTTATGGTGAGAACGGTGAAAACATTGAAGGGGTTTTTGTCCACAGAAAAGCAAGCACCTATGAAAACCAGCAGTCTATTGTAGCTGAAAAGGGTAAATTTGTTCCCGCAGCCAATAAAAACTTTCTGAAGCTGGAGCTTTATAACGGCTACATATTTGAAGACAACTTTGCAGGAAAAGGTGAAAATGTAAGGCTGAAGCAGCCGGATCAGGCCATTAAATTTGATACTTTAGTCTCGCATTTTGACATTAGTGAAGTCATTAATAAAGCTATTGAAAAGGAACAGATCACGGACGATTACCGTTTTCAGACCTATGGCCAGCTTAATGAAACAGTTGCCAAAAACAAAAAAGAGAATGCCGCCTATTTTGAGAATATCAGCGCTGATGTTCTGAGCCAGACCAATTCAGTGATCAGCTATATGGACAAAAACAAATCCAAAGCAGTTGCCAAACAGCAGATCAAGCTTGATACGGTAAAACAGGATAAAAAGCTTGAAATGATCTATAATGCCTACAACAGATTGGACAATCTGAAAACTACAGCGTCAGGAAAGAAAAATGAATTCGGCTCCAATATCAAATACTTCAGTAAGGTTGTGATTTACCAGCAGAGAATTATTTCCTATTCTGTAACGTGTATTATCTTCTTCCTGATCGGGGCTAGCCTGGGTTCCATTATCCGGAAAGGAGGTATGGGACTTCCCGTGATCATTGCAATCATTATTTTCATTATTTTCTATGTGATGAATCTGGGTATTGAGAATATTTCATGGGGAGGAGGAATGAGTCCTTATCTGGCGGCATGGCTTCCTAATCTTATTCTCTTGCCTTTCGGAGTTTGGATGACCTATAAAGCACTTACCGATTCACAGCTGTTTGATGCAGAAAAGTATAAAGCACTGTTCAAACCTATTACCAGGAGGTTCTCTAAAAACAAAGAGCATAAGAGATATCAATAAAATTAAAAGATTAAAAAATTTAATCATTACAATATACAGGCCCGGAATTTCCGGGCCTTTTTTATTTGGATTGGTTGTGGTATCTTATTTCATTTGCAGTAAAGGATAAAAAGCTATATTTACAAAAAATGTTAAAAACTATAATAATTATGAAGAAAGCATTACTATTGGGAATGTTTACATTGGTTTCTTTCAACGCCTATGCACAGGAAGACAATACGGATTACGAATTGAGGACGGATGAAAAATACGGCTATATTGTTGATAAATCAGGAAAAAAGACGGAAGGAATCGTAAGACTGAACGGAGATGCCATGAACCCGTGGAATAATCAGAAAAAAGTAAAGTTTATTGCTGTTTCAGATATTGATAAGTCTAAGAAGAAACAGAAATTTAAAACCCTGGATTCAGACGACATTAAAGAATATGTGGCTTTTGATGAAAACAACAATGAAAGGCATTTTGAAATGATTAAGTACACCAATACCAAAGAAGGCTTCAATACAGCAACAGGCGGTTTAAGTGGCAATATCAAAGCTTTCAACAACCTTACCAAAAGCACCCAGTTTGCAGAAGTGGTAAAAGACGGTAAAATCAAGGTGTATAAATTATATGGTTACCCTACTACATTCTCTGCCGGAGGTCAGATTGCTGTAGCAGAAAAGGAAACCGAAAGAATGAGAAATTCACCTTCCTACATCTATTCTAAAAAAGGAGGTAAAATAGAGGAACTTACTTTAGCCAAAGCTAAAATGATCATTGCTGACTGCAGCTATGCAAAAGGTAAACTGACAAGCGGTTCTTATGCTTCCCTTAAAAATGATGAAAAGAAAAGATCCGGTCTGGGAAAACTAATCAAAAGCCAGATTGACGACGTGATGTCCAATGTTCCGGAAATTGTTGAAGAAGTTATCACAGACTACAACGAGAACTGTAAATAAAAATAAACTGGAGGCTTTCAATAGAGGCCTCTTTTTTTAGCTTTAAATTTTTGTATTTTTATATATCACCAAACCAATTACTGTATGAAAATCCTATTCGTTGCAGCCGGCCTCTTATCTTTTCGTGTAAAAATAATGAAGATAAAACAGCCCGTAAGCAACCGACTCCCAAAGACAGCATTATTGTCAACAATGATCCGATCACTACTGCCGCAACAGATCCTATAGAAGAAATAAAAAAAGAATACGGAATCCTCCAAACCATGCTGGAATCAAAAAGGTTCAGCTCCGGAGGCTTTACCTACAATTGCAATGAAGAGCCTTTCGGAGAAGTGAAGTTTTATTCGGATAAGGATGAAATTAAAGTGATTGAACATTTTTATGCCGAACACAGTCATTTTTCGGCCTCTGAAAAGTATTTCATTAAAAACGGAAAGCCATTCTTCGTCTTCAGGCAGGAAACAGTTTGGAATTTTGATGGTGGAACTCCCGAAAAACCAATTACCAAAGATGATATCACAGAAACACGCATCTATTTACAAAATGATAAAATGCTAAAATGCCTTGAAAAGAAATACAGCATACGATCAGATAATAAAGCAAAACCTTCTCCCGATACTATTCCGAGCAAAGAAGTCCAATGCAATACTAATGAGTTGATGAAAACCTATCAGTCCTTGTTAAGAAACAAAGATAGAAAAGGAGAGATAAAATGTCTGTAAAAAATCATATATACTCTATTTAAATCTATAGAAATAAAAAAAAATACTGGTTTATCAGATAGACTCTTTACCTCAGAAAAATTCAAACGAAATCTCGCCGATGGCCATTTTCAAAACCACTCTGTCATTATAAAAAAGTAAAAGCACCTCTTACAGGTGCTTTTATATAATTTATAGTTGGAAATTACACTTTCATAATTTCAGCCTCTTTCGTCTTAAGGTGATCCTCACAAAGCTTTACGTATTTGTCAGTAAAACCCTGGATTTCTTCTTCTACTCCTTTCACAACGTCTTCAGAAATACCTTCCAGCTTTTTAAGCTCTTTCAAACCGTCCTGTCTTGCATTTCTTATCGTTACTTTTGTACTCTCAGTTTCTATTTTAGCCTGTTTGGCCAGTTCCCTTCTTCTTTCCTCTGTTAAAGGCGGAACATTAAGAATGATATTTTCCCCGTTATTAGAAGGTGCAAAGCCCAGGTTTGAATTGATGATCGCTTTTTCAATAGCACCAATCGCAGTTCTGTCCCAAGGCTGAATAGAAATAGTCATTGCATCCGGTACAGAAACGTTGGCAACCTGGTTTAAAGGAGTTGGAGCTCCGTAATATTCTACCATAACATCCTGAACCATTGACGTAGAAGCACGTCCTGCTCTAATTCTTTGAAATGCATGATCCAAGTGCTTTACAGCCGCGTCCATGTCGTGCTTTACAGATTCTAATATAAGATCTAATTCTTCCATTATATAGTTAAAATTTGATAAATTACACATTTTTATAAATGATGGTTGATAGATAATCAGTAATGAGTAATAAGCAATGGGTAATATTCCTTTACCTGTAACCTATTATCTGTTTCCTTCTACCTATAAATCAACTAAAGTACCTACATTTTCCCCATCCACAATTTTCTCTAAATTCCCGTCCTTATTCATATCGAATACAATAATAGGCAATTTATTTTCATGACTTAAAGTAAATGCAGTCATATCCATTACTTTAAGGTTTTTAGCATACACTTCATCGAATGAAAGTGAATTGTATTTTACAGCATCTGCATTTTTCTCAGGATCACTGTCGTAGATTCCGTCTACTCTTGTTCCTTTTAAGATTACATCAGCACCAATTTCGATGGCTCTCAGAGTTGCTGCTGTATCCGTTGTAAAGTAAGGATTTCCTGTTCCTGCCCCGAAGATCACTACTCTTCCCTTTTCAAGGTGTCTTACTGCTCTTCTTTTGATGAAAGGCTCAGCTACTTTGTCCATTTCGATGGCAGACTGAAGTCTTGTTTTGATTCCTGCATCTTCAAGAGCCCCCTGAAGAGCCATACCGTTGATCACCGTTGCCAGCATTCCCATATAATCACCCTGCACCCTGTCCATTCCTTTGGCAGCTCCTGCTACTCCACGGAAAATGTTTCCTCCTCCAATAACGATCGCTACCTCACAGCCTTTTTCTACTACTTTTTTGATCTCAGCTGCATATTCCTGCAGTCTTTCATTGTCTATACCATATTGTCTGTTCCCCATTAAGGCCTCACCACTCAGTTTCAGAAGGATTCTTTTATATTTCATCTTTAATTTTTAATAAATTTTCCCGGACTGATTTTCTCCGGAATTTGATTTTGCAAATATAATCATTAAAAATATTGAATAAAGAAAAATATTTACGCAGAAATAATGTCAGAAATATTTTGATAAGTACGAAAAAGGATTATTTTTGCATTAATTATAAATTGAATTGAAGAAAATTGTCATTTTTTCATTATTTCTGTCAGGAATTGTTTCTTATGCGCAAACAGGAACAAATGTTTATCCTTTCTTAAACATCCCTGTATCTGCCAGACAGGCTGCCTTAGGTGGCGATGCAATTTCCGTCAGAGACCATGATGTTTCCTTTGCTATTGCAAACCCAGCCCTTTTAAATAGAGATTCAGACAAACAGCTTTCCGTGAATGCCGCAGCTTACCTTGCAGATTCCAAATACGGAACGGTGGCCTATGCCAGAGATTTTGACAACGGACATATGGCAACCATCAATGCCAGGTACATGAGCTACGGAAGCATTCCCAGAACCGATGAAAGCGGTGAAGAGAATGGTGAATTCAAAGCTTCGGATGTAGCTATCGGCGCAGGCTATGCCTACCAGTTTGAAGAAGACTGGACCATTGGAGGCGGCATTAATTTCATCACTTCAAAAATTGACAACTATACCTCTTCTGCGATCTCCGGAACTGCAGGAGTGGCTTACCATAATAAAAAGAATAAAGAAGTTCTCTCATTGGTGGCGAGGAATTTTGGTTTTCAGCTGAAATCCTTCAATGGAACCAGAGAAAACCTTCCGTTCAGGGTAGACCTTGGATATACCAGAATCCTGAAAGCTATCCCTCTTGCCGTTACCATTACAGCCCACGACCTTCAACAGTTTGACATTTCTTCGGAATATAATGTAAACGGTCAGGAAGTAGGATTCGGAAGAAAGCTGGCAGACCACTTTTCCATTGGAGCAGAACTTTTCCCTGAAAAAAGCTTTAATATTAGGCTGGGTTATAATGCCAAAAGAGGAAACGAACTTGCGGTTGCAGATCAGAGAAACTTTTCCGGGCTTTCCGGAGGATTTGGAATTAAGCTGAGGAGATTCCGTATAGATTATGCCCATATCCGTTACCATAACTCTTCCAATGTGAACCAGATAGGGATTTCCATGGACCTTAGCAGCCACGCTGGAGAATAATTCCATCCTGACAGAATCTTCATAATAATAAAGATTTTTTCTGTGTTGTCTTGATTTTTTAAAAAAATTCTTGAAATTTGCGGTATGAAAAAACCTGTAATAGCTATCGATGGGTACTCGTCTACCGGAAAAAGTTCAATCTCTAAGGTGATTGCCAGTAAACTGGGAATCATACACCTGGATACCGGCGCGCTTTACAGAGGAATTACATGGTTTGCCCTGCAGAACTGCCTGAATGAAGACGGTTCCATCAACCTTCAAAATCTATTCTCCTCTTTAGACCAGATCGAGCTTGAGTTCAGAAACCAGGACAGTGAGCTGATTCTTTATCTCAATCATATTGATATCTCCAAACAAATCCGGACTACTGAAGTTTCCGACAATGTAAGTATTGTGGCAAAACAGAAAGAAGTAAGGGATTTCCTTCTTCAGTCCCAGCGCTCGCTGGCAGAAAAAGGCGGCATTATTATGGACGGACGTGACATAGGGACAGTAGTTCTGCCAAATGCAGACTATAAGTTTTTCCTCACTGCCAGCATTGACGAAAGAACTAACAGAAGATATTTCGAACTGGCAGGAATGGGAATCCATGCAGAAAGAGAGCAGGTAAAAAAAAACCTCATAGACCGCGACAAGATCGACAGTGAAAGGGAAATTGCCCCTTTAAAGCAGGCTGAAGATGCTATCGTTATTGATAATACCTCGCTTACAAAAGAGCAGACCATAGACCTGATTTTATCCTATATCAAGAAGATTTAACAATTTTTAATAGGCATAATGCCTCCTTTGGTATACAAATTGTAGATTTTAACACAGTAAAAACTAATATTTATTAACTATTAAAAAAGCTTAAAATGTCTAAAAACGGAAAAAATACAGCAGGTATATTGGCAGGACTTCTTGCAGGTGCTGCAGCAGGTGTAATCTTAGGAATGCTTTATGCGCCTGAAGAAGGTAAAGAAACCAGAAAAAAAATCAAAGATAAAGCAGGAGACCTGAAAGACCAGGCTAAAAATAAGTATGGTGAAGTTTCTGAAAAAGTAAAAGACCAGTACAGCAATATTTCTTCTACTTTCAAAGAAACAGCCAGCAGTGTAGCTCATACGGTAAAAGACGGATATGACAAATACAAAGACCAGATAGTTTCCAAAACTGCAGACGTAGTAAAGGATGTAGAAACGGAACTGAATGATCTTAAAAAATAAATAGTTTATTTTTTGAGTAAATTATGGGAAGGAACTTTTTGCGCGAAAGTTCCTTTTTTTGTAACTTTAAAAAAAAACAATGATAGAGACTATTAAAGAATATGCATCAAAGAGAATAGATTTACTGAAGATTGAAGCTACCGAAAAATCCTCTCTTTCTGCAGGGCTCATCACCTACTTTGTAGTGCTGCTTGTTGCTTTTGCTTTTTTTATTATCCTTTTCAATTTTGGAATCGCTTTTCTTATTGGAAAAGCACTGGATAATTACTCGTACGGATTCCTGATCGTTGCAGGTTTTTATGTTGTGGTAATGGCATTTATCATTTCGTTTAAAAATAAGATTGTGAACGGGGTGGCAGATCAGGTTATTAAATTTTTAAATCATAATCATTAAGCTATGGGCAGAAATTACGAAAGCATTGAAGAATTGAGAAGAAAGAAAAAATTGCTTAAAAGCGAGATTAATGATCTGGAAGACCTTCTTACTTTTAAAAATACAAAAGAAAGCCTGAGCGCATTCACCAATGGTCTTACCGATCAGTATCTGCAGGAAAAAGTAGATGATGACGGTGACGAAAAAGTAGTTCTCCGAAAAGATGTTATTGCCAGGCAGCTTACCTCCGAGGTGAAAGATATGTTCATCAATAAACAAACGGCTGTGGGAATTGCGAGTACTGCATTGGGCGGGAATGTGACAGACAGCCTTATAAAGCTTGGAATCACAGCTTTGGTGGGCAACTATGCCAAAAAGAACATGAAAAGCCCTAACTGGAAGAAAAAACTTCTGGGTGCAGCCATGATCTACCTCGCTCCTATTGCCCTTAAATATGTGAGAAAAAAACTTGAGGTATACCAGAAAAACAAAAGTGTTTCGAGCCTGGAACAGTTGATATAGTTTAACAAGATATCAGATTTCAGAAGTATTAGTTGTGATCAATCTGTCACTCAATATTCAAAGTCTGAAATCTGATGTCTTATATCTTAAGTCTACTTACTGAACAGCTGTCCCAATATAATTCCTGCAGCCATAGAAACATTCAGGCTTTCTGTTGACTGGGATTTCCCGAACCTTGGAATCGTGATGCATTTCTGGAGCATCTTCTCCGTTTCCGGTCTCATTCCGTTTCCTTCGTTACCAAGGATAAGATTCATTTTTTCAGGCCTTTCAAAATCATATATATTTTCTCCTTCCATATCCGTTCCGATATTGACGTTTTCTGTTTTTGACAGATATTCCACAAGGTCAGTATAAATAATATTTACCCGGGTAAAAGACCCCATTGTAGCCTGAATCACTTTAGGATTATAAACATCTACAGTATCTTCGCTGCAGATAATCTGTTCTATTCCAAACCAATCGGCTAAACGGATCATCGTACCAAGGTTGCCGGGATCCTGGATTCCGTCAAGAATCAGTTGAATATCCTTCTCCCCTTTTTCTTCTTCTTCAGGAAGGTAACAAACTGCCACAGAATCTTTAGGAGTCTTAAGGAAACTGATTTTTTTCAGCTCATTTTCAGTGATCTGGATAACGGGGGAATCTGTCCGGTCCAATTTTTGCGGATCGGTAGAAAATATTTCTTTAACTTTAAATTTAGATTCAGAAAGTTCACAAATGATTTTATTACCTTCAACCAAAAACAAATTGTATTTTTGTCTGAACTTCTTTTTATCTAAAGACTGTAAAATTTTTATTGTATGAGCTGTAAGCATTATAAGAATTCTCCTCAAAAATATTATAAAATTATCTCATTTGCAACATTTGTTGGTCTCCTTTATGCCTGCAGTACAACTAAAAAAGTTCCGGAGGGTGAATATCTGCTTACCAAGAACAACTTTAAGTTTGAAGATAAGAAAGAATCCTTCGATGAAGAACTGAAAGATTATGTTCAGCAGAAACCCAATAAAAAGCAGCTTCTTTTCATGCCTTTGAGTTTAGGGTTTTACAATATGGCCAATCCTAAATATGATACTTTACTCAACGAATACATGACGTACCCGAGTGAAATGAGAAATCAGAAATTAAGAGATTCTCTTTTCCTTAAATATGATATGAAAAGCAGTGTAGGAAAAACACTTTTTATGGACCGTTTACTGCACAGCTGGGGAACTCCACCAGTGATCCTGGACCAGACAAGAAGTGAAAAAAGTGCGGAATCTATCAAAAAAAGACTTGTTTACCGGGGTTTTTGGGATGCCAAGGTTGACTTTAAACATGCGATTGACACTGCATCCAAAAAAGCAGCCGTTAATTATTTCATCAGGCACAATGACCCTACTTACATTAAAGATTATTATTATAACATTACAGACCCTACCGTAAAAGGTCTTTACTGGCAGAAACTTGATAAAAGTCTTATCCGGTCCGGACAGAGACTGGACCAGACCGTTCTTGAGAAAGAAGTAACCCGGATCACTGATTTGATGCGAGAAAACGGTTATTACAGATTTAACAGTTCTAACGAAGAAATCTATTTCGTAGCAGATTCACTGAAAAGCAGAAAACAAGTCCCTCTTACGCTGGAAATCCATAAAGATTCGGCCGATCACCCTTATAAAGTGGCAACCTTTGGAAATATTGATGTTGCCATTGTGAACGAAGCCAGCGATTTTCCGAAAAATACTGTTAAGGATAGTTTAAGAAGAATAAGGTTCCATAAAATGGACGACAGCTATAAAACGTCTTCTTTATGGAGAGCAGTGATTGTAGACAACAAGAAAGTTTATGACCAGAAAGCCCTTGATCTTACAAAAAGAAATTTCATTGCCATGAATAATTTCAGTATTCTGAAAGCAAGAGATTCCTTAAGAAGAGGGGGTGGAATGTCACCTAATGACAGCATTGTTGATGTTTTATACCTATTGAAACCGCTTCCGAAATATGAGCTGAAACTGGGAACAGACATCAACTATTCTCAGATTCTGAATCTTGGGATATCTCCTTCTGTAGACCTTACCACAAGGAATGTTTTCCGCGGGGCAGAAAACCTTTCAACAAGTATTTCAGGAACATTCGGGTCTATCAGAAGTACAAAGGATATTAGTAAAAGGGAGCTTGCCTATGAAATTTCGGCACAGGCTTCTCTTAATTTCCCAAGACTTCTGCTTCCCTTCAATTATTATAAGCTTCTCCCTAAAAGATATACCCCAACCTCCTCTATCCTTTTAGGAGCTTCTGTACAGAATAATATCGGTTTGGGAAGGGTCAACTTCAATACGGGATTAAATTACCAGGCCAATGTTAATGATCAGGTGTCACACAGGCTGACCCTTTTCAATACACAGATCAGTCTTACAAAAAATAAAGATGCTTATTATGACTACTTCAGTAATGACGAAATCATAAAGGATGATATCCTTGCAAGCTATTTCACCTATGATCCTGTTACCGGGCAAAAATACCTTTCCGGGGAACTCAGCCTAGACAATGTTTCGAAACGGATTGTTGAAGATGCCAACTACCAGGGAACGCTTGACCAGCAGGGACAGGACCTCCTTACTGCCTTCAAAGGAACCCTTGTAAATAAAGACAGGCAAACTCAGGATGTCCTTATTTCGTCAATGATTTATAATTTTGTTTACAATGAAATTGGTAAAAAAGATTATCCTAATGCATTTTATTTCAATGGTAAGGTAGAGCTTGCGGGTAATATTTTAAGTATCTTCAACCAAAAAAGAGATGAAGGTGGTGTTGTAACAAGCCCACAAAGAACTATTTTTGGAATCCCTTATGCCCAGTTCGTAAAATTTGATATTGACACCAGAAAATATTTTAAGTTCAACGGCAATCAGACCTTGGTTTTACGCCAATTCATCGGAGTTGGGATTCCTTTCGGAAACTCCACCAATATGCCTGTCATCAAGTCTTATTTCAACGGAGGATCCAATGATATCAGAGCATGGGTGGCTTTTGGAGGATTGGGTCCGGCAGACTCTCAGGTGGATGAAAGAGTCCGTACTTATATGACTGATAATGTAAAGCTTACTACCAATATTGAATATAGAATTCCTTTCAATGAAATGTATGAAGGAGCTTTATTTACAGATATCGGAAATACATGGAGTCTTAAAAACTATAATGATGGCTACGGTGATGAATTCAAATTCAATAAATTTTTAGGACAAATGGGAATCGGAAGTGGATTCGGCCTAAGGGTAAATGTTGCCTACATTACTTTCAGACTTGATCTTGCCTATAAGATCTACGATCCGAACAAACCTGAAGGTGACCGATGGAGGTTTAAAAATTTCCAACCTTTTAAGCCAACATTGAATATCGCATTCGGATATCCTTTCTAATCCGGAGAAATTCCCAATATGAAGTAAACTACAGCAATCACTCTGGCGAGTATTTCCCTGATCTGGTTTCTGTAGTAGCTTTCGGGCTTTGTAACATCCTGTGCATCGAATCCAAGGGCATTCATATTATTATTTCTTGCAAAAAACAAGGCACGGAGGTTATGGAAGCCCTGTGACACAATAATCACGTCTTTCTTTTTGTAGACATCTTTACAGCGCAAAATGCTTTTATAGGTATTAAAACCTTTAGGATCTTCAATGATGATATCTTCGGGAACTCCTTCCTGGTTCACCAGGTAATTCTTCATGGCAGCAGGCTCGTTGTACCCTTTACTCTTTTCTCCGCTTACAATAATTTTTTTGATTTTACCATGATGGTAAAGAAGTGCCGCCGCATCCATCCTTTTTGTAAAATAAGGATTGGACTGTCCTGATCTCATTTTAGGTGAAGTTCCTAAAACAAGGGCAATTTCCCGGGGCGGAATTTTAGAAATCTTGGTATAGGTACGCCCGTTCGTGAGCCCGAACACCCATGCATTACAAAGACATATCAGCAGAATGCCTATTTCTGCCGATACAAAACCCAAGTTAAATATGTTCCTGATGATTCTCAACTAAGATCAAAGTTAAGCTTTATTTTCTTACTTTTTACAATAGACATGCAAGCTAATATTTTCCCCTGTCGCTCTTCCTTTTCCGTCAGATATTCATTCTCAAGAAGTTCCACTTCACCTTCTTCAAGATAACATTCGCAGCTGCCGCAGATGCCGGATTTGCATGAGTAAGGCACCGGAAAATTCTGGATCAGAAGCTGCTGCAGGATCTTTTCTCTATTGTCAGGAAGATGGGTCTCATATTCTTTTCCAAGTATTTTGAACGCCACCTCTATATTTTCGATCAATGGGAACTCCTTTTCTACAGGATAGATATCATCATTATATTCTTCAAAAAGCTCAAAATGAATGTTCTTTTTCGGAATCCCATGGTGATAGCAGGCGTTAGCCAATGATCTGATCATCTCTCCTTTTCCGCATATCAGGACTTCATCTACCGCATCCCAAATCGTAGATTCCTCATCGGTATCATCAAGATGCAGAATCTGATTAATGATCAGATTCAGTTTCTTTTCATCCAGTCTCCCGAAGAAAAACCGGTCAGCTGTTTTCTCCTGCGAAAAGAAGTAGAAGATCTGAAGCCTGTCGTCATAGATTCTGGCAAGATTATCAAGCTGTTCTCTGTAAATAAGCTCCTCGGAACTTTTATTTCCAAAAAACAGAAAAAGTCTGGTTCTCGGTTCTGTGTGAAGAATATTCTTAAAATGGCTCAGGATCGGGGTGATTCCTATTCCTGCTGCAAATGCAACAATCGTCCTGAATTCGCTCGGTTTGGAAACCAGGGTAAATCTTCCGGAAGGCTCCCCGACCATTAATTCATCTCCAACATGATAATTTTTAAACAGCTCTGAAGTAGCACCTTCAGATGAGTTGATCTTTATTCCCAGGGAAATTTTTTTCTCGTAAGGCGCCGAAGTCATTGAGTAATCATTAATAACTTCCTGGCCATGAGCAATAAATTTTATGCTTACAAACTGCCCCGCCTCAAACCTGAAATTCTCCTGCAAACTCCCCGGGATCTCGAATTCCAGAGAAAAAGTATTTTTGGTCAGTTGTTCCTTTTTCGCTATTTTTAACGGATGAAACTGTATCAGTTTCCCTTTATAGATTTGTTGTTCCATACTTCAATTCAAAAATAGTCAAAAAATAATTTATGAAGAAGATAATTTTATCCGCGCTTGTTTTCACTGCTCTTTACAGCTGCAAAAAAGAAAGCCAGAAAACGGACGGTACTACTGTGGCAGACTCAGTTTCCGTTACAGACCATACAGCATCTGCAACGGCAGCTTATACTTCCAGAGAACTTTCTCCGGAAAATCTTGGAAAATATTTAGCTCAGAAAAATGACACTTTATACGTTACCAATTTCTTTGCCACATGGTGCGGACCCTGTATGAGGGAAATTCCTCATTTTAAGAATAAAATGGAGGAACTAAAAGGTAAGCCGGTAAAATTTACATTTATTAACCTTGACGATAAATCCGAATGGAATACCTCTGTAAAAACATTTGCACAGAAAAATAATCTTGCAAAAGATATTATTCTGTTAGATGGCCAGAAACTGGATGCTGCATTCTTCAGTAACAACTTCAAGCAGTGGGATGGCGGATCAATTCCTTTTACTTATTTGAGAAAAGGTGACAAAACCGATGAATATCTGGGAATGATGACGGAAGAAGTATTGAATTCTAAAATCGATGCCCTTTTAAAATAAAACATCCAGATTCTTTCTGATCATGTCTAAAAAATTCAAAATTCTGTGTTTATTGTTGATAGCTGCTATTATTCTTACGGTAGCCATCAACCTGAACACAGGATTTTTAAGTTTAAATTTCCAGGATTTTTTTCAGGATTCATCTCAAAGCCAGATTGCTGAAATCCGCATTAACAGAGTGCTGGTAATGCTTCTGGCAGGAATTTCAATTCCTACATCCGGATTTCTGATGCAGGAATACTTTCAGAATCCCCTGGCGGGCCCTGATATTTTAGGAATTACCTCTGTAGCCAGCTTATCAGTAGCATTTTATATTTTCTTTTCCCACGATTTTCTGATTCCGGAATTTCTGCAGAACAGTTTCCTCAGCCTTTCAGCCATTGCAGGAAGTCTTTTGCTGATGCTGGTTCTACTTTCCATGTCGAATAAATTTCAGGATAAATCTTACCTGATTATATTTGGATTCCTGGTTTCAGCATTTGCCGGTGCCGTGGTTTCACTTCTACAGTTTTATGCGGAAAATCAAAGCCTGAAAAACTATATTTTATGGTCTTTCGGAGCCAATAATATGGTGACAAGAAATCAGATTTATGTATTATCCATCCTTGTTTTTGTAGGAATTTTTATTTGTTTTAAAACCATAAAACCCCTGATCGGAAATTCATTGGGAACTTCCTATGCCCAAAGTTTAGGAGTCAATCTCAATCAGCTGAAAGTTCTGATCATTGCAGCCTCTTCTTTGCTTTCGGCTTCGATTACTGCCTTTCTGGGACCTATTTTATTTATCGGGATTATCGTTCCCCATTTCTGCAGATTAATCTACAATCCGTCCAAATTATGGCAGCAGTGGATCCTGAATATGTTTCTTGGCATGCTGATCATGTTGTTGTTCTCTATAGTTGCAGAAAAAACACAGATTCCTATAAATGTGATAAGCTCTGTGTTTGGTATACCGGTGATTTTACTAATGCTTTTGAAACAGAATAAAGTGTAAGGTGAATAAGTTAATGGTCAATTGTGAATTTAAAATATATTCATCCCAATAAAAACATATGAAAAATTAAGATCTGCTTGATCTGCTAGAGAAAAAATATACGCTCGCAGATCAAACAGATTTAAATAGTATTTTTGTAAACAATGCACCTTAGCAATTAATCAATATTCAATGTTCCTGCAAATCAAACAAGCCAATATAGGCTACAACAAAACCCTTATTTCAAATGCCAGTGCAGATTTGAAACTGGGTGATGTATGTCTTTTAATTGGAAATAATGGGGTAGGAAAAACAACACTTATCAAGTCTATTTTACATCAGACTACCCTTTTAAACGGTGAAATTTCTATCAATAATAAAAATATCAGGAACCTTTCCGTTAAAGAAATTGCTGAAAATATAGCTGTGGTTTTCTCGAAATCAAATGTTCCGCAACATTATACTGTTGAAGACCTTATTTCATTGGGAAAATACATCTACTACCCTTTTTATTTTGAGCTTAGAAAAGAAGACAGAGATGAAGTAGCGTATATTATTGATGAGCTGAACCTTAATCAATATAAGCATACTCTTCTTAAAAACCTTTCGGACGGAAACCTGCAGAAAGCATTCATTGGCCGTGCCATTATCCAGAATTCTCCGGTGATTATTCTGGATGAACCAACCACTCATCTGGATGAAAAAAACAAACTTATTATCTTAAAGACTCTTCGCAGACTGGCTAAGAAGCAACAAAAAATCATTCTTTTCTCTTCCCATGACTGGAGACTTGCCAAAGAGTTTGCAGACAAAATCTGGTATCTAAAGGACAACCAGCTTTTTTCAGGGATTGTAGAGGATTTGCTGCTGCAGCATGAGGAGCTTACCAATGTTTCATTGTTTCAGGTTAATGATGATTTTGTTCCGCCTTCTATACAGGCGCCACAGGTTCATAAGGAAATGCTGTATTCTTTATTGCAGAAAAATTTTGAAAAAGACCTTTCTGCCCTGAATTTTGAGTATAAAAACGGTTTTTGGGAAATTATCGCCGATGACACTAAGCATCAATATGAATCCTTCGAAGAAATAGTTAATTTCGTCAAAAACATTCATTAATACCGCATTTACATTGAATATTTCACATACTATGCATGCATAGTATTATGCTAATCATACAATTTAATTTGTTTATTATCAGCTTATTAACAAAATTTAACGTTAATAAATACTATGCATGCATAATATTTACTACATTTGGGTAACACCATTCGTAGATAAATGATGGATAATAAAGAAAAAATAGAAAACGTAGATTTAGTTTTAAAACAGACCTGGCTGGCTGTTTCTAAAATGTACACAGAGCTTGCCCAGGAGCATGACTCTACTGCTGTACAAGCTTTGACCCTTCTTAAAATTGATCCCAAAGAAGGAACCCGGAGTACTAACTTAGGGCCTAAAATGGCTATTGAACCAACTTCCTTAACCAGAATCATCAAACTTCTGGAAGATAACGGGTATATCTATAAGGAAAAGACTACCACCGATAAAAGGGAGGTAATTATCAAACTTACGGATAAGGGCCTGAACTCAAGGAATATGTCCAAGGAAGTCGTCGTGAATTTCAACAAGAAAGTGATGGAAAAGATTGCGCCCGAGAAGATTGAAACCTTCAAAGAAGTGATGTCGGAGATCATGAAAATCGCCAACGAATTATTAAACAACAGAAAATAAATTATAATGAAACCATATGGTTGCATATGACCTTATTAATAATAAAAATTTACATATGAAAAGAAGAATCAAACATGTGACGGTTCTTGGTTCAGGAATTATGGGTAGCGGTATCGCAGCACATTTCGCCAATATTGGGGTAGAAGTGTCTCTTTTGGATATCGTTCCTTTTGAACTGACTGAAGCTGAACAGAAAAAAGGTTTGACCAAAGATGACAAAGCCGTAAGAAACAGAATTGCTTCTGAAAACTTTGAAAAACTGAAAAAAGCAAGTCCTGCCCTTCTCTATTCTCCGAAATTTGCGGATAGAATTACAATAGGCAACTTTGATGATGATCTGCACAAGATCAAAAATACAGACTGGATTATTGAAGTGGTTGTTGAAAAGCTTGACATTAAGAAATCTGTTTACGAAAAAATTGAGCAGTTCAGAAAACCGGGAACATTGATTTCTTCTAATACATCAGGAATTCCTATTCATTTTCTCATTGAAGGAAGAAGCGATGATTTCAAAAAATATTTTGCAGGAACACACTTCTTCAACCCGGTAAGATATCTTCCTCTTCTGGAGATTATCCCTACTCCGGAAACGCTTCCTGAAGTGGTAGAATTCTATATGAGCTTTGGGGCTAAATTCTTAGGAAAAACTACAGTTTTAGCTAAAGATACTCCAGCGTTCATTGCCAACAGAATCGGGGTTTTCTCGATGATGGATCTTCTTCATAATGTACAGAAATTAGGCTTGACCGTTTCTGAGGTTGATAAACTGACAGGTCCTGTTATCGGACGTCCGAAATCAGCAACATTCAGAACCGCTGACGTTGTAGGTCTTGATACTCTGGTAATGGTAGCCAACGGTGTACGCCAGAGCGGTGCCGAAGCCAATAATTTTAACGACGTTTTTGCCCTTCCACCTTACATCCAGAAAATGATGGATAACAAATGGTTGGGTTCCAAAACGGAACAGGGTTTCTATAAAAAAGTAAAAAATGCAGAAGGAAAATCCGAAATTCACGGGTTAAACCTTGATACTCTTGAATACGAACTTCAAGGCAAATCTTCCTTCCCTACTTTAGAATTGACTAAAAATATCGACAAGCCAATCGATAGATTTAAAGTTCTAATCGGCGGCAAAGATAAAGCAGGAGAATTATACAGAAAATCTTTAGGAGCATTATTCGCTTACGTTTCTCATAAGGTTCCTGAAATCTCTGATGAAGTCTATAAAATTGATGATGCTATGAGAGCCGGTTTCGGATGGGAAAACGGACCTTTTGAAATTTGGGATGCCGTAGGAGTTCAAAAAGGTATTGAACTGGCAAAAGATGCAGGTTACGAAGTTTCAGACTGGGTTAAAAATGTTGAATCATTCTATAAAGTAAATGAAGAGGGGCAAAGTATTTTCGTTGATAAAAACTCAGGACAATACAATACCATTCCAGGTCAGGATGCCTTCATTATTTTAGATAACATCAGAAAGAACAAAACCCTTTGGAGCAATTCAGGTTCAGCAATTGAAGATCTTGGTGACGGGATCATCAATTTTGAGATCCGCTCAAAAATGAACTCTCTGGGAGGCGAAGTTCTTGACGGATTAAACAGAGCTATCGATTTAGCAGAAAAAGAATACGATGGATTGGTCGTTGGAAACCAGGGAACCAATTTCTCTGTAGGAGCAAACCTTGCCATGATCCTGATGATGGCTATCGAGCAGGACTGGGATGATCTGAATATGGCTATTGCTTATTTCCAGAAATCCATGATGAGAGTACGCTACTCCTCTATTCCTGTAGTCGTTGCTCCTCACGGAATGACCCTCGGCGGTGGCTGCGAAATGACCATGCATGCAGACCGAGTAGTGGCTGCCGCAGAAACTTATATCGGATTGGTGGAAACCGGAGTCGGTGTCATCCCTGGCGGTGGTGGTACTAAAGAACTTACCCTGAGAACTTCAAGAGAATTCCATGCAGATGATGTGAAAAACAACAGACTTCGTGAAGCATTCATGAATATTGCAATGGGTAAAGTAGCTACTTCGGCTTATGAAGCTTATGACATGGGAATTCTTGAAAAAGGAAAAGATATTGTATCCGTAAGCAAAAACAGACAGATCGCCGAAGCCAAAAAAGTTGCAAAACTATTAGCAGAACAGGGCTACACCCAACCCATCGAACAGAAAGTAAAAGTTTTAGGAAAAGATGCTTTGGGAATGTTCTACGTAGGAACAGACCAGATGCTTACCGGAAAATATATTTCTGAGCACGACAAAAAGATTGCAGATAAATTAGCCAACGTAATGGTAGGAGGAAACCTTTCCGAACCCACTGTAGTTACCGAACAATATTTATTGAATCTTGAAAGAGAAACGTTCTTACAGCTTTGCGGTGAGAGAAAAACGTTAGAGAGAATTCAGTACATGTTACAGAACGGAAAACCGTTGAGAAATTAGATTTTTCTGTAAAATGTAAAAAGTATTAATGTATTCACGATGCACAACTTTAGGGATTTGGAAGTTTGGACAAAATCAATGAAACTTTGTAAAATATTTTACCTGGCTTCAAATTATTTTCCAAAAGATGAAATGTTCGGATTGACTTCACAGTCAAGAAGAAGTTTATATTCAACTCCTTCTAATATTGCTGAAAGGGGCAGGTCGCGATACAAATGCTGAAACTCAAATCTTAATAGCAAACGATTTAGGATTTTTCAAAAATGATGATTTTCATATCATTCATTCAGAAATAAAACACATACAAAATATGTTAGCAAAATTGAAGCAAAAGCTTAATACTCAAACATTTTAATCATTGATACATTTTACGTAAATACTTTAATACAAAATGAAAACAGCATATATAGTAAAAGGATACAGAACAGCAGTAGGAAAAGCACCTAAAGGCTCCCTTCGCTTTACTCGTCCAGATGTAATGGCAGCTACAGTTATTGAAAAATTAATGGCTGAGTTACCTCAATTAGATAAAAACAGAATTGATGACCTTATTGTGGGAAATGCAATGCCGGAAGCTGAACAAGGACTGAACGTAGCACGTCTAATTTCCTTAATGGGTCTGAATACAGACAAAGTGCCCGGAGTTACCGTAAACAGATACTGCGCGTCAGGAAGTGAGGCCATTGCCATTGCTTCCGCAAAAATTCAGGCAGGAATGGCTGATTGCATCATCGCAGGAGGTACAGAATCCATGTCTTATATCCCGATGGGTGGTTACAAGCCGGTTCCGGAAACCGATATCGCCAAAACCAATCCTGATTATTATTGGGGAATGGGTTACACAGCAGAAGAAGTCGCCAAACAATATAATATCACAAGAGAAGAGCAGGATCAGTTTGCATTCGAATCTCATATGAAAGCTTTAAAAGCTAATCAGGAAGGCAAGTTTGCCAATCAGATCGTTTCGATTCCTGTAGAATATAACTTCCTTGATGAAAACCAGAAAATGCAGTCTAAAAAGTTTGATTTCTCTGTAGACGAAGGTCCAAGAAAA
This sequence comes from Chryseobacterium sp. BLS98, assembly GCF_001045445.1. GTDB lineage: Bacteria > Bacteroidota > Bacteroidia > Flavobacteriales > Weeksellaceae > Chryseobacterium. Next base: position 246,399 of record NZ_LFNF01000004.1, on the reverse strand, counting down.
GATACTTCATTAGAAGGATTGGCAAAGCTGAGACCTGTATTCGCAAACGGAGGAAGCGTAACTGCCGGAAATTCATCACAAATGAGTGACGGAGCAGCTTTCGTAATGGTTATGAGCGAGGAAATGGTAAAAGAATTAGGACTTGAGCCGGAAGCCAGATTAGTAGCTTATGCTGCAGCAGGTCTTGAACCTAGAATTATGGGTATGGGACCAATTTACGCGATTCCAAAAGCTTTGAAACAGGCAGGCCTTGAATTAAAGGATATCGACTTAATCGAGTTAAACGAAGCATTCGCATCACAATCAGTTGCTATCAAAAAAGAGTTGGGCTTAAATCCTGATATTTTAAATGTAAACGGAGGAGCAATTGCTCTTGGTCACCCGCTTGGATGTACCGGTACCAAATTAACCGTTCAGCTTCTTGACGAAATGAGAAGACGCGGCAACAAGTACGGAATGGTTTCCATGTGTGTAGGTACAGGACAGGGAGCAGCTTCAATCTTTGAACTTCTTTAAAAAATGTACTGATGTATTTACGTAAAATGTATTCATGAGAAGAATTAATCATTAATACATTTTACATGAATACGTTAATACAAAATTACTAATCGTTATAAAAACAAAATAATATATGGCAACATTAAAGGGCGGAGAATTCCTGATCAAGGAAATTCCTGCAAATGACATTTTCAGTATTGAGGAACTGAACGAAGAACAAAAAATGCTTCGTGATTCTGCAAAAGAATTTATAGACAGAGAAGTTGTTCCGCAGAAAGAGCGTTTCGAGAAGAAAGATTATGCATTCACAGAAGAAACAATGCGTAAGCTTGGAGATATGGGATTGCTTGGTATATCGGTTCCTGAAGAATATGGAGGCTTAGGAATGGGCTTTGTAACAACAATGCTTGCCTGCGACTACATCTCGGGGGTAACAGGTTCATTGGCAACAGCATACGGGGCACATACCGGAATCGGAACCCTGCCTATCGTTCTTTACGGTACTGAAGAACAGAAGAAAAAATACCTTCCGGACCTGGCTACAGGTACAAAATTCGGAGCATATTGTCTTACGGAGCCGGATGCAGGTTCCGATGCCAATTCCGGAAAAACAAGAGCAAAACTTTCCGAAGACGGAAAACATTATATCATCAACGGACAGAAAATGTGGATCTCCAATGCAGGTTTTGCAGATACATTCACATTATTTGCTAAAATTGATGATGACAAGAATATCACAGGTTTCATTATCAACCGTTCCGAGCTTGAAAACCCGGGAAGCATTACTTTCGGAGAGGAAGAACATAAATTGGGAATCCGTGCCTCTTCTACCCGTCAGGTTTTCTTCAACGATATGAAAATTCCGGTAGAGAACCTTTTAGGAGAAAGAAATAACGGTTTCAAAATCGCTTTAAATGCATTGAACGTAGGCCGTATCAAGCTGGCCGCTGCATGTCTTGATGCTCAGAGAAGAATCTTAAACCACTCTATCCAGTACTCTAACGAAAGAAAGCAGTTTGGAGTTTCTATTTCCACTTTCGGAGCTATCAGGAAGAAAATTGCTGAAATGGCTACAGGTGTTTTCGTAAGTGAAGCAGGATCTTACAGAGCGGCTAAAGATATTCAGGATAAAATTGATGAACTGGTAGCAGGTGGAATGGATCACCAGGCTGCAGAGCTTAAAGGCGTTGAGGAATTTGCTGTAGAATGTTCTATCCTTAAAGTTTTCGTATCTGATCTTGCCCAGCACACTGCTGATGAGGGAATTCAGGTATACGGAGGTATGGGCTTCTCTGAAGACACTCCAATGGAAGCGGCATGGAGAGATTCAAGAATTTCAAGAATCTATGAAGGAACCAACGAAATCAACAGATTACTATCCGTAGGAATGCTGATCAAGAGAGCAATGAAAGGAGAGCTTGACTTATTGTCTCCTGCTATGGCTATCAGCAAAGAATTAATGGGTATTCCTTCATTTGAAGTTCCTGATTATTCAGCATTCATGAGCGAAGAGAAAGCTATTATTGCCAACCTTAAGAAAGTGTTCTTGATGGTTTCCGGAGCCGCTCTTCAAAAATATATGATGGATATTGAAAAACAGCAGCACTTATTATTGAATGCTTCTGAGATCCTTAACCAGATTTATATGGCAGAATCTGCTGTATTAAGAGCTGAGAAACACTTCTCACCTGATTCTGTGGAAGCTGCAATGGCACAGCTTAACCTTTACAAAGCCGTTGAAAAAAACATCGTAGCCGCTAAAGAAGGAATTATTTCTTTCGCTGAAGGTGATGAGCAGAGAATGATGCTTTCAGGATTAAGAAGGTTCACAAAATATACCAACCACCCGAATGTAGTAGCTTTAACTGAAAAGATTGCAGCACACTATATTGGTAAAGGAAATTACTAATATTATTTTTTTAAATATAATGACAAACGCTCCAAATATGGAGCGTTTGTTTATTAATGTGCTGTAATTGTTTTGAAACTACATCTGCTTTTGTCCGATTTCATTGATCTCGTTGAAATTCTCTTTAGGATTTACACCATATTGGTTAGTTCCCGGAGTTCCATCTGTTGCCAGGAGTACAAGTAACCAGATAGTTCCAACAATTGGGATCAAAGATATTAAAAACCACCACCCGCTTTTATCAACGTCATGCAGTCTTCTTACCATTACTGCTAATCCAGGAATGAAAGTAGCCAATCCGTAAATTAAATAAATAAATCCGTAAGGAATTTCCGGAGTAAATTTCAGTCCTAAAAGATTATCTAATACTGCTGCGGCAATAGCAAAAATCATATTAAATAATACGAACATCCAATATTCTGTTCTTCTGGCTCTCCCTGTAAAATCAGCGTACTGTTTTAGTACTTTTAAATACCATTTCATAGTTTATTCGTTTTTTTGTTAGGTCCAAAAATAAAGATTTTTTTTAGATACCCAAATGCTTTTCATTTTATTTCTCTGTTATTGATCCTTTAAATCATTATACGAGCATTAGAATCCCGATAAATTTAAATTCTGGCGTAGATCCATCTTCATTGTTTTTAAATATTTTTTATTTCCATATTTTTTTATAATTTTATTTAAAATTCAACAACCTTATGAAAATCTTATTATTTCCTTTATTCCTGATTCCTGTTGCTTTATCTGCCCAGAAAGAAGATCAAAAACAACCAATGCTGAAAAAAGATACTGCAAAGATTTTCAATTTCAAGCGTATAGGAGATACAAAGGCAAAAACCGATACAGATAAAAAAGAACTCTATAAAATACTTACGGTAAAGCCTAAAGATACAGCAGCATATATAGCTTTAAAGCAATCTGAAAAAAAGGATTATTCAAAATACAAGATCCTGAATCCCGGCATGCCTGAAAAAACACAGGAAGACACAAAAAAGGCTCAGCCTTCTAAATAATTAAAAACAAAAAAATTTATTACTATGGGAAAATTTGTTATCTCGAAAAGGACAGACAATGACTTTAAATTCAATCTTAAAGCCGGAAACGGACAGGTGATCTTAACCAGCCAGGGATATGGCTCCAAATCGTCCTGTGAAAACGGTATAGAATCGGTACGCACCAATTCTCAGGATGATTCTAAATTTGAAAGAAATACGGCAAAGGACGACCGTTGCTATTTCAATTTAAAAGCAGGAAACGGGCAGATCATAGGCACCAGCCAGATGTACGAGTCTGAAAATGGAATGGAAAATGGAATAGAATCTGTAAAAACCAATGCCCCGGGCGCCTCTGTGGAGGATGAAACCGTTATTTAACAATACGTAAAATAATCTTAATAAAAATGTCTTATTTTTTAAGGCATTTTTTATTTTTGTATTCTATTTTCAATTTGAAATGACAAAAGAAGAAATGCTCAACCGAGCCATAAAAATAGCTGATAAAGCACACAAAGGACAAACCGACAAATACCATGCTCCCTACATTGCCCATGTGATGCGCGTGATGGAATACGGCAAAACAATAGACGAAAAAATCGTAGGTGTCCTGCATGATGTGGTGGAAGACAACCCGGAAGAGTTCAGCCTGGATTATTTAAGAACTGAAGGCTTTCCCGAATACATTATTTTTGCCATCAGCTGTCTGACCAAATTTGATCCCGAAGAAGATTATGATGAATTCGTTAAAAGAACAGAAAGATCTCCTCTAGCTGTTGCAGTAAAGCTTAATGACCTTCGTGACAATATGGATCTCAGAAGAGTAAACAGAGAACTGACTCCTAAAGATATTAAAAGGTTTAACAAATACCTGAAAGCCTACCGTTATCTGATAGAAAAATATTAATCCGCTCCGGGGAAATCATACGTTTTTGTAGGATGGTTCGTACCGTCGATATTGATGTTCAGGGCCAGGTAGATAAAGTGAAGGTTTTTATTACCCTTTGCTTCAAATTCACGCTGCCATAAATAACCTGTCAGGATCCCGAAAACATCATCTATCTGATAGCCAAACCCTCCATATACCCTGTTTCTTGCAAAAGTAGGTTTCATCGGGCTTACCAGGAAAATTTCGTCATAGGCATTGGCGAAAACAGTTCCTTTTTTTATCGTTTTTGCATTAAGGGGAACACTTACGTTCAGACGGTATCTGTAACGCATTCTTTGGGAAGCTTTGTCCGTCGCAGGTTCATAAAACCAGCTCTTTTCTGCACGAAAACGGTTTTCAAACTTGACGATTCCTTTCTTAAGATCGATCACGTCCTGCAGCCAGACTCTGAATTCCTCTCTGCTCAGACTGTGATCTTTATAATTCACATATCTTCCAAGACCTATAAATGGTTTGTGGTTTTTGGTAAGATTATAGCCTACTCCCCCTTTGATCTCGTAATAATCCGGATAAGTATAATCTTCGTTTCCTCGGAGCTGACCTTCTGCATAGAGGAAAAATTTGGGATGAAACTTGTAGGTCAGAGTCACTGCATTGAAGCTGGAAATGTGTTCCTGGGCTTTTAAAAAGGTCATACTTAAAAGTATACTCAAACTGAAAAAAAGTTTCATAAAAAATTTTTGCAAAAATAATCGATTTAACAATTTGTTAATGTTAATTTTTATTAATCACGAATTAACATTTATTTAATATTGATCGTATATGAGAAGCCCAAATGAAACCACCTCTGAGGCATTTCAACTCCGAATGCTTCCGTGTATTTGGTATTCGTTAAATTATTAATCAGTACATAAACCGAAAAGTCTTTCCTGGAGAAGCTCAGCTTTTCATCAAGGAGATTATAAGTTCCCAGATTCAGCCTTTCATTGTAACGATAGACCAGTTCATTGGTGAAGTATTTCAGGAATCTGGTTTCAAGTTTGGCCACAACCTGATGTTTCAGGTTATCCACAATATATCTGGAAACCAATCCATTGGACTCCTTGACTTTGCTATCCAGGTAGGTGTATCCTACTGTATATTTCAGCCAGTCAAAAACCCTGTGGCTCAATTCTACTTCAACCCCTTTGGTATCAATCTTTCCGACATTCCGGGCATACCAAACCTTATCGGCAATATCTGTTTTTACCCAGTCGATAGAATTATTGGAATTCCTCATAAATCCGCTCACCTTTGCTAAAATTCTGCTGCTCTGATATTGATATCCAATCTCAGATGAAAGGGCATTTTCAGGAAGAAGATCAGGATTTCCCTGTTCAGTTTTACTTACATAATAAAGGTCTGTAAACGTTGGGACTCTGTGGACTTTGGCAATATTTCCATAGATTTTATTATTCTGATTGAAGTTATATCCCACATCCAAACCGGGATAGAAGAAATTTCCCTCTTTGGAGTAATTCGCCCACGAAATTCCGGGACTGATGTTCAGTTTTTTATCCAGTAAAGAAAAATGATGTTCAAAGAAAACCTGCGAAACAAAACGGTTTCGCTCTCCTAAATTATTACTGGCCAGGAACTCCTTTCTCAGTTCTACACCCACACCGGTCGTTCCCAATCCCCACTGATAACTGGAATTTACTTCTCCTCCAACATTATTTCCAATATGCATATTTCTGTAACCATTCGGTTTACTTCGGTCATACAGATACATATCCTGCCCTCTTCTCCAGTAAACATTTGAGTTTAGTTTCAAATTGCCAAAAGTCTGCTGATGTGCCAGGCTCACAATAGAGGCCTGTGTTTCCTCATACTGCTCCGTAGCGTCTTTTGAAGCATAAAAACCATTGGCCCCGAATTTCTTTTCAGAAAAACCGGCCTGCAGCTTAAGATCTCCGTTTTTAATATTCAATTTGCTTTGGTAGAAAACATTACGGATTTCGTAATCCGTATTGTACATATATCCCTGTGATGTGGCAGAATTAACCTGAAGGGAATTAGAAAACTTCTCGTTTCCAAGTTGAGCATTGAAACCGAATCCGTACGTTTCATAGTCTCCGCCTTCAGCACTTATTTTCACCCGTTTTCCAGGGTTCGTTTTTGTAATAATATTAATAACACCGGCATAAGCATTCTGACCGAACCTTCTGGCTGCCGGCCCTTTGATGATCTCAATTCTTTCCACATCATCCATATCTACAGGAACGTTCATGGAATTGTGGCCGGTCTGGGAATCATTCATCCTGATGCCATTCAGCAACAGCAGAACCTGCTCAAAAGAACTTCCCCTGAATCCTATATCGCTCTGCACACCATTGGCCCCTCTCCTTCTGATATCCATTCCCGGAACCTGCTGAAGAACTTCATCAATACTTTTTGCAGGAGAATTTGCAATATCTTCCTTTCTAATAACGGTAATATTCTGATTGGCGCTTTTATAAGGTGTAGAAATAAACTTTCCCTGAAATTCAATAATTTCAATATCCGTTGTTTTTTCCTGCGCATGCACGTAAAGTATTAATCCCAATAAAAAAATACTTCCAATCTTCTTGATCATAATGGTTCCCGTTTTGTTCTTAATCAGTTTCTTTAATAATGGGCTCAAAAGTAAGGGAGTTCCTGAAGACAGGCAAATGATACTTGTCATAAAAAAAGATGCAGTACGGATATACTGCATCTTTTGATGGGAATAATTTTATCTTTTTCTCATTAAATGTGTAACAAGATCTCTGAATAACTTTCTCATTTCTATATTACATATTTATGAATACAATTTTAACTAATTTTAAAATACAAAGCAATAGTAAAATGCAAAAACATAATGAAATTTATCAATAGTTTTAAAATACAATAAGAATATACCATTTGAATAACCTGTAGGAGAATTTTTTTATTCCAGGCTATGCTTTAATTCATAAAGCAAATATTCCCTTCTCTGTAATCTCGGATTATATATTTGTATTGGATAAATTTAAGCACACTTTTTCCGCTAAAAATTCGTAATTTTGTGGGTCTTAATTTTGTGATGATCAATCTTCTTTTTACATCTTTTTGGCCTCACTTACATGGAAGTAAAGAGGTATTGCAGGACCGGAATACAAAGAAATACACCATCATCTAAGAATAAGTCTCAGTCAGTATAATTTCAATAAAAAGCATGACTAAAACAATAGAAATAGATATAAAAAAGCAGATCTTCGTTAAGAACGCACATCTTAACAATCTGAAGCATATAGACGTTCTCATTCCGAAAAATAAACTGATCGTGATTACAGGTGTTTCCGGAAGCGGAAAATCTTCCCTGGCATTCGATACCATTTATGCTGAAGGACAGAGAAGATATGTGGAAAGCTTAAGTTCATATGCCCGCCAGTTTTTAGGTAAGCTGGAAAAACCAAAAGTGGACGATATTAAAGGACTTGCCCCTTCTATTGCCATACAGCAGAAAGTGATTTCTTCCAACCCCCGCTCTACGGTAGGGACTTCTACGGAAATCTATGATTATATGAAGCTTCTTTTCGCCAGAATCGGGAAAACATTTTCGCCGGTTTCAGGTGAGGAAGTAAAGAAAGATTCTGTTTCGGATGTGATAGATTTTATCAAAGCTTCCAAAAAAGAGACCTCATTTTTACTGACGGCTCCTTTGGAATATGATGCCACCAATTTTAAAGAAACGTTGAATGTTTTAAAATTAGCCGGTTTCACAAGGCTTGAGATCAATGGTAATGTAGCCGGTATCGAAGACCTGGAAAGTTTTGGATTTACACCGGAAAAAGGAATGGTAATCAATCTCGTGATCGACCGTTTTTCTTATGAAGAAGATGAGAGTTTCCTTCAGAGGCTGGCAGATTCTATCCAGATGGCATTTTACGAAGGACATGGCTATTGTGCCCTGAAGAATCCCGATTCCGGAAAAGTAAAAGAATTTTCCAATAAATTTGAGCTTGACGGCATGGAGTTCCTGGAACCGAATGTTCATTTTTTCAGCTTTAACAATCCATACGGAGCATGTCCCGCCTGTGAAGGATACGGAAAAGTAATCGGAATAGATGAGGACCTTGTAGTTCCGAATAAAACTTTATCTGTTTATGAGGATGCGGTAGTCGCCTGGAGAGGAGAAAGTATGAGCGAGTGGAAAAAAGCATTCATCAAAAAAGCCGGTGATTTTCCAATCCACAAGCCTTATCACCAGCTGACTAAGGAACAGAAAAGCTTCTTGTGGAAAGGAGACGGAAAAAGCAGCTTCCCTTCGATTAATAATTTCTTCAAAATGCTTGAAGAAAACCTGTATAAGATCCAATACCGCGTTATGCTGTCCAGATACAGGGGAAAAACACTGTGCCCTACCTGTGAAGGTTTGAGACTCCGTGAAGAAACCAGCTGGGTAAAAGTAGACGGACACAATATCCAGTCCATGATTGAGCTTCCGCTGGATGAGCTGTATCCTTTAATAGATGGGCTGAAACTTTCCGAACACGATCAGGATGTTGCCAAAAGATTATTGTACGAGATCAAAACCCGTATTGAATTTTTATTAAAAGTAGGTTTAGGTTATTTAACTTTAAACAGAACCTCCAATACCCTTTCCGGTGGTGAAAGTCAAAGGATTAACCTTGCCACCAGCCTGGGAAGTTCCCTTGTAGGATCGATCTATATTCTGGATGAACCTTCTATCGGACTGCATTCAAGAGATACGGAAAATCTGATCGGAGTTTTAAAGAATCTCCGTGACCTGGGAAATACCGTAATTGTGGTAGAACATGATGAAGATGTTATGAAAGCTGCAGATTACATCATCGATATTGGCCCGGAAGCAGGTTATCTTGGAGGCGATCTTGTATTCGCCGGAGATTATAATGATCTTAAAAATGCAGATACCCTTACTTCAAAATATTTAACCGGAAGAATGGAAATTGAAGTTCCTAAAAAGCGCAGAAAAGCTAAGGAATGGATCCACATCAAAGGAGCAAGACAAAATAATTTAAAGAATATAGACGTAGATGTCCCTCTTGAAAGCCTTACGGTGATCTCAGGGGTTTCCGGAAGCGGAAAATCTACGCTGATGAAGGAAATTTTAACCAATGACATCCAGATCCAGCTTGGAATGGGTGGCAAAAAAGGAGATTATGACTCTGTAGAATTTCCTAAGAAGCTGATCAAAAACATCGAGTTGATCGACCAGAATCCGATTGGAAAATCCTCCCGTTCCAATCCTGTTACCTATCTGAAAGCCTATGACGATATCAGGGATCTTTTCGCCAAACAGAAAGTTTCAAAAATGATGGGTTACAAGCCTAAGCATTTCTCTTTCAACGTAGACGGCGGAAGATGTGATGAGTGTAAAGGAGAAGGTGTGATCAACGTATCCATGCAGTTCATGGCGGATATTGAACTTGAATGCGAGGTATGTAAAGGAACCCGTTTCAAAAACGAGATCCTGGAAGTGAAATTTGATGAAAAAAGCATTTCCGATATTCTTCATATGACGGTGGACGAAGCTTTGGAATTTTTTAAAGACAATAACGAAGAAAAAATCGTTACCAAACTGAAACCTCTCCAGGAAGTCGGATTAGGTTATCTGCAGCTTGGGCAGAGCTCTTCTACCCTTTCCGGCGGTGAAGCACAGCGTGTAAAGCTGGCTTCATTCCTTGTTAAAGGAGTAACCACAGACAAAACCTTGTTTATCTTCGATGAACCTTCTACAGGACTTCATTTCCATGACATTCAGAAATTACTGAAGTCCCTCCAGGCATTAATCGACCTTGGTCATTCTGTGATTGTTATTGAGCATCAGCCAGATATCATCAAATGTGCAGATTATATCATCGACATCGGCCCTGAAGCTGGAAAATACGGCGGTGAAGTTGTTTTTGCCGGAACTCCGGAAGACCTTGCCAAGGATAAAAAGTCCCATACTGCAAAATACATCAAGGAAAAACTAGAAAACTAAATAAAACAGAGAGCCAAATGGCTCTCTGTCTTTTTATCATCATACCTTTACTTATACATTATAAAGAAAGGGACTCTGTTTAATGTAAGTCCTGTCATCGATCTGGGAAACCAAAAATTCAGACAGGTCTGCCGCACTGATTTTCTCTCCCAGACAATCTGTAAGGTTCGTTTCCTTTTTAAACCGTTCGGCAGTCGGGATTATTAGCGGAAGCCTGACCAATGTCCAATCCAGATGGCTGTTCACCAGAAGGTCATATTCATCCTGCTTATCTTGTGTTGTTTTGGGATAATTCTGGTACATCCAGTCTGTAGCTGCTTTTACTTTGCTGTTTTTATGATCAAAAGGAGTATCTACGTTCAAACCGGTAATTGTTATATACCGTTTAATTCCATGAAGATTCATAGACTGTATAACATTTTTTGTTGAATCTGTAAATATGGGATCCTCCCCGACGGGTTGCCCTATTTTACTGATTACCGCATTACAACCCGTAATGAGACGGTTTACAGACTCAAAATCCCTTGCATCTCCCTGTACAATTTCAATTAAAGGACTTTCTATAGTTAAATTTCCGGGAGTACGAAGCAAAAGCCTGATGGGATATTCTTTTTCCAGAAGCTCATGGATAAGATAATGTCCTGATTTTCCGGTGCCGCCTATCACGGCAATTGTATTTGTTTTCATAATGATCTCTTTTTGTTAATGAATAGAATCTAATAAAGATGAAGAACAGCTCATGTCCTTTATCATTCTTTGATTTTAAATAATAAAGAATTTAGGTTCAGAAAAAAAAGAACCCTAGATTTCAAGCACTTAGAAATGTACTTGAACAAGTAGTGATATTTATAAAGAGATATTAATAGTTCAAAGATAATTATTTTTCCTGAAAAGAAATACCTATCCTTTATTTTGTAAAATATTCATTAATTTTCCTTAATTGAAACCATATGAAATATAAAATAAGAGGTTATGCCATATTCAAGAAATAGCTTGACTAAGCTTGTACCAGAGTTGTATGTAACTGACATCAGAACAAGTTTATCATTCTGGTGCGGCCTGATTGGCTTTTCGGTGCTTTATGACCGCCCTGAAGAAGGTTTTGCCTATCTGAACCTGGATGGTGCTCATGTTATGCTTGAACAACGTACCGAAACCGACAGAACGTGGGAAACAGCTCCGTTTAGCTACCCATTAGGACGGGGAATTAATCTTCAGATTAAAGTCCCGGATACTGAACCCATTCTCTTTCGTTTGGCAGAAGCCGGAATTCCATTATTTATGAATTTAGAGGAAAAATGGTATCGTGCAGATAATGTGGAATTGGGACAAAAACAGTTTTTGGTAATGGATCCGGATGGCTATTTGCTACGCTTGATCGTTGATTTAGGAGAACGGGGCATTATTGATAACGGTAAATAGATATGACTGCTTACCATATCACCGTCCAGCCCGCTAATATCAAGAGAAGAAAATACTTAATAATTATATTCTACAACAAATTGAAAAACAATTATTTACAATCTTATCCACAACAAATTGTGGATAAGTTGTGAATTTTAACATTTAATTCATGTTTTGTATTAAAAATAGTGCTACATTTACTATGTAATACAACTGAAATGAAATCATTTTTTGCTTTTTTCAGCTTTGAAATTGCAATTAAATTTGAAATAAAAATTTAAGCACAGCATTGTCGGCTGTGCTTTTTATTGTTGTCTAATTAAAAAAATGAGATGTATTTATCTACTGGATCCGCTCCTAAAGAGCGGATTCTTTTATGCAAAGAATTTTGCAGAAAATTATTTGGAGAGATAAGCTGAAAATAATATGAAAAATAAAAGATTTCGGAATATCAAAGTCTTTTGTTTTTTTTAATTTAATTAGTATTTTTATTCCCCTTAAAGGCTCCATAGTTCAACGGATAGAATAGAAGTTTCCTAAACTTTAGATCCAGGTTCGATTCCTGGTGGAGCTACTTTAATTATTATTGAGAATATTTTAATTGAAAGATTGTTTATAGCCCAAAGGAGTAACTTCCATTTTCTTTTTAAACAGCTTGTTGAAAGACTGCGGATGCTCAAATCCTAAAGCATAAGCCACTTCGGATACGGAAAAACTGGTTCCGGTAAGGTATTCTTTAGCCTTTTCGATCAGCTTTTCATGGATATGCTGCTGGGCATTCTGTCCCGTAAGATTTCTCAGCATGTCACTCAGATAATGCGGTGAAAGATTCATCTCCGAAGCAAGGAATTCCACCGTAGGAAGCCCTTTGGTTAACGTTTCCTGTCTGTTGAAATAATCATCCAGTATTGTTTCCATTTTGGATAATAGATCGTTGTTGACTGCTTTTCTTGTGATAAACTGTCTTTTATAAAAACGGTTGCTGTAGTTCAGCAAAACCTCGATATAGGAAATAATTACATCCTGACTTACCTCATCAATGGCAGTATTCAATTCATTCATAATATTGTCCAGCAATCCGGTTATGGTTGTTTTCTCCTGATCGGACAAGTGCAGTGCCTCATTCGTATCGTAAGAAAAGAAACCGAATTTTTTGATACTCTTTGCCAACGGATAGGTCCGTATAAAATCCGGATGCACCAGTAGTGTATACCCACAGTAGGAAGTATCCGCTTCTGTGGACAGAATCTGTCCGGGTGCTGTAAACATCATTCCTCCTTCATTAAAATCATAATATCCCTGCCCATATCCCATTTTCCCATTTTTAGAAAACTTATAGGAAATCTTATAAAAATTCAGATAAAAGCTTCGGTCCAGAAATTCTTTATGAACAATCATTTTCGTATTATCTACCAGGCTCACCAGCGGATGAAGCGGCTTTGGAAGCTGCAGCATACTGTGAAGCTCCGATATCGACGAAATTTTTATTGGAGTATTATCTTTCTTTTCCATAGTATAAAGTTATTAAATATTTAAATGAAAACAGCACAAGCAGGTTACCCGTGCTGCTTCCATATTTGGGCATATTAGATAAACTGCTTTCCAAACTCTTCCCGGAAAGCTTCAGCTCCCAGTTCCAGACGCTGTGCATATATTGCTTTTGCATCTTCTCCTGCTACGTATCTCAATTGTTTCTTACCATCTGTAGCTGCTTCGTAAACAACCTCAGCAATCTGCTCCGGCTCGGAAGCCGCAGCCATCATTCCTTCCATACTTGAAAAAAGAGAATTCGTCATTTCCTCGTAGGCAGGGCTGGTTGCTGCATCCAGAGAGCGGCTTACAAAATCGGTCTTGATTCCTCCCGGAGATACGGTTTTGATATCAATGCCAAATTTGTTCAGCTCGTAAGCCATACTTTCGCTCCAGCCTTCCAAAGCCCATTTAGTAGCATGGTAGGTTGATCCTAAAGGAAAGGCGACCAATCCGCCGATTGAAGTGGTAGAAATAAACATCCCGCTTTTTCTTTCTCTGAAATAAGGAATAAATGCCTGTGTCACACGGATCACTCCAAGAAGATTGGTATCCAGCTGTTTCAGAATCTGCTCATCTTTTAAAGCTTCCAAAGGACCAATAAGTCCGTATCCGGCATTGTTGAAAACTACATCTACGTTTCCAAGTTCAACAGCTTTATTAACGGTTGACTTTATCTGTTCCAGGTTGGTAACATCCAGCGGAAGCACAGTTACATTGTCCAGAGCGGCAAGTTCAGGTGCGGCATCAGGGTTTCTCATTGTAGCAATTACGTTCCATCCTCTGCTTTGAAATAATCGGGCAGCCGCTTTTCCTAATCCTGTTGAAGCGCCTGTTATAAAAATTGTTTTCATTTTGTTCTGTATTAAATTAACAGGACAAAGGTCAGCATTAGCAAGAAAGCTAAAGTTGCCAAATTGGACGAACGTGTAGCCAAAATGAATTTATCCTAAAAAATAAAAGCTCAGAGTTTATACCTGAGCTTTTTCAAAAAAAGAATAGACATTAGCTTCTATCCTTTTATATTGTATATTTTAAAATTTATAGACAAATGCATTAATGTTCATCCCTGCACCTACTGATGCAAACAGCACAATGTCTCCTTCTTTTATTTCATGGGAAGGAAGTTCGCCATTAAGGATCATACCAAGTAAAGTCGGAATGGTAGCTACGCTGCTATTCCCCAATTTATTAATTACCATGGGCATAATATTCTCCGGCATTGGCAGATCATAAAGCTGGTAAAAACGTTTTACAATGGCTTCATCCATTTTTTCATTGGCCTGATGGATAATAATTTTATCAAGCTGGCCGATGGAGTATCCACTTGCATCCATACACTTCTTCATAGCATCCGCTACATTTACAAGAGCAAATTCGTAGATCTTGCGGCCATCCATTTTGATATATTTCGTATCAGGACAGCTTTCGTTATTGTATGATTTACCAAAGAAAAGAAAATCTTTTTCCGTCAGGGTATAAGAAGCCGATAAGTGAGATTGTATACCCCTCTCATCTTCACTGATTTCCAGGACAGCTGCTCCTGCTCCATCTGCATAGATCATACTGTCTCTGTCATGGATATCAACCACTCTGGAAAGTGTTTCAGCGCCTACAACAAGGCATCGTTTGGCAATGCCTGATTTAATGAAAGCATTAGCCTGTATCACCCCTTCAATCCAGCCCGGGCATCCGAAAAGTACATCGTACGCCACACAGAAATTATTTTTAATTTTCAGTAGATGCTTTATCCTTGAAGCCAGGCTTGGAACACTATCTGACTGGACTGTCCCAAAACGGACATCTCCAAAATTATGGGCAAATATGATGTAATCCAGGGTTTCGGGATCTATTTTTGAATTTTCTATCGCTCTCTGGGCTGCAATTAGTCCCAGATCAGAGGTCACCTGATGTTCAGATGCATATCTCCGTTCTTCTATGCCGGTAATTTCTTTGAGCTTTCTGGCAATAATATCATTTGCTTCCTTTAATGACTCCCCGTTTTTATTAATAAAATGATGCTGGTCAAAAAATAAATTTGTAATTGTTTCCGGCGGAATATAATGGCCGACTCCTATAATCTTGCTTGTCATTAAAATAATTATAATTTTTTTAAACTCATTTTGTTTTTTTTCATGAATTTTAATATCCTACAATAATAACGATAAAATATCTATTAATCGTATGATAAAAATATAATTGAATATTTATATTAATATTCAGAGCATACAATGATGAATTTCCTATCTAGTATACTTCTTCCGTTTATTCTCTTTTAATGAGTTCCGGAAAATAATCCAGATCGTATTGCTAGCTTTTTTTGTAAATTCGCACGTCTATGGCAGCCTATATTCTTGACAATACAAGCATCAGTACACTTTCTGTGTATGATCTTCTGAAGCATACCTCAGGTAGTGCATTTCTGGAGCTCAGGGATTTTCAGGATATTTACCCGGCTGTCATTGAAAGCAATCATGGAATTTTCAGCAAGCGGTCTCCTTTGAATGACTATCCTGATGTTTCCGTAAGCCAGATAGGAAGCTCTATTGTAAGTACATGCACATGCAGCAGTCCTAAAGACAAGCTTTGCGTACATCAGGCAGAAGTGATGCACGGAATCTTAGAAGAGAAAAACTTCAGAACTTTTTTTGATCCTTTTCTCCGCAAGAAACTGTTTATTACCAAAGCAAAAAGTTACGGCCTGGAAAATGAACCTGATCTCGATATGTATTTCGAATTAAAATACACAGACCATAAAATTGAGGTTCATCCTAAGATCAAAGAAATGCTGCCTATTGATGAAGACCTTTTTAAACAGCATCTTATTCCTCAGCGTTCATCGGTAATCCACGAACTGGCATTACAGGACAGCGGAAAAAGAAAAATACTGGTTATCGGGAGGCACCGTTACTACAGCCATCTTAATTTTTCTCTTATGGAGGCCGAAACCACCCAGACCGGAAAGATCAAAAATCCCGTACAGCCTGTTGATGCCATGCAGCTCATCTGGAATGCCGAAGAACCTCAGCATATTAAATTTTATACTGCTGTTTCAGCATTTCAGAATAATTATAACGAAGATTACAATACCGCTGAACTGGAAGCCCTGAAGCTGATCGTAGAGAATCCACTCGGTTTGGAGACTTATTATCACGACAGGGAACTTTCCGAAACTATATCATCCAAATCTCTCGTACCTATCCACCTTGAACTTTTAAAGGCCGAAGTACAGCTTAATGTATTCAAGAAAGATCCTTTTTATGAAGTAACAGGAGAGCTGCAATTCAATGATATTTCCATTCCTTTTAAAAATGTAATGATCCGGAATGAATACTTTGTCTACAGCAGAAATACGTTCAGTTTTGTACATGATTCTGATATGCTGAGGGTAATCAGGTTTTTTAAAGCCAATAACGAGATTTTGCTTGTTCATACCTCAAAATATGAAGCATTCATGCAGAATGTCCTTTCTTCACTGGAGGAACGCATTCACATCAATTACAACTATATACAGCCTGCAGCATCAATCCAGCTTGAAGAAAAAGATCACAGGAATGAACGGATCATTTATCTCCGGCAGCAGGGAAATTATATTGCTCTGACTCCGGTTATGAAATACGGACAGGTAGAAGTGGCCGTTTATTCAAGGAAACAGCTTTTTGATACTGACCAGAACGGTAATGTATTTAAAATTGACAGAAGTGACGCTGAAGAATCACGTTTTACTTCCCTGATCCTGAAGCAGCATCCTGACTTTGAAGAACAGATGGATGGGTATGATTATTTTTATCTGCACAAAGATAAATTTCTGGATCAGGACTGGTTTCTTCATGCCTTTGACGTATGGAGAAATGAAGGGATTATTATTCTTGGGTTCAATGAGCTTAAAAACACTAAACTCAACTCTTATAAAGCCAAGGTCAATATTCAGATTACCAGCGGACTGGATTGGTTCAATGCTAAATTAAAAGTCAGTTTCGGCCAGAAAGAGGCTGCCCTGAAACAGCTTCACCGTGCGATCCGGAACAGAAGCAAATTTGTTCAGCTGGATGACGGAACCCTTGGAGTTCTCCCGGAAGAATGGATCAGCAGAATGAATGAGTTTTTCCGGATCGGGGAAATTGAAGCTGAAGATCTTAAAATCCCAAAAATCAATTTTACAGAAGTATCTTCATTGTTTGAGAAAGATATTTTAAGCAGCGAGGTACAGGAAGAGCTTTCTTCTTACTCACTTCAGTTTTCATCGGTTAAAGATATTCCCTACACCAGTATTCCTTCAGGGTTAAATGCATCATTGAGGGATTATCAGCATGACGGGCTGAACTGGCTGAATTTTTTGGACGGGTTCAATTTCGGCGGATGTCTTGCTGATGATATGGGTCTCGGAAAAACACTACAGGTACTTGCTTTTATTCTTTCCCAGCGGGAAAAACGCGGACCTGTCACCAATCTTATTGTAGTTCCCACTTCTCTGCTGTTCAACTGGCAAGAAGAAATAGATAAGTTTGCCCCTTCCATAAAAACTATGGTACATTATGGAGCCGACCGACTGAAAGCTACGGAACATTTTTCTGAATACGAGGTCATACTGATCAGCTACGGAATGCTGCTTTCGGATATCCGCTTCCTGAAAAATTTCCGCTTCAACTGTGTTTTCCTTGATGAATCACAGACCATTAAGAATCCTGATTCAGAAAGATACAAAGCTACGCGTCTGCTGAATTCAAGAAACAGGTTCGTTCTTACCGGAACGCCTGTTGAGAACAATACTTTCGATCTTTACAGCCAGCTTTCTTTTGCCTGTCCGGGGCTTTTGGGAAGCAAGCAGTATTTTAAAGATATTTACGCTGTCCCTATTGATAAATTTGAATATGGTAAACGTGCCCAGGAACTTCAGCAGAAAATAAGGCCTTTTATTCTCCGCAGGACCAAAAAACAGGTAGCCAAGGAGCTTCCGGAAAAAACAGAAATGGTTATTTACTGCGAAATGAATGCTGAACAGCGCAAAATTTATGATGCTTACGAAAAAGAGCTTCGTGAATTTATTGCTGCCAATGACGACGATGACCTGAATAAAAACAGCATGCATGTCCTTACAGGGCTTACCCGGCTCCGGCAGATCTGTAATTCTCCTGTCCTTTTAAAAGAAGGATATTCCGGTGATCATGCTGTAAAGGTAGAAATACTGATGGAACAGATCCAAAACAAGTCCAGGGGCCATAAAATATTGGTATTCTCACAGTTTGTAGAGATGCTGGATTTAATTAAAACTGAACTTGAAAATAAAGAAATTCCATTTGAATATCTTACCGGGCAAACGAAAAACAGAGGTAAAGTTGTGAATCATTTTCAGGAAAATGACGAAATCCGGGTATTTCTGATCAGTTTAAAAGCAGGAGGTGTAGGACTTAACCTTACCGAAGCAGATTATATCTACCTCGTAGATCCGTGGTGGAATCCTGCAGCTGAGAACCAGGCCATTGACCGGAGCTACCGGATCGGGCAGACCAAAAATGTAATTGCTGTCCGGCTTATCTGCTCCAATACGGTTGAAGAGAAAATCTTAAGCCTGCAGAAAAAGAAAAATGAACTGGCCCAGAATCTGCTTCAAACGGATGGAAACGGAATTCAGAAGCTTTCAAAGCACGATTTACTGGAAATACTGGATTCAAAAATTTAAAAATTTTTAGAGGTAGATATTAAACTGTTGGGATAATCTTCTTTGCAAAAATTTTTATAAGGCTATTTTAACGCAAAGTTTAATTTTGATTATCTGCGATTGATTTGATTAAGCAGCAGGTATATCTTTCTGTTTTTAAACTGTTATTTTTATAAGCTTTCTTTATTTTTCATAAAAGAAAACCGACAGATAAATCTGCCGGCTTAAAAAAACAAAAATTGATATGGATATGATTAGATAAAGTGTTTATTTTTTGATGATTTTCTCAGTAATAATTTTTTTATCACCGGTATATATCCTGATCAGGTAGGTTCCGGTTGCCAGACGATCCATATTGACTATGCCTGAGGTTCCTTCCAGGATTTTTTGTGCTGATAAGTTGTAAACTTCATATTTTTCAAACTTCTCTTCAGTTTTTAATATAACAGTTCCTGATGTAGGATTCGGGTAAATTATTGCTGACGATTTTTTTACAGCTTCTGATGTAGCCAGATTGGACGCCAGTACATTCAGTGTATAATCTTCAACCTGTCCTATGAACCATCCTGCAGGGCAGGGCAGATTTTCGAGGGTTCCCATCCATGAACTTGATTCATAAGCTTTGACAATTCTGAAACGGGTCTCGTCCAGCACAGCATCGGCCGGAATTGTAATGGTTCCGGTCGTCACCCCCGATTCTTTACCCGGAATAGGATCGGAATTATCCAGGTAGCCAAGGTTGAATATCTCGTGGGCATCAAATGTATTATTATGATTAAGATCGATGTATGCATAAACCGAAACAGTAGTTTGCCCCTGTGTTTCTCCTGTTATCGTTATGGGATAAGAATTTCCTCTATTCACATTGAAAACCGTACCGGTAAAGTTCTCCAGCGCATCGGAAGTACTGTTTACAGAGCTTTCATTTGTAATCCCGGCAAATTCTACTTTGGTAATTTCGCTAACGGTAAGGGTAGAGACATTTTCAGTTCCACAATACGGGGCTGGGAAAACAATTGTATTTCCTGTAATATTAACGGTATAATCTTCTGCCTGTCCTGCCCTAAGGCTGGTATCACATGCTGTAAGAATAGAATTGGGTGCATTGGGATTGGAATAAGCAGCTGTGTTTGTATTTTTCAGCACTCTCATTCTTGTACTACCTGTTGCTGCATGAGCGGGAACTGAAACCGTACCGGTTACTGTTAAGGCATTGAAGGGATTCGCTGCTTCAAGTCTCCCAATATAAAAGCTTTCTCCTGCATCATCAAAGCTTCCGTTTTTATTAAAATCAATGAATACCATCACATCACTCGGGAAAGTGCTGGAAGGCCCTTTTACAGAGATCTGATAATTGTTCCCTGCCTGAATATCTGCTGACATTGAAGTAAAATCTTCATATACCTGCACATTGGCCGATTGTGATGTTGATGTATTATTGATGGTTCCAAAGCTGACATTGGTAATCATATTGCTGTCCGCGCCATACTGAAATGCCGGTGTACAATACTGCCCGTTCATCATCATATAAAATACCACCGCAGAAAGAGTAGATAGTTTCTTCATTAATTCCTATATTTTGTTGAGACAAATTTATATTTATTTAGAATTAATAAAAATAACAAACGAATGATATTTATCAGCTTTCGATAAATTGACTAAAAACGAGTAAAATAAATTAATTAAAGCTTAGAAATATTAAGATCAATATAGAAATTGCTGACATACTTTTACAACAAATTTATGCTCTTGAAAGCTGATCCAGCTTTTTCAAAAGTGTTGGTATTCTGTAAGCTCCGTGCATTCTCTTTACTTTTGGAAGAATATCATCTACATCTGCTCCTTTTGCAGTGAGGAATAAAGGGGTTTTGCTTTCCCCTCTCAGGACATTTCTTCTTTGGGAATCCGGTGATGCAAACTCATTTTTTGCAATCCCGATAATAGCATATTTATGGTCCAGACCTTTATAAAGATAGCCTCCAAGCCCTATTTTGCCATCATTATCAAGAGTTACGTAACCATCAACAATAATAATATCCCCTTCTTTTAAGTCAATTTTTTTCAGCAGACTCAAAATGCAGGGCAATTCCCTTTTATAAAAAGCACCACTTTCATACCCGGAACTGATGAGGGTTTTTTCAGTGAAGATTCCGGATTCAATTTCCGAAGTCCAGTCTTCAAACGCAATACATACGGTATTGGCATGATCATCATAGTAATAAGTATCAAAAGCGTAAATCATATTTTTTTATGTCATTAAAAAAATTCGCCAAAATGCCACAAAATCCCGGATGGATCGTGTACGAAGCATTCTTTTCCCCAATCCATTGTCCTGACCGGAGTAAGCTTTACGCCTTTATACTTTTCAGTAAGATTCAGGGTCTGAAGTTCCTTCCAAAAGTCATCTGTATTAATCACTTCCATAAAGATCATAGTATTGTCTACCCAATCTTTAGCATAATAATCCTGAAGATAAAAAGCTGTTTCCTGTCTTTTAAACAAGGACATTTTAGGCTCAAGAATTACTTCTTCAAACCCAAGGTCTCTGTAGAAGCTCCGGCTTATTTCGAAATTTTTGGCTCCTATGAAGGGCCTGATAGATTTTACTTCCTGTATCATGATTTTCTGCTTTTCCAGTTGTTATAAGTCATTTCAAATTTGATTTCTCCCTTTCCATGCGTTCCTGTTTCTTTCCAACCTGATTTTCTGTAGAATATTTCAGCTCTTGTATCGGGAGAGGTTCCCAGCCACATCTTTTCTTTAGTCTGCCCGAAATACCAGTTGAGCATGATATCATGAAGCTTTCGTCCGATGCCGATATCCTCAAAATCAGGATGTACAAACAAAGCCCAGATATTATTTTCCCTGAGGTCTGCAATAGAAAAACCGACAATTCGTGACTCTGCTTCACTAACCCAGCCTTTTCCTCTTTCAAACAGGAATTCTTCACAATCTGCATCGGAAACCAATGACGGATCAGAAAGGATGTTTTCTTTAACAGCATTTCTAACGATCTGGATCTGTGGAATATCTTCCGGTCTGGCTTCACGTATGAGTATATCCATTTTAATACTGGCTAGCAATCAATTTTAAATTCAAAAAAATGTTGGATCACTGCAAAGTTCTGATTCTGAAAATTTATATCACCTCCAGTATATATCCCTTTTGCAATGATCCAACAAAACTTATTTTTTATCTACAACAATCCTTTCCGGTCTGTTTGCAATTTCCCATGCGGTAGCGAAAACCAGCTGGGCTCTTTTTTCCAGCAATGGATAATCAATTTTCTCAGGATCATCAGTAGGCTTGTGATAATCTTCATGAATCCCGTCGAAGAAAAATGCTACCGGAATATTATTTTTAGCAAAATTATAATGATCTGAACGGTAATACAACCTTTCTGTATCTGCCGGATCATCATATTTATAATTCAGCTCAAGGTTATTGGTCTTTTTATTGGCTGCTTCATTGATTACTTTAAGCTCTGAACTCAGCATTTCCGAACCAATTACATAAACGTATTGTTTTCCTCTGTTCTCTGCATCGTCTCGGCCGATCATATCAATATTGAGGTCAACTACGGTATTGGCGAGTGGAAATACAGGATTGCTGGTATAGTAATCGGATCCAAACAGACCATGCTCCTCGCCTGTTACATGAAGAAACAGGATTGATCTTTTAGGGCCGTTTCCAGCCTTTTTAGCTTCCTGAAAAGCTTTTGCAATCTGCATAACGGCTACAGTTCCGCTTCCGTCATCATCGGCTCCGTTGTAAACGACTCCATTTCTAGTACCAACATGGTCGTAGTGTCCAGAAATTACTACAATTTCTTCAGGCTTTTCACTTCCTTCAATAAAAGCCAGGATATTTTCAGAGTCCGGAAGATTGCCGCCGCCCCTTTTCTTCATAAATTCGGAAGGAACCTTCTGGTAATAGGATCCTAAAGCCTTTGGAGGAGCAATTCCCAGGTTTTTATAAAAATTAATCATATACTCACCCGCTTTTTTCTGGCCGGGGCTTCCAGTATCTCTTCCACCCATTTCATCAGAAGCAATTACATATAAGTTTTTCTTTAGCTCATCAGCTTTAATGGTCTTATATGCAGACAGAAATGCTTTATCTCCTTTTGCAACGGTGGGAGATTGTGCCTTGGCTCCTTCAGGAGTTTTCGTTGTTCCGCAACTGACTGCCATAGCCAGGCTGATCAACGGGATAAGAATTTTTTTCATATGATAATAATTTGCTTAAAAATAACAAATTTTATTTAATCTTCAATGAATGTGTATTTTTCTTATATTTGATATAAATGCAATATAGATGGAAAAAATTTACGGATTTACACATTATTCCTTTTTCACGGAAATGTCTGAACTTGCAGCAAAACACAAGAGTTTTGATCTGTCACTGGGACTTCCCGATTTTGATATTGATGAACGGCTGAAATCCTTTCTAAGGGAAGCTATAGATTGCAACACCCATCATTATGAGCCACTTGCCGGAAGTCCGTTGCTTATCAACAATATCATTACCTATAATGCCTCCCGTAAAAACAGCCTCAAACTTAAGGAAAACGAGGTAACTGTTATCCCATGTGCAACTTTTGCTTTACATACCGCCCTTAAATCTATTTTAAATCAGGGAGATGAAGTTATTATTATTCAACCTTCATATTATACTTACGGTCCTTCCGTAGTACTCAACGGCGGCATTCCTGTATATTATGATCTTGACAATGATTTTACCTTAAACTGGGAAAGGCTTCAAAATTGTATTTCTGAAAAAACAAAAGCCATTATCGTTAATTCCCCACAAAATCCTTCGGGAACCATCTGGAAACAAAGCGACTGGGATCAGCTATACAACCTGATTAAGCACCAGGAAATTTACCTGGTATCAGAAGAAATTTATGATACCTACTGCTATGACGGACTTGAGCATTACAGTTCTTTTCTCCATCCTGAGCTGAAAAAAAGGACTTTCTGTATTTTTTCTTTTGGGAAAATGTTTCATACTTCCGGCTGGAAAGTCAGCTATCTACTGGCCTCAGAATTCCTTACCTCAAAATTCAGATGCCATCAGCAGTATATTTCCTACAGTGCGAATGCCCCTGCGCAATATGCTATTGCCAGATATCTGGAAGTATTCGATCCTTATGAAAATATGCATATCATGCAACGCAAAAGAGATATATTCAATGAAATGATTGCCTATACTCCGCTTCAGGCAGCAAAAAAATCTGAAGGAAGTGTTTTCCAGGTTGTCAATTTCAGAAATGTATCTAAAACCATGACTGATGTAGAGTTTTCCAAATGGCTTACCATAGAGAAAAAAACAGCCTGCCTGCCTCTTTCTGCATTCTACAATTCACGGCAGAATTCGGATTATATACGGTTCAGTTTTGCTAAGAAAGATGAGGTGATTATTCAGGCTTTGGAGCATCTTCAGAAAAATCTTTAGAGAAATATTACATCTCTGCAACTCGGTATTACAAGAATTATCATCTTTGTATGAAGTTCTGTGTAAATCTGTGAGATCTGCGGGATATAAAAGAAAAAATAAAATTTTATTTACCCACGGATTTCACAGATTTTTAGATATCAAAAAAGCACTGCTTGCGGCAGTGCTTTAAATATTTGCTTATTGATCTTAGAGGCTTAAAACCCTTACATCAATTCTTCTGTTTTTTGCTTTACATTCATCGGTATCATTAGCTTCACAAACCGGGTGTTGGGAACCGTAACCTTCCGCTTCTACCCTGTCTGAAGAAATTCCTAATTCAAGAAGCTTCAGTTTTGCTGTCTGTGCCCGGAGGTTTGACAGTTTCATATTGCTTTCTTCATTACCGGTATTATCTGTATATCCTCCAAGCTTTATTTTCAGATCCGGATAATCATTTAAAATTTCAGCAAGATTATTCAGCTGTACATCAGAGCCTGGCTTCAAATCACTGGAACCGGTTTCAAAATAAAGATTTTCTACCGTATACCAGTTATTAGGATCTATTACCGTCTGATCCTTTTGTTTTACAGCATTATACAGCTGGAAAAGCCTGCTTCCTTCTCCTAATGTAATTGTTTTTCCTCCTTTCAGTTTTACTTCCTGAATAGTTCCGGTTTCATAGACAAAGTCTCCGTTTTCATTAAGATGTCCCTTAATTTCTGCCGGAGCACCGGGAATTGCCTGAATATCTGTATGGGTTGTGGAAGAGTTTACATTGTAAGCTTTGGTCAAGCTTTCCAGTCTAGCTTTTCTGTTAGCTTCAATTTTATCCTTATGCAATACAGCCAGGGTTGGAGCAATCACCAGTGAAACAATGGACATCAGCTTGATGAGAATATTCATAGATGGTCCTGAAGTATCTTTAAACGGATCTCCTACCGTATCTCCCGTTACGGAAGCCTTATGGGGTTCTGAGCCTTTATAATAGGTCTGTCCATTGATATCAACGCCTTTTTCAAATGATTTTTTGGCATTATCCCATGCACCTCCGGCATTATTCTGGAACATCCCCATCAGAACACCACTTACAGTAGCTCCTGCCAGGAATCCTCCCAGAACTTCAGGCCCGAAGATAAACCCGATCAATAAAGGTGAAATAATGGCGATCGCTCCCGGAAGCATCATTTTTCTGATGGACGCATCCGTGGAAATAGCTACACATTTTTCGTACTCAGGCTGGGCTTTTCCTTCCAAAATCCCCGGAATTTCGCGAAACTGCCTTCTTACCTCTTCTACCATCGCCATGGCTGCCTGTCCTACTGCTGTAATGGCAAGTGAGGAAAATATGAAAGGAATCATTCCCCCTACAAATAATCCTGCCAGAACATCGGCTCTGTAAATATCAATCCCATCAATACCTGCAATTCCTACGAACGCCGCAAATAAAGCCAGCGCCGTTAATGCCGCAGAAGCAATGGCAAAACCCTTTCCTGTAGCTGCCGTGGTGTTTCCTACGGCATCCAGAATATCTGTTTTTTCACGTACTTCTTTTGGGAGTTCACTCATTTCAGCAATTCCTCCGGCATTGTCTGCAATCGGTCCGAAAGCATCAATAGCAAGCTGCATGGCAGTAGTAGCCATCATTCCGGCTGCTGCGATAGCAACTCCGTAAAGTCCGGCACACAAATAAGATCCGTAAATACCTCCTGCCAATACAATGATCGGAAGCAAGGTAGATTCCATCCCTACTGCTAGGCCTCCGATAATATTTGTTGCATGACCTGTAGAAGACTGTCTTACAATACTGGAGACTGGTCTTTTACCCATGGCCGTATAATATTCTGTAATAATACTCATTAAAGTTCCTACGACAAGTCCTACCATTATAGCTCCGAAGACCCCCATTTTAGTGAATTCATGTCCTCTGAGCATCATTTTTTCAGGAAGTATGTAATTGACCAGGAAGTAAGAGGATATAGCCGTGATGACGATACTCCCCCAGTTCCCTAAATTTAGGGCATTCTGAACACTGGAAGTAGATGAGCCTTCATTATCATTAATTCTTACAAACAAAGTCCCTATCATAGAGAAAATGATCCCTGTACCGGCAATAAGCATTGGAAGAAGGATCGGTGCAAAGCCTCCGAATGAATCATCAGACATTGTTTCCCTACCTAAAACCATTGTTGCAAGTACGGTTGCAACGTAAGAACCGAATAAATCGGCTCCCATTCCTGCCACATCCCCTACATTGTCTCCTACATTATCCGCAATAGTTGCGGGATTTCTTGGATCATCTTCAGGGATTCCCGCTTCTACCTTTCCTACAAGGTCAGCACCTACGTCAGCAGCCTTGGTATAAATACCGCCACCTACTCTTGCAAAAAGGGCAATGGATTCTGCACCCAGAGAAAACCCGGTAAGAATTTCGATTGTTTTTTCCATCTCATGAGAGTCTACTGTGGCATCGGGAGCGAAAATCTGTTTAATGATCAGAAAAAGAGAGCCCAGCCCCAGAACTGCCAATCCGGCAACTCCCATTCCCATAACGGAACCTCCGGCAAAGGAAACTTTAAGTGCTTTGGAAAGTGAAGTTTTTGCAGCTTCTGCCGTCCTTACGTTCGCTTTTGTAGCAATCTTCATTCCTATAAATCCTGCCAGAGCAGAAAATACAGCTCCTACTGCAAAAGCTATCCCGATACTCCAGTGAGAATTGGAGTTGGTGGATCCCATTACAGCAAGTAATATGGCTACTACCACTACGAAATAGGTTAAAATCTTGTACTCGGCCTTTAAAAAAGCCATGGCACCGTCAGCGATATGACCGCTGATTATTTTCATTTTTTCATTTCCGGCATTCTGCTTACTTACCCAATTACTCTGCAGGAAAGTATACACTAAGGCGACAACACCAAAAACCGGAATTAAATAGAACAAATCCATAGTTTATTATTTTTATATTAATAAATAGTAATTAGTTTTATAAATATAACAAAAATTCTATTGGTTTATTAAGCCTGGGTTAATAATATATTTTAGCATCAATTTTATATGCCTATTGAAACAAATAAAAAAGCAGATGAAAATTCATCTGCTTTTATTATAATTTTGGAATGCTGTTTTTAGCCTCCGAATTTTTCCGCATAGTCTTTTTGAGAAGCTTTGATCACTTTTTTAGCATGCTCAGCTCCGTATACTTCATGAATTCTGCATTTTGCAGGCTCATCAGGTAAATTCTTATACGTCAGGAAATAGTGCATCAGTCTTTTCACTTCTGCTTCAGGAAGTTCTGCAATATCTCTGAAGTGTCCGAATGCGTGGTCACCGATCATTACGGCAACGATTTTATCATCAGCTTCACCTCCATCAATCATTTTGAATCCACCGATTGGAATAGCTTCCATTAATAATCCTCCTGAATGAATATTGTGAGAGCTTAACACACAGATATCAAGCGGGTCATGATCACCTTCCGTTACGTCATCAGCTCCGGCTTCTATAGCCAGTTTCATTACTTCATTGTGGCAATATGTTCTTGGAACAAATCCGTATAGAGCGGGAATAATATTAGAAAATTTCTGAGGCCTGTCTACCTTTAAAAATCCTGTTTCTTTATCTACTTCATATTTAATAGTATCTGAAGGAACGATTTCCACGAATACGTTTACAACATTTGGCGCATCTTCTCCTGCAGAAACCCCGTGCCATGGATGTGCTTTAAAATTTGGAATCATTATTTATCTGTTATTTTTAAGTTATAATTAAAATTTCTCTTCTAAGGTCTTCTATGGTAGCAGCAATATAATCGTCTCCTTCCATGTAGTTCATGATGAAAATGGTTTTGAATTCTTCAAGATCTGCATTTCCTTTCAACCCGTCGTAGGTTTTGTGAAGCAAATCGATCAAAGCATTCTTGGAATCTACAATATTAGCCCATGAGGCTTTTGTGATATACAGCTGCTGGGAAGAATTATATTCAAATTCTTCATTGATGGTTTTTTCCGTAAGAAAGATGAATTCGTGTACGGCTAAACCATTATCAAATTTCTGGATGATGTTTGAGGGTTTTATTCTTTCTAAAAAAAGAGTCATTCTTTCATAGGAATGGGCTTTATTTTCTGAGTTTGATTTTACAGAAAGAAGCTTGATCTCCTGATTTTTAAGAGTGATGTACGAGTGTACAAATTGCCTCAGCAAAACCAAAAAAGGAATTGCGATAATCAATGCAAAGGCATACGGTAAATATCCTGAAAAACTAGCCATAATTTTAGACCGCAAAATTACTAATTATTTTCCGGCTTCTAAAGAGTTTTTAAATATATCAGTTTTAGAATTCTGAATATAGATGAGTGACAGGATTATCATAAGATAAAAACCAATCATCATCCTGTTAGCAAGGCTTGGAAAAACCAAATATCTTAAAAAGACGGAGACATAAACAGAAGCAAAGAATAAGCATTGTGCCAGGCTTTTTTTACTGCTCAAAGAAAATTGATTCGCCAGAATAATGACAATAAACAACAAGAGCAGCGGAAAATATGATCCGTTAAAGTCCAGCATGATGGTTTTCTTTATAAAATTCAAATAATCCGGTAAATAGAACGGATCCGGAGAGGATATCGGATAGATCTGAACTTTTGTAAACTGGTTCATAAATAAAGTGGACCATGAAATCTGATTAAAATACTGGATCAGAAAAAAAGATAAAAAGATGTAGGCATAAGACCAAAATACTTTAACGGTCTTAATCTGAAGGCTGTTTCTATATAAATAAACCAGAACATAAAGAAAGGTGTATAAAATGAAATATTCCGGTCTCGTTAAAACACAAAGCATCGCAAAAACCGTAGCTGCAAGATGTTTTTTACTTACGATAAAAGTATACAGGCTTAATAAGAGTAATAAACAGGACAAACTGTCTGCCGAAGCATGCCTGCTGGCTTCCAGAAGCGGCTTGAATAATGAAATTAAAATGGTTATGATGAATGCCAAAGGATAATTCTTTACGACCCTGATCAGGAAACAGAATATCAGAATCAGAATAAAAGAATAAGAGAGTATGGAGGTCAGAAATATAGAGGTTGTTACTTTTAAACCCAATTTAAAGAACATCAGGTTAACAAAGTTATAAAATGGTTTTACCGAAAACAGCTGCAGCTCTTCTTCATAAGCTTTTGGATTTTCCGACAAAACTTTATAGTAGGTGTTCTCCCCTTTTGCAATTTCCTCATCCTGCGGCGTAATTCCGAAAAGTTTTGGATTGGTACCTTTTAATTCAGCATATACTTTTTGATGAATATCCTCCATTTTCATATCCGGATATTCGGCTTTATAAACAAGCCCTACATAAGCTTCCAGATCTACGTTGTAATACTGGTGGGTATACAAATAGTAGGACATGAGGCATAGATAGAGGGAAAAAATAAAAACAAGAATATTTCTGCTTTTTTTCATTTGCGTGTTGGGTATTCGTAAGAATGCAAAAGTAAAAAAACTATTCTTTCAGCCGTAATTATTTAGCAATTCTTTGTAGAAAGCATGAAATTACAGCTCAAACAAGGCTGGTCTTTGCGTCACCTCATGATAGCATACGCTGTTTTCATCAAAAAAGTGATAAACCAGACTTTTTCTTGTTCTGTTTTTATCCGTATGCGGTTCGCCGCCATGAAGAATATTAGCATGCCATATGAGCATATCACCTTTTTTTGCTTTAAAGATTTCCTTTTTCAACCCAAGTTCACGAACTTTTGACTCCAAAAATTCTTCATATGCACGATAGCTTTTTTTACCGATTTTCAATGCATCGCCTTCATTATCGTAATCGGAATTAAGAAAATAAGGGAGCTTATGGCTTTTCGGAATATAATGCAAAGCACCGTTGGTCTCATCCACATCTTCCAAGGCGATCCATACTCCCAGAAGCCCGCCAAGCGGATAAGTGGTCATATGAATACTGTCTGAATGCGTTTTCTGCTGGCTGCCGTTAATGAAATTGATGCTCTGGAAAAGTTTGGCTTTACCGTCTAAAAGTACAGACAAAAAATCCAGTAAATTCTTATCGTTGCCAATGCTTTTAATCATTTCAGAATGATGGATGGCAAACATCAGCTTTCCGCCATAGATGAATTTCAGGGTTCCGTTTTCCATCAGCTTTTCAATTTCAGCATTAATTTTATCGGCATCATCTGCTGTGATAAAATTTCTCAAGATCATGTAACCGTTTTCATCATACTGAAGAGCACTTTCTTTATTCTCTTCGGTCAGTTCTTTGAAAAAGGCAGTATTGATGAGTTTATTCCTGTTTATTGTTCGTTCCGAAGCAGGAAGATGGGCAAAATCAGCACTTGAAATACTGGAAAAGTAGCTTTTATTGAGTCCGTATTTTTTATACAAAGGAATATTATGCTGTAATTTTTTCTTATTAAAAAAATTGTAAATAATATAGGGTAATTTATAATGACGGATCTGCTTTAGCATGGCTTGATTATTAGAATAAATACTTTATAAAGATACAGAATAATATTTAATTAAAATCATTCTAAATAGTGAATTCAACATGATATTAATCTTAAAAAAACTTTCCTCTCATTAAAAATCCTGTAAAATTTTTAATCAATGTTTTTTTGGAATTTTCTATGACTGCATAGTGTTTAAGTACGGGCCTGAAGCCTCTGAAAAACTCTTCAATGCTGGGAAGATTGCCTCCTTCAAAATCAAAAATGGAATGCTCTATATTCTCTTTTATGACGTGATTGATAAGCGTGGATGCTCCAGCCATTTTAATATATTTTTTATCATTAAAAGTTCCTAAAAGCGCAATTGTATCATAATCTGAGTAGATAGCTATCATATTGGTGATCTCATGATGATAATAAAAAGCTAAAAACTTTAAATGTTTTGATAAATGGAAAGTTTCCAGAGTTTTAAGCAAAGTAGCCGTATCATTTTCTTTATCCAGCCCTATCACATTGTTCTTAATAAAAATCTCTGCTTCCTGATAACTCAATTCTTTAAGCTCTGAATTTTCTATGACTTCCTCATCCAGTCTGAGTTTCCTTTTTCTCTTGGGTGAGTATTTGGCAAAAACCTTGGCATACTCATCAGGATATAGAAGAAAATTCTTTTTGGTTTTTAATTTTGAATCAAAACTGTTGGTCTCATTGAAATGGTAAGCCCTTATCAGATAGTTCTTCTGAAGAAAATGTAAAAACTTTTCATTGATCTTTTTATCATCTTTATCAGAAAAAACACCTAGCTGCTGGCATATCAATGGATTATGCACAATTTTTATTCCTTTCTTGAGAATAAAAGGAACAGGCATTACAGCTTCATAATGATTAAGAACTAAAACCTCCCACTGTTTATTAGTGGTTACATCCAGGAAGTTTTTTGACGCTGAATATTTCCTCTGTTCTGATTTTTCAAGGCAGTCTGTATATTTTTTAAAATCAATCTCGTCGTATTTCAGTCTTCTAATCATAATAATCCTTCATCTGAGAAACTAAGGTATGCATCGTGTGTAACGATGATGTGGTCTAAAAGCTGTATGCTCAATGTTTTCCCTGCTTCGTCTATTTTCTTTGTAATGCTGATATCTTCTTTACTAGGCTTCAAGCTTCCAGACGGATGATTATGGGCGATGATAATTCCTGTTGAAAAATGATCCAAAGCAGTTTTAAATAAAACTCTTACATCTACAACGGACTGGCTTATTCCGCCTTGCGTTAACTGTGAAATATGAATAATCTTATTGCTCTGGTTAAGATATATGGCCCAAAACTCTTCAGTCCTTAAATCTGACAATTTATTTTTAAGAATAGAATAGGCGTCGTTACTATTTGAAATCACCGCTTTTTCAGGTATTTCCTGGATTATTCTCCTTTTACCTATTTCTAATGCTGCAATAATAGAAACTGCTTTTACTTCCCCCACTCCTTTGAACTTCATCAATTCTTTGTTGGAAAGAAGGCTTAACTGATGCCAGTTGTTATTGACTGAAGCTAAAATCTTTCTGGCTAATTCCAGTGCACTTTCATCCCTGCTGCCACTTCCCATAATGATGGCCAGAAGTTCAGAATCAGAAAGCGAACTCTTTCCTTTCAGTAAGAATTTTTCTCTGGGTCTGTCGTCTTGGGCAAGGAATTTTATGGTCATTTGTGTGCTATAAAGTTAAAAATAGGATTCTAAGTTAATAAAACCCAAGGTATTTTATTCAATAATCATCCCGTCTTTCATCACCAGTTTCCGGTCTGTAATCTCGGCAAGGTTCGGGTTGTGGGTTACAATCACAAAAGTCTGATTATACTTATCTCTAAGGTCAAAAAATAATCTGTGAAGATCATCTGCATTTTTTGAGTCTAAGTTTCCCGTAGGCTCATCCGCAAAAATAATTTTAGGAGAATTAATCAAGGCTCTTGCTACGGCTACCCTTTGTGCTTCTCCCCCGGATAACTGATTGGGCTTATGATTCAATCTCTGTTCTATTTTAAGGTCTTCAAATAAAGCATATGCCTTTTCCAAAGCTTCTTTTTCATTCGCCCCTCCAATTTTTGTTGGAAGAAGCACATTTTCTAAAGCTGTAAATTCAGGAAGAAGCTGGTGGAACTGAAAAACAAAACCGATATTCTGGTTTCTGAATTTAGAAAGCTGCTTATCATTCATATTGATGAAAGACTCTCCTGCAATGCTGATTTCCGTATTGTACTTATTAGAGTTACTTGGATGATCCAGCGTTCCTAAAATCTGAAGCAATGTAGATTTTCCAGCTCCGGATTCACCTACAATAGAAACCACCTCACCTGTTTTAATGTGGATATCAACACCTTTCAGTACTTCTAAATTTCCATAAGATTTATGGATATTACTTGCTTTAATCATGATTCAAAAATAGCAATTACCAAAGTAAAAACATAATTAATTAAAACAAAAAATAATAATTTAATTTTTTTTATACTTTACAGAACAAATACTTTAATTAATTATACTTTCAAGGCGGTATTGTATAAATTTATTGATTAGTTTAAACCAAAAAACCTCTCGAAATGAGAGGTTTTAATATTGTATAATACAGAATGTTACAGTAACAAAGTTAAAGGACTTTCCAGATATGTTTTTAAAGTTTGTAAGAACTGAGCTCCCGTAGCACCGTCTACCACTCTGTGGTCACATGCCAGTGAAAGCTTCATAATATTTCCTACTACAATCTGACCGTCTTTTACAATCGGCTTCTCAATGATTGCTCCTACAGATAGGATGGCAGAGTTCGGCTGGTTGATGATACTTGTAAAGGTTTCGATTCCGAACATTCCAAGGTTGGAAATAGAGAATGTAGAACCTTCCATTTCATTTGCTTTCAAGCCTTTGCTCTTAGCTCTTGAAGCCATATCTTTCACAGCGGCAGAAATCTGCGTGTAGTTCATCTGGTCTGTATTCTTCAGTACAGGAACCACTAATCCGTCAGGAATAGCTACTGCCACACCCACGTTGATATTTCCTCTGTGGATGATCTTATCTCCTGCCCAGCTTGAATTTACCTGTGGATGCTTTCTTAAAGCTACAGCCGTCGCCTTGATGATCATATCATTGAAAGAAATTTTGGTATCCGGTAAGGAATTGATTTCTTTTCTGGCTTCAATGGCTTTATCCATATTAATCTCTACCATCAGGTAATAGTGAGGAGCAGAGAACTTACTTTCAGAAAGACGTTTTGCAATAATATTTCTTACCTGAGAGTTTGGAGTTTCCGTATCTTCACCCTGAACAAAGCTCAATGCAACCTGTGCCGCTGCCGGAGCAGAAGCTGCTGGCTGAGCTGCCTGAGCCTGAGAAGGCTGATAATTTTCAATATCTTTTTTAACGATTCTTCCGTTTTCGCCTGAACCATGAACGCTGTTGATATCAACACCTTTATCCTGGGCCATTTTCTTGGCTAACGGAGAAATGGCTACTCTGTCAGAAGATGAAGTACTTGCTGCCGGAGCCGCTTTCTCTTCTGCTTGAGCTTCGGTTTTCTGTTCAGCAGGTTTTTCAGAAGCTGGAGAAGCTGCTTTTGGAGCACCTACCGCAGAAACATCAGTTCCTTCCGGACCTATAATTGCCAATACTGAATCTACCGGAGCAGCACCGCCTTCTTCTACACCCTGCTTCAATAATACTCCGTTGAATTCAGATTCAAAATCCTGAACCGCTTTATCAGTTTCGATCTCAGCAAGAAGATCTCCTTCTTTTACAGTATCGCCAACGTTTTTATGCCATTTCGCCACTTTACCTTCTGTCATTGTATCAGAAAGTCTTGGCATTGTAATAATTTCTACACCTGCAGGAACTTCTGCAGTAGTCTGCTCTACACTTGTAGCATTATTTTCTGTTTTTGATTCTTCTTCAGACTTTTTCTCTTCAGATCCGCCTGCAGCAGGAGCAGCAGCTCCACCTGTTAACCCTGAAATGTCTTCTCCTTCATTACCGATAATCGCTAAAACAGAATCTACAGCAGCAGCAGCGCCTTCTTCTACACCAATATATAAAAGAGTTCCTTCTATTTCAGATTCGAAATCCTGAACAGCTTTATCTGTCTCAATTTCAGCTAAAATATCTCCTTCTTTTACTTTATCGCCTACTTTTTTATGCCATTTTGCCACTTTACCTTCCGTCATAGTATCCGAAAGGCGGGGCATCGTAATTACTTCTGCCATAATTTTTTTTAATTTGAAAATTTGGTAATTTGCTAATTTGAAAATTAAAAAAGATGTGATAATAAATCATTTTCAAATTTTCAAACTTTCAAATTGATTCATTATCTTTTAGTTTTCTAATTTATCTAAGAACGGATAATTTTCCTGAGCATAAACATATTCGTAGATTTTCTCCGGATCCGGATACGGTGAATTTTCCATGAACTCAACGCATTCTTCTACAAACTCTCTTGACTTATTGTCGATTGCTTCCAACTCAGCTTCTGTAGCCCAACCGTTTTCCAGGATTCTGTGTTTTACCAGCTCCATAGGATCATCATTTTTATGAATCGCTACTTCTTCTTTGCTTCTGTAAGGCTCTGCATCAGACATAGAGTGTCCTCTGTAACGGTACGTTCTTGCTTCAATGAAGGTAGGCCCGTCTCCTCTTCTTGCTCTTTCTATTGCTTCGTAAGCTGCTTCAGCTACTTTTTCAGGATCCATTGCATCTACAGCCAGGCAAGGCATTTCATATCCTAAACCTAATTTATAGATATCTTCGTGGTTAGCTGTTCTTTTTACAGAAGTTCCCATTGCATACTGGTTGTTTTCCACCACAAATACTACAGGAAGTTTCCAGTTCATCGCCATATTGAATGTTTCATGAAGCGATCCCTGTCTTGCTGCTCCGTCCCCGAAGAAACAGATGTTTACAGCTTTTCTGTCAAAATATTTATCTGCAAAAGCAATTCCGGCTCCTAAAGGAATCTGTCCCCCTACAATACCGTGTCCTCCGTAAAAACGGTGCTCTTTGCTGAAAATGTGCATAGATCCGCCCATCCCTCCGGACGTTCCGGTAGCTTTACCGCAAAGTTCAGCCATGATTCTTTTAGGATCTACCCCCATCGCCATTGGATGGATGTGGCATCTGTAAGCAGTAATCATACTGTCCTTCGTTAAATCCATTGCATGCGTGAAGCCGGCAGGAATAGCCTCCTGACCGTTATACAAATGTAAAAAACCTCTGATCTTTTGTTTTAGATAAAGAGAACGGCATTTGTCTTCAAACCTTCTCCACATAGTCATATCTTCATACCACTTCAGGTATACCTCTTTAGAAAATTCTTTCATGTGCTAGCTCTTGCTTTTTTATGATGAATATTTGAGCAAAATTATAAAAAAAACTTTGTTTTTATCGTATACATACTAATTGTTTTTTTGCTTATAGTGTTATATTTGAATTTTAAACTTAAACATGGAAGAAAAACAGCCTTTACTGGTGCATAAAATTTCAAGAATCATTTCAGATTTTTTCAATCCTCTTATTTCTTTATTAATTTTTTTCATCTATATGAGTGTAAGGGAATATTCACTGAAAGATTCTCTTCTTTATTTTATGCCTTTATTATTAATGATCATCCTTCCGGTTGTGATATGGTTGGTATGGAATGTAAAAACAGGTAGATATACGAATATGGATGTCTCTGACAGGGTTCAGAGGAAAAGTCTTTATATTTTTATTGCCGCCTGTGTGGTTATATATCTTGTTTTTAACTATTTCCGAAACGGATACATTGATCTCGTTATGCTGTTTATACTGATTCTTGTTTTCACCATGCAGATCAGCAATTTCTTTATTAAAAGCTCGATGCATACAGCCTTTAATGTATTTGTTGCAGCACTCTTTTTCTCTCTAGACTGGAAGGCGGGGCTGGTATGGCTTGGGATCGCCGCTTTGGTGGGAATCACAAGAATTATTCTAAAAAGACATACCGTAAAGGAAGTATTTATGGGTGCCGGAATAGCATTTGTGGTATCTTTTATTTATCTTTATTGCAATATACAATTTCAACATTAAGAATTCTATGAAAATCAATCATCTTACCGCTGCTGAGGAAAATTTTATGAAGCTGTTCTGGAAGCTTGAATCTTTTTATCTTAAAGACATCATGGAGCAGCATCCCGAACCGAAGCCGCACCAGAATACCGTTTCCACTTATCTGAAAATCCTGGTGGAAAAAGGTTATATCACGACTCAAAAAGAAGGAAGAATCTTTAAGTACACGGTGGTGGTTCCTTCTGAAGAATACAGAAAATTTCTACTGAAAGAACTTTCACACAACTTTTTTAATGATTCGGGGAAGGAAATGCTTGAGCTTTTGTTTAATGAAAAACTGATATCCCAGGATGATCTGAAAAATTATTTCGACCTTAAAATTGAAATCGTACCGGCAAAGATTGAGGAACCGAAATTTGAGTATGCGGATGAGATTTTAAATCCTAAAAAGACTAAAAAGGCCAAAGGAAAAGATAAAGATAAGGACAAAAAGAAGAAAAAGAAAAAAGATTAAACACAAATACGCAGATCATGAAAACGAAATTCCGGGAAATAGTTGGAAAGGCACAGGATGTACTGTTGCGCTATCCAATGGTTTTATTAATGAGTCTGCTCGCCTCTATCGGAGCAATATGCATGTTGGAGAAAGAATATGATAAGGAAGCTTTCTTTACCTATTCAAAATTTATGATTTGCTGCGGCCTTGGAATTTCTTTGATGTTTGCTTTGAAAATTCTGTCCCAAAGAATTGGGAAAAGATTACTACTGGAAGTACTTGGAACTGCTTTACTGGTGGGATTCTATTTCATTTTACCCGAAAATAGGAAGGATTTCAATGAAGTTCAGGGTTTTATTATAGCGATTGCCTTTCTGCTATTTCATTTACTGGTTTCTTTTATTGCATTTTTAGAAAAAAATAAAGAACTTAGTTTCTGGCAGTATAACAAAAACCTTTTCGTTAATATTTTCCTGACGGCCGTTTTTACAGGTGTTCTTACAGGAGGTGTGGAACTGGCAATTCTGGCAATTGATAAGCTGTTTGATTTTAATTTCCACGACAAACTTTACCTTGATACTTTCTATGTATTAGCCATATTCGGGAGTTCTTTTATTTTTCTGCTCTTTAATGAAACCGGCCTGAGTTATCTTGAAAAAGATGGAACTTATCCTGTAGTGCTTAAATTCTTTACCCAGTTCGTCCTGATTCCCCTGCTTTTCATTTATCTGATCATCCTTTACTTTTATTCATTTAAAATCATCATCAACTGGGAACTTCCGAGAGGATGGGTTTCTTATCTGATCCTGGCTTACAGCGTTGTGGGCATCCTTGCTTTACTGTTAGTTTATCCGCTTAAGGAAGAGAAAGCAAAATCCTGGGTCAAAATATTTTCCAAGCTTTTTTATTACACTATAATCCCTTTACTGGTTCTATTATTTACAGCCATATTTACAAGAATTCTGGAATACGGTTATACAGAGCCCAGATACTTTGTATTGTTGCTGGCACTATGGTTACTGAGTGTGGTTGTTTATTTCGTATTCAGCAGAAAAGCGAGTATAAAATTCATTCCTGTGAGCTTATTCATATTTGGTATATTTTCACTAATCTTTCCTTACTTCAATGCCTTCAGTGTTGCCAAAAGAAGCCAGAAAAATCAATTGATAACACTTCTTGAAGAAAATAAACTTTTGGTGAACAGCAAAATAGATTTTCAAAAGAAAGTTTCTGATACGCTTGTAGATGAACTAGCCAATAAATTCTATTTTCTGGCAGAAAGAAAACAAAAAGACTTCCTGCTGAATCTGGTTTCCGGACAAACGCGCAGTCTTCTGGCAGACGACTTTGAACAACCTTATTCCTGGGCTGTCGGCACTACTATTAAAGAGGCATTTTCCCATGTCAGCAAAACCCAGGAAAACTCCGTATATGAAAATCTTATCCTGGAATCTGAAACGAAAATAGCTTATATCCAGGGATATCAGTATTTAATTAATTTTAACAACGACATGCGGGAATCAAAAGAAGTGAATGGAGATACCTTCCTGATAGATTCCCAACAGAAAACAA
This sequence comes from Chryseobacterium sp. BLS98, assembly GCF_001045445.1. Lineage (GTDB taxonomy): Bacteria > Bacteroidota > Bacteroidia > Flavobacteriales > Weeksellaceae > Chryseobacterium. The sequence continues at coordinate 207,497 of NZ_LFNF01000004.1, read as the reverse complement.
ATGATTTAAAAACAATAAAAGTCACTCTCAATTCAAAAGAAACCATAGATTTCGGACCTGCAATAAATAAGCTGTTTGAAAGTGTTTCCACCAAAGCAGGAACCGCAAAGATGAAAGAGATTGCCATGGAAGGTAACCTTGGAAAATATCACATCAAAATAATTTTCCCAAGTATTTTAAAAGAAGAGAATCCTTACAATAAAAGAAAGGATATATCTTATGACAATGCTTTGTTACTGATCAGGGAAAAGTAGATTTAATAAGCATTTAAGTCAAACTCTCTATCGTTCCTGGCAGAAAATAAATAATTATCCCTCCCCGAATACATCAGGAAGGGATAATTGTACATAAAAAAAGCGGCTTGAAAGCCGCCTTATATTTTTACCAACGGTTTCCGCCGCCGTTACCTCCACGGTTGTTTCCACCACCGTATCCACCACCGTTACCACGGTTGTTTCCGTAACCACCGCCTCTGTTGTTGTCGAAGCTTCTTCTTGGTTTTTCTTCTCTTGGCTTAGCCTCAGATACGTTTAATGTTTTTCCGTTAAATTCTTTCTGGTTAAGAGCTTCAACAGCTTGTTTTCCTTCTTCATCGCCCATTTCTACAAAACCGAAACCTCTTGAACGGCCAGTTTCTCTGTCTGTAACAATTTTAGCTGATGATACATCACCAAATTCTGCGAATAGATCGTGCAACTCATACTCTTTAGTTGCGTAATTGATGTTTGAAACAAAAATGTTCATTTTAAATAAAAATTATAAATTAATAAAAATTTGGTATATAAGAGAAAAACAACATAAATTAATGAACAAATATTGATTCCAAATATAAACGAATGCAAGATACAATTAAAAATTATAAATCAAAGTTTTTTTTAAGCCATTTATCACGCTGCCATGAATTCAAAGTTAAAATTTATCTTTAATAAATAATTAATTATCGAAAAACAATAATTAAACTAATTTTCATAGAAAGTTAAAGTTAGTTAACATAATAAAATCATCTTGCAGAATATTAGAAAATAAGGTTCTTAACGCTTAATATCTGGAATATTTAACATCAAAACAGGATAAAATATATGAAACACACTACCAATTATATCAATACCTTCATTGAAGTCGCCGATGACTGCCCTGTCTCCAGTGCTGAAACTCCGCCTGAAAAGAAAATAAAGACTTTGGCGGAACTTCAATATAATCAGATCATTAAAAACCCTTACCGGTATACTTCCGATGATATTATTTTCGAATGCTATGCCCTGAAAAATGACATTTCAGAAAATGAGAAAGAACAGGCAAAGATGCATTTTTTCTCTAAAGGACAGCCCTGCCTCAGATCTTCCCCACTGGCCAAACGATATGGATTTGGGATTCATAACAACCAGGATGGCAAAGTGGCTATTTTCCCTGTTGAAAGCAAAGAATATCAACATTTCTTAAAGGATAATCGCATAAAAAAAGTAAAAGCAATGCGCTCCAAAAGAATATGATTGAGAAAATGAATCATTTTCTTCAGATCAGTAAATGCTGTTTTCTTGATAAACCCGGTTTTTAACCTTAAATTTGTCAGGTAAATCATTAAAACATGAACTATCATACCAGAAAATGGGTAAAGCCTGAAGACCTGAACCCCAACCATTCCCTTTTTGGAGGAAGACTTTTACAATGGATCGATGAAGAGGCGGCGCTTTACGCAATCATTCAGCTGGAAAATACAAAAGTAGTGACGAAATTTATTTCAGAGATCAACTTTGTAAGCTCCGCAAAACAGGGAGATATTATAGAAATCGGGATTGAAGCCACCCATTTCGGGTCGTCATCCATTACTTTAAAATGTGATGTAAGAAACAAAATGACCCATCAGACCATCATTACGGTAGACAAGATCGTAATGGTGAATTTGGACAGCGAAGGAAATCCTGCACCACACGGGAAAACACAGATAGAATTTGTAAAAGACAGATTGAGCAAGCCATGAAAATCTTCATCAAAAATATGGTTTGCAACCGCTGTATTTCCGCAGTGGAAAAAATATTCAGCGAGAAAGAAATAGCAATCCACTCAGTTACATTGGGAGAAGTAGAAACCAAGGCAGATGTTTCTGAAGAAAAGATGGCGGCTATAGAGAAGAGCCTGCTCGACACAGGTTTTGAAAGAATAAAAGACTCTGCGCATCAGCTTGTTGATAAAATTAAAAATATCATCATCATCAAAATCAGTGAACTGGACATTGATGAAAACTTCCTTCTTTCAGAATTTTTAAGCTCAAAAATCCACAAAGACTACAGCTCTCTTTCCAAAACCTTTTCCCAGAACGAAAATATTACATTGGAACAATTCTTTATCCTTCACAAAATTGAAAAAGTAAAGGAGCTGCTTCTTTATAATGAATTCACCCTCACAGAAATCGCCGGAAAGCTTGGCTATAAAAGTGTTCAGCATCTTTCTTCCCAGTTCAGGAATATCACTGGATTTACCCCTACAGAATTCAAGAAACTGAAGGATCATCAAAGAAAAACCCTGGACAGTTTCTGAGTTTCTGAGTGTTTGAGTTTGAGAGTCAGAGCGTTTTAGAGTTTGAATATAACACACTATAAGCTCTTCTACTCTCAAAGCCTCCCACACTCCTACCCTCAAACCCACTCAAAACCCTAAAACCAAATTCTATAACTATTATCCTTAAATTTATAACAGTCTTACCACTTCATTTTGGACATTTGTAGTATAAATTCAAGGATCATGAACAGACAATATAATATACTCGGAATGACATGTTCCGGCTGTCAGAAAAAAATTTCCGGGCAACTCAACAGTATTGAAGGCGTTACAGCCGATGTAAATCTGGAGAATAATACAGTTACCGTCACTTCTGATAACGAAATCCAGCTTTCAGTTCTCAATAAAGCTTTGGAAGAAATAGGAAAATACAGACTGGAAGAACCCAACCAACCTGAGACTACATTTGTAAAACCCCAGGACAGGGTTTCCCCTTCTTCCGTATATTACTGCCCAATGGAATGCGAAGGTGATAAAGTATACTTTAAACAAGGCGAAAGGTGCCCGGTTTGTAATATGTATCTGGTTCCCATCGAAGAAAAACAAGCCAAAGATCCGAACTACAAGCCTGCTTACTCATCAACCCATCTTCCGGAAAATTTTAAAGACAGTATAGGTAAATATTATTGCCCGATGTTTTGTGAAGGAGATAAAGTCTATGATGAAAAAGGTGACTGTCCGGTCTGCCACATGCATCTGGAAGAAATCACAGAAGATGTTGTTAAAAATGCGACTTCTCACAACCATCAACACAGCCATCATCATGAAACCCCGAAAGTTACAGATGACATGGCCGGAAAATATTATTGTCCAATGTACTGCGAGGGCGACAAAACCTATGATTCCAATGTAGGGTGTCCTGTCTGCGGGATGGATCTTGTAAAATATCCTGAAAAGAAAACAGCAAAATATACCTGTCCCATGCATCCCGAGATCATTAGGGACGAGCCCGGAGATTGTCCGATCTGTGGAATGGACCTTGTAAGAATGCCCGACACCGGAGATGATGAAGAAGATGAAACATACCATATTTTAAAAAGGAAATTTATTATTTCTCTTCTCTTTACAGTTCCTGTCTTCATTCTTTCAATGGGCGGAATGTTGATTAATTTCCCTTTTTCCCATAAAATACAGGGGTTTATTGAGCTTGCCCTGACACTTCCGGTAATGTTTTACTCAGGATGGTTCCTGCTGAAAAGAGGCTGGGTTTCATTTAAAACATGGAATTTAAATATGTTCAGCCTGATTGCTTTAGGCGTTGCCGCAGCATTTATTTTCAGTATTACAGCTTTGGCTTTCCCGGATATCATTCCTCATGAAATCAGAGGTCACAATCATGAAATCCCGTTGTATTTTGAAGCCGTCTGTGTGATTTTAACGCTTGTAATTTTAGGACAGTTGATGGAGGCTGCCGCTCACAAAAAAACAGGAAATGCTATTAAAGAACTCATGAATCTTTCTCCTGATGAAGCTAATCTTATCGTAAACGGGGAAGAAAAAAGAGTTTTGCTTTCCCAGGTAAAAATCGGAGATTTCCTTAAGGTAAAACCAGGTGAAAAAATTCCGGTTGACGGAAAAATCACAGAAGGGAATTCCCTGGTCGATGAAAGCATGATCACCGGTGAACCTGTCCCTGTAGAAAAAAACATTGATGATAAAGTTTCTTCAGGAACCATCAACGGAAATAAGGTATTCATCATGAAAGCTGAAAAGGTAGGCGACGAAACCCTTCTTTCGCAAATCATCAAAATGGTCAATGAAGCCAGCCGAAGCCGGGCACCCATACAGAAACTGACGGATAAGGTTTCCAAGGTTTTTGTTCCGGTTGTGATCCTCATTGCTGTGCTTACCTTTATATTATGGCAGTTTTTCGGGCCGGAAGGAAAAAGAAGCTTATTCGCCTTCGTTAATGCCGTTGCAGTATTGATCGTGGCATGTCCGTGTGCATTAGGCCTCGCAACTCCCATGTCCCTGATGGTCGGAATCGGGAAAGGAGCCAAAAGTGGTATCCTGATTAAGAATGCCGAAGCGCTGGAACAGATGAATAAAATCAATGTTCTGATTACTGATAAAACAGGAACCTTAACTGAAGGAAAACCATCTGTGGAACATATTGAGCTATCAGGAAACGCGAACAGAGAAGAAATTCTGAAAATAGCATTTTCACTGAATCAGAATTCTGAGCATCCATTATCCAATGCGGTAATAAAAAAAGCAAAAGAAGAAAATTTAGTCCCTCAAAAGGTTGATCAATTCGAAAATGTTTCAGGAAAAGGAGTACAGGGAAATATCAATGGAAAAATGGTTTACTTAGGAAACGAAAGCCTTATTACTTCGCATAACATGTCTGTTCCCGATGATCTGAAACAAAAAGCTGCAGAAGTACAGTCGAAAGCACATACCATATCTTACATTGCACGAGATAAGTCCGTATTAGGGTTTATCAGCTTTACAGATAAAATTAAGGAAACTTCCAGAAAAGCCGTTCAGCGCCTGATGAATGAAGGAATTGATGTGATCATGATGACAGGAGATAACGAACATACTGCAAAAGCAGTTGCGGATGAATTAGGAATCAAACATTATAAAGCAGGCTGCCTGCCTGAGGATAAACTGAATGAAGTAAAAAAACTTCAGCAGCAGGGTAAGATTGTAGCCATGACCGGTGACGGGATCAATGACTCCCCTGCCTTGGCACAGTCTGACGTAGGAATTGCAATGGGAACCGGGACCGATGTTGCCATGGAGAGTGCAGAAATTACATTATTAAAAGGTGATATATTAGGCGTAGCCAAAGCGAAGCTGCTCAGTGAAAAGCTTCTTAAGAACATCAAAGAAAACCTGTTCTTTGCATTTATTTACAATGTACTGGGAATTCCGGTAGCGGCAGGATTATTGTATCCTTTCTTTGGAATACTATTGTCACCCATGATTGCAGCAGCGGCAATGAGTGTCAGTTCACTTTCTGTCATTCTCAATTCATTAAGGCTGAACTCTGTCAATCTGGATACGGAAATAAAATAAATATCATGAAAAAGGAAAGTCTTTACATTGGATGTTCGGGATTTTACAATAACGACTGGAAAGGGTCGCTATATCCTGAAAATACCCCGAGTAAAGACTTTCTTACCTTATATTCACAGGCTTTCAATTCGGTAGAGATCAATTCTACTTTTTACAGAAAGCCTACTGCAAAAACGCTTTCAAAATGGTATGATGAAACTCCCGATAGCTTCAGATTTTTCATCAAAATACCAAAAGCAATTTCACATGAGAAACGTCTGAAAGATACCAAACAGGAGATTTCAGAGTTCTGTGAACACATTGAAACTCATCTGAAAGAAAAGCTTTCCGGGTTTTTATACCAGTTTCCGCCTTCATTCAGGAAATCAGAGGAAAATATTGCCCTGATTCTCAACAACCTTGATTTTGAATATTTAAATGTAATAGAATTCCGTCACGATTCCTGGTGGTCTGAAGAAATTTTCACTCTTTTAAAAGATCATAATATTGTTTTTTCAGGGGTCAGCTTTCCAGGAAACCTTCCGGAGGATGTCATTATTAACCATCCTGAAATCTTGTATTACAGGCTTCATGGCAAACCCGTTCTTTATAAATCCGAATACAGCTCAGAGTTTATCGATAAGCTTGCTGAAAAAATCATTCATTCGGAAAAGAAAGCATTTATATTTTTCAATAATACCTGGGGAACGGCAGCTATTAAGAATTCTCTTTACCTGAAAAAAATTTTAAAATAAAGATCTTCTTCTGCCAAAATAAATCCCACAGAAAGGAAAATAATACTCCTTCAATAAAAATAGAGAAAGGCTATTGTTTTCATATTTTCAACTGTTAAAAAAAAGAGAATAAGAAAACATAAACTCAAGACTTTTCATTTTATCAAAAAACACTTTAAAATAAAGATCTTAAAATAAAATTAAAAACCATTTATTTAAGAGAATATGGCATATTATTTGTTAACATTTTAGCAATTATTTTAACAATTTTTTAACGATTTAATCTCCATTATCTTTATGAAAAAATTTTTGGGAGAAAAGTCAAAAAATATGGCTTTTCTTGGGATGACTGCATTGGTGAGTGCGGCTTCAATTGTATTCAATGGCTGTAATGGCAAAACCGAAGTGAAAGAGTTTGAAAAAACCGTCTCACTGGAACATCCCACCGCAAAACCGGTCCCCAAAATAGATGATGAGAATGTAGAATCCGATAAAAGAATCATCTACCTTACTTTTGATGATGGCCCTAACCAGGGAACAGAAAACCTACTTAAAATTTTAAACAAAAGAAATGTTTGTGCTACCGCTTTTCTCGTAGGAAAACATGCCTATGGAAGCAAAAGGCAGAAAGATGATCTTGAGCTTTTAAAAAATAATCCTCTGATTGAACTGGCTAACCACAGCTTTAGCCATGCCCACAATAAATACACCGATTTTTATAAAAATCCTGAGGCGGTAGTTCATGATTTTAACATTGCCAGAGACAGCCTTAAGCTTTATGATATGATCGCGAGAACACCCGGCAGAAATATCTGGAGACTGAACAACATTAACGAGACCGATATCAAAAGCTCTACCGATGCTGCCAACAGCCTTAAAAAAGCAGGCTACAAAGTAATCGGCTGGGATCTTGAATGGAGACCTTCCCAAAAAATGACTTTAAAGGGAAGCCATGAAGCCATGATCAAAAAGGTAGACAGCATTTTTTTCAACGATCTGGAAAAAACATCAAGACACCTCGTATTCCTTACCCATGATCAATACCTCAGAGATGCAGATTCCATTAATGAATTGGATATGTTTATCGAAAAGCTTCAGAAAAGCAACAAGTTTGTATTCAGGAAGATTTCCCAATATCCGCAGATTAATGAGATTTTAAATTGATGAAATGACAGGTATATTGAGGCAAACTGACAGCTGGCAACTATTTTACAGATTCATTAGTTTTTTGCTTTTAAAATTCAGAAATTTGCATGTATGGATATTAAAGAAAATTATACAGCAATAAAAGATCAGCTGCCAGCAGGAGTTCAGCTGGTAGCCGTGTCCAAAACACATCCGGTTGAAGCCATTCAGGAAGTCTATGACCTGGGGCAGAAAGTCTTCGGGGAAAATAAAGTTCAGGAGCTTATGGAGAAGTACCCTCTCCTTCCGAAGGATATCCAGTGGCACCTGATCGGGCATCTACAGACCAATAAAGTAAAATATATCGCTCCTTTTATTGACACCATCCAAAGTGTGGATTCTGAAAAACTTCTTTCAGAAATCAGTAAAGAGGCCGGAAAGAGCAACAGGAAAATCAAGGTCCTGCTTCAGGTAAAAATAGCCGAAGAAGAAACTAAATTCGGTCTCGAACCGGCTGAAGCAAAAGCATTATTCCAGCAATATCTGGCCGGAGAATTTCCGAATGTAGAGATTACCGGCCTGATGGGGATGGCTACATTTACAGAAGATAAGAAACAGGTAAAAAGGGAGTTTTTAATATTAAAAGGACTTTTTGATGAATTAAATCAGTTAAAAACACTGGAAACTTTATCCATGGGAATGAGTGATGATTTCCCGGCTGCCATTGAATGCGGTGCCAATTCCGTAAGGGTTGGATCCGCCATTTTCGGCAGAAGAGATTACTCAAAATAGTATATTTAGGTATAGTTTTTGCTAATAATTGAATCAAAAAATCTAAATTTGCAACTATGCAAAAAATCCTTATTGTAGAAGACGAAAAAGCAATCTCGGGAGTATTACACAGTATCCTTTCTGATGAACTTACCGATTACGAATTTGTTATCGCTGAAGATGGCCTTGAAGGCTACAAACAGATAGAAAAAGAAGATTTCGCATTGGTGATCTCTGATATCAAGATGCCTAAGCTTTCAGGAACTGAACTTTTGAAACAAAGTATGGTTCTGAAGCCTGAAAGTACTTTCATCATGATCTCAGGCCACGCAGACATTGATTCTGCTGTTTCCTGCTTAAAAGAGGGAGCGTACGATTTCATTTCCAAACCTATCGACATCAACAGGCTGATTACAAGCGTAAAAAATGCTTTAGCTAAAGAAAGTCTTAAGAAGGAAAATAAAAATCTTCAAACCGAAAATAAAACCTTAAAAAGAAAGGTCAGTAAAAAATACCAGATGATCGGTGATTCTCCTGCTCTGAAAAAGATCCAGGATATGATCGAAAAAGTAGCTGCTTCTGATGCCCGTGTTCTGATTACAGGACCCAATGGTGCAGGAAAAGAGCTGGTAGCCCATGCTATCCATAATCAAAGTGAGCGTGCAAGAGGACCAATGGTAGAGGTAAACTGTGCTGCCATTCCTTCTGAGCTTATTGAATCTGAGCTTTTCGGACATGTAAAGGGTTCTTTTACAGGGGCTATTAAGGATAAGCAGGGAAAATTCGAGCAGGCCAACGGAGGTACGATCTTTTTGGATGAGATCGGAGATATGAGCCTTATTGCTCAGGCCAAGGTTTTGAGGGCATTGCAGGAAAGCAAGGTTTCTCCTGTGGGAAGCGATAAGGAAATTAAGGTAGATGTAAGGGTAATTGCTGCTACCAACAAAAACATGCAGAAGGAAATTGAAGAAGGAAAATTCAGGGAAGACCTTTATCACAGACTTTCTGTGATTGAGATCTACGTTCCGCCGTTGGATGACAGAAAAGAGGATATCAAATTATTGGTGGATCATTTTTCCGGATTAATTGCCGATGAGCATGGTACTGCCGTGAAAAAATTTGATGATAAAGCGATTGACGCGCTTAAAGTTCTTTCGTGGACAGGAAATATCAGAGAATTGAGAAATGTGGTGGAAAGATTAATTATTCTTGGCGGAAATACTGTTTCTGAGGAGGATGTTGCCAGTTTTGTAAGGAAATAATTTAATTGAACATTAAATATATTATAAAATTGCAGTAGCCTTACTGCAATTTTTTTTTGCCTTTTTTTAAGTATAAACTATATATGAATCATAAAATACAATGAACTTTTTAAACAAAAACTATACGAAAGAATGCCTGACTCTGGCTCTTCCTGTTATGCTTACGCAGGTTGGTCAGGTCTCGGTGAATCTGTTCGACAATATTATTGTCGGAAAACTTTTAGGTGCGGATGCCCTGGCTTCCGTTTCCTTGGGAAATGCCGTATTTTTCTCGGTGTTCGTGCTGGCGCTGGGATTTTCATTTGCTATTCCCCCTCTGGTCTCTGAGGCACACTCCAAGCAGGATCACGGAACTATTAATTCCGTTTTCAGCCATGGCTTTGTAATCAATATGTCTGTAGGAATTATTTTAATGGCTGTTCTGTTTTTGGGAATGCCATTGCTTTACCATTCAGGACAGCCGGAAAAGATCATTCCTAATACAGTACACTTCCTCAGTATTATGGCGATCAGTATGATTCCTTTCATGGCTTTCCAGACGCTTCGTGAAGTTTCTGAAGGTCTTTCCTATACCATAGGCGTTACCAAAGCTACCATCATTGCGAATATCATCAATATTGCCTTAAACTATGTTTTCATCAAAGGACTCTGGATCTTTCCTGAAATGGGGGTAAAAGGATCTGCCTTAGCCACGCTCATCTCCAGAATATTTATGGTGGTTTTCCTGTATGTTGTATTGGTTAAAGACAAAAAAACAAGACGTTACATTAAAGATTTTTCTTTAAAAATTCAGGTTTTCTCCAGAAATATGTTTGATAAGATGGTAAAATTGGGTCTGCCTACCGCTTTACAGATGTTCTTTGAAGTAACAGCTTTTGCCGGAGCTGCATTTATCTGCGGGCTAATTTCAGCTCATGATATTGCTTCCCACCAGATTGCGCTGAGCATGGCTTCATTTACCTTTAACCTTTGTGTAGGATTCAGTGTGGCATCAACGGTCATGATCGGAAGAAAGCTAGGAGAACAAAATTTTGTCGAACTGAGAAAAGTCGGGATCAATAATCTGAAAATAGCTTTTATTTTTATGTGTATCTGCGGATTGGTCTTTATTCTGGGAAGAAATATATTACCCACTTTCTTTACCAAAAAAGAGGAAGTTGAAGTCATTATGCTGGCCTCGAAATTAATGATCATTGCCGCTTTATTCCAGCTTTCGGACGGAGTACAGGTAACGGCTTTAGGAATGCTCAGAGGAATCCAGGATGTAAAGATCCCGTCGATCTATACTTTTATTGCCTATTGGGTAATTACGATTCCTTTAGGCTATTTTCTGTGTGTCACTTTGAAAATGGGTGCTTTCGGAATGTGGATCGCTTTAGGATTGGGACTAACGGTTTCTGCTGTTTTCCTGGTGAAACGGTTTTTGAATATGTCTGCGAAGAAAATTAAGCAAAATTAATTGAATAGAAGCAGGAAGAAGAGGATGGAAGTTACTATTGGACTATTTTATTTCTAATAGTTTGCTCACACTGGATCAACAATTAAAAACCTTATTAGGATCGGAATGTAATAAAAATTTTCTTAAATGAATTGCGCGAAGTCTCCGACTTCGCGCAATTCATTTTTATTGATATAATTTAAATCATTAATAATAATTGGAAACTTTTATTTTAAAATAATCGAATGACATTATAAAGTCTTCGACTCCGCTCAGACTGATAATGTTGCAACAAACGACTTAAGAACACAGCTTATTAGAGAGTTTTCAGTAATATTAAATAATATTTCTAAATAAGACAAGTCCCTTTGAGATTACTTCGTCGCTTCTGAACTACGTTCGCAGACCTTTAGTCTGTTCGCAATGACGGTTTACCCTACTCTTTTCCCTAAAATCTTCAGGCTTCTCTCTACTCCATCCAAAATGGCTACATCGGGTAGTGTTCCCCAATCCTCAAATCCGAAATTCCTGAAAAGCTTTAAGCTGGCTTCATTATGAAGAAAAATAAGAGCGACCAGATTATTGACCCCGAATTTCCCGGCATTATCAATGCAATATTTAAGAATTGACTTCCCATAACCTTTCCCTCTGCAGCTTTCATCCAGATAAATGCTCACCTCTACCGTTCCGTTGTAAGCAGCCCTTTCGTGGAATGAGCTAAAGCTTACCCAGCCTATGGTTTGACCATTCTGATCTTCAACCACCCAAAGCGGCCTTGTTTGAGGATTATGCTCGTTAAACCATTTTTTTCTGCTTTCCACAGAAACATTTTCCACATCTGCAGTTACCATTCTCGACGGGATAGTGGAATTGTAGATCTCAACTATTTTTTCCAAATCTTTCAGGTCAGCATTTCTGAATTTCAGCTCTTCCATTTTTTATAAATTCCGGTTTAATTCTTTGCAAAAATAAGGTTCATGATCTTTTTACAGGCAAAGTAGGGTTAATAATTTATAATTCATTGCTTAGAACAGGACAGAATTTACACACCCAGGTTTTTCAAAGTCCTGTTCAGGCTTCTTACTGTAATTCCCAGGTAAGCTGCCATGTCTTCTTTGGAAATTTCTATTTTCTGCTGTGCCTGAAGTTCAAGAAGCTGCGCAAGGGTATGTTCTGCCGCGTAAAGCTGCTGATAGGAAGCCCTTCTGGAAGTATTCACAATACGTTCCGTAAATACATCCAGCAGCAGATTATTCAATGAAAGATCATTTTTGATTAAATTCTTAAAATATGGTATCGTAATAGCATAAACGGTAACATCGGTTACAGCTTCAATACTGCACAGACAGGGAATATTCCGTATCAGTTCTATTTCTCCGGTAATCTCACCTTTCCCAAGAAATTCAACAATATATTCCTTATCATTTTCTTCAACGAAGAAACATTTGGTAATACCATCTTTAATCAACATTATTTTAGAAGGATTTTCATTCTGTGTGAATATCCTTTCGCCTTTGGAAAATGATCTGATAATAATATCTTCCTTCCGCTCCTGTTTTTCGTAAAGATCTTCCAGGTAATTTAAAAACAGCTGATTGGTTCTTAGCATTTCTTATCCGGGACAAATGTCCTTTTGTGATTGAATTTTTATACTGAATTTTGCCAGCAGAAAATTACAAAAGTAAAATGAATAATCATATAACAACCATCGCATTTGATGCTGATGACACCCTTTGGATCAACGAGCCTTATTTCCAGGAAGCAGAAAAGGAATTCTGTACACTTCTTGAAAACTATCTACCCCAGCATTCGGTTTCCCAGGAATTATTTAAAACTGAAATGCAGAATCTTCATCTTTACGGTTATGGTGTAAAAGGTTTTATGCTGTGTATGATAGAAACCGTAAGCAGAATTTCGGAAGGCACGGCATCGATGCAATTAATTAACAGAACTATTGAAATTGGCCAGGAACTCCTGCAGAAACCTATAGAATTATTGGAAGGCGTTACCGAAACACTGGATGCATTAAAAGGAAAATACAGGCTGGTTGTAGCCACAAAAGGCGACCTGCTGGATCAGGAAAGGAAGCTTAAAAATTCAGGATTGCAGGACTACTTTCATCATATAGAAATTATGAGTGATAAAAAGGAAAGCGATTATCAAAAGCTGCTGAAACATCTGGATTGTCAACCGGAACACTTTCTGATGCTTGGAAATTCAATAAAATCCGATGTTCTTCCTGTATTGGAGATCGGAGGTTTTGCAGCGCATATTCCTTATCATGTGACCTGGAGCCATGAGCAGCATGAACACCATCTGGAGCATAGCCATTTTATGGAGCTGAAAAGTATTGATGAAATAGTGAAATACTTATGAAAAAGGTCCAAATGAACAGTTTTTTATTATCCATGATATAGTTTTTCCAATTCGCTATTGTCTTTCCATCCTCTGGAATTATACATTGAAATGATGACCATTTTTTCAAATTCCTCCAATGCTGTGGAGCTTCCGTTTATAGTTGCTCCTTCCCAAGGTCTATCATTTTCCGGAATCACATACTCGATTCTATATTCATCATAATACCCGGACTTAAAAGCATTAATAACAATATAATAATCTGAATCCTCAAAATCATTATTAAATATAAGTAATGATGCGTGAGAAGTTAATCCATACAAAACAGTTTTCTTAAACATTTTATTGATGGATTTCAAAACTTTCAGCATTAGAGTTCCTGCATCTCCGATCTGGGCATCAGATTTTGGAATTAGCTCTTTATAAAACTCCTCTAATGACTGTTTATTCTGTTCAAAACGTCTAATTATTGGCATAGTAACATTATTAATTACAAATAAAATTTTGTTAAGACTGATAATTTTCAAAACTTAAATAAAAAGCCCATTCCAAAAGTGAACGGGCTTTTTGTTAAATTATTCTATTTCTTCAGACACTTCTCAAGGAACTGATCCTGCTCCCACAAAAGGTGTAAAATATTCTCTTTGGCAACATAACCGTGAGCTTCTTTCGGAAGCAGAACCATTTTTACAGGAGCTCCCAGGTTTTTCAGAGCCTGGAAATATCTTTCCGTCTGTAAAGTGAAAGTTCCCGGGTTATTGTCTGCATCACCATGAACCAATAACAATGGTGTTTTCATTTTGTCTGCGTTCATGAACGGTGACATGGTGTTGTAAATTTCAGGAACATCCCAGTAATTTCTCTGCTCGCTCTGGAATCCAAACGGGGTCAGGGTTCTGTTATAAGCACCGCTTCTTGCAATACCACAGGCATAATCTTTAGAATGGGTCAAAAGGTTAGCAGTCATAAACGCACCGTATGAATGACCTCCTACAGCTACTTTAGTTCTGTCAATATACCCCAGCTGATCTACCGCATCAATGGCAGCTCTTCCGTTGGCAATCAACTGCGGAATAAAGGTATCATTCGGTTCTGTTTTGCCTTCCCCGATGATCGGGAATGCAGCATCATCCAGCACAGCATATCCTTTCGTGGTCCAGTATACGAAAGATCCGTAATATGGGAAGGTAAAATCGTTCGGATTCTGGGTATTCTGTCCAGCCGTATTTTTATCCTTATATTCTGTAGGATATGCCCAGATCAGTAAAGGAAGTTTTTCTTTTTTAGCTTTTCTGTCGTAGTTTGCAGGCAGATAAAGGGTACCTGTTAAAGTAACTCCGTCATTTCTTTTATAGGTGATCACCTCTTTGTAAACATCTTTAATGCTTTCAAAAGGGTTGGCAAAATGCGTTACAGCTTCAGCCTTATTGGATTTAATATTCTTTTTAAAATAATTCGGATAAAGGCTCGGGGACTGTTGAGTCGTTAAGATTTCTCCTTTTGACGGATTAAGGATGTCAATGATCTCTTCCTTACCATTTTTTATATTGGAAGTGTAGAGTCTTTTCTTTTTCAGTGATTTTACATCCATTTCGTCAATGAAAGGATGCTGCCCGTCTTTCGTGAATCCGTCTCCTATAAGATAGGTTTTCCCGCCTTTCATATCAATAACAGTTCTGCCGTACTGGTTTTTTGCCGTATTAAAATTTCCTGGGTCACTGTAAACGTCCTGATAGTTTCTGTCATCAATAACTTTTGATTCCCCGTTATTAAGGTCTATCAGGAAAGATTTGGTATTTCTTGTATCGTACCAGCCTTCAGAAACTACAGCATAATGGTCGTTTGTCCAGCTTACCCCTTCATACCTCTGTTTTGTTTTAAAAAATGACTTCGGAGCAGCAGTAAAAGGAGCTTCCCAGGTGAAGATCTCATCCCTGTATTCCGCAGCTTTAGATTGGTCTCCTCCATCCAGCGCTTCGGCAAACACTAAAGTAGCCGGCGCATCATTTCTCCAGCCCATACTTCTTTTTCCGGTTCTTACCGATGAAAATCCTTTCGGCATGATTTCATTCAGAGGAACATCGTTTACTGTTTTTACAGCATTTCCTTTCAGATCATATACAGTAGTCGTCGAAGGAAACCTGTTTAATGGAACGATATACGAAAATGGCTTTTTGATCACAGTAGCCATTAAATAATTTCCGTCTGGGGAAAAGCTTAAGCCGGAATACATATCCTGATCTTTTACTTTTTTAAGGTTTCCGTTCAGGTCAACGTTATAAATCTCAGAGGCGGTAAGAACTTCAAAGTTTTTTTCATCCTGAGGATTTTTAAGAAGATCCTGATAAGTTCTGTTCTGGGAAACTTTACCGTCAGCAGTAGAAACGATAGGTCCTGTTGGAAGGTCTTTGCTGGCATCTATCAGAGCCGGTCTGTTTTGAGGAAGAGTTCTGATCAGCAGGCTTTGTGAATCATTGGACCACGTATATGGCGTTCCTAAATTCGCATTCAGATTGTCAGCTGTAATTTTTTTAGCTAAAGCAGTTTCGAGATTGACGATCCAAAGTTCAACTCCTTTATCTGTAGTATGGGTAAATGCCAGTGTCTTTTCATCCGGTGAGAATGAAATATAGGTAATCTTAGCATTGGCAGGCAGGTTCTTTACCTGGACTTCATTTTTATCATTAATCTTTCTGATCTTCAGATTATTGGAATAAGTAACACTGCTTGAAATATTGGTAACCGGATTGATCCTTAATCCGGCAAGCTTCATTTCCTGCTGGTTAAGATCTTCCAGAGTTTTATAGGTAGGACGGTAAGTGAAGACCACCCAGTCTTTTTTGCTGTTCATAAGAACACTTGGAGGTCTTTCGTAATCTGCAAGCTTTAAAATTTCAGCGGATGGCTTTTGATAAGTAATATTTTCCTGTGCATCATAGAAATTGAGAAATGCCAGAAGGCAAATTGTCAGTTTTATCTTCATATAATTCATTTTCTACGAAAATAGTGATTTTAAGCACCTGAAATAGCTTATTCAAGTCATTATTTTCAGAAAATCGAAATTATGAATCATAGCATATAAAAAAGAGCATTATTTCTAATGCTCTTTTGTTTTATCTCAACCGGATTACCAATCCGAAGCTCTTTTTCTTTTTTCTATCATATGATCCACTGATATTTTTCCGGCACCAAAGGCCATCAGCAGAAGATAAACAGACAGGTAGATAAGGCTCAATTCTCTTTTCTCAAAAAGATCTGCCCCGTGCACTACAAAAGCAGCAATGGCCATTGTAAAGATGAGGAAACCTAAAGAAACTCTTGTAAAAAGGCCTAATATGAGGAGTATTGAACAAACGAATTCAGCAATAACCGTAAGAACGAGAGTCACCAAAGGACCTAATCCTATAAAGTCGAAGAACTCAATTTTACCGCCTTCCAACAGCATCTGAAGTTTCGGAAAACCGTGAGAAAGCATAGCAAAACCTACAAATACTCTCACTGCGAATAAAACAATATCTTTAGGTAGTGAGCTGGAATTGGACTGAAAATAGTTCATTTACTAAAAATTTAGATTAAAGTTACTAAAAATCTTTTAATAGAACGGAATTTCAGGTGTTTTTAGTTTATCTGTATCCGAAATTTTTCAGATCCCTGTCATTTTTACGCCAGTCTTTTTTCACTTTCACGAAAAGGTTTAAATGTATTTTCTTAGAAAAGAATTTTTCCAGATCCAACCTGGCTTCTGTTCCTACTTTTTTAATGGCTTCTCCTTTATGTCCGATGATAATTCCTTTCTGGGTATCTCTTTCTACATAAATAATAGAATCGATGAAAATAATTCCTTCTTTTTCTTTAAACTGCTCGGTAACGACCTCTACAGAATACGGGATTTCTTTCTCATAGTTAAGAAGAATTTTTTCACGGATCGCTTCGTTCACAAAAAAACGCTCAGGTTTATCGGTGTACAGATCTTTATCATAATAAGGCGGGTTCTCCGGAAGCAGGGATCTTAATTTTGGCAGAATAATATCTGTATTGAAAGCATTCAGGGCAGAAATAGGAAGAATTTCCGCTTTCGGAATCCTGTTGTGCCAGTCTTCCACCAACTTTTCCAGACCTTCCTGTGTGGTCTGATCTACTTTATTCAGAAGAAGCAATACCGGAACCGGGATCTTATTCAGTTTATCAATTAAAAATTCTGAAGGTTCGGCTTTATCGGTAACATCTACAATGAATAAGAATACATCCGCATCCTGTAAAGAATCCTTTACAAAATCCATCATTTTTTCCTGAAGGCCATACTTGGCATCTAAAACTCCGGGCGTATCCGAAAATACGATCTGTAAATCATCTTCATTATAAATTCCAAAAATCCTGTGGCGTGTTGTCTGTGCCTTTTGTGTTACAATAGCCAGCTTCTCCCCCATTAACTGGTTTAATAAGGTAGATTTTCCGGCATTAGGCTTTCCGACTATATTTACGAATCCTGCTTTGTGCATATATTATTTTTTAGGCTCAATATTGAACCGGGTGCAAAGTTAGTGAAAACAAAATTTAATTGGGTTTTGTTTCTGCGAAAAGTAAGTACAGCCATCGAAAAAGTAATATATTTATGGCAAAATTGAATTATGACCGAAGCAGAAAAGCATTTTGCAGAACTGGCGGCTAAAATGCCGGAGGCCCAACAGGGGAAAATGTTTGGTGCGCTCTGCCTTAAAGCTTCCAATGGGAAGACTTTCCTGTTATCTAAAAATGAAAATATTGCAATAAAGCTTAGCGGGGAGCTCTTGGAAGAAGCTTTGGATTTAAGTGGTGCTTCCATTTTTGAACCATCGGAAGGAAAAAAGATGAACGGATGGGTTCAGATCCCTGTTGAACATCAAAACAGGTGGAAAGACTTTGCTCAGTCTGCATTTGAGGAAGTGGAAAAAACAGCGAAAAAACCTTAAAAAGTAAAAACCTTCCAATAAATATTACTTGATTAAACTGATATTTTAGAATTCTATGGATATAGACCAGATCCTTGACCATATTTATCTTATGCCCGAAGCTTCCAAAGCTGCTTTAAAACAGCATATCAGAGAAGTCTCATATCCGAAAAACTTCTGCCTCATGGAAGCAGATAAAATCATTCCTCATATCTATTTTATCAGGAAAGGTATTGTGCGGGCGTATGCTTCCACTGCGGATAATGATATTACATTCTGGTTTGGCAGTGAAGGTGAAACCATCGTTTCCATGAAGAGTTATGTGGAAGACAAGCCTGGTTATGAAAGCATCGAGCTTCTGGAAGACTGTGACCTGTACATCCTGGAAACAGAAAATCTGAAAAAACTTTTCAATGAAGATATTCATATTGCTAACTGGGGACGAAAATTCGCAGAACGGGAGCTTGTAAGAACGGAAGAACTGATTATTTCGAGGCAGTTCAAAACCTCTCTGGAACGTTATAGAGATCTCATGGCTAATAAACCAGACCTTTTAAAAAGAGTTCAACTGGGACATATTGCTTCTTATCTTGGAATTACACAGGTAAGCCTCAGCAGGATACGTTCGGAGATCAAATAAGGGGACTTGAAGATGGAAGATGGGAGCTGGACGTTACTATCGGACATTCATTTTCAACAGTTATCTTTAACTTTGATGAACAGTAAAATAAAATTGCTTTCCAGCCATGCTTTCGGGAATCAATAACTTCCCTCCTCCAGCTTCAGACCCCTGACTACATCCCCCAACTCTGATTAAAATAATTTGATTTTTTAACAAATGTAAAATTTTGTTTCCTCTCAAATCCTGAAATTTGCAGGAGAGAAAATTAAAAAAAATGAATTGGATTATTTTAATTGTCGCTGGATTATTTGAGGTTGCTTTTGCATCATGCTTAGGAAAAGCCAAAGAAACCTCCGGAACAGAAATGTATCTGTGGTATGCCGGCTTCCTGATTACCATGACCATCAGTATGGTACTTCTGATCAAAGCTACACAAACACTTCCGATGGGGACAGCTTATGCGGTATGGACAGGGATAGGAGCCGTAGGAACAGCCCTGATGGGAATTTTCTTTTTTAAGGATCCTGTAAGCTTCTGGAGGATATTTTTCATCGTCACCCTGATTGGTTCCGTGGTAGGACTTAAATCTGTCTCTCACTAATCGAGAAAACAATTTCTATCTATATTAAATAAACCCGTCTTCATAAAGAAAGCGGGTTTATTGTTTTATTTTTTGAAAACTACAGGTAAGATTTCGTTTTTTCTTAACCCGTATTTTTTAATTTCTTCTTCTGAAAAATTCTGCGAGTAGAAATTAGGTTCGGTTTCAAAGCCGGCTTTTCTTAAACGATCGAAATAATCCATTCCGTACCAGCGGACATGGTCGTACTGGCCAAAGTGCTTCTGACGTTCTTTAGGATCTGTGATAGAGAAATCTTCATAGGTTTTTTCCATAGAGTTTCTCATCGGAACCTGAAAGATTCCCCAGCCTCCGGGTTTCATTACCCTGTAAAGCTCACTCATAGCCTTTGCATCATCTTCTATATGTTCCAGGACATGATTACAGAATACAATATCGAAACTGTTATCCTCAAAGGGAAGATCCAGAATATCTGCTTTCACGTCTACAATTGGAGAGAAAAGGTCTGCGGAAATATAGTTCAGATTTTTCATCATTTTGAATTTCCTTAGAAATTCCTGTTCGGGAGCAATATGCAGAACTTTAGCATTTTTGATGAAAAAATCGGTCTCGTTCTGAAGATAAAGCCACATCTGGCGGTGTCTTTCCAGGCTTAGTGTTCCCGGAGACAGGGCATTTTCTCTTTGCTTTCCATAGCCGTAAGGAAGGAATTTCCGGTAAGATCTTCCATCGATCGGGTCATAGAATTCATCTCCTTTGAAAAACTGGTAAATAAGAGGCCTCGCCCAGATACTCATTTTGATAAGCATTGGGCGAGGTATTTTATTAAGTAAAAGTTTAGTTACTTTTTTCATTAAAAATCCAATTGGAATGGCTTTTCTTCATCGCTTATGATTCCCAAAGCCTCATAAACATATTTAAATGTGGAAAGCAGGACCGGTTTCCCGTTGATCACCGCCACATCATGCTCAAAGTGGGCAGAAGGAAGATTATCCAAAGTGGTTACCGTCCATCCGTCATTATGGAATTTTACTTTTTCCGTACCCATGTTGACCATAGGTTCAATAGCGATGGCCAGACCGTCTTTGATGACTTTACCGCTTCCCTGTCTTCCGTAATTCGGAACCTGAGGATCTTCATGCATCTGTCTTCCAAGACCATGCCCTACAAGTTCTTTTACCACACCATACCCTTCTTTTTCACAGTGGGACTGGATAGCATGGGAAATATCCCCTATTCTTTTCCCCCTTACACACTGTGCAATTCCTTTGTAAAGAGATTCTTTGGTTACCTGCAACAGTTTTTTAACCTCAGGTTTTACTTCCCCGATTTCAAATGTATAGGCATGATCTCCTACGAAACCGTTAAGAATAACACCACAGTCTACAGAAAGAACATCCCCTTCTTTTACAATATCCTTATTAGGGAAACCATGAACCACCTGATCATTCGGAGAAATGCATAAAGAATTCGGGAAACCGCCATATCCTAAGAAAGCCGGTTCTGCTCCGTGATCTTTAATAAAATCATGAGCCAACTTATCAAGATATAAGGTATTGATTCCCGGTTTTATTTCTTTGGCAAGCATACCAAGTGTTTTTGAAACCAGGTGGGCACTCTCCTTCATCAAACGGAGCTCTTCTATTGTTTTTAATTGAATCATTTTTATATAGATGTTAGATATTAGATGCCAGAAATTAGATTTACAGCTTCACTGATATTTTCAGTCATAATTCAATTCTTAGCATCTATGATTTTCTGGCTATATTTAAACGAAGTGAAGCAACTAATTTTTAATCTCTAGCTTCTAACTTCTAAAAATTCTACCAGAAAAGTCCTTTTTTCTTTTCTTTTTTCAGTTTTGAATAGGCAAGAACTTCTTTTCCTTCTACACGGAACTCTATTCTTTCCTGGATAATATTGTAGATTTCACCCCAGCCCGGAAATCCTCCCAGGTTCCTGTCGTCGATGAACCAGTCTGCATCCAGTTTTCTGGATTGGTTCTGAGCATCGAAAACTTCTC
This sequence comes from Chryseobacterium sp. BLS98, assembly GCF_001045445.1. Taxonomy (GTDB): domain Bacteria; phylum Bacteroidota; class Bacteroidia; order Flavobacteriales; family Weeksellaceae; genus Chryseobacterium. The sequence goes on along the minus strand of NZ_LFNF01000004.1, from coordinate 186,100 downwards.
CTTCAAAGCTGGAATTTACAGCATAAAATTCTACTCCGTTCTGTCTGCAGAATTCTACGGCTTCGTCTAACGTTTTTCCATGTCTATATGTCCAGAGGATCAATCTGTATCCTTCTGCCTGAAGTTTTTTTAGTGTTTCAAAAGCAAAAATTTTTGCTTTGCCAATTGCCGGATATGCATCATCCACGATAGTTCCGTCGAAATCAACAGCAATTTTTTTATTATTTAACATTTTGTCTTTTTTTAGCTTTGCAAAGATAAGAAATAAAAAGAGTGCCGAAAACGATGGCACTCTTAAGTTTTTATAATTTAAGTAGTATAGAACTAACTTTTCACCCAATTAAACTGGAACTGAAGATCAGGTGTAGAAACCCTGTCGGTAATTTTCTGCAGTCTTGCAGGCAGTTTCATCAAATATTCCTGAGCTTTTTCAGCTTTTTCGGTAAGCCCTTTAACATGCTCAATCTTCCATTCATCCAACAGGTCTGATAAAATATTGATATAATCGTTTCCTGTATACACCATGCATCTCTGTGCAGCATCTGAGAAATGTCCCCAAAGTTCTCCGGCTTTCTGTCCGGACTGTCTCATTAAGTGGGCAGGCATAACGATTTTCTTACGCATCATATCTTCGAAAGCAAGGATCATTTCGGATGGATCTATTTCAAGGATTTTGGCAACGAAATGTTTGTAAGCTTTGGCATGTCTTGCTTCGTCTGCAGCAATTACACCACACATTTTAGCCAGTTTCCCGTTTCCTGATTGTTTTGCCAGTGTTCCTACTCTACGGTGAGAGATATTGGTTGCTGTTTCCTGGAAGCTTGTATAGACGAAATTTCTGTAAGGGTCCATGCTTGTACCCAGATCAAATCCGTCATTGATAAGATATTGGGTAGTAATTTCCACCTCTCTCATGTTGACTCTTCCGCACAGGTAAAGATATTTGTTCAGAAGATCTCCGTGTCTGTTTTCTTCTGCAGTCCATGCTCTTATCCAGTTGGCCCAGCCCACTTTTTCTTCCTGATTGATTCCTTCAACACCCATTAACCAAGACTCATAGGAAGGCAATGCTTCTTCGGTGATACAGTCTCCGATTAATGTTACAAAAAGATCATAAGGCATTTCGCGTGCAAAAGTCTGGATTTCTTCCAGGTCATATTTAAAATCTGAGCTTGACGGATCCGGCAGGTAGTCAGAAGGCTGCCAAATTTTTTCAATCGGGGTTAAAAATTTATCCAGAAAAGAACTCACTTCCTTTTCCAATATTCCCATTACTTCTTTCCTAACAAGCTTTTGATACATCTTACTAAATAGATTTTTAATTTGCAAAGATATGATTTATTTATTATTTGTGGCATAATAATATATGCAACCCATACCATGACTGATATAAATCATACAAAAATGCCGCCATCTGTTATAATAACGGCATTTTTATGACAATATTATTAAATTTTAGCTAACTAAAATGTCTCCTGTCATTACTTCCGGAATTTCCACACCCATTACCTTTAAGATAGTAGGCGCTACATCGCCCAGTTTTCCAGGTTTCAGGTTCCAAGTATGATCTTTATCCATGACAATAAACGGAACAAGATTAGTGGAATGCTGTGTATTTGGCGTTCCATCCGGATTGATCATTACGTCTGAATTTCCATGGTCTGCCAGGATAAACACGGCATAACCATTTTCGTAGGCAGCGGTTGCTACTTTCTCAATGCATTTATCTACGGTTTCAGCGGCTTTTACCGCAGCTTCAAAAACACCTGTATGCCCTACCATATCGGTATTGGCAAAATTTAAGCAGACAAAATCAGCAGTTCCGTTTTCGAGTTCCGGTACAATGGCATTGGTAATGTCATAAGCTGACATTTCAGGCTTAAGATCATAGGTAGGTACATCTTTCGGACTTGGGCAAAGGAGTCTTCTCTCACCCTTGAATTCTTCCTCCCTTCCTCCGGAAAAGAAGAATGTTACGTGAGGGTATTTCTCTGTTTCCGCAATTCTGATCTGTGTTTTTCCGTTTCTCTCAAGAATTTCACCCATCGTTTCCTTCAAAACTTCTTCATCAAATACAACCTGTACATTCTGGAAGGTCTTGTCATAATTGGTTAAAGTAATATAGTGAAGGTTCAGCTTACGCATAAAGAATTCAGGGAAATCTTTCTGGGAAAGCACTTCTGTGATTTCACGCCCTCTGTCTGTACGGAAATTGAAGCAGATCACCACATCATTATCCACAATTTTTGCCACCGGAACGATATTTCCTGTCGCTGTGGTATTGACTAAAATAATGGGTTTTAAGAACTCATCAGTTACATTATTATTGTAGGAATCTTTAATGGCAGCCAATGCATCTGTCGTTTGCAGCCCCACACCTTCTACCATTGCATCATACGCCAGTTTTACACGCTCCCATCTTTTATCACGGTCCATGGCATAGTATCTTCCGATCACGGTTGCCAGCTTACCCACGGTAGCTGCCATATGGTTCTGAAGCTCTTCTATAAAGCCCAGCCCTGAATGAGGATCACAGTCTCTTCCGTCTGTAAAAGCATGCACAAAAACGTTTTCATTTAATCCGAACTCATGAGCGGCAGTAAGTAATCCTTTCAAGTGGTTGATATGGGAATGCACCCCACCATTGGAAACCAATCCGATAAAATGAAGCTTTTTATTTTCTCTTTTAGCATATTCGAAGGCATCCTGAATCACCTGCTGTTGTCCCAGTGTTCCGTTTTCAACTGCCATATTCAGCTTTACAAGGTTCTGGTAGACCACTCTTCCTGCTCCCAGATTCATGTGTCCTACTTCAGAATTCCCCATCTGTCCTGCAGGAAGCCCTACAGCCAGGCCGCTGGCTTCTAATGTTGTATGTGGAAATTTTTGATAACAGCTGTCTATAAATGGAGTGTTTGCTTTATCCAGGGCAGAAACCTCAGGATTTGTTCCCAGTCCCCATCCGTCAAGGATTGCTAATATTGCTTTTTTTGACATTTTGTATAACTTTTTGTTACACAAATTTACCTAATTTCGGATGAATGGACGAATTTGAAGGGTTTATTTTGAAAAGATCAGGAGAAAAAATGATGTTTTTTTAGGCTACTTATATCAATAGAAATTGCGTAATTAATTTTCAAACTTGCTGATGTACTTTTCTAAATTATTTATTTAATTTTGCTTTATGGATTTACGAGATCAGTTAAAGAACCTATTTCCTGAGCATGAGGAACAGGATTTTGAAATGCCTAAAGAAGAATTTAAGCAGCAGGAGCCTTTGGTATGCAAATTTGAGAAGAAAGGCAGAAACGGCAAGCCTGTAACGATTGTTGAAGGCTGGGAAGGCAGTGAAGAAGATTTAAAGAAAATCTCTAAAAAAATAAAAACCACCCTGGGAATAGGTGGCTCAGAGAAAGACGGAACGATCATTATTCAGGGGGATAACCGTGACAAAATAATGAATATCCTTAAAGAAATGGGATACAAAACCAAAAGAGTCGGCGGATAAATCTAGAAATAGATCTGGGTTTCCGGCATCAGTTTTTTTAACCGTTCAATCTTTATTTTTTCTATTGGGTTTCCTGTCAGGATAAGGGTTTTCAGCTTTTTCAGCCGGGCTATTTCTGAAGGAAGATCTTTCAAATGATTATGGGCCAGATTCATGCTGACTATATTTTCCAATCCTTTTATTTTAGGAGATATTTCTGTGATATGATTGCTGCTTACATTCAAAAATTCAAGATTCTGAGCTTTGAAAAGATTTTCAGGGAGCTTTACAATAGCATTCTGCTGCAACTCAAGATATTTTAAATTTCTAGGAAAGGAAAGATTCCCTAAGTCATTAATCTGATTTTCAGATAAATTAAGAAACTTTAAATTTTTGATCCCATACAAACGGTCTACAATAATACTGATCTGGTTTCCCTGAAGGTTAATTTCTTCCAAAGCCGGAATTTCCATCAACGCTTCCGGAAATACATTGAGATTATTGGCATCAAGATGCACCGCCTTCAAATTTTGAAGTTTTGCAATATTGGGATTAATGCTTGTAAGGCCATTGAGATTCATTGAGAAAGTGTTCAACTTTTTCAAATTTCCTATTTCATCAGGGATGTATTTGATACTGTTTTCATTCACGTTCAAAATCTCAAGCTCAGTTAGGGTAAAAATCTCCTGATCCATTTTTTCAAGCTTGTTTCCCATAATGTTTAGAAAAAACAAGGACTTTAACTTGGAAATCTGCGGTGGAAGGTTGAACAGTCCTTTTTGCCTGAAGCTTATACTATAAACCGTTTTTTCACTGTTTAACGCCTCATCAATGCTGGTAAAGGTCGGATATTTTACAGGATCAATCTGTGCCCTGATATGGCATAAAGATAAAACGGAAATCAATAAAACAAGCTTTTTCATAGAGTAAAAGGGTTTCGGCGGCGGCTTTGCCGCCGCCGAAACCGGATATTAATAATTTATTTTTTCAATAATTTCACAGTCTTCTGGAAACCGCCTTCTGCCTCAATATTCAGAACAAGAATTCGCGATCCTTCAAGCTGCTGGGTAAAATCGAGATCCAATGATCTGTTGAGTCCGCTGAATTTCTTGGTATAAACAATCTTTCCATCCATGCTGTATGCTGTTACTGAAATGTCTTTCAGTCCTTTTGGTGAATTGATTTTTACGTTACCTGAAGTAGGATTCGGAGCAACCTCAACGGTATTTTCAGCTTTTTGGGTTTCAGTAGTTCCCAATGCTCCGGCAGTTCCCAGGTTTTGCTTTAAGGCAATAACAATCGTAGCGGATTTCCCTCTGTAATCGATGGTATTTCCTGTTGCATCTATATCTGTCGCAATTGTAGAGTCAGGGTGCTGGATTGAGAAGAAACCGAATTTATGATCAGGAGTAAACGTTAGTCCCGTTGGCTCCGATCCCGCCGGCATAGAAGCAAAAAGTCTTACTTTAGGATTAGCCTGGGTATGATCCGGGGCAATTACCCAAATATAATTTTTTCCGCCATCCTGAAGAACCCAAAGGTTACCAAGTTCATCGAAAGTAAGATTGTCATTCCCATCGCCCCACGCTTCAGTTTTCGTTCCCTGAGAAGTATTGAAAGAATAGGTTGTAGCGGCACCTCCTGCAAAGGTTTCTACCTGAGAAGCAGTCGTTCCGTTATCCTGAAGACGGTATATTCTGTCAAAGCCTTTTGCCGTAAAATAGATTTTCCCGTCTAATGGGCTGATATCCACATCTTCCACTCCGTTGAATCTTGTTCCTCCAAGCGATTGTGCCAGAGCGGTTGTGTTATTCTGATCCGCTTTCAATTTATTCGGAACCTGAACCCAGGTAGCTGTAGTTCCTACCGGATCTCCTGCTGTGGTTAATCCCTGATCAACTTTTAAAACATATAAGTTTCCTGAAGAAAGATCATTTGGAGTATCCATTACATATTTATAAACCATATGAGTTCCACCATCTTCTCCGTAGTAGGCTGTAGTTCCTGCACTGTTTATCACTACGTTTTCATGGTTCATAATACCCATCTGCCAAAGTTTTCCCTTGGAACCGTCGGCATTTTTAGAAATAACCTGTGCCGTAGCTGGATCAATTTCCACTAACCATCCGTAATCTTTATAACCGTCATTGTTTACATCATTGGAAGTAACAGATTCTTCGGCTGTAACTACTGTTCCCCAAGGAGTAATTCCACCTGAACAGTTTCTGATGGTCTGAACCAGGCTGGGATCTGAAAAGCTTACAGCTCTGGATCTGGTCAGCTGCCAAAGTTTGGTAGAGGCATTGTAGTTTACCTCAGCCATGGTAACACCTCCCGGATTTGTTTCGTGGTTTACAGAAAGATACCCGTTTGTGCTGCTTCCTGCTTTGTCAACATAAGCTGTAAAATCATTCTGGCCGCCTACCATTCCGCCTCCTTCTGTATAATTGTCGCCTTCTTTTAAGATAAGCTGGTATTTGTGTTCTGCCGGAATAATCAGTTTATTGGTTTGTGCAGTAGGAACAATTGAAGTAAAGCAACTGATATGTGTTCCCGTACATCCCTGAACAGCCGGTACAGTCTTTAAATAAGCATCTATTCTAAGGTCTGAACTGGCTCCGGTTCTATTATGAAGCTCTACGGAAATCCTGTTGGTACCATTTACAAAACTCGATTTCGGAATAGAGAAAATATTGTAAACATTTTCTGCCGCACCATCAATTGTAGTGCTGGACGGTGTACTGAAAGCAATACTACCTGCAGGCATATTGTCTCTCACCACCTCTACTCCGTTGAGGTAAACTACAATTCCGTCATCTCTCATCACTCCAAGCTCCATATTATCAGTAAGAGTTGATAAGTCCACAGTAAAATCTTTAGCAAAATAAGCTGTTGTAAGACCTGAACTGATCGTTGTAGTTACAGGGTCGCCATATCCAAGAGGTCCGTTTCCGACTGCCCATGTTGAAATGTCAAATGTTTGCCCTTTCCAGGAATCTGCCAGCGCCTGGTTATTGTCTTTATAGCTCCATGACGAGTTTTTATTGAATAAAAAAGTCTGCGCATGTACGCTAAAGCCGGCAACCATTGCCAATGCCGCAATTGTAAGTAATTTTTTCTTCATTTTCTATTGATTTATTAGACATTGCAAAACTATTTTTTTGGCCCGGCACCTCTGTTAATAGGACTTTAAATATAAAGAGGAGAATATTAATTAATTTATAACCCAATGTTAAGGGAATTAAATAATTGTTAAATGATACGGATTACAAGTTCCGAGTTTACAGTTTAAAGTTTCTTTACACCGCATCTCGAAACCCGAAACGCAATTACCTCGCTCTGCTGATATCTGTCAAAGAATTCAGGAAAGCAATAATCTGTCTTATTTCCGTTTTTGTAAGATCCAGCTTATCCGGCGGTAAGGTTTGGTTTTTCATTTTTAAGCCCAGTCCTTCTCCTCCGCCTTCGTTATAGAAATCCAATACTTCTTCCAGGGTATTGAAAGCTCCGTTATGAAAATAAGGTTTTGTAAGCGCAATATTTCGAACCGTAACTGTTTTGAAAGAATAATCATAGATCCATGATTTTTCTTTTTTCACAGGACTGTTTCCTCTTCCCGGATCAGAATCCAGTTCAACAGGAAGCTGATTCACAGGTTTTGTTGTAATGCCCAGGACCTCGGATTCATTCTCATTAAAAAACGGAGGCACAAGACCCGAAAAATGCGGAGCAAAATGACAGGTGGCACAATTGGCTTTTCCCATGAAAAGATTATATCCTTTTTTGACATCTTCAGAAATGTCTTTTTCATTTCTCATAAAACGGTCAAAATCACTGTCGAAAGAATACAAGGAGGCTACATAGGAACTTAAAGCCTTGGAGAAGTTTTCCTTATTTATTTTGCCATCTTTAAAGGCAGTACGGAAGGCTTTTTTATATTCAGGTTTTGTTTTTAATTTCCGAATGATTTCTTCATAGCTGGTATTGAATTCATCATCATTATAGATCACATGTTCCGCCTGCTGTTCCAGATAAAATGCACGCAGGTCGTAGAAAAATCTTTTGGCAAAAACAGCATTGTATAAGGACGGAGAATTTCTCAGGACAGTTTTCCCTTCCACATTACTCTGCGATTTTACTTTGAGGTCTGTAAACGCATTTTCCTGAAGATGGCAGGCAGCACAGCTCATTTTACCGTTCTGGCTTAAATTCTGATCATAGAAAATGGATTTTCCAAGACTTCTGAGATTGGCATTGTCTTCTGAAGATTTCAGCAGGGTATAAAAATATGGATCCAGAAAATCGCTGCTGAAAAGATTCTTACTCTTTACATTCCAGCCGGAAAACTCCTTGAGATCATCTTCTCTTCCGTCCCATTTTCCCAACTCTTCATAAAGAGGCTGGATATATTTTTTGTAAAACTCAATCCTGTCAAAAGCTTCAAAATCTTTATGATCCGAAAGATAGCTTATCCCTTCAGTAAGGATTTGATTAGCTTTCTGAACATTATAGTTCTTAAAATAAGCATCATCGTTGATGTATTGTTTAATTCCTGTCAATGCATGGGCAGCTTCTTCGGAAATATTCAGGGAACCCGGTGTATCAAAGCCTGTAACTCCAAGAGTATATATTCTTATCAGTTCTATCCTTAAAGGCAGTGTTTTGTTGTTTCCGCGGCTTAACCCATTCTTCACGGCACTCAGGTAAAAACCTGAATAAGAATTATACAGAAAATCTGTAATGGTTTTAATCTTTTCTTTTTCTTCCGGAGCTTCATCAGAAAATATCAGTTCGTCCAGTACCTGAAGCCCTTCTGGTGGCAAGGTGTAGGCAGAAGTGCCTGCAGCCTCTATGTGAAACAGCGGAGCGGCATTAAGATGTGTTTTTGTAAATTCCGGATAATGGTAGGCAACATAAAACTCAATTTCCTTAAACGAATTTCTGGTATTGCTTAAAGAATTCCGGAGCTCTTCAACAGAAATCTCATCTTCTGAGAATTTATAGACATCCGACTTCAGCTGCTCAAGCTTGTTTTTAAAATCTGACAAACCTTTATTAACAAAGGTATTTTCACTTTCTTTTCCTTTATCAACCGGGTTAAAGGACATGACAGCCAAACCTATCAATACAACTACAGCGAGCAGCGGATATAATCTCATGGAATTTTAGCGGCAAAAGTACTGTTCCGATATTATCTTAAGTTTAAGCACAGATTAAAAAATGTTTATCATTTCAGATAAAATATTTTTATTAATTTTAAACCCCGAAATCAAATTCATTATACTTGGAAACGGCTGATTTCTAAAAGCCGGTTAAAAAATGATGACGTAAGATATTGGGCGAGGATTTTTAACATTATTTCACTAAAAACAAAATATGATCATGAATACAAAAGTTTTATTCGCATTGGCGGCGGGTCTTCTTTCAGTTTGTGCATTTTCACAGAAAAAGAAAGAAATGGCCGTTTATGCAGAGAAAAAAGGCAACGATTATTACCTCATACGCCTGGAAGAAAATAAGGAAATTCCCAATGTATATGTCTATTCAAACGGGGTGACAAAGCCTTATAAAAATTATACAGACCTTAAAGATGTTGTGATGGATTTTCCGGGAATGATGGATTCCAACAACTCAACCAAGGAAGAAATGGTTTCCGTATTAAAGAAAGGTGACAAATTTTATGAAATCACTACCCAAAGAAAAGACCCGAAAAATTTTGAAAAGACCATTGTTACAGTCTACGAGATTTTCCAGGGTCAGAAAAGAATTGTAGAAGAATACGATACTATTTATGATCTTGCCGGATCTCCTTACAAAGACGCTATTTTCATTAATTAAAAAAAACAAAAATATAGATTATGCTAAATAAACTTGCTGCCTCAGAGCTGGTGCTGAATGACGACGGAAGTGTATACCACTTAAACCTTTTACCTGAAGATATTGCTGATAAGATCATCCTTGTGGGAGATCCGGACCGAGTGGCAAAAGTTTCAAAATATTTTGACAAAGTAGAGATCAAAAAAAACAAAAGGGAATTTTACACTCACACTGGAACATTGCGAGGGGAAAGAATTACCGTAATGTCCACAGGTATCGGAACAGAGAATATCGATATCGTGATGAACGAACTTGATGCCTTGGTGAATATTGATCTTAAAAACAAAGAATTCAAGACAGAACACAAAGCCCTGGAACTTTTCCGTATGGGAACCTGCGGAAGTGTAAACCCTGATGTACAGGTAGATAATATGCTGGTGACCCAGAATGTGGTTGGTCTGGACGGACTGATGCATTTTTATCAGGATTACAGTTTTGAGAATGAATTTTCCAAAAGTTTTATGGAGAAATTTCCTTATGAAAAGATCAAGCCGATGCTTTATTTCTCGGACTGGGCGGAAGAAATGGGAGAATATTATAAAGATGCCAAATACCATGGAAATACAGCCACTTTCCCGGGATTCTATGCCCCTCAGGGAAGACAGCTTCGTTTAAAAGCAGTTGATGATAAGTTCCTGGAAACGTTGAATGACCTTGGAATTACGAACTTTGAAATGGAAACCTCAGCCATTTATGCACTTTCAAAATTATTAGGTCACAAAGCCATTACCGTCAATAACGTTATCGCCAACAGAAGACGTGGAGAATTCTCTGCAGATCATCATGCCTCTGAAAAGAACCTTATTGATTGGGTGCTGGAAAGAATCATTAAATAAAAATATAACGCAAGCATCAGCGTAATCTGCTAAATCTGCGAGAGAATATCTTTTTCTCTCGCAGATTTTTTTATTTAAAAAAAGTTTTTCAATGAAAATCCTTCGGGTCCGGATATTTAAAAATAAAGTCTAATTCCGATGTTAATTTTGAAGATAGAATTATTTTCCCTTCAGCTATATCCTCCTTCGGAAAAGGTAGATCTTTCTGCGTATTGATCACTTGTGCTTTTGAAGGATGCTTAGGTGCTGCTATATTGTAAAGCTTCCCTTCTGAACCTCTTTCAATCATTTTTTCAATAATATTGCAGATATCTTCATAATGAATATGATTTACCGGAGCATCAAGGTTGGACACATTATAGTTTTTAAGAAGCCTGTTATCCCCCATCAATCCGGCCAGCCTGAGAATATTAGCCTGCGGATATTTATTTCTGATCATCCTCTCTCCCGCAACCTCATCTGGCGAAAGGCTTTCTTCTGCATATTCTCCCGGAGTATCCGGATACACTCCTGTAGAGCTCATCACAAACATTTGTCCTTTGAAATCACCTATAAATGATAATAAATGCTGCATCCTGTTATAAAGTGAACTTACACAGCAACTTTTCCCGGAAATAGGAATGGTAATAATCAGAACATCCATCTCTTTAATCTCACTCCATTCTTCGAGTTTCTTTTCAAGCTGAAAATCCGGAAAGACAGCCACAGAAGCATTAAATCCTCTAGCTGACAAGTCTTCTGCTTTATCTTTCGTTGTTGCTGTAGTATATATAGTGTACCTGCCTGACATGGAATCGGCAATTTTTGATCCAAGCCATCCACAGCCGATAATTCCTGTTTTCTTCATGTGTTAATCTGTTTATTTCTCCTTTAGATAAGGAAAAAAAGAAATTTGATCCGGTAAAATTAAACCATTTATTTTATAAATTTTCCCCTGATAAATTACTTTTTATAACATTAATGAGAGTTTTTCAGATAAGAAAGCAACAACCTAACAACTGTTAGTAGTAAAACTACGACAAAAACTGAAATTGGCATCTACTTTTTTCCTATTTGCCTCATTGCTGCTTATATTTGTTTCACATGTACGTGATTTTAATTATTATATTATAGGTCTGTAATTCAGAATATTAAATTCATGTAAATAAAATATTAATTCTATTTTAAAGTTAAAAAATATATCGGGATATACCCGGACATTAAGTGAAAACAGAACGATAATTTCCTCACAAAAGATACTAATTCTGTTGACATGACCATACAGTATTTTATCTGACGTGAGTGATAAGAAAGATCTCAAACAGACCCGTAAGCCGGACTGTTGTTTAAAACCCGAACCCAGAAAAAATATGTTATGTTCCAAGATAATGAGTCATCAAAAAAGCCAGATCCAAAATCCAAGAAAAGTTTGGATAATCTGCAGGCTACAGCTAATAATGCAGGCAAAGAAGCAGTAAAAAAGGCCGACAGTAAAATTCAAAAAACAGTACAGACAGCCGGACAGGCCCTCTCCTACAGCAATACATTTCTGAATCAGGCTTCCGGGCCGAATACCCCACTGATAAAGGAAAGTAAAATCTGGTCGGACCAGCCAACCTCTAAAATACATAATGCCGGATCTATTCCCAAAAGTGAGCTTTTAGGGATCAACCGGGTTATTAAGCTTGATATTATTATTGAAGGTAAAATTATCAAACATTTCAAGCATTTCAAACTTACCCAGAGTGCCGTTAAGCATCATGAGTTTGATCTCACCCTTGCCCATGATACATTGGGAGGTGCCGAAAACCACAATCTGGAACAGGCGCAGAATTTCCTGGGTAAAAGGATCACAGTCGTGTTCAAATACAAAGACGTTGAGGAAAGTCCTGAAAGAAACTTCGTGGGAGTTATTACAGAAGTAGGATTCAGTCAGGATAAAGGAAGTCTGGGGAATATTGTCCTTAGTGGAAACAGTCCTACCATCCTTTTAGATGCGGCCCCGCATATTCAGAGTTTTGGCGGGCGCCAGGAAATCAGCCTGAACAGTATTGCAGACTGGGTGATCAAAGAAGGTCTTGGCTCCAATAAATTTGATTTCAGGGTAGATTCCCAGCATGGAAATGTTTCTTACAGTTCACAATACGAAGAAACGCACTACAATTATCTGGCAAGAATAGCAGAAGCCTATGGGGAGCAGTTTTATTATGACGGTGAAGTACTCCATTTCGGAAAACTCCCTCCACAGGAAAAACCGGTTCAGCTGGTGTATGGAAGCAGTGTACATGACATTAAGATCAAAATGAAAGCCCAGCATGTAAATCCTACTTTTTATGGCTATAACAGCAGCAAAAATGAAAAACTTACCACAGGGGATTCAAAAATAAACCATCAGTCAGATATTGCAAAGCGTGCTTATGAAATATCGAGAACAACCTTTACCACGCCTTCATTGAGAGTAGCTCCTATCAAGGCTTCAACCTTTATGGATATTGATGCCTCACAAAAAGGAACGGCAGGAAGTAAAGCTGTCAATGTATTTATCACTTCCGGAAGCACTTCGGTCCCATTTTTATATCCCGGATGTCTTGCTGATGTGGAAATGCGGAAATCTGCAACTAATCAAACCGCCTATTTTACCAAGCTCATGATCACGGAAATCAGTCACGAGGTAGATGCACGGGGATATTACACAGGAAATTTTGAAGCTATAGCGGCAGATACAGGCTTTATTCCACGTCCTGAATTTGAAGTCCCGAAAGCTGAACCACAGTTTGCCAAGGTAATTTCCAATACAGACCCATTAAATCAAGGCCGCATACAGGTTCAGTTTGACTGGCAGAACGGACAGGATACCACAGAATTTATCCGTGTGATGACCCCTGATGCAGGAGGCAGTGATAAGGTCAGTAAAAACCGTGGATTTATGGCCATTCCAGAAGTTGGTGACCAGGTAGTCGTTAATTTTGTTCATCAGCACCCTGACCGTCCTTTCGTTATGGGCGGTATGTTTCATGGAGGAGTTGGCGGCGGTGGCGGAACAGGAAATAATGTGAAAAGCCTGAGCAGCAGAAGCGGTAATAAACTGGAACTTAATGATGGTGAAGGTTCAGTATTCTTAACCGACCAGGGAGGAGCCAATATGAAATTTGACGGTGCAGGGAATGCACTGACCAATGCTAATAATGACAAAACGGTAACTGTTGGAAATAATAATACAGTAAAAGCAGGAAATACAAATATGATCAATGTCGGGGATGCTTCAGTACTTCAAATGGATAAAACAGGAAAGGTTTCTCTGACTGCCAATACAGAATTTAAAATCGTAGTCGGAGCCAGCACTATTATTATCGATAAAGAAGGAAAAATAACTATCAATGGGAAAGAAATTATTATAGATGCTAAGAAAAACATCAATCTTTCCTCTACAGATGAAACTAAAATAGGCAGCAAAAAAATAAATATTTCCGGAAGCTCAGAAGTTCAGATCAACGGTAATAAAGTAAATATTAATAAGTAATCAAAAATGGAGATCGGCAAAGAATATCAATATAATACAGATATTATAGGCAAAACCAAAGTTCACAGTATGGACAGTAATTACAAGATAAATATTAAAACATCTGTTACATATAAGGGAAAAGATCCTGACGAAGATTACCATATATTTGAAATTACCGAAACGGAGTATAACCTGGAAATGTATGAAGATCCACTCATCGTACAGATTACTGAAATGACCAATAAAATATGCAGTATCTACAGCACTTTGGAAGTAGGAATCAATAAAAAAGGAGAAATTGCTAAAATTTACAATGGCGACATGATTCGGAAAAAATGGGCAAAGATTAAAGAATGGCTCACCAATGCACACCCAATTGAAGCCTATGAAATTATCAGAGCTAAAGAATACGAACTCACTAATGAAGAGATGGAGATAAAGAGCATCAGATATATCCATTTTCTGTATCAGTTTTTTTACATATTTGGAAAAGAGCCCATTGAAGAAGGTTCTAAAAGCTATGTAAAGCGGGAAGATATGGACCGATTCGGAGCCGGAGTTGTCATTCCCGTCAATCTCTCCGTATCAAAAAAAACTACAGAACAGGAATTTGATGAATGGAATGTGGAGGGAATGATGATTCGGGATGAAAAAATGATCAGAAGATTACGGGAATTTGCAAAAGATAATTATATGCATCCCGAATACAAAGTAAATGGAAAATACCTTTATGACGACCGGATATTGTTAAAATCTGATTTTACCATTACTGAAAAGCTGGGTGAATTTTTCTATTATCATTGCTTTATGGACACTCATTTAGAACTGTAATATCATGGAAGAAGAACAGTATCTTACCGAAAAACATTATTTAGTCTGTGATAAAGGCGTTGCACCAAAAAAAATGAAGGTCACAAGTCAGGATTTTGTAACCTTTAGTGGAGACAAAGCTGCCACAGAACTGGATACCCTCAAAGGGAATAATTTTGTCTGTCTGGGCAGCATAGCTTTCATGGCAGGAGCTGCAGCAGGGATTGCCGTAGGAGTATGCGCCATGATTCCGGGCCCCGGATGGCTGGCCGCCGCAATTATTGCTGCTGCGATCTTGGCAGCAGTTGCCATAGGTCTGATAAAATGTAAAGCTGCTGCTGAACAAAGAAAGTGGACGAATACTTCACAAAAATTCTCCATCCAGGATCACAAAACCCTAACCCTTTCTTCTGTTATGGTATGTCCGGTAGAAGGAGGAACTATTACTCCCAAAGAAACAGTTTGGGAAGCCTGGGGAAGTGCCGCACTTACCAACTTGGGGCATGTAGCCAATTTTGCCTTTGGATTTCTTGCCGGAAGAGGAGCAACGTCAATGGTTGCAGGTGCAGGTTCTGCGGCGGCAGGTGCCACAACTTTGAGAGAGGGAGCCAGCAGATTTGCCACCACCTTTGGACAACAGTTTATGAATACAGCCAGAAAGGAACTCATAGAGCAATTTACATTCAAGGGATTTAAAAACCTTCCGGCCGCCTGTAAGTGGCTGAGAGGATTGGGAATTGGTGGTGCCTATTATGACCAGTACAATATATGGAGCAGCGATAAAGATACTCTTGAAAAACTGAAAGAAAGCGGCATAAGCCTTATTCTTGGAATTTTTGCCGCTCATGGAGCTACACAGGTATGTTTTCCTGCAGGCACCAAGGTTCATACTCCAAACGGATTGCAGAATATTGAGGATCTGTATGAAGGTGATCTGGTGCTTACTTATAATGAGCTCACCAAAGAACAGGAGTACCAGCCCATTTTAAAAAAACACGAACGGTTTACCCTACAGATGCTTTCTATAGAACTTCCTACAGGAGAATTTGTGAGAGTAACTCCCGAGCACCGTTTCTTCTGTAATGATGAATGGATAGAAGCCAAAGATTTGAGTGCAGGCGACATTCTCCATCTTAAAGGAGGAAATTATACCACTATAATTAGTATTGAAGTATTGCCACATTACGAAAAAGTTTATAATTTTGATATTGAGGCCAATGAGAACTATTATGTAACAGAAGATGGAATTCTGGTACATAATGGATGTAATTTTAATGCTGATGGCAGCCTAAAAACTATTAATCAATCATTAGATGGAAGTGTACATCCCGTTACAGGAGTTCCCTTTGCAAAAACTGAAGTTATAGTAAATGGTCAAAAAGTAGATGGAGTATTTCCTGTATTTGATTCTAAATTTACAACGACACTTCCAAATAATTTGTTAGTAGCAAGTGATCCTAGCCAATTCACTCACTGTACAAAAAAATTAGCAGATGAGATTGCTGCAAACCCAGCTCTTGCAAGCAAATTTACAGATCAACAATTGTTGGATATTATGAATCATAAACCTCGTCCTGCTGGACTTACATGGCATCACAATGAGCAAACAGGAGTAATGGAGCTTGTTGATAGAAGTATTCATGGAAGTACCGGCCATACTGGAGGAAATAGCATTTGGGGAGGAGGAGTTAGATAAAAAAATAATTGATAAGTCAAAATATTTAATTTATGAAATGGTTATATAAAAAAGAATTAAAGGATACCAATTCAATTCAAAAAGTTGAAGAAATTTTAGGAATCAAATTTCCTTCAGATTACATAAATGTAGTTTTAGAAAATAATGCTGCTACGCCGTCTCCTAATACAATTGATACAAACAGACAGGTTGGAAAAGCATTCGGGGAACTTTTGAACTTCAATTTAGATTCCGAAGAAAACATTATTTCTCTATATCAAGAATTAAAAAATAAAATTCCTGAAAAAGTATATCCTATTACAATGGATCCTGGTGGTAACTTCCTTTGTTATGACTTCAGAAGTAATGAAAATAATCCAACCATTGTAAGATGGGATCACGAACAAAAGTTCATTGTTGAAGACAAAGAAATAATTATTGAAGATCACGAAAAAGAATCAGATTATTATAATTTGGATTTTGTTGCAAACAGTTTCACTGAAGTTTTAACAGAATTATATGGAGAAGAGATTGAAGAATCAAATAGTTGGAATAAATTTCAAGACGAAAATAAACTAAAACAATTTTCAGGTGAGGACCTCACTCAAGTTAACAGAATCAGGGCTTTACAGGGACTTCCTCCAATTGAAAAATAAATACAATTTTTTAGATTATGCTAAATTTAGCAAATTTTACGAAATACCATTCTAAATCTCATACACAGCTCCCTATATTTTATAAAGTATAGGGAGCTGTGTATAAATGTTAGACTATCAAATGTAGTAAATCACTTATCTTCAATTGATTATTATAATATTTGGCCAATGAGTCGTATTATATACCTATTTTCCGTGCTCTATTATTCCATATAATAATTTTTTCATCCGGATTCTCTATAAAGTCTCTGATTATTTATTAATGATAAATCATACTTGGCAAAAAAAATTACTTGTCAATCTAAAAAAATTCGCTGGAAACTTAAAAATTATAAAAATTTTGTTAACCCCCTAAAACTCATTAATCATCACATAAAAATGTCCGGAATACAAGCTTTCAGGTCCGCCTGAGATATTGGTGAGATTGATCGTAACTTTCGTAATAGAAGTCATTCTTGGATTGGATACCGAAAAAGAAGTATTCCCGGCAAAATCGCCTGCCGGAGAAACTACAATTGCTGCTCTTACAGAACCTGGTTGCATATTCGCAGGAACAGGGATTTCAAGCGTAACAGATTTTCCGGGCGCCAGATTATTGACAGAAACCGATGTCCAGGCTTCAAAGCTGATCTGGTTTTTCTGTACACTCCCCTTTTCACCTAATTTATATTGCCCGTTTACATCTAATTTAGTAGAAGTATTGGGAGTTGGTGTACCTATTCCAATATTGGCATTATTGTTCCCGAGGATAATTGCATTGGCCTGAGAAGTTGCTGCTTCATAGCCTATTGCTGTAGAAAACTGACCGGCAGCATTTGCACCCGATCCTACTGCGGTAGAATTCTGGTTATTGGTGAGTGCATTATACCCTATTGCTGTTTCGCTATTGGAATTTGTTTTTGCATTATAACCTACTGCCGTAGACTGGAACCCAGACGCTGTAGAATTCTTTCCCAATGCCGTTGCATCATTCATAGTTGTTTTGGCATTAAATCCTAATGCAATTGACTGAAAGCCTGCTGCTTCAGCATTGTTCCCTACAGCCATAGCCTCATTTACCGTCACTTTAGCATTAAATCCTACTGCTGTTGACTGATAACCGGAAATTTGAGTATTTGCTCCCACCGCTACCGATTCATTAGCTGTTACAGAAGTATTCATTCCGATTGCTATTCCCTGATAGGCACTGCTGGAACTACCAAGAGCAATCCCGTTTTGTTCTGCCTTGGCTCCTGTTCCAAAACTTATTGAGTTGTTCACTCCTAGCCTTCCCATTGTAATAGAATTAACTTTGAAAACAAGATCATCCAAAGTATTGGTCCCTAAAGAAAGATTGGTATTAACTCCTCCATAATTACCACTGTTGGTGGCTGAAGTATTCCATCCCGAAAACGGAGCGATATTTCCGCCGTTTGTTCCATTGTTTGTATCGGTAGACAGCATATTCCATCTCGATTTACTCCAGTAATAAATACCTGCATCTGTTAATGATCCTGTACCGTTGTTCCATACCATCAGTCCTTCAGCTGGATTTTGAATGGTTACCTGATCTGTAACTGATCGTAAAGGTACGCTTGGAAAAAGTACCCCCTTGTTTTTTGAACTGATTTCCAGCATGGCAGAAGAATCAGGATTAGAAGTTCCGATCCCCACCTGTGCGTACACAAATTGATTAAAGAGTAAAAAAAGAAGGAACAGTTGAAGTCTGCTGATGTTATGCATTGCCTATTACAAATAGTTATTTTTTGAGGCTGCAAATATACTAATTTATTTAAAAACAGGTTTTTATTTTATTAAATTCACAATAAACATACTTAACAGTGAATAAGTACTTATTTAATCACTATTAATTGAAACATTATTTCTTATTGAATGAGCTACAACCCTTTACTGCTCTCATATAACAAGCCTTAAGCTTTCCAAAAACAATTATCAAATTATATTTTAATCAAAAAACATCCCTAAAAATTGAATAAAATAAAATTAACTAACTTCTAATAAAACAGCTTTCAATATGATCATTTACCATTCCGGTTGCCTGCATGTGAGCATAAACAACGGTAGATCCCATAAATTTAAATCCTCGTTTCTTAAGATCCTTAGACAGGGCATCTGAAATTTCAGTAACGGCCGGAACATCACTTAACGCTTTAGGCCGGTTATCCACTGGCTTTCCTCCAACAAAACCCCAGATGTATTTTGAAAAGCTTCCAAACTCTTTCTGCACTTCCTGAAATTTCTGCGCATTGTTTACTGTTGCTTTTATTTTAAGGCGGTTCCTGATAATTCCGGGATCATTCATGAGCTCCTCAATTTTCTCTTCCGTATACAGAGCAATTTTTTTATAATTAAAATGATCAAAAGCTTTTCTGAAATTCTCTCTTTTAGAAAGAATAGTGTACCAACTCAGTCCTGCCTGGAAGCTTTCAAGAATCAGGAATTCAAAAATGATATTATCATCGTACGTGGGACGTCCCCACTCTTCATCATGATATTTCCGGTACAGGTCATCTTTCTCGCACCAGCCGCAGCGTATCTTTTCCATTATGGTTAATTTTTAGAATAAAGATAAGGGTGATTTGGAAAAGTATAACAAAAGATTAAGAAAACTTTAACAGTAGTCCCGGATTTTAGGAATAGTTATTGTTTATTTACTGGTACACAACAATAAAATATTACATTATGAACAATTCAGAATACAACAAAGCGGAAAATGCAGTAAACAACACAGAAAACTCTTTAAAGAATGCAGCAGACAATGCGAAATGGAAAATTGAAGATCTTGCAGACAGAGCTAAAGAGTATATCAATGAAAAAAGAAACAATGATGAGGAAGCCCAACAGGAAGATTGGTTTGAAAAAGTAAAAAACAATGCAGCTGATGCCTGGGATGATATTAAAGATAAAGCAAATGAAGCCTGGGAAAAAACCAAAGATGCTGCAGAGGATGTAAAAGCAGAATGGAATAAGAAAACCAATTAGAATTTCAGTTATATAAATATTTTCAAGAAAATGGAGTCTTAAATCAATAAGGCTCCATTTTTATTATGTCGCAAACACAAATTATTGCTACATTTGTATTTAAATAAACATTAAAAAATTATGTCATACGGTTTACTTAAAGGCAAAAAGGGAATTATTTTTGGAGCCCTTAATGAGCAATCTATCGCATGGAAAGTTGCAGAAAGATGTCATGAAGAAGGTGCTGAATTTATCTTATCAAATGCCCCTATTGCTTTGAGAATGGGAGAACTTAATGGTTTAGCGGAAAAAACAGGATCTGAGGTGATAGCTGCAGATGCTACTTCGATAGAAGATCTTGAAAAACTTTTTGATGCCGCTGTTGCAAAATTTGGCAAAATCGACTTTATCCTTCACTCCATCGGAATGTCTATCAACGTTAGAAAAGGAAAACATTATACAGAAATGAATTACGACTGGTTGGAAAAAGGTTGGGATATCTCAGCTGTTTCTTTCCATAAAGTAATGCGCGTGGCTTGGGAGAAAGACTGTATGAACGAATGGGGAAGTATTTTGGCCCTTACTTATATTGCAGCTCAGAGAACATTCCCGGATTATAACGATATGTCCGATAACAAAGCTTATCTTGAAAGTATTGCAAGAACTTTCGGAAACTATTGGGGAGAAAGAAAAGTGCGTGTGAATACCGTTTCCCAATCTCCAACTATGACCACTGCAGGTAGCGGTGTGAAAGGTTTCGGAGGATTCCTTGGGTATGCTGAAGATATGTCTCCGCTAGGAAATGCTACCGCTTTAGAGTGTGCAGACTATTGTGTTACTCTGTTCTCTGATCTTACCAAGAAAGTAACGATGCAGAACCTTTTCCATGATGGTGGTTTCAGCAGTTCAGGAGTTACGCAGAAAGTGATCAGTAAATATGATCTTGAAAATTAATTTAAGATCAGTTCAAATAAAATTAATGCGATGTACACAGGTTCATCGCATTTTTATTTTAAGGAAATTTCATTAATGCAGCGGCTTACTAACCTTTATTATTTACCTTAAGAAGAAAATTAATCAGGCAACTGGATATCTCAAAAGTACAAACTCAGTTTAAACAAAAGAGACAGTTCAAAAAAATGATACTGTCTCTTTTTTATTGTTCAGAATTTAAAGTTTATCTGATTGGTTTCCTGGCGGTTTATTTCTTTATAATTTTTATATTTTCTTTTGTATCCTGAAGATTTACATAATAAACTCCTGACGAGAGCTGAGATAAAGAAAAAGAATTATTAACACCTGCTTTTAAAACAGCTCTTCCTGACTGGTCGTAAATAACAATTACATTATTGTTTCTCCCATTCTTTACTATAATATTTTCATTCTTAAAATCATAAAATAAGCTTTTCGTCTTATTTACAGCTTCATCCACGCTCATGTTTCCTGTTTTTTCATAAGCCCCCATGTCCACATTAGATCCTGATGTTCTGCCGTTACCAAGCAAATCCTGACTTTGCGTAACAAAAGTATTGTTTCCTGTATTAATTGCAGGCGAACCGGCCAGCAACTGGTAATTATAGGAAGTACAATCGAATGGGGCAGCACTTAAAGTATTAGGATTAACAAACATAGGATTAGCATTCAAAATACCTGTACCGGTAGCGTATCCATTTTCTACAATAGAATGGGATACAGTATTTCCTGCATCAATCTGATCATTATTCGAAGAGTTGGTATTTCCGTAAATAATAGAATTATATACTTTAACCTGGCCATTTACACTGTAAACAGCGGTTTCGAATGTGTTGGTCAGAAATACTTTTTTATTATGAGCAACGGTAATATTTTCCAAAATCTGTGAAATACCGCTGAGACTATACAATGCCAGAGCATTTTCGCTGTATGAATTCCCTGCAAAAAGAGAATTGCTTATCCTGGAAGAAGCCTTCGCAGCAATATGCACAATACTGGATTGGGTGGAAGTATTATTTGTAACAATACATCTGTCCATAGTAAAATTGGCTGCTTCAAAGCTCAATACGGCAATTCCTCCTGCTACAGAGCCTTTAAATCTGCTGTTGGTAATATTAAGGTTATTATTGCTTGACTGGTCAGAGAAAATAACTCCATTAACAGCTATATTGCTGATAAAATCACAGTTGGAAACATTAACTGTATAATTTCCCTGGTAAGCCTGGAATATAGCTCCTGCCGTACTTCCGAAGTTATCATAGAAATAACAGTTCTTTATATTGATAATTCCTGTATTGTTGTTTAATGATATGCCTGCAGAACCTCCTCCTCTACCGGAAATTATTCTAAAGCCGTCCACTGTTATCCCGGATGTTGTGCTAATAATTTTTAATATTGTATTTGTATTATCTGTGTTGTCTCCAATAGCTCCTATATCTCCAGAAAGTGTTGTTGGGTTTTGACTGATGTTTCTTTGGCCTACAGAAGTTTCCGTTCCACTGAATCCACCATACAAGTTGACTCCGTTTTTCATATTAAATGATATGGTCCTGTCCGTAGTGGAAGTGGCTTTGTATACTCCTGATGCTACCCAAATCTCATCTCCAAAAATAGCATTACTCATTGCTGTCTGTAAATCTGTATAAGCATTAGTCCACGAAAGACCGTTGTTTGAACCTGTCGCAGATGAATTAACATAAAGAACTGCAGCATCAATATTCGAAAATGCCAATAAAGAAAACAGTAAATATTTTTTCATGGTTAAAATTTTGCCAAAAATAGTGAAAAACTTCATACATAAATTAAAAATAATTTTATGATAAATACTGCAGACCTTTCTACGAGGTCCCTTTTTAAAATAATAAGATTAGAAATCTAACCGAAACCTGCGGCCTCTTCGAGGCCGCAGGTTCTATAAAAATAATCAATATGAAGTTACAGGATAACAGTCTGGATAGAATGGGCCGGCGCAGATAATTTGGCGGACATTCCTTCAATCCAGAGATTGGTTTCAATATCATTTTCGGAATCATTCATAATCACGGTCACCAGCTGGCCGTTTTCATTCATGAAAGTGGTGGATGTAAGGGCAGCTCTGTTGGAAGAGTTTCCTATTCTCTGTGCATTGGGCTTGATGAATTTCGATACGTGACCTACATAATAATATTCGTAGGTGTAATGTACTTCTCCTGTTTTGGTATCGGCAATGATAGGGGCAAAACAGAAATTGCCAACATGATTAGGTCCTCCGGTTTCATCAAGCAATACATTCCAGTCGGTCCATAAGGCAGTTCCTTTGTTGAAATCATTCAGCATATTTCTTCCATATAATTCTCCCAGGCTCACATCATAAATTCCGGACATTTTGAATTGCTCTTTACAGCCTTCTGTGAAAGCCAGGAATTTATCCGGGAAAGCTCTCTGGGTTTCCGATAAGTTATCGAAAAGCTGGGTTTTGTTGTTCCAGGTTTCGTACCAGTGGTAGCCGATGCCGCTGGCATATTTTGAGGTTTCAGGATCACTTAAAGTGGTAGTTGCTCTTTGGTAAATCAGATCCCTGTTGTGATCCCAGATCATCACTTTCTTGTCTTTGTAGCCATTTTTCCAAAGGGTTGGCCCTAAATTGTTCTTAAGAAATTCACCTTCTTCCTCTGCAGAATAAATACAGGATTCCCAGGTCTGAGTGGCCATGGGTTCATTTTGTACGGTTAAACCCCAGATATTAATTCCTCTTTTTTCGTATTCTTTGATGAATTTAATATAATAATCTGCCCAGGTCTGGTAATACTGATTTTCAAGTCTTCCCCCTTTATAAAGGCTTTTATTGGATTTCATCCATGCCGGCGGACTCCATGGAGAAAAGTAAAATGTAAAATCTTTCCCGATTGCTTTCTGAGCTTCTTTGATCATCGGGATTTTATACTTCTCGTCGTGAGCAATATTGAAAGTCTTTAAAGCCGTATCATTATCCTGCACATAGGTATAGGAATCACTGGAAAAATCACAGGAGTTCATATTGGTACGGACTACCGTGTAGCCTAATCCGTTTTTTCCAAAGTAAGCTTCTATAATTTCTTTCTGCTTGTTCTTGGGCAGTTTATAAAAAGTTTCTGCGGAGGCATCTGTTATGGCACCGCCTATCCCGATCAGTTTCTGGTATTTAAAATCCGGATCTACAAAAATACATGCATCCGTTTCCTTCGGCTGGCCGAATTTCTCAAACTTAACAATTCCTTTGTCGGCCATTTTTTCATTGGTCTTGGAACTTGTTAAAATGACTTTCGCTGTTTTCCCCGCATTCTTTTTCCAATAGTTTTGTGCATTAGCATTCAGAAACACTCCTACTGTCAAACAGCTCACAATTAGTTTTTTCATAATTTTTTTCTTTCTGTTTTTGGGCAAAAGCCCTCTCTTCATTATTTATTTTGATAAACCCTTACATAGTCTATATAATATTTTTGCGGAAATATATGGTCATCTATTCCTTCTTTTCCGCCCCAGAAACCGCCAACTGCCAGATTTAAAATAATAAAATAGGGCTGATCGAAAGGCCATGCTTCATAAGTTTTCTCCTTATTTTCATAAGTAAAGAACTTCTGCCCGTCAATGGAAACCTCTATTTTCTCCGGTGTCCAGTCTGCCTTATATATATGGAATTTTTCACTTACGTCTTTTACAATCATCGTATCTGTTTTCTGTGTTCCCTGAATATGATTATATTTTTTCGTGTGAACCGAAGCATGAATATACTCCTGATTGAACCCTACATGTTCCATAATATCCAGCTCGCCGTCATCTGGCCATTGTTTCATATTTTCGCTCATCATCCAGATGGCGGGCCAGGTTCCCCGGCCCTTGGGAAGCTTTGCCCTTACTTCTACTGTTCCATATTGAAAAGAAAATTTCCCTTTGGTTAAAAGCCTTGCAGAAGTATATTTATTCTTTTCCCAGTTTTCTTTTCTGGCTTCAATAACAAGATTTCCGCCTTCCATTCTGGCATTTTCAAGCCTGTTCTTTGTATAAAACTGGGCTTCCTTATTTCCATAGCCATCTCCTCCCACATCATAGTTCCATTTTGAAGAATCCGGAAGATCTTTACCGTTAAACTCATCGCTCCAGATCAGTTTTTTGCCCGGTTCAGCTTTGTTTGAGGCACAGCCTGCCACAGAAAAAAGTAATATTCCTGCTGCACAGAACCGGATGATATTTCGGGATTTTATTTTCATGAACAATATGATTATTAGGTTTGGCTAAAGCCGTTGTTATATTTTTCATTAAGCGGGCTAAAGCCCGCTCCTATTGAATTATTTATTCCAATTGATTCTTTTGGTCTGAACATCCTGAGAGTTGGTTCCTACCATAATGTCGAATTCTCCTCCTTCCCAATCATAATTCAGATCATTATCAAAGAATTTCAGGTCTTCCGGAGTCAGTTTAAAATCCACTTTCTTGCTCTCTCCTTTTTTGATGAATATTTTCTGAAAACCTTTCAGTTCTTTAACCGGTCTTACTACTTTTCCAAAAAGGTCTCTGATATAAAGCTGTACGACTTCTTCTCCGTCATATTTTCCGGTATTGGAAACCGTTACGCTGATATTTAAAGTCTGATTTCCTTTAAGATTGGCGGAGCTTAAAATCATATCGGAATATTTAAAATCCGTATAACTTAATCCATATCCGAAAGGAAATTTAGGGTCATTATCTAAATCGATATAAGCAGAAACATAATTTCTGTCCGTATTATTTTTTGCAGGCCTTCCTGTATTGTAATGATTATAATAAACAGGAATCTGGCCTTCAGTCCTTGGAAAGGTCATCGGAAGTTTTCCGCCAGGGTTTACCGTTCCGAAAAGAACATCGGCGATGGAGTTTCCGGCTTCAGTTCCCAGCCACCATGTATAAGCTATTGCCGGAATATTATCTGCTGCCCAGTTAAAAATCAAAGGTCTTCCGGCGTTGATCATTAGAACGATTGGCTTTCCTGTTTTAGCAATTTCTTTCAACAGTTCCTCCTGAACTCCTGAAAAGCCGATACTGCTCCTGCTTTTAGCTTCCCCGCTCATGGCATGGCCTTCGCCTAAAGTCATGATCACCACATCCGCTTTTTTAGCTGTTTCTATTGCCTCTGCAAACATGGATTTGTCCTGATCATCTACATTACAGCCTTTTGCATACAGTAAGGTTGAATTTTTATCAAGCTGATTTTTAATTCCGTCAAACTGAGAAACAATTCTTTGACTGTCGTCTTTAAACGCAACAGACCAGAAACCGTGATTGGCAACAGTTTCTTTCCCGAAAGGCCCGATGAGAGCCACCGTATTAATATTTTTTGAAAGAGGAAGGATATTTCCTTTATTCTTTAAAAGAACAATGCTTTTTGAACCGAACTCTCTTCCGAATTGTCTGTTTTTCTGATTATCAGTCTGTTCTTTCTGTCTTTTTTCATCACTGAACCTGAAAGGATCATCGAAAAGGCCCATCTCGAATTTTTTGGTTAAAATTCTTCCTGCCGCATCATCTACAAGTTTTGCATCTACTTTTCCTTCTTTTATCAGTTTTGGAAGTTCTGCCATATAAACACGGCTTTCCATATCCATATCGCTTCCGCCTAAAATGGCTCTTTGAGCAGCTTCACCGGCATCTTTGGCATAGCCGTGAGGAATCATTTCCCCAATACTTCCCCAATCTGACACTACAAAACCTTTATAGTTCCATTTTCCTTTTAACAACTCTCTTTGAATATATTGGTTTGCTGTAGCAGGGATTCCGTTGATGTCATTAAATGAATTCATGAATGTGGCTACTCCTGCTTCAGCTGCGGCTTTGAAAGGAGGCAGATAGGTTTCGTTCAGCTGTCTTAGGCTCATATCCACAGAATTGTAATCTCTTCCGCCCACAGCTGCTCCATACGCTGCAAAATGTTTCGCACAGGCCATTACAGCATCAAGACTTCCCAAACCTTTACCCTGAAATCCTTTAATCCTTGCCAGACCAATCCGGGTGCCCAGATAGGTGTCTTCTCCGGAACCTTCCATTACCCTTCCCCATCTCGGGTCTCTTGCAATATCTACCATTGGCGCGAAAGTCCAGTGAATACCGTAAGCAGAAGCCTCCGTAGCTGCAATTCTTTCTGATTTTTCTATCATATCCAGATCCCAGCTTGCGGCCTGCCCTAAATTGACAGGAAAGGTTGTTCTGTATCCATGGATCACATCCTGGCCAAACAGTAAAGGAATTTTCAGTCTGGACTGCTGGGCCAGCTTCTGGAAGGCCCTGGTTTCCCCGGCTCCGGCTACATTAAGCATAGAACCTACTTTTCCTTTTTTTATTTCTTCCAATACCGCTGCAGAATTGGACTGCTGGGGTCCGGTAGCATATTCGAAGCCGCTGTACTGCACCATCTGCCCTACTTTTTCTTCCAATGTCATTTTAGACAGGAGTTCTGCCACCTTCTGATCGATAGTTTTCTGCCCGCAGACATTGATTCCCAATGCTGCAACTGCAAGTAAGAAATAAGCTTTTTTCATGATATTAAATTAAAAAACAAAAGTCGCTGCCGAATTTCCTGATAAGGTTATGGGAGCAGTCTTTCCGTTATATTTGATATTAAAGTTTTCATCGGCAGAGTTTGCGTTCTGAACGATAAGCACTGTTTTTCCGGCAGGGGTTTTAAATGCTGCAGTAGAAATGGTTTCCGTTTGTGTAGAGGCAATACGCTGTGAGCCTGCAGGCACAAACCTGGAAGCGTGTGCAATGATGTAGTAGGAAACATTCCTGGTGAAATTTTCACGGCCGGAAACTGTTATTGCTCCTTTACATTCTGTACATCCTCCATCTGTATGAGGTTTGTACTCAGGGTCATTTGCTAAATTCCATTCTAAAGCAATACTGCTCCAGTTTCTCATAGAACCGATGATAACGTTTTTAACATGCCAGTTGAGATCTTCATTAAAAGTTCCCTTTGAACCGGTCCACTGTTCGGTAAAATACAAATTTTTATCAGGAAAAGCATTATGCACCGTACTTAAAGCGGAAATATCTCCTTCGTACAAATGGAAAGCTGACCCGTCAATATACTGATAGGCTTCCGCATCTTTCAGAATATCAAGGGCATATTCCGGTTTGTTGCAGTTATGGTCATAAACCACAATTTTTGTTTTGATGTTGTTGGCTTTAAAAACAGGACCCAAATGACCTTTAATAAAATCTCTCTGCTGTTCGGACGGCATATACAGACTCGGATTGTTTCCGGGGTGAAGGGGTTCGTTCTGAGGCGTAATGGCATCGATAGCAATGCCTTCTTTTCTCATTCCCTGGATGTATTTTACAAAGTATTCTGCATACACTTTATAAAATTCCGGTTTGAGGCTTCCTCCTTTGGATTTTCCGTTAGC
This sequence comes from Chryseobacterium sp. BLS98, assembly GCF_001045445.1. Classification (GTDB taxonomy): domain Bacteria; phylum Bacteroidota; class Bacteroidia; order Flavobacteriales; family Weeksellaceae; genus Chryseobacterium. Next base: position 157,951 of record NZ_LFNF01000004.1, on the reverse strand, counting down.
TTTCATCCAAACCGGTGATGACCAAGGAGCTGCAATGATTTTAATTTTAGGATTAATCGTAAGGATTTCTTTCAGTATGGCGATCAGATCTTTATCCCTTTCCAGACTGAATTTGGATAGCGTGGGGTCTGTCTGACCTTCCGGCAGATCATCATAGGAAAAAACTTCCCCGTCAAGATCGGAAGCTCCGATACTGAGACGAAGATAGCTTATGGAAATTGAATTTTCATCTTTTCCGAAGAGTTCATTCAGAAGCGCTTTCCTTTTTGAGGGTGAAAGCCGGTTGATCACCTCAACACTGCCTCCTGTCAATGTATATCCAAAACCGTCAACATATTGAAATTTTTGAGTGTCATCAATTTCAATATTCTGCCAGCCATTAGGATTTTTAGTAAATTTAACAGGAGCTTGCTTTTGTAATTTTACACTTTCATTACCTTTCGTCAGCCAAGACTGAACTTCATTTTCTTTATTTCCATTTACCGAAGCGCATGATAGAGGAAAAAGTACCACGCCGCAAAGCAGCGCAGTACCTTTAAAAAAGAAACTATATAAGTTGTGAAACTTCATTTTTAGTAGCCTGGGTTTTGTTTTAAAGCAGTATTCGGCAATTCATTGAACGGAATTGGAAGAATTTCATTTTTATTTGCTTTAAATCCTTTGAAGGCAAGTTTTGAAGGAGCATCACCCCATCTGACAAGATCAAACCATCGGTGTCCTTCTCCGGCAAGCTCTCTTCTTCTTTCGTCTTTAATAGCCTGTAAAGAAACAGGAACTGACGCTAAACCTACTCTTGCTCTTACTGCATCTAAAAGAGCCTGGGCTCTTCCTCCGGCGCCACCTAAGGCTTCTGCTTCCATCAAATAAGTGTCCGCCAGCCTTATAGCGACATAATTCTGCCTAAAGTTAAGTTCTGCCGGTCCTGGAAGTGAGCTTTTTAAATCGTTCGTAGGTAAATATTTATTTAAGAAATATCCGGTATCTGCAAAGGCAGGGCTGTAAGAAATTTTACCATCAGTAACCAGTTGTTTCGCATTGAAAACGGTTACGTTTAATCTGGGATCCCCCTGCATGAAATTAACGAAGTTATCCGTTACTGTATTGAAAGCCCATCCGGAATAGATATCCGGTGCGTTATTATTCGGAACATTTTTTAAAGAGTAAGAACGGGGTCCCACCATTACATTGATAGAGTTCCCTTCATCTTTTCCCTGTCCCCAGAAGCCCCAGTCGGAGTTTCCTTTGTTGGTATGCATGACTTCCAGGATGGATTCTGTTGAAAATTTATATGGATCTGCCGTTTCCGGCCCCACTTTGAATAGATCAGCATAGTTGGCTACAAGCTTATATCCGTATTGGCTGATTCCTCCCGGTGTACCATTCACAGCTGCAAACTGTGTTGCGGCTTCGGGCATTTTTTTATCATAAAGATAAATTTTACCTAATATTGCTCTGGCTGTTCCTTGTGTAATTCTACCCTTATCATTACCGCTAGACGTCATCATTAAATCTGGAATGGCTGCATTGATGTCACTTTCTATCTGCGCATATACATCACTTGGTAGCGCCTGTGGTATATTCCAGTAATCATCACCAAACTGAATAGTTTTGAGCACTAAAGGAATATTTCCAAACATTCTTACCAATTCGAAATAGTATAGGGACCGGAGTACTTTGGCCTCTGCAATATATCTTTTTTTAATATCTTCACCCATAGTAGCTCCCGGAACTTTTTCTATTAAGAGATTAGCACGTGCTATCCCTTGATAAAAATCTTTCCAGTAACTTGCAGGCATAGTATTGGGATTAATGGTATAATTATTCATTCCCTGGATTCCGGCTCCATCGTTGGAATTTCCACCACCGGAATAAAAGTCATCAGATCCTGCATTAAAAAATGTAACTGTATTTTCGAATCCTCCTGAATATTTTCTTAAAATATCATATACGGAAACCAATGCGCTAAAAGACTGTTGTTCATTCTGAAAATACAGGTCGGTATTAAAAGAACCCGAATTCTTTACATCATCCAGATATGAGTCACTACAGGCAATATTGCTAAAACTCAGGCCTGTAAGAAAAGTAATAGCAAGCCCTTTATATATAAAATTCTTATTTTTCATTTTATTCATTTATTAAAATTGGATATTAGCACCTAGCAAAAATGTTCTTGCTTGTGGATAGTAAGCTCTGTCAACTCCTATTATATCTTGTTCGGAATTGTTTCTTCCTGCAATTTCCGGATCGTAGCCTGTATATTTGGTGAAAGTGAAGACATTTTCTCCCGTTATGTACAGCCTTACTTTATTCATTCCAAAACGGTTGGTAACTTCCTGAGGAAGTGTATATCCTAACTGAATGATTTTCAAACGGACATAATCTCCTTTCTGAAGATAATAACTGGACATCCAGGAATAATTATGGTTAGGATCGTTCCTTGTAATTCTCGGGTTATCATTGGTAGAACCTTCCCCAGTCCATCGATCTAAAACTTTTGTCTGATAATTGGCATCCAGCATATCCAATCTTCTTAAGCCCTGGAAAATTTTATTTCCTGCCTGTCCCTGTGCAAACATCATGAAATCGAAATTCTTGTAATTTAAATTGACTGTAAGTCCAAAAGTATATTTCGGGATAGAACTTCCTAAGTTTACTTTATCATTGTCATCAATTTTACCGTCGCCATTATTGTCCTGCCAGATAAAGTCTCCTGGTTGGGCATTGGCCAATAATTTGGTTCCATTGGCATTAACATAGGAATCAATCTGTGCCTGATTCTGGAAAACACCACTATATGTGTATCCGTAAAACGAACCGTAAGGCTGCCCTACTGCTACCCTGGACACCGCTCCCATAGTCTGGAAAGAAGCAAGGTTGAAATAGTCTATATCATCTTCCAATCTCAAAACTTTGTTTTTAATAGTAGCAAAGTTTCCATTAACTGATATGCTGAAATCCTCCCAGTTCTTTTTGTAACCTAATTCCAATTCAAGACCTGTGTTTTCCATATCTCCAACGTTTGCCCAAGGTAAATTAGGAACGCCTACATAACCCGGGATATTTACCTGTCTTAAGATATCGGATGTTTTCTTTTTGTACCAGTCTGCCGTAAAAGTGAAGTTATTGAAAAGCTTTAAATCCGCAGCAATATTCAGCTGGCTGGTCTCTTCCCATTTCAGGTTCGGATTCTCCAGTGTACTTGGTGCATAGCCTATGATAATATTGTTTCCGGCATTGGTATAATTGCTTCCGGAAACCATGAAACTTGCAAACCTGAAGTTCTCCATTTCATCATTTCCTAAAACTCCGTAACCTCCTCTTAATTTTAAGTTATTAACCACTTTATTTTGTGGCCAGAAGTTTTCTTTGTGAACATTCCAGCCTAAAGACATCGATGGAAAAGTTCCCCAGTGCTGATTGGTGGCAAATTTTGATGAACCATCTCTACGGATTGTTCCTGTAAATAAATATTTATCAGCATAATCATAAATGATCCTTCCGAAATAAGATGCCTTACGGGTTTGAATTCCGTCCCATCCCGTAGCTGTAATATCATCCTGAGGAATATTAAAATTGAAAGAGGCATCCTGCCAGTTATCAATAGGTAAATTAGTGTACGTCAAACTTGTCCCTCCGGAAATATTATACCGGTATACCCCTTGTCCGATCAATACACTCAAATTATGGTTACCGAATTTATTCTGATAAGTCAGTGTATTTTCCATACTCCATTCGAACTTATTTTCGTCTACCTTATTCAGGCTGTTAAAGCTGGTATTGCTATAATTGGGACTTAAATAGTATTTCGGTGTAAAAGTGCGGCTTCCCCAATAGGATTTTTTGCCGTTAAGACTCGTTTTGAAGGTAAAGTTTTTAAGAAATTTAAGCTCAGCAAAAACATTTCCTACAAAATCATCAGACCAGTTGTAATTTCCCTGCTGAATATGCTTGAAGGCTTGCGGATTGGTCATTTCCTGGTTAACGTAACGGGAAATTCCGTACGGATTACCATTCTCATCACGGATGATATAGGGGTTGGTATAGCCACTAGGATCTACTGTAGACCAATCTGTAACAACTACCGGAGTGGTTGGATCTAAGTTTACAGCTGAAGCTAATGGCCCACCATATTCTTCATTGGCACTGATTCCCTGGGATTTTGTTCTCGTATAGGCAAAGGTTTGTCCTATGGTTAAATAATCCGTTACCTTATGTGTTGAGTTGAATCTGGCATTGATTCTTTTGTAATAGGAAATATCACTCATTACAATACCCGTCTGATCAAAATACCCGAACGATGTATAATAGGTTGATTTCTCGTTACCTCCGGTAATACTTACCTCATGAGAAGATTTTTCGCCGGTTCCGAAGATCGCATCCTGCCAGTTTGTTCCCTTTCCAAAAGAGGCTGGGTTGGCATATCTCGGTGCCTGCCCGTCATTGATGAAACCTTCATTGATGATGTTCGCATACTGGGTGGCATCTAAAAGATCTAGTTTTTTGGAAGTGTTTGAAAATCCATAAAACCCATTATAGGAAAGACTGAGTTTTCCCTTTTTTCCTTTTTTTGTTGTTACCAGAATTACCCCTTTTGCAGCAGAAACCCCATAGATAGCCGATGATGCTCCATCTTTCAGTACTTCCATACTTTCTATGTCCGACTGGTTCAGCCATCCGATATTATCCACCACAATACCATCCACTACCCATAAAGGGCTGTTACTCCCAGCTCCAAAACTGGTAATCCCACGCACCCTTACTGTTGCAGCAGCACCGGGCTGCCCGGAATTGGTCACAACGGAAACACCTGCGGCTCTACCCTGCAAAACCTGCTCAGGCTTCCCTGCCGGAATGTTTTCTATATCGCTTGCTTTAATACTTGCAATAGCTCCGGTCACATTACTTTTTTTCTGTGTTCCGTAACCGATCACGATAACCTCTTCAATTTTATTCTCTTTCGGAACAGTGTCCTTTACGCTGGTCTGTGCACTAAAATTGGCTGTAAAATACAGCACGGCAACCAATCCCAGACTTCTTGATATTCTTCGATTCATATACAGTTAGTTTTTTAATTCTCAAATTGAGACAATAAAAATATATTTTTTTTTAATTATTTAACATTGTATTCACAATTATTTTAATTTTTCGTTTATTTTTGGGGGCTGAAAGCTCTATTTTATCTTCATAATTCATAAAAAAATCATAAAAAAACAATAAAAAAAATCCCCAAAATGACAGCCAAGCTTTCCAGAATCTCACTTCCTTTAAAACTGACCTTTCTTATTTTTTCAATGGTCCTAAACTGCATGGGCATTGTTATTCTTCAGCTTTCGGAGGCAAACATCACTTATGAAAAGCTAGGTTTTCTGGAATCGTTCAAGGATCTTCCCATTGCTTTTATTTCTCTTTTTGCTGTGAATTTCATCAGTAAAACCGGAACAAAAAGAGCGTTGATCTCCGCCCTTATCATCGTAGGAGTCTGCTCCTGCCTGCTGCCGTTTGTAGAAGATTTCTGGTTTTATAAGGTATGGTTTGCCATTATCGGGACGTGTTTTGCAGTGGGTAAAATTTGTGTTTTCGGGATTATCCGTAATAATATTTCAGATGAAAAGTCTCTTGCCAAAATGATGAACAGTGTAGAGGCATCATTCATGATCGGAATTTTTATAGTTAATACCGGTTTCGGATGGCTGATCTCCAGCCGTTATTCAGAATACTGGAAATTTGGATTCCTGTCTATATCGGTACTTTGTGCAGTAACGATATTTTTATTTTCAAAGCTGAATATTTCGGAAACTCAAAAAACGGACAGTAAAAATCTTATTTCTGAACTCTCAGTATTTGTAAAACCGGCAACGATTGTATTTCTCTTTGTTATCTTTTTCATTGTATTTGTGGAACAGGGATTTAATTCATGGCTGCCTTCATTTTATAAAAATCACCTGAACGTCAATTCTTTTTTTGCTTTACAAGCCACTTCCTTTCTCGCCCTTTTCTCTTATGCAGGAAGAACACTTACCGCTAATATCATTCAGAGGTTTTCGTTGTCAAGGTATTATATTTTGTGTCTTTTTTTAATTATAGGGGTGCTGATCATCATTTTAGGAATTCAGTATTTTGATTCTGTAAATTCCAGCATTATTTTGTTTTTATTCCCTGTCATCGGGCTTTTTCTGGCACCGCTCTACCCTGTTATCAATTCAAAGATGATTGCACAGATTGACAAAGAAAAAATCAATCTGTTTACTTCACTTATTGTTATTTTCTCTTCATTGGGAAGTTCTCTGAGCTCTATTATCATGGCTGTCCTGTTTGAAAAACGGCTGTTGAATTACTATCCGATGTACACATTACTGGCTGTTTGTGTGCTGTTTACAGTCAGTTTGATATATTTTAGGCTGACAGCAAAGAAATTATAGAAAATAATTTTATTTTTATGCCATGAAAATCAAAGAAACCAAAAACAAAGAAACGCTTCAGGAACTTATTGATACAAAAGACTTTGTAGCACATGTATCTGTTGACTGTACCATATTTGGTTTTCACAATAATATTTTGAAGGTTCTTCTTTTGAAATATCATGATCTGGATTTGTGGTCTCTGCCAGGAGGTTTTGTTTTCAATGATGAAGATCTCCGTGAAGCGGCAGCCAGGGTCTTATATGAAAGAACTCATCTGAAAGATCTTTTCCTGAAGCAATTTCACACATTCGGGAGAATAGACCGTACGGAGAATAATGTACACCAGATTCTTCTCAATAATAAAGGAATTGAAGTTCCGAAAGATCACTGGATTTTTCAGAGATTCATTACAGTAGCTTACTGCAGCCTTATTGATTTTTCCATTGCCAATACTTTTCCTGATGCATTTAACGAAAGCTGTGAATGGTTTGAAGTAAATAATCTACCCAAGATGGCTTTTGACCACGACAGGATTATAGAGACCGGTCTTGAATACCTGCGTATGAATATCAATACTGAGGTTGCTGCCAGCAATCTTCTTCCTGAAAAATTCACCATGAAAGATCTTCAATCCTTGTATGAAACTATTTTAGGGGAAAAATTCAGGAGAAACAATTTCCAACGCAAGATATTAAGCTTAAACATCCTGGACAGACTGGAAAAACTGTACGACGGATCTGCAAACAAAGCTCCGTATCTGTATAAATTCAAAAGTAAAATACACAATGCTGCCAACCAGTATCCTATCTCCAATGATGAGGAGGCTTAAAAAAACCTGTTTTTACTTAAAACCTGCCTGTTTTCATTTATCTTCCTGAAAATCAAAGGCAATAAAGATTTGCAAAAAAATTTTTCAAACCAGCGAAAAGTATTACTTTTAGGCAAATCAAAAAATCATGTCATATTATCCTCTTACAAGCATTCCAGACTATTACGGAATTGATGCTTTACTTACTGAAGAACACAAACTGATCCGTCAATCGGTAAGAGATTGGGTGGAAAGTTTTGTAATGCCGCAGATTGATCAGGCCGCACAAAATCATACAGATATTCCGGGCTTAATGAAAGAATTGGGAAAAATTGGAGCTTTGGGTCCATATATTCCTGTTGAATATGGTGGTTCAGGGTTAGATCAGATTTCTTACGGTTTGATTATGCAGGAACTGGAAAGAGGAGATTCTGCAGTACGTTCTGCCGCTTCGGTACAGAGCTCGCTGGTGATGTTCCCGATCAATGAATTCGGATCTGAGGAGCAGAAGAAAAAATATCTTCCTCATCTTGCTGCAGGAGAAATGATTGGTTCTTTCGGACTGACCGAACCTAACCACGGTTCTGATCCAAGTTCTATGGAAACCTATTTTAAAGATATGGGCGATCACTACCTTCTAAATGGTGCCAAAATGTGGATTACCAATTCTCCACTGTGCGACATCGCAGTAGTTTGGGCAAAAAATGAAGAAGGAAAAGTGCAGGGACTGATCGTTGAAAGAGGTATGGAAGGTTTTACAACCCCTGAAACACATAACAAATGGAGCTTAAGAGCATCAAAAACAGGAGAACTGGTATTTAATGACGTAAAAGTTCCTAAAGAAAACCTACTTCCGGGAGTAACAGGGTTAAAAGGACCTTTATCCTGCTTAAATTCAGCCAGATATGGAATTTCATGGGGTGTAATCGGGGCTGCCATTGACTGCTACTGTACAGCTGTTCAGTATTCCAAGGAAAGAAAGCAGTTCGGGAAACCAATCGGTTCTTACCAGCTTCAACAGAAAAAATTAGCTGAATTCTTAACTGAAATCACAAAGGCACAGTTATTATGCCTTCAGTTAGGAAATCTTAAAAATGCTCATAAAGCAAGTCCTGCACAAATCTCAATGGCTAAGCGTAACAACGTGAAAATGGCTATTGATATTGCAAGAGAATCCAGACAAATCCTTGGCGGTATGGGAATCATGGGTGAATTCCCAATGATGAGACACGCTGCTAACCTTGAATCTGTAATCACCTATGAGGGTACTCATGACGTTCATTTACTGATTACCGGTTTAGATATCACGGGTATCAACGCTTTTTAGAGAAAAGTTTAAAATATATTAAGAGGAGTCCGGCCGAATGGCCGGACTCCTTATTTTACTCACTTTGCAGGGAACTTATATTCAGTGAATAATTATTGATGTATTAATATTATTAAGGTTTTATTAAAAACATATAACTTAATAACATTAAAAAATATTGATATGAAAAAATTATCCATTCTTTTATTAAGTTTCACAGCACCATTCTTTTTTGCCCAGCAGGCAGGAGATGTTGCCAGCTTTGAACAGAAACTAGATCTCACTCCGCAAGGTGTAGCCAATTTTATCGCCAATAACCTTGGTGACCAAAACGCTCCGGATTTCGTCAGTTATCTCAATGGATTCAATGTAGGACTTAAGGGATATAAAATCACGTATTATACCAAAAACGAAAAGAATGTTTTAGTAAAAGCAACAGGATTGCTGATGTATCCTAATGTCAATTTTAAACTGTCTACGGTTGTCTCTGATCATGGAACCACCGACAGCAGAAATAACGTACCTTCCAACTTTAAAGGTGCATTAACAGCCGGATTTGTAGTGGAACTATCCTATGTCCTCAACGGATACATTCTCATGGCTCCTGATTATGTGGGAATGGGAAGCGGAGACGGAGTTCATCCTTATGTAGATGCAGCTACGGAAGCCGGGGCAACAATAGATTTTGTAACGGCAGCCAATAAAGTCCTGGGGCAATTAGGTATAAAAAGATATGATGAATATTTTCTGGCAGGCTACTCCCAGGGTGCCCATGCCGCCATGTCCACTTTAAAAAGCCTGAATACCTCCAACCCCACCAATCTGAAATTCAAATATGCTTATATGGGGGACGGACCTTATGATTTTTCAGGGGTCACTTTGAATAAAGGAGTTCTGGAAAAGGATTTTTACCCGTTTACTTCTTTCCTTGCCAATGTTCTCCATACCTGCAACAATACGGGGTATAAAACGTATAACACCAACATTTCAGAAGTGATTTCACCGGAATATCTCGATAAGTATAACTACCACGTGGTTCAGGATAATGGAGGCCTTCTCTGGGGCCCGGTCATCTGGCGGAATCTTTTCACTCAGAATTTTGTGAATGATGTGACCAATAATCCGAACAACAACCTCAGAAGATGCATGAAACCTAAAGATGTGTACGATTGGTACAACAAAACACCGATGACTTTAGGACATTCCACTGTAGATCTAGCTATTCCACCGGAAAATACCTCTAAAACCATTGACGTGCAACGTGGATATTATGCCTGGTGGGACCTGAATAAATACAAGTTGGATTCGTTTTACTGGGGACCTTTAGGACATGTGGGAGGAATTGTCCCTTTCACACTGGCATCGAATGCAAAATTCAACACCCTTAGAAGCGGAGGACTTCTGAACGAATGGGCTATACTGACTTCAAAACAACAGCAAAGCAGCCAGCCAAAAGCTCATTCACTTTATTCTTCCCAGCTAAAACCGGATCTTGGCAATATGGAGCTCATTGGAATAACAGATTTCAATCAGGAGAAAGCAGCAAGCAGATCAGCGACGGAAAGCGGCTTACCTGCCTTAAAAGATGGAGTTTATCTTTTAAAAGTACAGGACAACAATAATCAAAAATTAATTCCTTACGTTAAGAATACACCAATAGAAGTTCCTGAGAATGAGATCATACAGTCTGAAAACAATCATATTCTAAAACTCAAAATCCCTCAGGAAGAACTTATGACGGTTAATATTTTTGATGACAACAAAAATCTTCTGAAATCAGTTTCCAAAGAACAATACAGCAAAGACGATGGAATTGATATGAAAGACATTGCCAGTCAAAACAATACTTTTGAAGTGGTCACTCAGTTTTATAATCTGCAGTTCAAAAAAGCATTGACTGATGGGCTATTAGTCAATAAAACTGAAGTATTTACCCAAAACCGCCAGATTATTGCAAAAGCAGATACCGGTATCAAAAATATCAGCATTTACAGTATTTCCGGTGCCCTGATCCTTCAGCAGGAGATCAATAAACCTGAATTCAGGTCAAATAATCTAGAATCAGGGGTTTACATTGTTCAAATGGTTACCAGCGATGGAAACACTGTCAATAAGAAAGTCAAATTATAACAAAGTAATATATTCTTCATTTCAAATTGATTGAATGCACTTCAGTAATGGAGTGCATTTTTAATTGGAATAAGGTTTTATATTCTCAATAAAACTGAGATCCGGGTTTAAAATTTCCAGGATAAGATTCTTCACGGACTGCATGGCATCATCAATGTTCCCCTTCTCAAACTGCAGGGAAACCACGCCTTTTTTAGCTTCTGCAAAGCTCCAGATCCCTGTTTCTATAGGAAGGCCCCAGAATTCAGGAAGGTTCTGAACCACATAATGATAAATACAAAGCTGTAGGGCCTGTTTCCTTTCACTGTTATGGAAATATTCATCGACATTGTTTTCGTCTATTTTTACCGTGAGATTTTTGATTTTTGCAGTTTTGTAATCGATAATTCTGAGTGTTCCGTCGAGGCGGTCTATCCTGTCAATAAACCCAAAGAAGGATATTTTATCATTGTCATCAAGATAGAAATCCACGTTTTCAAACCTTTTTTCAATGTCCAGAATCTCTAAAGTATGACCATTTTTCACCAGTTCAAGATCATGGTTCAGAACATTTTCAATCACTTTTTTAGCAATAGCACGGTGGATGTAATTCATCCCTTTTTCATAAAATTCAGGCTGGTGCTTCAGCTTTTCAATGGCAATATTTATATATTGATCTATTTCTTTAATTGAATTCTGTAAATCTCTTTCTTTTAAAATTTTACCTTTAAGTATTTCATATACTTCTTGAAGTGAATAATGAACCAGATTCCCGTAATTTTTTACTGAAAGCTCTTCTTCTATTTCATCTGTTTCAGAGGTCTTTAATATCTTCGAAAGATAAAAATCAATAGGATTGTAAAGGTAGCTGGTGAGGTGGGAAGCCGATACTTTTTCTTTCCATTTCTGAAGTCTTTCCAGCACGATGGGAGTCTTAAGAATTTCTATGGGCTGTGAAACAATGGGCTCGGAAGAATTTTCAATAATGAGATGTTCTATCTTATGGGAACTCTCCATTTCGATCTGGGTGATAAACCTGCTTTTTTCCCCGGTATTTACCCCGGAACTGAGTGCATTATACAGAAGATGGACGTTTTTAGAATCCTGAATCAGCCGGTAAAAGTGATAAGCATAGATACTGTCGTTTTCCAGGAAAGTATGAAGGTCAAAATACCTTCTGATATCAAACGGAATGTATGTATTCTGAGAATTCCCCAAAGGAAGCTTCCCTTCATTCACAGAAAGCATAATGACATTCTCGAAGTTTAGAAGACGGGTTTCCAGGAGCCCCATAATCTGAAGTCCGCGGAGCGGTTCCCCTTGAAAATCGATACTTTCCGAATTAACATGCTGGTTGATCAGGATCTCCAGCGTTTCCATTTTAATCTCAAAATTATACGGGCTAAGCTGGTTTTTAATGATTCTGAATGCATTCTCAAAATGGGAAACATTTTCATACTGGATATCATCTATTTCCAGCCATTTAATCTGCCGGCAGAACTCAATAAGCATATCGAGATAAACACTCGTATGATCAGCTTTTTTAAGCAGTCCGTAATAGGAAAGCCCGCCCAGAAGCTCGTCTAAAAGTTTTTTTGATATATAAACAATATTCCTCTCTTCTACTTTTGTTCTGAAATTACTGATAATCAACTCATCTTCAGCGGATTTCGGAAGCTCTTCAAGGATCGGGAAAATATCTCTGTAATAATAGGAGGATTTATTTTTTTCCAGCTGTTTCTGAAGATAGAACAGCTGTTTTACCGCATTGGAAAACGACAGGTTTTTCAACGGAAACCCCATGGTAATATTCAGGTTTTCAACACCGTACATCACATCTAAGCTTGCAGGAAGAAGATTCTCGTCCAATAAAACCACAGCTGTATTGGAATAGGTTTTATTTTCAATTTCCTTGAATATTTCAGGCAACACTTTAGTCTGCGTTACATTTCCGGAGACTTCATAGACTTTGATGTTTTTGGGCTGGTTAAAATCATCTTCTATCCACTGAAAAGCCCTGTTATCATCAAATTCCTTCCACATTTTGTGATTTCTCAGGAATTTTCCGGCTTCCTGTCTTTCATCATCAAAATAATAATGATCCGCCTGAAAGAAACACTCCGCTTTATTCCACCGCAACAAGTTTCTTACCAGCTTCTCTTCTACCGGCGTAAAGGCATTGAAACCACAAAATACGAAATGCTCGGAAGTACCTTCAGCAAATCCTGCAATCTTCGCTTTCGCCGTTTCGTGGATCATTCCGGAAGTAGCCCAGTTCTTCTCCTGCAGTTTTTTCTTTAAAGCCGGAAGAAAAACATTCATATTCTGCCAGAAATTAAGGAATTTTTTACGGGGAACATCATCGTCTTCGCCAAGATCCTGCGCCCATTCCTTGATCCTTTCCTCATCAAACATATACTGCAGTACGGCCTCATCACTTTCTGAGAACTTCAGGATATCGTCCCAGTCTTTCTGCAGGGTAGGAAACCACTTTAAAAAGTCTGAAAAATCATCTTTAGGGATAAGTCCAAGGCTCCGGTAAACATCAAAGGCAAAAAGCCACAGGGAAATTCCCTGGACCGGCTGTTTTCCTGCAATCCTGTCGATCAGTTCTTCTATGGTAAAAAAATTGGGAAGAAATCCGGAATAATTGTTTTCTTCCAGGATCTGTCTGATGAATACAATGGGACGTTTTCCGGGCAGAACAATATTGAAATCCGAAAGATCCGGGTTTTGAGCCAACAGTTCGCGGATGATTTTATTGAGAAATTTCAAGAGGCTTTATAGCTTTTTAAGTTATCTAGTTCTTCAGCAATGAGGGCATTGTATTCTGCCTGCTTTTCTTTATTCATCCCATGTTCTGTGATTTTATCATAGGACATTTGAAAGTTTTTGTAATCGTTTGATATCCTGCTGTAAACTGCATTAAAGTTTTTATTGTAATCCCCGGAGGTTTTGATCTTTTCTGCTATTTCTTTCCTGAATTTTCTGACGAATAGTTCTGCAATATCAAAATGTTTCTGCTCATGCAGAAGGATATAATCGTTAATTCTTTTCACATCTTTCCAAGACATATCCTCATTGAAAATAGCAGTAATCTCAATTTTAACCGGAGATTTAGGGTTGGTGGACTTCACTACAGAATACTCCCACCCGCAATGGGTGTAGGCAATCACATCCGAATTATTTTTTCTGCTTACTTTGCTTTTAAAATTATCCCAGACCAGCTTATGATCTTCCTTCCAGATTATTTTTTGTCCGAAAAGTGTATTTGTAAAGAGAAATAAGCCAAGCGAAATCCATTTCATTATTTAACTACAATTGTTTTGGTGATCCAGCTGTTGCTGCCGTTCCAGAATCTGAAGGTGTAAGTTCCTGTCTGGCGCGGGCTGAATTTAATCTGGCTGGTTCCTACATGGGTTTCCTGTGTACAAGGTCCTTCAGTAATATATTTATAAGCGGTAACAGATCTTTGCAGACTGCTGTCGTGGATGTAATCATATCCGTAAAACCCCTCACATTGGGACGAATATGTAGAATACGTCTTAATGCTCTGTATTGAATAGACATCCATAGTATCCTTCATGATCTTTACACTGTCGATCCTGATTCTCTCTATGGACTGCACGGTCTGGTAATCATCATCTTCACAGGAGATAAAAACCAACCCTAAAAACAATGCAGAAAATCCAATATTTAAAAGTTTTTTCATAACCTTAAATTTACTGATTATCAATAATAATTCAGCAAAAAATGATCACTTAATTATAAAAATCAAGAGTTAAAATTGCCTTTTGATACATAAATCACTTTTTTAGTATCAAAAAATTCTTCATCAAAATAGTTTTTAAGGTTGAAGATTTCACATTTAATTCCGGCCAGCTCTTCAGCAAGATCGCCACCTTTTAAATACAAAACTCCGTTATGTTTGGGATTAAACTGTTCTTTTTCAAACTTTCCTTTCAGCCATCTCAGAAATTCCGGCATCTGTGTTACAGCACGGCTTACTACGAAATGAAACTTTTCTTTCACTTTCTCAGCTCTTCCGTGAATAGCAGTGAGGTTTTGCAACCCGATTCCTTCTGCAACTGCTTTTACAACAGTGATTTTCTTTCCGATAGAATCAATTAAAGTAAATTCAACTTCCGGAAAAAGGATCGCCAGGGGAATTCCCGGAAAACCACCTCCTGTTCCAATATCCAGAACTTTTGTTCCTGGCGCAAATTCCATTATTTTCGCAATTCCCAAAGAGTGCAGAACATGCTTCTCATACAGCGATTCCATATCTTTTCTTGAGATCACATTGATTTTTTCATTCCACTCATTATACAGTTTCTCCAGTTGGGAAAACTGTTCGATCTGCTTCTCTGTAAGATCAGGAAAGTATTTTAATAGTAACGATGCTGCCATATGAATTATTATAATCTGCAAAAATAAGTTTTATTTCTGTTGTATTCAAATGAAGTTACTCCCAGGAAACTTTAAATTCAACTACAATAAAGTGACATTACCGCGCAATAGCAGGAATAACAGGAACGCTTAAATTCCCGTTTTGATTAACGGCCTGAACCGCAAAAATATAATTATCCTTTGAAAGCGGGATTTTAATGTAAAGTTCTTTAGTAAAGATCTTTTTCTGCCACAAAGAGCTGTCAGTCTCCCTTACCAAGACATAATACCCAACCGGCGAACCCGATTTTGGATTTTTCCATTGCAGTGTAGTGGAATTGGTAAGCTCTTTCACCTGTACTTCTACCTGTTCCGGTTTTGAAGGAGCCTTCGCCAGACTGGCCAGAACTGCAATATTCGCAGCCACATTCCTTTTCAGATAATTGTAATCTATATATTGGGGAAGATCTCCATACTGTTTGCCATTCTCTACCCTGATATCCTGGTGCTGGCGGTCATAATTTTCATAATATTCTGTGAGCCTTACAGAAGGATACCCCTGGGTAACGAAGCTGGAATGATCCCCTCCGCGGAGGAATCTGTCGTTTCTGTAGATCAGCTTTACTTCAAGCCCTTTCACATATTCTTCTGCAATTTCTTTAATATATCGGGCAAGCTGCCTGGAATACCCATCATTTTCCAACCCGAGGTTCCTTATATTCATTGCTTTTTTATCCAGTTCCGCATATGGCATCCCTTCACTGAAAACTCTCAGTGTATGATTATTAATCTTTCCTGTTTCTCCTTCTTCAGGATTTCCGATCATATCATTATTCAGGACTGCTTCTATCTGCAGGTTTTCTTTTTGGGCCTTGTCTGCAAAGAGCTTAGACCCAAGCAGCGACTGTTCTTCACCGGAAAAAGTAACGAAAATAACAGATGCAGGAAAAGAAGATCTGCTCAGAATTCTAGCCGCTTCTATCACCGCACTTACTCCACTCCCATCATCATTAGCGCCGGGAGCCAAAGACGTTCTGTTCATCACATCAGTGACCCTTGAATCCAGATGGGCAGAGATCAGGAAAATTCTTTTATCATTTGGGTCTGTGCCTTTCAGAAATGCTACAGGATTTCCCAGATTGGTCACTTTGTCTACCCTTTTGCCATCGGGCTGAATATCTTCCTGCTGCAGGTAAACATCCATTCTTCCGCCTGAATTTCCTGCATATTCTTTAAATTTTCTCAACACCCAGTTTCTTGCCGCTCCAATTCCCTGGCTTTTATCATCCACAGAACTTAAAGTGTGCCTGGTATGAAAGCCCACCAGTTTATTGATATAGGATTTTAAAGAATCTGAACTCACTTCAGAAACGTATTTCTTTATTTCATTGTCTTTTGTACGGGTCTGAGAAAAAGCGACAAAAGGAGCCAGCAATAAAAAGAGAGAATATTTCATACAGTCAGTCTTAGATTGTTTAAATATACAAAACATAAAATGTAAGAATTATTTTTCACCTCTGTTTTTACAGAAATAAAACATTTTGGAATCCAATTGAGATTTGAGATAAAAAAAGACTGCAAAAAGCAGTCTTTGGTTATTTTTTACTCTTTTTCAATAGGATTATCAGATAATCTGAGTTTATTGGCAATCACGGCATCCATATTGGCTCCGCTCTTTTTAAGTTCGTTATAATCGAACTGGGCGATATAGCCATCTTTCAGCTGCATTTCCATTTTTCCTGCTTTGGAATCAATGCTCATTCCTGCAATATCTTCTGCTGAAGAGAATGTGTAATTTTTGATATATTTCCTGTATTCTTCGTTAGTTATCGATTTATTTTTTTTGGGAACAAAAGTGTTTAAAACGCTTATTTTTTTAATCTGAATCAAGTCGAAAGCATGATTATTTTCAGAATCCTTTACCATCACCACGAGTCCCGGAAGCCCACTGAATTTATAAGGGCCATCATTCACCGGAAAATCTTTACTGAACCAGGCTTCCCACTTTCTTCCTTTATAATCGGCCGTGGCTTTCTGGCAGTTAATGTTATTGATTTTTTTGAATTCATTTTCGATTGACCATTTTGGAGTCTCATTTTCTGTTATAACAAGGTCAGCATTTTTAAATTTATCGTAAAAATTAATTGTTTTTTTAGCATAATCTTTTTCAATGATATAATTAAAATTACGGTCGTAATGCTTGCCTTTCAGAAGAGCAGGATAGCTTTTATCGACTTTGTAGGCAGAATCCCTTTCGTATTTTACAGCATTAGAGAAATAAGATTTCTTTCCGTCCGTATCCAGATTCATATAATCTGTCACCACGGAATCCTTTTTCGCTGCATCAGGCTTCATTTTGTATTCGTAAACAAAACGGTAACTCTGAGCCGAGAAAAAAGAAGCTAATAGTAAAAATAAAATTCTGTGCATTTTGATGATATATTGTTAAAACACTATTGAATACAGACTGAATCAATCATTTCCAAATCTAGTCATTAAATTAAAACCTGACAAAAATCTTTTTTCCAGCCTCATTTTTATTTCCCGGCAAAACGTTTTTATTATATATTTGTTTAAATTCAAAAACATCATATGGATAAACTTTCAGATAGAGTAAAAAGATTAGGTTACTCACAGACTTTCGTAATGTCGAACAAAGCAAGAGAAATGAAAGCCGCCGGCATTGACGTGATTAGTCTTACTCTTGGCGAACCGGATTTTGATGTTCCGGATAATATCAAACAGGCCGCTTTTGATGCGATCAACCAGAATTACAGCCACTACTCTCCTGTTCCCGGGTTTCTTGAGCTTCGTGAAGCGGTAGCCTATAAATTAAAAAAGGACAACAACCTTGACTATAAACCTTCCCAGATCTGTGTTTCCAACGGCGCTAAGCAGGCTATTTTAAATGTGCTTGCCTCCGTTATTAATGACGGTGATGAAGTATTGCTTCCTGCACCTTACTGGGTAAGCTATGATGAAATGGTAAAAATGATGGGAGGAAATTCCGTAATGCTTCCTACTTCTTATGTTACAGATTTTAAAATAACTGCCGAACAGCTTGAAGAAGCCATTACAGATAAAACAAAAGCAATTCTTTTCAGCTCGCCGTGTAACCCGTCCGGTGGATATTATACCTATGATGAACTGAAATCCATGGCGAAAGTTATTGCCAAATATCCTCATGTGACGATTATTTCAGATGAAATCTATGAGTACATCAATTACGAAACAAAAACAACATCCATTGCCCAGTTTCCTGAAGTGTATGAACAGACTGCCGTAATCAACGGGATGTCTAAAGCATTTGCCATGACGGGGTGGAGAATCGGTTATTCCGCATGTCCTGAATGGTTGGCCAAAGCCTGCGAAAAGATCCAGGGACAGATGACCAGCGGCGCAAATACAATGGCGCAGAGAGCTTCCATCACTGCTTTGAAAACAGATCCTTCCGAATATAAATATATGATCGATGCCTTTCAGAAAAGAAGGGATCTGGTGTATGACCTGATGAAGGAAATCCCTGGATTTAAAGTACTGCTTCCAAAAGCTGCCTTTTATTTCTTCCCGGATATTTCCTATTACATTGGAAAAACACTGAACGGCACGGAAATCAAAGATTCTGATGATTTCGCTATGTTCTTACTGGAAAATGCTCATGTCGGATGCGTAGGTGGCGTTTCTTTCGGAAGCCCTGAATGCATCAGATTTTCTTATGCTGCTTCTGAGGAAGACCTGAGAGAAGCGATGAAACGAATCAAGGATGTATTGACTCCATTCAATTCATAAATTAGACTCAATCAAAATGAGTATAACATAAAGAAAAAGCTCTGATTTCAGGGCTTTTTTTCTTTAAATTCATTAAAAACAATTATAGATTTTATTTATCAATATTGATTTGTTTGATAGATGAAATGTTTATATCTTTGCACAAGAAAATTTAATATAAAAACAGAAAATTATGTCTTTAGTAGGAAAAAAATTCCCAAATGTAACAATTGATGCAATGTCTGAAATGGGTGACGATCTTAGAATCAACATCCTTGAGGAAGCAACTTCTAACCAGCAGAAAGTACTTTTATTCTGGTACCCTAAAGATTTCACTTTCGTATGTCCTACAGAGCTTCACGCTTTCCAGGATGCTTTAGGTGAATTCGAAAAAAGAAACACGAAAGTAATCGGTGCTTCTTGTGATACAAATGAGGTACACTTTGCATGGTTGAATACTGCAAAAGATAACGGAGGTATCGAAGGGGTAACTTACCCGCTTCTAGCTGATACTCACAGACAATTGGCTAACATTTTAGGAATTGTAGATCAGGATTTTGAATACAATGAAGAAGGTGAAGAGACTTTCACAGGTTCTAACGTAACTTACAGAGCAACTTATCTTATTGACGAAACCGGAAAAATCTTCCACGAGTCTGTAAACGATATGCCGTTAGGAAGAAACGTAAAAGAATATTTAAGACTAATCGACGCTTACACCCACGTTCAGAAGCACGGTGAAGTATGTCCTGCCAACTGGGAAGAAGGAAAAGATGCGATGAAAGCAGACAGAAATTCTACCGCAGAATATTTAGCAAAGAACTAAAATAATGTGTTAATTTGAAAATGAGATAATTTGAAAATTGATCTCAGGATTTATATAAAAATTATCTCATTTTCTATTTATTTTTTCACACAAAATGGCAAGGAAACAATTTCCGTTTTTGCCAATTAACACACTTTCAAATTAATAAATTTTCAAATTATCATTATGTACACAGAATTAACAGAAGATACATTACAGAATATCGTGAACGACAATGAAAAAGTAGTTGTTCAATATGGCGCAACATGGTGCGGAAACTGCAGAATCATGAAGCCAAAATTCAAAAAACTGGCATCAGAAAACGAAAATATCCCTTTCTTATATGTAGATGCTGAAAAGCTTCCTGAAAGCAGAAAACTGGCAACGGTTGACAATCTTCCTACTTTCGCAGTTTTTAAAAACGGTGAATTGGTAAACCAGGTACAGAGCAACCAGGCCGAGAGTTTAATTAATCTTTTTAAAGAAATACAATAATGAAGTTACCCGTAATCAGACAGTTTTATCAGAACCAGACTCCGGAGAATCTTGAGAAAACTCTGGAAGTTTTAGAAAGCTTCTGCGAATTCAGAGGAACCAGTGAAGAAGATCTGAATGTAGCAGGAGAGCTGATCACCAACATCTGTGGTGCTTTGGAAGTACACGCCAGCGTTCAGAACGGTATGAGCGAAAAAGATGCTCTGAATTCTTTTGCACAGAAGGTCTTAGGATCTATTGATAAATAATTTTTTTCTTATTGAATCATTTAAAAGATTTAATCATTAAAAGATTATAAACACAATACTACTGAGGCTTTCCTCGATACTATATTTTCTCAATTCTTTAATTTCAATTTTAAACATTCGTCTTAAAGCTTCTGTAATATGCCATTGCTGATGCTGTTGTCGTTGTTTATACAATTAAAGAATCCAATTAAAATCCCGGTGAATATTACCGGGATTTTTTTTGGTTTGATTACTTAATTAAAACACAAATAGCACGAATATTTGTGAAAATATTCGTGCTATTTGTGTTTAAAAAATAAAAAATCCCGATGAAATTATCACCGGGATTAATTAATTATTATTGATAGATCAGAGTTTATAACTCTTCACTTTTCATTCTTCATTTAAAATTAGCTTCTTCTGCTCATTAAAATTCTCAGGATATACCAGAACAACAGCATAATTGATGCAAAAAGCTGTAAAGAAGCACCTACATACTGTCCGGTAGTATATACATTTTTAAGCTTGCTTGTTTCGTACAGAATACTCGCAGAAGCCAAAAGAACCATTCCTACGGAAAACCAAAGCCCTAAATTGAATCCGAAAATAGCACCGGCTACAATTAATCCTATCGAAAGAAAACCTCCGATAATAATGATATTTCTTAAAAATGAAAAATCTTTTTTAGAAGTAAATGCCACTGCAGAAAGTCCTGCAAACATCGCAATCGTAAGCATAGCAGCCTGGAAAATAATGTTTCCGCCACCCTGCATTCCTGCTGCGATATAAATCATAGGCATGAAGATTACCGCTTCCAGAATGATATAAAATCCTAATCCGAAATACTGTGTAGTTCTGCTCTGTGAAAGCGACCACTTGGAAGCCAGCATAGAAGCCAGCCAGAAAACCCCGATAATGAGCAGCCAGGTATATTTCTGCCCGAACATCATAGCAATAACCTCTACCGGAACAGTTTTCAGTAAAATAGTTTCAACCCCGATAAATGCGAGGATGGATAAAGCGACATGCAAGTAAGTTTTTCTGTAAAAAGCTGCCTTTTCCACTTCTGAGGAATGAGCAACCAAAACATCTGTCATCATAGTTAGTATTTTTTAATTTTGTTTTGAATATTCATTATTTTGTCTTTTTCGCCGGCATTACACCAAGGATTTTTCCGTCCTCTTCAAATACAGCCATAATCACCTCTTTTGACTCCCCCGCATATTTGTAATGAATGCTTGGAAGATTGGAACCGTCCATCAGTTTATGGTAGCCGGTACTTAGAATTTCCAGCTTTTTATTTACATCAAAGCCTTCTTTTACTTTTTTCAGAACATCATCTGTAACGATTGCCTTCACTTTATCCGATAAAAGTGCGTCTACAGCTGTACGGTCCGGAGACTTAAGCGCTTCAACGAACTTCAGGAAGTTCTCATTATACAAAGCAACCTTTTCCTTGTCCAGCTGTGCCGGAACTTCTTTCTGGACCTTTTCAACCTTTACTCCCGTCACTTTCTGAGCAAACATCAGCTGCGCGGCAAGCAATGTAAGTCCTAAAAATATTTTTTTCATAATCTTTTTGGTATTTGGTAAAATAAGTGAGTTAAGATACGAAAATCAGACCACTTCCAAAAATCTCATCGTATCTACATTATCCGCATACGTATCCAAAGCAGGATGCTGTGCTTCGCCAAAAGGAATCGAATCCAATCCCAGTTCGTTTTTAGCCACAATACACTGAATATTTTCTTCGTTTTCAGCAAGGAATTTTTTTACATCTTCCAATGACGAGTATCTGCTGAAGTTGATTACCGAAAGCGGACTGAAAAGTTTATCATCCTCTTTCAGCATCACAAAATTATTATCCCAGAATTTATCCTGATTCAGAAGATAAACTGCCCTGTTGTAATCATAATTGTTAGCATATTTATGATGATTGATAATATCCTGGAAATTTAAAAAGCTTTCAAATAACCTGTCGATCACGAAATCTTCCGGAATAAAAATCCTGGTCACATTCCTGCATCCAAGCCCGAAATACCTGAAAATATCTTCGGCCAGAAGCTGAAGTTCCTCAGGAGTCTCATTACCTTCCAGTACGGCAACCGAAGTCCTGTTTTTACGGATAATATTCAAATGGTCTTTGAAATAATATTCCAGGTAACGTGCCGTATTGTTGCTTCCTGTAGCGATCACGGCATCAAAATTCTCCAGTTTTTCAACAAATTCAGACTGTACGGCTCCACCGGACAGCTCATTCCATTTTTTCAACAGAAACGGAACCATCTGCCTGTCTTTGGAAGACAGCTTGATTAAAGGAATATGACCGCTTAAAACAACCGATATCACATCATGAAGCCCAACAAGAGGAATATTTCCGGCCAGGATCAATCCCACCCTTTTTGGAGTCCTGGAAACAGAATAATTTCCAATCCAGTTGTTTATATTTTCCTGCGTAAGTAAACTCGTCCATTCTTTCAGGGCAAATTTCTGATTTTCAATGGTAAACCAAGGATTCTCTATTTCAGATCTTTTAAGCAATAACTCAAACTCGTTATCCGCCTCATTATAATCCTTCTGATCCTTTGCCAAAAACTCTTTTATATACTCACTTAACTTAATAAGTCCTAAAACTTGATTTTCGATATTCATAATTACTTTTAAATTGGGGAATATTTTGTAATTTTGTGCAAATTTAAAAAAAATTAGCGATGGCTATTAAAATAACTGATGAATGCATTAATTGCGGAGCCTGTGAGCCGGAATGCCCAAATAATGCAATATATGAAGGGGCCGTAGATTGGAAAGCTTCTGAAGGCACAGCTCTTAAAGGTACCGTAACCATGCCGTCAGGACTTAC
The DNA here is from genome assembly GCF_001045445.1 of Chryseobacterium sp. BLS98. GTDB lineage: Bacteria > Bacteroidota > Bacteroidia > Flavobacteriales > Weeksellaceae > Chryseobacterium. Next base: position 134,783 of record NZ_LFNF01000004.1, on the reverse strand, counting down.
TGTAGATGCAGATTCGCCACAGGAACCCGTAAGTGATGATGTATATTTCATTGTAACAGATAAATGTACCGAATGCAAAGGATTCCACGAAGAACCTCAGTGTGCGGCTGTTTGCCCGGTAGACTGCTGTGTACCAGATGAAGACCACGTAGAATCTGAAGAAACCCTGCTTAACAAAAAAGCATTCTTACACGGTGAATAATAAAAGCTCCGTCTCAGCATAATGAGGCGGTTTTTTTAACTATAAATTTGAAATAATCCAGTAAAATATCAAAAAATAAACAGCAAGTCCTTACCATTCTTGCACAACCAAAAAAGTAAAAATATGAGCAAAAAACACAACTTCAGTGCAGGGCCATGCATCTTACCTCAGGAGGTTTTTGAAAAATCAGCAGAAGCTATTTTAGATTTTAACGGAATCGGATTATCCCTTCTTGAAATTTCCCACAGAAGTAAAGACTTTGTTGCCGTAATGGACGAAGCCCGCGCTATTGTGAAAAGGCTGATGAACCTTGGCGATGATTATGAAGTGCTTTATTTAGGAGGAGGTGCAAGCCTGCAGTTTGCAATGGTTCCTTACAACCTTTTGAAAGTAGGTGGTAAAGCAGCTTATCTGGATACGGGAACCTGGGCAGCAGGAGCCATTAAAGAAGCAAAAAAATTAGGAAATGTAGATGTGGTAGGCTCTTCCAAAGAAGAAAATTACTCATTCATTCCAAAAAATTATACGGTAGGTTCAGAATATGATTATTTCCACTGCACATCCAACAATACCATCTACGGAACCCAAATGAAATCTTTTCCGGATGTGGACACTCTGATGGTTTGTGACATGAGCTCAGATATTTTCTCAAGACAGCTGGATTTTTCCAAGTTTGACCTGATCTATGCCGGTGCTCAGAAAAATATGGGGCCTGCAGGAGTTACTTTGGTAGTTATCAAAAAAGAAATCCTTGGAAAAACCGGCAGAGAGAACATGCTTTCTATCCTGGATTATTCCCAGCATATTTCAAAAGAATCCATGTACAATACCCCGCCGGTTTTCCCTGTATACGCTTCCCTTCTTACCCTGCAGTATCTTGAAAGGAATGGAGGAATTGCAGCAGCTGAAATCAGAAATGAAGCCAAAGCAAAGTTATTATATGAAGAGATCGACAGCAATCCTCTTTTCGAAACTTTCTGCGTAAAAGAAGACCGTTCTTTAATGAATGTTTCCTTCAAACTGACAGATGAGAGCAAAAAAGAGGCATTCGACAATGCATGGAAAGCAGCAGGAATCAGCGGATTAAACGGACACAGAAGTCTGGGCGGCTACAGAGCAAGTTTATACAATGCTTTACCTATTGAAAGCGTTCAGGTTCTGGTAGATGTTATGAGATCAATCAAGTAATTAAACACTAAAAAATTCAAAGATTGAAAGATTGTAGAGCAGTTAATTAAAATTTATTAATTTGCGACCCGATTTAAAATTTTTAAATAGCAGAATTTTTCAATCTTTAAATCTAAAATAATACATGAAAGTTTTAGCAAACGACGGAATCTCGAAAACAGGAGAACTGGCACTCAAAGAAGCAGGATTTGAAGTCCTGCCCAACAGAGTGGCGCAGGATCATGTTATTAATTTCATCAACGAAAATAACGTAGATATCCTCCTTGTAAGAAGTGCTACGAAAGTGAGACAGGAGATGATCGATGCCTGCCCCAGCCTGAAAATTATCGGACGCGGCGGTATCGGAATGGATAATATTGACGTAGACTATGCTAAAAGTAAAGGCATAAAAGTGATCAATACCCCTACTGCATCTTCAAAATCGGTTGCAGAACTTGTTTTCGGGCATTTTTTTGCACTGGCAAGATTCCTTCACGAGTCGAACCGCCTGATGCCTTTGGAGGGGGAAACCCACTTCGATGCCATGAAAAAGTCATTCAGCAAAGCCTATGAACTTTCAGGAAAAACACTTGGAGTGATCGGCTTTGGAAGTATTGGACAGGAAGTCGTAAAAATGGGAATCGCATTAGGAATGAAAATCAAGGTATTAACAAAAAACCCGAAAACAAAGGTTCTCACTCTGGACTTTTTTGATGGGCAGACCTTAAACTTTGAAATCACTTCCACCAATGATATGGATGCTTTCCTTAAAGACACAGACTTTATCAGCATCAATACGCCCAAAACCAATGAATATATTATAGACACGCCCCAGTTCGAAAAAATGAAGGACGGAGTCTACATAGTGAATACTGCAAGAGGCGGTGTGATCAATGAGGTAGCCCTTATAGATTTCATCGAATCTGAAAAGGTAGCAGGGGCAGCACTGGACGTTTTCGAGAACGAACCGACTCCTGAGTTACCTTTACTCATGAATCCTGCGCTATCCCTTTCTCCTCATGTGGGTGGAAACACCGTAGATGCACAGGAGAAAATCGGTGCGGAACTTGCAGAACAAATTATTAAGCTACAAAAAGAAACTATACGATAAACTATGCCTGTTTTTAAACCTTTCCGTGGAATAAGACCTCATAAAGACTTTGAGAGCACTTTCCCTACCCATCCTCTGGACAATTTCACTCAAGAGGAGATTGCAGAGAAAGCTCAAGTTGAAAATACTTACATCAATATGATTAAACCCTATGTTGTAAGTAAATCTAAAGATATTGACCGGAATTTAAGGAAGATCCGTTCAACATTTGAAGAACTTCTTGAAGAGAAAAAACTCGTTCAGGACAGTTCTGCTTATTATCTTTATGAGCAAATTTATCCCAACAAACAGGTTTTCAGAGGATTGCTTGGATTAGCAAACATTGAGGATTTCTGGAACGGAAAGATTAAAAGACATGAAAGTACCATTCCTCAGAAAAAGGAAAAACTGGCCCATTATCTGGATAAGGTAAGCCTGCAGGCTGAACCGGTACTGCTTACCTACCCTTCCAATTCCAAGATTGAGCTTCTGATGAACCATGAGGAAAAGAACGTTCCTATTTTCAACCATGTTGATTCTATCGGGATCAGACATAAAATCTGGAGAATAGACAACCGCCTGAAGCTTCAGCAGTTTAAGGAAGTTATTGACCAGATTGATTCTTTCTACATCGCCGATGGCCACCACAGGATCGGTTCCACAGCATTGAATGCAAAGCATCATAAAGAAAAGAATAAAAGGCATAACGGTACTGAGGCTTATAACTTTGTGTACAGCTTCATCGTTTCCAACCAATCCATAAAGATCCACGATTACAACAGAATACTATCCGATCTTAACGGACTTTCCAGCGAAGAGTTTTTAAAAGAACTGGATCAGTATTTCCTGATCCATGAAAAAGGTGAGACCCCTTATTTCCCTTCACAGAAATTCCACATTTCGATGTACCTGGACAGTAAATTTTACTCCCTACACGTAAAACATGACCTCCGTTCCACAGAAATGTCCCTTGATAACCTTGACCATCACCTTTTAGACAAATACATTTTCAAGAATATCCTGAAAATAGAAAATTCCGACAGCTCTGAAAAAATTTCCTATGTAAAAGGAACGTCCAACATTCAGGGGATTAATTTTTTAAAGGAAAAAATAGACGATGGTGAAGGTAAAGTAGGCTTTGGAATTTACCCGGTGAGTTTCAATGATATGATTAAAATTTCGGATCTTAAGCTCAGTATGCCTCCAAAATGCACATTCATTGAACCGAAACTGGTTACAGCCCTGTTAATGTATGATATGAAACCTTAATAAATTCCTAAATTTTCCCTACTTTTATCTTCGGAAAAAGAAAGGTAAATAAAAAATGAAAAAAATCTTCATTATACTTCCACTCTTTTTGAGTGGATTTTTATTTTCTCAAAAAAAGCCACAGAAAAAACCGGTAAAAAAAACAACCGTGGCTAAATTCAATTACCATGATGAATTCAGAAGAATCTCCGACGAAGTGATGACCAATGGTACCGCTTATGAAAATCTTGGCGAACTTACCAAAGGAATCGGCTCCCGCTTCAGTGCAACGCCCGGGTATATGAAAGCGGTGGAATGGACTGAAAAAAAGCTTAAATCTATTGGCATTGATATGATCTGGCGAATGGAGGCCAAGGCCCCGGTCTGGATAAGAGGAAAAGAATCTTTGCAGATAAAAGCAGCAAATGGAGATTGGACCAATATCAGAATGCTGTCTTTCGGGAATTCCGAAGGAACAGGCGGAAAAGATCTTACAGGGGAGATTGTTTTAATCAGTTCAACTTCTGAGCTTAATGCCATGTCCATTAAACAATTGAAAGATAAAATTGTTTTCGTTAATCTTCCGATGGATCCCAAGATCATTAATACAAATGATTCTTATTTAATTACTGCAAAATCTAAATTAATTTCCGCTTCCGTGATTGCTAAGACGGGAGCAAAAGCTCTAATTATAAGATCTTTAACAACCGCAATGGACGATACACCACACGCAAAAATGGTGTATTACGAGCCTGATGACAAAATAAGAATTCCTGCCCTGTCCATTGGAGTAAAATCCGCTGATGAATTGGAAAAACTATTAAAAAGTCAGAAAGTTACTGCTAAGCTCAATATGACCGCGCAATCAAAAGGCGATACTACCAATCCGAATATTATTGCTGAAATTCAGGGTAAAAAAGATTCTAAAGTGATTGTTTTAGGAGCTCAGTTAGACTCATGGGATTTCGGTGAAGGTGCTATTGACGACGGAACAGGTGTTGCACAGTGCATTGAAGTTTTAAGGACATTTAAAGCGCTTGGCATTGAAAATAATCATACGATAAGGGTGGTTTTGTATGCGAACAGCGAAAACGGCGGGCAAGGACGCGAAATGTATGCAGCCTATGTAAAAAAGAAAGAAGAAAAGCATGTTTTTGCTTTAGGAACAGATGCAGGAGGATATTCTCCGAGAGGATTTTCATTAGATATGCCACCACAAAGACGAAGACAGATCTTCGAATGGAAGAATTATTTTCTTCCCTATGGTATTTATGATTTTGATCAGACTGAAGCTATTCAGGATATTTCTCCGCTGAAAAAGCTGGATATCCCCTTAGCTGAACTGGTTGTAGATACCCAAAGATACTTCGATTATCACCACTCCGAACAGGATACTTTCGATAAGGTGAACAAAAGAGAGCTTCTTTTGGGAGCAGTCGCCATGACACAACTTATTTTCATGATTGATAAAAACTGGTAAAATGAAAAAGACCATCACCCTTTCAATTTTAATGGCAAGCATGACTGTTTTCGGGCAGTCTAAAGAAGATTCGATACAGTTCAGCAAGATCTCTACGGAAATACTGAATAACGGGAAAGCTTACAATGAACTGAAAGACCTTACCAAAAACATCGGAAACCGTTTAAGCGGTACCGAAGCCTATGAAAAATCTGTGAAATGGGCAGAACAGAAGCTTCGGGAAGCCGGGGCGGATAAGGTTTGGCTGCAGGAAGTAATGATTCCGGTCTGGGTAAGGGGAAAAGAATCCCTGCAGATTAAAACCGCAGACGGACAATGGAAAAAACTTAAAATGCTTTCTCTCGGAAATTCTGAAGGAACAGGAGGAAAAGATGTCTCCGGCGAGATTATTATGGTGAGATCATTAGAGGAATATGATAAGCTTACGGCAGATCAAGTAAAGGATAAGATCGTATTCTTTAACTACCCTTTTAATCAGTCATATATACAGACTTTTATTGCTTACAGGGAAGCAGGAGCATACAGACGTTCTGCAGCTAATCTGACTGCCCAGAAAGGAGGTAAATTTGCCATCATCAGATCTCTGTCTTCCGCTTTTGATGATGTTCCCCATACAGGCAATATGCGATATGACGACAACGTTTCCAAAGTACCTGCAGTGACTATCGGAAATACAACCGCAGATGAACTGGAAGCATTATTAAAAAACAAAAAAATTACAGCAAAGCTCAATTCCAACTGTGGGATGAAAGGTGAAAAGCTCTCCCATTCCGTGATTGGTGAGATTACCGGAAAAACGGATCAGAGCGTAATCGTTGTCGGTGGCCATCTGGATTCATGGGATGTAGGTGAAGGTGCTCATGATGACGGTGCCGGAATCGTACAGAGTATTGAAGTTCTGAGAACATTTAAAAAACTTGGAATTAAAAATAACCATACCATCAGGGCTGTTTGTTTTGCCAATGAAGAAAACGGAACCAAAGGCGGAAAGCAATATGGAAAAACAGCGAAAGAAAAGAATGAGAAGCATATTTTCGCTATAGAAACAGATGCCGGAGGCTTCTCTCCAAGAGGTATTTCCCTGGAAATGGATGATAAAAACAGAAACCAGATCAAAAGCTGGGTGAATCTCTTCCTGCCTTACGGAGTATACAATTTTGAAGGCAAATATTCAGGGTCGGATATTGCTCCGCTGCATGAAATGGGTGTTCCTACCGCAGAACTGGTTCCTGATCCGCAACGTTATTTCGACATTCACCATACAGAAGAAGATACTTTTGAAAAAGTCAACCGCAGAGAATTGCTTCTCGGTGCAGCGGTAATGACACAGCTTATTTATATGATTGATAAAAATTGGTAAACTATGAAAAAGATAATTGGAACTTCATTATTATTCCTGGGAATGGCTGCTTTTGGCCAGTCCAAAGAAGATTCCGTCCAGTTCAGCAAAATTTCCACAGAAATCCTGAACAACGGAAAAGGCTATACAGACCTTAAAGATTTAACTAAAAATATCGGCCACCGCTTAAGTGGCTCTCCGGCTTATGAAAAATCTGTAAAATGGGCAGAACAGAAGCTTCGCGAAGCCGGTGCCGATAAAGTCTGGCTTCAGGAAGTAATGGTTCCTGTCTGGACCCGCGGAAAAGAATCCCTGCAGATCAAAACCTCTGATGGCAAATGGAAGAACCTGAAAATGCTTTCTCTCGGAAATTCTGAAGGTACAGGCGGAAAAGATGTTTCCGGCGAGATCATTATTGTAAAATCGATGGAAGAATATGATAGACTTCCGGCAGATCAAGTAAAGGATAAGATCGTATTCTTTAACTACCCTTTCAGTCAGTCTTTTGTAGAAACATTCAGAGGCTACAGCGACGCTGCAAAATACAGGGTAACGGCCGCTGCATTAACGGCTAAAAAAGGAGGTAAATTTGCCATCATAAGATCCCTTTCTTCCGCCTTTGACGATGTTCCGCATACCGGAGCCATGCGTTATGAAGATAAGGCTTCAAAAATTCCGGCCGTAGCCATCGGGGCTACCACTGCGGATGAACTTGAAGCGCTTTTAAAGACTCAGAAAGTCGCTGCAAAGCTTAATTCCAACTGCGGGATGAAAGGTGAAAAGCTCTCCCACTCTGTCATTGGTGAAATCACAGGCAGAAAAGATCAAAGTGTGATTGTAGTTGGCGGGCATCTCGATTCATGGGATGTGGGTGAAGGCGCTCATGACGACGGAGCAGGAATTGTACAGAGTATTGAGGTTTTAAGAACATTTAAAAAATTAGGAATTCAAAATAATCATACGATCAGGGTCGTTTGCTTTGCCAATGAAGAAAACGGCGTAAAAGGAGGCATTCAATATGGGAAAACGGCCAAGGAAAAGAACGAAAAGCATCTTTTTGCCATAGAATCCGATGCCGGCGGTTTTGCCCCGAGAGGAATTGCTCTGGAAATGGATGATGAAAAGAGAAACCGCATTAAAAGCTGGGCCGGTCTATTTTTACCCTATGGAGTTTACAATTTTGAAGGGAAATATTCAGGTACAGACATTTATCCTCTTCATGACATGGGTGTTCCTACGGCAGAGCTGGTGCCGGATTCCCAGAGATATTTTGATATTCACCATACAGAGGAAGACACATTTGATAAAGTGAACAGAAGGGAGCTTCTTTTGGGGGCTACCGCTATGACCCAGCTTATTTATATGATTGATAAGAATTGGTAGATTCTTAGTTTCTTTAACGCAAAGTTTTATACACAATATCTTTGACTTTAGGAGGCAAAGATTTCGTCAACAAGTTAATTCTGATGAAGCTATGTACAGTTGTACGCTTCTGGAATTAACTTGTTGACTTTTTTGTTGCTGCGTTGATAGGACGATTTTTCTGGCTAGTGGAACCACCCCGTCAAATCTTTGATTTGCCACCCCTCCGGAGGAGGGGAATACTGAGCCCGAAACTGAAAATAGGTTGATTCAGTAAGTTTTTAAATTTTCTTTTATATATTTTAAAGCAAATTTTTCTATCACAGTAAAGATTTTGAGAGGATCACCGAAATCTGAATTTAAAGTTACTTAACGGGAAAAATACGCTAAAAAAATCACTTTGGCATGAAATTCGCAAGCTAAATCATTGAAAAAAAATTATTTAAAACACAGACGATGAGAAAAGGTTACTGCGGAAACTTCAGTTTCTGCTGAGCCGGATAGGATTGGTATATATTTTATATGGTCCTTTTTCTTTAGATACCGTATGCATCGGAAAAGATAATCCTCTTATCAATTCCATTTACGATGATGATTGTGTACGGTGTCATAAAGCTCATGAATTCCTTCCGGAATTCAATACTGTTTTTTAATTAAAACTTTCCGGGCAGCTTAAAGCATACCCTTATGTAAAAGAATCAAAAGGCCATAAGATCATAACCTTAGCCAAGTTTAACTATGATCTATGTACTATTAATGATAGCGGAAAATGATTCCGGACCGTTCTATAGAAGAACGGAAAACAGATGTATAACCCTTAAAAAGTGATTAATGATGCGAGACTTTTTTGAAATGATTTTTAAGAGAAATGAAGATGCCGCAAAAATGAATATCTGGAGCGTGATGCTGCTGATCAGTTTTGCCGTTTTTTCCGTATTGGTGTATTTTGCATACGCCTCAAAACCTGATTTTAACAGCTTAATAGTATATCTGACTGCGTTTGCAGCGTATATCGGCTTTGGAATTGTATTTATCAGTTCCCTTACCGGAAGAATGAATTCTTCTTATATGAGCAAGAAATCAAGAAACATATAACTTTAATTTCTACTTTACTAGAAAGCCGTTCAAGTCTATTGAATGGCTTTTTTACTATCTTATGGTCAATACCCTTAAACACTACTCTCTAAAACACTCAAACTTTTAAAAACTCCTTCTTTTCAAGCCTCACCTCCATTTCCTTTCCATCTCTCCTGATCTTTAGATCAATTGATTTCTGCCCGTTTTCCACTCTATTGATAAAATAATGGCAGGCACCGTCTTTATCAAGGCTGTCCAGGTTTACGTTATTGATACTGATAATAGCATCTCCCACCTTTAGCGGGAAATTTTCTTCCTGAAATACAAAAGCTACGGTTGGTTTTGAGTCTATAAAACGATACCCGAAGCCGAAAGATTCCAGTTTAGCGGGTTCATTTTTTATCTGTTTCATATAGATTTTGTTTTCGGACCAATCGAGGATGAAAATAAAATTTTTAAAGAAATCATTTCCGATCAGGCTTGCATTTCCGGTGGCAATTATTTCATTTGCGAAGCTTTTGTTTCCCAATGACAGAGCAGGTGTTCTGAAAATATATCCCGGTAAAGGTTTTCCTGCCCCGTAAGCACCCACGGAGTTGGTTCCATAGATTTCTATACTCTTTAATGCCTTTTGCGCGTCATATGCAGCGTCTGTGACCTTCAGCCTTCCAGAAAATCCTGTATCGAACGTAAGATCTATTTTTTTGCCCTGCAGATCAGTTTCCACAACGGGAGTTTTCTGTGGTCTCGGACTGAAAGGAATAACAATATCATATTCTGCAGGATTAAATTGAGCCAGATCTTTTGAAGCTTCAAGTGAGTTCTCTGCATAATTAACTTTCCAGGAAAGTTTTGCCATTTGGTTGGCCCCGATAATACCGTCAATTTTGAAACAGCTTAGTTCAGAAACACTGAAGTCCATTACTATTGCCCCTACATTTTTAAAGACAGCGTGATCAACAATCATTTCCGGCAGAATAGTAAAAATCTGCTCCTGTTTGTTTTTCTGGGAATCCTTTACTTTAGCTGTATGCTTTTTTTCCAGACCCAGCTCAGTGTATACTGCTGTAGAAATTACTGTAGGTGCTCCTGTATCAAATAAAAAATTATAAGTTTTCCCGTTAATGCTTACCTGTACAAAAGGCAGGTCATTAGCAAATCTCAGATTGATTTTTTCTACAGGATTCTGAAGATTAACCTCACCGCTTTTGAAGAACTTCTTTCCCTGGGCGGAAAGAGTGGCTGTGGATAGAATGAGAAGGGTGTAGAGGACTTTTTTCATGTGGATAATTTACACGAAAATAGGGAATTTGCGCTAAAATAGAAATATCTGTTTTTATTATTTATACAACTTTTATTCTATTAATTTCAATAATAAAAAAGCCATCCTCGCGGACGGCTTCAATATATTTTAAAATTCAATTACTGCACTTTCACAAGCTCAACATCGAAAACTAACCATGCATTTGGCGGAATAACACCTCCTGCTCCTCTTTCTCCGTAAGCCATTGCCGGCGGAATCAGTAATGTAGCAGTTTCACCTTCTTTTAATAACAGGATACCTTCATCCCATCCTTTGATCACTCTTCCCATTCCGATTGGAATTTCGATAGGCTCGTTTCTTTTGAATGAAGAATCGAATTCTGTCCCGTCGATTAATTTACCTGCATAGTGTACAGATACATTGTCACCGGCTTTAGGAGCTTTTCCTCCTGCAACTGTTTTAGTGATTTTGTAATATAATCCGGATTCAGTTTTCTGCATTCCAGATTTAAGGTTTTCCACCATTTTTTCCTGGTTAGCTTTGAATTCTTCTTCTTTTTTCTTTCTCTCAGCTTCTTCTTTAGCGATATAAGCTTTGTTGTTTTCTGCAATTTTAGCTTTTCCTTCTGCGAAAGTTTTTGCTGCATCGTAGTTTTTGTATTCGTCTCCTTTACTGAATACAGATACTTTTTCTAAAACAACATCTGTTTTAGGTTTGTCCTGAGCACCTTTTTCTACGTTAGCAATCGCGTCAATCACATCGTTACCTTTTACCACTTTTCCGAAGATCGTGTGTCTTCCGTCTAACCACGGAGTAGCCACTTCAGTGATGAAAAACTGAGAACCGTTGGTGTTTGGTCCTGAGTTAGCCATAGAAAGAATTCCCTTACCTGTATGCTTAAGGTCGTTTTTCTCGTCCTCAAATTTATATCCAGGATCTCCCATTCCTGTCCCCTGAGGATCACCTCCCTGAATCATGAAATCTTTGATCACTCTGTGGAAAATAGTTCCGTCATAAAAAGGAACTCCTTTAGCCTTTGCTTTGTTGTCTATCTTTCCTTCTGCAAGACCAATAAAATTGGCTACAGTTACCGGTGCTTTTTTGTCTTCGAACTGCACGATCAGGTTTCCTTTGGAAGTCTGAAGATTTGCATAAAGTCCGTCATGAAGACCTTCGTAAGTTTCTTTGTCTACGTTCATTTTTTTATAGATTGGGGTACAACTCATCAGCGAAATACTTGCCGCTGCCAGAATTATATGCTTGTTAAACAATTTCATTATTTATAGCGCTTTTAATTTTATGATTAGTGGGATATCGTTGTCTATATTCTTTTCGTCTCCATAGGTTCCGTAGGCCAGTGAAGAAGGGACCAAAAGCGTTACTTCCTCTCCATCATGCATAAAACGCAAGGCATTCTCTACCGCTTTCAGTTCATCAAAATGTCCGAATCTGGCATCTCTTCTTTCAAAAGGTTTGTCGTAGATCTTGGTTTCATCAAAATCATACAGATCATAAGAATAAGAAATCGGGGTATTATCCGCTCTTCTTTCTCTCTGATCAAAACCTTCAACACTTACCCAGTAATTAAGCTGTGTAGGATAATACTTTACGGGCTGACCGCTGATCCAGTTCTGAATCTGGCCCCGTTCTATAGTATTCAGATTTCTCATCCTTTCCTTGGAAACATCCAGATCTTTCTGACTCAACACTCCGCCTACAGGAGGATGGGCCACAGGAGCTTTTCTGTTGCAGCTTAAGAGGGTTATTGCTGATATGAAGAGTAATTTTTTCATAAACTTTTGCGAAAATACGCATTTCGGAGAAATATTGTTCAATAGGTTGAAAAAAAGATTGAAAAATCGGAAGATTAAATATTTAAAAATGAACGACCCGGTGACTGATAAATTGGGGACACTTTAAACTTTAATTTTTTAACCATCAAGAATTAATTAAGTGCTTAAGATTATTTAAATCATTACACCCATCATCCTTCCAATTGGAGAAATATTTGCAGCTAAAAATAAAATATCACCCCATAACGAAGTGATATAACGTTTTATATTTAAATAACCGTCTTATTGAATGGTCACTTTAATCATCTGCGGAAGTGAAGGAAGTGTATTGAACTGGTTCGGGTTGGCAAGCTGCTGTACCGGCTGGCTTTCAGCCTGCGCCGGCGCCGCTCCTATATGAGCTCCGGGAAAAGAACTTTCCAGGGTTCCGCTGTCAAAAAGTGCCATGATGGAAGAGATATCACCTCTGGTGGAACCATCTACCCCATTATTTGTAGCTGCGATGAACCAGTCATTGGATTGTGCATACATGGTTGCCAAAGCAATACGATCTCCTTTATGGGCAGATATTACCTGTGAGGCTTTACCGCCATCGTTACCGTTTATTCTGGGCTGTAAAATACTTGTAGCCGGATCTTTAAGAACGAATACTTGTTTTACACCGGGCTTTGTTTTCAGAAAAGCAGCCAGAACATCGGCATTGCCCTGCTGTGAAAGCTCCTTTAAACCTTCACCCCGATCATTTTCACCGGTTTTAAATATAGGATTATCATTACCGCTGTATACTACGACTAATACTGGTGAGAATGCAGAATTAGAACCTGTAATGCCCGTAAGGTATTGTTCTAATGGTGTTGTTTTTCCGGTTTCAGCAAGATCCGTCAAGCCATTGGCAGAAGGTTTCCCAGGAGAAAAAATAGGATCCTGTTTCAGAAGTGTTGTTCCTGAGATATGGGAAACGGCCCAGATTCCGGCACTGATTGGGGTTTCATTGGCTGTGCCACCTGAAATATTGGTTAATTTTAATGTGAATTTTGTTCCTCCTTCATGAGTTATTTCCGCTTTTAATAACTGTGAAGCAGGCAGATAAGCATGTCCCTGATCATCGGTTCCTGCAACTTCAGCAACATTTTTTACATTGGTTTCTGCTGTACCGGGATGGGTAACTGCAGATCCAGGAACTTGATTCACACGTGTTCCATTGTCCCAGAGCTTGATTTGTGAAGATACATCTCCCGTTACCGGACTTCCGTTATCCTGATAGAGCTTGATTCCCGGATTGGCGGGTGCAAAAAACAGGTCGTTGCTGTTTCCGTACATCGCTGCAAAACTCACCGCCTGTCCTTTTCCTGCATAAAAAGTAAAAGACGCCGATTCCCCCGGATTAATAACAGGTGACGAACCAGTGTTCTGGAAGGTCCCAAACTGTGTCAGTGGTTTACTTTCAATTACATTTTCTACAGTTATGGTAGCTGTATCATTTACCAGCATTTCTCCGTCATCGTCTTTGCTGCATGAGGAGACCGCCAAAACACTGATCATAGAAAGCAGGCCAAGAGGTAATTTGAACTTCACGAATTGCATATATTCTAAATTTTCTGAAAAATTACCAATATTTAACGAGAAAATAAAAAAACCGGCAGAAATTTATTCCGCCGGTTCTATTATTGAATGAAATAATCTTACATTAAACAGTTTCCAGAACGTCTTTTTCAACCATAACTCTCCATCCGAAAGGATCTTCGCTAAGGTTGTTCTGAAGATCTGTAAGATCCTTTTTAAGAATTGCTGCAAAGCTTTCCTCATCAGACAGTTTTGGAAGTTCAAGCTTCTCGCCCTGGTATCCTAAGGCCTGGAATACAGTAGTTACAACAGCTGTACCTACTCCCCAAACTTCTTTCAGGGTTCCGTTCTTTTGAGCTTCTATAACAGTTTTTACTGCTACAGGCTCTATTTTCACTTCAATTCCTCTCTTTTTAGCAAGCTGGATGAAGCTGTCTCTCGTTACCCCGTCAAGGATTTTTTCAGAAGTAGGTGGTGTATAAATGGTATCGTTAATTCTTACAAATACGTTCATTGTTCCACTTTCTTCAAAATATTCGTGAGTAGCATCATCTGTCCAGATAATTTGCTCATAGCCTTCTTCGATAGCAAGCTGTGTAGGATAGAAAGAAGCAGCATAGTTACCTGCTGCCTTAGCAGAACCTACCCCTCCGTTGGCTGCTCTTGAATAATGGTCTGAAATTTTCACAGAAACAGGTTCTGAATAATAGCTTTTTGCTGGTGTTGCAACGATGGCAAACATATATTTATTGGCTACTCTTGCTTTCAGAGCTTCCTCTGTAGCAAAAATCAATGGTCTGATATACAATGACATACCTTCTCCCTGCGGGATCCAGTTTCTGTCGATATCCACTAATGCTTTTAATCCGTCCAAAAACATTTCTTCAGTTACTTCCGGCATTGCCAGACGCTTCGCTGATTTGTTGATACGTTCAAAATTCTTTTCCGGCCTGAAAAGGAAAACCTGCCCGTCTTTGTCTTTATAAGCTTTCATACCTTCAAAACAAGCTTGTCCATAGTTTACACCCATCATGGCTGGTGTAAATGGTATTGGGCCGTAAGGAACCAATTTTACATCCCCCCACTTTCCATTTTCATACTCACATATCACCATATGGTCGATAAAAGTATTTCCAAATGAAAAATTGTTCGGATCGAAGTCCGGAAGTCTGGAGTTCTCGGTTTTTTGAATTATCATTTTTTAAAATTTTTACGATGTTCTACAAATTTAACATAATTTTCTAAATATAAAAATTTTAGAGTAAATTTGACAAAAAAATAGCTTGAAAAGAGAAATTAAGACCACAAAAGACGGAAGTAAAACATTGTTTATCAATGATTTAAATGAAAACTACCATTCTCATCACGGAGCACTTCAGGAAGCAGAACACGTGTTTATCAAAAATGGACTAAATCAGATAAATGATTACGAAATTAATATTTTAGAACTCGGTTTTGGAACAGGTTTGAATGTTTTGGTGACAATTAATGAATATTTAAAAACTGACAAAAATCATGTCATTAATTACTTTTCCCTTGAAAAATACCCGATAAATGAATCCGAAATTAATGATCTTGCCTATTTTGAGCATTTTGATAACCCGGAATTCAAAAATATTTATCAAAAAATTCATCAGGCAGACTGGGGAAAATCAACAGAAATTCTTACAGGCTTTAATCTGAAAAAGATTGAATGCGACTTCTTTGACCTGAAAGACATAGACTTACCGGAAATCAACCTTGTTTATTATGACTGCTTCGGGGCGAGAGTACAGCCGGACCTGTGGGAAAAGCCACTGTTTGAGATGGTTTCCGACAAAATGTCCGTTAACGGATTATTAACAACCTACTCTTCCAAAGGAAGCGTAAGAAGAATTCTCCAGGAACTGAATTTTAAAGTGGAAAAAAAACAGGGCCCTCCGGGAAAACGGGAAATGATTAATGCGGTGAAGCAGTAATTGAGAGGAAGGGCTAAAAGGCAAAGAAGTTAAGGCATTAGGAATACATAAAACTGGGAGAAGTAAAAACTGCTATAATTAAAGAGTAAATTAAAACTCTATTCACTAATTTACGCTATCAGCTTTATCTGCCTTTTAGCCTTCTTGGCTTTCTTCCTTACTCCTTTTCGCCTTTCAGCAATTCGCCTTTTTGCTCTTTAGCCCTTTTGCCCATTCCACTTATTTCCTTATTTTAGCTATACAAAATATTATATATGATTGATAAGATCAACATCAGAGTATATGCATGTGCAGTAAAAGACAAAAAAGTACTGACCCTGTTTGAAGAATATGCCGGTGAACCTTTAATGAAATTTCCGGGAGGAGGACTGGAATTCGGGGAAGGACTTTTGGAATGCCTTCACCGGGAATTCGATGAAGAACTGAATGTAAAAATAGAAATTGTAGAGCACTTTTATACGCAGGAAGATTTTCTGGTTTCACGTTTCAGAGAAAATGAGCAGCTTCTTACCATATATTATATAGTAAACATTATTACTGAAGAAGATTTCCTGATCCTTGATCCCTGCATCGAAAAAACGGAATGGATTGACATCGACAGACCCGACAATCCTTTTCCCCTGCCGATAGATAAAATTGTATTTGATAAATTAAAAGAAAAATTCCTGTAAGCTGGCTTACAGGAATTTTATATTTATTTTCTGACTTTAAAATCGGCGGCTCCGGGATAAGGCTGCAGGTAGCCGGAATTCCAGTTGGACTGAAGAAGGGATTCTATAAACTCATCCGTTCTGTTCTTGTGGGGATTGTATTGGTCCTTCAGATCAATGTCTGCCATTTTACCTTTTACATTCCACCAAAAAGCGCTCCACCCGCCTCTCATTTCTTTTATGATTTCATAAACATTTTTTCCGGTTGCCCTGTTCATCAGCTTGGCAAAAACCTGGCCTTCAGTTGTTGTAAGATCTCTAAGCTGTTTTTCGTATTGATCTGCAAGTATAGTTTGCCTGTCTTTTATAAATTTTCTTTTGGCTTTGCTGTCCATATCCGTCATATCAGCCTGAATGTCTCGGTATTGCTGAAGGGCAGTTAAAAATAACGGATATACCCTGTTCAGCTTTTTATTAAGAAAGTAGTAGTAGTTTTTGTCCAGTTGATTATTGAACCGCGGCTTATTCACCAGAACCAGCTCATCCAGTACAACCACAGGTTCTCCGTTAATTTCATAAACCTTCATCTTCTGACGCTCATCGTAATAGTATCTATTACCGAACTCATCTGTTTTTAAAGATTCAGCGGGGTATTGATTGAGGGGTTTTGCAATGATAGAATCCTTCTGACCAAAAACACTGATTCCAAAAAAGAGGATGAAAAGACAGACAATCTTACTAAAATTCATTATTTTTACACTTCTAATAACAAAAATTACCCGCAAAAATCATTCCCTTTTATGAAATTTGAAAAGAAATCTTTGAAATTTTTAGAGAAATACCTAAACACCTCTTCACCAACAGGTTACGAACATAAAGGCCAGGAAATCTGGATGGATTACATCAGACCGTATGTAGACAAAATAGAAGTAGATCATTATGGAACGTGCTATGGGATAGTGAATCCCGATGCTGAATTTAAAGTAGTAATTGAAGCTCATGCAGATGAAATCTCATGGTATGTGAATTACATTACTGATGACGGATTAATCTACGTTATCAGAAACGGAGGCTCGGATCAGACCATTGCTCCTTCAAAAGTGGTTCATATTCACGGAGAAAAAGGAATCGTAAAAGGAGTATTCGGATGGCCAGCCATTCACACAAGAACCAATCAAAATGAACCGACTCCGAAAATTGAAAATATATTCATCGACTGCGGAGCGATTTCCAAAAAAGAAGTTGAAGAAATGGGAATTTATGTCGGATGCATGATCACCTACCCTGATGAATTCTTTGAAATGAACGATCGGTATTTTGTATGCAGAGCCTTAGACAACAGAATCGGTGGTTTTATGATTGCAGAAGTGGCAAGACTTTTAAAAGAGAACAAAAAAACAATACCATTTGGGCTGTACATCACCAACTCCGTGCAGGAAGAAGTAGGACTGTATGGTGCAGACATGATCGCTGATACCATTAAACCCAATATCGCCATTGTAACCGACGTTACCCACGATACATCCACCCCAATGATCGAAAAGAAAAAAGAGGGTGACCAGAAATGTGGTGACGGGCCTGTCGTTTTCTTTGCGCCAAGCATTCATCACACCATCAGAGAGCTAATCATTGATACAGCAAAAAGCAAAAAAATTCCGTTTCAAAGAGCTGCAGCAAGCAGGGCTACAGGAACGGACACAGATGCTTTTGCCCATTCCAACGGCGGAGTTCCAAGTGCTTTAATTTCCTTACCTTTGCGCTACATGCACACAACGGTGGAAATGGTATCTAAGGAAGATGTAGGTAATGTAATCCAGCTGATCTATGAAACTCTTCTCAAGATCAAACCGGAAATGAAACTGAAGTATCATTAATTCCAATTCAGACTCCAGATTTCAGACATCAGATATTAGACTTTAATGACTGTATTTGTTATCTTTTGTAAAATCTGATGTCTGAAATCTGATATCTGAAAATCTAAGTAAAGTATAAAAAGTAAAAATGAAAACGAAGCTTATTGCTCCATCCCTGTTATCCGCAGACTTCGGGAATCTGCAAAGAGACATTGAAATGCTGAACAATTCACAGGCAGACTGGTTCCACATCGATGTGATGGACGGGAGATTTGTACCTAACATTTCATTTGGCTTTCCAGTCATGAAAACGGTACAGCAACATGCCAAAAAATTTGTTGATGTCCACCTGATGATTGTAGAGCCGGAAAAGTATGTAGATGAATTCATCGATCACGGAGCAGATCTTATTTCTGTGCATTATGAGGCCTGCACGCATCTTCACAGAACTATTCATCATATTCAGAGCAAAGGGGCAAAGGCCGGTGTTGTTTTAAATCCCTCTACTCCGGTACTGATGCTTGAAGATATTATTGCCGATGTTGATCTTGTTCTTTTAATGAGTGTAAACCCCGGATTCGGAGGCCAGAAATTCATTGAAAATACGTATAAAAAGATTGCAGAAACCAAGGATCTTATTTTAAGCAATAATTCCACAGCACTTATTGAAATTGACGGTGGAGTAAATCTTGACAATGCTTCTAAGCTTTTCGAAGCAGGAGCAGACGTTCTTGTCGCGGGAAATGCAGTTTTTTCTGCAGAAAACCCGGAAAGAACAATCGAATTACTCAAGATTTAAAAATCTGAAATTTTAAACATCTATACGGAAAGGCAGCCAAAGGCTGCCTTTCCTCTTTAAAAAATATTGGTTCTGTCAGCCTAGAAAAATTAAAGTAGATATTTATCAGAAAATTATTAAAACAACGATAAAGAAAAAGGCAGCCCTTGGGAGACTACCTTTCTTCTTGCGGAATTTGAGCTTATGTGGTTATTAGTTTTTTGTCGTAAGACTTTAATGCTTAAGATTCCATTGTGCAATTACTGATGTAAATTTCCAAATAAAATCCTATATGGCACATCCGTAGAAATACTGAATTTTCGATTCAGTGTTTATACGGATAGCCGGATTATTCCGGAATATATCTGTTCCAGATACACGCACAGATCACCAGAACAATACTGATTACCGAAAATACTGTTCTGATGTTATTTAAAAAATTCCACCGGTTTTCAAAATTACCTCGCATCTCACTGATTGCATCTGCAGTGGAACCATTGACATCAAACTTATCAAGCATGTCATTCATAGGGACATTTCCGGCAACTGTTACTCCAAAAACTCCGATGAGATAAGCAACTGATGCCAGAAGAAGAAAAAGAAAGGCAGGCTGCTCTCCCCGAAACAGAAAAGTCGTGACCGGAAGCAATACCGCAGTTCCCATAAAGCTCATAAAAAATACAGGGTTAAGTATTTCCCGGTTGATACTCTGCATCGATTTCAAATATTCAGCATCGGAAAGTTTACCCAATCCCAGGACTACAGAGCATGAATAGGCATAAAAAAGCCCGGCGATTAAAGCCGTAAGCACAGCCGTAATTAATAAAAATACCGTTGTCATTTTCATATGTTTTGATTTGTGATGTATCGTGAGAAAATCCTAGTAAGGATTCCATTTCTTGATAATTTGCTGTGCAGTGGCAATCATTTCCTTATCCCAGTTTTCAGGCTTGAAATAATGAAACGCTTCATTTTTTACAGATTGGGCAGCATTCCCCTCAAATAGTATTTTTGTGAGTTTTGTCTGCTCTTCATACAGCAACAGATCTTCCACCGGCTCTGAAGATTCTCGTTTTCTTTTATTCCACGGTTTTGTTGTTCCAGTGGGAAAATCTGAAACTTCAATAATCTCTTTTACTTTGTTAAAATCATTAAAAAAAAGCTGTTTTTTTCCCTCAGTATCCAGAGTATGTCCAAGTCTTTCAATAATAACATATTCAAGGTTAAGGCATTGGGAGAGAACTTTTGGAAGAACATCTATTATTTCATCAGGAATATCATCATCATGGGTATCTCTTCTTACAGGTTTGTTTCCATAAGAACTTTCCTGCCAGCTTCCTCCTGAAAGATGAATTTCCTTAACTTTTTCCAAAGGATACATCCGGATGAGTTCCTGCATATCAATTTTAAAATTACAGGACTGACAATAGATATTATGAAGATCAAGAATGAGAAATCCGTCAATATCTTCTATTAGCTTTTCTAGAAATTCACCCTGCTCTTTTACATCATCCATAGAAAATGAAAAAGCAAGATTTTCTACTCCCACCGGAACTTCTACCGTATCCTGAAGTCTTTTGAGTCTGTCCTTCCCTATCTGAAGAGTTTTGGAATGTAATGGAACGGGCAACGGAATACCCTGATGGAAATTTTCGGTATTCATAAAACCGAAATGCTCGGTAATATGATTGTATTTTCTGTGTCTGAATTCTTCTTTCAGTTTTTGAAGCCAGTCTTTCTGACGGCTGGTCCATCTGGCATCAAATAGGGAATAATAAACGCCATGACCCAGAAGACGGTCGTTTTCTGCATAAAAATCAAGAAGTCCGGAAAGCCATTCCGGTTCTTCCACGTCATAAAAGGTATCGAAAGACCATTCCAGTACATCCACAGAATTATTTTGCAGAATAGAAAGTATGGCGGAAACAAAATCTGCTTCCGGCATCATAGCCAGTCCTAACAATGGTTTTTTCATATCTTACCCCATTCCACAGGCCGGACATGCACCGCCAGTTCCAAGAACAGTGTCTTTTCGGGGTACAAATTTTGTTTCTGCGGTCTTTACAGGCTTTGGAGATTCTGCCTTTTTAATTTTACTAACCGCTTTTTTCACTTTTTTGACAGGCTTTGTAGTCTGCCCCGATACACTTACAGCCAATAAGCTGGCCATTACTAATGCTGGAACTTTCATAATACATTTTTTAATGAAACTTACAATAAGTATTCCAATATGATAATGCTAAAAATACAACAATTTATCCGGGAATGTTTTTAAATTTAATCTTTCTTTTTATTTCATGTTAAAGATATTCAAGCTTTTGCAAAACAAACTATAAGTACTGAAATTAAGATGAACCTGACAATCAGTTCTGACTATTTGGCATAAAAAAACCAGAGAAAGTTTCTCTGGCTTATATTTTTTTTGAATGGTTTTTCTTAGAAAATTTCTCTTCCTGAAAAGTGGAACTGAGCTTCGATAAGAGCATTCTCGTCAGAATCTGAACCGTGAACGGCATTTTCACCAATGCTTCTTGCAAACATTTTTCTGATGGTACCTTCTGCAGCTTCTGCAGGATTTGTAGAACCAATCAATGTTCTGAAATCTTCTACCGCATTGTCTTTTTCTAAAACAGCAGCTACGATAGGACCAGAACTCATGAATTCTACCAACTCCCCATAAAATGGTCTTTCAGCATGTACTTCGTAGAATTTTTTAGCATCAGCAACAGTAAGCTGAGTTAATTTTAATGCTTTGATCTTAAAACCTCCTTCTGCGATCTTCCCTAATATAGCCCCGATATGTCCGTCTGCTACTGCATCAGGCTTAATCATAGTGAATGTAATGTTAGACATAAATGTATATTTTTTTAATGCCGCAAAATTACAAAAAATATCTTTGATTTTTATTTTAATTTTTTTTTAACATAAAAATAACTTTTATTAAGAAATGCCCCAAAACTTTGGCACAGTAATTGTTAATTCTATTACGATTCTCATGTTTAATTTGAGTTTTCATGGTTATTAGTTTTTACCCAGCTTCGGCTGGGTTTTTTATTGGCAAAAATAATGACATTTCGTTACAGATTTAATAATTTTAAAAAGCCATTAAAACCATATTAATACATTATTGCTTCTTTTTCAATCAATGAGATAATGTTAATTTTTTGATATTTTTTTATTTCATGTATCTGAATTCCAAAATCCGGACATATGTGGTAAAAATTATAAGACAAAAAGTGGACTTATGGTGAAATTAGAAATTACCCTATTTATTAAAAATAGAATATCATTCAGAAAAATAAATCCCTAGAATCGCAGAATGCTTAATCTGTCTTCTAAAAAGTTTCAGATTTAAGATTGCAAAGATGCCACTAACCTTCGATTGTTTTTTTTAAGGCCGGAATTTATTTCAGAGGAATAAGTATCTGCTGTAGATGATTGAGGAATATTTTATTTCTGCATTTCTTCAGCTTCCTCCATCAGCTTGACATAGGTTGCATAACGGGAATGCTGGATCTCCCCTGTTTCAAGAGAATCCAGAACAGCACATTTAGGTTCATTAATATGAAGACAATTGTGGAATTTACACTCTTCTCTTTTTTTGAAAATTTCAGGGAAATAATGCTGTACTTCTTCTTTTTCAATGTCGATCATGGCAAATTCGCGTACGCCAGGTGTATCAATAACATTGCCACCAAAATCCCAGAAATGCATTTGAGCGAAAGTCGTTGTGTGCTTTCCTTTCAGGTGAGAATCTGAAATTTCAGAAGTTTTTAAATTTAATCCCGGTTGCAGTGCATTCACCAAAGTAGATTTTCCGCAACCCGAATGTCCGAAGAATACGGAAGTTTTATTTTTAAGAAGTTCCTGGAGCTGATCAAAATTCAGTTTGGAATAAGAGGAAATTTCCAAAGTATCATATCCTATTTCCTGATAAAGGAACTCTATATCTTTTACCAGCTCTATTTCTTCACTGTTCAGAACATCAATTTTATTGAACAGGATGAGAGGGGTAATATTATATGCCTCGCAGCATGCCAGAAAGCGGTCCAGAAAACCAAGTGAAGTTTCGGGATGCTTCAGGGTAAAGATAAAACATGCCAGATCTATATTGGAGGCAATAATATGAGCTTCTTTTGAAAGGTTGACCGATTTTCTGATCAGGTAGTTCGTGCGGGGTTCTATTTTAGTGATCCACGCTATTCCATCCGATTCTAACTGAAATTCTACAAAATCTCCTACAGCAAGCGGATTGGTAAGTCTTGTCTTAATCAGTTTGAATTTACCCCTGATCCTGGCTTCGAAAATTTTGTCCGTTTCGAATTCCATGACCTGGTACCAGCTGCCTGTAGATTTAATGATTTTCCCTTTCATAGATAATGTGATGCAAATATAAGCAATTAGGGCTTAGGGTTCAGGATATAGTTGAAAATATAATTTCTCTTATAATCCAGCGCCCTAAGCCCTATTATTAGTTTTCACAGAAATTCTGGAAGGATCATTCCCTATCCCTAACTTCTGATTCCTAATTCTTTACTTCTCGATCATAATACTGTTCTGTACTTCAATAGATTCTTCGTGAATGGCTTTGAAAACTTTCTCAATAAATTCCTGAGACATTCCGGTTTCTTTTGCTTTCTGTGTTGCGTATTCTGTGATTACTTTCCATCTTTCGGGCTGGAAAATTGCTATATCATTTTCTTTTTTAAGCTTACCGATCTTTTCGGAGATCTTCATTCTTTGGGAAAGCAGCTCAATCAGCTGGAAATCAAGATCAGAGATCAGGGTTCTGTGTCTTCCCATTTCGTTATCAAAACCTGCTAGACCGGAATTTCTTACTTTCAGATTTCCAATAAGTTCTGCCAATACTTCCGGGGTAATCTGCTGGGAAGCATCACTCCATGCCTCATCAGGGTTGCAGTGTGTTTCAATAATGGCTCCCTGGTATCCTACATTTAAGGCTTCCTGGGTAACATCTGCAAGACCTGTCCTGTTTCCGCAGATGTGGGAAGGATCTATCAGCATGGGAATATTCGGGAACTGACTTTTGAAATCAAGGGCGATCTGCCAGTTGGGATTATTTCTGTATTTTGTTTTCTGGTACGTTGAGAATCCTCGGTGAATGACTCCCAGGTTTTTAATATCCTGTCCCAAAAGTCTTTCCAAAGCACCAATCCAAAGGGCAAGATCCGGATTAACAGGGTTTTTAACGAATACCGGTTTATTGGTTCCTCTTAAAGCCATTGCAATTTCCTGAACAGTAAAAGGGTTTACGGTAGATCTTGCACCGATCCAAAGAACATCTACATCAGCTTCCAGGGCGGCAAATACGTGATGAGCGTTTGCTACTTCCGTAGCGGTTTTGAAACCATATTCTTCTTTTACTTTTTTCAGCCAATTCAGGCCAATCACTCCCACTCCTTCAAAACCGTTAGGTTTGGTACGGGGTTTCCAGATTCCTGCACGGAAAATGGGCACCTGAGCATTGGTTTCTTTTATTCTTCTGGCGGTTTCAAGCATTTGTGCTTCACTTTCAGCGCTGCATGGTCCGGCGATCATTAATGGCTGTGAAAGCTCGTTGATCCACTCGTTTTTTACATCTTTTAAATTCATATTTTTAAATTTATTGTTTTTTTATTTTCTAAGTTAACAGCAATAGTCCTTTTATTATAAAATTTATTTTATAATTCTTTTCAAAAAATGCCGTTCAAAATGGTTTAAAGGAATCAGGAAAATGTAAGGACTTTACGTCTCCTGTATTTTTTGGAAAGAAATTTAGTTAGCAGTACCAATAAAATCGATAATACGTTCTGAAATTTCTATAATAGAAAGCAGAAAAACTAAAATAACCGCTAAAGAAATCAGCGGGTACAAAATGAGACAGAGATGGGATTAATGATTTTTCCACTGGATTCTGAAACTTCTGTTGTTTAGTTCTAATCTTATTTGTTTTGTCAAAAACTTAATTTTTGCAAAAATCTTTGACAAAGATATAAAAAAACTTATTCTGACAAAAAAAATTGTGATAAATACAATAAACTATGTCAAATCGAATTTCATCAAATCATCCAGATCTTTTAAAAGAGGATTTTTCTCAATAAATTTTTCGAATACTTTTCTTTTGGTAAGCACTTCAATTTTAAGGTTATCGAAATCACGCTGGTAATCGATCACAATAGCATGATTGTGGACTTTTGTTTTGAAGTGATTGAAAAATTCTCCTGCAATCTTGTCAAATTCAACCTTAGCCGAATCGGAAGGGTACAAAACTTTAATGGTATTTTCTCCTGTCTTTATCAGCTTAAATGTTTTTACTGCATTAAAGATGAAGCTGTTTCTGGTCTGAAGCTGTTTGAGCATCAGATTCCATTCCATCTGCAGGTCTGTTTCTGTAAAATGGTTCTGGGGAAGGTTTTCCGTTTTTACAGCTGCGATTTCTTCTTTTACTTCTATCTCTTCTTTATTCAGGAAAGAATTGATGCTGAAAGCTGAAGAAATTCCCTGTCTGGACAAGGGTTTTGTAGTTTTAACAGATGTTTCGGGAACAGTCTCGGGCTGGAGTGCTGGTTTTATTTCTGTTATTACTTTTTTCTCAGGTGCTTTTTCAGGAATTTTCATTTCCTGCTTCTCACTGAGAAACGGAGCCAGTATTAAGAACTTTTTTTTTTAGTATCACCTGGATTAACTGTCAGGGAAGACAGCTGCATCAGTGCAATTTCTACTGTAAGTCTTGGATTCTTGGAATTCTTATAATTGATGTCCGCATGATTGCAGATTTCTATCCCATCAATCAGTTGCTGAGGGCTCCATTTCTGGCTTTGCTCTACAAATTTCACTTTGGTCCTTTCCCCTACTTCAATAAGCTCGATTGTCCTGGCGTTCTGTGCCATCATCAGATCTCTGAAATGATTTCCCAGACCGGCAATAAAGATATGGGGATCGAAGCCTTTTTTCACAATTTCATTAAAAGCAAAAAGCACTTCAGGGATTTTGTTTTCTTTGACGAGATCCACTATGTTAAGGTACTGGTCGTAATCAAGGATATTGAGTACTTCAGCAGCTTTGGCCAATGTGATGTTCTTCTGGGAGAATGTGGAAAGCCTGTCAAAAATAGAAAGCGCATCTCTTAAGGCACCATCCGCTTTCTGGGCAATAAGATACAGGGCATCATCCTCATACTGGATATTTTCTTTCTGTGCAATATTGCGCAAATGTCCCTGAATATCTTCGATAGTAATTCTCTTGAAATCATAGATCTGACATCTGGATAAGATGGTAGGGATTATTTTGTGCTTCTCGGTGGTTGCCAAAATAAAAATAGCGTGTGCCGGCGGTTCCTCAAGGGTTTTAAGGAATGCATTGAAGGCTGCAGAAGACAGCATGTGCACCTCATCGATAATATAAACCTTATACTTACCTACCTGAGGCGCAAAGCGAACCTGATCTATCAGTTCCCTGATGTCATCTACGGAGTTGTTGGACGCCGCATCCAGTTCATAGATGTTATAGGCGAAGCCGTCTTCTGAAACAGAACCATCCTTTTCGTTGATCTTCCGGGCCAGGATTCTGGCGCAAGTGGTTTTGCCCACACCCCTAGGACCGCAGAAAAGTAAGGCCTGAGCCAATTGATTTTCTCCAATAGCATGTTCTAAGGTATCTGTAATATGGGATTGTCCTACTACAGTGTCAAACTGCTGAGGACGGTATTTTCTTGCAGATACGATAAAATTTTCCATTGGTCAAAAATAAGAAATATAGTTTTAATCTGAAAATTAAAAGTTTTCAAATATCAACAAAAAAATATATTTCAGGTTAAATTGGAAAACTTTTAATGATTAGTCTTTTGCTTTCTTTGTTTTGTAGTAGTGATCTATAATCTCAACGATCACTTTTTGCACTTCAGCTCTTCCTTCTTCGGTTCTCATATCAATACCACAGAATTCAGTTCCA
Organism: Chryseobacterium sp. BLS98; assembly: GCF_001045445.1. GTDB lineage: Bacteria > Bacteroidota > Bacteroidia > Flavobacteriales > Weeksellaceae > Chryseobacterium. The sequence continues at coordinate 108,009 of NZ_LFNF01000004.1, read as the reverse complement.
TTGTATGCAGGGAACAGGTTCAGGTAGTAAACACCTGCTGCTATCAGGGCTAACATCGCTCTAACATTTGTGGCGTTTTCTCCAAAGTAAGGATCGGTTACGTTTTCAAACAGGTTAGCCGCTACATCTTCTCTTTGCTTCAATATATTTTTAAGTATTGGCTTACTTTCTGAAAGTTCCCAAAGAATAATTTTCTGTAATTCCTTATTTTTCTTCAGGCTTTCAAACTGCATAAGAATTCCCTGGGTTAAGGCTTCCTTACCTTTACCTACCTGTATTTCTTCTTCGATATCGGGGCTGAATTTACTCCAATAGTCCTGAGACCTTATATATTCATCAATAAGTTTGTCGGTACTTCCAAAGTACTCATAAATAAGCTTTTTATCGAAACCGGCTACTGCTGCAATCTTACTTACTTTCAGACCGGAGTATCCTTTAACTCTCAAAATTTTACCAACTGCTGCAAGCAGCTTCTGTTTTGTTTTTTCTTTGTCCCTGATAGGGCCTTGAACTACTTTTCTGGGCATAATTTATTATTTTTTTGCAATATGCAATTTTTTATTTATATCATCAAACACATTAAGTGTTTTATCAAGATGTTCTTTCTCGTGTCGGGCTGTTACTGTCATTCTTATACGGGCATCTTTTCTGGCTACGGCGGGATACATAATAGGGTTTGTATACACTCCTGCCTCAAGCAATATTCTTCCGATATCCCACATTTTATTCTGGTCTCCTATTTTCACCGGAATGATGGCTGAGCAGGTAATTCCTGTATCCAAACCTAAATCATTAAGTCCTTTTTTGAAATAATTGATATTATCCCATAGCTTATCTTTCCAGAATGGCTCTTCATCAATAAGATCAATTGCTTTTAGGATTCCGAAGGAAGAAGGTGGTGGTGTTACTGAGAAAATATGCTGCCTGGACTGGAATTTAAGGAATGATGCTATTTTTTTGTTAGCAATGGTATATCCTCCCAGGTTGCCGAAAGTCTTGCTGGATGTTCCTGTAATAAAATCTACCTTATCTAATAAATTGTCGTCCTCAAGGGCTCCTCTTCCGGTTTTTCCCATAACTCCAACACCATGGGCATCATCTACCATAAGATAGGCATTATATTTTTTTACAAGAGCATATATTTCTTTGGCACGTGAAGTATCCCCTTCCTGAGAGTATACTCCATCTACAATAACAAGCTTTGTACGGTACGTATCTTCACATACTTTCAAAATGTGTTCCAAAGCTTCCAAATTATTGTGCGGAAATGTTTTTTTATTGGTAAAAGCACATCCTTCGTGTACACTGGCATGCACTCCCATGTCCAGAATGGCGATATCTTCTTTCTGCATTAATATCTGTAAAGTGGCACTGTTAGCTGCATAGCCGGTGGTAAACAATACAACTTCATCTTCATTTCTGCCAAAAAAATCAGCAATCTTTTTTTCTATGGCATTATGATAATCAAAATATCCACCGATCAGGGGTGATGCTCCTGTACCTGTCCCATATTTCTCAATTCCTTCAATAGCTGCCTGTTTTACTTTAGGGTGTTGTGTAAATCCTAAATAATCGCTGGAAACAAAGCTTATGTATTCGTTATTTTGGTTGGCTATATCTATATTGAGTGTTGCGTTGCTTCCTGAAGTATTTTTCAGTCTGTAATTCATATGTCCTCTGGATTTCATATGATTTAGAAATTCATAAAAGTAATCTGCTCTCTGAGCAATATCATAATCAGGGATATTCTCAAAATCTTTAAATGTTGCTGTTGTAAAATCAATGGTCATCCTTAATATTGTTAGTTGTTTAATGTTAGTTGTTTAAGTAACAAATATATGATTATTAGAATCTGTAAAATCTATCTGTTATATTAAATATTATATGTGATTTTATAGACATACCACTTATAATCTGATAATCAAATAGCTTTACTGATCCTATATCTGTTATTTTTTGATCTATTTATCAGTTTTTTATCTGAACCTAAATTTAACAAAAAAGCAACAACAATAATCCACTATTAGTAAATAAATCACAAAAAAAAGACAAATGTTTCACAATTGCCTCATTTATAAATTATTATTCTCAATTACCGGATTAAGATAGAAAAATATTCGAAAGGATTGGTGCATTGAAGGGGCTGTATGTTTGTACTTTTTAACTTTCAGCAAGATTCTCTATGAGTAGGCCTGTTGTTTTTCCTGAATTGTCCCGGCGTCATTCCTGTCATTTTTTTAAAGAATTTTGAAAAGTTGGAAGGGTCATAGGTAAACATTCTTGCAATTTCCGCAATGGAAGCATCTGAATCTGCGATCATCGCTTTGGCCTTATCAATAATTTTTCCGTCATAAAAATAACAAGGGTGCTGTCCTGTCTCTTTTTTTATAGTATCCGTAAGGTGCTTGTGGGAAACAGCAAGTTTGCCTGCAATTTCATTAAGCTCCAAAAATTCGGGAACAGTTCCGGTTATCACCTCATGAATATGTTTTTCAAGAAAATTAAAATACTGCCTGGTGATTTCTTCACTTCTTTTCATTTTTCATCAATATTTATAGAAAGATTTTAATCTATAAAATTAAAGATAAGGATAAAAAAAACATGGTGAACTTTTCGGCACATGGAAAGAGACTGCTAATAAAAACTGTCTTTAAAAGCCTGAACAGAATTTTTAACTTTCAGTTTTTCAAGAATATTCTGACGGTGCCTGCTTACTGTATTGATGCTTATTGATAAAAAACCTGCTATTTCCTTACTGGCATATCCTTCTCCTACATATTTCAAAATTTCCAGCTCTCTTTTTGAAAGGATATTCTGGTAATTCAGCTTATCTTTTACAACAATTTCCCCTTTAGCCATATTGATTATCATAAAAGCTGAATCCGAAGACAATGCCCCCTCCAGAGCCATCTGATAAAGACACAGTGCAAATCTCAGCTTTCCGTTATCGGGTGAATAAATGTAGAACATACGGTGCTTTACGAGTCTGTATTCGTCATTTTCATCTTTCATCCGTATTGTTGAAAGAACGGAATAATCTGCTCTTAGCTCCGGATCCATAGCATCCATCATTTCATAAAATCTCAGTTCATGGATGTATTTTTTGACCCTGTCATCCGGATGGATCTTTTTAATAATCTCTTCTTCCCAGATGGAATCGATTTCTGATGGATTTTCTTTCATACTTAAACCCAATTCAATAGCCGCTTTGGATTTGTACACATAGCTTTTATCGGCCTGCATATCGCTTAGAACAGAGACTGCACCTTCCATCTGTGCATACATCCATGCTCTCTGCCTGTACACTTCAGTCTCAAGCTTACATTTCCGGGATGATTGATCCAAAAGTCTGCTGTTCAGTTTTTCTATGATTTCCATAAATGGTTATTTATCAGTATTGATGCAGTGTGGGTTAAACTATACTTTTGCTAAAATAATAATTTACCACCATTAAAAAGGATGAAGAGACTGATTTTAAGTTTATGTACAGTTTTTATGGTTCAGAAAACCTTTGCACAAACTTTGGAAAAAATGAACTGGTTTAATGAACCGGAGCAATGGGAAATCAAAAACAACAGACTGTCTATGACCGTTACTCCCCAAAGTGATTACTGGAGAATCTCTCACTATGGATTTACGGTAGATGACGCCCCTTTTTATTATACAACCTATGGAGGTGAGTTTGAGGCAAAAGTGAAGATCAGCGGGAATTATAAAGCCAGATTCGACCAGATGGGGCTTATGCTGAGAACGGATAAAGAGAATTATATCAAGGCAGGCATAGAATTCGTAGACGGAAAATATAACCTGAGTACTGTGGTTACTCATGGAACAAGTGACTGGAGCGTTATCGCACTGGACAAAACCCCTTCTGCAGTATGGATTAAGGCGGTTAGAAGGCTTGATGCGGTGGAAATATTTTATTCTTTTGATGATCAGAATTATATTATGATGCGTAATGCTTATCTGCAGGACAATACACCTGTAATGGTAGGCTTAATGGCTGCCTGCCCAGATGGGAATGGCTTTACAGCTATTTTCGACAGCTTCAAGGTAAAACATCTTCCTGACCAGCGCAGGCTAAAATGGCTCGAAAACAATAAATAGCGGTTGAATTTACATTCAATATACAGTCAATTTTTATTCACCTCCCTTTCCGGGAGGTTTTGTTTTATGGAGGAAAAAATATATAATTCTTAACATGGCTTCTGTTTTACAGGATAAATTTCATATCAAAATCTACCTCTTTATAATGATTAATGCATACAAAATCACTAATTTTACAGCTCAAACCAAAATTTGTTTTATTACAAGACACAAAACACGAAAATGTTGAATGAAAAATGTATTCAGTTATTCCCCGCTTAAAAAACTTCGGCTTATCTAATAATTAATATTAATCATTTTCCGCACTAATCAAACGGAAAGCATAGATCATTGATATATTTATGAAAGCCCGGACATTGTTTTTTGTAATTTTGTTTCCGAACATTTACAAACAGCGTCATCTTTTTGCGTTTTATAATATTAGCAACGGATTTCTACAAAAAAGTGCAAGAACCGCTGTTAAGCTATGTCATGATCTCCTGCCAGACTTTAACAAAAAACTAACTACAATAACCGCCGATACGGGAAAAGAAATGTCTATTGAAAAGATGAGTGACTATATCAGCCTGCCTAACCATCCAGAGTTTGAAAATCCTGATTTTAAAAGGAAAACCCCTGGAGCCGGCTATTCATCGTTTCACATCAAATTCAGGCAAAACCGTCCCGAAAAAACTATCGCTGAAACAACTCTTATTAAAACCTATTTATATGAATGAAAGAATCTTAATTGCTGATGATCACTATGTAGTAAGAGCAGGAACTGCTTTGGTACTAGAGTCTGTTTATCCAAAAACCAACATAGATTTTGCAGAGAATTATGACCAGGTAAAGGAACATATATCCAATCATGATTATGATCTTCTCCTTCTTGATATTGACATGCCGGGAACACAGTACAAGAAAATGGTTTCTGAGCTTAAAGGTATTCAGAAAAACCTGAAAATCCTTGTCTTTTCAGGACATGGTAAAGATGTAGCCATACAGTATATCCGGGAAGGTGCGGAAGGCTATCTTAATAAGCAGAGCAGCAAAGAGGAGATCAGAGAAGCAGTAAGATCTGTCATTCAGAAAGGATATTATTACCCAAGTGAACTGATCGGACTTATCGTTCAGAACAAAAAAAGCAATCCCTCAGAAAAGCTATCTACCCGGGAATATGAAATTTTTCAACTGCTGGCTAAAGGATCAGGAAATCTGGAAATCGGAAATAAGCTGGACATCCAGATGTCTACCGTGAGCACTTATAAAAAAAGGATCTTTAAAAAACTGAATGTTTCCAATATTGCAGAACTGATCAAGGTGTACGAAACGATGCATTAAGAAAGACTATCCCGTAAAATAACCGAACGATAATAACCTGTTTAATAAGTATTGACTAAGGTATTTTCACAATTAAAAAATATAAGGTAATTTGCCGGACTCAAGTTTTTGATAAAAAGTACGGTATAGTAAATATATAGCATGGATTTAACTGAAAAGGCGAATAAAGGAAGCCAACGTTTCCGGTATATAAAGCTTTGTATTTTCTTTTCAGGGCTTTCTGTCTTTGCCCAGCTTTATCTTTTTCAGCCCATACTTCCCACCGTCTCTGAATATTTCAGAACAACTGCCGGCGACAGCTCTCTGCTGGTATCTTCTTCCACTATCGGAATGGCTCTCGGACTGCTGTTTTTTGCTTTTAAGGCAGACAGTTATTCCAGGAAGGGACTGATGACTTTTTCACTGGTTTCTTCTGCAGTCCTTACTATCATCTCAGCATGGATGCCGAGTCTCAGCCTACTTATCGCAACGGGTATTTTAAAAGGTTTTGTAATATCCGGCGTTTCTGCAATAGCTCTCGCCTATCTTACTGAAGAAGTGAATGCTTCTGTGGTTGGGCCTGCCATCAGCATGTATCTTAGCGGTAATACCATCGGGGGAATGAGTGGAAGAATAATGGCTACCATCCTGGCAGGCGAACTGGGCTGGCGGAATGCTGTTCTTATTATAGGTATAGAAAGCCTGATACTGGGCCTTATTTTCTGGAATTTTTTTCCGGAATCCAGGTTTTTTAATCCTCAGAAAACGGATTACTCCCTGAAAATAAAGCAAATGAAAAGATTTCTAACGGATTCTTATATGCTGCGTTTGTATTGTATTGCCGCGCTGCTGATGGGCTCATTTGTCAGTGTATACAATTATTTATCTTTCAGGCTGGAAGCTGCTCCTTTTTCTTTAAGCCACTTTGTAATTGCCTTTATATTTTTAATGTACATTTTCGGGGTATTCGGGACAATGATCACGAGCAGGCTTTCCAAAAGGTACAGCAACCAACTTATATTGAAAGCTTCAGTTTTGTTTATGCTAGCAGGCACTGCACTGCTGATGTCGGGAAGTATTTATATGATCATTTTCGGTCTTGGATTGTTCACCCTTTCTTTTTTTGCGGCACACACTATGGCCAGCCAGATGACTGCGCTTGATGCGAAGCAGGGAAAGTCTTCCGCAACCTCTATTTACTGGCTTTTTTATTACTTCGGATCCAGTATTCTCGGAACAGGAACAGGATATATCCTCCATGCAGGCTCATGGAATATTTTTATTCTTTTGCTCCTTTTTTCTGTGGGAATTTCTTTTTTACTTGCTGCAAAGAACAAAAATTAGAATTGTTAAATGTCTTTAATAAAAAACAGATACCACATAGATACCACGCTAAATTCTTTCAAATTCATTAATTTAACAAAATAGATGGATAATTTTAACATAAAATTAATTATTGATGCCAAAAATCAATAAAATATCCAAAACTTTATAAATATTACCGACATGCTGGGCATAGTATTTGCAATTAATTAAGAACTATCACACCTTTCTAAACTCACAATATTATGAATGCAGCAGATCTTAAAATTAAAAACTTAGTTGAATACAAAAACCAAATTTACACCATCACTGAAATATTTCAGGGTGCAAGTCAAGATTACTTTGTAAAAATAGAAAACGACATCCAAAGTATTTCGGTGCCGGCAGATTCTATCAAACCAATTCAGATAACGGAAGAATGGCTTGAAAAACTTGGCTTTCTACGGACGTACAGCTCAGAACAAAGAATCCGGTACGAAAGACCTGAAACATTTATTAAATACGATATTGACCTGAGTTCAAAAAAGATCCTGGAGGGGCTGAAAATATACGGCAATTCCATCAGATGCAAGTATATTCATGAGTTTCAGAATATCTTTTCGTGTCTTTTCGGAAAAGAGCCTTCAACTTCTAATTATGGACTATTGAAGACCGAGTCCTAGTTATTATTCTTGTTTATTATTTATAAAGAAACCGCTGCAAAAACAGCGGTTTTAATTTTTATATAGCCTGTACTTTTTTCGTATCCTACTTTTGTATCTGCTGATCCAATTGGCTTTGAAGCTTTTTAATCCTGGCATTTTCACGCTGCTGTTTTCGGAAGTCCCAGGGAGAAACTGCTTTTTTATCCTGCCACAGTCCCACTCCTTTAATTTTTGCTGTTTCCTGCATTTTTCCAAGGTCTGCATTTTTAGAATAGGAATAATACCACCATCCGTATCCGGCCTTTATAATCTCTGCTGACAGATATTTACCATTATCATAATATACTTTCGCTACCGAACGCCCATAACGGTCTTTATCGGTTTCTGTAAAAGTGATCTGCCTGGCAAAAACCTGATCGGATGTAAACTTTTTGGCATTTTTACCGAACGGCTGCCTGTTTTCGGGGCAATCTACTTCTGCCAGCCGGAGCTTTTTCTGTACATTTCCATCCAATAGAACAGTAATCGTATCTCCGTCTGAAACTCCAACTACCTTAGCCGTTGTCTGTGAGAAAAATAAAAAGGGAAAACATAATAATGCGGGAAGAATTATTCTCATCGTGCGAAATTATGTATTTATTTCGAAAACCCGCGGCCAGCCTGTTTTTTTTATTCAATTTCTCTTCAAAAAAATAAGGTCATGAGTCCTGAAATAAAAAAGGAGGCTGCTGCCTCCTCTTTCTGCATAAAATGATCCAAAGATCAGATTGACTTCTTTATATTGATTTGTGTTTTTAAAATAATTTTTTTTCCAAGAAGTTCTTTTAAGATCATCTATACACTTATATTTTTTCATCATTTGTGTATTGTAAAATTCATCATTTATAGTCAATCGGGAAATATTTTCAATGAATACACCTTTTTTATTTGATTAATTTCACTGTGACAAAGTAACAACATTATAAGATAAAGTTTCTCATAACCCGAATCGATATATGTCGATAACGACTAAGATATTTATCACAGGAAAACTTTAAAAGAACGACTGTTATCGGGAATGGCCAGGTAAATTTTTACCAATAAAGAAGGAGGCTTTAGCCTCCCTTTTTATTGTACAAATGATCTACAAAGACCAAGTTAACTTCTCTATATTAATTTGTGTTTTTTTAATAATTTTATTTCAAGAAGCTACTTTTTAAGATCATGTATACACTTATATTAATCTCATCATGTTGTGTGTTATAAAATTAACCATCCGGAATAAAAACCAAAAAATATTTCCAATGAGTACAACTCTTTCAGCCGGTTAATTTTATTGAAACAAAGTAACAATATTATATGATAAGGTTCCTCATGAATTGCATCGATATATGTCGATAAGGATATAGATATTTATCCATTAATCAAGACAATTAAGTCAGTTCATTTAATAAATTCTATTCTAAATTATCAAAAACATGAACAGTTTTAAACAGTATTTTAAAATAAAAAAGGAGGCTAAAGCCTCCCCTTTTTTCCTGTATAAATATGACCTACAAAGACCAAGTTAACTTCTCTATATTAATTTGTGTTTTTTTATAATTTGCTTTCGAGAAGCTCTTTTGAGATCATGCATACACTTATATTTATCTCATCATTTTTGTGTGTTATAAAATTAATCAATTCAGATCCTGAGTCTCTTTCATTTGATTTATTTTATTGAGACAAAGTAACAACATTATATGATAAGCTTCTTAACAAATCACGTCGATATATATCGATAACACTATAGATATTTATCGAAAAAATGCTTCAAATTAAAAAAAATAAAGATTTAGAAACTCTATATTTTGTGATGAGTATTGATCAGATCGATCAGCTCGACAAGGTTTTCAATTTTCAGTTTATCAAAAATATTTTTCTTGATCGTACTTACGGTGTTTTGCTTGATATCCAGGTTATTGGCAATCTCCAGATTTCCGTATCCTTCTGCATACATTTCTGCAATCTGCAGCTCTCTTTTAGTTAAACGGCTGAGAGGATTAATTAAATCCGGATTCTGAACCAGCTGCAACATTAAGTTCCGTGAAACTGGAGAAAAATATTCGCCTTTGTGTACAATATCTGAAATTGCCTGTCTGATTTCTGTCTCTTCACTCAATTTACTTACGTACCCACTGGCACCGGCCTTGATGAATTTAAGCACGTGCAGTTCTTCCTCAAGACCTGTGAAAACCAATATTTTAATATCAGGATTGGCTATTTTCATCAGGGGTATAATATGCAGGCTGTTCCCGTCAGGAAAATGAGCATCGATGACGGCTATTTCTACTCCGTTTGCTTTTATCATTTCCACAATCTGCTGTGAAGAAGAGGTTTGATAGATTTTAGAATTAGGAACAACTTCATCGATCAGGATCGCTATTCCCTGACGTACGATGCTATGATCATCCGCTAAAAGAAATACGATCTCATTATTTTCAATTTGTTCTTCCATTATTATTTATTTAAATTTAAATTAATTCTGAATGTTACTTTTGTTCCTTTATGGAGCTTGCTCGAAACAGAGATGTCCCCGTTGAAAAGCTCTATAATTTCTTTACACAGGTTCAGTCCCAATCCTGCTCCAAAATTATCTATCTTATCAGAAATCATGCCTTGATAATACGGTTCAAAGATTTTTTCAAGATCAGACTCGGAAATCCCTACCCCTGTATCCCCTACCGTAGTAATGAGAGAAATATTATTTTCATCTATTTTTTCAGTAGCTATGGTAAGATCAATCTGTCCGTTTTCTGTAAACTTATTGGCATTTCCCAGAATATTCATAAATATCTGGTTGATTTTGATATAGTCTGAATTGACCATCAGATTTTCAGGGATCCTGTCGGTTACCAGGAACTTATTATTTCTTGTTTCTATATAAGGCGTAATGGCTTTGACAATAGAATTAATTTCATCTTTAAGATTAAAAACTGTCTTGACAAGCTTCTTTTCTGTTTCCTGGTTTTTTGTGTACTCCAGAATCTGGGTAGACTGTATGAGCAGGGTGTTGTTTGTAAATTTTATTGATTTAAGGTAATCTTTTGTGGTCTCATCTGCTGTGGTCCTGTTGATTTTATCAATAAAAATATTGACGATCTTCAGAGGTGACATCAGTTCATGGCTCAGCATACCAAGAATTCTGTTCTTGAAGTTAAGACTCTTTTTAATCTCTTTATTTGCCGCATTGAGTTTCATTTCATAAATGAATGCAATTCTGGTTAAATACATGATCAGGATGGACACCACAAACATCAGGATCATCAGTCCAAGGACAAGATAAGTTCTGATTCTGTTGTTATTGGAGCTCTGTTCATTGTATTCTTTTTCCAGTTCAGATTTAAAATCTTTAATGGCTTTTTCGTAAACATTAATCAGCCTGTTACTGTAAACCAACAGCTTAGTAAAATTGCCGTAGAACTTTATACTTTCCCGCTGGTTCTCAGCCATGAATTTCTGATTCTGAGCGCTGGAGAGCTGGATTTTTTTAACTTCAGTCGTATAATACCTATTCATGGATTTTGCCAGGCTATCCATTCTTAATTTTACTTTCGAAAGATTAGCTGGTTTTTTATTGGTCATGGTAATAACGGTACTCTCCTTCTGAACATTTACCTTACCTGATATAGCATCTCTCAGACGACCCATGAGCCCCTTCTTTTTGATCGTATCAGAATAGGTCTGCGTCTGTATATTCAGATCTTCAAAATTATCATTATTCTTATAGCTTTCCAACTCATACTGCTGATCCTGAACTGCCTGTACAGGTGGTTTCGAGGAGGTCTGGTATACAGAATCTATAATGGTTTTCAGCTTGACAATTTTTACAGTATCTTTTTTTTGCTGGGCAAGCCTGTTTTTCAATCCGGGATTTATGTTGCCATAATCGTTTATTTTTTCGAAGTTGTTATTGAGCTTCCTAAGTGACTGGAAATATAACTGCAAGTCTTTATCATCCTGGCTGATCATGTATTTCTGAAGATAATTCTGCGCATCCATGAAATCCTTTCTCGAGTTATCAGTCAATCCTCCCAATACTCTGCTTTCCTCCAGTTGACTTTTGATAAACTTGAGTTTCTTTTCATTTACAAATTCATTATAAAAGAATATAGCTATAATAACCTGTATCAATAGTATACATACGATCAATGAGTAATGAACAATTTTCCTCAGTTTAAAATTTAAAAATTTATATTTCATATCTGCTTCTCAGCTAAATTTAATTTTCTGATTATTTAAGTTTTCCGGGTATTAGTTTTTTAACGGTATAATACTATGCCAAAGTCTTAGGCCTTATAGCATTTTATTTTGTTACAAAGTTAAAGTAATTTTTGTCTATTTATATGAGTAAAATATCTGTTGAATACAGGGGATTCATTTACTTAAAATTACAAAAAATTAAGAAAACTTCAGGATTACACTCAGTATAAGTATTTTTTTCTGTCCAAACATAGATATTGAAAATAATAATTGTTAGTTTTTCCTAAGTTCATAATTTCCTTTTAATAAAAAATACACCATTTTTTTTGCTCTATACTAAAATTAAACAGGATTTTATCAGTTCTGAAACAAAGCACTATTCCATATTAAAAACCTGAAAATATATTAATTACATTTTATTACACTCCATTTTTTGAACCAACCCTGTATTTTCTTGTAAAAAAAACCAATAATTCTATGATCACGATCATATTTCAATATTTTGAGAATTAATATATTTACCATATACATAACAAAATTCAATTATACAGTATTAATCACACACATAATTGTATTATTTATTAAATATAAGACTAAAACTCAACAATAACAGATAAAAATAAAAAAAAATAACAGTCAAAAACCATCTATCGTGATATATACTTCTATTAGACATTATTTTACAGTTTTTTCTTAACCGAACTGATCTTTTGGTCATCAAAAGCAAAAGATCCGATCAATATCGGAACCTATTCTCAATGCCAGTTCAATTCTTAATACAAGCTCTACAACCAAAGGAATGCCGGCTCCAAGAATGTCCCGCTGAGCGGACAGCGGTAACATCTACTGCAGGCGGATTACTGGTATACAGCTCTACCTTAAAATATTTTTACTACTAATCTATACTAATCTATGGGCAGGCCAAATTTGGCCTGCCCATAGACATCAATACCACTTAAATAACCGGACTAGACAGTAAGAGTGAATGATCCGGAAAAATCCTGGTAATATTTTGAGTAGTAATAAATCTACCGGACGTTTAACTGTATTATCCTGTCATTAAGCATCCTTCAAAGGGTATTGCAGGTAAATAATCACCAGATTCAGGAGTAAAAAAGGAAGCTCAATAAGAACCCCCTTAAGATCCTTGTCCAGTAAATGAAGGCAAATGATGAGTAAAATACCTGCCGCCATCAGAAAGTTGCCCCAGACAAATGTTTTAGGAAACAAGATCAGCAGAGCTGCAATGACTGTGATACCACCGTTTATTGCCAACGCTGTTTTATTAAATCCCCATTTACCGAACATTTCCACCATTTCGGGTTTACCCGCAATCATTGCATATCCCTGTTTAAGGCCCATGCATACAGCGAAGAGAATCAGTATTGAATTAACTATCCTGATGATCATAATTTCATTTTTATAAGTTGAAGTGGATAACAGATTGATTTAAATCATACTATCCATTCCCGGTTATGTTTTAGGAGCCAATTTATCTTGTGGTATATCCTCCGTTGGCAAAAATAGTCTGCCCGGTGATCCACCATCCGTCAGTTACCAAAAATTCCACTAAAGGCGCAATATCCTTAATATCAGTAAGCCCGCCTAATGCTGCTGCAGATTTATGATAAGCTACAGCATCTGCAGTTTCCTGACCGTAAAAGAAAGGCGTATCCATAGGCCCTGGAGCTACAGCTGTCACAGAAATACCCCTGTCACCAAACTCTTTGGAAGCAGCTCTTGTAAAGTGCTCTACCGGTGCCTTGGCTCCAGCATACGTTGAATATAATCCTGTATATGCAGCCAGTAAAGAAGTAACAATAGTACAGATCTTACCATGGTCATTCACTTTTTTGCCGGCTTCCTGAAGGAAAAAATAGGCAGATTTTGAATTCACCCCGAACATGGTATCATATTCAGATTCAGTGGTTTCAACGAATGGCTTTTTCAGCACCATACCAACAGTATTAATGGCAATATCAATGCCTCCGAAAGTTTTTACAGCCTCATCAAAAAACTTTGTAATGTTTTCTACCTGGGTAAGGTCTCCCTGAAACAAGAATGCTTCAGCACCCAGAGCCTTTACTTCAGCCAAGGTTTTTTCGCTTTCCTCTTTTGAGCTTTCACTGTTATAATGAATGGCAAGCTTTGCTCCTTTTGCTGCAAAATCCCTGCTTAATAGTCCTCCAAGGTTTTTTCCACCTCCTGCTATAAGTACCACTTTTCCGTTTAAATCATTTCTTGACATGAGAATGTTTTTTTTAATTGTTTTAGTAGCACAAATATGAGGACTAAGTCATTTTAAATCATGGTGAACCTTTCGGAAGTTGTACGTAATTCCGAATTTCTTTTGTTTTGTTTAATAGCTGAACGCCTTCTGACCAAACAGATCAATAAGTCTGCCTGCTTAATTTTGATGGATCCATTTTACAATTCACCGGATAGTCATTTCAAATGGTAATTTGCCATTTTTTTAGCCTCCGAAAACAAAAAAAATGCTTCAAAATAATATTCTGCATCGTTTTATATGAATCTGTTTTCCGGATAAAAACCTTTTTACAATTCAACATCGCCCGTTATAATCTCACCGGAACGTTTGTAGTGGGCTATGATAACTCCTTTTGAGGTCACATGGCTCTCTGCCAGGACAAAGGCTGCCGGAAGAGCATTATTGTCAATCCATTTTTTTCCTTCACCAAGGATCAAAGGGTAAATTTTAAGCCGGATTTCATCCACAAGATCATGTTTCAACAACAGATGAACGAGCTCACTGCTGCCCCAGACCTGAATATCAGCTCCTTCAGTTTGCTTAAGCTGCTGTATATCTGCCAGACTTTTAAGGAAAACAGTATTTTTCCAATCTGATTTTTCCTTTGTTTGAGACAGTACATATTTGGTCCCTTCGTTAACGGCAGGCCAAAAATTGGCATGGTGCGGCCAGTAGGATTCAAAAATATCAAATGTTTTCCGGCCCAAAAGATAATCGGCAGGTTTCATTTCTTCCTGCATGATCTGACCAAAAATCTCATCTCCATACGATACTGTCCAGCCTCCATATTTAAAGTCTCCGGATGCATCTTCTTCAGGACCGCCTGGTGCCTGCATAACGCCATCCATTGTAATCATTGATAAAACGGTTATTTTTCTCATATTATCTGTTTTATTGATTAAAATAAAGTTTAATTCCTGGTTAATGTATTCAATTACTTTAAAAAATTATTTAAATAATTCAGAATCGTGTCGGTTTGCATCATCAGACTGACATGGCTCTGTCCGGGAACAATAGCCAGCTGAGATTTCGGCATAGCGGCCAGATCGGCAGAAATACCACCTCCCAGTAATTGATAGGTTTTTACAAGCTCCGCCTTATCAAGACCATCATTGTCTCCGGATATGATCAGTACGGGTGCGGAAATTTTGGAAATATTGGCATCACCTAAGTCAAACGGCTGCCCGGCAGTGGCAATCATCTGCTCCAGAAACGGTGTCCATTTTGTTTTATCAGGCGCCACTGCATCGTAGGCGGTGTGCATTGGACTGTTCGTAAAAAGCTCAGGCTTCATCGATTTAAAAGCGCCGCTTACCTGAGGGATCCACCCTGTACTTTTATAGGTTGCAGAGATAATCACCAGCTTATTTAACTTCCCGGGATTCTGTATGGCAAACTGGTAAGCTATTGCTCCGCCAAAGCTGTACCCTACTACATCTGCCTTATCAATTTTCAGGTAATCCATCACTCCCGCCACATCACCGGCTAAAGTGGTATGTGATAATTTTCTTTCGGAAAACGGCGTATGACCGTGTCCCTGCAGTTCGACCGCAATTACTTTTCTGTTCTTTGACAATTCCGGGATCAGCTGTCCCCAATTCATATCGATGGTCATAAAAGCTCCATGCAGCAATACAACAGGCTTGCCCTCACCATACACTTCATAATACACTTTGATGCCGTTAACAGGTGCATAACCGCTTTCGGAGGGTTTTACTTTTTGCCCGTACACTTGTTGTGATCCCACAAGCATAATGATTGCCATCATCAGCAATTTAAAAAGTTGATTGGATTTTAATACATTTTCCATATTGTTTTGGATTTAGTTAATTGAAAAACTTTTAATCAAATTTACCCAGTCGTTGCAAAAAGCAACTTGCCACAGGACAAGATTTTATACACCATGAAATAATTTTTTCTGGTCTGTTTAATTTTTTTTTTAAAGATTTTTACCCGCATACATTGATTGACATCAGTAAGTTTGAAGTAAAATACCAGAGAATACAGACCTACTCAAGTTAAATAATTTTTCAGAATAACCCATGTTAATTGATTAAAATTTATTAATTTCGAACAGAACTAAACTCTATTATTATGAAAAATTTAAAAAAAATCAACAGACAGGAAATGAAAGCAATTAAAGGAGGGATCAACTGTACGGGTGGCCAATTATGCTTAATCAACGGAAAATGGGAATGCAGACCATACGATGGATGTGGTGGCGGAAACCATGTTTAATTTTTAAAATTCAACCCAATTACTATTATTATGAAAAATTTTAAGAAAATTTCAAGAGACCAGTTGAAAAGCATCAATGGCGGTGCCAGCTGCTCCGAAGCATGCTGCCCACCTCCGGGGATTAAAAGATGCCCATGGGTGCTTTGTTATGCTCCATGCGATATATTAGAATAAAGAACAATACCTAACATTAACCAATACAAAGCTTTAGAGTACAACTCTAAGGCTTTTTTTGTACAAACCAATTTTTGGTTAAAAAGAATATTTTAGTAACCATAAAGCTTTACCGACAACAATGATGAGTTAAATATCTGAAATATTTAAAATAAAAAGTGTTTCCCAGTATTTAATATTATATATTCCGTAATATCTTTGCACAGGCTAATAATATGATCTGTGCAAAAGTATATCTCCTCCTTTTTCATCTTTATCTTTTCCATTATTTACAGTCAGCACTATAATATTCAGTTATATAACACCGACAACGGTCTTCCACAGAACAGCGTAAAAGATATCATAAAGGACAAATACGGGTTCATATGGCTGACAACCGAAAACGGAATTGTAAGGTATGACGGAATGAAGTTTGTGGTTTATAAAAACCTTCCGCTAAACAATCAAAGGTTTACATTTTTCTACGGCTACCCTGAAAAAGACAGCATTTTTACCACAGGAGATTCCGGAAAAATTTTACTTATCAACAAAAGATCTCCAAAAGTCACAAAGACTTCAAAAAGGAATGTCGATTTTTTATCCAGGGATGTTAATTACTTCTTATACTCTTCCAATTATATCTATACCACATCGCCCGGCATAAGCCTTTATTTTCCATGCCAGGAAGGCATTTATTTTATAAAGGAAAATTCCATTAAGTACATTAATAATCTTTCTAAAGCAGAAGTAAACCTGAATATAAAAGCGAAATATAAAAATATTGCCAGAATATTCGTGATCGATAAGTCCGTATTCTTTATTGATTATCAGTCAAAAAAAGTTCAGAAAATTGAAAAGGGAAAAATCGTCGGTTCTTATAATGAGCCGCTATTAACCGACGCTAAAAGTAAAATCTACTGGAGCAGGGTCAATAACCAGGTTTTTATATTCAACGGAAACAGCATTTACCGGTGCGATTATGAAGATAACCGATTCAAAATATCAAAACTCGTACAGTTTGATGATATGACTGAAAATATTACCAGCGTGTATTATGACAAAGCATACAAAAAGCTTTATCTCGGAAGCAGCACTTATGGTTTGCAGGTTATCAGCTTTACAGATTTCACTACCGTCCAGAGGCCTCCGTCTAAGCCCGAATCTGTTTTTTATGCTACTTTATCATACGGCAGTTCGTCTGTAATAAGTACTTTCGGAGAGGTATACAACCGGAAGGGACTTGTAGAAGATAAACATTTTAAAAGCATTATTCCATTTTTTCTGGCTTATGATCAGGAAGACAATATTATGGCCCGCAAAGCAACCGACCTGCTGCTGTATCAGAAAAAGAAAACTTACGCAAAAACCGTTACCAAACGGAATACCATTTTAATAGATTTTTTTTTCGATGCAAAAAGATATTACACTTTTGAATCTCTTGAAAAAACGGACGGAACTATCGGATACAATGGAGTTTTAATGGTATACAATGACCTATCGTTCAAAACTGTGAAAAAAAAGTTTTTCTTTAATAGTGAGCCTACCAAATTCCTGAAGTTCGATGAAGACCATCTACTGGCCGGCACAACGAAAGGTTTATATAAAATCTCATTAAAGACGAATACAATCGTCAGCTTAAGTCCGAATACCGGATTATCTGTCCGCAGCATCATACGATCCCGGGATGGTAATTTCTGGATCACCACTTCAGGAAAGGGATTTTATCTGCTGAAAAATAA
This sequence comes from Chryseobacterium sp. BLS98, assembly GCF_001045445.1. GTDB lineage: Bacteria > Bacteroidota > Bacteroidia > Flavobacteriales > Weeksellaceae > Chryseobacterium. The sequence continues at coordinate 90,016 of NZ_LFNF01000004.1, read as the reverse complement.
CCGTCTCATTAAGATGCCTTATGATGCGGACAATAATATTTCCTCTTCCCATACGATCCTAGAAGATAAGAACGGATTTTTCTGGATTCCTACCAACAACGGGCTTTATAAGGTTCCGGAAAGCCAGCTGCTGCGGCATGTACAGGATAAAAAATCGAGGGTTAATTATTACCGCTTTTCAAAAATATCGGGGTTTAGAACCAATGAATTCAATGGCGGCAGTAATGTGTGCGGAAATAAGTTAGGAAATGGAGAGTTCGTGCTTCCTTCTCTTGACGGCTTGGTTTTCTTCAATCCCACAGAAATAAAGAGCTATTATCCTGAAAACATATACATAGAAAGAGCTTTGATTGATGGTAAGGAGCATTTTTTCAATCAGATATTAAATATAAAGCCGGAATCCAACCGTGTAGATATATTTATTGATACGCCTTATTACTCTAATCCTGATAATCTTGTTATAGAAACCAAACTGAGCGGAACAACCAACACCAAATGGGAATCGATAGGAAAAGACGGAAAATTTTCCATTTCGAATCTTACGTATGGAAATCACACTTTTATTGTAAGAATACTGATTTCCGACCAGGAAAAATATATTTACAAAAGGATCAATATTATTATTCCGCCCTATTTTTACCAGACAGTATGGTTTAAAATACTTATTGGCGCGGCTATCCTACTTTTTTTATATTTTCTGGCAAGATGGAGAATCAGCTTTCTGAAAAAAAGAAACCACGAACTGGAAGAAATTATCAGCTCCCGTACGAAAAGTCTTTCCGATACTGTTGAAAAGCTTGAGGTTACCAAAATAAAACTTCATAAAGAAATTGAACAGCAAAAGAAACTTATCGGGACCATCACCCACGATATCACAACCCCTGTAAAATTCATTGCCCTTACAGCAAAAGAGGCTCTGAATCAAAATGAATTGAGCGGACAGCAGAGTAGAAAAATTCTAAGCTCTATTTACAAATCCTCGGATCAGCTGTATAATTTTACCATTACCTTAAAAGAATATGCAGATATCTACACCCACCACCGTTCCGACAAAACAGAACTCTATTCCTTATATAAGCTGATAGAAGAAAAAAGGATTCTTTTTAATGCCATAGCAGAAAATAACAACACTATCATTATCAATAATGCGGACAAGACATTACTGGTATGGATCAGCAAGAATATATTGGCCGCCATTATTCATAACCTACTGGATAATTCCGTAAAATTCACAAAAAACGGTACAATAACAATAGAAAGCAGCGCCGATAAAGATATTATTACCTTGCAGATAACCGACACAGGGATTGGAATGGATGAAAAGAAAATAGAATATTATACAAAACTTCAGGACAATATTGAAAATGAAAAATTATTACTTCAAAAATACGGAATGGGGCTTCACCTTGTCTTGCAGCTGCTTCAGATGATAGAAGGAAGGATTGTCTTCGAAAAAAACATATTAAAAGGAACATCATTCAAACTAATTTTAACCAATAAAAAAGATGATTAAGAACATTCTCATTGCCGATGATCACGAGATTGTTTTGGTAGGCACAAGCATGATTCTGGAGTCAAGAATCCAGAATGTAGCAATAGACCAGGCTGAAGATTACCCGGAAGCCCTGGAAAAAATATCAAAGCAGAAATACGACCTTGTTATTCTGGACATCAATATGCCGGAAAGCAAAAATAAAAAAATGATCACCGAAATCAAAGCACTGGATCCTGATATAAAAATCCTGATATTTTCGGCCTATGAAGAAGAGGTAGCCGTACAATATATAAAGGCAGGAGCCAACGGATACATCAGCAAGCTAAGCAAATCTGAAGAAATCTCAAATGCTGTAAATAAAATATTCTCTGAAGGATTCTACTATCCCCTATCCATTGTACAGCACTTACTCCAGCAGTCTCCGCTAGATTCTATAAAAAATTTATCTGCCAGGGAATATGAAATTTTTATCCTAATGGTACAGGGCAACGGTAATTTAGAAATATCAAATAAAATGGGTATACAGATGCCCACCATCAGCACTTATAAAAAAAGAATACACAATAAACTGAAAACCAAAAATTTAGCAGACATGATTAAGCTCTATCAAACCTATATTTCCTGATTCACATGCCTTCAATCATAAATCACTTTATGTAGAAAATTTTCTACAAATACCTTTACTTTATTCTACTAAATATGTTGTTTTTTGTAGTGATATTTCTATATTTTTACATTATTAATATTTTTAATTCAAAAATAAAGTTAAAAAATAATAAAATTCATAATATTTTAACAATTATTTAATATGCTATTAATAAATCAAGTAAATAACTTATTGATATGCTATGTTATGCATAATTATTGTTCAGAATCAGGAATTTAAAATCAGAAATAAATGCTAAAAAAAATTACAAAATTAGGTCAACTATTAGGATTACTCGCTTCCACTTTTGTCTTTTCGCAGGCTGGAAATGTAGGAATCAACACCGCCAATCCCGGGTCTACCATAGATATTAATGGGTCTGTAGCTGCTAATTACACTGCAATCAATACGGCATCTTACAATTTGAATTCTTCCGACTTTCATGTTTCTTACAACGGCACCTCCAATGCTGTATTTAATCTTCCTACAGCCATCAGCGGAATGGGAAATTTTAAGGGAAGAATGTACACCATTAAGAATAATACAAACTTTACCTTAACGGTAAATCCTGCAGCTCCCGAAACCATTAATGGAAGTGCAAATATTACAATCCCGGCGAATCAGAGCCTTCAGTTGATTAACACAGGACTTACAGGAGCCGCAAGCACTTGGGAAATTACAACAGCCGACACCACCATAACAGCGAGTAACGGCCTTAACGTCTCAGGTACTAATGTTAAATTAGGAGGCACCTTATCTCAGGCAACCAATATTGCTACAGGCGGAAATAACCTGAGCATCGACGGGACCGGAAAAGTTTTGATAGGGACCACTACTGTCCCTGCAGGAGCTGCCAATTCTAAAATCGTTATAGACAACGGTACTACAAACGGTGCGTTACAGATTAAGGATGGTACCCAGCAGCTGGGGTATGTACTGACCAGTGATGCTGATGGTTTAGCCACCTGGTCTTCTACCGTGACTACGGCTTTTGCCAACAACTGGTCAAACTATACAGGCACATTAACCAATCCATTTACAAGCACAACAGGTGTAAATACCCAGCCCACAGGAACTTCAGTTGTGATTCCTGCCAAAGGATGGTATTTTTTCCGTGCGGGAATTACTATACAGTCAAATTGTAATGACTATTCATTCTATATCAGTGGAATTGGAGACATTTGGAGAACATACTGTAATGTGGCAGATGTTCAGATGATGTCGCCAAGGGATCAAAACAGAGTGCTTTATTTTGCAACACCGGGAACTTATCCCATCATAGCTACCAAAACCAATGCCGTAGTACCAACTGGATTTAATATTGGCAATCCTGGCTTCTATGTAAACTTTGTAAAATTCCAAAATTAAGGAACCGCAATAACCATGATTCTAAATACATAAAGCTGAAAAACTGAACTGCTGCAAACTCCCTCATTTCTGCAGCAGTTCATCAATCATCATTTCTAATTCAATATTATAAAAATGACTAAAAAAATATTTTTTCTTCCAATATTTCTTGCATTAAGCACAAACTTAATGTACTCGCAGACAGGCAATGTAGGCATTAACACTAATGCACCGGGAAGTAAATTAACCGTTAACGGATCTTTTGCTGCTACCTATAGATCTACTGCTACAGGTGGGCTTATTGATGCAGATGACTATTATGTAGCTTACAGCGGCAATACCAACGGTACTTTAACACTGCCTGCTGCTGCGACCGGATCCGGCAATTTTATTGGAAGAACCTATCATTTCAAAAATACCGGAACGGCAACGTTATCTATTGCCGCCAGCGGAACGGAGCTAATTGACAATCAAAGCGGTGCGGGAGTAGCTTCCATAAGTGTTCCTCCGGGTTACTATGCTTTTTTCATAAGCAAAGGAACAGCTACCAATACAACATGGGAACTTATTTTACTTTCAAGCTCCAGCAGTCTGCCCGCAGCAGCATCCACCTATGCTTTTTCCACCATAAGCACCACCACCAGACAGTCTCTTCCTGCTACAGTAAGCGGACCTTTTATCAACGGTGAAATTAATTATCCACAAGGAACAGTCATCAATACAGGAAATGTAATGAATACGGCTAATGGAAGGTTTACAGCGGCTACCAGCGGATATTATATGTTTTACGGCTCTACCCAATTTGATAACGGCGCTATTGCCGGTGCTCCCAATTTTTCGTGGGCTGTATTATATCTTGTAAAAAACTTCAGCACCACACCCAATAATATCCTGGTTCAGTCTTACCAGTCGAACCCCGGAATATTGGTAGGAGCCAACGTTTCGTGCATCACCTATCTGAATGCAGGAGAAACCGTAAGCATGGCTTCGGCAGCAGCCGTAACCAGCGGGACTACTTACCAGGTGGTAGTAAGTTCTTTTTACGGATACAAAATCGCTAATTAATAAAATGCATAAATAAATTAGAAATTCCCCTCATTACTCATGCCATACATGATGAGAAAGAAAACAATTTGTTCCCAAACAAAGAGGGGGATTCTAATTTTAGTATAAATTATTAAAATCATTTCAAAATTTAAATATTTATTTTAAAACAATAAAAATAAATAGTAAATTTAAAATATAATTCATGATTGTATCTGACTATTATTTAGCATAATACGTCAATCAGGTAACTCGCATTTTACTTATTACACTTTTAAGTATAATAATATATAGATAAATAAACGATAACCATTAAACTATAAATCATGAGTAACGAAAATTTTAATCCGCTTGAACTGCTCAAGAACAGGTTCAGGTATCCTTTCCCAACCCTTAAGAATCCTCACGCTGACGAACTGCAGCAGATCACAGAAAACGAATGGATCGATGGGGAATACCTCTGGCTCTATAAAAACAATCCCCAAATCCGTAAAAAGTACAAAAAAACGTTGACTGCTCATATTGCAGCCCAATGGTTTCCTACAGCCCCGATAGAAAGGTTTAAGCCTATTTGCAGGTTGATGCTCTGGACCCTTTATAACGATGATTTATATGAGGAAGAAGAGCCGGAAAATATTAATTATGTCCATCTTCAGTCAATTGCAATATTGAACGGGGAAATCACCGCCTGGCAGTCCGGAATACCATTAGGTAATATGCTAGCCTCGCTCAGGGAAGAGCTGCTACAGTTTATACCACAGGAGTCCATTCTTCGTTTCAGCCGGATGATCAGCAGATATTTCGACGGACTGAAAATAGAACTGGAATACAAAAGAAACAAAAAATTTCCCACGGTAGCAGCCTGTATCGCTTTAAGAGAGGATTCTATCTGCCTATATCCGTTTTTACAGCTTACAGAGGTGGAAACGGGTATTATATTACCCCCTGAAATACATGAGCACCCTGTTGTCCAGCGACTGCAGGCCCTGGCCTGTCACCTCGTCACATTTTTCAATGAGGTACAGTCTGTGGTAAAAGATGAAGCCACCGGGAGCATTTACTATAATATTGTCAAAGTCATCCAAAATGAGCGGGGACTCTCTCTGGAGGAAGCATGTCTTGAAGATCTTCGCCTCCATAATGAAGACCTGAAAGAATTTGTAACCCTGCAGGCTTCCCTCCCTGATTTTGGTATCTGGCATGAAGCGGTAGTAAACTGGGTGCATTATATGAGCATGGTACTGAGCGGCTGGAAAAATATCTCTACGAAACTGGCCCGTTACAACGCCATGGAATTTCCCAATACGGAAGAGCTCAGGGATAAGTTAAATAATCCATTCCCTGAGTCCAAAGAAATTAACAAGACTACCCGTATATCCCTAAACAAATAAAAATGACACCAGAACAATTTAACAGCTCGGATTATTTACCACGGGAGTTTTATCCCTGGCCAGATCTTATCAATCCGCATGTGGAACAAATGGGAAAGGATATGGATAACTGGATTGACAATGACTATACCTTTTTAACGGAAAAGCAGCGCGAAATCTATAAAAAAATGAGGCTTCACAGGTGTACTGCGCGTATGTGGCCGGATTTAACCTACGAACAGGCCGTTCCCTGCAACAGGTTCATGCTCCAGTATGTTGCGCTCGATGATCAGGTGGAGCATTTATCCCTTGAGGAAATTCAACAGTTAAGAAGCCGTTGTACAGATATTCTCAGGGGCGCTGAACCTGCTCCGGAAGAAAATGCCCTGTATCACCATATGGCAATGATCCGTGATGAGTTTCGTGCTTTCATGCCGGATCTGTGGATGGAACGCTTTATTTATTATTTCTATCAATCCTTCAGGTACGGAATAGAACTGGAATTCCCTTATAAAATAGCTCATCGCCCTCCTTCCCTGAATCTTTTTAAAACAATCCGGGAATATTCTGTCCTCATGCGCCCGTATCTGATCCTTGGCGAAATTGAATCGGGACTTGTACTGCCACAACATATCTTTGAACATATCGTGGTACAAAAAATGATCTCTCACATGACTCTGGTGGTGGCCTGGCAAAATGACATCCATTCTCTTCCGAAAGAAATGGCAAAAGGAACAGAGGTATTTAACCTGATTTTTGTATTGCAGCAAGAATATAGTCTTTCACTGGAAGATGCCTGTGCAGAGGCTTTACGCATTCATAATGAAGAACTAAAAAACCTTATGGATTTGCATGCGGAATACCGGGAGTTTGGCGAGTATCAGGAATATGTTGACAAGTTTGTCTATTATGCAGGCGTAGGGCTTCAGGGAGTGAATACTTTTTATCTTGAAACCAACAGATACAAACATGGCGGAGTCGGTTTTGCCTGGCCAGAGGATCAGGCTGCCAACAAAAGTCTGTAATACATTTGAAATAAAAAATAGTATAATGATAATTAAGCTCCCAAATAATAATTTGGGAGCTTAATTTGAAACTGAACTTCCGGGAGATTACAATAGCGTCAATACTATCTCCCAACTATAATTTTTTGAACAAGTTTACAGTGTCAGTTAAATATCCACCCAAACCGCAGGAAAATGAATTGGATATTGTTTTTTGATAAAACTAGATGTCCTTATGTGTTTGTCAATTTGGTAAGTGCTTTCCTTCAGTTTGGTGTTTTTTTTATGATTGGAGTTCCCTGGTTATTAGTTTTTGCCTTTGGTTTAAAGCATCAGGGCTGCTGAAAGACATCGTTCAAACTTTACAGCAATCCTTTTATATATTCTGTGTGATGTGGATGTTTGGTTGGTTATTATCAATGAGTTTATATAGATTCAAAAAATTCGTACTGAAGATCAGCTTCTGTAATCTGTGTATTTAATGAATTATATAAATCCTGTTCTCCCGTTTCTGCAAGCACCTTGGATTCCTGTATTAATCCTCCTTCAGGATTAAAAACTTTTACCAGGATCCATTTTCCGCTGCGTTCCAGATCTTTTAAACCGTATTCGGATTTATATTTAATTTTTCCGCTTTGAAGAATGCCATCTTTTACAACTGCTTTATGAGCCGGTTTTCCTTTGACATACTGTACAATCTGTGCGGTAAAACCACCGTCTTCTCCTACCGGCTGGCTGTAGGTATAGACAACAGCTCCTTTTTCATCATAAACAGTAGAATTGTATATGGTCTGATCCGAATTGATTTTTGTTTCCGCCTTTAAGTTTTCCTCGTCTCTGAAAGATCTGGAATGTATTAAAATACCGTCCTTATAATGCTGTTCTACAAGTCCCTCGTACAGAGTACCGCTATAAGGCATGTCATCTTTATACGTTATCGTCCCTTTGGGCTTTCCGTCCGGATGATAATATCTGATCTCCTGGGTCATCTCATCTTTCAGTACCTGTTCGGAAGATAAATTTCCGTTTTCGTCAAAATATTTATTCAGGACCGCAAAACCATTTTTATAAGTCTCGATGGTAACAAAGCTGGAAAAATTGTAATTGAACTGATAATCTTCTCCGTCCTGAGGCTTGTAAGCATCAGTTTCTTTATCATAGGTATAGGTAAGGTTCCCCATCAGCTTTCCCGTTTCATCATACGTTTTTTTATAGCCGCCTTTTTTGTTTTTCTTTTCTTCCTGCAGAATTTCTCCTTTTTTAGAGTAGATGATACTTTCTGTTACTACTCCCTCTTTATTTTGCTTTTCAATTTTGGACACCTTCATAGGATCCTGGTAATACTCTACCGTTATTTTATCCGCAGAATTTCCGGAACTGTTTACTCCGATAAATTTCCCTTTTTCACCATAATACTTAGTTTCAAACGCTCCTGTTTTGCTGTTGCTGATGGTTTCATAACGGATTCCTTTACTATCTTCATCATAAACTACGGATTTGAAATTATCAGGAGCTTCATAGGTGGTGACCATGTTATAATAGGACATTTCTTCCGGATTTTTATAATTGTAGATTTTGCCTGTAAAAGTACCATCCGCTTTATAAACCAAATCCTCCAAAATTCTTCCCTGCTCATCAAAAGTCTTGGCCGGTCCAACCTGGTTACCGCCTGAGAATATTCCTGTACTTAAAACTTTACCCTCAGCATTATACCATGTAATTTGGCCTTCATACACTTCACTTCCGGGCGTAGCATCTGAAACAAGCCCTTCCATCTGAAGCGTTCCGTTTTTGTAAAAATCTCTGATTAAAGTGAGTTTTCCTCTATTTTCGGTTTCCCTGTAAAATTCCATTTTACTCTGGGTGGTTTTTTCCCAGTTTTCATCAAAATAGATTCTTTGCTGTGCATTTGCGTGAATGCTTATGATCAGGGCGAAAACCGCTGATGTAAATAATTTTTTCATTAAAAAAGATTTAGATATTACATAAAAGCCATTAGGAACAGCTTCCAGTGTTTCATCATAGTTCTGATAGGTCTTCCCGGACACTTAGAAAATTTTCATCATTGTGTTTTTTTGTGCCGAAATGACGTAGACAAAGGTCTGTAAAATCACAATGACAAAAAATCCCTGTTTTCAGCTAATTTGTGATCTTAAAGCCTGAAAATAAAAATTGTCGTATTGAGTTTATTTTAGCAGTCAAACTGAATGGCAACTTCTGCGGCTTTTTTAATCAGTTTTCCTTTTTCCGCTTTGGAAGAAAGATACAGGATCACCCTTTCTTCTTCATAATCACGGTTGGCACCAAAAATAAAGTCAGGTTTCCCATCCTTATCAATATCTCCTATGAAAAGTAATTCGACAAAAGTATCGTTAAATGATTCTTCTTCTAAAAATAATGTTTCCGGAGAATCACCTGCTGACAGATAGAGCTTATAATCTTTTACATTCTGATAGAGCTCTTCGCCTTCATCGGTGTGTACTTTTTCTGATGAAAGCACTTTTCCTTCTGCTCGCAAAGTATATTCTTGATTTCCGAAATGAAATTTTAATTTCTCTTTTGGCCAGATTTTATTTTTCAGGATTTTTGCTGTTTTTATTTCACCCTGTGATAATCGCGGATTATCCAGTAATAAAAAGCTGTTATTTTTAGAAGTAATAATTCTGGTAGAATCTCCCGAGCATTCAGAGTACCCTCTGGTAATGGTGTAGTCAGCTTTACCCAAATAAAATTTTCCGTCTTTTTGATATAAATCCAACCAGTCTTTTGTGAGTGTATTGGCTTCGTTTTCATTTCCGAAATCCCGATATTCTTTGGGTAAAAGGATTTCAAAATCACCATTTGCTTCTTCAACCGGATTTAGCTCCGGATCTTTCAGTTTTTCACCCTGCTGAACTTCCTGTTGAGGATGTTTTATCTCTTGCTTTGTTTCCTGTATTTTATCTTTACAGGAAAGCATCATCGTTAAGGGTAAAAAAATCAATATTCCTCTTTTCATTATTTTTGCTCTTTTGTTTATCATATGCTATCTAAGATGCCTATTCTGAAAGTCATTTTATCACTTTTCCTCATTATATTTTTGCGGCTGAAATCTGAAATGATTTGCTTCCACAAATAAAAAACAAATCTGTAAAAAAATACGTTTGTAAAACATCCCTTTTTTCAGCCAGTTTGCTCTAAATATCCGTTTAAAGCGAAAAAATATAAAATTTTAACCAAAACTAGCTGAAAGCAGGGATTGAAAAACCTGAAAATAATAACGATTTTTGGCTGTAAATGTAAACCGGTCATATTTGATGATATAATATGCCCAGTAAAAAACAGCAAAGTAATAACTTTGCAGCGCTTACAACCTATACAATGCTGATCAATTTTTTTTCTTTTTTGCGCTCCCCAATTATCTTTATATGTCTTGTATTGGCTGGTCAGGCTACATCTGCCCAGGAACTGCAAAACAGCCTGGAACATCAATATAAAAAGTATAAACCGGGAAGCACCCAACGAATGATGATGACCGGAAAGTATGCACAGGCTCTTTTTTTTAATCATCAGGAGGATAAAGCTTTTGTCATTTTAAATGAGAATATTACTTATGCCAAAAAGTTGGCTGACGGGAAGTATGCTGCTTATTTATACATTATTTCAGCTATCAATTACAGGCTGCTGGACAATGTTAAGGCGTATGAAAATGCTTCCAGGCTGGCTCAGATTTATCAGGAAAAAACAAAAGACCCGGAAACAAAAGGCTATGTATCCTACGGGCTTGGCTGGATCCAGGAACGTAACCATAAAAAAGCTGAAGCGGTCCGCTATTTTTTAAAAGCCCTGTCGTTTTATGAAAAAGCGGTCCATTCCGAAAGTTTAAATACCAGGAAAGCATCTGTATACCGGGAATTAAACAGTATCTATGCTGACTGGAACGATTATCAGCTTCAGGAGAAGTACAGTAAGCTATCCCTTGAAATTGCCAGGCAGCAGAATGATCCTATGAACTTATTTGATGCTTATATGGCCATGGGATATATGTACGAGAAACGCTACGAATCTACTTCTGATAAGGCCTTTATTCATCAGGCTGAATCTTACTACATCAAAGCAGTGGAGACTTATAAAGCCAATAAGGCCGATATACCCATTCCTTCCAATCTCTCTTTTGTAGCCATCAATCTGGCCAATTTATATTTAAATTATTTCCCGGAATCCTACAAAGATAAGGCACTTTATTATGCCAATTTAGCTAAAACCCAGGGGATCGCTACAGGAAATCACGACCATGTAGCCTCTGCCAATGGCCTTCTGGCAGAAATAGCTTTACAGGATGGCAATAAAGAGGAAGCAAAAAAACAATTATTGGCCGCCCTTGCAGAATCGGAATATGACAAGGTCACCGATCTGAATATCAAGCTGTCAATTTTTGAAAATCTATCGAAGCTGTTTCAGGATGAAAACAATTTTAAAGAAGCCATATTTTACCAAAAAGTGTATTTAGAGACCTTTAAAAAGGTGTATGATCAAAAAAGTGCTGCCCTGGGGAAACAATTGGAAACCCAGTATGAAAGGGAAAAGCAGAAGCAGCAATTGCTCCGGTTACAATTGGCATCTGAAAAGCAGGAACAGCGGCTCAAGGAAATGAGCTGGCATAGTTTACAGCAGGCCCAGAAATTAGAAAATCTGGAACTGACGAAAGAAAATCAGTTGAGAAAACTGGAATTTACTGAAATGGAAAACAGTAAAAAAGCACAGGAACTCCGTTTATCCCAACTGGAATCTTTTAACAGAAAGCGTGAAGTGGATCTGTATAAAGCCCGCATTGACTATAAGGAGAAAACAAATACATTTTATATCGGGCTGGCGGCCTCTGTTTCTTTACTGCTTATCTTACTGCTCTATGCCTATTTTCAAAGAGCAAAAGGCATAAAGCAGAAAGAGAAACTGCATCTTCTTGAGATGGAAAAAATCATACAGGAGTCAAAAATATCCAACCTTACGGTAATGCTGGAAGGCCAGGAGCAGGAACGGGGAAGAATAGCCCGGGACCTCCACGATGGCCTCGGAAGCCTGCTTTCCGGAACCAAAATGAATTTGTTCTTATTAAAGGATAAATCTGATGATCATCATCAGCTGCAAATAGAAAGATCGATGGAACAGATCGATATAGCAGTTGACGAGCTTCGTCACGTTGCCCATAATCTTATGCCGGATCTGCTGCTAAAGTACGGACTTCAGGAAACATTAATGGAATATGTTTCCCGGATGACTACTCCGAAGCTGGATGTTGATGTTCAGTTTTTGTATTATTCCAATCAATTACCTTTAGAAAGCCAGCTGCTTGCCTACAGGATCATCCAGGAACTGGTAAACAATGCCGTAAAGCATGCCAAAGCAAGCCAGATCATTATTCAGCTCATAGAAAATGAATCCGAGTATGTGATTATCGTGGAGGATGATGGAAAAGGATTTGATATAAATACTTTGAATCACTCGCATTCTGCAGGATTTCACAACATCCGTTCCCGTGTTGAGTTCCTGAAAGGCACCATGCAAATAGAATCCCAGATCAATATAGGAACCAATATTGAAATCAAATTTCTAAAATAAATAAAATTATGACTAAAATAGCTATAACCGATGATCACCCATTATTACTGGAAGGCTTAAAAAATATTCTCTCCCAGCAAGAAGGTTTTTCCGTAGTGGGCTGCTACTCTTCTTCCAGTGAGCTTTTTGCAGGATTAGAAAACCAGGCTCTGGATGTGCTGCTCCTGGATATTAATCTTTCTGATGGCAATAGTATAGATCTGATTCAGCCTATATTAAAAAAATATCCTGATACCCAAATCATTATTTTAAGTGTGCACAATGAGTTTGCAGTGATCAACAGCAGCTTGGAGGAAGGGGCTATGGGATATATTCAGAAGAATGCTTTGGTCACAGAAATAATTTCAGGAATACAAACAATACTTAAGGGCGAGAAGTTCTTATGCAACCAAACCAAAAGAATCGTAGAGATGAAAACAAATTCCGGGCTCAGTTCGGTACCCAAATTAACCCGTAGGGAGAAGGAAATTTTAATAGAAGCATCTTTAGGTCTTACCACCATTCAGATAGCGGATAAATTATGCATAAGCCCTCATACCGTGGAAAGTCACCGTAAAAACCTGATTGTCAAGTTCAAAACCTCAAATTTAAGCACAGCCATAAAATTAGCAATGGAATACGGATTGGTTCGCCAATAAGGGGTATCATCTTGTTATTATATTTAGAATAGAAAATTACCTGCCAAAAATGAACCCTTTCATTCTTGTTTTATTCAGCTCAATCGAACCAGACTATTGATAAAAGTATTTGAAGATAACCCATACTTGATTAAAAGCCCTTCAACGTTAGATGTCAGCAATCTTAAGTAGAAGTTAATATTTTAAAGCCCTATTATCTAAATTTTGTTTAAATTTTTAATAATTTAAACAACAATAAAAACATTTGAAAATGAATCAGTGCACCATTAGTGGCAAAGTAAAATGTGTTATAGTAAAATTTCACTCACTACATTAAATGGTTTAACTAAATGCCTGGGTAATTATACATATTATAAATTATGAAAAACCATAAGCTGACAACACTTTTAGTTATAATAATGATTATCTTTTCGTGTAAAGAAGAAAAGAACTCGCACCTTAGTTCGGTTTTAGATAATTCCGGTTTTGATAACAGCAATATCGATTCCACTAAAAACCCGTGTACTGATTTTGATAGCTTTGCTAATGGTAACTGGAAGAAGAAAAATCCGCTTCCTGCTACTGAAAGCAGATGGGGTGCCTTCGAAATTCTTGATCGGGACAACAAGGTGAAACTCCAAAATATTATAGACAGCATAAGTAGATTACCTAATCTGATCCCAGGTTCAGAATCGCAGCAGATAGCCGATTTTTACCGATCCTATATGGATACAGTTACCATAGAAAAAACAGGTCTCTCATCTCTTGATAAATATTTTGAGCAGATAGATCATATTAAAAATTATACCCAGTGGATCAACGTATCCGCGGAACTTGAAAAATTAGGCGTACCGACTTTTATCAGCTATAAGGTAGAAGCGGATTCTCATAACAACCGAATGAATATCCTGTACTTAGGGCAAGGTGGACTAACTTTGGGTGATAAAAGCTATTACGACCTAAATGAACCCAAATCTGCAGCCCTTAAAGACAAGCTTATTCGGCATATAGACACCATGCATAAAAGCACAGGATTTGAAGGTGGATCTCCCGGTGCCACAATCTATGAGTTGGAACAAAACATAGCACGCCTGCAACTCTCGAGTTTGATGTTGCGTGACCAGATAAAAACCTATAATAAGATGCCTGTTGAGGAACTAAGCCGCGTAGCGCCACAATTTAGTTGGGATGTGTTTTTAAAGGCAAAGGGAATAAATACTCAGACTGTTGTTGTTGAAGACCGGGCGTATATGAGCAATTTAACCACTCTACTGCATAAAACACCATTGGCTACACTGAAATTATACGCCCGATGGCAGCTTCTATCTCATTTTGCCCCCTACCTGTCACAAAAATACAGCAACCCACACTTTGCTTTTTTTGGAACAGTAATGACCGGACAAAAAGAACAAAAAGGACGCAGGGATATGGCAATTAAAGAGTCAGAAAAAGCGCTGGGTATGCCTTTAGGTAAACTTTTTGTTCAAAAATACTTCCTGAAGCAAGACAAACAAAAGATAAGTGAAATGATTGAAAATGTGCGCTGGGTTTATCACCAGCGCATAGACAGCTTAAGCTGGATGAGCAACAGTACCAAAGCGTCGGCACATCATAAATTAAAGGAAATGACATTCAAGATCGGCTATCCGGAAAAATGGCCCGACTATTCGGGTATCTCCATACAGCCATTAAGGTTGATAGACAACATTATTTCTGTTGCAATTTTTCATCATAACGAAAACATCAATAAAATTGACAGGCCTGTAGATAAAAACGAATGGCATGCAACACCGCAAACCGTTGATGCCTTTTATGATCAATATACTAACAGCGCTTGTTTCCCTGCGGGTATCCTGCAGCCACCTTTTTATAACCATAAAGCAGATGATGCCATCAATTATGGTGCTATAATCGCCGCAATAGGGCATGAAATAACCCACGCTTTTGATGACAGAGGCTCCAGGTTTGACGCTTCGGGTAATTTAAGTAACTGGTGGACAGCAACAGACAGACGTAATTTTGAAAATCTCACAAAACAATACATTGATTATTTTAACCGAATAGAGGGACAGCCGGGATTACACATTAACGGACAACTCACCATAAGTGAAAACATAGCCGACCTTGGGGGCCTTACTTTAGCTTATCATGCACTTAAAAGAAGTTATGATAAAAAAAAGCAGCCTGCACCAATTAACGGCTTCACCTGGCAGCAACGTTTCTTTTTAGGGTGGGCGCAAATGTGGCATGGCAACATCAGTCCTGAAGCTTTGCGTAATGAACTTCAAACTAATCCTCATGTACCTTTCAGATTTAGAATAAATGGCCCGCTGGCACAATTGCAGGAATTTAAACAAGCATGGAACTGCTATGAAAAAGATTCAGCCAATTTATTAAATGCCAAAGAGATACAAATCTGGTAGCTCTTAGCCTCGCAAACAATATCCCAAGCATTTATTGAAATTAATGGTTCCATTACTTCCTGTGCTTTTGAGCTTTGGAGATTATTGATCGTGCAGAAATAAAAGACGAGGCAGGTATGCTCTGTGACCTTATTATCTTATATTGAACCACATACTTACAAACGGCAGTTAATGTTCAGTAGACCACATTAAAAATAATGATGTACGAGCGGCATTGATATCATTTTTATAAAAAATGATATAGGAAAATAACATCTCCTCTATAGGCGGGTCTAACCTGATTCCTTATCAGAAGTTTTGCTTCAACCTCCACTTTTACAGTTCCCCTGAGATTTGTAACCGATTTTACAGTTGCCTGTAATCGCACATCATTATCTACCGTCACAGCTTGACCGAATTTGAAATTCTCAATCCCGTAATTGATTTCCATTTTAACGTTTCTCACTTCTGCAATTTGCTTCCAGAGATAAGGAATCAGCGATAATAATAAGTAACCATGAGCAATGGTCGATTTAAAAGGTCCCTCGCTTTCTGCTCTTTCCTTATCAATATGAATCCACTGATCATCAAAAGTTGCTGCTGCAAATCTGTTGATTTGGTCCTGGTTTATCTTGTGCCAGTCAGAAAATCCAACCATTTGACCTTCTAAAGCTTTATATTCAATAAAATTGTTGATGATAATCATTTCATTTCTTTTACTGTTATAATGAACTAATGCCTGCTCTCTTCTTAAAAAAAACCTCACATAGCGCGAGAGGTCATGAACGTAATAAACAGCAAGTAATCTGGGTCGTATGTATCTTCTTTAAACAATATATCATACAAAAGTTCTTGAACTTTCCATTATATAAAAACATAATACTGACACTGAAATACTATTTATTCCGTACAGATATTAAAGTTAAAATGATGCCAATTTAGATTAAACAAGTCGCATAACCTTATGATCAATCGAAACGTAAGATTAATCCGCTCTTTCATAGGTATTTTTACTTGAATGATGCTCTTTCTTTCTGAAATCAAAGCTCCTGGTCTGCCCAAGGCTTATAGAAGCACAGTTCGTTTACCCTAACGACTTTCCTTATCTCTGTGCCAGACAGGCAACGGAATCCTTATGGTCACGATACAGGTTTAATAGAACACCATTAAACTGACAGCCAAACTCCTTCTCAGTTCTTTGTTTTAATGAAACAATTCAAGAGTCCATGGGTTCGTTGGCTTTTTATTTTCTTCTGAATCTTTATTTTTGAATCACTGCCTATAATAGATAGAAACCACTTTGAAGATGCTTTTGATGAGCTTGAAATATAGGCTTTCCTGTTTCCTATTCAATTTTTGATTTACTTATCCACAGGAATTTGAAATTGGGCTGCCGTGAAAAAGATCAACAGGATTTTAAGGTTAAGACAATGACTTGAAGTATTAACTGCTAATATTA
Source organism: Chryseobacterium sp. BLS98 (assembly GCF_001045445.1). Lineage (GTDB taxonomy): Bacteria > Bacteroidota > Bacteroidia > Flavobacteriales > Weeksellaceae > Chryseobacterium. Next base: position 73,034 of record NZ_LFNF01000004.1, on the reverse strand, counting down.
AGCTGTACTCTATTATGATCACTTTTTGATGGATGCCGGACTTTTAGTCATAAAAAAATTGTTGCAAGTTCTTAACTCTCATTATATTTTACTTGACATTCACTCCAAATACATATCCTACCAAAGCGGTTATTCCCATCGCAACGGTTCCCCAGAAACAAATTCTCAGCATAGCAATCCCAATATGAGAACCTCCTGTCTTTGCAGAAATTGCTCCCAAAATCATTAAAAAAATAATAGAAAATCCATATTGAAAGTATACCATTTCCTTAATAGGTGCTAAAAAAGAAACCATAAAAGGTAGCAAAGCACCCAATGCAAATGATCCAAATGATGCAACAGCCGCAATTAATGGTTTTGCCTGGGTAATTTCATTAATACCCAGTTCATCATGAGCATGAGCAGCTAACGCATCATGTTCGGTAAGCTCAGTAGCAACCTGTAGTGCAGTCTCTTTACTTACTCCCCTTCTCTCATAGATTTTCGCCAGTTCTTTCAGTTCTACTTCAGGTATTTCTTCCAGTTCTCTTTTTTCACGCAATAAATCTGCTTTTTCAGTATCTTCTTGCGAACTGACTGAAACATACTCCCCGGCAGCCATAGACATCGCTCCGGCAATCATCCCCGCTAAAGCTGCAAGTACAATGGTATTTCGATCCGGGTGTGCGGCTGCGACGCCAATGACAATACTTGTAGTAGACAACAAACCGTCATTAGCACCTAAAACGGCTGCACGAAGCCAGCCAATTCTATTTACATAATGTTTTTCTAATTGGTGATGCATATTAAAAATTTAAAACAAGCCCAGCTCCAAAATTTTTAGATTCAAGAACGGGATATATTAAAGTTATATTTTTTGATTCTTTCTTATTAAACAGCTTATTGACGGTGGGAAATAACCAATAAGCCAATTCAGTACTTAAAATACCGAACCCCGCGCCAGCCACTACATCTCCTATCCAATGTTTATCGTTTAATGTTCTGTAAATCCCTGTAAAAACAGCAATCGGATAGCCTGTAAGTGCCACCCAAAAATTTTCATCTTTATATTCCCTGAATAGAAATTGTGCAGAAGAAAAAGCCGCTGCAGTATGACCGGAAGGGAAAGAAAGATTGTTAGATACATCAGGGCGTTCTTCTTTTACCAAATGTTTTAAAGGTAAAACGAAAGCAGCAGAAATAAGCTGAGAAGTACCATAAATAATGGTTCTCTCTTTTAGATTATGCTTTCCTCTGATTCCTGCAAGATTATATCCATACACCATAACTACGGGTAAGTATTGCGTATAATTATCTAATTTAATATGTTTTGGCTGATGTTCTCCAATTTCATATTGGGTAGATCTGTTGAGGTTCTTCAGTGCATCAGAACTCAAACTTAAAACCCCATATCCGATAAAAATGGTAGGTATAATGAGTTTCTTATAACTGGGTTGATATACTTTGTCATTATATCTTCCAAAATTTGAATCTTTTAGTGTAACTGAGTCATAAGTAACCTGCCCAAAACAAATGTTTGAACAGGTTAAAGAGATTAGAATCATGGTTAATAATCTCATATTCTATCATTTAAATCTTAAATTTAGTGAAATAATATCAGATTTCATTCCTATAGATTTTGTGTAATGTCCATATCGAATCTCCAGCATATTAAGACGTTCTATTCCAAATAATCCATTTTTAGGATTGAAACGTATCCCTGCTCCATAAAAATGGCTGTCGAATTTTGAAAGATCATAATTGCTTGTATAAAAATCATCAAATGCCGTATGCAGTTGATAAGGCGCAAAATATTTAGCTGCAGTCTGAGAATAATATCTGTAAAAAGGGCTCACCGAAACAAAAGGTGAGATCTTCAAGGGGGTTTCCAGGCTAATTGTATTTGATTTTAGTCCCCAATCGTCGGTATAATAACGATAATAGGCTCTCAAAATCACTTTATCCCCAAGGAAGTAATTTGCTCTTACTCCTAAAGGAATTTTGAACCGTTTATCGGGCAAAGCTTCCTGATGAACTGAGTTATCATTGAAATAAACTCTGTGGAAAGGCAAACTTAAATATCCTGTCTGCTGAACGCCGTCCGCCAAAAATTCAACCTGAAAGTTCTGATTGATGATTTGCGAATAAGAAAGCGACAGTGCATAAGTATTTCTTCCGCTTGTGCCGTAGTTCTCGTGTTCACCTCCTGTGCTTCCGTTTGTTCTGAGCTCAATCGGGGCAATCAGTTTTACCTGATCCAGATAAGCCTGGAATTTTGCGGTAAACTCCCCCATTTTATTCTTGGTTTTTTGTGAAAACCCGATGTTTGCACCGTAAGATGCATAATCAAATTCAAAAGAGGTAGAAACACCCGCCATTAAAGTCGTTCCTTTTTCGGTATTCTCACGGCTCCAGCTTAATGCAGGATAAATTCTGTTGTCTGCGTGAGAAGCGGATGAATTGGCTTTCAGGTCTATCATATCGGAAGATGCCGATGTGTAATGATCGATTCCGACACTGAACCCGAATTTATTTTTCCGGTCTTTTTTATCATATTTTACCATTGTTACATCAATCGTATTGGAAATATCTGTAAGCTTCTCTGTTCCGATTCCTCCTGTGACCGCCGAATTGTTTCCATCCTGTTTGTAATAGCTGGAAACCAGATTGGCTTCATCAAGAGTCAGTTTTTTCGGTTGCTCGTTGCCAGCATTTTCCTGCGCTTTTGCATTGAAAATTCCGAAAAGAGCGAAGATACTTATTATCAATTTTTTCATTTTAAATCACAATTAAATTTTACAATTACTCTCTTAATTACATCCGCAACCGCCTCCCACTTTTCCGGCATTGGCTCCTGAAGAACCTTCCCTGTAGGATTGGAAGCTCAGTTCGGTTTTTTCGATCGTTCTGTTTCCAAGAACCATTTCTGCATCGTTCAGTTTGTTTTTTTCATATTCTTTTACAGTGGTGCAGGATTGCAGGGAAACAATTGTGATTAGCAGGGAAATTCCTGCTGTTATTTTTATGAAATTTTTCATTTTGATTTCTTTTTTTGATGAAATTATTTTGTCGTTCCGGGATAGGTGGAGTCTCAGCTATGAGTTGAGATTCTTCATTCCATTATATTGACAGAAACATTTCATTTTAAATTAATGTTTTGAGATGAATAAATTCTGTCCTGATCATCGATGATGATGCATTCCAGATGATTGATCTGATTCACCATATTGAGGGCAGAATCAATCCCCATAATGCTTACCGGAGTTGCCATGGCATCGGCAATCTCAGCATTCGGACAAAAGATCGTAACACTTTTTACACCAGAAACAGGCATTCCCGTTTTCGGATTGATGGTATGAGAATATTTTTTGCCGCCTATGACGACAAATTTTTCATAATTTCCGGAAGTTGCGATGGCCATATCTGTGATGTTCATATAAGAGAATGGTTGTTTTGAATTATCGGGATCAGCAATTCCGACGGTCCATGGTTTTCCGTCTGCCTGATTTCCCCAAGTCGTCAAATCACCGGAAGCGTTTACAATTCCCGATAAAACACCTCTTTTCTGAAGAAGTTTTTTTGCCTTTTCCGCGGCATAGCCTTTTCCGATTCCTCCAAAACCGATCCTCATTCCTTTTTCTTTCAGAAACACAGTCTGATTTTCACGATTCAGCAAAATATTCTGATAATTGACCAACTTCAAGTGCTCCTTAATCAATTCAGGATCAGGTAGCTGTTGCATTTTCCTGTCGAAATTCCAGAAACTTTTATCGATTCCACCATAGGAAATATCAAAATATCCGTCCGTTATTCTGCTGATTCTTAGACTTCTTTCAATGAGATCAAAAATTTCCCAATCTACTTTTACAGGCTTGATTCCTGCATTTCTGTTGATGAGATTGGTTTGGCTTTCCTCACTGAATGTCGTCAGAAGCTTTTCAATTCTCCTGATTTCGTCAATTGCTGCATCGATATGCTGATTCGCAGAATTTTTATCATCGCTTACAACGGTAATTTCAAAAGCGTTCCCCATTAATTTTTGAGGTCTTTTGAATTCTCTTAACATACCTTTTATTTTTGATTTTCTTTAATACTTCTTATCTCTTTGCTGAAAGCCAATGCATTTTCCGAAGGAAGACCTTCCCAGCTTTTCAGTATTTTTCCTTCAGAATTCAATAAAAGGGTGTAAGGAAACAGGCCTTTTGAATTATAATGATCCGCAAGTAAAGCGTTTTCTTTTTTCAGTTCGGGAGAAAGCTGATTTTTCTTATTTCGTGGAAAATCTGCATTGATGTAGACAATCACCTTTTCGGTTTCCAGCTTTTTGAAATCTTCTGTTTCGATAATGTTTTTATGAAGTTTAATACATGGAATGCACCAGTCTGAACCGGAAAAATTAAGTAAAATAAGTTCTTTATTTTCTGTAGCTTCTTTTTTTGCGATTTCTAATCTGTTTTGTGCATGGAAACCAACAGCAAATACAACCATTAATAAGGCCGAGATTATTGTTTTCATTACTTAGAATTTATAATGATTTTGTTTTTAAGAATATACGATAAGTTGGTTTATACTTAAACCAAATAATTAAAATGAATTATGAAAATGCATATCTGGGCGGTTCCCACACGGAGTTTAAAAATCCTTTACAATAAAAATCTTCGTCATAAAACGGTATTTTATGAGATTTTATATGTTGAAATAAGTCGTTTCTGGTTTCCAGACTGAATCCCTGATTGATTGTAAAAACCAAAGTAAGAGGTATAGAATGAATGATAAAAGGTAACCTTTGATCCTTACCATAATCACCATCTTTAACCGGATGATCGTAATGTGTTTTCAAGAATGCTGTAAGCGACATTTCCGGATTTAAAGCTTTGTGTTCACAATAATGTTCAATAAGTTCCGGGACTTTCAAAAGCTGATACAGTTCGGTTGTAGAAACCAAATACAGTGACAACAATAATATGGAAATCAGCTTTTTCACTAATCAAAATTATGAAATGTTTATTTAAGAATGATTTTAAATTAAATGTAATTAACTATTTAATCCCATTCCTTATTTCATTCACCCATTTTTCTATTTCAGATTGATCAGTCAGCGAAAGTTTTGCTTTCTGATGAATAACTGTGTAAGAAGTAAGCGGCATTTCGCCCTCTTTTACCGTTTCTACGATTTCATTTAGTTTCTTAAGCTTTTTTTCACGGCTGTAAGTATTAAATTCATCAAAATTCAAATGTCTTTTACCCGAATTGACATGATCCGACAGCCACCATTTCACTGGTTGCATATTGCTGTACCAAGGATAAAAAGTATTGTTGGAATGGCAGTCGTAGCAACTGGTTTTCAAAATAGACTGAACGTTTTTCGGTATTGCATAAAAATTTCCGATGGCATTGGCAAATTGGTTCGGACTGATATTTTTTTTTACATCAATGAACTGAATACCGATAAACAGGACCAACAATACAGTTAAAATATTCTTTATTGAGAAAAATGATTTATTCATTATTTTAGGTTTTTGAATTTATTTTTTTAATTATTTAAAGCGGAATTATTCCTCTTCACTTGCCGTATTTTTAAGCTTCATCAAAAGCGTGTACGCATTTTTGGTGACGATTTTTCTGTTCTTAAAATCTTCAAAGTTTTTAATTTGAATGAAACCGTTTTCAGCTTCTCCCAACATTACCGGGATCAGTTTATAGGTTTGTCTTTTTTCCTGAACAAAAACATAATCTTTACCTTCAAAATTGACTATACTTTCCTCTGGAAGTGCATTGGAGAAGGATGTCTGAGTCTCGATCTCAGCGTTCATATACATTCCGGGAGTCAAATTATGGTCATACTGCTCAAAATGGCAATGTACATCTGCCGTTCCGTCCGCATTGATATCTTTGCTGATCAGAATAATTTCTCCATCATATTTTTTCTCTGGCTGTGTATTGGTATAGGCTGTAAATCTTTGTCCGATTTTCAACATTCCGAGATCTTTTTCATACACTTTAAGATTCAGATGAATGTCATTGGGATTGATAAGTTCAAATAAAACATCAGACGGATTGACAAACTTGCCTATATTCACATTAACTTTGCTCACAAAACCATTGATTGTACTGTATACCGGAACGCTTTTCCTAATGTTTCCCGAAGTTAAACTTCCCGGATTGATATTAACGAGCTGAAGCTGTTCTGCCAAAGTATTCATCATAATTCTCTGGCTGTTCATCTCAGACTGCGCCTGCTGCATGACTTTATCACTGCTTGCCTGACTCTGGTTCAGTTTTTTTTGTCTGTTATAATCCAGCTCTGCAAAATGAAGTTTTGATTTTGCCATCAGATAATCCTGCTGAAGCTGTATAAACTGAGGATTTTCGATAACAGCAATCACCTGCCCTTTCTTCACCTTCATTCCCGGCAAAAGGTCAGTACTTTTCAGATACCCTCCCAACGGAACGCTTACAGAAATCATATTCTGTGGCGGAACATCTATTTTCCCGTTAATTTTAAGCATTGTGGAAATATTCTTTACAGAAAGTGACATTGTTTCTATGGGAGTATTGCTGATCTGCGCATCGGTAAGCACAACCCTACTTTCGTCTTTGGGAGAGGCTGGCTGCACTACAGCTTTTTCTTTTTTATTACACTGGACCGCAAAAAAGAGGGTAAGCATTAATAAAACCGAATATTTATTTTGAATTGATTTTAACATAATTTATTGATTTAAAGTAATATATTCCAGCTCAACAATACTTTCATTAAGATTCCAAACGGCATCTGTATAATTATTTTTGATACTGATCGCCTGATTGGCAAGCATTACAAATTCCAGATAATTGATTTCTCCGTTGATGAACTGTTTTTGAGCAGTTTCAAGAATGGTATTGGCATTTTTCAGTTCATATTTCTCGTACTGAGAAACAATTTCCAGATTTTTCTGCTGAATTTCTAAAAGCTTTTTATACTGATTTTTTAATGTAAACTCGGCATTCTGAAAATCATTTTCACTTACAGATTCTGCAATTTTTGAAGCTTCAATTCTCGCTTTTTGTCCGCCAGAAAATATGGGGACGGAAACACCAACCTGAACCGAATGAAACTGTGGTGAAGAATTGTAAACTTTATCATCTGCCCCCATCCCGCGGAAGCTGTTGAGGTTATAGGCGAACTGTAAACCCGGCAGTAATTTGGATTTTTCCAAAGCCGTTTGCTGTGCTGCAATATTTTTCTGCTGTTCCAATATTTTTAACGAAGGATTGCTGGAAACATCAGTTTGTAGACGAGAAAGAGAAAAAATATGTCCTCCATCTGGAATTAATTCTGTTTCTGAATTAAGAAGCCATTGCAACTGCAGCTGCAAAGTACTGAGTTCCTGTTGCACCTGTTTAATCTGGATTTCAATAGCTGATTTTTGGTTGGCAGCAGTCGCTTTCTCCAAAATATTACTCTCACCGCTTTTTAATCTTAAAGTTGCCTTATCCAGAAATTGAGAATAAAAATCTAAAGATTCATTCAGTATTCTTTCCTTTTCCTGCCAATATAAGATATTGTAGAACGTAAGCGTAACACCTTTTTTCAGCTGATATTCTTTTAATGAAATATTAAGCTCACTTTTTTTCCATTCTTCGGTGTACAGATTTTTTTGTCTTTTATATACGGTAGGAAATGCAATGCTCTGGGAAATTCCGAATTTCACATCACGGTAAGCACTGTTGATTTGTCCATAATCCGCAGAAATTCCTGTCTGAGGAATGTCTGAAGAAGTTTTTATGAGTGCTTTTGCATATTCTGATTTTAATTTCTCATTTTTAAGACCTCTGTTGTTTTTTAAAGCGATGTCAACCGCTTCATTTAAGGTGATTTTGGCTTGAGATTTCATAACACTTCCTGTTAATACAAAAAAGATGATAAGAGCAGGTGTTACTGTATTTTTTCGTATGTTTTTCATTTTAAATCCTTTTTCTATCGTTACGTAAAGCAATGGAAGCACAAAAAGCGTGAGTAATGTGGCAATCAAAAGTCCACCTATCACCACGGTTGCCAATGGTCTTTGGACTTCTGCTCCTGCTCCGTTGCTCACTGCCATCGGGATAAATCCTAGTGAAGCAACAAACGCAGTCATCAGAACAGGTCTTAACCTTGCTTCTCCTCCATCGACAACAATTCTCACAATATTTTTAATTCCGTTTTTATACAATCTGTTGAATTCGGAAATCAGTACGATTCCATTAAGAACCGCTACTCCGAAAAGAGCAATAAATCCTACACCGGCGCTGATACTGAAAGGCATTCCTCTGGCAGCCAGCAAGAACACGCCTCCAATAATAGAAAGTGGAATCGCCGTATAAATCAAAAGACTTTCTTTAACGGAATTAAAAGCAAGAAACAATAGCACGAAAATTAAAATCAAAGCAATCGGTACTGCAATCATCAGCCTGCTTTTGGCATTTTTAAGGTTTTCAAAAGAGCCTCCGTACGTGACGTAATATCCCGGAGGAAGCTTCAGCTGTTGGTCCACCTTAGCCTGGAGTTCTTCTACAATTCCCTGAACATCCCGGTTTTTGATATTGAAACCTACCACAATTCTCCGCTGCCCATTCTCACGCTGGATTTGGTTCGGACCATCTTTAATATCAACATTGGCAAGCTGCGAAAGCGGAATCTGATTACCTGAAGGCGTAGGAATCAATAAATTTCTGACATTATCAAGGTTTTTACGGTCATTACTGTTTAATCTTACCACCATATCAAAGCGTTTTTCTCCCTCGAAAACCAAACCTGTACTTTGTCCTGCAAAAGCAGTATTGATCACCCTGTTGATATCTCCAATCGACAAATGGTATTGCGCTATAACCGGTCTGTTGTACTGGATAATCACCTGCGGAAGACCTGAAACAGGCTCTATATATAAGTTTTGAGTTCCCTTTACTGTATTGATTATTTTCCCAAGCTGATTGGCATTTGTAACCAGAGTCTCCAGATTTTCTCCGAATATTTTCAAAACAACATCCTGTCTTGCGCCGGTCATCAATTCATTAAAACGCATCTGAACGGGATACTGAAAACCAACGGTAATTCCGGGAACATCTTCCAAAGCTTTGCTCATTTTATCAGATAGCTCCGGAAAGCTTTTGGCAGAAGTCCATTCGCTTTTATCTTTCAGAATTACCATCATATCAGAAGCATCCATAGGCATTGGATCAGTGGGAACTTCCCCGCTTCCTATTTTAGTGACTACTTTCTGAACTTCCGGAAAGCGCGTTTTCAAAATATGGGCCGCTTTTTGTGTACTTTCAATAGTGGTTTTTAGATTACTTCCGGGCAAAACCCTAGTATCAACAGCAAAATCACCTTCTTCCAGGGATGGAATAAATTCACCGCCCATTCTGCTCAGAACCACAACGGCAAGAATAAAAAGAACTATGACAATACTAAAAATGGCTTTTGGAACTCTTAAAACTTTTAATAAGGTTTTACGGTAAAGAGTTTCAACCTTCGCCATCAAACGGTCTGAGAAGTTCATTTTGTGGCTTATTTTTTTGCTTAAAATAATAGAACTCATCATCGGAATATAGGTAAGTGAAAGCAGGAATGCCCCCAATAAAGCAAAGGCAACGGTTTGTGCCATCGGTTTAAACATTTTCCCTTCAATACCCTGTAGCGTTAAAATAGGCAGATAGACGATAAGAATAATGATCTGTCCGAAAACAGCACTGTTCATCATTTTTCCTGCGGAATCTATAACGATGGTATCCATTTCCTGTTTTGAAACTGAAATTGCTTTCCGGAATTTGGCATTATGGGTAAACTGATGCATAACCGATTCTACAATAATAACAGCTCCGTCTATAATCAAACCGAAATCGAGTGCACCAAGGCTCATCAGATTACCGCTTACCCCAAAGAGATTCATCATACAAATGGCAAAAAGCATTGCCAGAGGAATAACTGAAGCTACCAATAGACCCGCACGGAAGTTTCCAAGGAACAAAACCAGCACAAAAACAATGATCAATGCGCCTTCCATCAGATTTTTTTCAACGGTACCAATGGCATTGTTTACCATTTTGGTTCTGTCTAAGAAGGGCTCTATCACAACTCCTTCGGGTAACGTTTTCTGAATCTGCAAAATCTTAGCTTTTACATTTTTAATAACCTCACTGCTATTTTCGCCTTTGAGCATCATCACAATAGCACCGGAAACTTCACCATTATCATTATAGGTCATTGCCCCAAATCTTGTTGCATAACCATACCTCACCTCTGCAATGTCTCTTATAAATAAAGGAACACCATTATTCTTGGTGGAGATAGAAATATTCTTGATATCATCAAGATTTCCAACCAGTCCTTCGCTTCGTATGTATAGAACCGTAGGTCCTTTTTCGATATAAGAACCACCTGTATTCTGATTATTGGTTTTTAATGCATCGAATACATCTGTAATGGTAATTCCGTAAGCATTAAGTTTGTCCGGATTTACAGAAATTTCATATTGTTTCAGTTTCCCTCCAAAACTGCTGACTTCCGCAACCCCTTTTACACCAAGCAACTGTCTCCTGACAATCCAGTCCTGGAGGGTACGGAGCTCCGTAATATCATATTTACTTTCATATCCTTTTTTAGGACGGACAACATATTGATAAATTTCACCCAGTCCTGTTGAAATAGGTCCCAGCGTAGGGGTTCCTATATCCGGAGGGATCTGGTTCTGCACTTGCTGCAGCCTTTCTGCAACCTGCTGTCTCGCCCAATAAATATCTATATCATCATCAAAAACGATGGTGACCAGTGAAAGGCCGAATCGGGAAAAACTGCGGATTTCTTTTAACCCTGAAATATTACTGTTGGCCTGTTCTATGGGAAAAGTAACAAGTCTTTCGATATCAGTAGCTCCGAATGAAGGAGCTGTGGTTATCACCTGAACCTGATTATTGGTAATATCAGGAACTGCATCTATTGGCAATCGGGTTACCTGATAGGTTCCTACACCGATCAGTCCAAAAACCAATAGTATTATAATGAGTTTATTCTTTACAGAAAACTCAATGATTTTTGTAAGCATAAATAATTCTGTTAATCTTATTTGAAATAAATAGTATTTGCTCCTATTCCTGCCAGAAAAGAGTGTAAACTCCTATTCTTATCAAAAGAATAAGAACCACAAGGTGATTGAATCCAGCCCAATCACAGCAGGATAGAGACCAACACCAACGTGTTGAACTTTAAAAACAAACGGAAATGATTAACAGTTTTTAGGTGGCTGCCAGATAGAATTTAAAGCATCTCTATCATAAATAGGTTCATCATAAGAATAAATTTTCTCATGATGATCTGTTATGATCTGCTTTTTGACCTCAAAAGTGATATTAGGACTTACAGTGAAGACAAGAGTAAGAGGAAAAGAATGAACGATGAAGGGTAGTTTTTGATCGGTTTGATAGTCAGCATCTTTTACAGGATGATCATAATGCATCTTAAGAAAAGCCATAAGAGTCATATCCTTATTTTGTTCCTTATGTTCTAAAAAATGCTCTATAAGGACAGGAACTTTCAACAACTGATATAACTCAGTTGTCGAAACCAAATAAAAGGAAAGTAATACTATGGAAATGAACTTTCTCACAATACAAAATTAGATATTTTTCTTTTCAGAATGATTATAAATAATACTATCTTCAGTAACAAAAATGATTAAGATTTGTATGTCATTTTTGATAAGAAGTTCCATGCAATAAATGCTAATTGCTTTTAAGCAAGAGCAATCAGCATTGTTTTAGAAAACGACTTCCTTATCTTTTATTAGAATCTTTACCGGTATTTGCAACTCCGTTTGAATTTTTACCCTTAATGCTTCCTGGGCAGAGGGTTCACCGTGAACAAGCATGATCTGTTTCGGCGGATTTTTAAATTTCCTTATCCACTCCATCAGTTCATATTGGTCAGCGTGTGCAGATAATCCTGTCAATTCAACAACATTTGCGTTTACAGGATAATATTTTCCGTGAATTTTCAACTCATGAGATTCATTAAGCAATGCTCTTCCACGAGTACCTTCTGCCTGAAACCCGACAATTAATACGGTATTCCGGCTATTTCCTACATCATGCTTTAAATACTCAAGAACACGCCCTCCTGTCATCATACCACTGCCGGCAATTATTATTTTACTTTGCTTATCATGAACTATTTCTTCAGTATTCGTATATTCTTTATTGATATTCACCTGTTCAATAATTTCCAGCCATTTTTCTTTATTAACAATTGTGTGTTCAGCATATTCAACCATAATATCAGTGGCAGAAGCAGCCATTGGGCTATCCATAATTACAGGAAGATTGTAAGGGATTCTGTTCTGTTCCTTGAGCTGATAAAGGATGTAAATAAGCTCCTGTGCCCTGCCTACAGCAAAACTGGGAATAATTATATTACCATGGTTTTTAACAGTGAGATTGATCCAGTGTTCCAATTTATCATACAAATTGGTATTGTCATGAAGTCTGTCTCCGTATGTTGATTCCATCACTATAAAATCTGCTTTGGTGAAAAAATCAGGAGGAGGTAAAATAGCGCTGTGAGTCCGTCCGATATCTCCTGAAAAAATGATCGTTTTCTCAAAACATGTGATCTCCACGGAACAGGCTCCAATGATATGTCCGCAGGGCTTGAACCTGCATTGAATATGATCACTAAGTTTGATCATGGTGTTTTCATTAACCGTAAAAAATTGTTTAAAAGATCTTTCAGCATCGTTTATCGTATACAACGGTTTTGCAGGATTATGTTTGGTATAATGATGAAAATTCGCTTTCTCCGCATCTTCTTCCTGCAGCTTTGCACTATCGAGTAAAATCAATTTTGCTAATTCTTTGGTAGGCTCAGTCATGTAAATTTTACCTTTAAATCCGTTTTTTACAAGAAGAGGAATATAACCGCAATGATCAAGATGAGCATGCGTAAGAATGACAATATCTATTTCAGCAACATCGATATTTAATGATTCCCAGTTTTGTTCACGCAAAGATTTAATGCCCTGAAACAATCCACAATCTACTAATATAGTAAGTTCCGAGGTTTTTAATAAATGCTTGGATCCGGTAACTGTTTCGGCTCCTCCAAGAGATTTTAGAATAATAGTATCCATTTTTTTATTTTTATAAATCTGTTGCGCACCAGCCTATTTTGGTTCTGACACTTGAATAATCTCCTGAATGCGCAATAGGTTTTTATGAATTAATACTGAAAAATTTTAGCGTATTTTGATCTCTTTTACTTCTTTTTTATCCAGATTAGATTTATTAATGGTAATATTTAATAGTCCCCCTTTATAATTAGCTTTTATATGGCCTAAACTAATACTATCGGGTAAACGGAAACTGCGGACAAATGAGGAAGCTGAAAATTCTTTTCTGACATAATTTTCTTTTTCTTCTTTTTTCTCTGCACTGGTTGCAGCACTAATGGTCAATGTTCCGTCCTCAACGGCCACTTTGAAATCTTTTTTCTTAAATCCCGGAGCTGAAACTTTTAGCTTATAGACCCCATTTTTATCAATAATGTTAACTGTTGGTTCTGATTTAACCAACTGATTAACAATACCATCATTCTTCCAAAAATCTTCTATCAGAGATTCTAAGGATTGAGTTTGATTTGTTGGATTGATTTTTTCTAAAGTTTTCATAATACAATTATTTTAAGGTTTATACACCAAAGGTATAATGGAAATAATTTTTAAATCATGACTACCGTTGCGTTTTGAAATGATGCTAATCACTTTTTTCCCAGGCATCAAGAATTTTAATTACTGATGAAATGTTCAATGTTGAATCTGTAATGGTAATGTATTTCAATCCGGCATCCTGAATTATTGATACATCCACAGGAGCCTGTTCCTGGAATCTGAATATAAAATATCTGATCCCAAAGGATATAAGTTTCAAAATAAGACTGTTTGAAACCGGGTTTTCCTGATCAATGATTATGGCAGTATCTTTTGCTTCTGCAAAATGAACGGTAGCTTCACTTAAAGGATCTACTATAATCGTAATTTTATGTTTTTTACGATTAGCCAAAGCCAGAATCTTTTTATCTTCCTGACTGATATTGTAAACTATGACTTTCATACTGTCGGTTCAATCTTCAAATGTATTGAACAGCATAGAACTTACAAATGCATGAAATCATTATAAAAAGTGATAGTGATTAGTTTTTAAGCTTTTGAAGTCTTAAAACATCAAGTATGGTAATCTTTCCGGCACTTCGGTCTATTAAATTTTCTTCTTTAAAATCACTGAGAATTCTGCTTACCGTTTCAATAGCCATTCCAGCCATAGAAGCTAGGTTTTCTCTTGAAATTTCAAAATTTTGAGTGTGGGGATGTTTTGTATGGAGTTTAAGTAAGACTTCTGCCATTCTTTTTCTCACAGAAAAATACGCAAGCTGCAATAGCTGCTCTTCGTGGGTAATAACATTCTGGGCAAGAATTTTGATGAATTTTTCCGCTATGTCGGGATATTTATATAATAATTGATCAATAACTTCTCTGGGAACTGAGCATAAGGTAGCATCCTCCAATACTTCAGCTGTTTCTTTATATTCTTTTCCTGCAAATAATGAAGTGATTCCAAAATATTCTTCCGGACTGTAGACTCCTGTCATGAGTTCTTTCCCGTCTTCTGTCATTTTTGTTGTTTTCACTGAGCCTGATATAATAAGATAAACAGCGTTTGCAGTATCACCCTCATAATATATAATCTGCTTCTTTTTAAAAGATTTGACTTTTCGTTCATCAAAAGCTTTCTTTAATTCATCAAGTCCGTGCGAACCATGAAATAAATTGGTCATTTGAGTAAGAATATTGCTATAAAGGCTTTTCTGACGTTCCTTCTTTTTCAATCGGCTTTCAATAGCACTGAGAAGTTCTATATCATCAAATGGTTTGGTTAGATAGTCATCCGCTCCCATTTCTATTCCTTTTCGGACTTCTACCCGATCCGTTTTTGCCGTTATAAAAATAAAAGGGATAAGTGCGGTATCTTCTCTTTTGCTTAAAAGATGTAATACTCCATACCCGTCAAGCTCCGGCATCATAATATCACATAATATCACATCCGGTATGTGTTTAATGGCCAGATCTACTCCCTGTTTACCATTAGAAGCCTGAAATACTTCATAACTGGCAAGCTGAAGAATTTCCGAAGTGCTTTCGCGGATATCGTCATTATCTTCGATAATCAATAGGCGTGTTTTTTCCATTGGAACTAAATTGGAGTATTGTTAGCTAAATTTTTATGAAATGATAAGGTAAATTCGGTACCCTTGCCAGATTGACTCTCGAAATGGATCTTACCATCCATGAGATTTACATACCGCTGTACAATATTGAGACCCAAACCGGTCCCAGGAATATTCCCTATGTTATGAGCTCTAAAAAATGGCTGAAAAAGACCGGATTGGTCTTCCTCGGGTATTCCTATTCCATTATCTTTTACTGAAAACACATACTTATCTTCATTTATCTCTGTAGAGAATTCAATCAATGTATGCTCTCCCGAATATTTTATAGCATTGCTTATTAAATTCATTAAACAATTCCTTAATAAATTTTGATCCAGATTTACATCACCTTCTGATCCTGTATGCTGATAAATAATAATTTGATCTTCTTTGGTGATAAGTTGCATTTCTTCCGTAAGTTCTTCTGAGAATTTTACAATATCAAATGAGCCATAATGAGGTTTTACAATCCCGGTATCCAATTTTTCTAAAGAAAGAAAATCATTGAGAATGGAATTCAAACTGGCAATTGCATTTTTTATCTTATGAAGATGTTTTAATATCTGGATATTGTCTGAAGTTTGAAGATATTTTTCAATAAGTACGGCAGAAAGCTGCATAGAACTTAAAGGGGTTCGAAACTCGTGCGATGCCATTGATACGAACCGACTTTTCATTTTGTTAAGATTTTTTTCTTTTGCCAGCGATACATTGGCTTCTTCTTTTGCCATTTCCAATTCACGAAGCATCTTTTTAAGCGATTTTGTACGGTTTTCAACTAATTCCTCCAGTTCGCTAGCATATCTTTTAAGAGATTCTTCCGCTTCTTTTTCTTTAGAAAGATCATGGATAAAACCTGTGTAAATCACCCTATCCTGATATTGCACTTCACTTACAGCAAGCCTGAAGGGAAATTGGGTCCCATCTTTTCTCAAGCCCCTAACTTCCCTTCCTTTGCCTATTATTTTTTTTTCGCCGGTATTTTGATAATTAAGCAGATAACCATCGTGTCTGCTTTTATCGGGTTCCGGCATCAGTACTGAAATATTTTTACCTACCAACTCTTCTTCTTTATACCCAAATATTTTTAGCGCAGAGGGATTCAGACTTTCTATTCTCCCCCTGTTATCAATGGTTATAATCCCATCAATCGCTGTTTCTATAATAGCATGCAAAAGTTTAGCGCTTTCCATAATCCATATCTTAAACTATTATTTAAAGGTATGAATTTTAGTATACTAAAGGTATCTGAATATGAAAAATGTTAAAATATTAAATTATTACTAATTATTATCAACAAACAAGATTAAAAAAAATGAAATCTAAATTAAAAAAACAGCTGATCAGTTTCCGGAATGATTAGTAGTGGAATTTCTAACCCGGCGGCCTGTCTTGCAGCATGGCTGCTCTTTGTAAATCTTTCGAGAAAATCCCGGTGATCATGACCCATTGCCAAGATATCAATATCTTTATTTTTTAATATATCTAAACCGTAATCTATATTTTCGCTGTAAATACAGTTATAACAAACTTTACCATCCAGAGCCTTTAAAAACACTTCTTTTTTATGCTCATAAGCAGCATCCTGAATCACATCATTATTGCTTTGAATAATATGGGTAATTAAAAGTTCGGCATCAAAGTATTGGGCAAATTTAATTAATGATTGAGCAATTTTTATATCTTTTTTCTTCAGATCTGTTGCAAAAGCAATCTTATTTATTTCCTTATATTTATGGTTTTGAGGAATTAACAGAAGCGGATGTTGTGTATTTTCAATCATTTTAAGACTGTTGCTTCCAAAAATAAACCGGGCAAGCATCCCGGCTCCCTGCATCCCCATTACAATAAGCAATGTTTTATTATTGGCTGCTGTATTATTTATTAACTGCACAGCATCACCTCCCTCACAAGAATAATATATCGACGGATGATAAGGGAAAGTCTCATCTCCCCATAAAGCTTTCTCTTTATCTTCAAGTACTTTTACCAATTTTTTCATCTCTTTACTGTTTTCATCCTGTAAAGCAGGATATTCATATAAAGCCCACGCAGTCTGCCCAAGCATAGGGCTTTCAACCGGCAATGCAAAGGCATGGCACAAATCAATATTACACTTTAGAGCATTAGCCAGATGAAGTGCATACAACGCTGCATTTTTTGCCGGCTTTGAATAGTCTGTAGGTACTACAATCGTTCTCATAATTCTATTATTTATTTTGGTTAATTTTATTTTCGAGTGAATCATCAAAATGATAAATGTCTTTATATAGTACAGGTTTTCCATCTTTTATTAAGCAAGTCAGATAAGTAATAATGATAGGAACCGGTTGCTTTAAAACAAAATCTTTTCTTTGGTAGTCGGCCATCGCTTTTTCTAAAATGGGAATCTTATGTTCAGAGTGGTCATATTTTAATAGAAGAGATGCGAGTTCTTTAGCATTTTCAACACGGATACACCCATGGCTCAAAGCTCTTTCATCTTTATTAAACAATTGTTTTTGAGAAGTATCATGGAGATATACTCCATAAGAGTTGTCAAATCTAAAAACCACCGCTCCCAGTGCATTATCACATCCGGATGATTGTCTTACACTATATCTATGAGGGTTTTGACGGATCTCTTTTAATTTTGACGAAGTTATTTCGACTTCATGGCCTTGCTTATCGTAAACTGCATAATGGTGATCTTCCAAATACCCACTGTTTTTTAAAATTTTTGGTAGCATTTCTTTGATGAATATGCTTTGGGGAACTTTCCAGTCGGGGGCTGTTGTAAAATAATTAATGCTGCTTTCCAAGACCGGAGTTCTAGTAGTTGGCTTTCCTATAATTACTTTGAAATCAGATACACTGTCTTTATGGTGAAATTCTAATGTATAGGAAGGAATATTGACTAATACATATGCTTGATCTCTTGTATTGATCCATCGCAGGCGTTCCATATTGATAACAATCTTTTCAATTTCCGTTTGAGGAGCCAGGCAATCGTTTTCTTCATAGAGTCCATTCAAATAATTTTGAAGATCTGTGTATGCTTTAATCTCAGGCTGAACATCAAGGATTGCTTTAAGAAAATCTGTTTGCTTTTTTGCATATATCAATGTATCCTCTGAGCGAAATCCATTAATGTCGTTGGCATCAATATATGCCGAATTGTATGAAGGGTTGTATTTTCCAAAATGCAGATTATTAATAAATGTTATTAAAGCATCGGTCATCAGAATATCGAACACAGCCTTCTCTTTTTGATTTACTTCTACAGGAGAACCTCTCAATTTTCTTAATTTCTGAAGAGAAATAGCTTCCCAATGATAATCAGATAAAGAGAGTCCGAACCGGTAAGAATACTCTAGTAACAACATTGCTGCTTCAGGTTGATCTGACTTCTGCATAACATGTACCCAAGCATATTCAGAATCATTTTGGGTATAAAACTGAATAACAGATTTTGGGTAATGCAGCGTAGAGAGATTCACGTTGTCTTTAAGAAGTATGGCTATCTCAGTATTCGTTTTTGCATTCTGACCAAATACAATAGTACTGCAAACAGTACAGAAAAAAATAATCGCGAAGTTCATAAAAGTTTTCATGAGTAATCATTTAGCAGTGTAAATTTCCAAATTCCGGTCTTGCTAAATAATGACTACCGTCACTAAAAATCATGATAAAGCTATAATTTAATTTAAGTTTCACCGGGACTCCCTAAACACTTAATATAAAAGGATCAATCTAAATTGGTTTAAAGTCAATAATTGATTTAGCGCTTATAAAGGGCTGAACTAAAGAACTGACCAGCATCATTTTTCCCAGTGATGCGTATCATATAATTTCCTATGCAGTTTCAGGACCTTTGATAGGAATTAATATAAAACATGATCATGAAAAAATTATACTATCATAAAGTGATTCTTTTTACAGCATTGGTATGTACAGTACTCCTCAATTCCTGCAGCTCCACTCATATAGCAAGCAGTTGGCGGGATCCGGATAAACAGATTCACCCTACAGATTGGAAAAAAGTATTGGTGATGGCACTATTAAGAAATGAAACCAATCGCCGCAGTGCCGAAGATGAAATGGCGGAATACCTCGATGGAAAAGGCATTACCTCTTACAGTTATCTGGATGAAAATTTTAACATAAAAGATGAACAGGCTTTACGGAGTAGAATAAAAAAAGACGGTTTTGACGCTGCGATAACGATGCGTTTGATTGATGTGGATAAAGAAAAAGTGTATACTCCCCAGCAATACTATATGTACCCAATGTACTATAATGATTTCATCACCTATTATTACAGAAACTGGATGTATTACAATATTCCCGGCAATTATACCATCACCAAAAAATTCATTATTGAAACTATAATTTATTCTATTAAGGATGATAAAATAATATGGTCAGGAATTACAGAAACGTATGATCCGAAGGGAGTAAAAAGACTAACGAACGAAATTGCCCGGGCTCTTCGTAATAAAATGCAGCAGGAGGGATTTATTGAAAAATAACGAATACAAAACCTATAGTAAATCATCATGATCAATGCAAAAGATAAAGGGCTGGTTGTTTAGCAATATTCCTGTAAAGAATTTAACTTTTTAAGTAGAAAATATCAGTAAAAAATACAATACAAAACCAATTTGATAAAAAATCAACCTTAAAATTTGGTTTAATTATATACGATTCATTATTTCAAATTTCAACTTTTTATTAACCAAAAAAAATTTAAAATGAAAACAAACGCAAAATTACAAAGAGACGTTCAAAATGCCATTAAATGGGAACCTCTATTACACGCTGCGGAGATTGGCGTTATCGCAAAAGACGGTGTAGTTTCTCTTACCGGAATAGTCGACAGCTATCTAAAAAAAGCTGAAGCAGAAAATGCAGCAAAAAAAGTGGGCGGAGTTAAAGCTTTAGTTGAAAATATTGAAGTACAATTTCCGAGCTCTTGGAAAAAAACTGATGCTGAAGTCGCAAAAGAAGTATTAGATACTTTTAAATCAAACTACTCTATTCCCGATGACAATATCAAGATAAAAGTTGAAGACGGATGGGTTACTTTGGAAGGAGAATTACCTTGGCATTACCAAAAAGAAGAGGCAGCAAGTGTAGTAAAATATCTTAGCGGTGTAAAGGGTCTGATCAATAAAATTAAAATCAAATCAGAGGCAGATGATTCAATACAAAAAAAAGATATTGAAGACGCACTGAAAAGAAGTTCAATCTATGATAATGAAATTAAAGTATCTGTGTTAGGAACAACAGTAACTTTAACCGGAAGTGCAAATTCTTTGTATCAAAAAGAAGAAGCAGGCCGTATTGCCTGGAAAACTCCCGGTATATGGAACGTAAAAAATGAACTGGAAGTTAATTATGAGTACGATTTTTATTAATCTCTGATTAACCTCTGACCTGTGGAAGATCATATGGTTTTCCACAGGTTTTTATTCGCACATAGGGATCAATTTTAATTCTTTTGCATCACTGTGATACCATTAACCAGATTATTAAGAAAATAGTAAATATAAATTCAATCTGCAAATCCGAAATTATGAAAAATTTAGAAAATAAAGTAGCCATTATAACAGGCGGCTCCGGAAGCATTGGAAAAATTACAGCTAAACTATTTTTAGAAGAAGGGGCAAAAGTAATGCTTGTCGACCTCTCTGAAAATGCATTAAAAGAAGCTGCTTACGAATTAAACAGTGAACATATAAGGTATTGTGTTGCTGATGTTTCAAAAGCTGCTGAAGTTGAACACTACGTGGCTGAAACCATAAAGCTATTTGGAAAAATAGATGTTTTTTTCAACAATGCCGGTATTGAAGGGGTTGTGAAGCCAATTGAAAATTATCCTGAAGACGTTTTTGATACAGTCATATCCGTCAATATTAAAGGTGTATGGCTGGGAAATAAATATGTTTTACCCCAGATGAATGATGGGGGAAGCATCATTCTGACTTCATCTGTTGCCGGAATATTGGGATTTCCAGGGCTAAGCGCCTATGTCACCAGTAAACATGCTGTAGTAGGCATTATGAGGGCCACAGCTCTTGAGGCAGCTTCACGAAAAATCAGAGTGAATACGGTTCACCCATCTCCCGTAAATAACAGAATGATGCGCTCTATAGAAGAAAATTCTGCTCCGGGACACGGCGATGATGCAAAAAAACAATTTGAAGCGGCAATACCATTAGGACGTTATGCTGAACCTATTGAAATAGCACAGCTGGTTTTATTTCTTGCCGGTGACGACAGTCAGTTCATTACAGGAACAACTCAGATCATTGATGGTGGAATGTCTACTGAATAATATAGGCATTTTTTACAATACTAAGAAAACTAATTAGTTATGAAAATACAAATAGGAATAACTGACAATCATCGACAGGCAGTTGCTGATGAACTGATAAAAATACTGGCAGATGAAAACGTTTTGCATATGAAAACAAAAAATGCCCAATGGAATATTGAAGGAGCTGATTTTTATGATAAACATACCTTTTTTGAAACCCAATCCGAACAACTGCAGAAAATAATAAACAATACCGCAGAAAGAATCCGCTCTATCGGGCATCTTGTACCGGCAACTTTACAATCATACCTCAACTTAACTCATCTTACCGAACAAGAAGGAGATAAAAACTACAGCCAGACTTTAATTGCAGAATTGTTGAAAGATCATGAAAGTCTTATCACCAAACTTCGTGAACATGTCAAGTGCTGTACAGATGATTTCCATGATATAGCAACGGGCCATTTTATTATTGGTCTCATAGAAACACATCAAAAAATGGCCTGGTATTTACGTTCTTATTTATTATGATGAAGTAATAATTAAAAATATAGCCACGATTGAAATATCTAATTTTAATAAAAAAATATAATATCATGAAGCATCAATCGTTTTAGCAATTATAATTCACATTATCTTTGTAAATCCAATGAAATTTCGTCTATTGTTTTTCAATTTCTTTATATAAACGATCTACATTTTCCTTTGTAAAAAGTCCTGTTCCTTCGGCCATTGTAGTGGCAGATCCACAAGCGATTCCCATGGAAAGGACTTCTTTATAATCACCTCCTTTCACCAAAACATAAACCATTCCGGCAACCATGCTGTCTCCGGCACCAACCGTGCTTTTCACTTCTACATGAGGTGCCTTTATCTGGATTTTTTCAGTTGATGAAAATAAAACGGCTCCCCGAGAACCTAATGAGACTACCACAATCTCAGCTTTACCCTGCGAAATGATAAGTTGGGCGGCTTGATCTACATCACTTTCTTCCAGCTTGTCTTTTCCAACTAAAACAGCAAGCTCCCCTATATTGGGTTTTAATAAAAATACACCCTCTTCTACAGCTGTTTTCAGGGCTTCTCCTGAGGTGTCAATAATTACCTTACTCCTCTTTGACTTACACATATTAACAATCTGTTTTATAACATCCGGGTCGGTTTCTGTCGGTAAACTGCCACTGATTACTACAAAATCAGGAAACGGATTTATTACCTCAACACTACTTAAAATTTCGTCTTGCACTTCTTCTGTTAACAGTTCTCCTGGAAATCCAAACCTATACTGCTTGTTATTAGAAGTATCTAAAACAGTAAAATTTTCCCGGGTTTCTGCAGCAATATGGAAAGGTAATATATTGAGTTGTTCGGCTTGAAGTAACTCTTCCAGCAATCTGCCGGTTCTTCCACCGGAAGTAAAAAAAGTATCTGATGAGATTCCCAATCTTTTTAATGCTCTGGATACATTAACCCCACCTCCTCCTGCCTCATATTTAGGGGAATTACAACGTAACTTTTTTTCAGGAATGATGTTTTCAACACTGCTGCTCTTGTCTACCGACGGATTCAATGTGATTGTTAAAATAGTTTTGTCCATTTTATTAAACTTTTTTATACTACTCAATTATTCAAAACAGTATCGTTATCAAATTATTACTGTCCTCTTATTAAAAAAAATAATATTGCCTATATTAATTCAAATTTCAACAATAAGGAACAGACTGCCAAATATTTGACCTGATCAACATCATGTTTCATAGTGATGCCGGTCATCTTATCTTCTGTAAAGTTTCGGGAACTTTGAAATATAAATTTATAATCAAATGAAAACAAATGCAGAATTACAAAAAGATGTTCAGGATGCCATTCAATGGGAACCTCTGCTGCATTCAGCAGAAATTGGTGTTATTGTAAAAAACGGAATTGTTTCTCTTACAGGTACTGTGGACAGTTATGCAAAAAAACTGCAGGCTGAACATGCTGCAAAAAATGTTTTTGGGGTAAAGGTTTTAGTAGAAGATATCGAAGTAAAATTACCCGATCCCCGGTCAAAAACTGATATCGAAATTGCCGGTGAAATTATAGCTGCTTTTAATGCAAACTCATTTATTCCACAAGAAAAAATAACAGTAAAAGTAGAAAGCGGTTGGGTAGATCTGGATGGTGAAGTGTCCTGGGAGTACATAAGGGATATTACAGAAAATGCTGTAAAGTATCTTCCCGGCGTTAAAGGCATTTATAATAACATTATTGTCAACCCGGAAATACGGAACACTGTTGAAAAGAGCGATATTGAAAAAGCCCTTGGCAGAAGCTCAATTGATAATAGTGAAATCAATGTATCAGTATCAGGAAGAACGGCCACATTAACAGGGACGGTACATACCTGGCATCAAAAGGAAGAAGCAGGACGCATTGTCTGGAAAACACCTGGTATACAAGATGTAAAAAATGAGTTAACAGTGGATTATGAGTACGATTTATAATTTATAAAGGTCTCATATATCCTAAACATTGTGGACGATCAATTTTTATCTATCAGCTAAAACTACTTTACAATAAAATAGTCCCATTGCATATAAAATATTCATAAACACAACATCATGGAAATCTATTTAAAAAAAAGCCTCAGTATTGTAGGTAATATAGCTTTATTCTCCGGCCGCTTTTTTAAAGAAATTTTCAAACCGGGTTTTGAGTTTAAAGAGTTTACCCGACAGTGTTTTGTTGTTGGTTATCAGTCATTAGCATTAGTGACCATAACAGGTTTCATCATGGGGCTGGTACTTACCATACAATCGCGCCCGGCTATGGCAAGGTTCGGAGCCGAGTCTATGATCCCCGGTATGGTTTCGCTGTCATTAATAAGAGAGATTGCACCTGTCATTACGGCTTTGATTTGTGCTGGAAGGGTTTCATCAGGAATTGGAGCTGAATTAGGCTCTATGAAAGTAACGGAACAAATTGATGCCATGGAAGTTTCAGCGATCAACCCTTATCGGTATCTGGTGGTGACCAGAACCCTTGCTACAACATTAATGATTCCTATTTTAGTCCTCTATGCTGATCTGATCGGAATCATGGGTGGTTTTATCGGGATCAATATGCACGGCGAAAGTAATATAGCGCATTATTTTTCTAACATATTTGAATCCCTGGAATACACAGATATTTTACCGGCTATCATTAAAACCTTTTTTTTCGGTTTTTTTATCGGGATTATTGGCTGTTATGAAGGGTTTAATGCTTCGGGGGGTACAAAAAGCGTGGGAAAAGCTGCAAATTCAGCCGTAGTTTTAGCCTCGCTGATGATTTTTATCATTGATTTGGTAGCAGTGCAGGTAACTGATCTATTTTTTGAATTATAATGGAAAATAATAAAAATTTACCTATCAGATATGACCAGCCAACAACCGGCACATCATTGATAGAATTTAAAAATGTTTACAAATCTTATGGCAGTAATAAGGTGTTGAACGGCATCAGTTTTACCGTTAAAAGAGGAGAAAATCTGATTATATTGGGAAAGTCAGGCTCAGGTAAGTCCGTTGCTGTTAAATGCCTTGTCGGTCTCACTAAAGTGGATAAAGGGGAAATATTTATATCAGGAAAGGATATAACAAAATTGAATGAGGAAGAGCTTAACCGGATCAGGATGAAGATTGGCTTTCTGTTTCAAAACGGAGCTTTATATGACTCTATGACAGTCCGGGAGAATTTGATTTTTACATTACAGCACAATCATAAAAACCTTACTGAACAGGAAATTGAATCTGCTGTTAAAGAAGCATTACAAAACGTAGGTCTGGAAGGAGCTATTGACCAATTGCCGGCAGAACTGTCCGGAGGAATGAGAAAGAGAATAGGACTGGCAAGAGCATTAATCATTAAACCTGAAATTATAATTTATGATGAGCCAACCGGAGGTTTAGATACGATCACAGCCCGTGAAATTATCGAACTCATCCGAAATATCAAAATAAAATACAATACCTCATCCATTATCATAACCCATGATTTAACCTGTGCAAAATATACCGGTGACAGAATTATCGTCCTGAAGGACGGCCTAATTAAAGCTGAAGGCAACTATAAAGACATAGAAAATAATGCCGATGATTGGGTAAAATCTTTTTTTGAAAAATAAATAAAGCAGTCATGAGCAACGAGTCGTCAAACAATTGGAAATTGGGAGTTTTTGTAGCAGCAGGCATCCTTCTTTTCATAACAGCCATTTACTTTATTGGGGTCAACAGAAATCTGTTTGGCTCTAATTTCGTTCTGCGTTCAGAGTTTAAGAATGTCAGCGGATTAAAGCAGGGAAGTAATGTCCGCCTTTCAGGTATTAACATAGGAACGGTTAATAAAATAGATTTTATTTCAGATTCATTGGTTCTTGTAAAGCTAGTCATCAGAAAGGATGTTCAGAAATATATAAAAACTGACGCGGTTGCCAGTATAGCATCAGATGGATTAATGGGTGATAAAATTCTTATTATTTCGCCCGGCACCACCTCCACTACCATAGTGAAGGATAATGATGTGATTGCTTCTTATAAAACCATTGAAATAGATGATCTGTTCTCAAGTATAAAACAAAGTACAGACAACGCTAAAACAATTACTGATGAGCTGGTTAAATTCAGTAGTAAAATGAATAATAAGAATAGCTTGTTGACAAAAATAATGACCAATAAAGATTTTGCGTCGAGCATTGACAGAACCATAGAAAATTTACAGATAAGCTCTCGGGAACTGGCAAAATTTACTCCCTTACTGAATAATAAAAACGGAATTATTGCAAAAATATTTACCGATAAGAAATGGTCAGATAATATTGAAAACAGCATTTCTAATTTACAGAACAGCTCTCGTGAAATCAGTATTTTCACTACAAAACTTAATGATAAAAATAATGTGCTTTCTCAGTTATCTTCCAATGATACTTTAGCTATTTCAATAGAAAAGACAGTCCGCAATCTTGAAAAAAGCTCAGATGATTTAATAGAGTTTACTTCAAAAATAAACAATGATGAGAATGTTTTATCGAAGCTCACCAACAATCCTAAACTTGGAAAGTCAGTTGACTCCACTATTATCAATATTGAGAAAGGCGTCGGTGAACTGAGAGAACTTGAAGCCGCCGCCAGGAATAATTTTTTATTAAGAGGCTATTTTAATAAAAAGAAAAAAGAAACCGGAAAACAAAAAAGATAATTAATGTTAATCCATTCAAAAGTGTGATTCATTTATTCTTCGCCATGCTAAGCTACCACAAGATCCGCAGAAAATAAACCTGGTCAGATATTTTTCATTTTAGGCTTGATTTCTTTGACATACATCATCAGACTTTCTTCAATACAATCGAAAGCTTCTTTCTTATTTTTAAAACCAAATACCTGTACAGCTTTTCCCTCCAATTTTTTATATTCTTCAAAAAAATTCTGAATCTCATTAACTGTATAAGCTGGCAGGTCTTCAATATCATGGATATGCAGGAGAGAAGAATCATTTTCAGTCACCGCTATTATTTTATGGTCTTTTTTATCTTCGTCCGTCATCTCCATTATTCCTATTACCCTTGCATTAACCAGAGTAAGCGGAACAAGACTTTCCGAACATAACACCAAAATATCTAACGGATCTCCGTCACTGTAGTAAGTCTGTGGTATTATCCCATAATTGGCAGGATAATACATGGAGGATAAAAGAATTCTATCCAATCTTATTAATCCTGAAGGCTTATCGATTTCGTATTTTGTGCGGCTACCAGTGGGAATTTCAATAATTGCCGTAACTATTTGTGGCAGATGCTCTCCTGGTGAAACGTCATGCCATGGGTGTTGGTTTCCTATCATTACCTTAGCCTTAATTGTTTTTAATTTATTATTGTAAATTTCAAGAATATAGTATTATAAAAAAATGATGATCGTCACTATGCCTTTGCTTTTCTTATCCTTTTTACATATTTATAGATCTCAAACCATAAAACAGAAACCGCTGCAATGAAAACAGCCATCCCCAATTCGTTTATATGGAGCGCTGTTACTTTAAAGAATAGAGAAATAGGTTTTACATATAATATGACTAAAAGCATCACCACGACTAAGGCAGAAATACCCATAAGTAAAGGATTACGGTTTCTGAAACTTTCCAGCATACTGTAAAAGAATGATCTGTTAACAAAACTCAGCAATATATTGGCAAAAATTAATGTACTGAACACCATCGCCCTCGTCTTTTCTTCGTTACCACCGTGCTGAACTGTAAACTGATATACAAACAGAACTCCCAGGGTGATCACTACCCCCTGCACAATACTGATTCCCAATTCATTAAAACTTAAAAAAGTATCTCCCATCGCTCTTGGAGGCTGTTTCATTGTATTTCTTTCCATAGGTTCATTTTCATATACAATAGAACAGGTCGGTCCCATGACAAGCTCCAGGAAAATAACATGAACCGGAGTGAATATATGTGGGAATATCCATCCCAAAAACAGAGGTAAAGAAACCGTCAGTATTATAGGAATATGAATGGAAATAATATATTGAATCGCCTTTTTAATATTGGTATAAATTCTTCTTCCTGCGGCAATTCCAACAATAAGTTTTTCTAAATCATCATTCGTAATAACCAATGCAGCAGCAGATTTGGCAATTTCAGTTCCTTTATTCCCCATTGCTACGCCAATATGGGCAGCTTTTAACGCAGGACCATCGTTCACACCATCTCCAAGCATCGCTACCACTTCGCCATTCTTTTTCAGAGCGTTCACTACCGCGAGCTTTGCATCGGGAAACATTCTGGTAAACAGAACTGTGTTCTCTGAGATCTGCATCAGCTCTTCTTCAGCACGTCCTATAATATCACTGCCATTGATTGCCGGAGCATCATTTTTAATTCCTGCCTGAAGTGCAATTGCATTCGTCGTATCTGCATTATCGCCTGTAATGACTTTCACCTTGATCCCTGCATCATAAATACTTTGAAATACCTCTTTTATTCCTTTTTTGGGAGGATCATAAAAGACGGTCAGTCCTAAAAATTCAAATTCAAAATCCTGCTGTTTCTTTGGAAAGCTGTTTCCTTCAAAATGAGACTTAGCAACTCCCAATACACGATAACCTTGCTGTCCAAATGTTTTTACAATATCTCTTATCTTACTTTTTTCCGTCTCTGAAAGCCTGGAAACACTAAGAATAGCTTCGGGAGCTCCTTTCGCTGCAATAATTCTGTCTTTATTTGTGTTTTCAAAAAGATGGGTCATCATTGGAGGCTTCCCTTCAAGCGGATATTCGTGAAACATTTGATATTCTTTTCTTGCATCACTCTTTTGAGTTTCCTCATACATTTTGTGTAAAGTTATTTCCATAGGGTCAAAAGGGACTGGCTCACTACTCCACATTGCATAATCAATCAGTTCTTTCAATTCGTCAGACTCAAATTCCTTTTCTTCATAAATCTTATCGGAAAGGTAATTATATAAATGTTGAAGTTTCATCGAATTCTCAGTAATGGTACCTGTTTTATCGGTACAGATAACCGTGGTACTTCCCAGGGTTTCTACAATACTGCTCCGCTTAATAATAATTCCTTCACGCATAAGCTTCCACGCTCCCAAGGCCATAAAAGTTGTAAATGCCACAGGAATTTCTTCTGGCAATACAGACATGGCTAGCGTTAATCCACTAAGCAGGCTCGTTACCAGATCTCCGGTTTTGATATAACTGAATATACAGACTATCAAAAAAATAACGATCCCGACAGCTGCCATCCATTTTACAAACTTCCGGATTTGAATCTGCAATGGCGAAATTTCTTCTTTTATATTCAGTATTGATTCTCCAATTTTACCAACACGTGTTTCTTTTCCTATCTTTTGTACTTTAAAAACGGCCAATCCTGAAACTGTAACTGTTCCGCTGTATACAAGATTATCCTCTGAGATGCTGTCCTTGAAAACCGAAAAGCTTTCTCCTGTAAGCGAGGATTCATTAACGGAAAAATCATTACTATGCAAAATCTTTCCATCAGCATTTATAATTCTACCCTCCTCGGTGATGCATAAATCACCTACCACAATCTCATGGGTCGGAATTTCTACAGCCTCTGAGTTTCTGATAACTGTACTTAAAGGTTCGTTGAGTTTTTCAAGTTCTTCCAACGCTTTTTTACTGCGGTTATCCTGATAAAAGGATATTGCAGTCACCGCCACAATTGCCACAAACATAAAAGCAGCCTCGCCATAATCTCCCACAATCACATAAATGAGGGAAATAATGATAAGCAAAATTAGCATGGGTTCTTTTAAAATACCAATAAGCAAATCAAACCATGTATTCTTACGGATATCCTCCAGGCGATTATATCCATATTGCAGTCTGGAAGCTTCCACTTCATCGTTTGTAAGACCTCTAAGACCTTCAGGTAAGTTGTAAGACATATCAAATTAAATCGGTTATCTAAAAATAAACAATTATTTATATACAAATTGAGTTTCCATGCCTGACCTGGATCAGGTTTTATCGTGATACTGATCATAGAATATTCTGGAATCTTTCTGGAATTTTGAATGATCAATTAACAACAATGGAAACAAGCTATATCAGCAAAAAAAAGATCGGGAAAGGTGAAGAAATACAGGGTCAGGACATCAGAGATGGTATTTTTAATTTATTAAGAATGGATTTCCCTGGCTTTTCAAAAGATCATTATATCTCTTTAATTGAACTTAATAAATACAGACGACTATATCTGACTTCTTTAATATCACAGGAAAAAGGTGAACTGGCCATTATAGACTTGGATGTGATGGATGCCATTAAAAATAACTCCATTCTGTCAGAAAATATACAGGATGAAATTGAATCAGAATTAACTATTGGAGAAAAAGTTGCAGATAAAGTAGCACTATTTGGAGGCAGCTGGACATTTATTATGGTGTTTTTTTCATTTATATTACTATGGATGATGATAAATGTTTGGTTATTAACCAATTCATTTGATCCGTTTCCATTTATTTTACTCAATCTTATTCTTTCATGTTTAGCCGCCATTCAAGCGCCCATTATTATGATGAGCCAAAACAGACAGGAACAAAAAGACAGACTGAGAGGAGAACACGATTACAAAATCAATTTAAAAGCTGAATTAGAAATTAAATTACTGAGTGAAAAAATAGACCACCTATTGGTAAACCAAAATAAAAAACTCTTGGAAATACAAGATATACAAACTGATTATCTTGAGGATCTTATAACGGAAATGAAGAGAAAAAGGTAGCCACTGTTCCTATCTACTTATGGAATATTATCGGGACTTTCCTGAGCTTCATTTACAAGAAAACACTTTTATATTAGATAAAAAAATTAAAACTTATGAATCCCAAATTATTTTTACTGCTTCTGCTGTTTTTACTGGGTAGCTGTGCTACAACACACGATTTATCAAGCTGCATACATTCAACAAATGCCGGGTTTTTACACGGATTTTGGCAAGGCATGATCTCTCCCGTTTCTTTTGTGCTAAGCTTATTTGAAAAAGATATCACCGTCTATGAAGTTGCCAATAATGGTAATTGGTATAATTTCGGGTTTGTACTAGGATGTTATGTCACTTTTAAAGGCAGTAATGAAGGAGCTAAAAAATTTGCTAAGAAATAATCCTTAAGAGTCTGAAATGCATTAAATTCGACTCAATTTATACTGCGTAAACTGAGTCGTTAAAATAAAAATCTATCTGAATTTTATTAAAAAACTCCTTTAAAACTTTTTGAATGCATGAAAAGTATATTTAACAATAAGGATGAAATTCCAACATTAGATCAATTGACCTCGATTCTAAATAGATTTTAAGCTAATCTTTTCGAGCCTTGACTTGCTGTTACTGTTTATTCATGGATAAAGGTTTTAAACTTTACACCATAAATTTAAATCATTTTTGTAGCAGATCTATTGATATTTTACAAGTTAAAACTATTTTTTATAACCTGCTCACAGCATTATAGCATTGTAAGCAGGTCGTTATAAATTTAATGGAAGTATTCATTCATCAGACTTTTCCGTTCCTGGGTTTCAAGATTGATGTATTCAAATTTTTTATACTGGCAGAATGAGCCCATATCTTTGTCTCCATTAATAAAAATACCACCTACCAGAATTACATATTTACATGGATAGCTGGTTTCTTTTACCAGTACTTCGATGCGTTTATCTATGGCTTCATACATGACCTCCGTTGCTTCAAAAATTTGATTTTCTGCATTCAGAATTCTCTCTTTACTGTGGAGGAAAATCTGTTCAATTGTATTCATCTGAAAATCAAGTGAGGTGATATTTCCTTCTATGATCTGCCCTGCTACCAGTTTTCCAAGTGCTCCTTTTGCCGCACCACAACAGGCAGAATTGCTGCTCTGCCCGATCCTGCTTATCTCTCCTATTTGTCCTTCTCTGGTAATTCCAATATGGGGAGCATAAAAAATGATCACTGCTCCATCTTCAGGAACATGATGGGCAAAAGCCCCCATTCCTGTAAGTCCGGCAAAGGGAAAACCATCCAGCCCTCCCAAATGAAACGGGCCAAGCATTTCATAGGCTCTTGGAGGATATTGTATAGCATTAACATCGTCACAGCACATACTGTCTGCATGCATCAACTGATCAGGCTTTAATTTCAAATGTTTTTCGATCGTGTCTAATAACCGATTAACAGTATCGATAGACGTTAACGCCTTCGGATACCATTTTCTTACAGATTCTATACTCATAATTTTTTTATTTTTTACATGACAATATTATTAATAGGCTGTATGGCAGATGGGAGTTCCTTTTCGCCCAGCATTTCACGCAGGTCAATTTCTATGTTCCTGCTGATCTGAGTGATCGGAATATCATTGGCATTCCCTTCAAACGGATTTTCCGTACTCTCACCTATCTGTTCCAAAACCAGAAATACCCAGCCTAAGAGCACACTAAACGGAATGGTAAGCCAGACTACAGGGTCTCCAAATTTATCGATCATTTTGGAAAACTCTCCTAAAAATCCTAAAGGAAGCAAAAAACACAAAGCATTCGTAAAATAGAGATTAATGCTTGAAAACTGTCGTGGATAAGGAAAATTTTTAATTCTTTCGCATTTACCCTGCTGATCATACAATTCCTTAAATTGATTTTCAAGCGCAGTATAATTGTAATCTGAAATTTTACTTTCTTCATTTAATTTTCTCAACTGGGAAGACTGCAAAACAATGATCTGTGTTGCTCTATTCTTGGTAGAAAGCACATGCCGAAGCTCATCATCACCTAAGAATTCCTTAAGCTCATCTTCAAGTTTACCTTCCCATTCAGGGACTTCATAGTATTGTAAATATTCTTTATTATAGCTTTTTGTCTTTACATGTTCCCAGCTTTTTATTTCTCTAAGTTGAAACCTTAATGCGGTAAGCCATGCAAAATGACGGTAAATGATTTGTTGATGCAAAGCTGCTTCTTCCACTTTATCATCTAATCTTATAAAATCTTTTACCAGAATACCGAAACTACGGCTGTTATTAATAATAGTACCATAAATCTGACGGGCTTCCCAGCTTCGGTTATAGGTTTGGGTATTTTTGAATCCCGAAATAAAAGAAGTCGCTGTGCCCAATAAGGCCACCGGAACCCATGGAATAGCCAGCCACTTCCAGTCCAGGAAATAAAACAATAGCGTTGGAACGATACTTAGAATAAGCATCTTATAAATCTTTGTTCTCGTCCACGGAATAAAATGGTGAAGTTTATAGTGTGATCCTGTGTTCATAAGGTAATTAATTTTTTGATGAAAATTTACTGATTAAAATACCCACCAATACTACTGAATAAAACTGTCCTGCAATTCCAAAAAATGAAGTAATTAATTTGGTGTAGTATATACCGGGTGTAATATCACCAAAGCCAATACTGGTAAGTGTAATAGAACTGAAATACACCAGATCCATATATGTTAAGGCCGGACTTGACAAATCAATGCCTTTGAAGGATTGTGTATTTTGGTATACAAAAAATTGCAGCAGGAATGTGCTGATTTCTATAAGTAAAAGATAACCACACGCCGAAGCTGAAATAATATCAGTATTGATATAACTTGGCTTTATTAAATATTTTAGCACTTCCCCAAAAATGAAAAGAAAGAAAACTACATATCCTATGTTTAGAAAAATAAAGTAATGCGTATTGTTGCCCCAAAATGTCAAACCGATTGGTAGTACCAAAACAAGTAGAAAAAGTATTTTCTGAATTATATTTTTCCATTGACCCTTTTCTATAAACACTCCCACACTTGCCATGCCAAGTATGAGCATATTGAGTGGCCAAATTACTTTGGTGTATAAAGTTAAATTACTTAAAAAAACACCCATAAAAAGATGTTGTGCCAATGCAATAAGCAATACTTCATATTTGTGGTTATTTAAATAATTCTTCAGTGTTTTAATCATATGAAAATTTGGCATTTACTTTGTTTTTCTGTTTCCGATAACGGCAAAAGCCTGATTTAGCTGAATTAAAATAATGGCCACAATACTTAAATAAATGTTGATAAAACATAATAAAGCGGCCGCAAAATAGAGTCCCTGCGACCAAATCATTCGTCTCCTTAAAGGAATATACACTGTTTCTTTCATCTCTTCTGAAATAAAATTATGCTTTTGGGCGTATTCCCAATTGATGTAAAGCATAATTCCCAAAAGAAAAATATTTAACCAATATAAAAAAATTGAAAATCTGGAAGTGATATAATCGCCCAAAAAAGCGGTAGAAAACGGCAAAACAGAGATAAAAAGCAAAAACAATAAATTAAACCAAGTGATATTTCTGTCACTGCTTTTGATATATTTAAACTGTGCAGATTGACCTACCCAAAATATTCCGGCAGTAATAAAACTCAGAAAATATACCAAAAATTTGGGCATCAGCTTCAGAAAATCTGATATCAATTCTTTGTCGGTTATGGGTTCGTGAAATTCCGGTACTTTTATTTCTAGTACAAGAAGTGTCATAGCCACAGCAAAAACGGCATCACTTAAAGCTTCAATTCTACTTGTGCTTTGTCCTGCTAAATTATTGTATGATGTCATTTTAGTAATATTATAACTCAACGATTCATCTCAAGAGATTAATTTTTTAACGGATGCTGTAGATAAATGATAATCAGATTCAGTAATAGAAAAGGTAATTCGATTGATACCCCTTTTAAATCCTTATCCAGTAAGTGAAGGCAAATAATTAAAAGTATACCTGCTGCCATTAAAAAATTTCCATAAACAAACGTTTTAGTAAACAAAATCAATACTGTCGCAAATATTGTAACTGCGCCATTGATCATCAGAGCCGTTTTGGAAAAATTCCACTTACTGAACATCTCTATCATTTCAGGTTTGCCTGAAAGCATTGCCACACCTTGTTTAAAGCCCATAAATACGGCAATAAGTATAAAAATTGAGTTGATGGTTTTTAGTACCATTGTTTATTTTGATCTATGAAAACACGCTTAAATTTTTAGCAATATCCTTTCCTTCGTACGGTGGAAAAACATCCAGTTCAAGATCAGGATTACCAATTAACATAGCTTTAGTATTACTTAAGGCATCAAACCCTGCTTTTCCATAATATTTTCCCATTCCGGCATAGCCTACGCCGCCAAACGGAAGGCTGTCTATCCAACAATGAAGATTGGTTTGATTCACACATCCTCCTCCGAATGAAACCGAATTGAGGAAATAATCAATATTCTCCTGGTTTTTACTAAATATATAGGCTGCAAGCGATTTTGGTTTTCGCTTGATAATGTTGGTAATTTCCTTTAAATCAGAATATACCATTACAGGTAACACCGGTCCGAAAATCTCCTGCTGCAAAGCAGGATCTTCCCATGTACTTGGATATAAGACTGTTGGCTCTACGTACCTTGCTTTAATATCAAATCTTCCTCCAACAACCACCTTTTCGGGAATAATGTAGGAAGCTACTCTTTCCGCATCATGTTCACTGATCATTCTTGCCAAATCCGGGCTTTCCTGTGGATTTTCTCCATACATCTTTTGTATGGATGTTTTTAATCTTGCTATAAAGTCATCGGCTATTTTCTCATGCACATATACATACCCCGGAGCAATGCACCATTGACCGGAAATAGCGTTGTGTCCCCACGCAATTCTATCTACTGCAATATCAAGATTGGCAGATTCATCCACAACAGTAGGATTCTGTCCACCCAATTCCAAAACAACAGGTGTAAGGTTTTCTGCAGCAGCCCGCATTACTACTTTACCCACGGCAGAACTTCCTGTAAAGAATATAAAATCGAAAGGCAGTTCCAGTAATGCTGTAATTCCTTCTCTTCCTCCGGTAACAATGTTTACAGCTTCAGGCTCAAAATATTTTGGAATCAAATCCTGAAAAAGGGCGGCAACGGTAGGAGTAGTGTTCGCTGGTTTCAAAATAACCGGATTTCCAGCAGCCAAAGCAGCTATTGCAGGGTCAAGCAATAATAAAATGGGTGCATTAAAAGGTCCAATGACTAAGGTTACTCCAAAAGGTTCTTTGTAAATAATGCCTTTGTTTCCGGTTTCTTCCAAGCCTTTAGGAATGGCAACTTGCTCGGGAGCCATCAGCTTTCTTAGGTTTTCTTTATAATATTTGATATTGCCCAAAGGAACCGTAATTTCAAACAGTTGTTCGAATGGTGGTTTGTTGAAATCTGTTTTCAATGCCTGACAAAATACTTCCTGATTTTCGGTAAGCATTTTTTCCAGCCTGTTGAGCTGATCCATGCGCCATTCATAGGTTTTCGTGGCATCGGTATAAAAAAACTCCTTTTGAGTGTCGAATAATGATTGATATTTATTCATAATTTGGTTTTTTAATTAATTAAACTTTAGGCAAATCCTCCATTTATCCCAATATTCTGAGCTGTTATCCATTGAGCTTCATCTGATATTAAAAATGTAATCACATTAGCTATATCATCCGTTTCTCCAATGCGGTTGAATGCAGACATTGATGCTAATCTGGCAATGGTTTCATCAGTTTTTCCTTGTGTAAAAAGTTCAGTATTGATCGGACCGGGCGAAACGGAATTGACTGTTATTTTTCTGCTGCCTATTTCTTTTGCAAAAACTTTCGTCATCTGTTCAACAGCAGCTTTAGTTGCAGAATAAGTAGCATAAGTTGGCAGCATTAACCGTGTAACAGAGCTTGAAAAATTAATAATTCTCCCATTAGCTTCAAGTCGGGGTGCTGCTTCTCTCATTGTGTTGAAAGTACCTTTTACATTAATACTGAAAATACGGTCAAAATCTTCGTCGGTAGTATCTTGAATCAATTTGTAAATGGCTATTCCGGCATTATTTATCAAAATATCTACTTTACCAAAATGATTGATAGCTGCATCAAAAAGATATTTTACGTCTTCTGTTTTACTGACATCAGCTTTTATAGCAACTGCTTTTCCGCCCGAATTCATTATTTCAGACACTACATTATCGGCATCTGATTTTGAAGTTGAAAAATTGATAACCAATGACGCACCTTTTGACGCAAGTGTTTTAGCAATGGTAGCTCCAATACCTTTAGATGAACCTGTTACAATAATTACCTTATCTTTTAAATCACTCATAATCTCTTTCTATTTTATCCAATTCTTTAAGTGTTTCACTTATTTAAAAATTCCGAGGTTTTCCAATGGCACTGTAAATATGAGCCATCCTAAAATTCTGTTGCCTGTTGCTCTATCGCTTTGATACATCAACATCACTTGCGGTGTAAGCCACTTCAAAAGCTTTATATCACCCCCAAAAACAACACGGTTTCGGGTAAATTGTCCATTGTCGAGATTGAGATAAACTTCATCATGTAAAAAAATACTTACCTGTTTTTTGAAAAGTTCCGTTTTGTGGATGACACCTAACCTGTTTCGGTAAAATGATAAATCATCGCCGGTTCTGAATCGGTGGAAATACATATTCCGGTCAGCAAGAGTCCAATTTTTTGCTATCGGAAAAGCCAGCGTTGCCATTCCGAGAAACTGATGTTCCACTACCTTACTGCCATTGTCCAAATCTACATTCACATAGGTATAACCTGGCGTAAGTGTCAAGTATTTGTTTATCTTAAAATTTGGCAGTGCCAAAAATGCCTTTACTTTATCGGAGGGACTGAAACCGCCATAGAGCAGCAATTTATTTTGCTTAGGAATATCCATACTCACTCCGCCTACAAAAAAAGAACTTACGCCATCAATATCTTGAGCTTGTGCATGTTGAACAATACAAAAGAACAGAAAACCGTTAAGAGCCTTTTTAAAATTTGGCATTTTAAGCCTCAATGAAAAATTCATAAAGCTTGTTTAAAGAAATTGAAAATCATCAAAGCTTATTTAGCCTGGCCAATATCCAACCTTTCAAATTTTCCTTTTGCATTTTGATGGAAATTAAAAAAAACAGGAAAGGTTCCCCACGGTCCGGCTTTAAAGTTGCCCGTAATATTTTTGCCATCATTTTCTACAGAGTCAATTGTTAGGAAAACTTCTTTTCCGCAAGCTTCCTTTACATAACTTTGAAAGTTGCGGGGACTACCGTCATCTGTCATTGTCGGATTATCGGTAAAAAATGAAAGAAAGGTTTTACTGTCACCACTTTGCCAAGCTTCGAATGCCTGTTTTACGTTTTGATTTGTTAGTTTACCTGTGTCCATTTTATCAATTTTTTTTCTGTTTTTATGATCTGAATTTTGATTTTTGTTTTGTCCGCAAGCGGTAACACTGATTACGGAAAATACGATGAGTAAAAGCTTGATTGATTTCATCCCTTTATTTTGTGATTGCTCCATTTAATATTTTTGTGATTCATTCCAGAATTTCGGCAACAGAAATAATCAGACCCATCCAATTAAAAAGTATTGTAAAGGGTCTGATAAATTCTATATTATTCTGATAATGCTTCAATAACTAATTGAGAGGCTAAAAAACTGCTGTGTTGCTGTTGAGCAGTAATCAATCTTCCGTCTCTGATAGCAAAAGGCTCCAATGGACCGGCGCATTCAAAGTTAGTATTTGGGTTTTTGCGGGCTTCTGTTTCGATGGTGTAAGAATTTACCTTCATTCCGAACATATCATTAATTATTTGTTCTTCACTGTCTGCAAATCCGGTCCAGCTTTTTCCGTCTGCCAAAAGTGTACCGTCGCTTAGTTTTGTCCATAACAATAAGGATGTTCCGTGACAGATTAGACATACTATTTTCCCGGCTTCATAAAAATCTGCAATAAATTTGTGCAGCTTTTCATCATCTTTAAAGTTAATTAAAGGCGCTCCTCCGCCGGCTACACAAATAGCATCATAATCGTTTACATTAAATTGATCAATAGAAGGTGTATCCTTCATGAGTTTGCCATAGTCTTTATGGTGGACAAATCCGATACTTATCAGGTCGTTTTGATATGCTCCTTCGGGATTTTCCGGATCGCTGTGTCTATCAAATATTACTTCGCCACCCCAAGGCGAACAAAAATCTACATCGTATCCTGCATTGACAAAATCAAAGAATGG
This sequence comes from Chryseobacterium sp. BLS98, assembly GCF_001045445.1. Classification (GTDB taxonomy): domain Bacteria; phylum Bacteroidota; class Bacteroidia; order Flavobacteriales; family Weeksellaceae; genus Chryseobacterium. The sequence continues at coordinate 33,902 of NZ_LFNF01000004.1, read as the reverse complement.
ACGTGTCATTTCTTCAGCAAAAAAGCCTACATTCATGCCCTGAAGCATTGCCGGGTTTGAAACCAGACATAGAACTTTTTTCTTAGGAAATGTGTGCTTAGGTTGTCTTCTGATTACGTTATTGGTCATAATTTTAAGTAAAGTTTAAATTAAAAACTGAAAAACCGTCCGTTAATTTTCTTAGTTGGTCGGTTTTCAAAATCATTATCTTGTGGTATTATCCTCCGTTTACAAAGTTGGTTTGTTAGGTAATCCAGCAACCAATAGCCAGTTTGCTCCTTTTGCTGCAAAATTTTTGCTTAGTAAGCTCCCAAGTTTAAATCCTGAAAAAATCATATTCAAGCAAAGTACTCAGCTTCAGGATAAACTCAGCTTTTAAAACTGTTTTCCTACAAGTATTTGGTACTTATCTTGTTGCATTTTCTACCGAATAATGTTTTATAAAAAATTTCATTTGTGCTTTCAGAATACTCTCCCTCTGATTTATAATATCCTTTCGATACTTACGTTGCTTTCGGCTGTTCCTCCGAAATTATAACTGCTGATTGACCAAGATGAACCATCCAGTACCAAACGGAATGTAACATCATTATTGACATCTAAAAATAAAACGCCATCCGTGGAAACAAGATAATTTCCTATATTAATAAAAGGAGAGGCTTTACCTGACATATAAGCCTTCTCTACTCCATTTACAACAACAACTACTGTAATTCTGGCTCCATTAAAATCAAATCCGGCTGTAAAACCACTAAATAAAACATTAAAATTAATCCTGTATAATCCTTTCTGTCTTATCCTGAACGTTTCAGAATTTCTTACAACAGACAGATAATCAGAAAACTGAGAACTGTTTGGAGGAACAGAAAATTTCAGATTATCAGAGCTACAAAGCTGTAAAAGCTGTCCGAAAAGATCAGAGGTGGAAAGGCAGGTCATATTGGTGCTGTTAATACTCGCTCGTGTCCACGTTGTTGATTTATTTTTAGCATTAAAAGCCTGTTCCCACTTTGTCCCGTCGTAAACGTTAGCAAGACTTTCCTCTTTATTGTACATCAGCATCGCCTCCATTGTAGCATCATCATCATATTTATCCGGTTGAGAACTGTTGTATTTTGGTAATATTGTTTCGTTTTCTGCAACAGGAAGAATCAATACTTTTTGCCCGGAATTTTGAAGTTCCAGTTGAGTATTACTGCTAGAAGGAGTTGATCCACCAATGACAACCTGAGAGTTTGCTATCATAAATCCCAACATCCCTATAAATGCGAAATATTTTTTCATGTGCTTTAATTTTTATGGGATTATCTTAATTTTTGAATATTAATGAAGGTTTCTCTATGATCTACAGAGTTTGAAAAAGTAGATATTACAGAATCCGTATTTACAGCAGCCTGAAGCCTGATACGAGAGTTCGCTGGTAATGTGACAGAAGCAGAAACACTTGCGCTTTTATTTCCTCCCTGTCCTAAGTCAATAAAAATTCCGCCATACAGTTTAGTTTCCTCAAATGCCAGTGTTGACCAGTTTGCACCGCCATCGTAACTGACATCGATACTTACCCAAAACGTAGCATCTTTTCCTAAAGAACCTAATGAAAACCCTTCAAATCCTGTAACCCCGGAAATATGATACAATCCGGCTTGCGGTATTTCAATCACATTATCACTGCCGTTTGCTGGCATTGTCGTATTCAGATTATTTACTAATAATTGAGACCTGTTTGTAATTGGCGAAAGTGAAATAGTCTGTTTACTATTGCTTCCAAAAAGTGCTAAAACACTGCATGTACTTACAGTTATTGGAGTAAATGGAGGAAAGGGGTTGGGAACTTGTACCCCTAAACAATTCCATGTTTTTGAACTGGAAGCTTTTCTTCTGGTTAAAAAAGGATTGTACCACCCTCCGAGTTGAAGTGCAGGAATCCAGGTTGTTCCATCATATTTATAATATTGTTTGTCTTCTTTATTGTATAAAATTGCGCCTTCCAGAGCAGCTTCATCATTAAAATAATCTTCCTGGGAATTATTATATAATGGAAAAGTAGGAATATCCTCAGCACGAGTAAAAATAACACCCTTGGTGGCATCTTTTATGTCCAATAAAGCATTCTGATGGGCAGAACCTGCCGTTTTGGAAATCATTACCTGTGCATTGAAAAACACCGCAGCCAGCAAAGCTGCTACCGTTAAATATATTTTAGGATACATAATTTTTAAATTAATGAGTTATAAAACAATTTTCTCGAAAATTAGCTCACCTGTTCCATAAGTATTATTGTTTTGGAAGCTGGTCGAGGAGTTAATCAAAGGTGAAAATCCTGATTGCATGAAACCCTGTAAACGGAATTTTTCCCCTGCATTCACTTGTAGAACAATCGAACCGTTGAACACGGGTGAATATCCCAAATTGTCATTATCACTTGTAAAAGATTTATAATCAATCGTCGAGAATACCGTTGGAGTTGCAGTCATAGCTTTTTGGAGTCTCAACTGGATTTCATCAGTGTTGAGCCCGTTGAAAGTTGCATAAGATCTGTAAGTAACTCTGTATAAGCCCGTTTCATTTACCGTTACAACATTCGAAGCTAAAGAAAGGTTGATAGAACTTCCCTGAAAATCAGAACTTCCGTTGTTTACAAGCGGAATAATTCCTGTAGCTGTACAGCCATATGGAGGAAGAAGTCCTCCATTGCATGAAAGATTCAGATTGGATGGACGCGAAAAATGGGCAAAATACTGTGGTTTGACATCAACAATATAATTATAGATACTTGACCAATTGGTTCCGTCATGCTCATAAATTGTACCATTATTCTTACTGTACACAATTGCTCCCCTAAAATTGTTATCATTATCCGGATCTGCTGCATTACTGATCTGCGAAACTACGGGAAGCAACACGGCTTTTGCAGGTGTTGAAGATTTCACATCCAAAATTGAGTTTTGATGCGGTTCGTGGTTGGCGGGATTTGGAGCAATACTTATTTGAGCATAGAATAAGCTCTCAAATAAAAATAGTAGAGAAATAAAATAGTGTTTTTTCATCATCAATTTTTTTAGTGGTACTAAATGTAAATTTGATCAAACGCATTTTTTTAAAAACAATAAATTTTTAATCATTGTTAAGTGTGTGTTTTTAGAATCTGTGCAACGAATGGCTTAGAATTAATTCAACTATCCGTTAGGGATTATAGTGTAATATTAGAGGTTTATCCTGATCTCTTCAAAACAATATGAGTTGTAAATTCGGTAATTCAAACTCAAACAACACATCAATAATTACCTATTTATTAATGAATTACAACAATATGAATCAAAATAAATAGTATTTTTAACTTAGAAAATATTAATGAGAAAAAGAATAACATTTCCGGCAAATAAGATGTCAGACAATTTATATTAAAGAAATAATAAAGTTATAATTTAAGAATTTCTTACAAAATAAACACAGATTTTGAATTAAATAACACTAAAATTGCAATCTAAAGAATCCCATTAAATGATTCATATAAAAAATTATTCCTTTACCATTTAGTTTGATTTTCAGTTTTTATTACGCCCAGGTTGGCAACCGAATAATTCAAAAGAAAGCATACAAAAAACCATTAAACAAGGTTTCAATGGAAAATCTTTAAAGAGAGAGTAAGTATAGAATTATTGAATTAATTATTACAATTTTAAATAAATTAAATATTTTACCTATGAAAAAAAATAACTTTTTTGTATTTGTTTTATTAGGCATTATGTCTAATTTTTTAACTGCACAGGAATACCGTAAACTTGCCGTTAATAATTCAGCTTTTCAGGACGTAAATGATAACGGGCTTGCTGTTTCATTCGGGCTTATCTATAATTGGTCAACTAATACTTATGCAGTAAAGGAGCCTATAGTTTATCGATTGAGAGGTACTAATAATAATGGAGATTTAGTAGGAAGCATAACAAGCGGAAGCCTCAAATTACCTGCTTATAAACTAAATAACAGCAATACATGGATTACTATTCCATTTCCAACAAATACAACCTCTACCTCCATATTTCCGGAAAGTGTTCCTTATCAAATATCCGAGAATGGCAGATATATTGCCGGACAAATGGGAGTTTTCGATCAAATTACTAACATTAGCTATGTAATTCCCTTTATTCATGATATACAAACAGGTACAACAACCAGAGCCAGCAACAACGATTTTGTAAATGGTACATTCTATACGGTTAATAATACAGGTAAAGTTGCGGGATGGGTAGATATTCCAGCACCTTCAACCAGACGCGTACCAACATTGTTTAGTGAAACGGGCATTTTCAAATATATTACAAAAAATGGCAATTTGCCCGTGTCTTCCAGTAGCGAGGTTCGGGCCATAAATGAAAGCGGTGTAGCAGTGGGTACCTTTGATAATCTCCCTTTTGTATATGATCCAGCTTCAGATTCTTACACCGAATTTGCAAACCCAGATCCGTCTTTGTATGCCGGAGGATCTTTTGGAGGAATATCTAATGATGGAACAATTGTAGGAATGTGGTATAAACCAGCTAATGCGAATAGATATCCAGTAATATACAATCCTGCATTAGGCACGGTTCCCATAGATTTTAAAACCTATCTTACCAATTTGGGAGTCACAGTAAATTCAACTTTGGACTCTATGGGAGCAGCTTACGCAATTTCTCCAAACGGTAAGTACATAGCTGGGTTTGAAGATGGCCCGGCAACGGTTGCATATGGCTGGATAGTCTATCTTCCAACTTTGGTTTTAGCTAATAGTGAGATTAAAAATGAGCCCATTGTACAATTTTATCCCAATCCTGTCATTAATGATATCAACATTTCTTTGAAAACAGCCAAATCCGGAATAGCTAAAATGGAATTATATGCTATGGATGGCAAATTATTAAAGGCTGAAAATATAACTTTAACCAAAGGCAGGAATAAGTTTGCCTTCAATGTTAGCAATTCAGTGATAGATACAAGAAATGCAATTATTGTAATTGTTACTCCGGAAGGTAACAGAATCACAAAAAAAATTATATTTAAATAACTTATAATTTAAAAGCAATATTATCACTAAATCTGATAAATTAAATTTTGCCTTGAAAGTTTTTCTTATAAAAAAACTGTAACCTTTCGTTTGCAGGAAGATTACAGTAGAAGATGAAATGTAAAATTTGTGTTTTTAAAAAATGAAAACAATAGCAATCATCTTATTTGCCATCATCTCCAGTCCATATATTAATTTAGTTTATCCAGCGCATAAGCCATGATATTATGAAAGTACTTTCCTGATCAGTATTTATGTATGTCGTTGTAGTACTGTAATTTCTGACAATACCTTTATCCAAGCAGAAAAATGCTAACAGTTATGTGCCTGATCCTAATTGGGAGATCACTACATGACTGGCTGGATTTGCTCGGATAATAACCGTATTTCCCCGTACATTCCTAAAAACGCCACTAGATCCTACGGTTCAAACAACCCAATAAGAAAATTCATTTCCTCACGATACAGTTGCTGTCATTAAAAACTTTGAGCGTATGTAATTTTCCTGCATCTGGAACGATAATGACTACCCCACCAAGATCCACAAAATTTCTAATTTTTATAATTGTTGCAGTATTCGGATTTAGTTGTAAATAACCAATACCACAATTTTATTGTAAATTTTGTAAGATCCGTAATTTAACTGCTTGAAGTTGGATGTTGAATGTAGGAAAAACTGTGCCTTCAGATGTATAATAACTGTCATCACAAATCGTACATCATAACCAATTATAATTTTCTGGGGGCATTTGAACTGCCATTCTCAGATATAGCACTTAATATGCTATTAACATCATGAAAAACAATAGTTCTTGCGGCTTATTTCCAAAAAAGTAAATATTTGAAAATTAGGCCTTACGAACAACTGACATAAAAATTTTCTTTTCTCCTGATACCTCCATACACCACCACTTAAATTCATACCATCTATATGTATTGCTGTCAATTTGTATCTGTAGGTTTGTTGTTTCTACTTCTGCTGCTGTAGTAGCCCAGAATACAATGTTGTTAGCATCTACCTGCAGATAACTCCCTGCTGATAAATTATTATTTAGCGATGTTTCGTTCTCATTCCCTACTGTTGCAAATGATTGATAACTAACAAGTTTTGAACTGCTGGAAATATTGTATATCCGTGGATCATAATAAGCAGAATTTACACCCTGCAAATTCATTTCCAAACCATCTATAGATGGCAATGCAGGAAGATTATTAGCAATTACATAATCCTTTAAGTTAAAAGTCCCTACCTGAGCAGTAGTGGCCGGAACAGAATAAATTCTTGTTATAGCTTCCCCTACAGGCAGCCCACCTCCGTCACTAGATTTCGGAAGTCCTTCTACATATCCCAAAATACCATTGGCATCAGCAACGATTGTTCTTGTAGCTGTGAAAGCCTGATCTTTAGTATTGGATCTCGTGCCATCCGGTTTTGTAAATATAGCATTTACCGCTTCATTTTTAGGAAGCTCTCTTATTCTCTCTATACCATTAACATCAAGAATTTCTGTTGGATTAGGCGTATTGATCCCCACCTGTCCCCACACAGTTATACTAATAAAAAGAGAAATTGTAAAAACAAATTTTTTGTTCATCATATTTTTATTTTTTGAAATTGTTTTTGTGTTTTATTCTGATTTAAAAACTTAATTGTATTAAAAAAAATACAACAATATTGAGATAATTTAAATCCTTAACTTTTGAATTGCAAAACTATAAATCATTCCAGGTAAAAAAATCAGATACTGTTATAATTTCGGAATTTTTAACTCTAATTATTCATTTTTATTTTGAAATAATCACACAATACAAATACAATTAAAACGCTAATTATCAGAAAGTTAAAAACTAAAATAATTCGGGTTATAACATTATATTTTTCAGCATTATACCAGAAAAAGAGAGGTTAAAAAAACTTAATTTTATATGAAAAGAACAACTTTAATTGCTTGCTTTTGTTAATTATTTGGTACGAATTTTCAACCGGATTAAGGCAATTGTCGGTTGGAGTTTATCTTCGTGGTAAGTAAATATAATCTAACCTGGAAGAGCACTATAATTACAGTAGTAGAACCTGCAGCCAACCATCTCAATAATGTTAATATAGTTGAAGCATATTTTTACTGTCATTGGTGGTTCGAATCTTGATCAGATACCATACAGAAAAAAGGAATATAAAATGTTATCGGGTATTTCGGGACTCTATAGGAATTTCTGAGAATAGTTGCTTTACAGCCGCACAAATAACTTCAGACAATAAAATATAATATCAACCTTATTGATAAAATTTCTAAAACCGAGCTATCCACAATAGCAGCTGGATTTCATCTGAACCTAGTAATTCAATAATAGAAAAAATTTAAAATTATCAAATAATCAACAATAACAAAAATTGCCTCTAGATTATTCTAAAGGCAATTTTTATTTGAAATGAATAATTTTCTAAAAATCAACTGCTGAAAATGGCATTCCAGCTTTCAAATTTCAGATCAGACAGCTTATTTTTATTCAGACTGTCTATAAAAGCCTGATAAGCTACATCTAATAGAGATTTCAGCCTACAGCTGTGAGAAATAAATACACATGGTTTTGAATGGCAGTTTATCATGGGGAACTCTTCTTGCTCTAGCATATTGATCAGATCTCCTAATCCCATTTTTAATGCTTTTTCTGAAATATGGATCCCCCCGTTTTTCCCTCTTTTTGTAGAAACAAGGTTATTATTGGATAGAAACTGTACTATTTTTACCAAATGATTTCTTGATATTCTAAAACGCTCCGAGAGCTCATCCAACGAGCTGGAATCTGTATTATTCTTTTGATTCAGATACATTAGAACACGCATACTGAAATCAGTAAAATGGTTAAGTTTCATTACTTTCAAGTCTTTTTATTCTTTGATCTGCAATAGCTGCGGTCCGAATTCTTCGTAAAAAATACTTTCTTTACTGACCCCGAAAGTGATCAAAGAATGATAATGTGCTTTTATAAACGGTTCAGGTCCACAAATATAGTATTTTGCTTTGGAAATAAGAATTTTATCTTTAAGCACCGATAAATCAACTCTTCCTTTCTTTACAGAGCTGTTTTCTGTTATTCCGTCTTCATAAAAGACAAAAGATGTTAACCAATCGTTATTATGCTCCAGAATTTCCACTTTCGACTTAAAAGCATGTAAATCTTCATTTTTACAGCCATGGATCCAAATGACTTTATTTTTCTTATCCAGGGCTTTGCTTGTTTCCAGAATGCTCATTAAAGGAGTCAGGCCTACTCCTCCACTGATCAGAACAAGAGAATCTTCCGGTAGAATATTTGCAAAAAAAGATCCCGCCGGTACGCTTACCGAGATTTCATCTCCTATTTTTTTTTCATGCAGACAATTTGAAACCAAACCATCCGGGGTTTTAGCGTTTCCCTGTTCTTTTTTTACAGATATCCTATAATGACTGGGCATATATGTTGAAGAAAGACTATACTGTCTTGGCTGTTCATGGCCTAAAGAGGGAACAAACATTTTCACTGAAATATATTGTCCCGGAAGATATTCTGCAATGGCTCCTCCATCTTTAGGAACCAGATAAAATGATTTTACAGTCTTGCTTTCCTCGACAATATTTGCAATCATAAATGTTCTCCAGCCTTTCCATCCACCTTTTTTCTCTGCATTCTTCTGATACATCTTTTCTTCTATGGAAATCATAATAGCCGCAAGTTCAGTGTATGCCTGAGCCCATGCTTCGATGATGGAGTCTGTTGCTTTTTCCTTCAATACTTCTTTTATTGAAGATAATAAATGAGATCCCACAATATCATATTGCTCCGGAGCTATATTAAGGCTTGTGTGCTTATTTCCAATACTCTTTAAGACCTCTGTCAATACTTCCGGGGCTTCAATATGTTCGGCATAAGCCAAAACCGTTGAAGCCAATGCATTTTTTTGTTTTCCGTTCGCTTGATTTCCCATATTGAAAATGTTTTTCAACTCAGGATTATGGGAAAACATTCTTTCGTAAAAATATCCTGTAAGTTGGGTACCATGCTCTCTTAGGAAGGGAACCGTTTCCCTAATTGATAATTTCTGTTCGTAAGTCATTTTATTGTGTTTAAATTCTAAACAAAGATAGATATTTTCTCATATTGTTGTATTTAAAATACAACAATTAATTATGATTTATATCAATGTAAAATTTACATTTGATGCCATTCCACCGAACATGGAATCACTTCAACACGTTTCTTTTTCGGAATCTGCTCTGTAATCGAGAAATGTAATTATTGTAATTGTTACTCTAGAAGGTAAAGAATCACAAAAAAATAATAAGAAAATAAATCTATTTAGGTGCTTATACTTGAATACACACACTATAAAAATCAGGAAATAATGCTGATTTTCAGGCTTGCCATTTAAAGCTTAATAGTTTTCTTATACATATAATTCGGTACATTCAAATCTATTATACTACCTAGATCTTTTTTGGACAGTAAAATTAAACAAACTTGATGTATTGAAATTATTTTTTATTGAGTAAGGATTTAAGTGACCCATAATTTAAAAACGGTATTATCAAACACTACCAAAGGCTTTTCCTATAAAAAACTATAATCTTCCGTTTGTGGGAAGATTATAGTGAAAGAGATAATAGAAGATAGAATTTATGTTTTTAAATGAAACTAATAGCAATCATCTTATTTACTATTATTTCCTGTGTGCATATTATTAATTTAGCTTGTCCAATGCGTAAGCCATGATATTATGAAGGTACTTTTCCTGATTAGTATCTATATAAGTAGTTGTAATGCTTGAATTTCTGAAAACCCCTTCATCCCAAAAGAAAATTACCCTTCCATTATTTCCTGTAACCCAGATACCAGCATAAGGTGTAGCAGTACCGCCTTCAGTTGCTAACAACTGTGACCCTGGACCTAGTTGGGAGACTGCTACGCGACTGGCTGTCTGTGCCCCCGTAATAGCCGTATTCCCCGTTACGTTTCCAAAAACACCGGTAGATCCTGCGGTTCCTGCAATCGAATAAGAAACTCCGGTCCCGTTCGAAACACTTCCTGTCCCGCCAAAGCCTTGAAGAGCTGGTGTATTTCTTCCTGAATCTAAAACGATAATGGCTACCCCGCCAAGATCTACAAAATCCTTAATTTTTGTAACTGCTACAGCGTCCAGATCCACTCCAGCCTGCAAGCCAATACAGAAAACATCTACCATTCCCTTCAGTTGAGCTGCTGTGTAATTATTCAGCTGCTCTGTTTCAAATTGTAAAAAATCAATACCATCAATTTTATTGTAAATTCCGTAAGGTCCGTAATTTAATCTGTTTTGCAGTTGAGCGTTGAATGTGGGAAAACCTGTACCTCCTAGTGCATAATAATTACCGTCCCATAACCCTGCCCAGTAACCTATTGTAACTCTTTTTTTGATATTTGTTCCGCCATTCCCAGATATACCGTCTACATAGCCTAATATGCCATTGGCATCAGCAACGACTGTTTTTGTAGCTATAAAAGTCTGGTCTTTAGCATTGGATCTCGTACCGTCCGGTTTTGTAAATATGGCATTTACAGCTTCATGTTTAGGAAGCTCTCTTACTCTTTCTATACCATTAACATCTAGGATTTCTGTAGGATCAGGTGTATTGATCCCCACCTGTCCCCACACAATTACACCAAGAAAAAGGGAAACTGCAAGACTAAATTTTTTGTTCATCATATTTTATTTTTTGAAAATGTTTTTTGTGTTTTTATTCTGATTTAAAGTACTCTTTATAAATTCAAAAATTCACTGGTTATTTACTGTAGAATAAAATCTATATCCTATACTTGAGAATTTTACGTACGATTGCACCACCAAATCAATTTTATGAAAAAGATTTTAGTTACCAATTTATCAAAATCAAACTGACTTTTATTATGAAAATGAAATACTGCAATCTTGTTTAAGGCAATATTTTTAGCAATATCTTTTAAAGAGGCTATATGGGTAAATAGTCTAATACTTTTGCTTAGTCGGAGCCAATACACACTGTTTTAATCATTTCAGGATGATATATCAACCGTTTGATGAAAAGAGGCTTTGAATATGAAATCTGCGGCCGGATGGTTTAAATCTAATATATTCTGTACAAAGACATTTTTATTTGAAGGCTTTAGAGTTCTTGTCCATATGATGCAGTTTCAACCGGCAGCAGTCTGCTTACATCTAATTACTTTATTATATATCTGAAAATCATATTTTTAAAATGAGTTTATCATATACAAATTGAGATCTGTTTCAGAAGATAGGTTAAATTTCCTGCGTATCCTGAACTTTTTATTCTCTACAGCACGCACTGTAGTATTAGTTGCCAATGCTATTTCCTTGGTGCTTAAATTTAATTTTAGCAATGCACATATTTCCAATTCTGACGAAATAAGATTCGGACAGGCTTCTAAGATCTTTTCAAAATACTCCGGAAATTGAGATTTAAAATAGGTTATAAATAATGAGTTTTTGCTCATCGCTAGTTCATATAATCCGTCAGAAAAATTTATTTTATCGGTTTTGCTTATAAAATCTTTCAATCTTTCTTTTTCTACATAATATTTAATGATCATTTTTTCCTTTCTGTGGATAAAATACATACCAACGAAAGTACAGAAAGTAATCTCCATTACTTTGTATACCCTTATATACCATTCCTTTACTGGTGATAGATTCTGATGAAAGGAAGACAACAGAGAATAATCTGTAATAATATTTATTAAAAAGAATGTTATATAAATGCCGACAAGCAACAAAATTATATATCGGTCTTTACCGTATTCAAAAAAAAATACTATTGCTACAGTTAATGATATATAACTTAAATAGTTCATAACATCTTTTCCACTTATAATGTCACAATAGAAAATAATCAGGCCCAAGAATATAAAAAGCAGCATCAATAAGTTTTTGTTGAACCGTATTCTATCGGGCCATAAGATCGTACACAACATGAACAGCCCCATTCCCAAAAAAGCTATGGCATAAACGGGCTGTTCAAGAAAAAAAAAATTTAATAAAAAATTACAACCTAAAATAAACACAAGAACAAGAGTATAGATATCAAACAAAATACTTTTCTCATATTCTATTTCATTTTTTGCCAATTGTCTTTTCTCTGATATGTAAAAAGAAATATATCTTAACATTATAAATACAATGATTAATCTACCCTAACTTATTTTGAATTACAATAAATCTAAACTAAAACTTATTTTTCTACTTTGACACCATATATCCACTTCAATTAAAATATTTTGCCAACTGACTTTTAATTCTGTTTTTATGAAAATTCTTTACTATATTATAGGAACAATGATTTTCATTAAAGGAAAAATTCTTTTTCAAATTTTTCCATGAAAGTGATGATGATTGTTTGTAATTAATAATATAATTATTTTTAAAACTATACAAACAGTACAAGTTATAAATTCGGAAATAATAACTCCTGTTTTATAATCGAACTTATATATTAAGCATGAGTTAAAAATTAAATTGATAGGCAGGAAAACGGCTTATTATTATCATTATTATTCCATCAGCATGCATGCCATCAATTGGCTTTTAAAAATATTCAAATATTTGATATCTAAATAATTGCCGTTGTTTCAGAACCTTTATATGAGAATAGTTCTAAAAAATAGATTATTAAAGATAAAACTTGGCTAGACAAATATACTAAGATGCATCATTGCTAAATTTTGGTCAATCTTCTTTATCTGGTAATGCTCAAGGCGGCACCAGCGAGAGGAAATGCTCCGACACCTTCTACAATATAAAAATGAGTTGGATATTTTACTACCCAGACATCGAATCCTTCTTTTTGTACAGCCTGTCTTGGAGCAAGATGATATGCTGGGTTGGTAGGAGTTGTAGGATTTACATCAGTATCATTTGCTATTGCAGATGCCAAAGCAGCACCACTTTGACTCACAAGATTAGGGGCATATAAAAACGGCTGGGCATTATCCAAATTCCAAGCTCTTGGCTCCCACAAAGCACCAGAAACAATATAATTATTATCTATAAAAGGTACTAAAAAATCAATCCTAAATACAGATGGCAGCAGTCTTTTAACTCTAGCAATATTAACCGCTCCAGGTAGTATAGTAGCTAATCCTCCATTTGGTCCGGCGCCTGTCCCCGAAGATGCATAATGTTCAAAATTTACCTGTGAATATGATGTAATACTTCCATTGTTTCCACTTACATTAGAAAATAATCTCCATTCAGATCCGTTCCAGAAATAATATCCAGATTCAAGATCTGATCCGTTATTATAGACCAGAAGGCCCGCTGGCTGGTTAGAAACAATGTTGTCCCCATCAGCATTCAGATCATATGTAATGTTTTGCAGATTGACCCTCGGTACAAGAATACCCTTTTCAGCAGCTGTAATATCTAATTTGGCATAAGCATTTGGAGCAACAGTTCCTATACCGACGTTTCCATTAGGCATTACAATAAAATCATTAGCTTGTTGAACAGCTGAAGGTGCACCTGATGCAAAGTTATCTTTAGCACCATCTACATGAAAAATGCCCTGTGGATTAGGAGTATTCACCCCTACCTGACCAAAAATAAAAGTTCCGAACAGAATTGTAATTAAATTAATTTTTTTCATTTGTTTATGTTAACTGGTTATATTTAGAATAAATTATTGTTGATTAACCTTTATGCTGTCATCCTCAATTATTTCCTCTTAAGATGCTGGGGAAATTCCCCAGCATTATATGAAGACATTTGTGTATGATGGCTTAGAAATTAAATAATATGTCATAAATTCCCAAGACGGTGCAATATTAAACGATAAATTTCTTCAGACATAAAAAAAGATCTCCCACCTCTACTCTTAGAGATACTCGCATCTACTCAATTCTATATATAACTGTAAATCAAATATTTAAAATAATGTAACTAAATCTAGAGAAGAGAATATTTTTTTGTAAAAACACCTTAGTCATCAATTGATTAAATTTCAAAGTGGTAATAAATCGAGTGATTCATTAAGATTCTAACCAAATAATCAGATAGAAAACAGAATAGTGTTATTTATTGCTTATTATTCTTATAACCAATTATTCTATTTTTAGAATTAGAAAATACTACAACATTGAAGAATAAAGAAATTGTTAATGCTACCATCCATGAACGAAGCCAAATCAGCATAACAATATTATCATTATTTACAATGGCAAGCGTAAAAGTAATAATTCCTGTAATAAGCAAATTTTTTAATACTAACCTAATCATTATTTATATTTTAAAAGTAAAACTCCAAATTTTAAATCAGACAACTTGATTTGAGTTAATTTTTCCATAAAAACCTAATAATCAAAATCTAAAATAAATTTTAATTTACATCTGCGAAATGAAAACACAGGATTATATTAAGGCTTATATGTTTGTTACCAATAGTCTCTAGGGTGTTAATTAACAAATCTGGGTTCTCAATATGTTCTGCATAGGCCAAAACCGTTGAAGCCAATACATTTTTTTGCTTCGCGTTAGCCTGATTTTCCACATTGAAAATATTTTTCAACTCGGGATTGTGTGAAAACATTCTTTCGTAAAAATATCCTGTAAGTTGGATACCATGCTCTCTTAAGAAAGGAACCGCTTCCCTAATTGATAATTTCTGTTCTTCAGTCTTTCTGTTATGTTTAAATTCTAGACAAAGATAGAATTTTTTATATTGTTGTATTTATAATACAATAATTGTTATTCATCTCTAACATATTAGTAATCTTTAAATATTTTTAGATAATCTGTTACATATGACTCAGAAATGTTTTTACTTCCACAAAATTCTGAATCGGCTGATCATTCCCATACATAGGGCTTTATTACCATTGATGTTAGACCTTAATTGAGGCACCCGAATGCCGATCGAGTTATTTTTTTGCTATCCTGAAGAAAAATAAATATCAAAATATTTTGTGTAGAATTGTAAATCATATACATTTGCATAACCAGTTATGTAATTGATTATAGAATAATAACTGTTTCAGAATTAATATCAAGAGAAACCTTTGAAGTACATCAGAATTATAAATTAATTTCTACTGCACAATAATATAAGTTTAAAAATGGCAAATATATTTGAAAAAACAGGTAAGGTGGCATTAGGCAGCAGGCTACGTTTGCTTACTGCACAAATCAGTGATGATGCAGCAAAAATCTACAAATTATACAATGTGGAGGATTTTTCACCTAAATGGTTCCCTGTATTCTTCTTTCTGTCGGAGGAAGGAGAAAAAACCATTACTGAAATTGCTACTGAAATAGGACATTCCCAGCCATCCGTTACGAAGATCATTAAGGAAATGACAAAAAGGGGATTGGTTAAAGACAATCTGAAATCACATGATAAACGGAGAAATGTGGCAGGTTTGACACCAAAAGGAAAAGCCCTTGCAGAAACGATCATAAAAGTGCAATCTGCTGATATTGACCTAGCCATTGACGGTATAATTTCCGAAGCTACCCATAACCTTTGGGAGGCTATTGCAGAATGGGAGTTTTTGCTGGAACAGAAACCTTTATTGAAAAGGGTACAGGAGCAAAAAAAAATTCGTGAAAGCAAAGATGTTACAATTGTAGAATACCAGCCGCAATATCAAGCAGCATTTAAATCACTCAATACAGAATGGATTTCCAATTATTTTGAAATGGAAGAAACTGACCACAAAACACTGGATAATCCGGAAGATTACATATTGAACAAAGGTGGAAAAATACAAGTAGCGCTTTACAATCGCGAAGTTGTTGGGGTATGTGCATTAATTAAAATGGATGATCCTGATTACGATTACGAAATGGCTAAAATGGCGGTTTCTCCAAAAGCACAGGGAAAGAATATTGGATGGTTGCTGGGACAATCCATTATCAATTCAGCGAGAGAATTGGGAGCATCAAAAATTTATCTGGAAAGCAATACCATTTTGAAACCAGCAATCAGCCTGTATTATAAAATGGGATTTCTTAAAATAACAGGACGCCCAACACCTTATAAACGTTGTAATATTCAAATGGAACTTAATTTAAAAGATTAAAAAATGTACGATAAAAAAGTAGCCATCGTTATCAAAAATGATTTATTGGACTGGCAAAAACTCAATGTAGTTTCATTTCTTGCAAGCAGCATTGCTATTCGGTTTCCTGAAACACACGGCCAGGATTTCGTAACTGCGGACAATGTGAAATTTCTTCCATTTTTAAAACATCCAATCCTTGTTTATAAAGCAGAAACAGCAGAAAAGTTACAAAGGGCTTTTCAGCGTTCCAAAAACAGGGAGCTTGCAATAGGTATCTATACAAAATCTCTTTTTGATACCAGATCTGGTGAAGAAAATGTGCTGGAGATTGCGAAGTATAGGGCGGATGATCTGAACCTGGTAGGCATTATAATATATGGAGAAAATAAAAAGGTTGATAAGGCTTTAGACGGATTGAAATTTCATGAATAAATATGATTGATGAAATGTTAAAAATATGCAGGCAATTAATAAAGTCTACTATCAATGATGAATTTGTTAATGTCACACAGGTCTGAGGTGTTTGATTACTGAACTTTGCCTGGGTTAGTCCCGCGTACAAGAATCGTATCATTAAAACTTGACTCTGAAATGTCACTGACAGACAGAATATAATCAGTCAGGTTTGCGCCGTCAAAATTGGCTTTACGCATATCATTCCCCGTAAAAGTACTGCCGACTAAATCTGCACCCGAAAAATCAGATTCGCTTAAAGAGCTCCCATAAAATTTTCCCTGAATAATCTGATCAGCCTCTGTAGTCGCGTTACCACCTATTTTATGTACCGCCTCATCTCTAGATTGAAGATATTCTGAAAAATAATTTAGATCAACATCCAGGATTTTTGTCAGCTGATTTAAAGTAATAATATCTGGCAAAAAAAAGTATACACTGATGATACTTATTCTCACTAAAATATTAAAGTCTTCTTCTTTCAGCATTAAGTAGTGGAAATCGTAAACTTGTTGTTCCAAAATTTTAAGATAGAGATTCAATGTTTTAGCTTCCTGAGTATTTCCAAATGCCTTATGTGCTTTAAGATCCTATTTCTTCAGATCAATATACCTTTTAGCAGGAATCTCGGCTACCTTGCCGTCTATCGTAATTCGTAAGTAGATGGGAGCGGAGCCGTTGGTTCTGATTTTATTCTTTTTGATAAAGAATAGCAGGTTGAATGTTTTGTTCATTGTGTGGTAACTTTAATTGATTAATAATTTACTTTTTGTTACCACTTTTTGCAAGATGTACAATCGTTAGACTGCCTATTGGTCAGGTTTTCCAGAGATTTCAGTGACCTATTTTGATATTTTCACGATAGGTCACTAAATAGGTCACTTTTAATATGGCCTTTTTTGATTTTCTTTGATACTAGCACAAAAACAAAAAAACGCTGTAAACATTGATGTTTACAGCGTTTTAGCTTATTTTGGTTTCCCAACTAGCGGAGAGTGAGGGATTCGAACCCCCGGACCTGTTACAGTCAACAGTTTTCAAGACTGCCGCAATCGACCACTCTGCCAACTCTCCTGAATAACGGCTGTGCCGTCGTTTTCAGTGGTGCAAATATATAACGTTTTTTGAAACTGGCCAAATATTTTTTAAGCTCTTTTGTAAAAACATTGAAATACAGAACGGAATACTGGCTATACTTTAAATCTAAGAAGTCAGTATCCATCCTGTTTTTATTCTCCAGGCGGTATAATCTGCATCTCTGCTATCTAATTCAGCAATAGTCTCTATACCTGGGATTTGTTCAATTTCTTCCTGTGAAAAAGACGGTAAATTAACCTTCAGGCGTTCTTCATTCAGCTGGTTTTTATTTTCTACAGGATAGGGAATTCTTCCTGTAGTCAGCTGTGTTCCGTACTTTTGAGGTTGGCTTTGAAAAACCTGGATCCTGTCATACAGATAAGCCATATTCAAGGGATTGATATCTTTTTTGTTTTCAATCATCATGTTATAGCAGCCCTTCATCAATTCAGGCTCACCGATAGAATGCTGAATAACCAGCCATGCTGCATCACTGGCCTCCTCTCCTACTTTTGAAATGGTGGGATAACCTATTTCTTTAATAATATTCCGCAACCTTTCCGCATTTTGCCTGTGGATCAGTTCCATTTCCGGATGATAGCCATTGGAAAGCTTTCCTTCAGAAGCCAGTTTTTCTCTCACCGACAAATCTTTTTCTGCCAGCTTAATCAGTTCTTTTGAAAATGCTTCATTCATTATTATAATTTTAATGATCCATTTGATTTAAATAAAAACCTGCTCTGCAAACAAACATGTTTTCTGTATAATAACTAAAGCTTAAAATTAGGAATTCCCTGTCAATTATTATCACAGTTCTTATTCTACCGCAAATCTCCTGTTCATAAATCCTTAAAACAATCGTAATCTACATTTTAAGCGATTCCCCAAACAGACGTTTAATTTTGCTTCTACTTAATATACTGTCATACCATGAAGAAAATCTTTACGTCTGTTTTATTTTGTGCATCCCTCTTTTTCTATGCACAAACCGGAACCGTTTCCGGAAATATTAATGATGATTCCAAATTATCGCTGCCGGGTGCTAAAATTACCCTCACTCCCGGAAATATCTATACCACTTCAGATGATCACGGTAATTTTGTTTTCCTGAATGTACCTCCGGGAAATTATACAATGACTGTAAATTATCTTGGTTACGGGATCAGTGAGTACCAGGTAACCGTAGAAGCTGAAAAAAATACGAGACAAAATATTATTTTCAACAGAAAGGAAACAGTAATTGCGGAAGTGGTAGTAAGCGGATCTACGTTGAAAAACCAAGCCAGAGCACTGAACAAACAAAAAAACAATGCCAATATCACGAATGTAATCTCTTCCGATCAGATCGGACGTTTTCCCGACGCCAATATCGGGGATGCCCTGAAACGCGTTCCCGGGATTACCATACAGAATGACCAGGGTGAAGCAAGAAACCTGATCATCAGAGGTCTTGCTCCCAATTTGAATTCCGTAACCCTGAATGGTGACAGGATTCCGTCTGCTGAAGGCGACAACCGTAATGTTCAGATGGATCTTATTCCTTCAGATATGATCTCCACCATAGAAGTTAATAAAACACTGACTCCGGATATGGATGCTGATGCCATTGGAGGTTCCGTTAATCTGATCACAAGAGCTTCCCCCAACGGACAGAGGATTTCCGCCACTCTCGCGGGAGGTTACAACCCGATCCGTGAAAAAGGGAATTACACTGCAGGATTTGTCTATGGGAACCGTTTTTTAAATAAAAAATTAGGAGCTGTTTTCAGTTTTTCTTACAACAACAATAATTTCGGTTCAGATAATATTGAGCCTACGTGGAGCCTTGCCAAAGATGCTGCACAAACTGCCTACATCAGTAAAATGGGAATCCGCTACTACGACGAGCACCGCATCAGGCACAGTTTTGATCTGAATATGGATTATGAATTCAATTCAAAAAATAAGATCTATGCTTCGGCAATGTATAATTTCAGGACTGATAAGGAAAACAGGTTTGCACTGGGCTATAAAATAAAACCGATTTATAATGATGATGAAACGGAGATCACAGGCTGGAAGGGCAGCATTACAAGACAGAACAAGGGCGGGGATTCCGATAACGACAACACCCGTCTTGAAAGACAGAAAGTACAGAATTACGCCTTAAGGGGTGAACATCTCTTAGGTTCCAAGGTTGACCTCGACTGGTCTATGAATTACGCCACTGCCAGCGAAAAGAAACCTCATGAAAGGCATATAGAGTTTGAAAACGGGAAGATGAATTTCTCGTCGGACCTGAGTGATCCGCGTAGACCTATGATCACTCCGCTTTCTGCAGATAACCCGGGAGTTTATGAGCTAAGTGATCTTTCGGATTCAAACAGCTTTACCCAGGAAAAAGAATTCGGGGCAAAGGTAAATGTGCGTTTCCCATTTTCTGTTATTGACCATCAGAAAGGCAGGCTTCGTGCAGGTTTGCGTCTTCGTGTAAAAGAAAAGGAGCGGGACAATGATTATTATGCTTTTGAACCATTGAATAATATGGGCAGCCTTCTGTCTGTTCCTACCGTATATTTTGACGGTCAGAATTTCCAGCCGGGAAATTATGTTCCGGGAACTTTTGCAGATCCCTCCTATCTGGGCGGACTTGATCTGTTTAATCCTGATTTATTTAAAGGTGAACTGAAACCGGAAGAATTCCTGTCGGGCAATTATACTGCAAAGGAAAACATCTATGCCGGATACATCAGATGGGACCAGGATTTCAACGATAAGCTTTCGATGATTGTCGGGGCCCGTATTGAAACTACAAAAATTGACTATACAGGAAATTATGTATTGGATGAGGAAGATCTGGCCGGGAAAATCAACCGTACCAATACTTACACCAACGTTCTCCCAAATGTGTCTTTCAAATATGTTCCTGTTCAGGATCTTATCCTCCGTGCAGCATTTACCACTGCTTTAGCCCGCCCGAATTATTATTCCCTGGTTCCTTATCTTAATGTTGTCTCCGGTGATGAAATTATTGCCGCAGGAAATCCTGACCTGAAGGCAACGTATGCCTATAATTTCGATTTTATGGCTGAGAAGTATTTTAAATCTGTAGGAATTCTTTCGGGAGGTGTTTTTTATAAGAATCTTAAAGACTTTATTTATACCTATTCAAGAAGAAATTATACATCAGGGGATTTTGCGAATGATTTTGCGGGACAAACCAACCCTATTCCTCCGGGAGAAAGCAACTGGAGTTTTACCCAGCAGCGTAATGGGGACAACGTAGATATTTATGGTTTTGAGGTTGCTCTTCAACGTCAGCTTGATTTTATTCCGGGAGCATTCTGGAAAGGGCTTGGAGTGTATGTCAACTATACCTACACCCATTCTAAAGCGAAAGGTATTACCAATGAAGACGGTGTGGAGAGGACGGATGTAGGACTTCCAGGAGCTGCGCCCCATATGTTCAACGGATCTCTTTCATGGGAAAACAAACGTTTTTCGGCAAGGGTTTCTATGAATTATGCTTCTCATTATATTGATGAATTGGGTGGGAATTCATTTGAAGACCGTTATTATGACAAGCAGGTTTTCCTTGATGCCAATGCTTCTTATAAGATCACCAGCCAACTGAGAGTTTTTGCAGAGGCCAATAATCTCACGAACCAGCCGTTACGCTATTACCAGGGAATTCAGAGCCGTACCGCACAAGTGGAATATTACAAGCCGAGATTCACTTTAGGATTGAAATTTGATTTTTAAACGTATGAAAAAGTTACCCTTTATTATAGCGGCTTCAGTTATCCCTTTTGTGATAAGCTGCACCGCACAACATTCAAGTATAAAACCCACTGTTATCACAGAAACAGTGGTACACGACACGGATGATCCGGCAATCTGGATTAATCCCGAAAATGCTTCAAAAAGTATTATCATAGGAACCGATAAGGACACTGACGGCGGACTGTATGCCTTTGACCTGAACGGAAAAATAATCAACAAAGTCCTTGGTTTGAAACGCCCGAACAATGTAGATATTGAATATGGCTTTATGCTCAACGGAAAGAAGACAGACATTGCTGCCGTTACGGAAAGGGAAACCAATACCGTGAAGCTTTACAGCCTCCCTGATCTGAAGGAAGCAGGTGAATTTACAGTTTTTGACGGTGAAGCGGAACGCGGCCCGATGGGAATTTCGATGTATAAAAACCCTGTAACGCAAGAAATTGATGTTATTGTAGGAAGAAAATCCGGACCGGCCGACGGTTATCTGTGGCAGTATAAGCTTTCTGAGAAGAATGGAAAAATCACCGGTGAAGTGGTCCGTAAGTTCGGCAAATACAGCGGTATGAAAGAGATCGAAAGCATTGCTGTGGATGATGAAATGGGATATATATATTATTCTGACGAACAGTTCGGAGTGCATCAGTATTATGCAGATCCGGCGAAAGGAAATGAAGAGCTTCTGGTCTTTGGAAAAGGCGATTTTAAGTCTGATCTTGAGGGGATTTCTATTTATCCCACTTCAGCACAAACAGGTTATATCCTGGTTTCCAATCAACAAAAGAATACTTTTAATGTGTATCTGCGGGAAGATCCGGCGAAAGGAAGAATTGCTGAAATCCCGGTTTCCACAAGTGAAAGCGACGGTTCAGAGGTAACCAACGTTAATCTAGGGCCTCAATTTCCAAAAGGTATGTTGGTTGCGATGAGCAATGGAAGGGTTTTTCATTTTTATGACTGGAGGATAGTTGAGGAGAAGATAAAAGCGGCGCAGGAGGCTGGAAAGTAGAGGAATTTTATTTCAATTTTATTATAGTTTAAAGGATAACCGTTTTGGTTATCCTTTTTTGATTTTTTTACTTTAAGTTACGTTTTGTAATGCTATTAATATTTTATAGCAGCACGTCTAAAACATTACCTACCTTTTTCATACCTAATATTTTCATCAGCATTAACTTCTATAATTATATGGTTGTTTTGTTTATCAATAGGATAAGAAGTTAACATTAAAAACTTCTTAGAATCTTCATTTGATAAGGCTTCAGTTAATTCATTATCTTCATTATTATAAAAATTTTGAAGATCGATCCTATTTTTGTCTAGTTCCCATTTATCTTGCCCTTGATATAATAGTTTTGAATGTTTATCATAAATTTTATGAATATATGTATCCTGTTTAATAATTAATGTGTCAATAACATTGTCTCCTGTAAAAGAATATTTTCCCAATAAATCATTTTTATCTACACTACACCCCACAGTCATAGTTGCTCCCAATATAATTAATATAATTACTTTTTTCATATTATTTTTTTAGTAGATTATTTTTATTTATCCATAATAAACTAACTAATATGGTAATACATTATCGCAAATAATAGGCGTCTGCATATATTCAGCAGCTAATTTATCCTTGAAATATTTTTCATGACCTATGGCAACGCCAAATCCTAAATATATGGAATTGTTATTAATAAGAATCATTCCCTTAGGATTTTGAAGATTGTTTTTGTTGGTAAAATAAAATTCATAATCTCTATTTGGCCCAGCTAAAACAAAAGAAAGCATTTCAAAATAATCATCAGTTTCAAACTCTATTTTTCCAAAATATTGAGGATAGGTAAAATATTCATCTTTAGGCTTAAATCCCATCAACCAGTTTTTCATAAAATCATATATAATTTCTTTTTCAATTATATTGATATGTACATATATATCAGTTAATTTAGATTCATTAATATCAGAAAAATTTTTGACAACGCATAATGTCCGATTATCCAATTTAGACAAAATAATTTCCATTACTTTAATATAATGGTCAATAGAATCATAAGATAACCCAGCCGTAAAAACAACTAGCTTATCATTTGTTTTTAATAAATAATAAGTAAAAACCAGAAAATTTTCTATTGCTGAAGAAGAGTTCAAACGATCATCTTTAAAGCCTATTATATTTTCAATTTCACGTTTTAATTTATTCTTGCCGACTAGCCTGTCATAACTACTTCCATAAATTTTAACGGCATTTTCAACAGGAAAATTCACCGCAATGAAATCTTTATTATCAATTAAGCTCTGATAATCGCTGTCTATATCTATTATTATTAGGTTCATATTTCATTTAAATTAAAGTCAACATAACTGCCATCAATGCAGGTAAACTTTAAATTCTTTCCATTGATTTCCATATTTTCATAAAGCTCTGGTAAAGAAATACTTGTTAATAAATTATAATTTATTAAACTAACAATTAGGATTTCTAATTCGGTTATTACAATCATAAAAGTATCATAGACAACTAGATTATAGAAAAAATAGAAAAGCTTAAGTTTAAGTTTGATATTTACTATATTTAAATCAATTAGTATAAAATTTTGATCAATTCCAATTGCATAGATTTCTTTACTAACCTCTTTCACTACGGGTTTAATATTTGTACTTTGCCAACCAAATTTAAAACTATGTATATTATTTGAAATTATTCCAAACATTCGATCTGTTCTTTCGTCTTCAAATAAAACAGGTAAAGTTGAGCTTTTATAATTTATTTCAGAAATTTCTCTTAAATACATATTAAAATTTTATTTTTCATCATTTAACTTGAAAAAATATAGCGTTGAAAATCAACGCTATATTTTTTTTAACAGCAAATCTGGTATATTACTTATAAGGGAGAATCCCATTACAAATAATCAGCTCTTCTTTATATTCTTCGGTAAAACTATTAATAAAATGCTTTTCACAACTTGGAATTACACCAATACCTAAGTACATAGCATTATTCTGAATAAAAATCATTCCTTTGGGATTTTGTAAATTATCTTTGTTTTCAAAATAAAAATTATAGTTTCTATCAGGTGCAGCTAAGACGAAGGAAAGCATCTCAAAATAATCATCAGTTTCCAATTCTGTGTCTCCGAAAAATTGAGGATACTCAAAAATTTCGTCTGTAGTTTTAAAACCTATTAGCCTATTTTTCATAAAGTCAAAAATAATTTCTTTTTCAACTTTATTTCTGTAAATATATATATCAGTTAATTCCATAAATTATTGAGTTTGTTTTATTCCCGCACTTATAAATCTCCCACCTTTTGTTTCATAATAATAATAAGTTTGACCATTTTTAACCATTTCAAATGTTCAAGCCTGAACAAAAGTCGCAGCTCTACCTGATCCCCTCTCACCATATAAAACACGTTGATATCCAGTAAATCTTCCTGTATGTCTAATTTCAGACGCTGCAATATTAAACTTTTCTACAAGGCTTGCCAAATCTTTTTTTCTCCACTTTAAGCCAAATTGCGATCCATGTCTATCCATGGCATGTTGAAATCCTTCTATCTCAATTTTTGTCATTTCTGATGCAGGTTTAAAAGGAAGCCTATTTGGATCTAGCTTTCTAAATGCACCAACTAATCCAGTTCCCATTCCAGAACCAACTAATCCATGTTCTGCCCCCCATTTAATACCTCCACCAACATTAAGACGCATATAGTCTGTCATTTGCCCTCTAAGATCATCCATCCTTGCTTTGTCTGCACCTTCAAGCACGAAAGCATTTCTAGTATGTGTATCAAGCCATCCAGATAAGGGGCCTCTAATATTTTCTTGCACCCAGTTTGATGTTCTTTCACTCAATTTTAGTTTACTTCCTGGTGGGTCTTCTCCAAATTGATCAAAGTCAAAGCCTCCAAAATAATCTGGGCCATTAGCATAAGCCATAAGATTTTTATACTCCTCTGTTTCACCATAAGTCTCCGCCTCTGTAACAAATCCACTACCATCAGCACTACCTCCTCTTCCTTCTCCGGTACTTTCTCCAATCCAGCTTTCTACCGAACCCGAAGTAGCACTTCCACCACCTGCATAATACCACCACAGAGAACCTCCAGGTGCACCACCTTCACCAGCACCAATTGGAGTCATGGCTCTTCTTCCATCCGGATCTATAAAGCTTACAGGGTTATTTAAAGCATAGTTATATGGAGAAAATCTTCTGCTTGTTTCTGCCAATGGATCTATAATTCCCCATCTGCCAATGTCTGACATATACATTCTGGCTCCATAATCGCTCCAGCCGGTTTCCTGTTGAAGTTTCTTACTATTATATTGGTATTTATAGGCTGGATAAACTTATTAAAAGTATCAAACATTTGGAATATGATCAAAAAAATCTAAAATAAACATTTAATTATATATATTAGTTTACAAATAAAAACTAATTTTATATTATAATTCGTACTATTTATGAAAAAAAGCATTCAAATATTTTTAGTTTTAATATTAATGATTAGCTGTAATTATAATGAAACCTTTTCAAATAGAGAACAAGATAAGCAAGATGCTGAACGAGTAATAAAAAAATTCTATGCTTCTATAAAAGAGAATAATAAAGAAAGTACAATTAAATTATTTAGCAAGAAATTTTTTCTTATAACAAATAAACAACAACTTAATGAAATGATTAACTGGACTAATGAAAAAGGGGGTACTATTTCAAATTATACTTTATCTAATTGGCAAACATTAGTTATCAAAGGGCCAAACCCTAAATCTGATTATTCCCTTGTATATTATATTAAGAGAGATTCTATTAACACACAAGAGATTTTTTCTTTGCAAAAAGAAAATGATACTATCAAAATTGTAGGTTATAAAATTAATCTGGATGTTAAATAAAAACTCATAAAATGCCCCTGAAATGTAATATTTTAGGGACATTATATTTTAAAATACTTTATTTATTAATATTATAGCTTTTAAAAAATTTATAACTACCATTCTTCACCCTATATACATCAAAGCTTTTTGTATTATGTTCTTTGGAAATGGAATCACCAACTTTTAGTGTATCTCCTCTAGTATTCGTAGTAGTAATACAATATTCATTGTCATAATAAAATTGTAATGATTTATTTTCATAATTCATCACCTTAATGATTTTAGTCTGAATTTTATTTTTAAAAAAATGGTCATTATTTTTGTATATATATTTATATCCATAAAAATAACCCACTAATACTAAGCCTAATATCATAGGTACAAAGCGATAATATTTTGAAATTTTCATTTTATTTAATTTGGAAAATAGGTTTAACAATTGGTGTATATTGGTAATTTATTTGAATATTAGCCACTGATGCAGGACTTCCCTCTATACCCACTCCTATCTGTCCTCCCACATTTATAAATCCACCTCCTTTAATTGGATTTCGTGGATCTACAGGGGCGTACATTGCATTCAAAGATCCATCAGCAATAAAACCTATCCCTGCAGAAACACCTGCCGAATGACCTTGCAACATACTATACCTTATATCTCTAGAGTCACCTGTATATCTACCCCCACTAAATGTGACCCCTGCATTTCCCTCAATACCGTCTCCAATTGATCCATTCACTGAAGAAGTAAAATATAAACCTGGCTGTCCCCTTGTAAGTAAAGTAAAATTAATAGGAGTCGTTCCTGTACCAATAATAGCAGATACATTAGATGATAACCCCAAACTATATGAATCATTAATTAAATCTCTTGCAATACTACTATTCCAAGCATCAGACACTCGTGTATCAACCATTTGAGCAATTCCCCTAAATACAACATCTCCTATTTCTAAAGTTCCAACTTTAGTTACTGTTGCTCCAGGAGCCAATGTTTTAATACCTGCTCCTTTTTCACTTCCTCCAAAGAGTCCTTTTAAGAAATCCCAGAAACCAGATTTGGGAGAACCTGGATCTCCCACTGAAGCCATAATATCTTTATACCACTGTGTTTCCCCAAAAGTTTTGGCTTCTGTGACAAACCCACTACCACCATGACTTCCACCTCTTCCTTCTCCTGTACTAGCTCCTATCCAGCTTTCTGCTGAACCTGAAGTTGCGCTTCCACCGCCTGCATAATACCACCACAGAGAGCCTCCAGGTGCACCACCTTCAGCTGCTCCAATTGGCGTCATAGCTCTTCTTCCATCCGGATCTATAAAGCTTATAGGGTTGTTTAGCGCATAGTTATATGGTGAAAATCTTCTGCTTGTTTCTGCCAATGGATCAATTACACCCCATCTTGCAATGTCAGACATGTACATTCTGGCACCATAATCGCTCCAGCCGGTTTCCTGTTGAAGTTCCTTGCCATTATATTGGTATTTATAAGCCGGATTTCCTGCTAAAGTATTGTAACCTTCATGCTTCATCCCGAAAGGATAAAAATTATTTTCCTCAATGATCTCTGGTCCTGAACCGTTTTGGGTGTAGCTTAAACGCACATTGCCCAAATGGTCTGTATAGCTGTAAATATACTTATTATTTTCAAAGTTATAGTAGCCTTCAGCCGTAGGAACAAATTTTAAAATGAAAGGAGCTGATGCAGTCTGGGATTCATACTGAAAACCATCAAGATAATCTGTAGAAATGGAAACCTCACCGACGAACAAATCCCCTCCATATTTATATACTTTACGCAATTTTGTACCATCTGCTTTAAAAGTATAATTGGTAGTGACGTTACGGTTGGTCAGACTTCCTGTTACTAAATTTCGGACACGATAGGTTTGGTTAAAAGTTATTTTGGCAGGAAGATTATGAAAGTTATAATCAATCTGCAAAACACCTTTATCTGTGTGGTCTTTCATATTCCCGTTATCATCATAGGAAATGGTATTTCCTGAGGTATCGGGATAACCACTGTAATTGGTTGAGCTGTCGGTAACAGAATTGAGCCTGTTGCCTGTATAAGTATAGGCAAGATTGTCAATCTGTGAAGCTGTTCCTGAAACCCCTTTTGTATTTCTCTGAAGGGACATGATATTGGAGCTCATGTCGTACGTTACCGTTTCATTATAAAAATCGTTTTGAGGAACAGAAGAATCCGGCTCGGAATACGCTCCTTTTTTCAGCCTGTTCAGCCCGTCATACTGATAGGTATATCTTCGGAGCACATTATCGTTGGCTGTTCTCCAGTCTACCTCGGAAATGGTCCCGTTGAACTTTGCAGCAGTATTTGCCGGATTATTGTACTTGAGTTCATAGCCAAACAGTTTTCCATTCAGATTGGCAGGATCATTCACCTTTGTGAGTGCACCTCTGACATCGTAGACATAATCAATACTTTGCAGATTGTTCCCAACCTTTTTATTGGAAAGTCTGGATAATTCGTTATAGGTATTCTCCGTCAATAATTCCTGAGGCTGGCCGTCCACCTGGTGGTAATGTTTTTTCAGGCGGTTCTGTGCATCGTATTCGAAAGTCTGGGTAATGACTTTTTCGGTGTCGGTATTCAGTCTTTTGTGATATACCTTGGATAGCTGGGTTACTCCTGCGAAGTCCAACAAAGATTCCGTTTTGGTGTATCCTCCCAGATGGTTGATGGAATAAGTTCCCACAGCCCTGGATTTTTCATCGTACCAGATATAGCTTTTTGTCCAGTTATCGTCTTCTATGTTTTTTATAAGAGACAATACAGGAAGATTTTTTGTATTTACATTCGCATTTTGATTGTCTGTAATAACATTTTGCCCCAATATTGTCGCAGGAAAAGCAGGGTTAAAACCATATTGGGGGTAGCTGTCATAATAATTCAGGGAAAGTAAAGTTACCCATTTTGTAGAGTTTGGGTAAGTAGAATCCTGATTTCCATAATAAACGTCCATTCCCTGTCTATTGAATAGCGCATTATCGAGTCTGTTAACATTATTATCAGCAAGCCCGTCTACAATACTCTGCTCCGACACGCGGGATGAGCCTGTACCAATTCCTGTAATGGCAATTCTGCCTGATTTGTCATATTTGGTATACAACCATTGTCCTTTTTTTCTCAGTTCAGCATCCTGGGTAGATACCAATCGATCTTGCTTATCATATAACATATACTCCCAGCCTTTGCCTGGGAGTTTCTTTTCCACAAGTCTTCCCAGACCGTCATAACGGTACTGGTAGCACAAATTATCCAAAGCTGTCTGGTTTACAGTAGCCACGGCAGCCATTGGCGGAATAACAATTACCTGCTGACCGAATTCATTGTACACATAATAAGTATCCACATTCTGCGTTCCGTCATTTTTTCTTACTAAAACGGTATTTCCATCAGAGGTTTTAAATTCTGTGGTGATGTTCCCGTCTGCATCTGTCACACTGTTTTTCATCAGCTGGTTGGCAGCGTAAGTCCCGTTTTCAGAAAGTGCGGACAAGGTGGCATTATCCTGCCAGGATGTTGTAACGGTATATTTTTTCACTTCTCCTGCCGTATTTGCAGCATAGGCGATACTGGATGGATGAGCCGTAAAATCATTTCCGGGCGGAGTCACTTTTTTTATTCTCCCCAGTGGAGAGTTTTCCAGTTCTTTTTCTGAATATATTTTTT
The DNA here is from genome assembly GCF_001045445.1 of Chryseobacterium sp. BLS98. Lineage (GTDB taxonomy): Bacteria > Bacteroidota > Bacteroidia > Flavobacteriales > Weeksellaceae > Chryseobacterium. The sequence continues at coordinate 3,918 of NZ_LFNF01000004.1, read as the reverse complement.
CGTTTCCGAAGATATTCACCGCATTGTTCAAAGGATCTGCATAAATCGCTCCGTTCTGGGTGCCGTTCTGCGGAACAGGCAGGTATTCTTTGGTCACCCTTCCGAATTCATCATACTGAATGTGGGCAACAATGTCTTTTCCGGAAGGTGTAGCTTTGATATCTACAGCCTGTTTTAGCCTTCCTAGGTCATCGAAATACTGAACCTGTTCGGATTTTTTGGCACAGTTCCCGTCAAGACAGGTTTTGGTGTATATATAATTCTCCGAGGTGCTTGCATTGACAGTCTGGGCATTGAAATATGCCGCTGCAGACAACAAGGTGAAGAGTGATATTATTTTTTTCATCATGATTAGTGTTTATAGTTATACTGGTATTCCTTCAAAGTTTTCCCTGTGGCATCTGTAATTTTTATCAGCCTGTTGGCATTATCGTACAGATAGGTGGTTTTCATACCATTGGAAGAGATGCTGTTGGTCATACCGATCAGCGGATCATAGGTATACGTGGTAACGGAATAATTTTTTAATGTGGTATCCTTTCTAAGGTTTTCCAGCGCCTGCAGCAAAGAGGATTCAGTAGCAGGGTTAGCCGCATCGGCATTTGAAGCATTAACGGCAGCTGTTACAGTGGACAGATTCATGACCTGGCTGTATGGCAGACCTTCAATCTTAGCAATAGGCTGTGTTTTATCATATCCCCAGATGGTTGTTACCGGAAAATTAGCTTTATCGGAAACCTGGACAAGATTACCTCTGTCATCATATACATCAAGGGTAGCCGCTGTAAACTGTGTCTGGCTCTGCGTATTGTATCCCATAACAGATGACGGATACAGGTTGGAAGCATTATCAAATTTCGTTTCCGATTTATCTACGACAATTCCGTTTACCTTCACTTCGGTCTGAACGGGTATGGAGATCATATTGGCATTCATCAGGCGGGTATTGTTCGTGTCTGATGCATAGCTTATTTTTTTCTCGGTTACTTTTCCATCTGAAGCTGTTTCTTTGATTAAATAAGGCTGGAAATTACCTGCATTGGAAAAGGTTTCTGTTATATTCTGTAAGCTGCTTCCGTTATCAAAATACGTTTTGGAAGTGGTTTTGGAAGATTTCATCCATGAAGCCTTGGATTTATATCCTAAACATAATGAGTATTCAGGTACATTATTGATTTCTTCGAAAACATATTCCATATTCTCATCAGATACTAATTGGTTCTGCTGACTGAAAGTTTCCTTTTTACTGAGCACCCCGGATGAAACTATATTGTAATACTGCTTATAAAAGAAATTTCCACTTATTTCATAATCGTCCGGTGTTTTGAAATAATATTTTGCATATCCTATGTTTCCGGACTCCCCACCATAAATTTCCTTAACATTGGTATATAAATTAAAGCTGCTTATGTAGTCCTCATCATTACATATCTCATTTGTAAATTCTTTACCACTGGAATCATTGGGATTAGAAAATGAATTATAATTATAGGTTACAGATTTTTTCAGACTATTAGCCGACGTATAATATTTAATGTTTGCTATACGCGGAACTTCGGTTGGTATACTATTTTTGTACGGAGCTGGAAGGCTGGCAATAGAATAGGCTTTAACAGCTCCACTTCCGTTACCGCTTATTTTAAAAGTGTAGATTCCCGGGGTAAGATTGTAATAATTTACTCCTTCACAGTTGTTAATGATGTATCCGTTCACTTCAGTTCCTGATGAATTCAACAGTTTATAGGTCGGAGGAATAATTACATCACCATGAGGATTGGGAATAATATAAACTTCTTCTGTCAGTTGGGTTACATAAAACTTTTTCGCTTCGGTTACCTGAAATGTATAATTCCTGTTAATATTGGTATCAAAATCAGCAGTATTGGCAAGGCTTAAAAACTGTATATCCGGCCGTGTTATTTCATTATTGCTCAACTGGACACTACTGCTATCCTGATACGTTTCGCCTGCTTCAAAATTATAGACTACATACCCTCCTTCCGGCAATATCATTTTTTTCAGTAACCCTAAGGTATAGCTTCTCGGATTCTTTTGATTGCTATCAGGGCACAGGAAATTTCCATACTCATCAGGATTACCTGACGGGCTGTAATTGGTTTCAGAACCGGACTGATCATATTCAAATATCCTGTTTTCTACAATCTGTCCGCTTTTGTCAAGCTTTTTTATGCCGACCAGGATTCTTTTATCCTCGTTATTATTTTTAAAGGTACTGTAAGCATGGAAACTGGAATAATCCAGATTATATTGAGCAATAAGATTGGAAGAAGCATCTGATAATGAAATATTATTTACCTGATAAGGGTCGTCTTTTCCCGAATCTTCCAGAAACTGGTTGTAGGTATACCCAATTGTTATTTTACCATACCTTGTAGACATGTTTTCCAGCTTACAGTTCTGATATAACAGCGTAGTGGAAGTTCCTGCATATTTGCTGTTCTTTTGATAGGTAAAATTGGCAACAATATTGTTATTCTCATCGGAGATTTTAGTCAGAAAGAAAGCAGATTTGTAATTAAAACCTTTATAACTGACATCATACCTTGAAATACTATAGTCTTCAAAAATATATTTAATCCCTTTGTCATTTGTTAATGTAAAAGAATTAAGAATGAGTGTCGCATTATTGGAATCTCTTGTATATTCAATTTTAACATTGTTTCCTGAGATATTATTCAGGCTGAAAGTATTGTTTATAGTATCCCTTACAAATTTGAATTTTCCTGACTCCCCGGGAATATCATAGTAATAAATATCATCAAATATATTTCTCTTATAATTGGTGGCGTTTGGATCCGAGAATTCCTCATCTGCTCTGCCATTGATCACTCTTGAAATAACCCCGCCTTTCAATAAAGCCCAACCTAAGCCTACTTCACTGCCCGTTTTATTTCCAATGGCATTATAAGGATGATAGCTTAAAGCTGTTGAAAGATCTACGTTACCATTACCTGTAGGCAGGGCAAGTAAAGGAATTGAAATATTCGGAATTCCTGTAGACAATGAAACCGGAGTATTCACATAAGAGGAAAATGAAGAAACAGAAGGCATCGGCTCCGGAGTATCCCCTAAGTTTCTTTGGGATAAGCCCCAATTGAATATCAATATGAATAATAAAAGTATTTTTTTCATCTGTATTATTTTTTTATCAGTTTAGCACTTGCTGTTTTATTATTATCCGTTTTTATCGTCACCAGATAAGCCCCCTGAATCAAATTCTGGGTATTAATCTTAGTTACCTTATTATTGGTCTTCAAACTTTGAAGCTGCCTTCCTCCCATATCATACAGCATAATATCAGCCTCCTTGAAATCAAAGCCTATTTCTACATAAGCATAATCTGAAACCGGGTTTGGATAGATCTTGATGTCCTGCTTTTCAATCAGCTGGTCAAGCTGTTTATCTCCCAACTTTACGATCTTCCAGTTCTCTTTGCCAAGTTCTTCCGCACTGGTTCCTGCTAGAATAATGGAACCATCTCTGTTCAGTTTTATATCAGATAGTCTCTCCTCTCTTTTTCTGGATTCTCCTTTCACATGTTTTCTCCATTTTTCATTTCCTTCCTGATCCAGATACAGCATCCAGAAAGTTTCGTCATCAGTCTGTATCTTTCCTTCTGCCTGGGTATAGCCACCGAGTAAAATTCCTTTTGTGACATCTTGATTCTTGGCTCTTGATTCTTGACTCTGAATAACACTGGTTCCCATCAGGATATCTCTGTTCCCGAAATTGTAAGATTTTTGCCAAAGCTCTTCGCCTCTTTCGTTTAAGGAAATTAACCACAGATCGGTTCCTTCTTCAATTCCAACGGTTTTGTTTCCTGATCTCTCTGATCTGGATTCTCCTCCGATTAAATATCCTGCCGACGTTAAAGCAAGAGTTCTTAAATGATCATCT
>NZ_LFNF01000003.1 GCF_001045445.1 Chryseobacterium sp. BLS98 | reverse complement strand
ACAGAAAGTCCTAATACAAAGAAAATAAGGATAATCCATCTTTCGCTGTCTTTGGCAAGGTATTCATTCTCCCATTTGGTAATTAACCAAACAAGTAAAGCAATAAACATGGAAGCCATGGAATATACCTCTCCCTCTACTGCAGAAAACCAGAAACTATCCGAAAAGGTAAAGCATAAAGCCCCTACAGCTCCTGCAAAAAGAATGGAAATTTCCTGGTGTTTGGTCACTTCATCAAAATCCTTGTTCAACAGCCGTCTTACAAAATGGGTAATCGTCCAGAATAAAAATAAAATAGTAAACGCACTGAAAAGTGAAGACATCGCATTGATCACAATCGCATAGTTTTGTTCATTTCCTAAAGCAAATATGCTGGCCACAGCACCTACAATCTGGAATAAAGCTGCTCCGGGAGCATGCGTTACTTCAAGTTTTACCGCAGAGGAAATATACTCGCCGCAGTCCCAGAAACTCAGATAATGCTCCATGGTGGAGCCGTACGTAATGAGTGCAATGGTAAAAATCACCCATCCTAAAACGGTGTTCCACTTTTTAAAAGACCAGTTTTTCATATACTATGTAATTTCAATACATAGTAAGACAATCCAGATCGGGGAATTATTACATAGGGATATACAAAAAGTTTATTCAGTCAGGTAAAAATAGCCGGGATTGTACCGAGAAGATCATTTTAATTTAAATTTTCTGTTTTTACAGTCCAAAATCAGTGTATGGTTCAGGAAAAGCTTATTTCCTATCATTCCCTGCATTCCTGACGTTTTCATTAAAAAATTCTGCATTTTTGAAGTTCCCTCTATATGAGTAACTTCCGAAAGTTTAAGAGCTCGGTTTCCTATCCCAATCATCTTATCCGCAGGAGCAGAAATAACGGTAAGAATATTTCCCCATGAGTTTCCTTTTTCCTTTTTAATACTTCCTCCCTCTCTCCTGTATTTCTGCCATTCTTCATTATTGGTAATCAGTTCATAACCGCTGGTTCCAGAATCATAAAGTAATTTTAATTTTTGACCTTCAATCACTGCAGGAATAAGGATTTTCCGTTTTTTGAATTCAAAAGTCTCAAATTCTTTTTCATCCATACTCTCTAGGAATGAGAATGTTTCATTTTTAAAGTCCAATACCGCAATCCTCTTTTCAAAAAGGTCTGTACCAATAGTTCCAATGATAGGATTTTTCTTAGTATAATCAAGGTCTGCTGCATTTCCATAACTTCGCAATTCAAAATCATCAGAAGCTATTTTCATGTTTCCAGTTGTGAACTGTAAAGAAATCCTGTTTTGTCCGGCATTACATTGAATAGGATATTGAAATTTTTCCCGAATAGCTTCCAATGATTCTTTATAAAATAAAGTGGTTGGAGAACCGGAATCCAACTGCATATAAAAAGTTCTGTCAATGCCCTTTAGTCTTACAGGAAGAAGAACTGCCGCATGAGTGTTCTCGTCTGTAGAATCCCAACATATAGCCACATTTTGGGCAATATCGAAAACCGTCAGATTATTTTTCGGAGGAGTAAATTTTTTATCAAAATAAAAATAACCGCCTGATAATAGCAATGTGATAAATATAACAACCGATAATGCAATTCTCTTAAAAATTTTCATGTTTAAATTTTCTGCAAGATTCAGTATTTGCAATTGATTTTCCTGCCGAAAACCTATGACATTCTTACGTCATTAATATGATAGCATTTATAAAAAACTGGTTTTCAACTTAATGCACAAATCTTCTTTTGTATTCAAACAGATCCCGTTTTTGATAATAACCAATAGTTTAATACAAAGAAATGCAATTAAAAATATAAGAAAAAGAGGTGTTTGTATGGATAATACTCTTTGGATAAACGGACTTACAATCATTAAAACAGAAACTATAACAGCTAGTATAATCTGGATACTTACAATATTTTTCCCAAGATCTTTATTGAGTGAATCTTTGGTTTTATAAGTTAAAATTAAAGGAAATATTACCCCTCCAAATGGCACAATAAGTCCCAGTAAGGCAGAAATATTGATCAATTTTGCTCTGTCTACCACTGGTTTCTTTCCGGCTGTGGAAATCAGAGCAGCAGGGTCTGCTTCCAAAGCCCGGGCAATGGCTTTAAGGGTAAATCCTTTGAGAATACTTCCTGCTTCTATACGCTGAATGGTACGCAAGGAAAGGCCTGACCTTTCTGCAAGCTCAGTTTGGGTCATATTCTTTGCTTCTCTTAACGTTCTAACCAGATTTTTCATTTGGTTTATCAGTAATTAGTATAATCCTTTTTAATAAGAAATATGTTCATAAAGTAGGATTTCTGTCTTTTACTATACGTAAATTAATATTTAATTAATACGTATTGTTCAGACCTCCATCCAAAGGAATGCTCGCTCCGGTAAGATACGCTGAATAGTCTGATGCTAAAAAGGCTGCCAAATGGCCATACTCTTCAGTTTTGCCCAGTCTTTTCATAGGAATTTTATTTTCTCTTGCCTTCTTTATTTCTTGCTGAGACTTTCCGGTCTGCTGGGATTCATGGCGGATCAGATTCTGAATGCGTTCGGTATCAAAATATCCTGTGAGAATATTGTTCACTGTAACCTGATGTTGTGCTACTTCACTGGACAGGGTTTTCGCCCAGGCGATTACCGCAGACCTGATAGAGTTTGAAAGTGACAAATTATGGATAGGTTCCTTTACAGACAGTGAAGAAACATTGATGATGCGCCCGTGTTTCTGCTTTATCATATGAGGCAGGGCCAGCAATGTTGTTTCACAAACGGTTTTAAAAAGTAAATCAAAGGCTTTTTGGTAATCATCCACATTTTTATCCAGTGCCGGGCCCGGCTCCGGACCATTGGTATTGTTGATCAGAATATCTACAGACTGGCTGCTGAAATATTCAGAAATAATTGTTCTGTAGGATTCAAAATCGGAAAAATCTGCTACCAGATATCGATGCCTCTGATGAGGACCAACGATAGGCAATGAAGATACTATATTTTTCAGTTTGGCTTCGTTGCGGGCCATTACGGTTACATTGGCTCCACATTTTGCGAGTTGTGAAGCTATTCCTGCTCCTATTCCCTGGGTAGCTGCTCCTACCAAAGCATTTTTTGAAAAAAGTTCAATATTCATACTAATCTGTATTGCTGGTTGCTGCCTATAAATGTAGCAAAAAAGCTTTAAATTCCAGCCAAATGTTCTTCTATGATTATTGAGGCAATGCAGGGGGCACAACTCTTTCCGGCTTTGCAGACAGAGTACGTAGAAATGCTTCCAGCTGGGCAATTTCTTCATCAGTAAGGTCCAGCAGCCTTACAAAACCCGATTTTTCAGAAGTAAGTGTTACTCCCTGGTGAACTGTTGTTCGTTTTTGGGAATGCTCGGGATTTCCTCTGCTATAAAACCGGATGACCTCCGTGAGGGTTGTTATGGATCCGTTATGCATCCACGGGCCCGTTCTTGTTACTTCACGCAGTCCCGGTACACGGAATTTCCCCGCATCTTCCGGATTTTTGGTCACCAGATACCTTCCCAGATCTTCTTCTTTTGATCCCAAAAGAGAGGTTCCCACATTTTCAAAGTGATTATTGGAAAAATAGCCGGAACTGTGGCAGTTCATGCATTGTGCCTTGGTACGGAAAAGATGAAGCCCCATCAGCTCATCATCGGAATAAATTTCTGCTTTACCGTCAATAAACTGGTCAAAACTGGAAGTTCCGCTTCTTACTGTTCTTTCAAAAGCAGCTATGGCTTTGGCAATCCGGTCCTTTGAAACGGTTTTATCTCCAAAAGCTTTTTCAAATAAGATTTCATATCCTTTGATCCTTGCAATTTTCCCGGCTGCGAGATCAATATGTCCGTTCATTTCCCTCTCATCCCGGATCGGCATTTCCGACTGCTCTTCAAGAGAGTTAGCGCGGCCGTCCCAGAACAGGGTGCGTGCATAGGCTACATTCAGGATGCTCATCGCGTTTCTGGTGCCAAGCTGCCTGTTGTGCCCGAAAGAAAAAGTCCGGTTATCGCACCAGCCAAGTTCGGGATCGTGGCAGGAAGCACATGCAATCTGGTCGGATTTGGAAAGCCGGGGATCATAGAAAAGAGTTTTCCCCAACAATGCTTTGTCTTCGGAATAGGGATTATCGTTTGGGTATTGAATGTCCGGCAGATGTCCTATTTCAGAAAAATAAGGTCTGGCTTCGGGATCCAGGATCGGTTTTGGCCATTTGGAAGAATCTCCGGAAGAATATAATTCCCTCAATCTGGCAAGAAATGAGGCTTTCTCTTTCGTTTCTTTCCGGATGCTGTTGCTGAAGCAGTTATTCAAAAGAGAAACGGCAAGAAATGTAATCAATATCCAGCTCAGGACATTTTTCATAGTTAACAGCTTTTGGGCAAAAATAAAGAAATCTGCCAAATAGTTTTTAAAATTGGTTGGGAAGATTATATTTTTGACCAACGATTCTCTCTCTTTTCCTTTGATTATCAATTAAAAAAACTTAAAAAAAACAAGTATGGCACAAATATTATTGTATATTCTGTAAATACACCAAAGATGGAAAATATGTTACAAAATATAGACCTGATACACCGGTATTTATCTCTCAGCATAGCCAATGAATTTTCCCTGAACATTGATCTGGAAGGTGAATATACCTTTGCACAGAATATTGTATCGAAAAAAATGATTATAGCCGCTACGTTTACGAATAAAATACTGGTTTTTCCCGAATTGAAATTATTTTTATCAGCACTGATTTCCGAAATCAATAACGGAAATTGTACTGTTGATTTTATGCGTGAAAGGGTAAGGTATTTTGAAGGGAGAACGAAGCAGCCTCTGCGAAGAATTATTTAAATATAAAAAATCCCTACAGATGATGTAAGGATTTATATAATTCGTATGGGATTATCCGCCTTATTTTATTTCTGTAAATATCTGGCAACCTTTTCTTCCAGATCATCCAGATTAAATGGTTTAGCCACATAATCATCTGCCTGAGCTTCCTCCGCCAGCCTGACAATATCATTATTAGCCGTTACATAAATAACGGGAATTGACTGGAATTCCTCGTGGCTTTTCAATAGCTGAGTCGCCTGCACTCCTCCGATCTTTGGAATCCAGTTATCCATAAGAATAACATCGGGCTGAAACTTGGAAACTTTTTCCAAAATATCGTGAGATGTTTCTGAAATTTCGACCTGATACCCATTCTCTTCAAAAATGATGGTAATAACCTCTAAAATTGTTGTATCATCATCAAAAATCAAAATCTTCTTTGTACTCATATTCTTTCTATTTAAATCTTAGGTTTATTATACTTTTTTATAGTTGATTGATATAGTCTGCCAGATTATCCGGCTTGATAATTAAGTCATAGTCTACTTCCTGCAGGGCATGTCTGGGCATATAATCCACTTCCGCCGTTTCGGGTTCCTGGATCCAGACTTTTCCTTTATTTTTTTTGATAAATCCCAAACCTTCCACTCCATCGGCATTGGCTCCTGACAGCAAAACTCCCACCACATTTTCACCATAGATTTCTGCAGCAGACTTAAAGGTAACATCAATGGAAGGGCGCGAATAGTTCATTTTCTCTGAAAAATCCAGCGACATCATATTTTTGTTTTCGAACAGCAGATGATAATCTGCGGGAACTACATAAACTTTATTATTCTCAATTTCTGTTTTATCATCAATTTCCACGACATCGATTGAAATAAACTGCTGCAGCAATGTCTGCAAAATGTTTGTAGAGTAAGCCTTACGGTGCAGAATAAGCACAATAGGAAAAGCCAGATTGGTCTTTAATTTTTTAAGCATTTCAAGAATGACCTGAAGACTTCCCGCAGACCCTCCTATCACAATTAATTCTGTATTTGTATTGGCTGTTTCCATGATCAAACGTATTATATGTGCTCTGCTTTCTTCCAGATTCTCTGGTCGTCTACCTGATGGTAGTTCCTGTCCAGTCTGGAAAACCTGAGGGTTTCTTTTGCACCCAGTGCAAGATATCCTAAATTTTCAAGGCTGTTATCAAAAAGTTTAAAGACGCGTTCCTGCAGTCCCCTGTCAAAATAGATCAGTACATTTCTGCAGATGATCAGTTGAAAACTGTTAAAAGAGCTGTCCGAAACCAGATTATGGGTAGACAGGATGAGCTTTTCCTGTAGACTCTTATCAAATTTCACACTGTCATAATTGGCGGTATAATAATCCGAGAAATCCTTTTTACCACCTGATAAAATATAATTTTCAGAATAAGTTTTCATCTGATGCAATGGGAAAACCCCCGAGCGTGCAGTTTCCAGAACGGACGGATTCAGGTCTGTACCATATATCAAGGATTTATGGTAGAGATTGGTCTCTTTAAGCAAAATAGCCATGGAATAGGCTTCTTCGCCGGTAGAGCAGCCTGCCACCCAGATCCTTATGAGCGGATAGGTTCCCAGCTGGGGTAAAATCTTTTCCCTGAGAGCTTTGAAAAAATGCGGATCGCGGAACATTTCCGTGACATTCACCGTTATTTCTTCCACAAAACGTTTCAGGTATTCCGGATCGTTGAGGATGGTGTACCGGAGCTCTGCAAAACTGGTAAACCTGTCAATCAGGCAGATGCGGTTTACCCGGCGTTTAAAAGAAGCCCGGCTGTATTCTGAAAAATCATAGCCGTACATCTCATAAACGTCTTTTATAAGGTATTCTACTTCTTCATCTTTTACAATACTCGGCTCCAGCATTATGAAAGTTTTTCTATGGCGGTCATCAACTGGTCTACGTCAATCGGTTTAGACACATAATCCTGTGCTCCCGCATCGAGACATTTCTGGCGGTCTTCCGGCATAGCCTGCGCAGTGACCGAGATCACAGGAATCTGACTGATAGACGGTGTATTTCTTATTGTCTTTATGGCCTCATACCCATCCATTTCAGGCATCATCATATCCATAAGTACCACGTCTATTTCATTTTCTTTTAAAATCTGAATGGCTACCTGGGCGCTGGTACAGCTGTCTATCTGATATCCGCGGGATTTCAGGGTGAGCTTGAGTGCAAATATGTTCCGTGGATCATCGTCCACAATTAAAATTTTCTTATTCATCATTTAACTTTCATATAACCAAACACGGAGTAAGGATAACAACTGATCAATATCTACAGGTTTTGAAATGTAATCTGAAGCACCTGCCTCGATACACTTTTCGCGGTCTCCTATCATCGATTTTGCAGTAATGGCAATGATCGGAAGCTTTTTGAATGCAGGCATTTTCCTGATCTCTTTAATGGTTTCGTAGCCATCCATTTCAGGCATCATCATATCCATCAAAATAACGTCTATATCTTTGTGTTCTCCTATCTGCTGCAGGGCATGTTTCCCGTCCATGGCAACCACAACCTCCACTTTATATTTTTCCAGGGCTTTGGTTAAAGAAAAGATATTCCGGACGTCATCATCGGTAATCAATATTTTTTTACCGCTCAGCACTTCTGTCAGGGATCCTAAAACTTTATTTCTTGCCGTTTCAACGGAGTTGTTTTTTTCTTCCACCAAATGTAAGAATAATCCTACTTCATCTAAAATCCTTTCGTAAGAATGGGCTGTTTTTACGACGATGGAATCTGCATACTGCTTGATCTTGAGCTCTTCAGATTTGGAAAGGCTGTGTTCAGTAAAAATAATGATCGGCAAATTTTCTAATCCTTCATAGCTTTTTATGGATTCAATAACCTGATATTCATTTCCTTTAGAGGCTTCCAGGATGACGCAATCCACATTGGAGGTTAATGCTTTAACGCTGTCTTCCACATTATTTTCTACGGATAAGGAAATATTGAAATTACTCAGGAAATAAGCAAGTGCACTGGCATGTTTAGCATTGTTTTCTACAATTAAGACCTTTTGGGGAGATCTCTGGAGCGCTTCTTCAATTTTTCTGAATACATCGGTCATTTTATCAAGAGCCATAGGCTTATTAATGAAATCAATAGCGCCTTTCATCAGACTCTCTCTTTCAAGCTGCAGTACGGACATCATGTGTACCGGAATGGGTCTGGTGGCGGGGTTGGATTTTAGTTCGTCCATTACCTGCCATCCATCTTTTACAGGCAGCTGAACATCAAGCAAAATAGCCTGTGGATGATACTGAACCGCTGCGGATAGCGCATGATCCCCTCTCACCACCACTACTCCTTTGTATTGGTTCATGCGGGCATATTTAAGTAGCGCTTTTGCAAAATGAATATCATCTTCAACAATTAAAATCACTTTATCCTGCGTGGTAATCCCGTCACGGTCATCTTCTATAGATTCGGGGATTGGCAGTATTTCAACGGGTGCAGTTGGTTCAGCTTCTGTATCGTCTAAAATATTCTGAATTTCTTCAACGTCTTCGCGGATAATATCCACGAGGTGCTGGTCGGTTTCAGGCGCCTGTCCCGTTTCAGAAACAGCAGTTACAGGAATGATAAGGCTGAATTCGCTGCCTTCATTCACTTTACTTTTCAGGGTTAATTCTCCTCCAAGCAGTCTTGCAATTTCACGGCTTATGGACAATCCCAGCCCGGTTCCTCCGAATCTGCGGCGCGTGGAGCCGTCCGCCTGCTGGAATGCTTCAAAAATAATGGCCTGTTTTTCTTCTGGAATTCCTATTCCCGTATCTTTAACACTGAATATGATGAAATTCTTCTTTTTTGGGTCTTTTGTGATGTTCAGATGAATGCTTCCTTCTGCTGTAAATTTTAAAGCATTGGATAAAAGGTTGCGCAGTACCTGATCTACTCTGAGCCTGTCGGTTTCAATTGTTTTTTCAACATCGCTGTCTATATGGACATCAAATTTGATTTTCTTTTCCTGAATTACCGGATTAAAGAGGTTTTTCAAATCCGTCACCACATCATTAATCAGGACCTCCTGATATTCAAGGGACATTTTACCTGATTCTATTTTGGCAAGGTCCAGAATTTCATCAATAAGGGTAAGGAGGCTGCTTCCCGAGCTCTGAATAACTTTTGCAGATTCTATCTGGTCTTCATTAAGGTTTTCATCCGGGTTTTCTACCATCAGCCTTGAAAGAAGAAGAATTGAATTCAGCGGAGTCCTCAGCTCATGGGACATATTGGCCAGGAATTCAGATTTATATTTTGTACTCAGGGCAAGCTCTTCTACTTTTTTCTGGATTTCGCTGTTCCTTTCTGCAATGAGATGATTTTTTTCTTCAAGCATTCTTGAACGTTCCTCGAGTTCGGCATTGGCCTGCATCAGCTCCTCCTGCTGTACTTTCAGTTCTTCTTCGGATGCCTGCAGTTTTTGGGTCTGGGCTTCCAGTTCTGTATTCAGGTTTTCCAGTTCGGCATGCTGTACCTGCAGTTCTTCCGACTGGGCCTGTGTTTCTTCCAGCAGCTGCTGCTCTTTTTCACGGCCTTTGGCTGCATTTAAAGCAATTCCTATATTCCTGCTGCATTCATCAAAATAACCAATCCTGTCTTTATCGAAACCGGAAGCGGATCCTAATTCAATAATACCGATACAATGGCCATCTGCATGAACCGGAAGCAGAAGTATTCCGTTAATTTTTATTTTACTGCTTGCAAAAGTTACCGCAAAATCTTCTTCATTCAGGTTGTTATAAGCTTGTGTTTTTTCATTGGTAAAAGCCTGGCCAACCATTCCTTCTCCCGGTTCAAATGTCTTTTTCATGGTACTTTCCAATCCGAAAGCGGTACTCAGCTTAAGGACTCCATCATCAAAGAGGTATAATGCCCCATTGATGCATTTCCCATAACTTATCAGCTGATTTAAAGATTTGTCGGAAACTTCTTTCACGGATTTATTTCCTACCAAAGATTCATTGAGCAATGCAAGCCCTTTCTGGCGCCAGTCGCTTTTATTAATTTTATCGAAGGATTTTTTCAGTGAATCGGTCATATGGTTCAGAGAATCTACCAGATCACCGAGGTCATCTTGTGAATGATCTACTGCCCTTTGACTATAATCGCCGTTGGCTACCCTGTTGGCGATCTCACGGATAGCACTTACCCTTCTGCTTATTTCAAGATCTTTTGCTCTTAATTCTTTTTCCAGCTTGTCTCTGCGGATAAGATCTGCTCTCAGTTTAATATAAAAAAATATCGTAACCACCACCGCTGCCAATGCCGAAACAATAATAAACATAACGGTTGTTGCAGATGAACGGTTGAGATCTTTATTTTTAATGTCAAGCTGCCTTTCCTCATACTGTACAAAATCGCGGACAATCTGGCGGCATTTGTCCATGTAGCTTTTGCTTTGCATGATTTGCTGCTGAGTCATGACAATACCATTCTTTCTGTTCTGAACAAAGTACTTTAAATTGCCGACATTATTTTTGACATTTTCTTCCAAAGCATGTAAACGTTCGAGCTGGTTTTTATCTGAAATATCCAGGGCTTTTGCACGTTCAATAGCTTTTCCATATTCATTCAGGCTTCGGTTATAAGGCTCTAAAAAGCTTTCTTTTCCTGTAAGCTGGTAACCTCTGTTTCCTGTTTCGGCGTCCAGTAAGGCAATAAGAACATCTTTTACAGCTGTAATGGATTTCCTGCTTTGGGAGAGGCTTTCCCGATGGTCCATCTGTTTCTGAATGCTCAGATAGGAAGCCACTGAGCTTGCAATCAGGATCAGTAAAGATAACCCGACTCCAAACTGAAGATTTCTGATTATTTTTTTCGGCATGAGAATTAGTTTAAAGGTAAGGTGAAATAGAAGGTTGATCCTTCTTCTACTTTACTGGACACTCCAATGGTTCCATGGTGCTGCTTAATGATCTCTGAACAGATAAACAACCCGATTCCCATTCCCTGAAACTGCAGGGAAGATTCTTCTACACGGTAGAACTTACGGAAAACAGCGTCCTGCTTAAAATCAGGGATTCCGATTCCGAAATCTGTAACACTCACTTTTACTTCGTCTTTTTCTTCGTCTACAAAAGTGGTAACGATAATCTGGTTATTCTGGGGAGAATATTTGATGGCATTGGTAAGGAAATTAATAAGAACCTGCTCTATGCGTATTTCATCCAGAGGGATGAGGATTTCGGGATTTATGCCATGTCTTTTTATCTTGACTTTGTTTTCGTCATGGGTCTGGATAATGGTTTCAACAGCACTGCTGATAAGGTTTTCAAGGCTGGTTGGTTTCCTGTTGATTTTAAGCTTGCCATTTTCTATTTTAGAAACATCAAGAAGGTCGGTAATCAAGGTATTCAGTTTTTCAATCTGGTCCTGAACTTTATCCATGAAGCCTGCTTCTGCGCTCTGCTTGTCCAGTTTTAATTTACGGTCCAGCAGCTGAACGTAAGCTTTTATACTTGTTAAAGGTGTTTTCAGCTCATGGCTGGCAATGCTCAGGAATTCATCTTTTTCTTTTTCAATCTTTTTCTGATCATCAATATCTGTAAAGGTACCTATCCAGTTTTTTATGACGTTCCCGTCGTTTACCGGGGTTACCCGCAGGAGATGATATCTGTATTCCTCTGAATCAACTTTTTTTATTCGTACCTCAAGTTCGAGGGCCTTATTTCTTTTTCTGCTACGTTCAAATTCTTCCCTGATATTATGGTCATCAGGATGTACTTCTGGAAAATCCACGTCGCTGTCTGAGTACTGATACCATTTACAGTTGACAAATTCTATATTCCCGTCTTCGTTAAGGGTAAAAGCAATCTGCGGCAATGACTCAAGCATCAGCTGCAGATGGTCAATGCGGGATTTCATGGTCACCTGAGATTCTCTTCTTCCCTTAACTTCCAGTTCCAGGCTCTGCTGGGTCTTTTTCATGGCAAGATTCTGCTCCTGGAGATTATAAAAGGTTTTAACTTTAAGCAATAAAATTTCAGGATCTACAGGTTTGGTGACATAGTCTTTTCCTCCTGAGGCATATCCGCGGGTGATGAATTTTTTTTCGGTATTTACTGCGGATAAAAATATAATGGGAACTTCTTTTGTTTTGCTGTAGTCGGCCAATGTTTCCGCTACTTCGAATCCATCCATCCCCGGCATCTGCACGTCCAGAATAATCAGTGCATAATTATTTTTTATTGCTTTTCCTAATGCCTCTTCTCCGGAATTGGCTGTATCTACCTGAAAATCTTTGGATTCCAGCAGTTTTTTTAGAGAATAAAGATTGCTTTGGTTGTCATCAACAATTAAAATCATAGGATGAATCAGTACTTGTGGGTTGATTTTTATTTAAGTACCGCCAAAAATACTTACAAAATTCCGAAAAACATTTATTTTTTTAATCATTTTACGTCTACATACCACACGTATATACTTATAAATCAATTTTTAAAAAAAATAATGCTGAAATTTTATTATATTCAAAAAAAGCATTAATCTATTATTTAAATGATACTGTATAAGTGGACTTATTTTAAAAATGGCCTAAGATTGCAGAAACACTAACCATTCCTGTAATAAATGCAATGCAATACCGGAATAAGACTGGCTAATTGAAATATCAGACTGCCCGTCGATCGAACTGGAAGGCTGAATCAAACCGGATTATCGGAAGCTCCGTTTTCTTTACCGTAATTTTTCTCCCTTTTTGAGATCTCCTTTGCTGTTGATTCCCAGTCTGCTGATCCCTTAACATGTTATGTCTAACCATAGATACTATTCTATTTTCAATATTTTAAAATTTTTCTATTTCCGAAAATGATGACAAAAAATATTATTTTCAATATCATACTTTATCTAAACAAAAGTATCATGATTATTAGTTGTAAAATACGCTATTACTTCTCAGTTTATAAATGGGCAAACTAACAATTTTGTGATGTTCATTAAGATAATTGATATTAGTGTATTTCGGAAATAGAGCTATCCAAAAAAAAAATTATGTTGAAATTATGTTGATATTTGTCCCAATATAATAGCTCCAATTCATTCAGACTATAGAATTCTCTATTCATTTCAAATAAAAATCTATAACATTTAAATAAATACAGCTATGACTTCTGTGAATTTATTCATTACAATAAATATTTTGTACAATAGCTTCAGGTATCTTCTTACTGTCATTTGTATTTTATTTTGTGAAAAGGTCAATTGCCAAGTAGGAATAAATACACAAACACCTAAAGCAACATTAGATATCAACAGCAACCCCAATAATATGCTCGCTCCTGATGGAATTATAGCACCCAGGCTAACGGGGGATCAGCTCAAGGCCAAAGACAATGTATATAATACAGATCAGGTTGGAGCATTAGTATATGTTACAGAAAAAGCAAATAATCCGATTACACCCAAGACTATCAATGTTAATAAGTCAGGATATTATATGTTCGATGGAATTAAATGGGTATTTGCTTTCGGGGAAAATAACGAAGCCAATTCAAATAATCTCACAGGAGTACTTGTTCAATTAAATCAGAGTAGTCATCTGATTCTTAACGGTGTACAATCCTATGGGCTACTCATGCAGAACGCAGGGGTCACAATTTCCCCTACATATGATCTTGGTGTTTGGTCTTCAACTACTCAAACAGCAGAAGATGTTATTTCTTCTGATACAGGGGATAATGGAGCCCTACTCATTGAAAAAAAACAATCAGGCTCACCCACATTTTATAGAATAAGTTTTGAGTATTTAATGGGAAATACACCTCCCTTACAAACCAGATACTTTACCATTGATATTCTTGATAACGATACGGGAGGCCATATTTTCACACAGTCAATAGTAGTTCCAGGTGGATTAAACACCGGGCATGTTGCTCCTTTTAGTATATTTTTTTCAACAATTCCAGATAATAATTTAGAACATAAAGGATATAAAGTGGTATTTGGGGTGGATACAGCAGGATCCCAGGGATTGCCCAATAATATAAGTGTAAAGATGAATCAAATTTTAAAAATTGATTGATAATCCAGACTAAGTGTTTAACTCAAAGTCTGGCAACGTCTTGCCCTTCCGACGATTATAAGAGCTACATAATTTTGACAATACACTATGTTCAATCATCTCAAAATGTAAATCTTAATTACAATTACACTATAGAAATTTACTGTTATACCACATTTCTCACGCTTAGAACAAGATGTTTTTAAATGTAGGTTAGTAAAACAATGGCTATATTTCTTCAGCATTCAGAACTACACATACCAGTTTACCTTTAATTTTTGTAAATAACGATATACACTATCTCCCATATCAAAGCTGATGAACCAAGAACAGGAATAAAACAGAATAAATGCAAAATAAAAAACTATGATGATTCCATATAAAATGTTTCATCATAGTCAATATGAAGTGAGAAAAAGTATTGTACTATTTAATAAGCCACGTTAACCGGGTTACATCATCGGTCCCGGAATATTGAGATTGTATAGCTGCTGTATATTGTATAAGATCTCATTCCGCGAATATATCCATCTTCTTGTCATTTTTACATTTGGAGTTCCTATTCCTAACTTTATTTCCGAATCAAATCTTCATAGAGAAATCCTTAAATTCGCTTCTAACGCTATTGGAATAATATTATATAGACCAGCTACAAACATTTACCAAACTCCATCCCTTTTGAAGAAAAGAAATTATGATCTTTTATTACAGAGAATGCAGGGGGAAAACATATTCAATATGTATTCCTTGTGTTTTACCCGTTACTCAATGAATCTCAATCCAATAATTTTCTAAAAATATTTTCAGTTTTTCAACAGTATCTTCTTCCGGATGCTTAATAATGAATATTTCATCATCGTCCCTGGTAATTAAAACATCCAAATGCTCAGATAATACATTTTCAAACGATTCCCAATATTCAAAATTATCAACGCCTATTTCACTATTTAATGGAGGCATATAACTGAATATAAGCTTTATATGTCCATCCTTGTAAATCCGGATTTCAGGTTCACTGCTTTCTTCAAATCCAATAATTTCAATCTTTCTATAATTTTTCATTGTAATTATGTTTAGGCTTTAATAGTTTAGTTTTTTTATGATATAAGTAACTGAGTCATCATTTTAGCTAAGATAGGTTCGCTGGATAAATAGTAAAAAGTATTGTAATATTGGTTTCGAAAAAAATAATGTTGTAATTCAGAAATACATCACAAGTAAATACAGATCACATGATTTTATGATCATTTTATAATAATGAAGATATTAATTTACAAGGTATTCTTGTTTTAACAAATCAATCATTGCATAATGTGAATAAGTGATGTCAGGAGCGGAATAAATCAGACAAGAGTAAGTAAAAAATTTTTCACATAAAAAAATAGTCCCGGAGTTTCCGGGACCAACGATAAAAAATTGGTATAATAGTTTATCTTTAACAGTGGAATGATCACAATATTCCCAATTCTACTTCCCTTCGAATATTATTTTTCCATCTTTAGATAACTCTACTTCACTTCCTTTCCCCCTAAGTTCATAATGATCGTTAGAATACCATATACCAGAAGCCGGTTTCTGCGATTTCATTTCAATGGGAATACCTTCAAATGATACAGTGACTACATCTTTAGTATTATTGAAGGACATTTTAATGATTTTGCCCTGGCTATCTGTAGCCGTGCTTTCTACAATCTCATCTTTTACACTCTTATTCTCATCGGTTGTTTCAGTTTCAGGCACGGATTGTTTTGTTTCCTTGGTACATGATGCCATAGCAAGTAATGTGAATGCTAAACTAGCAATAAAAAATTGTTGTTTCATATAATTATTTTTAGAAATTTAACCATTTTCCGGAATCCCTTCTGCTCGTATATTTACCATCAAAAACACAGGAAATTTTAAGCATCGGTAATAAATTGATATCTAAAGAAGTATGGGAGCCTAAATTACTGTATAACAATTTTACCTTTTCATACTGTTAGCCGTTAAGTGTAATTTTATATTATTTATTTGCAAAGATATTTTACCATCTAATACAAACAGACTATTAATAAGTTGATTTCCGAATTAAATTCTATTTTTTTCCGAAAAAAAGAAAACAATATTTTTTTTATATCTATCTATATTTCAGATTATAACATCAGGACACAGATTGAAAATAAACCTAATCAGTCTTTCACGAATGTTTGATCTTTCATAATACACGTTTTATGAATGATCACCTATCTGGTCATTCATTTTTTTTGATAGTCCGAAAAAATATTATCGGCCTGTTTTCATTATTTCCAAAATTTCTTCAATAGCAGAATAGCATCTTGCTACACTTTTCTTTTCCGAAGCCTCCTGATTAGCATTATTGAATGATCATTTTTTAATAAAAATAATATTACATACCTATACTGTTTTCGAAATTACAACACCTAATTTCGAAAATTAATACAACCTTACATTTTACAATTCAATAAATTGGCTTTTTTTTGCTTACGAGATCTATAATAATCCTCTAGTCTTAAATTATCAATTTAAAACTGCAGGGCAGCAAAACTCAAACCCGTTAATAAAAGGATATTTGGAGGAGCGCCATGCCAGGTACCTTTTGTACAAAGAAATATTTTTTTTTCATTTTTTTTAGTTTTGTTATTTCACTTCAAGACTCTGAAGATTTTTCAAAAATCCTTTAGGGTCTTGTTTTTTTGTTCAAAATGCTACAAGCACAGCTTTATAACCAGCGCGAAAATAATGTAATACTTGTTTGAAAACAGCAATTAAGTAAACCTGAAAAATAAAACCACTGTAAAGATTTACAGCGGTTTTTTCAGAGAGATTGAATATGAGGTCATTATTCAAAAGCCCTTCCAGTACTATATTATTGATTTTTAGATGTATATCCCATACCTCTCAAAGATTTTTTGGGAAAAGTATCTTTTCAGGCTAATTTTCATTAGCATAGCCTTTAATCAGGTAAATTCACATGTATCATTTTCTCAGATTTTTTTCATCTTCAATGTCGAGCAATGTAATTGATCCATAGAATCATATTTTTTAAAACTACAGGTCTGAATCATTTAAAAAGGCAATATAGGCCGAAGGAGTATACCCTGTAATTTCTCCAAAAATTTTTGTGAAAGAAGCTACTGTAAAATACCCGCATTCATCGGCTAGACATCTGACCTTATATCTTCTATATTCCTTGTCATTCTTAAGTTTTCCTATAATATATTTAATTCTCAAAGTATTTAAGTAAGCGTTGAAGTTTTCAGCTTTATACTTTTTGATGACAATGGACAAATACCTAACATTTGTATCCACTTGTGCTGCCAATTTGCCCTGAGTTATTCCCTTTTGTAAAAAATGAAGTTTATCCTCAAACTTATCGAGCCTTTTCAAAATTTGGGATTCGGTTTCATAACTAATCGCTTCTTCTATCTTATTACCTGGAATACTTGTACTTTCGCTCACTTCTTTCTCAATCTTTACTTCATTACCGGAGGCAACCGAAATTTTATCAGCTTTTTTTCTTAAAATAAAAAAAATGATTAAAAGAGCTGACAAAAAGTAAAAAAAGAAATTGATAATCTGCTCCCGAAAATTTTCTTTATCTTTTTTTGTACTATTTTCTTTATAAATCTGTACAAAGGATTTTAATTTGTCCTTGTTGATTTGATCTTCATTATTCTTAAACTTGATATAATATTGCTGGGCTTGTTCATGTTGCTTAGTATTTTCATAAGCATAGCTTAAATATTGATAAGTTTCGAGGATTTTTTGTTTATGGGTTCCAATACTCAAATATTTTAGAGCAATATTGCCATAATATATGGCACTATCATAATCTTTTTTCCTTAGATAATTACGGGCGAGCTCAGTACCAATAAAACCAAAAATGTAAGGGGTTTCGGCATACTTGTTATAATATCCTGCTTTTTTAAGATGAGAGATTACAGTATCAGCAGGCTTTACCTTATATTCGAGCATGGCAATATTCGTATATGTCTGGGAAAAATACCGATTATTGTTAAAATATTTTTTAGGAATTTTTTTATA
Source organism: Chryseobacterium sp. BLS98 (assembly GCF_001045445.1). Classification (GTDB taxonomy): domain Bacteria; phylum Bacteroidota; class Bacteroidia; order Flavobacteriales; family Weeksellaceae; genus Chryseobacterium. Next base: position 1,040,762 of record NZ_LFNF01000003.1, on the reverse strand, counting down.
ATAGTCCAAAGCCGTAAACAGGTAATCCAACCGCATTGTAATACTATCCTTATGATGGATTGTTGAAAAACCTAATTTGGTATACAGATGCCCTAAAACCAGATCCTTAAAAATATCATCTTCACTTTCTTTTACAAGTGAAATAGCATCTGTAATATACTTTCTGCTATCATCAGATTCTAAATCGTGATATATAGATCCAATAAACCCCTGGTTGATACCTGCACCGGACTTTTGCTTTGATTTTTTCCCAAGCTCCAGTCCCTTTTCAAAATAATTTCTTGCTCTTTCATAATTCCCTTTATTTAAATAAATACGACCAATAATATTATACGATAGCGCAGCTATATTATAATTTTTTTCTTTTACGGAGCTTATAATTAATTTCTGGTATCTTTTTTCTGTTTCTTTATAGTTTCCCGTATTATACAGTTTTTCGTTTAAAATATATTGCTTTACCAAATCTGTCGAATTTTGTTGACTTGGGCAATAGATTATAAGCAACATCATAAATAAGGTTAATACTTTTCTATCCATTTTGAGTTTTTTTGCACATGCTAGATCTTAAATTATCACTCTGGTGAGAAGTAGTTCTGATAGTTAAAATAATATGTGAAAAAATTCCATATTAAGTTATATATACACCATCTGTATTATTATACAACTGGTATTTATTTTTTAGACCAAAAATATTTTCTTCCATTTGGCTACAGTATTCCGACTTAAGTTAAAATGAAGTGCTAATTGTGTATTATTTAAACGATGTTTTTTCTGATAATCTAAAATTTTTAAGATTGAATCTTTATCATAAGAACGAAACTTTTGATTAACATCTTTATCCGCAGGTTCAGAAATAATGTTATTAAGAGCAATCACATCCAGCAAGGTTAATTCTTTTTTTCGAAGTATTACTTCGCATTTTTCTTTTTTATCTAAGTGTTTATTAGCAATAATATCGCTGTAAATAAGTTTATAATCGGGTCTTTTCATAATTTTAACAACTCATCGTTTATCCTGTTTTTCAAAATTTTTTTTAGTTTTCCCTGATCAAATGATAAAAATCCGATTTACTTTCCACCGGCTCTCTGCATGTTATTCATTTTTATTCCTTTCATTAGGATTGTACTTGACCATCCATTTATACAAAGTTGTTTTAGGAATTCTGTATTCATCTACGATCTGTTGATGAGTCTTTTCCCCTTTTTCTATCAATTCAAGAATGAAATCGATTAATTCTTTTGAATATATATTTTTTCGGAACTGAGGCAATGCGGGTTTTTTCTTTTTTTCACCTAGACTATTTTTATTCGGAGGAGAGTACAATATCAAATGTTGAGAATATAGTCTGAAAAAATCGTACTCTAACAATTTGCTCCATCTCAAAAGAAGTTCAGAATCCAGTGATTTTTGTAAGAATATCTTTTCTATTTCTATCTCACCCATTTGTAAGAAATTGATTGTTCGCTCCATCGAAATATTATTTTCTTTCCACTTTGCAAGTATTAAGCTACCGATATGAATATTTTTGAACATTTAATTTATATATTATGGTCGTGCTTAAAGTTTACGAGATTACTCTCTGAATGAGAATTACCAAATACAGATTCACCCATTATGGCTATCGCTAAGTCAATTCTATCTTGTGTCAAGCCGAGCTCCTTAAATTCTTTTAAAAATTCCATAATTTTTATATTAATCTAATATTTCCAGAATGTCCATACACTTCCATTAAAAAAACACAAAAGTTTGGAAACAGTATCATATACCATCATTCCCGGAGAAGGATTGATAATATTGAGATGCGGATTAACTACTTTGGGAAGTATCATTGCTTTACTGCTATCTTCCAACACTAAAATCCCCGGTGTGGAAGAAGGAGTTCCTACAGTAACTTTTGCTTTGGAATTTTCTGTTATAGGATCTTGTAATGAGGTGTTAACAGCACCATTTGTTTCTAAACTAAGATCTTTCCATCCGGAAACCAGTTTCACTTTTGCTTTTTTATCTGAAGTGTCAAAAACAAGAGTTCCGTTAACTGCTCCTGTAACGTCTGTTGTTGATGTGACCCAAGGCAGAATCAACCCTTTGGGTTCAGTGTCTGCAAATTCCAGAGAAACCGATGAATTGGAAACAGAGGCTTTACCTAATGCTACCTGACAGAATACCTGGCAGGAAAGAGATATGGAAAAAATAGAAAAACATTTTACAAGGCTTATTTTTTTCATCATAATTTTATTTAAGTTGTTCTTTTAAAATTTAATAAATTACTAATTAGACCTCTTGGAAAAGAGTACCTTTTATTTCCTCCCCGTAAGGCCGGGGAGAAAAATTAAAGGCATCATGAACTGATACTATATAGATTCATCATTGTGTTATTAGATACGGATTTATCCGGCTTTAAAAATCTTATACATTTTCTTGTACATATTTTTTTCACTTTATTAAGTGTTATTTTCAAACTCAAATGAATGACCAGCTAGAACCTCTTGGAAAAGAGACCTTTTATTTCCTCCCCGTAAGACCGGGGAGAAAAACTAAAGGCATCATGAACTGATACTATATAAATCATTGTGTTTTCTTAAGTGCTGATTAATCAGGGCAAGTAGGATTACTATAACATCTCCACATCGTGCCATTATATATGCTTAAACAGTCAAGATCGGTATCATATACCATCATGCCCTCCACGGGAATAAGCGCGTTTTTTTGTGCAGAAGTAAGCCTGTTGATGACAAAGCCTTTTGTTTTAGATTCTAAAGCCGCCCATGCACCGGTTCTTACCATTGGCCAATTAGCTTTATTGTCTTCCCCCGCTCGGCCTAATGAGGTGATACCAAATTTAGTAGGTAAAGTCGCCCCAGAAGTTGCAGCTGGCTTGAAACAATATGTTAATTTTATTCCAAAATTTTGGTTGGTGACATCATTGGTTTGGGTGCTTAATTCAATAACTCCCAGTTCGATTCCCTGAACAGCTGTATTGGATGGATCCACCGCATCTGCCGTATTCACCCAATAAGGAGGTAAAGAAGCTCCTGAAGCATATGTACTTCCAATGGCAGGATGGTTTGTAGTAAGAATGATCTTGTATCCAGATGTATTAAAAGCTAAATTATTTAGTTTGTAATTACCTGTGGATGCATCTACCGCAGCCACATCTAAAACTGTATTGGAAGAATTTACCAGTACCGTATTTAATCCCCCGGCATTGGTATAAGGTTCAGCATTGTCCTTGACACCATTGGAATTTATATCATTCCAAACATTGCCGGTAACATTCAGTAGGTAAAATAATCCATTTACAACAAGGTCAACACCTCCGTCAATAACATTGGTTTTTAAAGGAAAGTTCTGAGGATCAAGATAGCTGTTCATTTCAGTACCACCTGCAGTGGCTGGAAAATCTCCTCCGGCAGTTGAAATCCCATAAAAATTATCACCTACCTTTAGCCCCAGATCCTGAAAAGAAAAGAACAAGCCGTAAATGATTTGTTTTCCAAGCACATTGTCAGCAGAAGGATTATTAGTAGAGGTTTTATCGTTTAATGCCCCATCTGTATCTCTTTCCCTATAGGTAATGACAGAAGACATGGAATAGATTTCAGTACTGGAAGCTGAAAGGTTAACGAAAGCACCTCCGTTAATACTTTTTTGCGTCCAATTGCTATTGAGTTTTATAATATTTGAATAAATAAAGTTGGTTCCTGATCCTGTATTACTTCCCTCAGATAAATTTCTTATGGCCGAAAAAGTAACCGGATCATCATTATTACCACGGTTTGAAATTACAATTCCCCCACTCGTTATATTATTAGCAGTAATTTTTACCGGAGTAGAGTATATAAAATCAACACGTTCAATATTATTAGCATTTGAATCACCATTTGTTACAGGACTTTCAGTATTATTGAATAAATTATCAATTCCTGTATTAATATAGGCATTAGTAAGTAAGCTCAAAATCGGCTGATCAGTTGAATTTACAACTCCGGGATAGCTTGTCACCGCATTGATGGTTTTATTAGTGGTATCAACCGAACCTTCAGCATAAAATATTTGTTTGTCATTCCAGGGTATAGCCTGGTTACCGGAGTTCGGGCCAACCTGACCACTTGCAGAATTACGCCTGATATAAACTTGAGGAGCATCAGGGCCTACCAAATAATTCTTACCATCGATGGTAATACCTGTCAGTTTTCTATTTTTAGTCCCCAGAAAATTGTGCGGAAAACTTTTGCCTACCGTAAACGTTGAAGTAAGACTGCTGGAAGAAGGATTCTCAATAGTTGCATTGTAAGAGGTACTGCTTCCTGTAGTATTGGTTGTGGTTGCAGTAAAAGCTGTTTGAGCCGATATTATTTCAGCCCAAAAAAGACATAATAATCCTATTTTTTTCATTTGTGTTTATAATTTTGTGTTTAAATTGAAATATCATTTTTCGTGTGGATATTTTATACTTCATAAGTTATTTTCGTAACTGCTTTATGTTTGCAAAATTGATACTTATCCTCATAAAGTCCGCGGTATTGATATATAATTTTCCGAAATAAGCAGTAGTTATTTCCGATATTCACCACGTATAAATTCAAAATAAAACATTAGTATACAATATATTATAACTCACCACCCAAATACATAAAAATGAAAAGACCGTTATAAAAGACATATTTTTAACTGGAAGATTTCAGTTGAATACTTCTCACCAGACAGGCTGTTTTAGTTTATTGCATTCATTGTGATTCTCACTTCCGGACAATAAAAATTATCAACCCGAATCTGCCAAACACCAAACAGATCAGTTTAAATTCAATCGGATAAATGAAACACGGAAAAATGGAGAGAGGAGAAAATTGCATTGATATTTAAAAAAGAAAGGCTAATATTATCCGTTAATCCAAATCTTTTTCTTTAGAAAGCAAAACCAAATAGGAAGATGGCGTTAATCCCGTTATTTCTTTAAATATTTTTGTAAATGAAGCAGATGTTGGAAAGCCACAAGCTTCTGCCAGATAACTTATTTTATATTTCCTATATAATGATTCCGTTTCTATTTTATGAATTATATAATTTATTCTTAGATTATTAATATATGAATTAAAGTTTTCTGCTTTATATTTTTTTATAATCTCAGATAGATATCTCACATTGGTTTGTAGTTCAGAAGCAAGATTTCCCTGGGTAATTCCTTTTTGTATAAACTGCAAATTATTTTCAAATTCTTTCAATCCATTCAAAATATGCAATTCAGTACTGTTGCTTATTGCTTCCGTGAGTTTAATATTATTTTTTAAAACTCTATTGGTTTCAGGGAGTACTTTTATTTCATTTAACTGGTTACGGAAGTCAGAAAACAGTTTTTTCTCTTTCCTGTACTTGCTTCTCATATAAAATGTGCTGCCTAGCAATAATATGAGAATAAAAAATGAAATATTAATGATCATTATATTATATTGGCCAAGCTTTTTTGTCTTTTGAGTGTTTTCTTCATAGACCTTTGCCACTGATTTCAGCTTATTCTTATTTAGCTTATTGTCTAATTCCAGATATTGATTATAATATTTTTCACTTAATTTCTGCTGATTGGTGCTTTTGTAAGCATCTGCCAGGCATTCATAAGCCTCTAACTGTCCGGCCGCATCATTGTTATTTTGAAGATTTAAAAATTTATAACTATAGAATATTACGCTGTCATATTTCTCCATACCTTGATAGGACATAGCCAAACCTAAGTAAATACGGGAATAAGTACGGATATTTTTTTTCTTATGGTTATATTTTAGTGCTTGTCCAAGATTAAATACAGCTGAATGATAAAGTTTCATATCCTGCTGGACAGATGCTAAATTAATATATCCTACTGAGCGCCTATCAAAATAGTTTAAAGGAGCTTCGTTATAATATTTCAAAGCTTTTTCCACGAGTTTTAATCTAATTTTTAAACTATCAGCGATCGTATATTTTATATTGGGAACACTGATTTTGGAGAAGCTTAAAAATGTGTATAGATTTCCCAACGTAGTATTACGAAATTCATCATTTGTTTTATTTTTTTCTAGTAAATCTATTCCCTGATTGATAAAGCTTCTTCCCATTTCATGAGCTTCCATTTCTTGATAGATTTGGCCAATTCCCCCAAAATTACTTGCTACACCGGATTTTTGTAAAGATTTATTGCCTGCCTCTATTCCTTTTTCAAAATAAGCTTTTGCTTTTTCAAAGTCTCCCTTAGCATGATAAATATATCCCAGGTTAGCATAGCATAAGGACATTATATTGTATTGTTTTTCTTCTTCACAAAGATTTATTAAATTTTTGTAATCCTTTTCGGCTTTATTAAAATCTCCATTTCCTATTGCTGAAATGTTGATAAATTCCTTTGTTAAATCTACAGGTAACGACTGAGCATTTATTATCTTCGTTAATGATAATATGACCAATAAGGAATAGATAAATTTATTCATTGTGATTATTATTTGTAGAAAATTTCAAAAATTCACTTTTAGATACTTCCCTATTTGGAGACATAAATTATAGCTTTGACAAAGTTAACTAAATTAGTTTTGCAGAACGTGAGTTTATTTTCACAAAGAATCATTAATACTTTGATTTTCAATATATTAAATTTATTCAATTCCGAAATAACCATGTCTTATTTCCGAAATAGATAAAAGCTTTAAAGAATACTCCCATTTTATTCATGTTTTTTTACAAAACTAAAAAATATTATTTCTATTAAACTAGAGATAAAAAGATAAGGGATCAACTGCTTCAGAAATCCATTTAAAGAAGCGCCTACCGGAATTTTACATGTTTAACTTCAGCGTCACCAGCCGATTTTTCTGATTCAAAAGAAATTAAATCCATCTATGAAAATTAAAATAACGCTCTGTAATTCATTAAGCATTTAAATCCATAATCAAGTGGATTGTTACTCTTGCTTCAGATTTCAGACGGAACAATTGAACAGATGTAACTGCTGTGTGCAGCCTTTAATAAAAAGTATAATTTTGCCATTGTAGCCTTTTAGCCTGTCCCAGACTGCGTAAACTTGGAAATCCACATAAAAAATAGTTGATAGTTGCCAACTATTTTTCGGAAATAAATTTATTTTCGATGTAGAAAGGTGGTCATACCTAATTAGTTCAGTATAATATCAGTAGAATTGATCTCTCAAGATATTAAGAATTTTATCATGTGTGAAGAAGCAAAGTGAATCCAATTTAGCGATATCAGCATTGGTATGCCTTTCCACTTTACAGTCTCGCCTCTCTTTCATGGGTATTCCGTAAGGATTATGTGAAGTTCTTCCAGAAAAAAATCGGCGCTCATCAAAACAGGCATCCTACGTCAGAGTATTTCAATTTATTTTTCTATAAAGCACTTTATTACTTCCTGTTATTGTATTGCCGCTATTGGTGCTGGATGTAAGCTGGTGGCAGTTTCTGATCGGCTTTCTGCTTTTACATATTGCCGAAGGGTTAACAATGGGACTGGTTTTTCAGTTGGCACATGTAGTTGAAGGCACCCATTTTCCTGTGCCTAATGAAACCGGGCAAATGGAAGAAGCCTGGGCAGAACATCAGATGTATACCACAGCGAATTTTGCAACACATAATAAGCTCGCGGCATTTTTTCTCGGCGGGCTTAACAGGCAGATAGAGCATCACCTGTTTCCTAAGGTCTGCCACATTCACTATGGCGAAATCTCCATCATTGTGAAGAAGACTGCTCTGGAATTCAATTTGCCGTACATTGAGAATAAGAGCTTTTTATCTGCGCTGCGCTCGCATTTTCTAATCCTGAAGAAATTTGGCAGGGAAGCAACCGTGGATTAATCTTAATCAAAGCATGCCTGTTAACTTTTGTGCCAATGGAACCAAGCTTTTAGACTTCTAGTTTGATAAAAAAATCAAATGCTAATTCCATCTTTATTCAATTCAATATTTTAATGAATAATTGATTTAAAGTCTCTTAAATGTTATAAAGCATATGGTTTACGTTTAATCATTTCAAATCTTTGGTAATGTACCCTCTTTTGAAATCAGACTCTTTTCTATTTGTCTCAAAAAGATAAAATATTTTTAGTTTGGGATTTTTCGAGAGATACAGTATTATATGGTTTAGTCGTTTTTATTGAACAGACCTATTTTATGGGTGATCAATATTTCTTAAATTTATACTCGTGTGGAGATACGGGTTGCAGTATTAGTTGTAAGGATGCAAATTTGAGTTGTTGGTTATTGGATTTTAAAAAAAACAATATACTACGAATGTTCTCATATTATTCAGCATATTCCGCAACATGATATTGTTTCTTATTTAGATGTTACAAAAGTTCACTTAAGCCGTATAAAAATAAGCCAGTCAGGAAAATGAATGATATCCCCCAACATCAACTCGTCAAACCCGACCAGTCGATTGCCGATTTCGTCTATTGCTTTTCATCGATACAAAACCTGTCTTCTATTACCGAAGGCGTGATTATTCCGAACGGAAAAATTGATCTATCTTTTTATAAAACCTCAGATGGTCAATTTCACATTTCGCTTTTAGGCCTGGAAACAAAACCTAAAATCACACCGGAGCAAAGTATTTCAACTTTTTTTGCCATTAATTTTAATCCGCTTGCCGTAGAATATATTTTACGCCACTCTATCGCAGACATTCTGAATACAGGAAAATCTTTGCCAGATAATTTTTGGGGGTTCAACATCGGCGATTTAAATGATTTTGATTTGTTCTGCGAAAAAGCCACCCTAAAAATTCAATCGCTTTTACCAAAAGAAATCGATAACCGGAAACGCCAATTGTTTGAATTGATTACGGCAACCAACGGCGAAATTTCAGTGAAGGAGCTTTCGGAAAAAGTAGCATGGAGCGCAAGACAGATCAATCAATATTTCAATCAGCAATTCGGGCTTTCATTAAAGGCATATTGCAGCATTCTGCGTTTTCAGGCTTCACTTTCGCATATCAAGGAAGGCAAGCTTTTTCCGCAGCTGAACTATTACGATCAGTCGCATTTCATCAAAGAAATCAAAAAACTTTCAGGTGCCTCGCCCAAAGAATTATTCAAAAACAAAGACCGCCGATTTTTACAATTTTTAATAACTGACAAGAAATAATTTTGCAGCATCAATTTTAAAATTATGCTCATACAAAATAAAAAAATCGCCATTGTAGGTGGCGGACCGGCTGGCTTAACCTTAGCGAGATTATTACAAATGCAAAATGCTGATGTTAAAGTCTATGAAAGAGACTTCAACAGAAATGTCCGTGTGCAGGGCTCCACTCTGGATCTGCACGAAACAACCGGTTTGGAGGCTTTGAAACGTGCAGGTTTGCTTGATGAATTTTATAAGCATCACCGTCCTGAAGCAAGTAAAATGATATTGGCGGATAAGTCGCTCAACATCCATTTCGACGACCGTAATTTTGCAAAAACGATTTCCGAAACCCGCCCGGAAATTGACCGTGCGCCATTGCGTAATATTTTATTAAATTCTTTACAGCCCGATACCGTTGTCTGGGACAGCCGTTTTATTTCCATGGAAAAACAGGACAATGACTGGCTTCTGCATTTCCGCAACGGAACAAGCGCTTATGCAGATTTGGTAATTGCTGCCGACGGAGCCAATTCAAAAATCCGTCCTTACCTTAGCGATCTTAAAGCTATTTTTTCAGGTATTACACTGATTCAGGGTGATATTTACGAAGTGGAAAAAAACACATCCCAACTTTTTTCTTTTGGAAAAGTAATGGCTTTTGATGATGAAAAAATGCTGGGTTACGGTACAAAAGGCGACGGCTCAATTATGTTTATAGTGGCCTTCAAAACTTCTGAAAACTGGCTTTCCGAAAGTAAAATTGATTTCAACAATAAAGAACAGGTGACCGCTTGGTTTAAACAGGAATTTTCAAACTGGAGCGAAAATTGGCTGGAATTATTTACCAATGAAAGCGTTCACTTTACTCCGCGGCCTCAATATTATTATCCGTTCAATCAAACCTGGGAAACTCAGGAAAATTTAACCATGATTGGCGATGCTGCCCACAAAATGCCGCCTTTCGCAGGCGAGGGCGCCAATGTAGCCATGCAGGATGCGTTTGAGTTAGCCGAATGCTTAACAGGCAATACATTTTCTGATATTAAATCCGCCATCGCTCATTTTGAAAAGAATATGGTTATAAGAGGAGCTGCAGCAACACAAGATACTCTGGAAAATATGGAAAGAATGTTCTCAAAAAACGGATTGGAGCAAATGATTTCGTTTTTTAATCAGGTGGAACATAAAATCTGATGGTAAATATTATTATTCTGTTCAGAATTTGTAGACACAAAAACGGTTTATCAGCAATGTTGATAAACCGTTTTTCCTAAAATGCTTTTATGCTTAAAGTTCGGAATTTATTTAGGGCAGTTTTTAGGAGAATTCACAGGATTGCATCTTGCCGTTTCACCATTAGGCATCGTAACATAATAATCTGTTCCATAGGCATTCCCTTTCCTGAAAAAATCTGTGGAAACAACCTGTGCCCCGCTGCTGAACGCTGCTTTTTCCCTTGTCCTATCGTTTACCTTTGCCTCATACGTTTCTATATCTGAACGGGTTCTCACAAGGTATCCTTCTTTTACCAGCTTCTGAATCTCATTTTGTCTTACGATGGCATTATCATAAAGGATGAAAGCCGAATAATCTTTGCCCGGAGCAGATTCTATGAACATCATTCTTCCTTTAAGGCCCGGACGCCCTGATAAATAAGGAGATTCGTTATTGCTGATTCCGGCACTGGAAGGCAACAGTATAAAAACAAATTTCCCTTTTGAATCATTTACCGTCGGCCAGTTATGGTGAAGTACCGCTTCATTGAGGGTTTTATATTTTCCTTTAACATCATCAGGGGCAATAATTTTATCTCTTCCCAATACAGAAAGTACTTCCTGATCCAGATCGTCAAATGCTTTCTGATCGAATTTAAGAACTTCTGCAGGATTGGGGAAAATAGGAAGCCCGGAATCTTTGGCTTCAACCTGAATGAAAACGGGAACATGATCAGGATTTTTATCAGACCAGTCTTTCAAAGCCTGAAGTGCCTTTTTAAAAGTAGTGTAATGGGTTCTGAAATCCAGGTCTGCAATATGCATTACTTTGAAACCCGGCTTATCCAGGTCTTCCGTAGAAAAAGGGGCAAGATCCGTTACGCCCTGCTTTTTCAGCATTTCGTAAGAAGCAGGCTTATTGAATCTGTTTCCTGTAGGATCATAGTAAACATCAATTTCAATATTCCTCATACCGGCATTAAGCTGCTCGTTAAAATCGGGATGATTATAATTTAAGCCCTCAGCAAAATCAAGTCCGTTGGGATGATATTCCTGGAATTTGGCTTTTTCTTCTGCAGACATTTTATCAAAAAAAGAACCTTTGAATTTCTCCATAATGCTGCCTGCCATCTTCAAAACTTTGGAATCTACAGGTTTTGCATAGCTGTTGTGAGTTCCCAGTACCTGGATCTGATTAATTTTCAAATCTTTCGGATATCCGCTGAATTCTTTTTTATTCTGCGCTATTGCCAATACCGATAACAATCCGAATGTGGATAGTATTATTTTTTTCATGTTAAAATATTTAAATTAAAAGTTGAGTGAAACTCCCATTTGTCCTCGGAAGCCTGTATAGGAAACGTTTTCTGTTCGGTCCTGTTTCCCATGATAAAATCTGTTAGGTTCGTTGAAAAGATTATTAAGCTCTGCAAAAAGCCTTATTTTCTTTGAAATGGCATAAGAAGCTGTAGCATCAAGGGTAAAGTTTTTATCAAACCACTGGTAATGATCGGGCCCGGCCAGAGAACGGATAGCATTGAGGTATTTCCCTTTGTAATTTCCTGCCAACCTTATCATCAGCTTATCCGTTTCATAGAAAATACTTGCATTGAAGATGTGTTTTGCCTGTTTGGGTAAAGTGGTTTCGATCTTTTCCACCGCTGCCCCGTTATATACCGGTATTTCGGTTTTTGAATCCACAAAAGTGTAATTCCCTTCAAATCCAAAATGCTGCAAAAAGCCCGGCAATTCTGTAAAGCGTTTACTGAAATTGGCTTCCAGACCAAACAGCCAGCCTTTCTCTAAATTTCCTGGCGAGCTTTTAAGATATACCAACCCGTTTCTCTGCTCCGTCGTCTGATCCTGATAAATGATACTGCTAAGGCTTTTATAGAAGCTTCCCACAGAAATGATTCCTAAATTGGAAAAATATTTTTCAAACATCAGGTCAAAACTGTTGGCATAGGTAGGTTTCAGTCCTGCATTACCTTGTGTGATGGTCTGAAGGGCATCGTTAATCTGTAACCCTGGATTAAGGTCACTGAAATCCGGTCTTGCAAACGATCTGGTGTACGAAGCTCTGAAGATGGTATTTTCATCCAGATTATATTTCATATTCACCATTGGAAGGAAGGCGTTATATGTATTCTCCTTTTCAACAGGCTCCGCGACCGTAGTATTTCCTTTTATGACAACACTGTTGCCTTTGAAATTGGTCACATTATATTCATTCCTGAACCCTCCGATCACCGTCAATTTCTCAGTCAGCCTGAAATTTCCCATCACATACGCCGAATATACGTTTTCCTTTCCGGAATACGATGCAGCAAGATTGCTTGCAGTATTAGGCCCCTGTACATTGAACATCGTATTATTTGCTATGAATTCCGGGGTATACATCTGATCGATCTGCCCGTTGGTAATCTGGTCGATGATGACATTATTGTAAGGCTGGCCAAGCGGGTTCAGAAATCCGCCATTATAAGCGAAACCTTCTGTCTGCAGCTGATTCAGATAGACAAGAGGTGCTGATCCCGGTATTCCCATGAGCTTTGAAGGCATCCAAACGTAAACACTTGAAGCAAAATTTTTATCTTTATCTACTAACTTTCCTCCAGCTTTTAAATTGATTTTATCATTGAGCCTGTAGCTGAAATTGAACTGCCCTCTGTAATCCCTTTCACTGTTTTTATTCCTGCTGATAATGGTTTGATAGAGGTAAATCTGAGCGGGATCTAATGCACTCAGGTTATGTGGCAGGACAACATCGGAAGCATCACCTGTACCGTCGGGAGAATCCATTGCCAGGTATTTCAATCCGTCTGCCGAGAGATTTCCATAAGTCATATTTTGTCTAAACAAAACAATCGGGTACCCTCGTTCGTCTTTACTCAGATTTTTGGGAGAATTGAACTCAAAACTTGATCTTGCCTTTACTAAAGACCAGTCGAGTTTTAACTTATCTGATAATTTGTGCTCCCCTCCAAGATCGAAGGAATAGAGATCGGTAACATAATCCGAATGCCTGGCCTGTAACTGAACATTTTTTGTATTGAAGTTAAAATAGGTCTCGCGAACGTTCTGTCCATCAATATATTGACTGTACAGTCCTTTAAAATAAAGTTTATTATTTTTATTGATCTGATAATCCAAAGCTCCGTTGAAGCCTAAAGTTCTTCTTTGCGCAATATAATCCCTCAGCTGTAACTGATTGATCGCAAAAGATTTAACCTTATCCTTATTATTGAAATCATACACCATCTGGAAGTTATCTATCCCGGTGTCTCTGTTCCATATTACAGCAGAAGTAATGAATCTCAGCTTATCTGTGATTTTGTTCCCATACACCACTGAAGCATTGTAGCTGGGAGATTTGGATTGATTAACAAAGCCTCCAGCCGCATTTACAGACAGTGTTTCTTTACTTACAGCTGTTTTTGTGATAAAATCTATCGTTCCCCCGATGGCGTCACCATCCATATCGGGAGTAAGTGTTTTTGATAGCTTTACAAACTGGATCAGTTCCGAAGGAAAAATATCCATCTGCAGTCCCCTGTTGGCATAATCTCCACTGGCACTTGGCATCCTGTTTCCATTGAGGGTGGATGAGCTCCATTGGATAGGCGTTCCCCTTACGGCTGCAAAACGACCTTCACCCATGTCTCTTTCAATGGTTACAGCAGGTAATCTCTGGATGGCTTCGGCGGCGTTTCTGTCGGGAAGTTTTCCGATGACATCGGAGGCCAAGACATCAGAGATGGTTTCGGAATTCTTTTTAATATTCAGTGCCCTGGCCTGAGAAGGTTTGTAGGCGGAAGTGATGACAACGCCTTCAATGCTTTTTGTATTTTCTTTATTTTCCAGGACAATGATTCCTAAATCTGCAACCTTTGGATTGGCGGAGGTATCAATATCAACCGTTTTATCGGTATATCCTTCGTAAGTTACAATAACAGAAGCGGAACCTTCAGGAATGGTAATACTGAAATTCCCCTGGTTATCTGTCAGAACAAAGTTTTTTTTGTCATAAGTCAGAACTTTTGCCTGCGGAAGTTTCCCCTGTGAGTCTTCTATCTTTCCGCTTACCTGGATCTGTGCATAAGATTGTATTGAAGCAAAGAAGAGTGCAACGGCCAAAGTTGATGTTAGTTTTTTCATTTTTACAGATGCTTTTATCTGCTGCAAAACTATTCCGACTTTCATTTTGAAAAGTTCATCCGGATTAAGATGAACTTATTTCCATAAAACAGACAAATAAATAACTGATTATCAGTATTTTAAATTGTTTTAATTATTTATTAACGAATAAAAACCAAAAGTTAATAATCGTGATGGAATTCTTTTTCCCTGAGAATTTTCCTGCGGTAATCGTTGGGATTTACCCCGGTTTCCTGTTTGAAATATTTATAAAAAGTAGCTTTAGACCTGAACCCGCACTGGTAATAAAGTTCACTGATCTGCTGCTCCGGATTTTGATTGATCTGCTCTATAAATTCCTCAATCCGGTACTTATTGATGAGATCGTAAAAAGTAGTCTCAAGGCCTTCAGAAATACATTGGGATAAATGGTTTTTAGAAATATGGATCATATTGGAAATATCATCCATGCTCAGATCTTCTTTTGTGTATATTTTTTTATTCCTTAAGAGTTCAATTAACCTGTTGTTGGTATTGGCTATATAGTCTTTACTCAGGACGGAATTTTTGTATTTTCTGCTTTTTTTATGTTCTGTCAAAGTTTCCGTGACTTCATTTACATCTATGTCGTTATTGACCACATTCACTCCGGAAAGCGGCTTGTCTATTTGAGTCAGCCGGATGAGAAAAACAAACTGTACAAAGAAGGAAAAGGTATAAATAATTCTCAAAAGCTCCCTGTCTACCAATCCCCCGTATCCGCATATCATATAGGTAAAAATTAAAGTAAGTACAAAACATAAAAACTGTATAAACAGCTTCTGAAATGGATTTTCTTTATTTCTGCGCCTGATCTGCTCAGTAAGGGTAACTATGAGATAACTTACCCAATAAAAGGGATAAATTTTAAAAATCCATAAATAAAACCGGTGAAAACTCTGGGATTCCGAACCGATAAACACAACAATAATGTTACAGATGAATACAACGAAAAAAGGAAGAAAGTGAAAGTAGTTTTTCCAGTTAAAATTATATTTCAGTAAAAGCCTGCCTGTAAGAAACAACAGCGGCCCTTTTACAAGCCGAAAACTTGACGGATACTGATCGATCAGAAAAGTGCTGCCGTGCCCTAAATTGAAGATGAAATATTCATAAAGAAGATCTAAAATTACCGTTACTATATAAAGTATTAAGAAAATATTTTTCTTTGAATTTTCTTTTTTAATTAAAAAAAACGATAGAACGGCTTCTAAAATTACAGCCAGAAAAGCCCCGGAAATTTCCATAATGAATCAGTAAAAAAATTTCCAGAAAAATAATCTTTTTTAGCAAGAATACTGAGAATGATGAATTAATTAAACATTAAATATAGAGGAACAAAAACAACACTTAATAAAGTAGAGTCGTTTTTCATCTGATAATTTATAAATCTTCCTTACGATATCATGTCTATTACTTGTTGGAGTTTTTTGGTGAATTGCTTTTGTATGATACAAAGTTAATCAAGATTATTACAAAACAAATGAATAGATTTATTAGAAAATTCAATTACACCAACAACTCACTTAAAAAATAAAATAATCTGGTGTATCTTAATATTCTGAAAATAAAAAATCCTTTAAAATGTAGATTTTAAAGGATTTTAATAATTTTTGAGATTTACTCTGCGGAGAGTGAGGGATTTTGTACCCATTTCTCATCGCTTTATGGATAATATTTTCGCTGTAGCATCTTTGTGAATGTCCTTAAATAGGACATTTGCAAGAAAGTGGTAAAATCCTAATTTAAATTTTACGTAGTAAAGCTAAAAATTTCTGCTCAAATCTGCAAGTAAAAAGGCTAAAAATTGAACATGTTTTTTTAGTCCAAACCAAGAATTTAATCCCTCTCTTTGCGCTTGAAATTTCTCATTTAAAATATTTCTAAAAGAAAACTAAGAAAAAAAATTAAAAAAAGAAAGCCTTTTGAAAATGAGCGTGGCATTCTGTCAAGGTTTTTTGGAAAAAGTTTTTGCGTAGATTTTATACGTAAAAAGTTTTTCTGAAAATCCGGAGGACTTGACCTTGACAGAATTTAGGTGGTGGATTTAGTAGCTCATTATCTTTGGTTTCTGTTTTTATTTTTTGTGTACTGATAATTCAAATTACTAATAAGGTTACAAACATTTCTTAAGCTTAATGGCTAGAGAAAATAAAATTTTATAATTACGGATTATCGTAAACAAATTCAAATCATTCATTATATATTGCAAGCTAATAGATTAAACTTAGATTTCACGAAATTGTAAGATGAAATCTTGATTAATCCTATGTTGTAAATTAAAAATTATAAAATGTGATTTTTAAATATATGGTAAACGATTAAGAAAATATAATGAGGTAAAATGAGTATATTTGATACTATCTGATTTTAATAAAATGTCTACATCTCAAAATTATATATATCTTGATAATGCTTCAACTACGAAGGTTGATGATGAAGTGATAAGGGAAATAATTCCATATCTCTCAGAACTTTATGGAAATAGTTCAAGTGCTCATTCTTTGGGAGTTGAAATCAATAAAAAAATTGTAAGGGCGAGAGAAAATGTTGCCAAATTATTTAATTCAGAAGCAAAAGAAATTACGTTTACTTCTGGGGCAACCGAAGCAATTAATACTATTTTAAAAGGTGTAGTTATTTCAAATAGAACAAAACGATCACAAGTTATCACAGTTAAAACTGAACATTCTGCAATACTTGATACCTGCAGATATTTGGAAGAAATAGGTTTTGATGTTGTTTACTTACCTGTTCTCGAATCTGGATTAGTAGACTTAAATGAATTAAAAAAAGTAATTTCAGAAAAAACACTTTTAGTTTCAGTTATGTTAGTAAATAATGAAACTGGTGTAATACAGCCTATAAAAGAAATTACAAAAATATCACATCGGTTTGGAGCGCTAATGATGACGGATGCGACACAAGCAGTTGGTAAAATTCCAATTGATGTGAAAGATTTAAAGATAGATTATCTGGTTTTTTCAGGACATAAGTTTTATGCACCAAAAGGAATTGGCGGATATTATCAAAATTCCCAAAGTTTAAATTTTCAACCCTTATTACACGGTGGTGGTCAAGAGAAAGGAAAAAGAAGTGGTACATTAAATATTCCTGGAGTAATTGGAGTAGGCAAAAGCTGTGAAATATGTATAAATGAAATAGAAAGGAATAAGTCTTCGGTACAAGAGCTGCGAGATTTATTGGAAAATGAACTATTGACCATTGAAGGAGCATTTGTGAATGGAGACCGAGAGAATAGGATTTATAATATCTCAAATATTTGTTTTCCTAATATTGAGGCTGATATACTCATTAAGATGCTTGATAACATTTGCGTATCAAACGGTTCTGCTTGTCATTCTGAACTCATAGAACCCTCACATGTTCTAGTAGCAATGGGATTAAGTAATAAATATGCTTTCTCGAGTATAAGATTCAGCCTAAGTAAATACAATACCAAAAGTGAAATTCTTTACACTATTAGAAAAGTTAAAGAAATTATTTCTCAACTAAAAACTTCTAACTATGCCTGATATTTCTACAGAAGACCTTTTTAAACTTTTATATTTTAGTCCTACTGAAGAGGAAGTCGAAGAGGTAATTAAACAAAATCCTAATGTATTCAAAGATGAAAACTGGTTTCCTTTAGGTGGAAACGAAAATATGTTTGGTATCGTCCGAAATCAACAATCAAGTCCTATTGCCGCATTGGTAGAAAAGGTTACCAACTCTATTGATGCGATTCTGACCAAAAAATGCTTAGAGAAAGGAGTTGCTCCTGATTCTGATGAAGCTCCTAAGTCTATGGAAGAAGCTATCAATCTATTTTATCCGGATTATAAAAACTGGGATTTAAAACAGAATAGGCGTAAGCAATCTGAAGAAATACAGATTTTAGCAGATGGCCCACCTCGTAATACTTCTGTGATTGTATATGACAATGGTGAAGGACAGCATCCTGAGAAATTTGAAGATACATTTCTCTCTTTAGTAAGAGGAAATAAAATTCATATTCAGTTTGTTCAGGGTAAGTATAATATGGGAGGAAGCGGTGCTTTAGTATTTTGCGGAAAAAGAAGATTTCAATTGATTGCATCCAAAAGATATGATAATACCGGCAATTTTGGCTTTACTTTAATTCGTCAAAGAAAAATTAGTGAATCTGGAACCAATAGAAGATCAAGTCATTTTGAATATTTAAAGATAGATAACCAAATTCCTAATTTTCCTATAACCGATTTAGACTTAAAACTCCACGGAAGAAATTTTAACACAGGAAGTATTATAAAAATGTACTCGTATCAATTCCCTACTGGTTATTCAGGTTTTGCGCAGGATCTCAATCAAAGTCTGAATGAATTTTTATTTGAACCCGTACTCCCTCTTTTAACGGCAGATAACAAAGAGAGATATCCTAATAATAAAGTTTTAGAATTAGATTTGTTCGGATTAAAAAGAAGATTAGAAGAGGCACAAAGCGATTATATAGATACTTATTTTTCTGAAGAATATGTTGATAAATTATTCGGTAAGGCTAAAGTAACCTGTTATGTTTTTAAGCCTAAAACAGAAAAACACGATGTTAAAAAGAGCAGAGAAATTATAAGAAGCAGGTTTTTTAAAAATAATATGTCTGTTATGTTTTCCATTAACGGGCAGGTACACGGCAGTTATACAACTGAATTTATATCCAGAACTCTCAAACTCAATCTTCTTAAAGATTATCTTCTGATTCACGTGGATTGTACTGAAATGGATCCTGACTTTAGAGAAGAGTTATTTATGGCTTCTAGAGATCGTCTAAAAGATGGACCTGAAGCAAATGCATTGAGAGAATATTTGGGCAAGAAATTAAGGAAGAGTGAATTAGACGAAATTAATCGGAAACGTAAAGAAAGTATTGGATTAGAGAATGAAGATACTACTGAACTTATAAAATCATTTGCGAAAAATTTACCTAAAAACAGTGATCTATTTAAATTGCTGCAAAACACTTTAAAACTAGAGGAGAAAAAGGAAGAAAAAAAGGATAGAAAGCCTGCTTCTCAAAAACCTAAAACAGAGGTAAAGCCATTTTTGCCACAACGATTTCCATCGTTATTTCAATTACATAACAAAAAAGAAGGTATCAATATCATCTCATTGCCTAAAAACGGAGAGAGAACAATTAAATTTGATACAGATGTAGCAAATGATTATTTTGATCGTTCCGAGGATTCCGGTGATTTAGAAATCAGCGTTTTACAAATAAAAAGAAATGCGACTTCCGGAGGGACAGAACCTGGAACAAAAAAGGAGGTTTCAGGAGTGTTAAATATTGCTAAGAGCAGCCCTAATCAGGGAACCATAAAACTAACACTAGAGCCTACAGAAGAATTAAATGTTGGTGATGAAATTGAAATAAAAGCTTCTCTCACCGCACCAGGACAAACCTTCGAGGAAATAATTCTTGTAAAAGTCACTGACAAAGAAGCTCCTAAACAAAAAATACCTCAAGAAGAAGATCAGGAAGATTATATTGGATTACCCAAACTTCATCGAGTGAAAGAAGAAAATTGGAGTTCCTTGGAAGAAAACGGAATTGAAATGGGACGCAATATTGTAATGTATCCGGTTTCAGAAGGTGATCAATTGCAGGAAATATTCATTAATCTCGATAGCTCCGTATTCTTGAACCATCGTTCCAAATTAAAAGGAGAAGATCAGATTCTTACCGCTGAAAGAAAGTATATTTCTTCTGTTTATTTTCATACATTATTTCTTTATATGATTACAAAAAGAAGGAAATACTCCATATCTGTAGATAAAGAAACAGGTACTGAAAGTATAACAATAGACGAATACATCAGGGATATATTTGACCATTACTATTCTGATTTTCTATTGAATTTTGGGATGGAGCAGTTAATGGGGGCTTTGGAAGATTGATATTTATATTTCGAAATTTAGACAACAAATTAAAATTAAATTTTAAATATGCATTTTCAATATGAACCAATAGGAGATGAAAACATATTTCAAGATTTTTGTAAAGACCTATTAAATTGTGTTTATCAAACCCAATCATTCGAACTCTACAAAACAAAAGGTGCAACACAATCTGGAATTGACATTTTATCTACAACACATAAAGTAGTTGCCCAGTGTAAAAAAAAGAAACTGTTGCGTTCTGACAAGGCTTTAGAAAGAGAACTTATTAATGATTTGGATGAAAGTATAAAACTGTTTTTAGGTTCGCCAATTGATAGCCGTCGTTTTGTATTAATAACTACTACTAAGAAATATGGTCGTGTTCAGGATCGTGCTATATTTCTTTCTCAATCAAATAGCTTTGAGATTATTTTCTGGAGCTGGGAGGATATAGAAAAATTTATTGCCCAATATGTAGAATTAAGAAGCAAGTATTATCCTCATTTATTCCAAAATGAATCAGTAATACCACAAGTAATTACATATATACCTAATATTCACGAGGAAGAAATAGTTGGTCGAGAGACAGATTTATTAAACCTAGAAACACTAATTGACTCCTCCAGAAGAACTGTATTGGTTAATGGTTTAGGAGGAGTAGGAAAAAGTACACTTGCTAAACTTTTCGTACGTAAGAATTTTCGTAGGTTTTCACACATAATTTGGTTAGATGTCCACGCAGATTTTTCAAAAAAGAAACTTGTAGGAATATCTCCATTACTAGACGCTTTTGCAAATAATATAACATTGCTTAATAATTTGCAGCTTCCTATTGAGGATCTAGCTCCAGAGGATCAATTAATGATGATTCTTAATAAATTACAGAATATTTCAGGCCTTAATTTATTGGTAATTGACAATACTTCAGCTGATATAAGAGAACTCGAAAATAAATTTCCATTTGATAATTGGAAAATACTGTTAACATCTCGTGAGGAAATTGAAGGCTATTCATTGTTCAACTTAGAAGTCTTAAATGATGAAGATGCTATTCGCCTTTTTTATCAGTATTACAGAATTGAAAGAAGCAATTTAGTTATTAATCTTTTAAATTACATTGGAAACCATACTTTAACTATTGAACTATTAGCTAAGACTGCTCAAAAAAGAAGGCTCAGTATTCACAAATTAGTCGAATTATTAGAACAAAATGGATTGCAGATTCCGAAAACAGCTAAGGTCTTTGTAGATCATGACCCACAAAAAAATCCAACAACACTTTTTGAATATTTACTCAAAATATTCTCAATTTCAGACCTAACTGAAGAACAAATTCAATATTTACGATACTTTTCTATTTTAAACTCAACCCCAATCTCTTATGACGATTCAAAATTGCTTTTTGGGATTCCTGAAGTTGACAATGAGTTTTTCGATAATATCTCAGAACTTGCTTCAAAGGGATGGCTAAAAGAATTAGATGGGAACTATCAAATACATCAAATAGTACAAGAAGTATTGAGAGCTAAATTAGAACCAAATGAAAGCAATTGTATATTGCTACTTAATACGCTATCAAAAGTTCTAACTATCTCTTGGGAAACGAATCCTTTTGATATTAGGAGGTTTGTTGAATATGCTGAAAGCGTTGCTAGTCATATAGAAAACTCAGATGACAGTAAAGAAATTGCTGAACTTTATAGTATTCTAGGTTTAAGAGAAGAGGATCTTTTTAACCTAGAAAAATCACTTTTATTCAATCACAAGGCAGTATCAATATATGAGAAGGATATACCAAGTAATGCTATAGAACTTTCAGGACGCTATAATAATCTCCAATCAGTTTACAAAACACTAGGTCGAATTGATGAAGCGTTTAATTTTCAGTTTAAGGCAATAGAGCTAGAGGAAGAGTATCAACATCCCCTTCATCCTGATGTGGGGACCTCTTACAATAATCTATCGCTGCTTTATGAAATTGAAGGAGACTTAGAATCGGCATTAGATTACCAAGAGAGGGCTATATTGATTGCAGAATATAATCTAGCCGAAAATCACCCACATCTAGCAGGAGCATATAATAATTACTCCTTATTGCTTCATAAAATAGGATTAATAGACAAAGCATTACTTTATCAACAAAAATCCTTTGATATACGGAAACAAGTATTAGCTGAAAATCACCCTGAACTTGCACAAGCTCATGGAAACATAGCTGCCATGTACGAATCTATAGATAAGCTTGATGAAGCAGAATATCATACACTGAAATCTATAGAAATCAGAAAAGAAATTTATTCAAATAATCATTATACACTTGGAGCTTCCTATAACAATCTAGCTTCTATTTATTTAAAAAGAAAAGACTTTCAAAAAGCTCATGAGTTTCAAATGCAAGCGATTTCTATAGAAGTAGATGCTTTAGGAGACAGTCATTATACTCTTGGTAATACCTATAGCACAATGGCTGTAATTCAACTGCAGTTAGGCAACCTAATCGAGGCAAAACAATATGTTGAACGTGCAATTTCAATCTCGAAAAAAAATTTTGCAGAAGGACATCCTAATCGAAATATTTATGACACTTTCCTTGACCATATAGATAATCTACTTCGTATCAAAGATTAAGAGGTGTCTTAATAGCTAGCACAAGAAACCGAAGCTTATTTAGGTAACTAAGTAAAATTTCACATATAAAGAATAGAAATTAATTATCTTCATTATATTCTGCGATCCAACTATTGACTAATGAAGTGTCAATAATCTTAGCATCATTTTCAATTACATAAGCGATTAAAGAGTTAAAATGTTTATTAATTTCTCTTGGAGTCAATGCGCTTTCTGGAATGTAGTTCAAAACTGTGTCAACTACATCATCATTAAATGGAGCTTTATCTTTTTTATCTATCCTCGATTGTTCTAATAATTCCAAACTATAATCTTTGGCATTTTCAAATGAAAACTGCTTATATCTGATTTTTCTTGTAACTCTCGACCAAACTGCACCGCCTAGTATTAACTCAATAGTACTCTCTTCTCCTTCGGCTAAAGTAAAATTCATAAAAAGCAAAAAACTAGTCGAGATACTATCCATTAAGTCTCTTAGGACTTGAGAAAAAGCTTTGTAATTTTTAGAAGCATAATATATTAAATCTTCCATTTCGTCAATCCAAAAGACAACACGCCCGTCATAAAAAGTTCCGTCCCCAATAAAACATGATATTATACCAGCTAGAAATTTTATGGAATCTGTATCTGTTTGAATATCTTTCGCTAATCCCAATTTTTTTAATTCAGTTTTTGTTAACCCTACATAAAGAAATCTATTCATTAACTCAGATATATCCTGATCATCCGATCCTATTAAGCAAATAGCTTTAGCATATTCTCTACTACTAATAGGAGTTAAAAAATTCATTAAAGCTGATTCTCCATGATTATTAATTATTGAATTAATATGTTGTTGGAGTTTTTCAAATGAAATATAGTCAATGATACTTTTAAAGAACTCGTCAGTGGCTTTACTTCCATCTTTCGGACATCTGATGTAAATATGTTGTAAATTCTTTTCAGTTGACTTTTCCTTTATGAAATAGTAAGCACTAAAAGTCTTACCACCACCATAGGCACCCCAATTTAAAATAATTTGTTTAGAGCTATTATTTATGCAATCAGTATAAGCCTTGCTGATTTTTGATTTGACATCCTTCATATCAGCCCACACTAAGTTATTACTTAATGAAGGAGTGATATCTCTAAATGGATTAAACTGTAAATTGATTAATCTTAAATTACTCATAATGGTTTAGTTTAGTAATTTACTAATGTTCTCTATTTTATTTTTGTATGAGACCTTTAAACTCATTATTTCAGAAGTTGTCTTCGGACTTCTCTCTGCAGGTTTTGGCGCTGTAAAGTTAATAATGTCTTGAATAAGGTCATTTGCTATGTCTTTTGATGGAATGATCTTCTCTGCATATAAGTATAATATTACTTCATAGGAGGTCCATACAGAGATAACAGGAAAGCAGGGAGCCCACTCTTCTAAAACACCATTCAAGGCTTTTTTATCATCAGTAATGTATATAACATTATTCTTTTTAAAGGTATGAATTTGATCAACAGATACTAAAAAATTATCTATTTCCCCTTTATTTCCTTTTTTAGCTCTAGACGTTAAAGTTTTACCTAGCATACGGCGTTCGTACTCACTGATAGAGTGTTTGCTAGTTCCTAATTTCCTTGACTTATTGTGAATAAACTTCGGAAGATTTTTATCACTGTGATCTCTTAATTCTATATGAACCTCAGGACTGAAATTTAGAACAGCAATATTATTCAGATGATCAAGGACCCTTTTCTGCTTAAATTCAGTATTGCTTAGAGCGATACAAGTACATGTATCAATTATACAATTTAATTTCATTAGATAATTTCTGATATTATATAACTTTCGTTCAGTCTACCCTCATGCTTTAAATTAAAAGACTTTAAACCGTAAGTTATTCCCGCCTTTAACATATCCAAAACATCTGACATTTCGATTATTATATTTTTGCTAGAAAATAAATCAATACAAATAAAAACTAAACAATCAAAAAGTGGTATTTTAAAGGAATTACTTGTCTTAACTACCTTTAAAGCATTATCTAAACTAAAGCCTAGTTCATTAATCTTTTGTTTAGGATCCATATCTTTAAATGAAATAGTATTATTTCCTGGATAAAGAAAATTAATAATAGAAAAAAAATTCTGAAAAATCCAAATTTCATTAATATCTTTTAATTTAGAGTTTGAAAGAACTGGCAATTTTTCGAAAAAAACTCTTCCATTACTAGTAAAGGAATAAATAGTACTACTTCCATTTTTTTTTATGTCTAAAATACCCAAAGTTGTCAGCCATTCACATCGTGGTATTAACAAATGCTCAGCATATTTTTCAGGATTTTGCCAAACATAATTAATCGTTCTATATCTTTCGTTAATAGAGTTTTTAACAATGGGTGTAGCTAAAATTTGCTTTGTTACAAGTCTTAAGTTAAAATTGTCTTTAAAATTCACTTGTAAGGCTTTTTGATTTAAGGAACTAGTATTTATTTCATCTAACACATATAAAATTCCATCTGAATCCACTAAAAATAATTGTAATAAATAAAAGATCTTCTCAGCTTTGGAAAAATTATCATCATTATGTTCCATAAAATATTTTAGAACAAAAGAAAGTCGAGAACTAGCGTAAAAATCATTCAACCGAATTACAAGTTTCAATGACTCACATAAATCTAAATAATTTTTAAATGCTGTTGTTGCTTTTCCATTTTGGGTTAGTTTTCCTTTACTATTTTTATATTTATCATTAATAGATTCTTCCTGTATACTCCATTTAACCATTAACTGAAACAAAATGTCTTTAGGCAGCTGTTTATTAGAAAGTTGTTTTATTATTTCAGAGCATATAGGTAATTGTCTTGCAGTTGTATGTAAGCTATTAATAAAACGGAAGCCATCAACCTTATATATTATATTAGAATCATTCATACTAAATAAAACAACTTGCACAACCTTCTCCTTCAGAATCATCTAAAAGGTCTAAGAGATAAGCTGATTTTTTGTTTTGGTTATTTTTTTGTAGTTTTTTTATTTGTTGCTCTTTGATCTGAGCCATTCGCTCCGGTTTAATAATGTCCTCAAGACTTTCATCTTGCATCCAAGTATAACCATCTTTTTCGTATTCCATTGCTTTATCAAACCGTTCGCGATGTTGCTCATACAACCAAATCCATTCTATTTTTTGTTGATAAAAGCAGAAAAAACAACCTGAGCGGCTTCTAGCATATTCTCCTTTTTGACCGTTTACTTCAAATTCAACTTTTTCATAGTACTTAGGAATTCCAACACCACTATTTTTTAATATGCTAAAAATATCTTCCCTCACTAGATTATCTTCGTTATCTAACAAGGCAAAATCATTTTCATAGGCTAATGGATATTCCGTTGTTTTTAAAAACTCAAAAACAACTCTATTAAATGCCTGGATATCGATATCCAATAAATCATTCAATTTATCTTTAACCAAATATCTGGGAGATACAAGCTCATTAGCAACTTCTTGAATTCGTGATAATTTTTGAGCTGGTATGTAATCATTGTACCAAGTGAGAAGGTTTTCAATATTTGAATTTTTTAAAACTTTACTAACTACGTCTTCACTCCAAATATTTTTGCGAAAAGGAAAAATTGACTGGATGTTACCTTTTCTTGAGATGTATCCTTCTCTGTCTTCATCACCTCTGATGCCAACATAGGAAATAACCAAATCATCACCAACCCAATCTTCAAAAGGTTCAAGTTTAAGCTTTTTTGTACACCAACGAGCATTGGAAGAAGGTAAATAACCTCCATATAATTTTAAGAAATGGTCAAAGGGATCTTCGTGGCTATCTTCCGCAGCTTCAATACGTATTACTTTTTTGCCGGTATGTGTTTCAATGTTACGAATAAGTTCGTACGTTTCTTCCAGCTCTTTTCCGGTATCAGTAAAGTAATATTCAATATCTAAATGAGGATATTTTTCGAATAAATAGATAGCTAAGGCCCCACTATCCTTGCCTCCAGAAATACCCATTACGTGCCTTACTTTTCTCATTTTTTCAGTTGTTCCTGCAATAAATTTGCAAGTATGGTTATATTAATTCTGGTATCATCTACCAATAATTTTTTTAGTTCTATTTCTTTTTCAGAAATTTCTTTTGTTTTCTCCTTAGGTAAACGGACTAAATTTTTCTTAAGCCCATCCACAAATGAAGTAATTTCTATTTTAAAGATTTCTTCTGTTGTTTCATCAAAATCTTTTTGACTAATTTCGCTAAGATTATCCAATTCTGCAATAGTATCTGTGAAAATTGTATATAATTTAGCTTCCTCATCATCAGTTATCTTATCTAATGTCTTTCCTAAGCAAACCTGAACTAATGAATTTAGCCAGGCATTTTTGTCATCTAAAGGTGAGCTCAGTCTTTGAACAAATACCTTGTGATTAGGCTTTAATAAATGTTTTTTGATATTTTTAAACCTATTCTGAAGCTTTGTCTTATATTCTTCAAAAACTAAATTTTCTCCAACAATTTCATTTAAAATATAATTCTCAAATCTCTCAATCAGTCCTGAATAAGAAGTTCTGATTTCTCTTATTGATGATTGAATTTCAGAAATATATTGTTCTAGCTTTTTTGTGTCATTTTGTAGCTGGACAATACTAACTTCCATCGCTGAAGGGAAATCTTCAAAAAAAGTCTTTTCAGGATCTTTTGAATTGGCAATTGCATCCCTCAGCTTTAAAGCTTTTCTTCCTAACCGCAAAGTTTTCTTTGAGTAATCAGGGATTTCTCTATAAAATTTCAGAAAAGGTTTTACTGTTTCAATAAAACTTTGATTTGTAATGGTATCCTTTTCCGTTTGTTCTAGCATTTCTCTATATTGGTTAAACATTTTCAGCTTAACTCCCTCTACATCGAAAGCTTTTATTTCGTAATCTTTCGCTTTTTTAGAAACCAATTCTAAATTCTCAAAAGTCAACTCAGGAATATATGTATCTTCATAAAAAAGTGCAAAATCATTTCGTTTGATAAAAAGAAATATAGGCAACCAAAAATCTATAAATCCTTGTTTCAATTTGAAAGGCTTTACAGACATTAGTTCAATAAAATCTTGTAAATTTCTTTTGCTATACTTGGAAGATTCAAGGAACTTTTCTCCAAGCTCCCACAGCAGGTCGTAACTATTATCTGTAGGTCTCGAAATTGTTAATAAACCATTTTCTATTCTATGAATTCCTGTTTCCTTTAATAAACTTAAATAAATAGTCTTCTCGGGAGGAAAATGGGTAGAATCAAACCCTAAATTTTCAACCTGCCAATTATCTGCTAAGTTTCTAAGTAGAACTTTTTTCGCAGTAGAGATAGGGGAAGATATTTTCGTTTTATTGACCATTTCATTTCTGAAAACTGGAGTTCCCGTATATATATCTTCATCACAAATTCTTGACAGTTTTCTATTAAGACTTTTTGAAGAAGAAATATTTAGCAATTGACCTTTATAATACCATTTTACATTACCACTATTAGAATATAAATCTTCGTTTACTAACTTATTTAAGGTGTTTTTGTGAAATAGTTCCAATTCGCCAAGTTCATTTAATGCTATTTTATCATTCAGATAATCCCCTTTTATTTTCTGAATTTTTAGAATCTCATAAATACCTTCCTGTATTTGTGCGTAGTTTTGATAGTAACCTATCAGTATTGCCTCGTCATTATTTTGGGAAAAGTCAACAACGTCCTTCTCACTTATATCATTAGAAAAAATCAAATTAATAAAACCATCTACTTCTCCGGCTGGTATTTCACTAATTAATTTTTCAATTATTCTAAATTCAAAAAAACGAGGTGTACCTTTGGTATAATAAATGGACTTTGCTGCAATATAATTGCCTGTAAAATAATCTCTGATGTAATCTGTAATATTACTAGGCTTTTCTACAGAAAAAGAAGCTTCGTTTAAGGCTTTCTCAATATCTAAATCAGTTCCTTGGGCTAATACAAAACGATTGGAATACCCTACATATCTTAATATTCGAAATGCTAGTAACTCGTTAATAACATTTTTTGCATCATCGATACCTAAAGAAAATTTTGCATATTGTTCAATGAAACCTTCATCTATACTTCCCGATGAATTTCCAAAAAGATTTAATAAACCAATTGTTTTTACAATTTTAACGGCATTACTAGGACTTCCGATGGCACTGCCGTCAGTCATTTCTATAGAAGCTCTAATATTTGTCCATTGCGAATAATGCGGATTGTATTTGGTTGTCAAAAATGAATAATAATTATGGATTAAATAATCATAAACACAAGCGACGTTGAAATAAGGATTTCCAACCTGATCATAATCAAATAAATTATACGGATCGTTCGAGTCCAAAAATGAAAATAATGACCTTTCATTTTGCCCATACTTTTGTAATGATAATGCAAGAACGGATGCGGATAAAACATCTAAAGGAAATAATTCCCCCCCTATATCTCCATTAAAATAATCTCTTAATGGAAATAATTTTGAATCTTGTATAACCTTGAAAAGGATTCTGTAATTATTATTTTCAGTTTCAAATTCTAATTTATCAATTCTTTTTGCAGCTAAAAATAAAAGCTGTTCTACAGGCTCATTGAAAGTAATCTCTTTTAATCTTCCTTTTACCTTATCCCACTCATTTTTTTGTGCCTGCGATAAGTTGAATGCATATTGATTGAAATCCTGATGTAACGTTGATATAAAGAGAATATTCTTATTCTTGTCATTGACATATTCCGCTAGTTCCTGTATAAAATACAACTCTTCTTCAGGATTATTCTGAGCGGCATATTCTAAAAACTTACCGAATTCATCAACAAGAATGATTAATCCTGAATTTAATTTTGAATAATAGTCATTTATTGCTTTTATAATATTCTGAGAATTTGGATTCTCTACATTTAGAAAATCAGCAAATGCCCTTTTAAAGGATGTATATTCTCCGATGAATTTTATAAAATCAAAGCCAGTTAAAGATTTATTTTGAAAATTATCCGAAACATTTATTATGTCATTCTCAAAAGCTTTTAAAAAAGCAGATTTTCCTGTCCCATAAGCTCCAATTAAATTATATGCTCTGATTCCAATCTGAAATCCGGTTACTAATTGTGAATGGACCAACTCGGCGTTCGGAGTTAGTATATAATCTATCTGTGCACCATTATCTCTTACTATGTTTACAGAAGGAGAAAAATGATAATTTTTTCTATCTATAGTACTCATTAAGAATTTCCCATTTATTAATCTGTTCCTTGAACTGTAGTGTTCTGTTACCTGCCGTCTCACTATAAACTATACCGGTAAATTTGTTACTAATATTTACAATATGTTTGTATAATTCTTCAGCATTAAGGGCAAAAATATTTCCCGGAGAGTTGATTCCAGTAAGTAATTGTTTAAAGCTAATTGTACTATCCTCGTAATTATCAATTATGGAGTATAAAACGATTTCAGATGGTAAACTATCAGTTTTTCCACCTCCTAACTTATACCAGTCTTCCAATTTACCATCAATATCAATTTTCTTATACTGATGAATTAATTGTAAATCCAAAAATATATTGGAAAATACATCTTCAACATCTACTTTCGTTTTTCTTTCGGGAGAAGCATAGTTTCTGAAAAAAACATTGATATCTGTAGTTATGGTTTTTTCATTGTAATTGACAGACTTATCTTCATTACACTTCCGTTTTAAAAAAGAATGCAAGTGTTCTTTAGTAAAATCTATTCTCTCCTTACGAAATTCATTGAACAACAATGAATACAAAGAGGCTTTGTTTTTTTTGATGAGATTATAATGAAGAAGCCAAAGAGTTCCAATATCTTCTAAATAAGGGTCATAACCATCATCAGAAAAAATATAATTACCCAACTCTGTAGGACTATCATGTTTCTCATCAATGATATTGAAGGCCTTGCACCAGTATCGGATAGAGCTAACCATATTTTTTCCAACCCCTAAATCTATTACCACTTCATCATCAGTAAAAGTTTTATTATTGCAAACAAAGTCGTATCCTTTCTTCAGCCAAAATTGCTTGCAAGAAAAGGATTCGTGTCCTGAAAATTGTAGTTTGACGTTTATATCACTTATACTCATTAATTAATTTCTAATATACAAAGGTAGCTTTTTTACATTTATTTTTGACGAATTTTATCCGCTATTGACACCATTGAAAAAACAGAAAGTGTAGAATTTTTTATTGTTTTTTACAATTTAAAATAACGCTTTTTATCCTATAACGTTTTTATATTTAAAAGAATACATTAAAATGGCTTTTGCTTTGAGCACCATTATCTAGATATAATTAATTTCTGCAAAGTTTGATTAATAGAATAATATAAAATTTATTTTTCAGAAAGTTCACTTACTCATTGTTGTTTTCTTCCCACTATACTTCAACTCCCCACCAAAATCCAACATTACCACCTGACTTCCCTGAAACGGATTATAAGATGGCTGATAATCAATATAGCCTGAAGAATGGAGATTCTTCAGGCATTTATGATAGGTGGCTTTTGAACGGATTTTACTGATGCGCATCACTTCATCGCGGGAAATACTGACCGGATTTCGGAAACGGCTGAAATTCCAGAATTGGAATAAGGCTAAATAGGGGCTGATGTGTGATGGATTAAGCGTGTTATCCTGAGCCACTTTTTCATAAAAAGCTGTAAGATGTTTGATATAATTCATAATTTGGTTTCGCTGTTGTGAACTATCATTGCTTCTTCTTCAGCATTTCTTCGATGTCTTTGTAATTGTAATATAGTGTTCCGCCGACACGGGTGTAAGATAAGGTTCCGTTAATACGTAAATTTTGCTCTGTTCCGGAAGAAATTTTCAGAATTGCTTTGACCTCTGACGAACGCAGCCATAATTTCTGCTGGGAAATCTTGATTTGAAACAGGTTTTGTATGTCTTCCAGCAATTTTATTTTAAATTCCTGAAGGTCTTCCTTTGTGATGAGGTTTACTATCATAGTTATTTCATTTTTGTTTTTGACTAAATTTTCTTCTACAAAGTTGGAACATCAAAACCTTGAAAACAATAGTCTTAATAGTAGCTGGGCCAAACAAGACGAATGTGGATGATTCTGGAATCTTTGGAGATTAAAAAAGAATAAATTGGATTAATCTGGAATCTTAAACCTGATTTCAAAGAAAACAAAAAACAAGTTCCGCAGTTTTTTCCCCTTTTTGCAAAAAAAGCAAGAGAGTTTTTGGATGTACAACTTGAAAAGTTTGTATATACAAAGACACATCTTGCTGTTAAAATGGATGTTGTTTTTCAGAGTTCTAAAAATCGGAAAAAGAAATTACATTAAAATCGTAGTTGATTGAAAATCAATATTTGTTTTTTGTAAACTTATTTTTCAGAGCTCTAAAATGAGAAAAAGGAAAGCTGGCATTTTTATCCTGTTGTCGTTATGTATCTTTTTTACGCAGGTTTTGGATTTACCTGTATCCTTTTTACACAGGTCGGCGTATAACTTGTATCTATTTTACGCATCTACCCGGGAAATGTGCGTAAAACAAGCACAACGTGTGTTATTCCGATTGACCTGTATTTACATTACGCAGGTTTATACAAAGATTGATTATATTTGATTTACTTTGAAGTTTTAAGTAGAATAATTCTGTCAAAAGAAGCCAGATGAATTACCAGACATTTGAACCGAATCAGGAATTGATAGCATTTATCAAATGTTATTGGACGTTAGAAAGCCCGAAAGAAGAAACGCCTGAAAAGCAAATCATCGTTCCTGACGGATGTATGGAGATGATCTTTCATTATGGAGATCCATACAAACAATACTTAAATAATGGGAATAGCATTATCCAGCCCAGGTGTTTTGTCATAGGACAACTGACACGGCCGCTTGAGATTCAGCCAACCGGCGAGACAGGAATTTTCTCCGTTCGCTTTCGTCCCGAAGGATTTTTGCCTTTTACCACCATTTCAATAAAAGAGATGGAAAATACAGCTGTTTCATTGGAAAAGCTATTTGGAAAGGACGGACAGGAAATTGAGCAACAGGTGTTAAATGCCAATTCTACTTCAGAAAGAAGAAAGCTTATTGAAATATTTTTACTTAATCGACTGACCGACATCGAAACCATTGACCGCATTGTAAAATCAACTGTTGAAACTATTGTAACAGCCAATGGACAACTCTCGGTCGATAAACTCTCCAGAGACTCTAAAATCAATCGAAGACAATTGTTACGCAAATTTTCTTCAGCCATTGGCCTCAGTCCTAAGCAACTATCCAGGACGTTTCGATTGCAGGCTGCACTCAAAATGTTGCTGAACGATCAGTTCTCCAACCTTGCAGAACTGGCTTACGAAAACGAGTATTACGACCAAGCGCACTTTATCAAAGATTTTAAAGAATTTACAGGATCTACGCCCAAAGAATTTTACGGTAGTCACCTTAAGATGTCCTCACTTTTTTACGGCACGGATTAGACTTGTCCCATTTTTACAATTTTAGTTTTCAAAAACATCGCAACTTTGCTAAATGACAATTCATTTAACTAGGTAAAATTATGAGAACAGGAGCAAAATTTTTTATTACAGTAGTCGGTTTGATTATTTTTAATGCCTGGACAATAAAGCAGAAAAAAGACATTCAAAAAGCTGAATGGCTGGTCGGTACCTGGGAAAATAAAACCCAGAAAGGCAGTATCTATGAAAGCTGGACCAAAGCTGACAATAATGAATTATCGGGGAAAAGTTATAGTATGAGGGGCAAAGACACGATCGTTTTTGAAAATATCCGGCTCGTGCAGGAAAATAAAAAGCTGTTTTACATTCCGACTGTTAAAAATCAAAATGAAGGTCTACCTGTTCGTTTTGTCGCCAAAGCAATTTCAGAAAATCAATTGGTCTTTGAAAACCCACAGCACGACTTTCCGCAGATCATTGCTTACACAAAAATTACTTCCGATTCATTGATAGCCGAAATTTCAGGAACAAAAAACGGACAGAAACGCGAACAGACCTTCCCAATGAAACGAGTGAAAAGATAAAAACGTAATTAATATTTTATTGCAGCTGATTATTATTTCGGATATTTGAATATTGGCTAATTAAAATTTATGGGAAATAATATTCACCTAAAAAGCTTCTTCTCATTGACCTTGTTGATCGTCTGTTTGGGAATGATTTTCTCTTGTTCGGCAACCAGACATTCCCAGAATGCAATTCTTCATACAACAGATCCGCTGTATAAGGAAATTGGAGTGTTAGGACGGGAACTTACTGTAAAAAATAATATTCCCGGAGTTGCGGTAGCCGTGATCCGGGATGGAAAAGTTGCCTGGATACAATCGATCGGTTATGCGGATCTTGCAAGCAAAAAGCCTGTAACCTCTGAAACGATCTTTAATATTGGCTCCATCTCGAAGCTGGTCTCAGCCTGGGGCTTTATGCAGCTCACTGAAAAAGATCTTATTAAACTGGACGACCCTGTTGATGAGTATCTAACCCGATGGCATCTACCGGAATCTAAATTTGACAGATCAAAAGTAACACTGAGACGGATCTTAAGCCATACTGCAGGGCTTTCGGTACACGGTTACGGAGGATCAGACCAAGGAATATCACTGCTTGGTCTGGAAGAATCACTGAACGGAAAAACCAAACGTAATGGTGAAACCGTACATCTTATCAGCGAGCCGGGAACTAAATGGGACTATTCCGGGGGAGGCTACACTCTTGCACAACTGCTCCTGGAAGAGAGAACGAACCAGAGTTTTGCCACATATATGAAAAATAATATCTTCCTACCACTTGGAATGAAGAATACCAATTATGAATGGACAATAGAAATGATGGCTACTTCAGCAACGGCATATGACGAGAATGGTAATCCTATAAAAAACCGAATTTTCACTGAAAAAGCAGCGGCAGGACTTCAGACCACTATCAAAGATCTGGCACATTTTGCAGAATTGTCAATTAACCGTAATCCAAAACAATTGAATAAAGTCTTGAAACCGAGCACCATCAAGTTAATGGAAACGCCTGTTCTTCCAAGTTCCAAAGAAGGTGAAAGCGGACTGGGATATCGTTTTATGAATTATGAAGGTTTCAGAACCATAGGACACACCGGCGAAAATGTAGGCTGGAGTGCTGCTCTATTTTTGGATCTGCCAACGAAAAGCGGCATCATCGTTCTATGTAACGGATCCAATGGTGACCGGGTCTGGTTTCCGATCTATCAAAGTTGGCTAAAAACAGTTAAGACTAAAAAATAGATTTTCAAAATAATCCCTGCTAACATGATCCTTTAGTGAAGTAAAACTATTAGGTATAATAATCAAATTGTTTCATACAGACAATACTTCATACAGATCATCTATGTTTTTTTATTTACCGTCAGGGATCCAAAGAACTTTTACCACCCGGAGTATCCGATTTTTTGATGACACTGATCTCTCCATTGAGCTCGATGACAACTGCCAGAACATCATCTAACTTTTCAAGTCCTTCCTGACGTACTACAGCGTTGATCTCATCAACCGTTATGGCCTCGGTGTTCATATTGTCTTTGAGGTATTTGCCTTTATAGAACAGTAAGCGCGAATAGGAATTGATAAGGTGCTCCATCTTATCGGAAGTACTGGCCAATTTCGCGAACAGGTATTGTAAGGCTATTATCAGAAATAAGACCATTACACCCTCTGCCAATGGAACCATTGCAAGCATCATATAGGCCAATGTGGAACCCAGAGCGACCGTGACCACAAAATCAAAAGCGTTGAACTTGGCCAGGGTTCTTTTTCCTGAGACCCTGATGAAAAGGAATAGAATAACAAAAGAGGCAATGGTCATTAATGCGACCTTTCCAAGCTTTTCCCAATTTTCAAATAGTAGATCTTTCATTTCCCATTTTTATCATTAGTGTTGATAAAATAATGCCAGAAATGCTCTGGAATGAGAATGATCTTCATACGAATGTTTTACGATGTAATCTCTTACTTCAAAGTTGTTTTTAATTCATTGCTTCTCCAAATGTGATCAGATTACTATCGGGGTCAAGAATGGAAAATTCTTTTTGTCCCCAAGGTTTTTCCGCTAAATTTCCATTGGGATGTATTGGAACTTTATTTTCGATGAAAGTATTGTACAAATTTTCAATGGATGTCGTCCGGATGTAGATTTGTCCATAATTTTCGGCCGGAACAAGGTTTTTAAATTCAAAAAAATGCAATTGCAGATCATCTTTCTGCAGCATTAGGTAATGATCATGTGTGGATAAAAATAACAGAAAAAATAAATTCCCATAAATAGTTTAGCTGTCTAAATGATTTTTCAAGTCAACACAATTAGAAATTTCTGAAAATTATAATCTTTTATTGTTGTTTAAACCACTGATATTTTTAGTGTTAAATAAATCCTTTAATGCAACCATATCATCACTCACTTTCTTATCCAAAATCTTCGCATAATGCTGGGTAGTCTTAATATTCGTATGCCCGAGCATTTTACTTACACTTTCAATAGGGACACCATTGGACAAAGTAACAGTAGTCGCAAACGTATGCCTTGCGATATGGAAAGTTAAATCTTTATTGATACCGCAAACACTCGCAATTTCCTTCAAATACGAATTCATTTTCTGATTGCTAAGAATAGGGAATAAAACATCTGAATTCACACATTGCAAATAATTCTCATATTTTAAAACCAGTTCCTGAGCTACAGGCAATAACGGAACCCTAGTTGAAGTATCGGTCTTTTGACGATGAGTGAAAACCCATTGATCGCCATCAATCCCAACGTTGATGTTAGACTTAGACAATTGCTTGACATCCACATAGGCCAGGCCGGTATAACAGCTGAATATAAAGATATTGCGAACTTGGCTCAATCGATCTGACGCGAATTTCTTTTCATAGATCTGAATTTCTCCTTTGGTAAGGACGCTCCATAGCTTTGATTTTTGCTTTGTAGCCCAAAAAGGGTCTTTACTAATCCAGTCGTGCGCCATACACAACCGAATGATCTTTTTGAAATTCTTGAGGTATTTCACAGCTGTATTGTTTCCACATTTACGGACACTGCGGAGCCAGAAGTCGTAATCACTCATAAAACCGTGATCGATTTGCGTGATGTCGATATCAGAAACTTTGTATTTCCAATTAATGAATTCCTGGGTATGCTTTAAAGATGTTTTATAGCACTCCAATGTTCCTGGGGCAAAATCCTGAGCGACCAAAGCTTCCACTTTGTCATTATCTTCCTGGAATATCGGAATAAGCATTCTTTGCTCAATATCTGTTCCAAGCAGTTTAGATTTTAAACTCTCTGCAGTTACAAAGTTTTCTTCTTTCAGCATCAGGTAATGGAAATCGTAAACTTTCTGTTCCAAAGTTTTTAGATAAAGATTCAGCGTTTTGGCTTCTTGAGTATTTCCTAATGCCTTGTGTGCTTTAACATCCCATTTCTTCGGATCGATATACCTTTTAGCAGCAATGTCGGCTGCCTTGCCGTCTATCGTAATTCGTAAGTAGATGGGAGCGGTTCCGTTTGTTCTGATTTTATTCTTTTTGATGTAGAATAACAGGTTGAATGTTTTGTTCATTGTGTGATAACTTTAATGGTTTAATAATTTACTTTTTGTTACCACTTTTTGCAAGATGTTCAATCGTTAGACTGCCTATTGGTCGGGCTTTCCAAAGATTCCAGTAACCTATTTTGATATTTTTACGATAGGTCACTGAATAGGTCACTTTTAATATGGCCTTTTTTGTTTTTTCTGACGCCTGTGCTAAAACAAAAAACGCTGTAAACATCGATGTTTACAGCGTTTTAGCTTATTTTGGTTTCCAACCTGGCGGGGAGAGAGGGAATCCTGTCGAACTACTTCTGCCATTATTATCGTTCTTTGAAAATATTAAGTAGAATAAAAACTCTATGTATCATTAAAGTAAAATAACATATGAGTGTTGCATTACTTTGTTAATTTTTAAAAGATGAAATACCTTTTTATTTACCTAGATATTTTTTGAATGAAAGTGCAATCCCAACTTATTCTGAGTCACTTCACACTTAGTTATTGGTCTAAACTATTCATTTACCTGTACAACATTCCAGCCTACTTCCCTCATTGGCAAATGTGAAAATGATAAGATCAACCATACTTATAAAGTTGATAGTAATTTTTATGGTGAGTTGTTATAGTAGATAAAAGCATTAAAAGTCAATAGGTGTGTCACCTATTGACTTTTTCTCATTTTTAAAGTACGATATTTTGTATAGTAAATCCTAAAAAATCTTTGGGATCCAAATCATCACTTTCTAAATCCGGATCGATTTCAATTTCATTTAATATAAGTTTTAAAGAGCGTTCATCATTGTAAATATCGATGGCGGAAGAAAAGGTTATTCCACTAAGTTCTTCAATTAAGGGAACTTTTACCTGATATGTTTCAGAATCCTTGAACTTCATATATAAATCACTGTCATTTTCCAGATCCATTATAATATTGTCTTCTAAGAGCAACTTATTTTGATTCATCATAAAACCAACTCTATAAAGTTTTCCATCATTTTTTTGGAAGATAACTACTTTCCAAAATAGTATCGGAATTCTAACTTCGCTATTATCTACTCGAGTCACAAAAAACGGATTTTCATCAGAAAGTACCGGTCCAGTAAATACACAAACTTTTAAATTATTTACTTTTGATTCAGTATGTAAAATATAATCCTCAAGACTACGCCAAATCACCCTATTTAATCTTTTATGCTGTGGAACTGCATTTGGAAAATAGAAAGTTGAATCTGCAGCATACAATGCCTTAGCCACCGTATCGCCCCATTGAACATCTTCACGCTTTGTCATATGACCTCTGTCGAACTGGCTATTTGCAGCTGTATAAAGTTCATTTCCCCACTGTGCATCTTTCGATAATCTTGGGTCTTTACGCCAATAATCTTTTCTTGGCGCCTTCTTAAACATTTCCCCGTCAACGTTTGTTGCAGTGTAAAAGGGAAATTTATGTAATTTGGAAATTTGTAAGCTATAATTTACATAATGAATTGTAGTACTGCCATTGACGTCTCCAGACAAATCCATTATTTGATCTGCATTAAGCTCTGGAAGCGAGATTTCATGTCCCTGAATAAACTGTGATTGGTATCCCTTAAAAAGTACTTCATTAATTATTTTTGCCATGGCTTGATTTAATAAATTCTACAATTGGATTAATGACAATTCCTTCATTACGAGATTTGAAACCTTTGGGAAGTTCAACTTCGCCATTTCTTTTTTCCCCACCACTATGATGAAGAGCTACAACTTCCCATCTCGAATTAAATACAGGAGAACCGGAAGATCCTTTTAAGGTATCTGTCAGATATTGTACTATCCTTTCATCAGAATAAGTTATTATATTGTGATAAAGCGATATTTGTTTCATTTCTCCTCCAGGATGCTGTATTATATTTACAAATTTATCTTCTGGAAGATCTGTATGATCCAACTCCAAAAAGCCATAATTCTTTAATTGATTGTCATCGTCTTTAAGCTTACACACTGTAGTATCTAATTCATGGATCCCAGAAGAATACCAAGGTCCTTCTTCGTCAATATAAAAGCTTTTTGATGCCACACTATTATCATTGACATCCAGTTCGAAATCAAAAACTATTCTAATTTTGTCAATCTTATCCTTATCCGGAAGAACATGATAATTTGTGATAAAGAAGAGATCATCAATTCCTTTTACTTTTATTAAAAATCCAGTTCCCTTTCCAACCATATTACCTCCTTTATCAATTTCTACTTTGGCAACAGCTTTGCTTTTTATTACACCCTTTGCTAAAAAATTGATTGGAAGTAAAGTACTTTGTTCCATTGTCAACTTTTCCAGTTGCAAATTTTCAAACTTGTGCCAAATAGGATTAACGTCTTTATCTAATGTGTAATCAATCTCTTGTTCTGACAACGCCGCTTTCAAAAATGGATTTTCGGGATATACATTAAGAACCGCTCTTACTACTTCGTCCACAGCGTGATGTTTATCAGCTTCATATAACACATTATTCCAAACATTCATCGCACTTCCAGTTGTGTCAATATGCTGAATTTTTAAACCAGCGTCTCTGACATATTTTGGTATGCTCTCTTTAATGGGAACTAAATCACTTAATACATCAGTTAATTGTGTTAATTTTATTGTCTTCCCCATTTATTTAAATATTTTTGCGTTTTCATAAGATAGTCGATCAACTAGGGTTTCTATCTTATTCTGTTTAATACACTGATTAATTAATTGGTTGCTAAATTCAACCGCAGAGCCTTCCATTATTCTATTTGGATTAATACCTACCATTCTTGACAATGTTTTCAAGGAAGCAAGAGAATCATAATGCATCGGGAGTTTTATCATTAGCTGTTCCAATGAGACTTTTTTAAAAAATGTATCTCGAATTCGATGCTGCAACAGCTCTAAATTGGCTCTTTCAGATTCTTTATTTAGATCCGATGCCGAAACGTATCTTGACGGGAATAATGGATTTACCATATTTGAAGAAATTAAATACTCCCCAAACCTATCTTCTTTTTTCGCATAATTATGAAAAAAATCGACAATATCGTCTTCTGCATTTCTAGATTTTGAATCAGATGTAAAATACACATAGTCATAAAAATACCCTTCCTTTTTCTCGTATTCCATAATAGAAAATGGATGGTAAACAACAGGGAATTCATATTTACTTATGATTTCTATTTTTTCGATTGAATCGATAACTAAATACCCCCTAGGAATGTTATCTGTTGAAGCAAACCGCTTACTCCAAGTTTCTTCCATCGCCTGCCATTTAGCTTCTTTAATACTGACTAAAAACCCATGTTTTATAAAATTGAGAACTTCAGGAAATATTAATAATGGTACTCCTAGTGACGAATTGAAGGATGAAGTTGCAGACATTAAAATCTTACCATCAGATGTTGGTGGAAGCAAAAGTGTACCTATACCACCCATTACCATTTGAGATTTTCCAGTAGGATTAAATTCTTTAAATTCTCTTATTACATTAGATACATTACTTTCAGCATTTATTCTCAAATTCTTTGAACCAGGCATATAATATAATCCCGGTACTCTTGCGATCCAATCAGAAATAACAAAATCGACCAAAGTAACTTTCTTGTTCCAATGGTAATCTGGATCATTTAAAACTTGAAACCAGAATTCCTCATCCGTATAAAATGTTGCTATATCATCCTCAGTTTCTTCTGGTTTTGTTGCTCCAACTGCCGCAAGAGCATAATTTTCTAAAGTTTCCAAAAAGTTAGTCCCTTTTTGAAGTTCAAATAGGCTCATGGTTATTTTGTTTTTATATAATTTGCTCTAAGTTTATATATTATTTCAAAATTTTTATTGCCGCCGTATTGCTTATTTATCTCTACGAGCAAATCATTCATAGTTACGTTTTTTATTTTCCCATATCTTAATTTATGAAGGAGATCCCTCCACGCATCTGCACAGCTTCCAGAAATTAAAATATCCGATTCTTTACCTCCTGCTTTTTGCCAGATAGTACTTAAACTACTTCCATTCGAATATAAATCGATAACTACGTCATGTACAGCGCTCCACCACTCATCAGTTGGAATATTTACCTTATCAATTATTTTAAGAAATGCGATTTTCGCCCTTGTAAAAAATTCCAATAAATGTTGACATTCTACTAATGCAAATCTCCAATTATTATTTTTTGAAGCTTTTTTATATATAACATAAGCTGAACGGTTAAGACTTCTCCTGTAAATAAGCTGCCCCAATTGCTTTGCATGTATAGCGTCAATGCTACCTGAATAGTTAACTAAGTAATCTTCTAAATTTCTATCCGTTAAATGAGTAAAGCGTTCAAATACAGGGATTACTGACATAATGTTATTACTGTTATAATAAAGATAATCAGCTATTCCTTTACCGCTAATATGTTGTTCAATAACAGGATCATTTGGTATTGAAAAGGAGGGGTTTTTACTAAGTTCTTCCAAAAGCGCAGTGGTAGTTTTATTAAGAAAATTATCTTTTACCGGGTTTTCAATAAGTACCCAAAGGTTATTACAATTTGGATAATTTATTAAGTTCCCATATACTGACTCTGATAATTTTAGTAACAAAAATTCGTCAATTTTTTTTCCTTCAATGAGCCCATTTAAAAATGTTTCTAATTTCTCATTTGGATTACTTATGCCATCGGTAATAGTATTCCCATTATTTATAGCTTCAATCCATATT
Organism: Chryseobacterium sp. BLS98; assembly: GCF_001045445.1. Lineage (GTDB taxonomy): Bacteria > Bacteroidota > Bacteroidia > Flavobacteriales > Weeksellaceae > Chryseobacterium. The sequence goes on along the minus strand of NZ_LFNF01000003.1, from coordinate 998,443 downwards.
TTTTGCCAGTTATTGTCGAAAAGATCTATATTTGCTAGTAAGTTTGGTTCATTATTACATAATTTTCCACATATTTTTATCAATCTCGGATCTCCATTCGCTATAGTATAACCTATAATGGATTTAGATGGCTTTTTATCAACAATTACATGAATTGCCGAATAATTATTTTCATCAATATCAACTTTTAAAAGTTCCGTCAGAGAATGTTCCATGGAATACTTTGTAAGTAATAAATGTGCATAAAGTTTATACCATTTTCTCTCTAAACAAAAGCTTATAATTTCATTCCAAAACCTATCGACATGTTGGGTAGGTAAACAAGTTATGAATTCATCTTCCAGATTGCTGGAACTATCCAAAAATTTGTTAATCTGCTGCAGGACTTCCGGAATTTCGACGATCCAATTGTAGACTGTTTTAACTTTTTTCGAATTGATAGTATTTAAATATAATTTTAATTCCTCAACCATTTTTAAATCCCACCAGTGATCATTTTCAGTCTTAAAATTTTGAAAGAATTCTTGTAAATCAGATTTGGTAGTGCGAGTTGAAAATATTCTTTTCTGAATAAATTTCACTAGGCAGTCCTGTAATATTTTTTGAGAATTATTATAACTTGAAATTTTGAAAATTCTTAATACACTTAAATCTTTATAAGTACAATTCTCTAGTTGCAGTACAATTTTTTTTAATAACTTCTTTTTAAAACTAGCACCACTCGATTCCAAAGGGGAATATTTTGCAATTAAATGAGATAAAGTATTTAATTTTTTAAGATCAGATACAAAATCTATTTCCTCAAAGGTATCAATGACCTTTTCTACAATATTGATTTCACTTCTCGAAAGTGGATTACACTCAATAATCTTCTCAAAATTTTGTAATCGCAAAATAGCATCTTCATCGCCACACAAAATTTTGACCAAAAGGCCTTCCGATGTAAAAGCCTCCTTCTTGTTTACAATGAAATTTTCAGTTTTTATAAACCTATTCGCTACGCTATCGGGTAATGAAAATAAGTTAATACCCTCATTGTCACTTTGATCATTATTAAAGGTAACTCCAAAATTGAATGATTTTTTCTCTGGAACTGTAAGCACTTTCCATAATTGATCGACAGCTATGTCAAATGAATCTTGGCCAATCCATAAAATTTTATTTTTATATTCTGCAATATGAATATATCCATAAATCATTTTTTGCAAACGAGGATCAACTATTTTTTCCGATGCCTGTGAGTTTTTACCGATTTCAAATTCAATGGGACTAAGTTGCAAATCTTTATCAACTTCTTGGATTAACAGCTTAAATAATGGCTTTATGCTTTTTAACTTAATAATGTCATTAATGTCAGCCATTAAAACATGACTGAATTTTCTACCTCTGCGTACGCCTTCCGTATTGTCATCAAAAGTTTTAATAATTAAGAAATGATCTTCAATTACAAATCCTCTAATTGCAGGTTGCCAAACCGTGCCACTTGTCTGTTCTTGAAGATCTGTTTTAAGGGCAATATTTTTCGCAAAGGTATTGTCTTTTTGGCTTGTCCGGATCAGTGACCAAGCACGATCCACTTCACCATATATTGATTGATGAATTATCACTGTATAGCTAATTCTATTAATTTCGTAATATCCTCTGATCTGGTCCCGTCCTCCAAAATTAAGTATCCAAAATTTTCTGGGCCTTCAATCATGTATTTTTCCTGATTATCTTCTGAATCTAAATTAAATTCTTGTGCGGATAATCCTAAAATTTTTAATGAGGATCTATCCCAATTAGATTCAGCGAAATCTAAAAGAAGAGGTAGCTTATCTTTTAATATAGAGCAAGGGCTGGGATTACCTTTAACCTCCATTTCATCCCAGCATGTTAATACTACTGTTAGTTTTATGTCACTATTTAACAAATGGAAATCGGTTCCTTTTTCATTCATTATAATCTGTAAAAGTTCAATAAAAAAACTCTGATCAGATATATGATATTCGAAAGTTTCAAGGTCTTTATTACCTTTTGCAGCGGGATTTTCTTTATAGGTAGAATCCGCAATATCTAAGCGATTTCCTATGTTATTTAATCTTATAAATAAAACCCAATTATCACTTTCCTTTATCGAAGATTTCCATTCTCTGTTAAGTTCCCTTGATTCCATAATATCGAGAACTTGCTCTCCACCGTACTCTGGACATTTTAAATCAACCTGATTATCATTTACCTGTAGTGGTAAATAAAATTTCACACTTTTTTCCGCTGGTGTAGTAACAGGTCCTTTACCAGACGCTAAAGAATCTCTAGCTTCAGCAATTGGAGAAAGATCCTCAACAGGTTTATAGAGCTTAAGACTACTTTTATTTTTCTTCAATTTTGAATATAGTTGTGAAAGAAAAACAGTTTTTGAGGCATGAGGCTTTCCGAGCAGTAATATTGATTTAGGCATTTAATCTTTTTTAAATTTTAAAAAATAATCATTGGATTTTATCTCTACTGCGTTATCTAAAACAGCGCCCGTATTAACATATACTTTGGATAATATCCAATCAATAACTGATAGATTATTCTTGTGCACCAAGATGTCAGGATCATCAACTGAAAAATTACTAATTTCAATTTCATAGAAATTCTTATATTTTTCAGCAAGTTCTTCTTTAATATCTGTAACTATTTTTGAGTGGATCTCCTGTTTTATATCACTTTTTGACCACACTGCAATTACAGGTCTATCATGAAGATCATGATTCAGCATCTGCGCTAAGTCTAAAACGTCATTTTTCCCCTGTGCCTTTCTTTCAATTAGGTCTTTACAATCTATAAATAAAATAAAAGCGTTGGAGTTTTCATATATCCAACGCGCATTTTCTGCGTTGGTATCTTTTCTATTCTTAGACCAGGCTGAAAATACCTCACCAGCAACGTCCGAAATAAGAATATCTTTTAACTTTCCTTGTTCATTTCTTAAAGCTAAATGTAAGAACCTTATGTACTCTGCCGGAGTTGGATCAGGAAATTTCACACCCTCCTTACCGATAAGTAATGTTTGGTAGAGACTATCCCATGTATGTATAGTTTTAGTGCCACAAAATTTAAATCCAGTAAGACTTCCGCCTTTTAACATTAATGTATACAACATTGCTAAAAAAGTCGTTTTTCCAGCATCGGCTTTTCCAACAACTCCAATAATAACAGGTGTAGATCGATAAGTTATTTTAGACAAATCTAAAATACTTAGTGCATTTCCTGTCCACGGTAAAGTTGAATTTTTACCTTTTTGTTTAACAACATTTGATTTTTTTTCTTCTATATAATTTGCTTTTTTCCAATATTCACATTGCTCATAAGTCTCTTTTCCTTCATGGCAATTAGATTCAGGAATACAATCAGGGTTGGAACATTTATATTCCATACTACTTTTGTTTTAAAACTTTTAATAATAAAAAATCGTGAAATAACCACACAACTAATTCGTCTTCCTTTACTTCAGTATCTTCAGGAATACCAGTCAATTCCATAACTTGAGAAATATTAACCTGATTTCTTGACAGTTTACTTACAAAATTTAGCAAGTTTGGCAACTCTTCAATTAAATCGGTCTCAGGAATTACATGATTTAATTGATCTTCAGAATTTTTTATATTATCAAAAAAATCTTTTAGATTTAATTCTCCACTATTATTTTTCAATATATTCCTGTAAGTATGCTTTAGAAAATAGTCAACACTTTTAGGATAAATGGTAGGAATAATTTCGGCATAATCACAAGCTAAGACTAAACCCATAGTTCTCGAATTTATTTCATCATAGGCTTTATCTGTAGAATCTGAATAGCCAGCTTCTTTCCACCATAACAATTGAGATCTTAAAGCCAGAATCCTTTGCTTTTCATCATCAGACTCAGTTAATGAATTACTATTTATTGCTTTTTGAATTGTTGCATTATTTTCATTAACTGTATTTACTATTGCTTTTAATGAGGCATCAACATTAATTTTAATTCCTTTAGATGCTCTTGGAGCAAATTCTAAAGACCAATGTGTTTGTTGATTACTCCAATAAGGATTGGGGGTTGCAAAATTTGCTGCTCCTGATTTTCCCTGAGGTCCTGCTGCATCCTCTAAATATTTTGTTAGAGTTTCTTCGCTTAACGTATACCTTTCAACCGTTTTTAATTCTAACTGTTTGGCTGAGTTATTCATAGGTTCAATAGACCATGATTGAATACCTTTTTGATTAATAGACTTTCCAATATTAGTTAAAAATTCGAAAATGATTTCTTTTTCATTTCCAATTAATTTACGGTATTTTATGATATTCCTACTTGCAAACCAAATAGTTTCTGCAAATCCCTCTTTATCTAATAAACGACTCAAAGAATCAAATATCACTGCTCTGATAAACACTAGAGCTGTATCTTTCGCATTTGTAGAAAATGTTGTCCAATGCTTGATAATTAGAGCCTTTACTTCCAAAATGGACGGATTTTCAGGATCTATGTCAGGATCTATAGCGATTAAAGTAAAAAGTGCGACCTTTGCCTTACTTTTTAATAATTTTTTAGTTAGTTCTTCCGAGGATTTCAATAATTTTTTATGATCGTCATCATCTGTGACATTCAGAAGGTTTGCATTCAGGTACTTTTGCAGCATAAATATTCTAATTTTTTACAGCACACCTAACCAATTTTTTGAAGAAAGCTTTATTAGAATATTCAATAAAATTGATTCACCAGATGTGTAATTATATGACTAAATTGTTTTTTATCAGTTTACGATAAAAATAAGAAAAATATAGATATTATAATTATGGAAAACCGTAAAATCAGTGAGATTTTATCTCATGTGTTACAAATTAATAAAAGATTGTAACTTGTGATACTAACTACACCTATCGGTTTGGTTTCAGGGAACCTAATAGAACAAGCTATAAGTAACGAGGGGTAAATAAGGTTCTTAATCTCTATAACTCATAATAACTATTTCAAATATACAAAAACTGGAAAAACAAACCCAAATAAACCAATTAGGTATTGGATGGTATTTGTAAAAAAATAATTTCAAACATTTCTTCATATCCGTTTGAAAAACTAGTAAAAAATATCCAAACAATTAAGCATATAAACAAAGAAAATACCTTTAAATCTAGATGCAAGAAAAAAATATCAGGTTTTAACAAAAAATAATTTATCTTTTTTAATAATTGACTTTTTGGAATTGTTTTTTTGACTACAATTTATCATGATCAAACACCTATTTATCACCTTTTGTTCGTTGTGTAAAAAGAGATTTCTGACTTTCCTGATATAGCACATTGAAAACTGCTCCAATATCTGGCCGCCCCTATTGCCACTTACAATTCCCATGAAAAACACTGCGGTGGTAAAAAATTAGAAATACATTAATAATACCGTCATTCTTTTATTAATTATATATGGTTGTTATTTTAACGCAGATTTTAAAGATACCGATTATTTAAACCACCTCTAAAATTTCATTTCAATAAAGTAGCCCTCTTTAACCGTTAATATTTCAAAACCTATATTTATGAAATCAGCATATTTATATGTCAGAGTTAGTACTGACGAACAAATGAGAAAAGGCTACTCTCTTCCTGAGCAGGAAGAAAGATTGTTGAAATATTGTGAATTGAACCAAATTGTTGTCAAAGGAATCTTCAGAGAGGACTTTTCAGCAAAGGATTTTAATCGACCGGAATGGAAAAACCTTATTAAAATATTAAAAAGCAATAGAAAAAGGCCAGCAGAAAATATACTATTCATCAAATGGGATCGCTTTAGTCGAAATATTGAGTATGCTTATCAAATGCTTGGTATTCTAAGAGGATTGAACGCAAAACCATTTGCTATTGACCAACCAATCGATTTTGATGTCCCCGAAAGTATTGTGATGCTTGCTGTATATCTTTCGATACCCGAAGCCGAAAACAATAGAAGGGGACGTAACGCCTCAGATGGAATGCGTAGAGCTAGAAAAATGGGAAGATGGCCAGGAAGAGCTCCAATGGGATATATTAACCAGTCTACACAAGAAGGTAGAAAAATAATGAAACCTAAACAACCGGAGGCGGATTTAATTAAATGGGCTTTTGACCAGTTTGCAACAGGAACGTATTCGATCAATCAAGTTAGAATGATGACTGTTCAAAAAGGTCTTCAATGCAGTAAGAATAATTTTTGGAAGATATTGCATAATCCTATTTATTGTGGAATAATTACGGTTAAAGCAACCAAAGATGAGGATATTCAATATGTAAAAGGAATTCATAAACCTATCATATCGGAGAGCCTTTACCGTAAGGTTCAATTATTACTCAAAAGTAAACGTAAACAGAGAGAGTCAAAACTTCAAACGAAATATCTGTTCCCCCTTAGAGGATTCATAAATTGTCCTTTTTGTGGACGAACATTGACAGGCAGTACCTCTCAGGGTAAACATAAAAAATATAGCTATTATCATTGTAACACTTCTAAATGCAAAGGTAGATTTAGAACAGATTTTCTGGAAAAATCATACGAAAGTCTCTTAAAAAAAATAACCCTCCTTCCCAATGTATATGAACTTTTTGATCTCCTTCTCGAAGATGAAAATATATTCACAGCAAGAAGACAAGCATTAAATGAAAAAAAAAGCCTTTTTACAGAAATTTCTCAGAATAAGGAACTCCTAGCAAAAGCAAGAAGATACCTATTGGCTGGAAAAATAGATTTCGAAGATTTCAGAGAAATGAAAAAAGAACATAATGAAATTACTTATAATTTAAACGAGAGATTACAGCATCTTACACAGAAATTGAATATGGATTTTTATAAACATAAGGAAATATGGAAGAAAGATCACATTAACATTTTTAAAGTCTATAAACTTCAAGACTTTGTTGATAAAAGACATATTACAAGTATGTTTACACCTTCTCAAATAAATGTATCTACAAAGGAATTTGAAGCTATACAAATCAATTCAGTTCTAAAAAAGGTAACAATGTATGAGGGGATAATCAATACTAAGACTGAAAAAGTTTTAAAAATTATCGAGAAAAATATCAATCGAAGTACAAAATATTTTTCTGGGCGGATGGTTTCTACTAGTCAAGCGATAAAAATCCTGAGAAAAAATGGAATACATATCAATGAGGATGAAGCCATCATGATCTTAGATTTCCTATATATGTTAGCCACATCCTTTAAAAAGGATACTAATCTTGAATTGCGAGATTGATTGGTTAAAGGAATATTGAACACAAAATAATGGATAATACGAAAATTCTGAAGACAAATGTATTTTTGTTAAAAAACATTGGAAAAACTCGAACACTTTTCCATATTTAACTAAAACAATGTAACAAACTGAAAATCAATAAATATAGAACACAAAAAAAGGAGACGTTAAAAAATAAACGTCTCCCTAAGCGGAGAGTGAGGGATTCGAACCCCCGGACCTGTTACAGTCAACAGTTTTCAAGACTGCCGCAATCGACCACTCTGCCAACTCTCCTGAATAACGGTGGTACCGTCGTTTTCAGTGGTGCAAATATAAAATGATTTTATATTTCTGCAAAACTTTTATAGAATAAATTTTAACAAAACTTAATAATAGGCTTAAAATCAGGGGAATTATTTTTCCCGGACACTCCCGCCTATTCCCGGTCTACTATAGCAATAAAACTGTTTTTTAAAAGATCCGCCGGATATACGAACTGGTCTCCGTCTTCACCTTTAACCACAATGGCCCCTTGTTCGTCATTCAGGCATTTGTCCAGCTGGGTTTTCATTTCATTGAGCTTCCCTTCGGCAACTTCTATGGTGTAGGTTCCGGTGATGTGTGTGATTTTTATGACTTTTGTTTCCATATATTTTATTGTTCACAGGTTTTCTTCAAAGTTAATTCTTTTTCAAATCTCTGTTTATACAATTGTTTTTTAACGCAAAGTTTTATGATAGATGCTGTATAGTTTAAGGTGGCTAAGGGGCAATCAGCTTTGTTGATTGGATGAAGCAGAGATAAAAAGCTCGGGCTCAAACTTCGTTTGAGCCCGAGCTCCGTAACGAAAAAAGGCGTGCCCAACGGGCACGCCTTATATTAATAAACTGAATATTAATGTAATTCAGCAAGGTATTTCTCAGCATCCATAGCTGCCATACATCCACTTCCTGCTGCCGTAATGGCCTGTCTGTAGATATGATCCTGTACGTCTCCTGCAGCGAATACACCCGGAAGATTGGTTCTTGTAGATCCTTTCTCTGTAACAATATATCCGTTCTCGTCAAGATCGATTTGGCCTACAAAGATATCCGTATTCGGTTTGTGCCCGATAGCGATGAAGATCCCTTCAACGTCAACTGTAGATTTTTCCTGAGTCTGGTTGTTGATGATCAAAGCTCTTTCTACAAGGCTATTCTCTCCTTCAATACCGATCAGTTCATGGTTGAATTTCACTTCAATGTTCGGGGTATTTTCTACCCTGTGGATCATCGCTTTGGAAGCTCGGAATACATCTTTTCTTACCAACATGGTTACTTTTCTGGTCAGTTTGGCAAGATAAGTAGCTTCCTCGGCTGCCGTATCTCCTGCTCCTACTACCACAACGTCTTTTCCCCTGTAGAAGAACCCGTCGCACGTAGCACAAGCCGAAACACCGCCTCCTGCATATTTCTTCTCATCTTCAAGGCCAAGGTATTTTGCAGTAGCTCCTGTAGAGATAATTACCGTTTTTGCCAGGATCTCTTTGTTTCCTGCATATAGTTTGTGAACACCGCCGTTTTCTTTGGAGAACTCTGCTTTGGTGATCATTTCGTAATGAACTTTGGTGTCGAATCTTTCTGCCTGCTTCTGCAAGTCCATCATCATTTCAGGCCCTGTAATTCCTGCCGGATACCCTGGGAAGTTATCAACCTCCGTAGTGGTTGTCAATTGTCCGCCCGGTTCCAGACCTGTATACAATTCCGGTTTTAAATCTGCTCTTGCTGCATAAATTGCTGCTGTGAAGCCAGAAGGCCCGGATCCGACGATCACACAATCTAAAATATTTTGCTCCATAAATTTACTTGTTCAAAGAATTTTAATTCAGTCCGCTAATTTCGTAATTTTTACCGTTTTATTAAAGTATTTTTGATGATACTTGTCAATATCAAATATGTCAATTGTCAATTGTAGGTTCTGGATCCGTGATAGGTGTTTCGGGGTACGGGATACAGGGTATTTGGTACGGGCTAAATGGTGCGGGATGCGCGTCTGGTGTGGAAATGGGAACGGATTCATCTATATTTTCACTTTTTACTGTCCATTCTCAAACCCTCAAACTCTCCCACTCTCAAGCTTACTAAACTTTCATCTTAATCTTATCCACATTAATGATCTTGTAAACCAGTTCCTTGATCAGCTCAGCTTCTCCCATGTTGACAGCACCAAGCCCCTTCCCTTTCATATCAAATTCCCTTAAAATAGAGATAACCCTGGTGGCATGTTTTAAAGGATACAGCCTGGCACTTTCCGCATAATCTTTAATGAAATAAGGATTTACACCCATCTGTGATGCAATCACCTGTGGCGGCTGCCCTGCCATGGTTTGGTAGATAATCACATTTGAAAAATAGCTGTAAAGGTTGGCCAGCATCATCACAAAAGGATTGTTCTTTGGATTTTTACCCATAAAATGGGCTATCCTGAATGCAGCATCTGCATTTTTGGTTCCTAAAGCCTTCTGCAACTCAAAAACATTATATTCCTTACTGATGCCGATGTGATTTTCTACAATGGTTCCATCCAGCATTTCGCCTTCTTTGAGGATGATCTTGAGCTTATTCAGCTCGTTGGCGATTCTTGAAAGGTCGTTTCCAAGATATTCTGCAAGCAGATGGGAAATATTCGGAGCTGTTTTGATCTTCAGCTGTGCACATTCGTCTGCAATCCACTTGGGAAGGTTGCTGTCCCTTACAGATTCACTTAGGAAAAGAGCTTTTGCCTTGTCCAGTGCCTTGGTCGCTTTTTTACGGCTGTCCAGCTTCTTATGCTTGTGTGCAAAAACCAGTACCGTAGAAGGAACGGGATTGTCTACATAAGTTTCCAGAATACGGTTTTCCTCCTCATTAAATTTCAGATCCTGAGCTTCCTTTACAATAATCACCTGCTTGTCCCCCATCATAGGAAACTGTCTTGCCAGGGAAAGGATTTCCTGATAGGAAGTATCTTTTCCGTACACCACCGTCTGGTTGAAAGCTTTCTCATCTTCTTCCAGAAAATCGTGCTCAAGCGCTTTTACAGCAGCATCAATAAAGTAAGGTTCTTCTCCGTGGAAAAAATAAATAGGTAGTACTTCTTTATTTTTAATACTTTTGAGGATTAAATCTAATTCTTTCATCTTATAAATGGAACTTCCAAAACTGAATTTTCAGGAAACTTTTGATTTTAAATTCAAGAAAGACAAAGATAAGTTTTTTATTTATGACTTGGTCCGCAAAACTTACCTTCTCCTTACCCCCGAAGAATGGGTGAGGCAGCATTGGATACACTATTATCTTACTGTAAAAGCCTATTCCCCTTCTGCACTGATTACCGAAAAAAAGATTCTTCTGAACGGACTTACCAAAAGAATAGACCTGCTCGTGACTGAGAAGACAGAACCCATTATTCTGATAGAATGTAAAGCTCCACAAATCAAACTGACTGAAAAAACTTTTGAACAGACGGCAAGGTACAACTCCATCATCGGAGCCAAAGAAATTATCCTTACCAATGGATTGCAGCATATTAATGCCTATTACGAAAACGAGCAGTATCAGTTTTATAAACCTGATTGATTTTCACTACCCTAAATCATTATAAGATCTGCGTAATCTGAGAGATCTGTGAGTAAAAACAAAAAATCTCTCGCAAATCTCTCAGATTACGCAGTTTTTTTTGAATTGACAAATTTCTCTGTTATCTAGATTTAACAAATTGAAAACTTTTATGCCATTTTTGGGTCAGTAAGAAAGAAAACAATACATTTAAAAAAATTTAAAAATGCATATGGAAATCAAAAATATCATCTTCGATTTTGGCGGCGTATTAGTGGATTGGAATCCGAGATATTTTTTCAAAGATTATTTCAACGACGATGAAAAAATGGAATATTTTCTACAGCATATCGCCCAATCTGAATGGAATGAGGAACAGGACCGGGGAAGAAGCCTGGCAGAAGGCACCGAGTTCCAGGTCAATAAATTTCCGGAATGGGAAAAGGAGCTCAGAGCCTATTATGATAACTGGACAGTGATGCTGAAAAGCGATATTCCACAGAATGTAGACATTCTAAGACGTTTGGCAACTACCGATTATCATTTATTCGGACTTACCAACTGGTCTGAGGAAACTTTTCCGTATGCCCTGGAAAATTATGACTTCTTCCAGATTTTTGAAGGGAAAATTGTGGTTTCAGGAACAGAAAAGCTCATAAAGCCGGACCCAAAGATCTGGCACGTTTTGTTGGAAAGATACAACATTCAGGCAGCGGAATCGCTTTTTATTGATGATAACCCTAAAAATATTGAAATGGCCGAGTCTTTGGGCTTTAAAACCATCAAAATTGACCCTGATACAGATCTGGAACAGGAACTGGCAGGTATGGGAATTAAAGTCTGAACAATTTCTGACCGAAAGTACACTATTATCCTCAATACGAGTTATTTTCATTAATTTAGTTGGAAATTTATATTGATTATAGTTTGAAACCAGCTTAACAATCCACAAAAATTACAAAATATGATACGTACCCTTTTATTAGCGGCTTTCCTGATGAGCGCAGGAACTGTTTTCAGCCAGAAACTTAAGAGTGTTTCCTATCAGGATGGTTCACAGAAACTGAATGGCCTGGTCACTTCCAACGCAGGGAAAAAACTTCCGGGAGTTCTGATTCTTCCGGCATGGAAAGGGATCGATGATGAGGCCAAAACTGCCGCAGCCGAACTTGAAAAGCAAGGATATATCGCCTTTATTGCTGACATTTACGGTGAAGGAAATATTCCTACCGACAATGCTTCTGCAGGCAAAACAGCGGGATATTACAAACAGAATTATGATGCCTACCAGAAACGGATTTCCCTGGCTTTGGAACAGTTGAAGAAAAACGGAGCGATCTCTGATAAAATTGCCGTGATCGGATATTGTTTCGGGGGAACGGGTGCATTGGAATCTGCAAGAGGAAGTCTCCCTGTTGTAGGAGTGGTTTCCATTCACGGAAGTATCGGAAAGGACCAGACAAGAAAAAACGGACCTATTTCCACGAAAATATTGGTTGAAAATCCGGCAGATGACCAAGGCGTGACTCCGGAAGATTACAATAACCTCATCAAAGAAATGAACGAGGGCAATGCAGACTGGCAGATCATCACCTATGCCCATTCAAAGCATACTTTCACAGATCCGAAATCACCGGATTATAATGAAGTGATGGCCAAAAGAGCCTGGAATCATACACTGATGTTTCTGAAGGAGATCTTGAAATAATTTTTTAATGTAGCAATAACAGTTTAACAGTGTAACAATACTTTAACCAAAACCGGAATTGGTAAATTGTTGCACTGTTAAACTGTTATATTATTTAAGCTTCTTCCCTGTTGACCAAATCCATAGAAAATGCAGGAAGACAAATGGCAATGTACTCGCACGATTCCGAAAACGGATTGCTGTAACGTACCCTTGCTCCTTTTTCTATTAAAATGCTCTGTCCTTTTTCGAGGATAATAACTTCCCCGTCTATTTCAAACTGCTTTTTTCCCGAAATAATCAGGGTAAACTCATCGAAATCCGGGGTCTGATGCGGTTCGCTCCAATCCGGCGGTGCTACCATGTGGGCAATGGAAACATTTGAGTTTCCCGTAGAATTTCCCCAGTGCTCTTCTATAAGTTTCCCGTCTGTAGTAGGCACTGCAAACGGTGATTTCTGGATTTTATATTTCTTCATGACTGATCTTCCTTTTTGATTTCATAGACGAAATTGGTTCTTGAAGGTTCTGCATAATAAGCGACTTCTTCTTCCGCGATTTTCTTACCGCCGATTCTTTCCATGGCAATCTGAGAGCGGAGATTTTCTTTCCCGACATGAAAATGTACCTTATCTACAAACTGAAAGATATAATCAAGCATTATTTTTTTTATCTGGGGGTTAATTCCTTTTCCCCAGGATTTTGTTCCGTAGAAAGTATATCCTATGAAAATATGGTTGTCGTCCTCATCATAATTATAAAAACGGGTGCTTCCCAAAACATCACCGGATGATTTTTCAATAATTTTAAAGGCTCCTTCGCTTTCCATAGCACCCTTAAAAAAAGATTCAAAAACTTCTCTTTTATAACGGTCCGGATTCGGATGCTGTTCCCAAACTCTGGGATCGGATGCCACTTCATATAAAGACTCAAAATCCCCTTGCTGTAAGGGGATTAATTTATAGTCCTGATTTTCTAAAACAAGTTGTATAGAGAATGTTTTCATTTTTAATAATATGCTAATCAACTTTTACCTAAATTTAAGATAATTTTTGAATATTACAAAAGATTTCTTTAGTAAATCTCATAAAGAAAAACCGCTCTTGCAAGAGGATTATTGGGTTCATGTTCTGAGATAATCCAACCTTCGGAATCACTTTTAAACTCAGCCTGCTCCACTGAATCATAATAATTGGGATTTTTAAATGTCTTCTTTTTAGGAAAATTTTTACACTGTATCTGAAAATTGGTTGATATTACAGAAGATAAAAATACTCTTAACTCGACAGGAAATGTAGAAAATGGATTTTTCTGATCTGTATAGTCTTCATAAATAAATCTGGTTGGAGCATTAATTCCTGCACTAAAACCTTGCGCTTCACTGTAATATCCTATATTCTGTATAATTTCTGCAATATTTTCACCAGAGTAAGCAAATGCATATTGCCTGGAAAGAGCATTATAATTATTTGTTGTTATATCATACTCATCCTGATACTGACTATTTACCAGTCTGCTAATTTTACTATTCTCATAAAATATTCTAAGAACATCTATTCTTTCAACAGTTCCACCTGAATAAACACCTTTTATTTTTTTCAGGACATTATTATCATATTCAAAAAAGAATTCTACATTTGAATACACAGGAGTAAGGTAATTTGATGTTATAATTTTTGTGATCTTATTTCCCGAATAAAAAATTTCACCTTTTCCAGCCCATGCTCCAAAATCGTAATTGGTAACTTTTCCATTTGCAATTGTAAAACTTTGATTTTGAGCAATTGGAGTAGTTAGAGCAGGATCCGGGCCATAAAATTTTAATATTCTGTTGGATACAGTATTTTGTGTTGCTGTAACATCATCTTCATTTCCACCTGTACAGGAGATTAATAAAACAAAGAATAATAAGTAAAACAATTTTTGAAAAGTCATAATTTCATCATAAATAGTAGGCATCAAAATTATTTAAAATAACATTTTAAAATTTCTTCAAATTATATAAAAATTTTATCTTAACTAAAAAATATCATTTACTTTTTTTCATAAATATTACAAAAAAAATCCTCTTACTTGAAGAGGATTTATCAATAGAACAATATTGTTTAGCTTTTTGTTTTTGCAGCGTCAGCTTCTATTTTCTTAATTTCTTTCAGTTTATCTGAAATTTTGATGACAGCATCCGGCTTGGCAGGTTTCAAAGCAACTTCTGCCTGAGCCATATCCCATTTGATAACCAGATTTCCTGAGTTTTCATCAGTTGGGTTGAGCGTAATTTCAAACCACTCCTGTTTGTCGGCCAACTTGTTTACCGGTACGGTTACGTCTACTACATCCTGTTTCGGATCATAGGTATAAGCCCCCCACTGCTGAAAATCTTTATTTAATATTACCTTCCATTCTTTTTCTGTAGGAACGATGAAAAGTCCATATGTTCCTGCCTGAACAACTTTTCCTCCGAAATTAACGGATTGTCCGAATGTGATTTTGGTTGATGAATTGGCTCCCGCTCTCCAAACCTGTCCATAAGGAACCAGTTCTCCGAAGATTTTACGCCCTTTTACTCCTGGTCTTCCGTAATCTATTGTAATTTTAGACATGGAAAACTGCTGTTCTACTTTCTGACGCGGACTTACTGCCGGTACCGAGTAATCCTGGGCAAAACTTAAAGCCGAAGCTGATATGCAAAGTGCAAATAGTAACTTTTTCACGTGTAAATTTTTGCCTAAATTTACAAAAATCAAAACAAAATAGCCTTTTCCAATTCCAATAATTTTTGCTTTCTCCAGATTCCTCCCGCATAGCCCACCAACTCACCGTTTGATCCTATGACGCGGTGACAGGGAATCAGAATGGCAATTTTATTGATTCCGTTTGCAGTTCCTACTGCACGTATTGCTTTGGGATTTCCAAGAAATTCTGATTGCTGTTTGTAAGTTCTGGTCTCTCCCATCGGAATTTCACGAAGAAGCTGCCAGACCTTTTCCTGAAACTGGGTACCGGTGATGTATAAAGGCACATCAAATTTTGTCCTTTTTCCTTCAAAGTATTCTTTTAATTCCTTTTCAAGCTGTATGAAGTGGCTGTGCTCACCGTCTTTAATATCAGATTTTAATGCTTTTGATAAGGAGATAAACTGGTTATCAAAATTCTTCCGGTCGGTGAATTCGAGTAGGCAGATTCCCTGGTTTATAGCACAAGCGGCCATTTCTCCAAGTGGAGTCTGTATGATTTTACGATAGATGATTTCCATTAATTAAAATTAATCAATTTCCGGATATTTACCACGAAAGGTTAAAGATTCATCAAAATTCTTTCAACCTGTTGAATATGTCTTTCATTATGGCTGATTATAAAACGGAAAGTATCGCCCAACCTAAGTTTTATTAATTTTGAAATGCTGATGTCGGTTTTCACTTTATTAAGATCGACATGATTAGCCTTTTGGAGTAATGCTATTAACTGGTTGTGTTGTTTTATAAATTCTTTCACTACATTTTTGTCGAGCTGGCTATTGATTGGATCCATGCTTTTGAAAGTTTTCATTTTATTCAGTTTTTCCTTGGGAAGCATAGATTTAGCAAAGTAATTCCCTAAAATCCCGGATTTAAAAACAGACGTGAAAGAAGTTTCTGAAGAAGAAATTCTTTTATTAATTTCGGGAATATAAAAGTTACCATAACGGTTGAGATGTTCAAAGCATTCCAATGTGCTCCAGCTGTCATTTGAAACTCTCGAATTAAGCTTTTCATCCGGCAGTTCCAACAGTTTTTCTGCATATTGAACATGATTCTCAGTCTGTGTTTTTAATTCATCTAATAATTGTGATGTAGAAATTTTCATTGATGATTTTTATGCAAATTTCGGAATCGTCTTTTTGATAAATCTTGACTGAACTCAAGATTTTTTAAGTCGGGACAGAGTTTCCGGAGACATTCTTAGGTAATTGGCAATGTATTTATTGGGAATTTCCTGAAAAAGTTTTGGGCTCCTTTTTAAGACTCTTTCAAAACGCTCCCCGGGTGAGCTGATCAGCAGGTCTTTTTCTCTTTCGAGCTGCTGGAGTACCAGATCTTCGAGAATATTGATCCAAAAATGAAGGTTGTTGTCATTCTTCTGAATAAATTCGGAGAAGTCTTTTTTTGAAGCTGTTTTTACAGTTGTTTTTTTGATAGCCTGAATACAAAGATCAGAAGGTTTTCCGGACAAAAAGGAATCCATAGAAGTAATAATATTTCCTGTATATCCGAAACGGATGATCCTTTCTTCATTTTCGTCCGTCATAAAGATCCTCACACTTCCTTTTTCTATAAAATAAATTTGAGTATCGGCACTTCCTGAAAGCTTCAGAAAATCATTTCTTCTGAATTCTTTTTTTTCCCAGTGAAGACCACTTTCGAGCAGTTTCTGAATCATCTGATTTTTATTGTTTGCTGTTCCAAAGATAATGGGTAATTTTAAAATTCCGGAACTTAACCAATAATCCTATCAGAATGTTCAAAAAAACAAGTCTTATTCTACTGTTTTCAGCTTTTTTTTCCAGTGTACATGCGCAGCATACTATTCCCTTTAGGATAACCAAACATAACAACATCATTGTAAAAACGCTGGTCAATCAAAAAGATTCCCTGGATCTGATGTTCCAGATTGCCATGAAGGATGCTTCTATTTCTCCGGAAACACAGCGCAAAGCAGATCATATTGTTTTCAATAAAGATGGAATCAGTGAAAAAAACACTGTACAGATTGGAAAATTCACCCTGAATAATGTCCGGTTTTTTGATCATGAACTGACAGGGCATGAAGCGGATGGAAAAATCGGGACGGGCATGTTTTCAGGAAAGGCTTTTAAGATCGATTATGACAACAATCAGTTTGTAATTTATGACAAACAGCCTGATCTGGTGGGCTACCAGCCTATTACGCTTCTTTATGATCATGAACAGTTTTTCATCGCCGGGGATAGTGTGATTGATGATCAACAAGAAGAAGCTTATTTTCTCCTGCAGTCAGGATACTCGGGCGGACTGCTGTACAGCAATGAGTTTGCAGACGAAAAAGGACTGGACAAAAAGCTAAAGATTACAGGTGAAAAAACTCTGAAAAACTCGAGTGGAAAAAGTGTAGTTACCAAGCAGGGAGTACTTCCTCGCTTCAAATTAGGCAATGCTGTTCTGAAAGATGTTTCAGCAGGATTTTTTGCCGGGGACCTGAAAACCCAGACGGTCAATTATTTCGGGGCAGATATGCTGAGAAGGTTCAACTGGATCTTTGATGCAGATAGGAAAACAGCTTATATCAAGCCGAATAAATATTTTTCGGAACCGTATTATAAGATCAATTAAGGGACAAAAAAATCAAATAAACTGAATAATGAAAAAAAATGTCGCTATTCTCATTTTCGATAATGCTGAAGTGCTTGATTTTGCAGGTCCCTTCGAAGTGTTTTCGGTAGCTTCAGAATTAAAAGATTCTGAACTCTTTAATGTGTTTACTGTTGCGAGGGATAGTAATGCAATTTCTGCTGTTAATGGACTTTCCGTTAATCCGAAATATAATTTTCAGGATTGCCCGCCTGTTGATATCCTTATTATTTCCGGTGGTGTAGGTTCCAGAAAGGCAATGGTTGATCAAGAGACGTTAACCTGGGTTGAACAGATTCATCACAACACGCTGTATACAGTAAGCATTTGCTCAGGATCCCGGATACTTGGGACTTTGGGCCTGCTGGACAACAAAAAATATTGTACCCACCAGGATGTTTACGAGCATATGGAAGAAATTGTGCCTTCGGGTTTACCGCAAAAAGAAAAAAGGTTTGTCCAGGAAGGCAAAATTTTTACTTCCGGAGGCATCAGCGCAGGAATAGACCTGTCTTTTCATATTGTAACGCTTCTTTATAGCAGCAATACGGCAAAAGAAACCGCAGCTTATATGGAATACAACTTCATTCAAAATGTATCTGAATGATAAGAGATAAACTATTTGAGTACACTTTGAATACCTTTATTGAAGGTCTGGAAAATTATGATGAAACCGTATTCAGAAAACAAGAAACCCCTGACTGCTGGTCTTTAGCCCAATTATATGCCCACATCATTATTGATACCAACTGGTACTTTGATCAGTTAGAATCATGTTTTGGCAATATTTTGAACCTGGATAAAAATATGGAGGAAAAAGCGAAAAAAATGCTACTCAAGAATAGTTTTCCGGATATAAAAATAAAGGGTGATTCTTATATTCCTGTGAATGATTCGATTTTCATCAATGCTACTAAAAAAGATCTGAGATTGCTTTTACAAAGAAGCCGTGCGCTGTGGAAAAGGATCAATAATGAGGATCTTTCGGGAAAAGCAGAACATCCCGGATTCGGTTAGAACATAAAATTAAAAGCTCATGAATAGGCAATCCGGACATCCGTGAGTTGATATTATAAACCCCTGCAAGTTTCTTGCAGGGGTTTATAATATCAACTAGTGCCAGAATTACATGGTCTCCATTTTGAAGCTCATGCTTTCTATAACTTTCAGGATGGCTTCTACCGTGTCCATGGATGTTAAACAAGGAACGCCGTTCTCCACACTCATTCTTCTGATCTGGAATCCGTCTCTTTCCACCTGCTTACCTTTTGTCATGGTATTCACCACATACTGTACTTTTCCTTTCTGGATCAGGTCAATAAGGTTCACATCATCTTCTCCAATCTTGTATCCTATTTTACAAGGAATCCCTTTTTCTTCAAAGAATTTAGCAGTTCCTTCCGTAGCCCAGATTCTGAAACCAACTTCGTGGAATCTTGCTGCCAGGTCTGCCGCTTCCTGCTTGTGCTTATCTGCAACGGTGAACAAAATTGAACCGTGCATAGGAACTTTTCTTCCTGCTGCGATCAATCCTTTGTAAAGGGCTTTTTCCAGTGTTGTATCTTTCCCCATTACTTCTCCGGTAGACTTCATTTCAGGACCTAAGGAGATATCTACCTTCGTCAGTTTTGAGAAAGAGAATACAGGAACTTTTACGAAGACTCCTTCTTTACTCGGAACCAATCCGTTTTTGTATCCTAAATCTTTCAGTTTCTGACCTAGAATTGCTTTCGTTGCCAGGTTCGCCATTGGAACTTCAGTAATTTTAGACAGGAACGGAACTGTTCTTGATGAACGTGGATTCACTTCGATCACATAAACATTTCCTTCGAAAAGAACATACTGGATATTCATTAAACCTATTACATTCAGTCCTTTAGCCAGTCTTTGTGTATAGTCTACCAGGGTATCGATCTCTTTCTGTGAAACATTCTGTGTAGGATATACCGCAATAGAGTCTCCTGAGTGTACTCCTGCTCTTTCGATATGCTCCATGATTCCAGGAATCACCACGGTTTCGCCATCGCAGATTGCATCGATCTCTATTTCTTTTCCTACCATGTATTTATCCACCAGGACAGGGTGTTTAGGGCTTGCCTCCACTGCATTTTCCATGTAGTAAGCAAGTTCTGCCTCACCGTATACAATTTCCATGGCGCGCCCTCCCAATACGTAGCTTGGACGTACCAGTACCGGGTAACCGATCTCGTTAGCAATTTTTATCGCTTCTTCTTTAGAAGTTGATGTTTTTCCTAAAGGCTGAGGAATTCCCATTTCCTGAAGTGCCTTTTCGAATTTATCCCTGTTTTCAGCTCTGTCAAGGTCTTCCAGTGAAGTTCCAAGGATCTGTACGCCGTGAGAAGCCAGTTTATCTGCAAGGTTAATTGCCGTCTGTCCTCCGAACTGTACCACTACTCCTTTTGGTTTTTCAAGCTCGATAATATTCATTACATCTTCTTCCGTTAATGGTTCGAAGTATAATTTATCTGATATGGAGAAGTCTGTAGAAACTGTTTCCGGGTTGTTGTTGATGATGATTGCTTCGTACCCCATCTCTTTGATTGCCCAAACCGAGTGCACCGTAGCATAGTCAAATTCCACTCCCTGCCCGATTCTGATAGGTCCTGAGCCTAGAACGATAATTTTTTCTTTATTGGAAACAACACTTTCGTTTTCTTCTTCGTAAGTTCCGTAGAAGTATGGAGTTTCACTTTCGAATTCAGCGGCGCAGGTGTCTACCATTTTATAAACCGGCATAACCCCGTTTTCTTTTCTGAAATCGAAAACTTCACGCTGCTTTACTTCCCAAAGATGGGCGATGTTCATATCAGCGAAACCTAATTTCTTAGCCTGGATTAAGGTTTCTTTGTCAAATTTATTGGCCGCGATTACTTTTTCGAAATCAACTAATTTTTTAAGTTTCCAGATGAAGAATTTATCAATTTTGCTCCATTCTACGATCTGCTCCCAGTCGTAACCTCTTCTCAAAGCATCTCCGATGATAAAAAGTCTTTCATCATCGCAAACTTTAATTCTTCTTTCAATTTCTTCAGCGGTAAGTGCTTCAGCCTGTTTTGTTTTTAATCCTAAATGTCTGATTCCTGTTTCAAGGGAACGGATGGCTTTCTGTAAAGATTCTTCAAAGTTTCTTCCGATGGCCATTACTTCCCCCGTTGCTTTCATCTGGGTAGATAATCTTCTGTCCGCCGTTTCGAATTTATCGAATGGGAATCTCGGGAATTTTGTTACCACATAGTCAAGGGCAGGTTCAAAACAAGCATATGTTTTTCCTGTCACCGGGTTCATGATTTCGTCAAGCGTTAAACCTACCGCAATTTTTGCCGCAATTTTAGCAATCGGATATCCGGTTGCTTTTGATGCTAAAGCTGATGAACGGGAAACCCTAGGATTCACCTCGATGATGTAGTAGTCGAAGGAATGTGGGTCTAAAGCCAGCTGTACGTTACAACCTCCTTCGATTCCCAGAGCTCTGATGATTTTTAAAGAAGCATTTCTCAGTAACTGATACTCTCTGTCTGAAAGCGTCTGAGAAGGTGCTACCACAATTGAATCTCCTGTGTGAACTCCTACAGGATCTATATTTTCCATGTTACAAACCACAATCGCATTGTCGTTTGCATCACGCATTACTTCGTATTCAATTTCTTTGAAACCTGCAATTGATTTTTCGATAAGACACTGTGTAACAGGACTATATTTCAATCCTAACTCAGCAATTTCTTTCAATTCAGCTTCCGTAGAGGCAATCCCTCCTCCTGTTCCTCCCATCGTAAAGGCAGGACGAACAATCACAGGATAACCGATCTCATCAGCAAAACGAATTGCTCCTTCCACTGTAGTTACAATATCGGATTCCGGAACGGGCTCATTCAGCTCTCTCATCAGCTCACGGAAAAGGTCTCTGTCTTCCGCTCTGTTGATCGCAGAAAGTTTGGTCCCCAATACTTCTACTTTGCATTCTTCAAGAATTCCTGATTTCTCCAGTTCCACCGCCATATTCAGACCGGTCTGGCCACCAAGCGTCGGTAAAAGTGCATCCGGACGCTCTTTTCTGATGATGTGGCTTACAAACTGAAGTGAAATCGGCTCGATGTATACTTTATCTGCGATTTCCACATCCGTCATAATGGTTGCCGGATTTGAGTTGATCAAAATCACTTTGTAACCTTCTTCTCTCAAAGAGAGGCAAGCTTGTGTTCCTGCATAATCGAATTCAGCTGCCTGCCCAATGATGATGGGTCCTGAACCGATTACTAAAATTGTTTTTATATCTGTACGTTTTGCCATTTTTCTTTTTTTAGATGCCAGATTTCAGATTTCTAGCGCGTGTTTTACTTTTTTGAAT
Organism: Chryseobacterium sp. BLS98; assembly: GCF_001045445.1. Lineage (GTDB taxonomy): Bacteria > Bacteroidota > Bacteroidia > Flavobacteriales > Weeksellaceae > Chryseobacterium. The sequence goes on along the minus strand of NZ_LFNF01000003.1, from coordinate 976,242 downwards.
TAGACTTGAATGTTATACTTACTTTTTGAAGTTTTCCATTAAATCAATGAATTCATCAAATAAATAATTTGCATCTTCAGGACCTGGGCTTGCTTCCGGGTGATACTGAACTGAGAAGCAAGGGTGGATTTTATGTTTCAATCCTTCGTTTGTTCTGTCGTTCAATGCGATGTGCGTTTCAATTAAATCTGTCCCTTTCAAACTTTCCTGATCTACTGCATACCCATGGTTTTGGGAAGTAATTGCCACTTTGTTTTTCTCTAAATCCAGTACCGGGTGGTTCCCTCCTCTGTGACCGAATTTTAACTTGAACGTTTTTGCTCCGCAAGCCAAACCGATCAACTGATGTCCCAAGCAGATTCCGAAAATAGGAACTTTGCCCAAAATTCCTCGGATCATTTCAAGAGCGTGCTGATTGTCTTCAGGATCACCAGGGCCGTTTGAAAGCATTACTCCATCAGGATCCATCAGTAAAATTTCTTCTGCAGTTACATCCTGGGAAACTACGGTGATATCGCAGTTTCTTTGAGACAACTCTCTGATAATTCCTAATTTGGACCCGAAATCTACCAATACTACTTTAAAGCCTCTTCCCGGGTTGGCGTAAGGAGTTTTTGTAGAAACTGTTTCTACCTGGTTGGTAGGGAAATTTGTAGATTTCAGTTCTGCGGTTACTGCATTTTCGTCAGCATCTGCATTGACGATCTTTCCTTTTACCACTCCATAATTACGCAGGATTCTGGTCAGTCTTCTGGTGTCAATTCCGGAAATTCCGGAAAGGTTTTTCTTTTTAAATAATTCATCTAAAGTCATCTGAGTACGGAAATTGGAAGGAAGGTCGCAAAGTTCTTTTACGATAAGTCCTTTAATAGCCGGCTCGATACTTTCATAATCATCACGGTTAATACCATAATTCCCGATAAGCGGATAGGTCATGCAAACAATCTGACCGCAGTATGACGGGTCTGAGATCAACTCCTGATACCCTGTCATTCCGGTATTGAAAACTACTTCCCCGGCAGTTTCCGCCTCTGCTCCGAAACCTTCTCCATGAAATACTTCACCGGACTCCAGTATTAATTTTTTCTTCATTTTATTTATTTAGATTTTCTTTTACTTTTTATTTTTTAACCACCCCGTCAAAAATTCTTTGAATTTTTGCCATCTCTCCAGAGGAGGGGAATTTTTGTCGGTTCAAGATCCGGAACCCGAAACCGGAATCCCAAACCTTATTTAAAGGTATAGCCTTCTTTTTCTAAAGTTTCTTTCAGAATGGCCATTCTTGCAAAAACGCCGTTCTGCATTTGCTTGAATACTCTTGAACGTTCACATTCTACAAGGTCCGTATCAATCTCAACTCCCCTGTTGATCGGAGCGGGATGCATGATGATGGCTCCGTTTTTCATTGCTTTTTCTCTTTCTTTCGTAAGACCGTATTTTCTGTGGTATTCCGAAGCAGAATAGCTCATTTTCGCATCATGTCTTTCGTGCTGGATTCTCAGGAGCATTAAAACATCCACCTCAGCTATTAACTGGTCAACCGGTAAGTAGGTTCCGTTAATCAGGGCTCCTTCATCAAACCAGTCTTCCGGTCCGGAGAAATATACTTTAGCGCCTAATCTTCTTAATGCTTCTGCATTTGAATTGGCGACACGACTGTGTTTTACATCGCCTACGATTCCTATTTTCAGTCCTTCAAATTTTCCGAATTCCTGATAGATCGTCAGCAGATCGAGCATACACTGGGAAGGATGGTTTCCTGTTCCGTCTCCTCCGTTGATCACCGGAATAGTGATATTATTCAGTTCTTCAAAATATCTGTCCTTCTTATCTCTGATCACCACGAGGTTTATCCCAAGGCTTTCAATGGTCTTTACAGTGTCATAAAGACTTTCGCCTTTGTTTACAGAGCTGTGTGAAGCATCAAACGGTACTACCTGCAATCCCAGCTTTCTTTCTGCGATATCAAAGCTTGTCTTTGTTCTTGTACTGTCTTCAAAGAAAAGATTTGAGCAGAAAACTTCTCCTTCAATTTTTGCAGTTTTACCGTTGGCAAAAGCCATTGCTTCGGTCAGTATACTGTTGATTCTCTCGGTGCTTAGTTCTGTAATCGTAAACATAATTCTTAATTTTTGAGCATAAAAAAAGCGAAGACAACATCTTCGCTTAATAATAATAAATATCGTAAAGGGCGCTTTCGCCCGGTAAATCTAATGATATAAATACTCTTTTATTCATTAGGTGCAAAGATACAAAAATTTCGTGAACCTACAAAACTAAAGTTTTAAATAAATTAAAACCTTCTTATTCTTTCCTTATTTTCATTTATAATTGATATTTTTGTTAAAACTCAAACCTATTCTATGGATTTAAAGGACAAAATGATTCTCAGTATTATTCAGGAAGACTCTACTTTATCGGTGAAAGAAATTTCAGAAAAGATTGGTCTTACGTTTACTCCTACTTATGAACGTATCAAACAGCTGGAGAAGCAGGGCATTATTGAGAAATATGTTGGCCTTTTAAACCGTGAAAAACTGGGTCTGAATATTGTCGTCTATTGTAATGTCCGTCTTAAGGAGCAATCCCAGAAAGTACTGGAAACCTTTGAGAAAAACATTATGAAATATGATGAAGTACAGGAAATCATCAGTCTTTCAGGTGAGTACGACTATATGCTGAAGATCATAGCAAAGGATATTAACTCTTATAATGATTTCGCAGTCAATGTGATCTCAAATATCCCTAATATCGGCCAGTATCACAGTTCAATTGTGCTTCATGAGGTGAAAAAATCTACTAAATTTAAAATTGATCTGGAGTAATTCTATTAAAATCAAAATCCAGCATTTATCCGTTAAAAAGATGCTTCGACTTCGCTCAGCATGACATTTCCTGTACTCAACGTCATTTTGCAGTTGCCATACGGAGTGAGGCCGAAGCATCCGATAAAATTTTTAATCAATCCAGTGATTAAAAACTATCAACCCAATAATTTGTTTTTCAGCTTGTTGAACTGATATTCTATTTTATCGAGACAAAGGTTTCCTATGCTTCCCTGATGGGTGTGGCTAAGGTTACCGGGCTCAAATTCAAATTCATTATTTTCAATCTCCTGTCCTACTTTTACGTAAGCATCGCGGAATGAGCTTCCTTTTTTCACTTCTTCATTGATTTTCTCTACGCTGAACAGGTATTTGTATTTTTCATCTTCCAGAATTCCGTCTTTTACCTGGATATTCGGAAGGGTGTAATTTAAAATCTCAAGACATTCTTTCAACGAATCGATCGCAGGGAAAAGAATCTCTTTTGTGAGTTGCACGTCTCTGTGGTAGCCTGAAGGCAGGTTGTTCGTCAGCAGGATCAGTTCATTGGGTAAAGACTGGATTCTGTTGCATCGTGCACGAACCAATTCGAAGATATCCGGATTCTTTTTATGGGGCATAATGCTGCTTCCTGTGGTAAATTCCTTTGGAAAGCTTATAAAATCAAAATTCTGGCTTAGATATAAACACACATCATACGAGAATTTTCCAAGAGTTCCTGCTAAAGTGGCCATAGCCATGGATAACATTTTTTCAGATTTTCCACGGGTCATCTGAGCATAGACAGAATTATAGTTCATCGACTGAAAACCCAGGTTATAAGTCGTACTTTCACGATCAATCGGGAAAGATGAACCATATCCTGCCGCTGAACCAAGCGGATTTTTATTGATGATGTTCTTCACCGAAAACAACAGTTCTACGTCATCCAGCAATGCTTCGGCATAAGCTCCAAACCATAATCCAAAGGAAGATGGCATGGCAATCTGAAAGTGGGTATAGCCGGGAAGCAATATATTTTTATGCTGATCTGCCAGTTTAATCAGGATCTGAAAAAATTCATCGGTTAAAGCTGTAATTTCACGAATTTCATCCAGTAAATAAAGCTTGATATCCAGCAGAACCTGATCGTTACGGGATCTTGCGGTATGAATTTTCTTTCCTGTATCACCTAATTTTTCAATTAAAATAGCTTCAACCTGGGAGTGAATATCTTCTGCTTCTTTATCAATCTCAAAGCTGCCGTTTTCGATATCATTTAAAATTTCTTCCAAAACAGAGATCATCTGTCCGGACTCTTCAGCGGAGATAATGCCGGTTTCTGCCAGCATTTTGCAATGGGCCATAGAACCTTTAACGTCATATTTTGCCAAACGCTCATCAAAGTCGAGATCTTTCCCGACAGTAAACTGGCTTACTAATATATTGGTGGCAAGGTCATCCTTCTGCCATATTTTTTTCATAATGTTTTCTTTACAATATTGATTTGTCTTAACCCGCCCAGCAGTCCTTATTATTAACTATAAAAAAACATCTCCACATTAAAGCCTTTCATTTTTAATTGAATTTTTGCATAAATCTTTATTAAAAATATTCAAACTTCATCATCTGCTGAGCATGGTTAAAACATTATTTTAGATTAATAGATTTCAGATGTCAGATATCAGATTTTTTAAATCTGGTGTCCGGATTCTGATACCTGAGGTCTTTATAAAACTTTTTCTAAGATCTTGATATAAATCTCAATTCCTTCTTCGATCTCTTTTATATAAATGTATTCATCTGCAGTGTGAGAGCGCCTGCTGTCGCCGGGACCGATCTTTACTGATGTGCAGGAAATAATGGCCTGATCGGACGATGTTGGTGAACCGTACGTTGTCCTCCCGATTTCTAAGCCTGCCTGTACGAACGGATGCTCCATTTCTATTTTCGAGGAATTCAATCTTAAAGACCTCGCCGTCAATGCAGATTTCATCTGCTTCTGAATGATTTCAAACACTTCTTTATTAGAGTATTCATCCGTAACCCTTACATCTAAAGTGAATGTACATGCTTCCGGAACCACATTATGCTGAACTCCGGCATGAATACCTGAAAGGGTTATCTTCACCTCCCCCAGATAATCTGAAACTTTCGGAAATTTAAAAGCCAGAATATTCTGCAGATCTTCCATGCATTTTACAATGGAATTATCATCATTCGGATGGGCGGCATGGGAAGGAGTTCCTTTCATTTCGCCATCAATTACCAAAAGCCCTTTTTCTGCAATGGCCAGATTCATTTGTGTAGGCTCTCCCACAATGGCAAGCTCTATATTCGGAAGCTGCGGAAATAAAGCTTCAATCCCGTCAAGTCCTGAGATTTCCTCTTCAGCCGTCAGGGCAATAATTAAATTGTACTTTAAATTCTCTTTTTCATAAAAATGTAAAAAAACCTGAGCCATAGAAACCAGGGAAGCTCCTGCATCATTACTCCCCAATCCGTACAGTTTTCCGTCCTGCTCAACCGGAAGAAAGGGATCCAATGTGTACGCCTTATTCGGTTTTACAGTATCATGATGGGTATTTAGTAAAATTGACGGCTTAAATACATCAAAATTTTTATTAACTGCCCAGATGTTATTTTTAAAACGCTTCGTAGGAATATGATGCTTTTTGAAAAAATTCTCAATTTCCACGGAGGTGTTATATTCATCTTTGCTGAATGAAGGAATTGCAATCAGTTTTTTAAGCAATTCAACTGCATTACTCAGCAGCTCTTCATTATTGTAAACGGATTTCAGTTCCTGCATGATGGTTTTCTATATGGTTTTTCAATTGGGTTTCTTTGATTAAGAATACCTTGTTTACATTATTCTTTACAGCACCGATAGCATTTTCAAGCTTGGGAAGAATGCCTTTGTGGAGTTTTCCTGCTTCTTTTAAAAGAGAAAATTCTTCTTCGGACACACTTTTTATAACCGATCCCGGGTCTTCAACATTCTCCAGGACACCTTCTTTATCAAAGCAAAACAGAAGTTCTACATCATAAGCGTCTGACAGGGATTGTGCAATCACTGAAGCAATGGTATCTGCATTGGTGTTTAAAAGGTTCCCTTTCTTGTCATGCGTAATGGCTGAAAAAACAGGGATAAGGTCAAGGTCTATCAGCTGTGAAAGTAATTTTTCATTAATACTTTGCTTATCAATATCACCTACAAATCCAAAATCTATTTCAGGGTGAATTCTTTTTTTAGCCTGAATGATATTCCCGTCAGCACCGGAAAATCCGATAGCATTACAGTTTCTCACCTGTAGTTTAGCCACTATATTTTTATTGATACTTCCTGCATACACCATGGATACGATATCCAGCGTATCTTTATCCGTAATCCTTCTTCCGTTTACCAGTTTTTGCTCTATTCCCAGCTTATCAGCCAAAGTTGTCGCCAGCTTTCCGCCTCCATGCACAAGGATCTTTTTTTCTTTGATTTCAGAAAACTGTATCAGGAACCCGTTTAATAATTCCTCATCATCAATTAAAGCCCCTCCTATTTTAACAACAAAAAGCTTCTCCATACCCTTTATTTTAAATTAATTCCGTCCAGAATTTCACTGAATACAGCCTGAGCAGAGAAAATACGGTTCTTTGCCTGCTGATAGATGATGGAGTTTTGTCCGTCCATTACTTCATCACTTAATTCTACGTTACGGCGGACAGGAAGACAGTGCATTACCTTTGCGTTGTTGGTACTTTCCAGTTTCTGAGCAGTCAACATCCAGTTTTCTTTCACTTCCGGCATCGCTGCATAATCATCAAAGGAAGACCAGTTTTTCACATAAATAAAATCTGCATCTTTCAACGCTTCATCCTGGTCATGAATCACCGGAATATCTTTTGTGAACTTTTTATCCAGATCATAACCTTCAGGATTGGTGATTACAAAATCTACATCCATTTCCTGCATCCATTCTGCGAAAGAGTTCCCAACAGCCTGGGCAATCGGTTTGATATGCGGAGCCCATGTAAGAACTACTTTCGGTTTACGTTTTTCCTGCCAGTTTTCTGTAATGGTAATACAGTCTGCAAGACTCTGTAAAGGGTGACGTGTCGCTGATTCCAGAGAAATCACAGGTACTTTTGCATGCTGTTCAAACTGGCTCAGAATACTTTCGTTCACATCGTCTTCTTTAGATTTCATTCCTGCAAAACAACGTACTGCAATAATATCACAATATTGATTCAATACTTCAATGGCATCTTTGATGTGTTCAACAGTATCGCCGTTCATTACCGCCCCGTCTGCAAATTCCAGATTCCATGCTTCCTGAGCAGCATTTAAAGTAAGGACATTCAATCCTAGGTTCTGTGCTGCGATCTGGCTGCTTAAACGTGTTCTTAAACTTGAATTTAAAAACACAAGACCTATTGTTTTTCCCTTCCCTTTTTCCGGTTCGGAATGAGGGTTTTCTTTAATCTGTAAAGCTTTTTTTATAATTTCCTGTAAGTTTTCTACATCGCTTACAGTGGTGAATTTTTTCATTTGATGATTTTTTCTAATTAAATTGTGATAATCTTAACCACAAAAGGCACAAAAGTTTTTTATTTAAACACTTTAGAACACTTAAGTTTTAAAAGTTTAATATTTTGAAAACAATAAGTTCATAATAAGATGAAAATCAAAGATTTTCAGAAACTCTAGTGTTCTTCTTAAGTATTTAGTAATTTCTTATAATTACTAAAGTGTCATATCTTTTGCGGTTTAAATATTATCTAAAACTACTTTTAAAGCACTGACAAAAAGATCTGTTTCTTCTTTGCCGATATTAAGAGCCGGAAGGATCCTTAAAATACTTTTATCGTTAGAGTTTCCGGTAAAAATGTGATGATCGTACAATAGACTTTTCCTCGCTTCCGAACAGTCCTGATCCAGTTCTATTCCAATCATTAACCCTTTCCTTCGGATGGATTTAATGTGTGGGAGTCCTTTAATTTCATTTTCAATATAATCACCCATTTTCTGAGCATTTTCAGTAAGATTTTCCTCCTTCATCACATCCAGAACTGCAATCGCTGCAGCACAGGCTAAATGATTTCCTCCGAAAGTGGTTCCCAGTAAGCCATTGCTTGCCTCAAATTTCGGATGAATCAGAACACCTCCGATCGGGAAGCCATTTCCCATTCCTTTTGCAGTTGTAATCATGTCCGGTTCTATTCCGAATTCCTGATGGGCAAAGAAATATCCGCTTCTTCCATACCCCGACTGCACTTCATCCAGAATTAAAGCAGTGTCATATTTTTCACACAGTTCTTTAATTTTAGATAAGAATTCTGCTGTCGGAATCATAATTCCGCCTACTCCCTGGATTCCTTCGATAATTACGGATGAAATTTCAGTTCCTTGTTTTTCAAAAATCTCTTCAAGTTGCTGGATATCATTCCATTCAGATTTAATAAATCTTTCAGAGAAATTTACCGGGGCAACAATTTTTGGATTGTCCGTCACAGAAACAGCCGCAGAGGTTCTCCCGTGAAATGATCCTGAGAAATACAGTACTTTGCTTTTTCCGTTGTGGAAAGATGCCAGCTTCAATGCATTTTCATTCGCTTCAGCTCCGGAATTACACAGAAAAAGATTATAATCTTCATATCCTGAAATTTTGCCTAATTTTTCAGCCAGTTCAGTTTGTAATTCGTTTTGAACAGAATTGGAATAGAAAGAAATTTTTTCTAGCTGATTTTTTAATTTATTTTGATAATACGGATGATTGTGTCCGATGGAAATCACGGCATGACCACCATAAAAATCGAGATATTTTTCGCCTTTATCGTCCCAGAGAAAAGATCCCTGAGCTTTTACAGGATTTATATTGAATAATGGATATACGTTGAATAAATTCATTTTTTTTTGTTTTTTTATTTTTCTTTTGTCTTGAAACAAAAGAAACAAAAGTTCAAGACTGGAAACTTCCGCTAAAAACTATTTCTGTTCTCTAAAAATTCTAAAACTTGCACGATTTCAGTGTTACTTCTTCGATTCAATAATTCTCTCGCGCTTCAAACACTAGAATTTTCTTAACGTTCACAGAACTAATTTTCTTAACGCTCCATTTTCCTATGTCAAAATAATTCAGATTATAAAATTCACTATTGACTTATTGACAATTCACTTTATTAATCATTCACTTTTAAAATGCTATCGGTTTCAGGTTCAGTCCCTGGTTTTCTTCCCAGCCCATCGCTATATTCATATTCTGCACTGCCTGTCCGGAGGCTCCTTTCAACAAATTGTCAATCGCTGAGTGAATGACTGCTACATTTCCACTCTTTTCTATATGAATCACACAGCGATTGGTATTGACAACCTGTTTTAAATCAATTGCATTTTCGCTTACCTTTACAAAAGGTTCATTTTCATAAAAATCCTGATACAACTGACAGATATCTGAAAAAATTAAATCCGTTTTTATCGTCGAACTTGTAAAAATCCCTCTTGCAAAATCTCCTCTCCATGGAACAAAATTCAAACTAACATCTTTATGGTTGAATGAAACCAGCTGTTGCAAAATTTCATCCACATGCTGATGCGTCAGGGTTTTATAAGCTGAAATATTGTCGTTTCTCCAGGTAAAATGGGTCGTTGGTTGTAAAGACTGTCCCGCCCCTGTTGAACCTGTAATTCCTGTCGTGTAAACTTCATCCAGCAAACGTTTTTCCGCTAATGGAAGCAGTGCCAGCTGAATGGCTGTTGCAAAACATCCGGGATTGGCAATACTTTTTGCTCCCAGAAGATTTTTTTTATTGATTTCAGGAAGTCCATAGATAAAATTTCTGTTTCCAAAATTTCCATCCAGACGGAAATCATTTCCAAGATCAATCACTAAAGTTTCATCCTTCACAGGATTTTGAGTAAGCCAGTTTTGGCTTTCTTTATGAGGAAGACAAAGGAAAAGGATATCTACCTCTTCAGTCTTATCCGTTAAAATCTGTTCGCAAACCGCCGTTAAATCCGGGTACAAGTCTGAAATTTTTGTCCCCGAATTGGAACGGCTATATAAAAAACTCAATGTCACATTGGGATGAAAAGCCAGCACACGGACCAATTCGCTTCCTGTGTAGCCGTTAGCGCCTACAATTCCTACTTTTTTCATATGTAAAATGATATGACTTTATTAACTGACTGGTTTTGATCCTTTTGAATTGATGTGATGGTATATATTTAAAGAATTGCTTACAATTTTTGTATATCCTTTTACATCTTCTCCTGTCCAGGCCCTGTTTGCTTCACCATAGCTTCCGAATTTATCGGACATCAGGTCATGCTTGGATTCAATTCCGTTTAAAACAAACCTATACGGATGAAGGGTTACGAATACTTTTCCACTTACCACTGCCTGAGAATCCGTTAAAAAAGATTCGATATTTCTCATCACGGGATCTAAGAAAAGCGCTTCGTGAAGCCAGTTTCCGTACCAATCGGACAGCTGGGACTTCATCATCTGCTGATATTTTGAAAGGGTATGTTTCTCCAGTAAATGATGAGCCTTGATAATCACCAATGCCGCCGCTGCTTCAAATCCTACTCTTCCTTTAATTCCGACAATAGTATCTCCTACATGGATGTCACGGCCGATTCCGTAAGCAGAAGCCAGTTCTTCGATCTTCTGGATAGCATAAACGGGATGTTTGAAATACTCTCCGTTTACCCCTATAATTTCACCGTTTTTAAACTCAATTTCCAGTTCTGAAGACTGGGTTTCCTTAATTTGTGACGGAAAAGCTTCCTCGGGAAGATAATTTCTTGAGGTCAATGTTTCTTTTCCTCCTACTGAAGTTCCCCAAAGTCCTTTATTTACGGAATACTGGGCTTTATGGAATTCCATTTCGTAGCCATGACTTTTCAAAAACTCTATTTCTTCTTCACGGGAAAGGCTCATATCACGGATTGGCGTGATGATTTCTTTTTCCGGGCACATTACCTGGAAAATCAAATCGAAACGCACCTGGTCGTTACCTGCTCCGGTACTTCCGTGGGCAATGGCATCAGCACCGGTTTCGATGGCATATTTTGCAATTTCCTGTGCCTGAACAGTACGTTCGGCACTTACGGACAGTGGATAGGTATTATTTTTCAGCACATTTCCGAAGATCAGATATTTTACGCAAGAGTTATAATAATCTTCCTGAGCATCAACGCACCTGTATTCTTTTACCCCAAGATTGAAGGCTTTTTTCTCCAGTTCTTTTTCTTCTTCTTTAGAAAAACCTCCGGTATTTACAGTAACTGCATACACTTCATATCCAAGTGTTTCACTAAGATATTTGGCACAGTAAGAGGTATCCAAACCTCCGCTAAACGCTAAGACGACTTTCTTTTTCTCCATTGTAATCAATTTCGGACTGCTGAATTTCAGTCCCGTTCACTTTATCATTATTTTCAGGAACGAAAAGCATAGCTGTACACAGACAGTTTTTACGCTCCTTTTTCATTAAAATTTCATAATTCACACAGTTCCTGCAGCCATTCCAAAATTCCTCATCCTGAGTAAGTTCAGAGTAAATCACCGGCTTATACCCAAGATCACTGTTGATCTTCATCACGGCAAGTCCTGTCGTTAAACCAAACACTTTTGCATTCGGATATTTCTCCCTGGATAGCTGGAAAACTTTATTTTTGATCAGGGTAGCTACACCTCTGTTCCTGTAATCCGGCGATACAATCAGTCCCGAGTTGGCCACAAACTGACCATGCGACCAGGTTTCTATATAGCAGAAACCTACCCATTTACCATTTTCAGTGGCAACCACAGCATTACCTTCTGAAATTTTTTTCGTTAAATATTCGATGGAACGTTTTGCGATTCCCGTTCCTCTACGCTGTGCAGAATCATACATTTCCTGCTGTATTTCACTCACATACATCAAATGTTTGTCTGAGGAAATTTCTATTTCCATTTATTTATCTGAATTTTTTGGCAAATTTAAAGCATAATAACTTTAAAAACCAAATTAAAAAGATATTTTTTTTGTTTAAATTAAATACACAGGTAATTTTATCTTTACGAATAAATATAATTTTGCTAAATTATTATATATTTGCTAAAAACATATAGCTATGGAAAACAAGTGTCCAAAATGTAGCGGAAATAAAATCGTAAAAAGCGGCATTATCAATGAAAAACAACGCTTTCTCTGCAAGGACTGCAACTATTATTTTACCGTTAAGAAAATAGGAAAACAGATTGATGATTACTATGTAACGAAGGCTCTTCAACTTTATCTTGAAGGCTTAAGTTTTCGTGAAATAGAAAGGATTATCGGGGTTTCACATGTAACCATAAGCTCATGGATCAAGAAATACAATATTACAAGACCACCCCATTCGGAGTTCCATCCTGTTTACAAAATCCTGAAACAGAATGAACTTATTGAATACATGTCCAAGGAAGATAATATTAAAAATTCAGGACTCATCATTACCCAGTTTGCCGATAAATATATGCTGATTAAATGGGAGAGATTTAAGAAATAGAGGAAAAGGTCAATGGTGAATTTGCTTCGCAAGTGAATGGTAAATTACCTAAGACAACAACTAACAACCTATCACCATTTCATTTTAAGCCCTAAAAGCCTACAAATTGAAACCAGAATCTGGAACCTCTAACCAGCAACCCATAAAATAACTATACTATTACCACTAATATATATTAAATTTTTGTAAATAAATTATTAATTACAATTTGGCTTTCATAAAAAACAACGCCAAAAATTGATAATTTATGAAGAAATTACTTTCATTTATTGGATTAGCCTTAATAAGCAGTTCTTTATATTCACAGGGATCTCCTGATTACGGAGGCGGATTGAAATTAAACCTGAATCCGGATGGAGATAAATTCATCAGGTTCATTCTATGGGACCAGTTCTGGCTCAGAAATACCCAGATGAACCCGGGAAGCATGGTAGCCAACGAACCCACCGACAATTCCTGGAGCCTGGGAAACAGAAGGTTACGTGCTTTGGCTTATGCCCAGATTTCTAAAAGATATATGATTCTGGTACATTTCGGAATCAATAATCAGACATTCATTAATGGTGGTGCTACAGGAACCACAGGCACAGGAGGTTACGGAAACGGCAAAAAACCACAATTGTTTTTCCATGATGCTTGGAATGAGTACGCAGTGATTTTACCTGGAGAAGCAGGAAAATTCAGTTTATCTTTAGGGGCAGGTCTTCATTATTATATGGGACTTTCCCGTATGACAATGGCTTCAACATTGAATTTCCTTACGGTAGACTCCCCTATTTTCACTTGGCCTTTAATTGACAACTCCGACCAGTTCGCAAGACAGCTCGGAATGTTTGCTAAAGGAAAGTACGGCAAACTTGAATACCGCTTCAGTTTAAACAAGCCTTTTGCAACAGATCTTGTTCCTGTTAACGTGACAGATCCTGCAAGAGCCGTAGCCGTAGACAATAATGGAAATCCGAGTTTTTCAAAAGCCGGTTATGTTGAATACCAGTTTCTTGATGAGGAATCAAACACGCTTCCTTTCAAAGTGGGTTCGTATCTGGGAACAAAAAAAGTCTTCAATGTCGGGGCTGGTTTTTACCATCAGGCAGACGGAACACGAACTTCCGTGAACTCTAACATTGAAAAACACGACATCACCCTTGTAGCAGTAGATGCTTTTGCAGACATTCCTTTGGGAAATGCAAAACACAAGATGGCTGTTTCTGCTTACGCCGGATATTACAACTATAATTTCGGGCCTAATTATGTAAGAAATCTGGGAACCATGAATATTGCAGCATCCGATCCCAATTTTACAGGAAATAAAGCGATTGCAGGTCCCGGAAATCTACAACCGGTAATCGGAACAGGTAATATCGTTTATGCACAGGCAGGTTTCCTTCTTCCCAACGAGACAGAAAAGCCCAAAATCAGGATACAGCCTTTTGCAGCGTACACATATAAAGACTTTGAAGCATTCGATAAGCCTTCTTCACAGCTTGATGTAGGTGCTAACTGGTTCATAGACGGGCATCACGCAAAGATTACCACACAGTATTCCACAAGGCCGGTATACACCAGTCCTACGGAAAAACCTTCTTCAAAAGGAGAATTCATAGTACAGTTTCATATTTATCTTTAAAACCAGGATGAAATTAATATCTTAATCCATTAACATCAAAACCAATCAACATGAGCGAAAATCACCACGAAAACTACGAGAATATGACCGACCGGCAGAAGAACCGCACCATATGGAGTGTGATCACCGCCTCATCACTCGGTACTCTGATAGAATGGTATGACTTCTATATTTTCGGAAGCTTAGCCATCGTTTTAGCTACAAAATTCTTTCCTGCAGATAATCCTACTGCCGCATTTTTATCTACGCTGGCCACTTTTGCAGCCGGATTTGTGGTAAGACCGTTCGGAGCATTATTCTTCGGAAGACTCGGCGATATTATCGGAAGAAAATATACATTCCTTGTTACGTTACTGATCATGGGGTTCTCTACTTTCCTGATCGGCTGTATTCCCAGTTATAAAACCATTGGCTTTTTAGCTCCGGTTTTAGTTTTGGTTCTGAGATTATTACAAGGGCTGGCACTTGGAGGTGAATATGGAGGGGCAGCCACCTACGTTGCGGAATACGCACAGCCTCACAGACGGGGATACTGGACTTCATGGATTCAAACCACCGCAACGGCAGGCCTTTTTATTTCATTAATTGTAATTCTGGTAACCAAATCTACTCTTTCTGCAGAGGAATTTGATAACTGGGGCTGGAGGGTTCCGTTCTGGATTTCAATCCTTATGGTTGGAGTTTCTTATATCATCAGAAAAAACATGAAAGAATCCCCGCTTTTCGCAAAGGCTAAAAGTGAAGGTAAAACTTCAAAGAATCCGTTAAAAGAGAGTTTCGGAAATAAATACAACTTCAAATTCGTTCTTCTTGCCCTGTTTGGAGCTGCAATGGGACAAGGAGTCATCTGGTATACAGGACAATTCTATGCCATGAGTTTCCTCCAAAAGGTAATGAATGTAGAATCTGCACAGGTGGATTCATTAATGGCCACTGCCCTATTCTTAGGAACACCTTTCTTTGTATTTTTCGGATGGCTTTCGGATAAAATCGGCCGAAAAGCGGTTATGATGACGGGAATGCTCGTTGCTATTTTAGCTTACAGACCTATTTACGACAGCATGTTCAAAAGTGTCAACCTTGAAAGTAAAACGATTGCCGCCAACGGAATCACTGAGAAAAGAACAGCAAAAATCCATACAGATATTGCTACAGACAGCTTAGTAACTTTCCATAAAGAAACACTTTATACGGACGGAACTTTGATTAAAAAAGACAGTATTACCCACTGGTCGCCTGCAGGGCCTGTGATGAAAGACGGAAAAGCGGAAGAACCTAAAGTTTCACAGACTGTAAAACTAGCTGATAACACGAAATGGTATCTGGTCTTCTTAGTATTCATTCAGGTGATATTTGTAACCATGGTTTACGGACCTATCGCGGCTTTCCTTGTGGAAATGTTCCCTGTAAGGATCCGTTACACCTCAATGTCCCTGCCTTATCATATTGGAAACGGGGTATTTGGAGGGCTTCTTCCGGCGGTTGCCACTTATCTGGTAACAGTGGGAAAAGATGCCGGACATCCAACATGGTATCTTGAAGGACTCTGGTACCCGATTGGAGTTGCCGCGGTCTGCTTAATCATCGGATTGTTTTATCTTAAAAATAAGAACAATAATATCCACGATTAAGCACCGAATCACTTAATTTTTTATTAATTTTAAAACTACTAAAATGAACGGACTAAAAAAAATATTAGGTATACTCTGGATTGCTGTTGCCCTGATGGTAGGATATTTCGGAATCACGGTTTTAGGAATTCCGAAGATCACTTCCGGAAAGCAGGAAGATCTGGTATTCGGGATCATCATATTATTTGTGCTGATGCCTATTATCTCGGGCGGAATGGCCATTTTCGGATACTACTCGCTCACGGGGGAATATTCGGACGACAAAATTTAATTTATAAACGATTAATGGTAATTGATGAGCGACAAATGACTCATCAATTATCTTATCAATCATCATTTATGAAGAAAAGACACGAACAAAAACTGGTTATCCTGAGCATCGGGCTGATGATGGCTTTCAGCATTCCTATTTCACTGCTTTTCAACAGTGAGAAAGAGGTTTTTGGTTATCCGATGGTCTTAATCTACCTGTTCGCGGTCTGGATGATCTCCATCATTATTTCTTTTGTTATTGTAAAAAAGTATGATGAGTAGTGTCGCTTTATTTGGAATTGTTTTGCTCTATCTGGCCCTTTTATTCCTGGTTGCCCACCTGGCAGAAAAAAGGAAGAGCAAACGATGGATCAACAATCCTTACATCTATGCATTGTCCCTGGCGGTATACTGCACGGCCTGGACTTACTATGGAAGCATTGGTGTAGCGGCAACAAGCGGCCTGAATTATCTGCCCATTTACATTGGTCCTGTTATGATTATTCCTGCATGGATCTACATCAATACAAGGATTGTAAGAATTTCCAGAGTTAACAAAATCAGCAGCCTGGCCGATTTTATTTCTTTACGATATGGGAACAGCAGAAGCTTCAGTGCGATTATTACGATCGTATGCCTGCTGGCCATCATTCCCTATATCGGACTTCAGATCAAAGCTATTTCCGAAACCTTCCATTTGGTGACCGAAACTTCAATGTCCAACAATATCCTGACTGACAATGCAACTTTTGTGGTTGTTCTAATAGCCTTATTTTCTTCCTATTATGGGACCCGATATGTGGATGCCTCAGAAAAACGCCTCGGAATTATTTCCGCCATTGCCCTGGAGAGCTTTTTAAAGCTCTTCTTTATCATCATTCTGGGTATATTTGTTATTTACTTTGTATTTGACGGATTCTCAGACATCTATGAAAAGGCAAGTAAATTTGAGGATTTTAAAGAAAAAAATACATTCAACGGGATTGAAGGTGCCATGAACTGGATGGTCTTATGCATGATTTCCGCTACGGCCATCTGCATTCTTCCAAGACAGTTTCACACCGCTATTATCGAGAACAGACAGGAAAAACACATTAAAACAGCAATCTGGTTTTTTCCTCTGTACTTATTAATATTCACGGTATTTATTTTCCCCATTGCCTGGGGAGGAAGACTCATTTTTGATGGACAAAATGTAAACCCGGAGTTCTACTCTATTCTGATTCCACAACATTTTGACAATACTTTAATTACGGTTTTTGTATTCCTCGGCGGCCTGAGTTCATGTATTTCTATGATCATTATTTCAGCCATTACATTATCCATCATGCTTTCCAACAATCTCATCATTCCTTACGGTTTGCTGGGAAAATTCAAATCTGACAACGAGGTTCAGAATACAAGAAACATTACGAATATCAGGAAATTCAGCATTTTTGCTTTGATTATCATGGCTTTTGTTTTCTATAAATATTTTATTCTGAAAACACCACTCGATTCTGTAGGCCTGATTTCTTTTGTTGTAATTGCTCAATTGGCTCCTTCTTTTTTCGGAGCGATATTCTGGAGAAGAGGAAGCTATAAAGGAGCGGTAGCTGGACTTCTTGCAGGATTGGCGATCTGCTATTTCGGACTGATTATTCCACAGTATTATTTCTCGTACAACCAGGAATTCAAAGGGATTATCCGTGAAATGTATGATGCGTTTACATTTTTTAACATTCCTTATTTAAGCAGGATTTCCCAGATATTTTTCTGGTCTGTTTTCACAAACACAGCCCTGTTTACCATCATTTCTGTAAGCGTTAAAGGCAATTACCGGGAAAGAAATTTTGCTGAATTATATGTGGATATCGATAAGTATATTCAAAATCATGAAAATGCATTTATCTGGCGTGGAACGGCTTATGTTTCGGATATCAGGAATATTTTGGAGAGATTTTTAGGTAAAAGCAAAACGGAACAGGCTTTAAGAATCTTCAATCTAAAATATAACATTGATTCTAAAACTGAGACAGCAGATTCAAGGTTTATTAAATTTTCGGAAAACCTTTTAGCAGGTAGAATCGGAACAGCATCAGCAAAAATTCTCATCGAAGGAGTAACGAAGGAAGACAAAATCTCTTTGAAGGAAGTTTTAAATATTTTAGAGGAATCTAAAGAAAACATTACGCTCAACAAGAAACTCACAGAACAATCTGAAGAACTGCAAAAGCTATCTGATGACCTGAGAACCGCCAATCAAAATTTAATCATTAAAGACCGTCAGAAAGACGATTTTCTGGATTCTGTAGCTCATGAATTAAGAACTCCGATCACTGCTATCCGTTCGGCAGGAGAAATTTTAGCAGATGATGATGACATTCCGTTTGATATCAAACAGGAGTTTTTAAATAATATTATCACAGAATCCGACAGGCTGAGCGAAATCATCAATGATATTCTTTACCTTGACAAGCTGGAGCATGGCGAAATTGCTTTACACATCAAAGAAAACAATATTCTTGAAACCTACAAAAAAGCCGTAAATCCACTACTCCATCTGATACAGCAGAAAAACATCCATTTAAGTGAAGTCAATCTCTTGAATCAGACCGCACTGGAATATGATGAAGCCAGAATGATACAGCTCTTCCAGAATATTCTCGGTAATGCTTTGAAGTTTACGGATGACCAGGGAACCATACAAACCAAGCTGTCCGAAAAAGAAGATCACCTCGTGATCAGCGTTTTCAATACAGGAAGACACATCCCGGAAGAGGATCTTGATATGATTTTTGATAAATTTTATCAATCGAAAAACCAGAATATTTTAAAACCTACAGGAAGTGGACTCGGGCTGGCTATTTCCAAAAAAATCGTACAGGCCCACAGCGGAAGAATAAAAGCGGAAAACAGCGGTCTGGGCGTAACTTTTACAATAAGCATTCCTTATAACATAACAAAAGAGATCAGAAATGAAGTTGAACAAAACCAATAACCATCTATGAGAAAGATTATTATTGCCGATGACGAACACAAAATATTAATGTCGCTGGAATACAGCTTTAAAAAAAACGGCTACGACGTTTATATTGCAAGAGACGGAACGGAAGTCCTGGAATTCCTCAAAACCATGACCCCCGATGTAATCCTTCTGGACATCATGATGCCTAACCTGGACGGATACAGCACCCTGGAAGCCATCAAAGAAGATACCCGGCTGAAAGACACCAAAGTCATTTTCCTGAGTGCCAAAAACAACCCGAAAGACATTGAAAAAGGTCTGGAAATGGGTGCTGATGCATATGTCACCAAACCCTATTCCATAAAGAAACTGCAGCAGCAGATTGAGGAGATGTTTGAGTAGATGGGAAGAAAGATTCAAGAGCCAAGATTCAAGATGCAAGATTTCAGACATCAGACATCACGCATCGGATTTAAGACTATGAACACTGGATATTAGAAAAAAATATACACCGTTATTGCGGGCGAAGCGAAGCAATCCCTTAATCATCTTAACTTCTGAATACATCTTAATGTTTCAATTTATAAATTATTAAGATTTTCATCAAGTTTTTAAGAGCATTAAGTTTTAGGATTCCTTCGTCGCTTCGCTCCTCACAATGACAAAAACACAAAAATTAATATGGACACCAATATACTTTTTAAACAAAGCATAGAAAACAAAGAAAACTTCTGGAAAGAACAGGCCAAAGTAATCCAATGGTTTGAGTTTCCACAACAGATCCTTTCTACAGATCAAAATGATTATCCGCTATGGTATTCAGACGGGAAGCTCAATATCTGCTACCTGTGTATTGACAAACATATTGAAGACGGCTTTGGAGATCAGACTGCCATTATTTACGATTCTCCTGTTACCGGTCAGAAAAAGACGTACACTTTTAATCAGGCAAAAGAAGAAATTTCAAAGCTGGCAGGAGGACTTGGTTCACTCGGACTAAAAAAAGGTGATACAGCCGTTATTTATATGCCGATGATTCCGCAGACTCTTTTTGCAATGCTGGCATGTGCAAGGATTGGAGTAATTCATAATGTTGTTTTCGGAGGCTTTGCTCCTCATGAACTTGTTGTAAGAATTGATGACTGCAAACCCAAAGCCTTGATTACAGCTACAGCAGGGGTAGAAATAGCCAGAAGAATCCCCTATTTGCCGCTTGTTGAAAAAGCCATTGAACTGGCACAGGACAAAGTCGAGAACATTATTGTTTATAACAGAAAACTGGTAGACAACCAGCATGAAATGTTTGAAGGGCTTATTGATTATGAAGAACTGGTTCAAAAATCTGAACCAGCAGACTGTGTTTCAGTGGAATCTACCCATCCTTTGTATCTTCTTTATACATCAGGAACTACGGGAAAACCTAAAGGAATTGTACGGGATACCGGAGGCTACGCAACAGCCCTGAAATTCTCTATGAAATACATTTACGGCGTTGAGCCCGGAGAAACCTATTGGGCGGCTTCCGATTTCGGCTGGGCGGTAGGCCACAGTTTCAGCGTTTACGGACCGCTTATCAACCGGAATACAACCATCATTTTTGAAGGAAAACCCATTATGACACCTGATGCAGGTACATTCTGGCGAATTATTTCAGAATATAAAGTTTCAGTCATGTTTACAGCTCCTACAGCTATCAGGGCCATCAAAAAAGAAGATCCTAACGGAGAGCTGGTGAAAAAATACGACCTGTCCCATTTCAAAAAGCAGTTTCTGGCCGGCGAACGATGTGATGTAGCTACCTTGGACTGGTTTGCAGAACACATTGGGGTTCCCGCTATCGATCATTGGTGGCAGACGGAATCAGGATGGCCCATGTTAGGATTAATGACCTTTGATGATCAATATAAAATCAAAAGAGCTGCTGCCGGAAAACCGATCCCGGGATACGATATTAAAATTTTTGATGAGAACGGATATGAACTCGATGCCCACCAGGAAGGATATCTGATCATCAAACTTCCGCTTCCGCCAGGTGCTCTGTTGGGAATCTGGAACGATTACGAACGTTTTCAAAGCAGTTATCTTTCGCAATACAACGGATATTATTTCTCGGGAGATGGTGCTATTCAGGATGAAGACGGTTACATTTTCATTACAGGAAGAGTGGACGACGTGATTAATGTAGCCGGACACAGACTTTCCACATCAGAAATGGAAGAAATTGTGTCTTCCCATCCCGATGTGGCAGAATGTGCTGTTGTGGGAATTGATGATGAATTGAAGGGACAAGTTCCTTTTGCCACCGTTGTTTTAAAAAATGGCTCAGAAATCACTGAACAAGAAGTTGAAAAAGACATCATCAGAATGGTTCGAGAAAAGATTGGTGCTGTGGCTTTTTTAAAGAACGCCATGGTCGTCAAACGCTTACCGAAAACACGCTCGGGAAAAACATTGAGAAAATTAATACGAACACTTCTTGACGGAAAAGATTTCCAGGTTCCGTCGACAATTGATGATGAAAAAATTATTGAAGAACTTCAGGAAAAAATCAATGATTATAGGGCTTAAGCCATAAATTAAACATATATTTAATATTAATAAAATTCAAATTTCAAAAACGAAGGGATATGAGAAATTACTTAATTGAAGATTTGCCACATTATTTTGAAGAGTATAAAAAGTCCATCAAAAATCCTAAAAAATTCTGGGATAAGATAGCCGACCAAAATTTCGTGTGGTACCAGAGATGGAGCAAGGTGGTTAAGTATGATATGAATGAAGCCAAAATCACATGGTTTAAAAACGCCAAATTAAATATCACTAAAAACTGCATCGACAGACATCTTGCCGTAAGAGGTGAAAAAACAGCCATTATCTGGGAGCCAAACGATCCCAAAGAAGAAGCACAGCACATCTCCTACAATGAACTGTACAACCGCGTCAATAAAACGGCCAATGTTCTTCGCGAAATGGGGATTGAAAAAGGTGACAGGGTTTGTATTTACCTTCCCATGATCCCCGAACTGGCTGTCACTATGCTGGCCTGTGCCAAATTAGGTGCCGTACATTCCGTCATTTTCGCAGGATTTTCCGCATCTGCTGTGGCTTCAAGAGTTAATGACTGTAATGCCAAAATGATCATCACATCAGACGGAAGCTACAGAGGAAACAAAGTTCTCGACCTGAAAAGCATTGTAGATGAAGCCCTGGAAAAAACACCAAGCGTAGAATCAGTCCTTGTTGTGAAAAGAACAAACAATGAAATTAAGATGAAGGAAGGTAGGGATCACTGGATGGCTGATCTGTACGAAAAAGCCTCTGCAGATTTCGTTACTGTAATCATGGATGCCGAAGACCCCCTTTTTATCCTGTATACATCAGGTTCTACCGGAAAACCGAAAGGAATGCTTCATACCTGCGCCGGATATATGGTCTACACCGCCTATACTTTTAAAAATGTATTCAATTACAAAGAAAATGATATTTACTGGTGTACGGCAGATATCGGATGGATTACCGGACATTCCTATATTTTGTACGGACCGCTTCTTAACGGTGCTACTACAGTAATCTTCGAAGGGGTTCCTACTTACCCTGAGCCGGATAGGTTTTGGGAAGTTATTGAGAAACATAAAATCACCCAGTTCTATACCGCTCCTACCGCTATTCGTTCATTAGCTAAAGAAAGCACAGAATGGGTTGATAAACATGACCTGAGCTCATTGAAGGTGATCGGCTCTGTAGGTGAACCTATTAATGATGAAGCATGGCATTGGTTCAACGATCATGTGGGAAATAAAAAATGTCCTATTGTAGATACCTGGTGGCAGACGGAAACAGGAGGAATCATGATCTCTCCTCTTCCATTCGTTACCCCTACCAAGCCTACTTATGCCACCCTTCCTTTGCCGGGAATACAGCCTGTGCTGATGGATGATAAGCGGAATGAAATTACAGGAAATCAGGTGACAGGAAACCTTTGCATCCGTTTTCCGTGGCCGGGAATCGCCAGAACCATCTGGGGCGATCACCAGCGGTATAAAGAGACTTACTTCACTGCCTTTCCTGGAAAATATTTCACAGGGGACGGTGCCTTGAGGGATGAAGTCGGATATTACCGAATTACAGGCCGTGTAGATGATGTAATTATTGTTTCCGGACATAACCTGGGAACGGCTCCGATTGAAGATAGCATCAACGAACACCCTGCGGTTGCAGAATCAGCAATTGTGGGCTATCCTCATGATATTAAAGGAAATGCGTTATATGGTTTTGTCATCTTAAAAGAAACCGGAGAAGGCCGTGACAAGGAGAACCTTAAAAAGGAGATCAACCAGCTTATCTCAGATCAGATTGGGCCCATTGCCAAACTCGATAAGATACAGTTTGTTTCCGGCCTTCCGAAAACACGGTCAGGAAAAATTATGCGCAGGATTCTGAGAAAAATTGCGGAAGGAGATTTCAGCAGCTTCGGAGATATTTCTACATTGCTGAATCCTGAAATTGTAGAGGAAATCAAGAATGAAAGGATATAAAATAATATCATATAATACATTGAGGAACGGGCTTTAGCCCGTTTTTTAATTTTTAGAAAACCTTTAACCATTAAGAATTTATACACCTACATTTTCTCATTAATAAAATTAAACACGTGTTCAATAGATGTTTTCAAACATTTTAACATTATATTATAGACAATATATTAAAATATAAAATTTATTAAATTTTCAATAACAATATTGAAAAATATTTATTACCTTTAAGTACAATTTTAAAACTATTGCTTATGTCAAATATATTAGCTGGATTATTTGCACATCACAGCGATTACAAAAAACTAGAAGCTGATCTGGAAAATTCAGGATTTGAAAATTCAGATTACATAGTATATCTTCATAGCGGCTCTGACACCTCTCAATACCTGGCGAGTGTTGTGGTAAAAGATAATAACCAAACTGATGGCGTCCGAAATATTTTCAACCAGAATTCAGTACTGAAAACCTACTTATTGGAGAATATGGGTATTGAAGAGGCTAATTATGATAATATCAAAAGATTTATCGATGCCAGAAACAGAGCTGAAATCCATAACAGTCCTGATGTGAAAATAAAAGCATCAAGCAGTGGCATGGATTCAGAAGTAAAATTCTGATAGAAAACACAAAACCTAATAACCGGAAATCCGCAGAGCCTTCTGCGGATTTTTATGTTTGAAAAGTTTAAAAAATTTCGTATTTTCGTCTAAATATAGGCATTAGCACAAATGAGTTACGATTTAGAACAGGAAAACAAAGAGATCCTTGCCCGGTATAAGGATCTGATTTCGAACACATACAGAACTCTGGACGAGGAAAACAACAAGCTCATCCGGAAGGCATTCGATATTGCATTGGATGCCCATAAAGATCAAAGGAGAAAATCCGGCGAACCATATATTTATCATCCCATTGCCGTTGCCAAAATTGTGGCTACAGAGATCGGTTTGGGAGCAACTTCTATTGCCTGTGCCCTTTTACATGATGTAATAGAGGATTCAGACTATACCTATGAAGATCTGAAAAAGATTTTTGGAGAAAAGATTGCCGGCATTGTGAACGGGCTTACCAAAATCTCCATCATGAATCACCAGAATATTTCCGTACAGTCTGAAAATTACAGGAAGCTTTTGCTGACGCTGTCCGAAGATTTCAGGGTTATTCTGATCAAAATTGCCGACCGTCTTCACAATATGCGTACGCTGGAAAGCATGGCTCCGGATAAGCAGAAAAAAATTGCTTCGGAAACAGTGTATATTTATGCTCCTATGGCACACCGTCTGGGGCTCTATAACATCAAATCAGAGCTTGAAGATCTTTCATTAAAATACAATAATCCGGAAGTTTATAATGAAATTACCGAAAAGCTGGAGCTTGCCAAAGAAAGCCGTGAAAGATATATTGAGGAATTTAAAACCGAAGTTTCCGAAAGGCTGAAAGAAGAAGGCCTGAACTTTACAATTAAAGGCCGTGCAAAGGCTATTTCTTCCATTTACAGGAAAATGCTGAAACAGGGAGTTTCGTTTGAAGAGGTTTTCGATAATTATGCCATCAGGATCATTTACAAATCGGATGCAAAAAACGAAAAATTCCTGGCCTGGAAGATCTATTCCATTGTAACTGACGTGTATCACAGCAATCCTTCAAGAATGAGGGACTGGATCACACAGCCGCGTTCTACAGGATACGAAAGTCTCCATTTAACTGTTCTGGGACCGGATAGAAAATGGATTGAGGTACAGATCCGTTCCGAAAGAATGGACGAAATTGCAGAAAAAGGGGTTGCAGCCCACTACAAATACAAAGAAGGATACAAACAGAGCTCAGACGACCGTAATTTCGAAAGATGGGTAACGGAGATCCGTGAAGTGCTGGAACAGCAGCAAAACCTTTCTACATCAGAACTTTTAGATAATATAAAACTGAATTTATATTCCAAGGAAGTATTTGTATTTACTCCAAAAGGGGAAATCAAGATTCTTCCGACGAATGCCACCGCTCTGGATTTTGCTTTTGCCGTTCACTCAGATCTTGGAATGAAATGTCTCGGGGCAAAGATCAACGGAAAGCTGGTTCCTATCTCCTATGTTCTTCAGAATGGTGACCAGATCGATATTTTGTCTTCCCAAAACCAGAAGCCTAAATCTGACTGGCTGGAATTCGTAGTGACCTCCAAAGCCAAATCCAAAATCAAAAGCTACCTGAATTCACAGAAAAATCAACTTGTGGAAGATGGGAAGGAGATCCTTCAGCGAAAACTTCGTCATGCGAAAATCAGCTTTAACGATGAGGAAATCAACAAACTCCAGAAATTTTTTAACCTTAAATCTTCACAGGAACTTTTCCTTAAATTCCAGAGCAATGAGCTGGATGTAAGCAGCCTGAGAAAATATATTGAAAGTAAGAACGTATTTAATAATTTACTTTCAAGATTCAGAAAATCACCGTCGAAAAACGTTCAGTTTGAGGAACCGAAAGAGCAGAATCTTGATATGATTGTTTTCGGGAAAGACGAAGAAAAACTGAATTACAGCTACGCCAAATGCTGCACCGTAATTCCAGGTGATAAAATTTTCGGATTTATTACCATTTCAGACGGGATCAAAGTCCACAGCGATAACTGCCCGAACGCCATTAACCTGAGAGCACAATATGACTATCGTGTGATCCCAGCCAAATGGGTCAATGCAGAAAGCTTTAAGAACAGAGTTAAGATCGAGATTGAAGGTCTAGACAGAATGGGAATGATCAATGATATCACCACCGTGATCAGTGGAAGCATGGGAATGGATATGAAAAGCATGTCCATAGAATCCAATGACGGCGTCTTTATGGGCAATATCAACCTTGAAGTAAAGAATAAAGGCCAGCTGGAAGAAACATTTAAAAAGCTTAAAGATATCGACGGAGTCTCAAGAGTGAGACGTTTACAATCATAATATGAATTTATCTCTCTATTTTAAAAAATTTTTCAGCAGCAATCAGGCATCAGGAATTATACTTATTTTTTGTGTACTGATCTCATTATTAATCGCTAATTCTTCTGCCGGTGAAGGTTTCCAGCACTTCTTAGACAAGGAAGTCGGAACTCACCTTTTTCATCTTACGTATCCTGTCAGCATCTGGATCAATGACGGTCTTATGGCCGTTTTCTTCCTGTTGGTTGGGCTAGAGATCAAAAGGGAAATGGTAGAAGGAGAATTGTCTTCCTTCAAAAACGCTTCCCTTCCTATATTTGCTGCCGTAGGCGGAATGGTCGTTCCGGCCGTCATTTACACTCTTTTTAATAGCGGTACAGAATATGGCAACGGCTGGGGAATTCCTATGGCCACAGATATTGCTTTTTCACTCGCCATTATTTCAATGCTGGGGAAAAAAATCCCGAATTCTATTAAAATATTCCTGGCTGCACTGGCAATTGTGGATGACCTGGGAGCAATTCTGGTAATTGCTGTTTTTTATACCGAACAGATTCACTGGACGTATCTCCTGCTTTCATTTGGAACTGCTGCGCTGCTGTTTCTGTTGAACTTCCTGAAGGTTACCCGTCTTATTTTCTATATTATTCCGGGACTGTTTTTATGGTATTTCCTGCACCATTCGGGAATTCATGCAACAATAGCCGGAGTTCTGCTGGCATTTTCCATTCCTACGAATGTGTCTGATGTAGAGACCTCCCCTCTTGAAAAACTGGAGCACAAGCTTCATTTTCCTGTAAGCTTTCTGATTATGCCGATATTTGCTTTAACGAACACTAATATTGCTTTTACCAGTGAGATGGTAATGGGTGTGACAAGTACATTAGGCCTGGGAATTATCTTTGGATTGGTATTAGGAAAACTGATAGGGATCAACCTGTTTTCTTTTATCGCTATCCGTTTAAAACTCAGCACACTTCCTCAAAACAGTACATGGCTTCAGATGGTAGGTGTTGGTTTATTAGCAGGAATAGGTTTCACAATGTCTATTTTCATTGCGCTTCTTTCCTTTAAAGAGAGTATTCCTATTCAGGATGAAGCAAAGTTTGCCATTCTGATTGCTTCTTTTTTAGCTGCAGTATTAGGATTTGTGATATTAAGCATGAGTTCTAAAAAAGATATAAACGAAGTAGAAAACTAATTATTTCTTTTCATCAAGCTTTCTTTTGTGCTCTTCGTCACTTTCCAGATTAGGTTCTGTGACCGGTGCATGATAATGAACCGCTTCTTTCTTGATTTCATCAGACAGCAGCTTTTCGATTCTGAGTTTTCTGAGTGCCATGTTGAGTTCGTTTCCAAACAGCAGAAGATAAACATTCACATTAACCCAGACCATTAATAAGATCATACTTCCGATAGATCCATAAAGAACGTTATATCTTGCAATATCTTTTACATAGATCGCAAAAATATAGGTAGTCAGAACAAACAGGACTGTCGTTAAAATAGCTCCGGGTACCGCCTGCCTGAATCTGGCAATCTTGACTGTTCCCAGCCAGTAAAAAAGCGTCAGAAGAATAAAATAAAACAGCGGAAAAGAGACAAACCCAATGATTTTGGAAAGGTTATTCACCAGCCAGGAAATATCATATGCCGGTGTAAAGAGTTTCATTACAACCTCCACATAATACACTCCGAAAAGAGCCAGAAAGACAATGGTAATAAAGCCTATTGTTATAAAAAACGAAAGGATAAATTCTTTTACATCAGTCAGCTTTTCATCTGAATTTTCATTAAACCCGTTGATCAGTGAAAAGGTTCCGTTGGTGGCAAAAACCAATGCCAAAACGATGGTCAGATTACTGATTCCTTTCATATTCGGGATGATATTGGTTTCAATATATCCTCTTACATCACCTTCCATATTGGAGGGAAAAACATTATGCATCAGAACTTCGAAAATATAAAACTGAAGTTTATCATAATGCGGCATGTATGGTAAAACAGAAAGAAGGAACAGCAGAAAAGGAAACAAACTGATGGTAAAACTCCAGGAAATGGCAGCTGCCTTTCTACCGATATTTCCCTTAAAGATCCCGGAAATATAGATCTGGAACATCTGCCAGAGCGATATTCCCAGAACGGGAATATGTATGCTGTCAAAAAATTCTTGAATCTTCAGTATAAATCTGGGAACTTTTATATTCATCTATTTGGTGTATTTTTACTTAATAAACCCTCCTGCATATCTTCTAATAAGAAGAAACTTCAGCTGTTTTAATAAGTCTTTATACAAATATAAACATTTTCCTTTTCCTTATTTCAATACTGCAGGAATGAATAAATAGCAATTTTCTAATGGTTCTATGGATCTTTTTCTGCAGATAAATATAAATGATATACAGGAAAAGAATTTAAAAAATAAATCCCCAAAACATTGAAAATACTGAAAATCATTGGTTTTTCTATTTTTAACATTTTCGGCCCGGCTTTACCGGTCTCAGCTGTTTTCCGGCATAAAATGGTATCTTTGCCTTTTGAAATCCTCTATACATGAGAATCAGCTTACTTTGTATCGGTAAAACAGATGATAAGGAGATCACCTCTTTAATCAGCTATTACCTTACCCGCCTTCCCAAGCACTGGAATTTTGAAATCACCGAAATTCCTGATGTAAAAAATGCCAAAAACCTTTCTCCTGATCTCTTGAAAAAGGAAGAATCCAAGCTGTTTCTCAATTATATCGACAAAAATGACCTGGTTGTAATACTGGATGAAAAAGGAAAACAGTTTACCAGCCGCGAATTTGCCCAGAAAATCGATAACTGGATGAATTCTTCAGTAAAAAAAGTCCACATCCTTATCGGAGGAGCGTATGGTTTTTCTGAAGACATTTACAACCGGGCCAATGAAAAAATGTCACTTTCAAAAATGACATTTACCCATCAGATGATCCGCTTATTCATTGTGGAACAGCTATACCGTGCCGACCAGATTTTACAGGGAAAGCCCTACCATAATGATTAAATCTATCTGTTAAACTTTATTCTTACTTAATCTGCAAACCAATCTGTCTTTTTGCCTCACCTATTACAAATGCAACGGAATTGGCAATATTAAAGCTCCGGATTAATTTTGACATCGGAATGGTCAGGTGATTTTCAAACTGCTCCAGAACTTCTTTACTCAACCCGACACTTTCTTTGCCGAAAACCAGCCAGTCACCATCCTGAAAATCATTTTCAAGATACGATTTTTCAGCATGCGAACTCATCAGGAAAACACGTGACGGATCGGGAATATTCTCCATCCATTCTTCAACATTGGCGTATTCTGTAACGTCAAGATGTACCCAGTAATCCAATCCCGATCTTTTCAGGTTCTTGTCATTAATCACAAATCCAAACGGATGAACGAGATGCAATCTGCTTTCCGTACCTACGCATAACCTTCCGATATTTCCTGTATTATTAGGTATTTCGGGTTC
The DNA here is from genome assembly GCF_001045445.1 of Chryseobacterium sp. BLS98. Taxonomy (GTDB): domain Bacteria; phylum Bacteroidota; class Bacteroidia; order Flavobacteriales; family Weeksellaceae; genus Chryseobacterium. The sequence goes on along the minus strand of NZ_LFNF01000003.1, from coordinate 946,509 downwards.
TATAAGAACAATGTTTAACATGTTTATATCTTCAATTTAAAATTCAAAAAATCATTCAGAAACAACTTTATCTTAAGAATTTATTGGGCTCTTCCTGTCTGATAAAACAGTTCCGGGCCCGGCATTTCATGCCGGGCCCGGAACTTATAATTAAAAAATTATTTTTTCACGCACTTGGCATAATAATCGGCCAGAATAGCTTTTTCATAGCCTAAGCTCACGGCCTTATCCAGGTTTTCACAAGCTTCTTTGGGCTTTGCCGTATCAAATAAAACCAACGCCTTAGTCACATAAGAATTAGAAAATTTCGGATCTATGGAAATGGCTTTATTGACGTCTGTAAGAGCTTCCTTGGGCTTTTTCATTTTAAGGTAAACATCCGCCCTTCCGTTATAAAGAAGTGATTCAGGTTTTTCTGAGATAAGCTGGTTGTAATCTTTCAGAGCACCTTCCAGATCGCCGTTATTTTTCTTCAGATTGGCTAATCCTGTTTTGGCATAGATATTATCCGGTGCAAAGCTCAGAATTTGTTTGAGGTCACTCAGCGCAAGGTCTTTTTTTCCCTGGCTGTCATAAATTTTCGAACGGGTAAGATAAAATTCCGGATTTTTAGCATCTATTTTAAGACCGGTAGCGATATACTCCAGTGCCTTAACTTTATTTCCTTTCTGGCTGTTCAGAGAAGCAAGATTGGCATATACAGGAGCCGATAAAGGATTGGCTTTGATAGCAGATTCGTATGATTTCAAAGCTAACGCTGTTTTTCCAAGCCTTCTTTGGGCTGTACCAAGATTATTGTAATATTCAGATTGGTACTTCTGAATCTGTTCTTTTTCTAAAAGTTTGGTATACTGTTCTTCCGCACATTTGTAGTCGGCTTTTTTAAAGCATTCTTCTGCTTTAGTTTTGTCCTGTGCGTAAAGTGTAAATGAGGAGCATATGAATGCTGACAATAATAAAGATTTTTTCATGAAGGTATATTTTGTTTGTTGATGACTTTTTTGGCGAGTATTCCAAATATTACTCCCAATAAAGATCCAACAAACGCCCCCACCAAAATATCTATCGGGAAATGCACTCCTAAATATATCCGGCTGTAAGAAACTACCACAGCCCATACAAATATAGCATATGGAAACCAATTGAGCTTCTTTTTTAATAAAATACTTAAATAGGCGGCCAGAAAGAAAGTATTGGAAGCATGGGCAGAATAAAACCCGTACTGTCCTCCACACTTCACAATCCTCATATAATGTTCTATACTCGGATCATGACAGGGCCTCAGCCTTGCTACTCCGTATTTGAAAACACTGGCCAGCTGATCGGAAACCGTAGCTCCAAGTCCAATAAATATAAGGATGAAAATTAAAGACTTTAATTTGTAATTTTTATATAAAAAGTAAAGGAATATGACATAAAGCGGTACCCAGATCCAGGTACTGGAAATCAGCATCCAAAATTGGTCGAAAGAGGAATCGCCCAAATTGTTAAGGTATAGAAAAACCTTTTTATCTTCCTGAATGATCTCCTCCATGAATTATCTGCTTACAGGCCCTTCGTAGGTTTCATCATCGGCAGGCTTAAGTTTGGGAGGTTCATTGGAAGCTAAAGGCTCCTTTACGATATCTTTTTCAATATCTTTCATGGGATTGAAGTCTTTTGCCGCATCTTTCACCTTCTCAATTTCGCGCTTGATCTCAGAAACCGGGTTATCTGTTTCCTTCATGATCTCGGTTTTAATGTCTTCCACTGCTCCACGCATTTTTCTAACGCCTGCACCTAAGTCACGCGCTATCTGAGGGAGTTTATCCGGACCGAATAATACAACAATCGCTACCGCGATCAGTGCCATTTCTCCAATGCTTAATTCCATTCGGTAAAATTACGAAAGATTATACATTTATTTACTGTAAACTAAAATTTTAAACAAATTTTAAGATTTTGGATAATGGATGTTCCGGAATTCTGGTTATGGAGTTGAGGGTTTGTGAGTTTTATGGATGGAAAGCCAAACTAGAATCGCTCTATTGATCTTAAATTTTTTCTGATGTTTACCTTTAAGAAATTCACTATTCACTTGCAAAGCAAAATTCACAGTTGACATCCATAATATATTTTATACTTCAAATTATTTATTGATTTATTAAATTTTCACAACTTTCAATTAACAAATATTTAATTCAATAAATAGAGATTTATAATAAATTTTACTATATTTATTAGACAAAACCATTAAATATTTTTATTATGAAAAAACTTGTAACCACCTTTAAGCTTTTTACCGTTATATCGGTATTAACGCTTACTGCCTGCCAGGATGAAAGCAGCGAAATGCCACAGGAGTCTCCTGCCGCCAAAGTTTCCGCTTCTGATCTGAAAAAGGAAATTACTCCGGGATTAAAGGCTGTTCCGGATAATGTTCAGACTCAGATTAACGATTCAAAGAAAAACCTTGAACAGTATTTGAAAAACGATCTTCAGATCACTGGAATTACCGTTCTGGGAAAACTTTCTACGCAGAGAGGCATTGAAATTTCCCAGGATCTTATTTCAGACAGAGACCAGTTTACAGCAGAAGGAAATATCCTTGCCCCTGAAACAGTAAAAGTAGGAAAAATCGGGACATTATTCTCAGGTGACCAATTATCCGAAGCTCAGAAAGGGTTGAAAGAAGCTGCTTCAGAGCAAATCAAAACAGGATCTGAAGTCCTTGAAATTTCCTGGAATTACAAGGGAGAGCAGTTCACCTCGCTATGCTTTTACAATGAGACAGGAATTATCTGGGATAACGTATTTGCGGGCCTTGTCATGATGGACACAAGGGGAAATTCTGAAACTTCTCCTATCGATTCTCAGGCTAAGGTAGCTTCAAAATGGTACAAACAATGGTGGACCGCCAACTGGCTTTGGGGTTCTAAAAGAGGTGAAATCGGCTACCAGATCACTATTTACTATTCTGGTTCTACAGTTTCCAATGTGGATGTAAGTGACTGGGGAAATATCAGCCTTGGTAAAGCAAAAAGCGAAAGTAAAGTGACAAAAAGAACCGGAGCTTACGGCCAGTGCAGATATGCGCTTGGATTGTGTACTCCTGTAGGTTCTTTAAGCTTTAATTCAAGCAATTTCTCTGTATCATTCTCCGGATTGGGGAGCAATGTGGTAAGCAACGGAACAAAATCACTGTATCCGTAAAAATTTAAACATTCATTATATTTTTCAATAGAAGATGGGAAGCTTTAAGGGCTTCCCTTTTTTTAGCATCTTAGATATCCATTTCATCTATAGCCTCAACTTTTGGTTAATTTGTTAAATTATTTCTTCTGCTAAAAATCTGTCCATCGATTGATAGTTTTCCAGCTCCTTCAACCAGTAAAGCCAAAGCAATTCCAATAGCCAGAATATCAAACTGGCAGCCCTCCCCTTTCTGGGTTCCGAACCAGTTCATAAAAAAACCGTTCTCAATATGGGTGGTCAGCATAATTCCGGCCAATAACCCGATAAATGATAAAGCCCAAAATTTTGTTCCTAAACCCAGAAGCAACAGAAGTGATCCCAAAAATTCGACCATTACTACGGTAAAGGCAACTACAGAAGGCAGATGCAGATCGTGGGTAAAAACTTCCATTGTTTTGGAAAATCCCATTCCTCCGAACAATCCGAATGTTTTCTGAAGTCCATGTGGAATAAAGACAAGACTTAAGGTCCATCTGAGGAAAGTTCCGGTCCATGTTTCATTGGTTTTAAAAAATAGATATTTCATAAAGATTTAAATTATGTTTTCAGTTGAATAATCTGGCAGCTGCAAATACTCCGTAATTCTGCTTGCTGTCTTTAAACGGTCCATAGCTGTCAAAGTTGGCTCCCACACCAAAAGTGATGAACCTATGACTCAACCCGAGTCTCAGCATCAGGTAACTGCGAGCATGTTCCCCATCTTTTATCGTTTCGGAATACAGTCCCTGAATTCTTGAATACCCCTTCCAGTTCTCACTAATCTTAGGTTTATATTCCATCATGATAAAACCTTCGGCAATACTGCTTTTGGAAAACCCGATAAATCTTGGATTAACAACCAATAAGAAATCATTAAAATTTTTAGAGTAGATAAACCCGGCAGTAGGTCGCAGACCAGTATTGGGAGTATAGTGAGAACCCCCGACAAGACGCAGATTTTTAATAACCTCAAAAGTAATATTGGCCTGAATCATAGCATCTTTAGAATGATCTTCCGACCATTTCGAGGAGATATTGGCCACACTAAAGAAACCTAATTTCTTACTTCCTTCAAAGTTTTTATTAATCGTCATTTGGGAAGCTAAACCTTTATTTCCTACTAAGGCTTCAAATACAACAGGAGGATTTGAGGTCTGAATATTATTCTGGGAACTGAACAGCAAAGGAAATAGACCAACTGTCAGAAATAGTATTTTTTTCATGTTTTAACCATCATCAATTATATCCACAAAATTCCGGAATACAAAAGAATAGGGTTAGAACAGATAAATCTATTATTAGGACAAATCAATCTTTTTTCTATAATCCGAAGGGCTTATTCCACTATGTTTTTTGAAAAAGCGGGAAAAATAGGAAACATCATCTACCCCCAATGCAAAAGCAATCTCCGATACAGAAAGGTGAGATAATGAAAGAAGGGCTTTGGCTTCCATTAATAAAGATTCGTTGATAATTTCCGAGGCTGTTTTGCCTGTAGCATTTTTAACGGATTTATTCAGATGATTAGGCGAAACATTAAGTAGATCAGCATATTCCTTTACTGAATGCAGACTTTGTATCTGGCTGGTGATCAGCTTCCGGAAACGGAATACTAGCGTTTCATTTAAAGAAAGGTTCGGGCGTGGAAGCTTTTCTATAAAATGCCGGATCTCTCCCAATAGCGTAAAAAGATAAAGTCTGATAAGATCCAAACTTTGATTTTCATGATAAAGAGTTTCCATCTGCTGAAGAATCAGGAAAACTCTCTCACGATGCTCATCATCAAAAACCAAGGTCGGATTGTAAATAATATCAGCATGGTTCAGGATATCCTGCAAATATTTCAGACCGGGACCTTCTGCGATGAACTCATTGGAAAAATGGCAGTAAAACCCTTCTACATCTGGAGTGTGATGGATAAATGTCCGGATCTTATGCGGGGGCAGCAGCATGATCATTCCTTCTTCTACCTCATACAGGCTGGAGCATACCATTTTTTCTATACTCCCTTTTCTGATGAATATAAAATCATTAACCGTTTTCCGGTGTGGCTGAGACGGTGTCTTGGCATTTTTAAGAACATGAAGCGGTTCTATAAAAAAATCGTTCACTTCTTTTTTAGCTGCACTTTTCTCAGTCCAGTCTATGTCAAGGATCGGTTTAAAGTCGTTGGGTTTATATTGAGGGATACGGCTCATAAGACTTATTCAAAATTAATTCATCTTTAAACATTCCCAATTTAACATCACTTTAGTTCAGCTTTTTTATTCTTTTTCTGAAAAGCATAATAAGTCATTACTACACTTACTGCCATTAAAATAAATGCCAGGAAGAACGGGGCTCCTGAAAATTCAAATGGAGCTTCATCATGGGTAAAAAAGTAGAACAGATTGGTCATCAGCGGCGGCCCGATGATGGAAGTAGCACTCATTAAACTGGTTAATGCTCCCTGAAGCTCTCCCTGTTCGTTGGAAGGAACACTTTTCGTGATCACCGACTGAAGTGCAGGCCCGCAGATCCCACCCAAACAGTAAGGAACCAAAAATGCGAACATCATCCACCCCTGTGTGGCAAAAGCAAAAAGAAGCATTCCTATCGCATAAAGGGCAAGCCCGTAATAAATACTTTTCTGTTCACCCAGTTTCGGAGTTGTCCAACGTATGAGAACCCCCTGAACCAAACCGACCAATAGGCCCACTACTCCTAATGAAATTCCCACCATTCTTTCTGTCCAGTTGAACTTATACATCGTAAAAAAGCTCCAGTTACTTTGAACGGCATGACCGGCAATATAAATCAGGATAAGGGCAACAATAAGCCCGGAAATCTCGGGATGCTTACCTAAAAACTTAAATGAGCCAACAGGATTGGCACGCTTCCAGTCGAATTCTCTTCTTTTATCTTTATCCAAACTTTCAGGAAGAATGAAATAACCGTAAAGGAAATTCAGGATACATAATCCTGCAGCCGCATAGAAAGGCACTCTTGCTCCATAATGTCCTAAAACACCTCCCAATACAGGTCCAATAATGAATCCAAGACCAAAAGCTGCCCCAATAAGACCAAAGTTTTTGGCTCTGTCTTCATCCGTAGAAATATCTGCAATATAAGCACTGGCTGTTGTTACACTGGCTCCAGTGATCCCTGCAATAATTCTTCCCAGGAAAAGCCACCAGATGGTAGGGGCAAGCGCCAGGAAAATATAGTCCACAGCAAAACCAAAAAGCGAGATCAGGATAATGGGCCTTCTTCCGTATTTGTCACTCAGGTTTCCTACTACAGGAGAAAAGATAAACTGAGTAAATGCATAGGCAAAACCCAGCCATCCGCCATATTTTGCCGCTTCACTGATATCAGCATGAATCAGTTCCTCAATTAATTTGGGAACCACAGGAATAATAATTCCCCAGCCTGTAATATCAATCAGTAAGGTAATAAATATGAAGCCGATGGCCGCTTTTTTCTTTGAGTTTTCCATAATGGTGCAAAATTAATCAAATCCGAAATATAATGATTCTAAATTGTGAATTTTGAAAAGTTTCGGGTTCCGGGTTTCGGGGTTTTCCGGATACTTGTGAATATAGGTTAAATCATGAAGTCAGATATTAAATTTGAATTTAGAACTTTAAACTATAAAAAACTGCAACCAGAATCGGTTCTCATCCCGAAACCCAGAAACCCGAAACCCGGAACCCTCACCCGTACAAAAAAAGACCGCTTCTTTCGAAACGGTCTTTACTTATTTATTGTAGTTTATTACTTTGAAGCAAGCACTTCTTTGCTGGTTGTTGTTTTACCATGCACCCCTTCTTCTTTTCCTTTCTTAAGGAAGTCATAAGCGATAGCCGATGCAATAAAGATGGATGAATAAGTACCGAATCCGATACCGATTAACATAGCAAACATAAATCCTCTCAGGTTATCACCTCCAAAAATGAAGATGGCTAAAATTACAAGGATGGTTGTGAATGAAGTGTTGAATGTTCTACCCAGCGTACTGGAAATAGAGTCATCAAATAATCCGGCTAATGTTAAAGATTTCTTCTCTCTCAGATACTCTCTGATTCTATCGAAGATAATAACGGTATCATTAATTGAATATCCTAATACGGTAAGGATTGCCGCAACGAAATCCTGATTGATCTCCATATTGAACGGCATAAATTTATGAAGCAATGAATAAGCTCCCAAAATAATTACCGCATCATGGAATAGAGCCACAACAGCACCTAATGAGAATTGCCATTTTCTAAATCTTAATAGGATATAGATAAAGATACCGGCCAAAGCAGCTACTACTGCAAGTACACCATGAGTTTTGATGTCATCTGCTACCGTAGGTCCTACTTTTTCAGAAGAAATAATTCCCGCATGGTCTTTATCTGCAGATTTGAAATCGCTTAATGTGGTATTGGCAGGTAAATGTGTTTTCAACCCTTCGTATAGTTTTTGCTCTATCGTCTGGTCAGCTTTTAAAGATTCATCTTCGATAAGGTAATCTGTAGAGATCTTCAACTGTCTGTCGTTTCCGAAAGTTTTAGCTTCTACAGAAGAGTTTTTACCATCTTCAGTTTTGAATACTTTTACTAAGTTCTGCTCAATATCTTCAGCGTTAACAGCTTTATCAAATCTCACTACATAGTTTCTACCTCCTGTAAAGTCAATTCCGTATTTGAATCCGTGGATAGCAATAGATGCAATACTAACAACCGTTAAAACAGCAGAAATGATATAAGCATATTTTCTTTTCCCGATAAAATCGATCCAGGTATTTCTGAAAAGATTTTTCGTTGGAGGTGTCCAAACAGAAAGGTGTTTTCCTTTGTGCAGTCTTGAGAAAATCATTACTCTTGAAAGCAATACGGAAGTAAAGAATGTCATTAAGATACCAATTCCTAACGTCAAAGCAAAACCTTTAATAGGTCCAGTTCCGAATAGGAAAAGTACACCAGCCGTTAATAATGTCGTTAAGTGACCATCAACAATCGCGCTTAATGCATGTTTGAAACCGTCTTTATAGGCTTCCATAATACTCTTTCCGGCAAACAATTCCTCTTTGGTTCTTTCGTAGATAATTACGTTCGTATCTACTGCCATTGCCATCGTAAGAACGATACCTGCAATACCAGGAAGGGTAAGTGTAAAGTCTCCGGAATCCATAATTCCGAAAATATAGAATAAGTTAATAATCATTGCAATTACAGCGTACACCCCTGCACCACCGTAATAGAAAATGATATAAACAATAATAATCAGGAATGCGATAGCAAATGAAATAACACCGGCATTGATAGACTCCTGTCCTAATGAAGGTCCTACAACCGTAGCCTGAACTACTTTTGCTCCTGCAGGTAATTTACCCGCTCCTAAAACGTCAACCAGTTCTTTAGCTTCTTCCTGAGAGAAGTTACCTGAAATCTGAGTTCTACCGTTAGGAATAGCATTAACAACGTTTGGTGCAGTGTAAACTCTGCCGTCCAATGTTACAGCAACCGGTTTACCTACGTTTTTCTCAGTTAGTGTTTTCCATTCTTTAGCTCCTTTGGAATCCATCTGCATGTCTACCACTACTCTGCTCAGCTCATCATAGCCAATGCTCGCAGTTTCAACAGCACCGTCTACCGGAGCTTTTTGGTTGATGTTACCTCTGATTGCATACAATACTAAACTTTCAGCATCTGTAGCCTCAGGCTTGTACCCCCACATAAACTGGGTATATTTAATGTTGGCAGGACGTAATGACTGACCTACTTTACTATTTAAAATTTTGTTTACAGCAGCTGTATCAGAAAGCTTCACGCTGGCAACACCATTTGATCTTAATTTGTCAAGGTGTAAAAGGTTCATAAAGTTGATATTCTTCGCAACTCCCATAGAATCTCCTTTTATAGCCACCATTGTAGTCAATGTCTGGAAATATGGCGCCATTTCAGGAACTTGCTGTACTTCCCAGAACTGAAGTTTCGCAGAAGTCTGAAGCATTTTCTTCACCTTGTCGATGTCTTTCATACCAGGCATTTCAACAGAAATTCTTGCCGTGCCAGGTACTCTCTGAACGTTAGGCTGCACAGCACCCATCTTATCGATTCTGGTTCTGATTACCTCGAAAGCTGTTCCTACAGAAAGATCAATTCTTCTTTTGATAATGCTTTTTACCTGATCATCAGAAGTATTGTACTTGATTTCTGATAAATTGGTATTCCCGAAAAGTTCAGGATCTGCCAGCTTAAGGTTAGTCCCTTTTGCCTTGTTGATCGCTTCAAACTGGTCGAAGAAATTATCAATATAAGATTTTGTGGAATTCTTCTGAACTTCATCAGTCTTGTTTAAAGCCTCAATTAGAACAGGGTTCGTAGAATAATTGGTTAAATCATTCACCAGGTCTCTCTGGTTGATTTCCAAAAGAACGTTGATCCCTCCTTTCAAGTCAAGACCAAGTTTCATTTCCTTGTCTTTGGCTTTCGTGTAATAAAGTTTTGTGAATCCCAGGTTCAAAGTATCCTTAGAAAGTCTTGCAATTTCTTTCTGATACTTTTCCGGATTGTCTCCTGCAACAGCAGTCGCCTGCCTTTCAATTTTGCTGGCGTACCAAGTTGGTAATAGCTCATTTAAGCAAATTAACCCTAGTACAATAGCAACAATTGTAATAAGTCCTTTTCCTTGCATTTTGTTATAACTACGTTAAATTAAGTCGGCAAATATAATGATTTTATTATTATTTTATGAATTTTTTAACAGCAGAAATGGTTTATTTTCAGATATATCCGAGTTTTAACTTCTATTTAAGATTTAATAATTTTTCTTCCTTATTGTAATGAAATTTTCAAATTTCAATTGGTATAAAATTTTCATTCATTTATCAATACACTAAATATCAAAATATTATGAAAAAACTATTTTTTACCCTCTGCGTTTTTTCTTCTTTAATTGTTAATGCTCAAAGCATTAATTTAGTAGAATTTGCGTCCGGGCTCACCAGTCCGGTTGAAATTACGAACGCCAATGATGCCCGTCTCTTCGTCGTGCAGCAGAACGGAATCATCAAGATTATTCAGCCCAGCGGAACAATCAACGCAGCTGATTTTCTAAATATCAGCTCCAAAGTTCTTTATGGAGGAGAAAGAGGGCTTTTGGGGCTTGCATTTCACCCTCAATATGCCACGAACGGATATTTCTTCGTGTATTACAATAATGCCTCGAACGGAAATATTACCGTAGCAAGATATTCTGTAAATGCTACCAATCCGGATATTGCAGATCCTGCTTCTGAGAAGATCATTCTGAATATTCCCAAACCGTTTGACAATCACAATGGTGGAAGCATTCATTTTGCTCCCGACGGATACCTCTGGATCGTTACAGGAGATGGCGGAAGCGGCGGCGACCCCAACAACAATGCTCAAAACATCAATTCACTTCTGGGAAAAATGTTAAGAATCGATGTAAATTCCACAGGACCGTATAATATTCCACCTGGAAATCCTTTTGCAGGAAATCTGGTAACCGGAGCCGACGAAATCTGGTCATATGGACTTAGAAATGCATGGAAATTTTCATTTGACACGACCACAGGAAATGTGATGATTGCTGATGTGGGACAGGGAGCGATTGAGGAAATCAACAAAATGCCCATTACACAATCGGGAATCAATTACGGCTGGCGTTGTTACGAAGGGAATAATGCTTACAACACGGCAGGATGCGGCAATATGGCCTCCATGACTTTTCCGGTAGCCGTTTATGATCATTCCGGTGGGAAATGTTCAATTACCGGGGGCTATGTTTACAGAGGCAGCCAGTACCCAGCACTGCAGGGAAAATATTTCTTCGCAGATTATTGCTCTACCCAGATCGGTTTTATGAACCCGGACAATTCCATCGTGTGGGGACCGGCAAGTTCAGGCAATAATTTTTCCACTTTCGGGCAGAATTCTCAAAAGGAGCTGTTTGTGGCAGCTGTAAACAGTGGAAAAGTATTTAAAATTACAACCGGATCTCTGGCAACAGATGAAACTTCAGACCTGATTTCTATAAACGTCCACCCCAACCCGGCTTCTGAGAAAGTTTTCATTGAAGGACTTCCGGACATGAATAATACTGCTGATCTCATCAGCACAGAAGGAAAAATCGTGCTTGAAAAAGCAAAAATTGAATATGACGGCAGCGTTGATATTACAGGAATCCCTCCCGGGGCCTATTATCTTATCATCAAATCAGGAGACGTGAAATCTTACAGCCAAAAACTTATTATTAAATAATATGACCTAATTTGATTCTTTTCAACACATTAAATAAAAAAGCAGTTCAGATGCTGAACCGCTTTTTTATTTTATATCGTCATAGAGAAAATTCTTGTTTCCGGCTTGTTCCTCATCATTCTGAGGTCAAAAACCATTGCAACGTTTCTCGTAAATGCCCGTCCTTTTTCAGTAATTTTGATCTGGTTATCGTAGATTTCCACCAATTCGTCCTTTTCCATTTCTTCCAGCATTTCAAATGCGTTTTCAAGCCCAGGGAAGGAATTTTTATCGGTAAAGGTCGTTTCAAGCTGACACATCAGGTTCAGAATATGTCTTCTCACAGTAAGATCTTCCTCATTAAGGATATGTCCTTTTACTACAGGAATTTTACCTTCCTCCACCATTTTCTGATATTCTTCCACCGTTTTTACATTCTGGGCGAAAGCATACCAGGAATCTGAAATAGCGGACATGCCAAGGCCTACCATTAATTGGGTTTTACTTGAAGTGTAACCCATAAAGTTCCTATGAAGCTTTTTATGGATTAAAGATTGGTACAGATCATCGTGTTCCAGGGAAAAATGATCCATTCCTACCTCAATATATCCTAAGTCTTCCAGCAGCTTTTTCCCGTCTTCGTATAAACGGCGTTTTTCTTCACCGCTTGGCAGGTCATTTTCATCAAAACCTCTCTGTCCTACTCCTTTTACCCATGGAACGTGGGCATAAGAATAGAAGGCAAGCCTGTCAGGTTTCAGCTCCATTGTTTTTCTGATGGTATATTCCATCGCCTCCCAGGTCTGGTGCGGAAGTCCGAATACAAGATCATGGCTGATCCCTCTGTAACCGATTTCCTTAGCCCATTCCGTCACATTTTTTACATTTTCAAAAGGCTGTATCCTGTTGATTGCCTTCTGAACCTTAGGATCATAATCCTGAACGCCAAAACTTACTCTTCTGAATCCAAGATTGTACAAGGTCTGAAGGTGATCTCTGGTTGTATTATTCGGATGTCCTTCAAAAGAGAACTCAGGATGTTCTGCAATTTCCACCGTTTCAAAAATACCTTCCAATAAGGTCTTGAGATTTTTCGGCGAAAAAAAGGTAGGTGTACCTCCACCAAGGTGAAGCTCTTTCAGCTTCGGCTTCTCTTCAAAAAGTCCTAGATAGAGTTTCCACTCCTTTAAAACGCTTTCCAGATACGGAATTTCAACGCTATGCTGTTTGGTTATACGTTTGTGGCAAGCACAGAACGTACATAATGCCTCACAAAAAGGTAGGTGAATATAAATAGAAATTCCCTCCTCTGCATTGCTTTCATGGAACGACCTGATCACGGTCTCTTTCCACTTTTCTGGTGAAAAAGTGCTTTCATCCCAATATGGAACGGTAGGATAAGATGTGTAACGCGGTCCGGGAATATTATACTTATCTATTAAAGAATTCATTTCAAAATTTAAAATATTATCGAAACTGAGCCTAAACCAGTTTCATCCTGCAAAATTAACCATTACGAATGAATTTTAAACTATGAAATATATTAGCCCGTATTTTATAATGAGTCTAAATACGACTGCTACTGGAATTTCCCTAAGAATGATAAATTCTATACCTAAAATTTAAAATTTTAATTTCATCACAGAGATTTTGCCATTTCCTGCAAAAACTACTGTGTTTCCATTTACCCAACTGCAGACGAAAAAACCTTTCTCATCCGAAATTTTCTTCCATGTTTTCCCAAAATCAGAGGAATAACTGATATGCTTATCTCCTACTGCAATGATTTCTTTCCCTTTTGATCCCGGCCTGATCTTTACACAGGTCGTATAGCCTGCATTTTTCCCGGAGGCCTGTATCTGCCATGTTTTCCCGGCATCATAGGTTGTTGCAATATTATTAATGTTTTCGTCCTGCTTGGTATAGTCTCCGCCTACTGCAATCCCAAATTTATCATCATAAAAATCTATTGAATACATTCCCTGTGAAGACTCTCCCTGGATGAAAGGAGTTTCAAAAACTTCAAGATTTTCTTTTTTCAGATCCATTCTTAAGATTCTTGATGCTTTCCCACCTGTAGCAATCCATAAGAAATTTTTGGACGAAGCAATATTAGTATTACTGGCAGCAAACGCAGCCTCGCCGCTGTTCAGTTTTACATTATTTTTGAACATTCCCCATTTTCCGTTACAGTAGACAGCCAACTTCAATAAATTATCTTTGTCTGTATCGCTGAAAGTGAAAGCCAGTTTATCATTCACAAAGTGAAGCGCATCATAAAAAGCAGTTTTCGCAGTATCTGTAAAAACAATTTCCGATTTCAGGTCTTTTTTATTGATTTTAAAAAAATTAGCAGGACTTTCAATATTAATGGCATAAAAAGCACTGTTATCCTGCGACAGTGTTCTGAATTGTAATTTTTTATCAGAAAGATTTATTTGTTTTCGATTTTTCTGATTTTTAAGGTCTACAAAACCGAATTTTGAATCTGTTCCGCTATACCAGACTTTATTATCATACAATTCGAGAGCCCTTATACTTATTTTATCATTCAAAACAGTGGTAAAGCTTTCGACCTGCTGGGAAAATGCCAATATTCCCAGACACAAAAACAGGATGGAAAAAGTTTTTTTCATAGTAAACAAAAATAAAAAATCCGCAGAATATCTGCGGATTTATGGTTTATATTTTTTAATCTAAATCAGGTTTTTCCAAAGGCTCCTGTTCCGCTTTAAAAGTTTCGCCAAACTCACCCTTCTGAAGTTTTGAGTGTTTCTTACTATACAGGAAGTAAACAAAGAACCCGATGATCAGCCATGCAAAAGAATACATCTGTGCTTCTTTGCTCAGGTTAAAGATCAGGTAAACATTAATTGCAATACCTAAACAAGCAATTAAAGGAAGTGCGGGCACTTTAAAGTTTCTCTGTAAATTAGGCTCTTTTACTCTTAATACCCAAACTGCTACACATACCATTGTGAATGCAAATAAAGTCCCGAAACTGGTCATATGCGCAAGGTCATTGATTGGCGTAAGGGATGCAATAGTAGCAATTACGATTCCTAAAATAACAAGGTTTTTCGTAGGTACTCCTGTTTCAGGGTTTACTTTTGAAAAAGTAGCAGGGATTAATCCGTCTTTAGACATCCCTAAGAAGATTCTTGACTGTCCCATAATCATTACCATCAATACTGAGATTAATCCAACAGTAGCAGCGATAGTGATAATATATCCGGCCCATGCGTATCCGGCAATATCGAATGCATACGCTACAGGAGCTTTAATGGCATCCGGATATTTACCAAGCGGATTAAAGTCTGTATAATGCATCATTCCTGTTAATACCAGAGATACAAGGATGTATAAAAGCGTACAGATGATCAGCGAAGCGATGATGGCAAATGGCACATCTTTTTTAGGATTAATAGCTTCTCCAGCCTGTGTGGAAACGGCATCGAAACCTACATAAGCAAAGAAGATAGCCGATGCTCCGGCCACTACCCCGGCGATACCATATGCAGAATGGGAGACTCCGTTTTCTGTAATCGTGGTAGCCTCAGGAATGAAAGGAACCCAGTTTTTAAAAGGATCAGCAGAACCGAAAATAATAAAGGCTCCTGCAATAATTACAAAAATAATAGCAGAAACTTTAAGGAGTACAATAAAGTTATTGGCTTTGGCAGCTCCTTTGGTTCCCCGCACAAGAATAGAAATAACGAAGAAAACAATTAAAAACGCAGGTAAATTCATTGAAAAGCCTGAATTTCCTGCCGCAATATAAGTTTGTGGATCTGTGGTAAGATAGGCAGGAAGATGCATCCCGAACATTTTGAGAAGTTTTCCAAAATATCCCGACCAGGATACGGCGACGGTCATAGAGCCCATAGCGTACTCCAGTATCAGCCCCCAGCCTATGATCCAGGCAAAGATCTCCCCTACCGTTCCATAAGCGTAGGCATATGCTGAACCTTCCACTGGAAGTATGGAAGCAAATTCTGCATAGCAAAGTGCTGCAAATACACAGGCAATTCCCGCAATTACGAATGAAAGCGCCAAAGCTGGCCCTGCATTATAATAAGCACCCGTTCCTGTAAGTACAAATATTCCTCCTCCAATGATGGCCCCGATTCCGATAGCAGTAAGGCTCCATTTTCCCAGAACGCGTTTCAGCTGACTTTTTTTGATATCAGCTTCATAAGCGCTCATTGGCTTCTTAACCCAAATTTTAGACATGTTTATTTATTTAATTAAAGATTTACGAAAATATAAAAATTTTACAAACCTTAACGTTTATTAATAAACTTTCATGATTTATTTTAAACAAATACATTTAAAAAGCTGATTTACACATTATTTAATTTATTTTCAAAACTGCTAATTTTTGCGTATTTTTGATCGCATGAATTTATATGATCTTTTCGTAAAGCCGTATGAAAACTATAGTAGCATACAAATTCTACTGGAAGCCAGCGGTGCATTTTTCGGAATTTTGAGCGTCTATTTTTCAATTAAAAAAAATATCTGGGTTTACCCTACCGGCATCATTTCTACCCTGATCTATGTTTATATTCTTTTTAATTTCGGACTGCTTGGCGACTGTATGATTAATGTATATTACACAGCAATGAGTATTTACGGCTGGATCTTATGGTCAAAAAATTCTGAAGATCATATTCATGTAGAAGTAAGCTGGGCTACGACCAGGGAAAGGATATTTGCAGGCGGTCTGTTTATTTTAAGTCTTGCATTGGTTACCCTTATATATTACTATAAACCCTACATTGATAATCAGTTTTCTATGAAAGGTACAAACTTAGGATTATATCATCTTGATTGGGCCAACTGGCTTGATGTAGTCACTACTTCTATATTTTTAGTTGGAATGTGGTTTATGGCGAAACAGCGCATTGATAACTGGATTTTCTGGATTATCGGAGACTTTATTTGTATCCCTATGATGATTTTTAAGGAACTTGGTATCACTTCGGTTCAATATTTGGTATTTACTATAATGGCTATCTCAGGATATGTCAATTGGAAAAAAAGTTTAAAAGAAAAAAGTACAATAAAGTCATGAAAAATTTATTTAAAATAGCTTTCAGTATTTTAGCTATCAGTAGTTTAACATCATGTTTGGCGTATTCTGACGGGTATGCAAACAATGGCTACGGCGATCCGTATTATAATAACGGATATTACTATGCTCCTTCCGGATATTACGGAAGCGGTGGTTACTACGGAAATGACGGCTATTATTACAGAAACGACGTTAATTATTATTACGATAACGGTATTCCTTATTACTACTATAATAATGGAAACGACCGAAGAAAAGTATATGTAGAGAGAAGAACCACAACCTCTTCAAGACCAAGTAACGGATTCCGTAATACAGGTAACAACGGAGGTAATTATAATAACGGCGGATTCAATAATAACAGAACCGGCACGAGAAACAGCAGTACCAACGGCGGATTCAGAAATTCGAACAGCGGAAACTATAATAACAATCAGAGACCTCAAAGTAACCAGAACAGCGGGGGCTTCAGAAATAGCGGAAGCTACCAGAATAATCAAGGAAATCAAGGAAATCAAGGGAACCAAAACAATCAGAATAGCGGAGGTTTCAGAAATACACAGCAGAACAATCAGAACAGCAACAGAACGGAATCTTCCGGCGGCGGGTTCAGAGGAAGCTCAAGCTCTCAGCAAAGCAGCAGTTCTACAAGACAGCAGTCCAGCGGGGGCGGATTTAGATAAAACGATTATAAATAAGAAAACGGGCAGCTAACACTGTTCGTTTTTCATTTTAAATATATTAATTTTGCTCGTTAATTTTAGACTAAAAATATGGAATTTTATAAATATCAGGGGACTGGAAATGATTTTGTGATGATTGACAACCGGGACCTGCAGTTTCCCAAGAATAAAGATATTATTGAAAAATTATGTGACAGACGTTTCGGAATCGGTGCGGACGGACTGATCCTTCTAGAAAATGATAAGGATTACGATTTCAGAATGGTATACTATAATTCTGACGGCGGCGAAAGCACCATGTGCGGAAACGGCGGAAGATGCCTTGTTGCATTTGCATTCTTTCTGGATATTTTTGAAGACAGATGCAAATTCATTGCAATAGACGGTGAGCATGAAGCAGAAATCCATAACGGGATCATCAAATTAAAAATGATTGATGTGGATATTATTTCCGTTGACGGAGAAGATACTGTAATGAATACGGGATCGCCTCACTATGTAAAATATGTGGAAAATTTGGTGAATTACAACGTTTTTGCAGAAGGCCACGGCATCAGAAATTCAGAAAACTATAAGGACAATGGCATTAATGTGAATTTTGTAGAAAAAATTACGGACGATGAAATTTTCGTAAGAACCTATGAACGAGGCGTTGAGGACGAAACTTACAGCTGCGGAACAGGAGTTACTGCTTCTGCTTTAACTTTTTTACAAAAAAACAATCTAATTTCCGTAAAAGTTAAAACTTTAGGGGGAAATCTTAAAGTGCATGCTGAAAAAAACGGAAATTCTTTTCAAAATATTTGGCTTGAAGGTCCTGCAAAGCAAGTTTTTAGAGGTAAAACAGATCTTATTTAAAAACTAAACTTTTAATCAACTTTTTAATAATGAAAAAAACTGTTCTTATTATCGCTCTCATTATTGTTGGGGCGGCAGGATTTTTTGGTTTGAGATTTTATAATAAATATTATGGAAACAACGTGGAAAAGGATGGCTATGTTCTCATTCCGCACAAAGCGGATTTCAAGCAGATTCTTGATTCCGTGGCTCCATATGTAAAAGATAAGGAAGCTTTTGAAGCAGTAGCAAAGGATAAAAATCTGGACAGGTTTTTTAAGCCAGGTCGCTATCATTTTCAACCAGGGGCAGGAAACACCAACCTTGTGAACATGATTAAAGCCGGAAACCAGTCTGAAAACACCTTCAGGATAGGCGATTTCGGGGACATGTACCAAATGATAGGAAAGGTTACAAAAAAAACGGAGCTGGATTCCCTACAGTTTGTCAATGACCTGAATAAAGTGGCCGTAGAAAAAGGTTATAATAATGCGGAAGATTTAAAAAAGTATTTTTTCATAGACACTTATAATTTTTTCTGGACAGTAAGCCCGAAAGAGTTCTTTAAAAAGTTTGATGAACAGTACAATGAATTCTGGACAAGCGAGAGAAAAAACCGCGAGCAGCAATCCGGACTTACCAGAGATCAGATCTATGCTCTGGCATCTATTGTCTACAAAGAATCAGGCGGAAAGAAGGATGAAATGAAAACAATTGCTGGGTTATATCTGAACCGTTACAGAAAAGGAATGAAACTTCAGTCGGATCCTACAGTGATTTATGCTATTAATAAGCAGACTAATTTTAAGGAGCCTATTAAAAGAGTATTGTACAAACATTTGACAACACCATCCCCCTACAATACCTATGCGAATGCAGGCATTCCTCCGGGCCCTATCTGTATCGTAGATAAAAATTCTGTAGATGCGATTTTGAATGCAGAAAACAATAATTATATTTTTATGTGTGCCGATCCTGCAAGATTTGGCTATCATAAATTTACGGCAAGTGCAGAAGAGCATGCTATTAATGCAAAAGCTTACCAAGACTGGCTGAATTCTAAAAATATAAAATAAAAGATAAATTTAACTTTTATTAACAATATGATAATTAACTTTTAACACTTATATACGACTTATACATCTATAAATAATACATAAATCGTAATATCTGAAATCAAACCCAATTAAAGATTTCACAATATTAAGACTTATACTTTTACGATTTTACACAAAAAATACCTTATGAATCAGACGGAAATTGTCAACATTTTCACAAAAAAAACGCTAGCACTTACCTTTGTTCTTTCGGCAGCAGCAATGGCGTTTGCCCAGGAGAAAGCAGGCGTTACAGGAATGATCGTCAACAAGAACAATCAACCGGTTCCTTATGCTTCTGTGACGTTCAGCAATAAAGCAAACAAGACCTTAAGCGACGCTGTATTGACCGATGAAAAAGGACAGTACAAACTGGAGCTGGCACCAGGAAATTACGACATTACAGTAGAAGCAATCGACTACAAGAAAAGTGTGGTCAATAAAAGCATTGCAGGCCCGGGAAATATTGGTGCTTTATCCATACAGCCTGAAGCAGCCACAACTCTTGATGGCAAAACCCAGGAAATACAAGGTGTGGTGATCACTGCAGCGGCAACAAAACCCTATAAAGTGGAACTTGACAAAAGGACTTATGATCCTTCCCAGGATATTGTAAGCAAGGGAGGAAATCTTCAGGATGTGCTTTCCAATGTTCCTTCCGTTTCTGTAGATACTGACGGTACTGTGTCGATGAGAGGAAGCTCCAATGTGAAGTTCCTGATCAACGGGAAACCTTCTGCCCTGCTTGGAATAGATGATGGCGCCAACGCCCTTCAGAGTATTCCTGCAGACCAGATCGACAGAATTGAAGTAATTACCAATCCTTCTTCTAAATTCGAAGCAAGTGGTACGGCAGGTATTTTGAATATCATTTTAAAGAAAAGCAAGAAGACCGGATTTAACGGTAGTGTTATAGGGGCTCTGGGGTATCTTCCTCAAACCAGCCTTAATGCGAATCTTAATTGGAGAAAAGGGAATTTTACATGGTTTCTAAATGGTGGCGGAGGCTACAGGGAATCAAAAAATACCAGTAGAAATGATGATTATTTTAACAATGCTAAATTAGATGATGATTTGGTACAAAGAAATACCGACTCTGAAACTAAAAGTAAAAATAACAACTATAACGCTTCTGCAGGTATCGTTTATGACATTTCTGAAAAAACCTCAGTAAACGCATCCGGAACCGTAAGAACTTTTGACAGTGAAAATTTTGGGAATATTGATTATCGATACACTCCTCTTAATAATCCTTTTTATACATCCAACAGAAGTACCTTCGGAACCAACAACAACCTGGCCTTTCAGGGTGATTTTGGATTAGATCATAAATTTGATGATAAAGGACAGAATTTATCATTATCCTTAAGTCTACAGAGAAGCCGCTCATACAACGATACCAATATTGATGATACTATTGATAATTTGAAAGATATCATTAATCAGAATACCATTAACAGATCTGTTATAGGTAAAGCTGATTATGAATTGCCTATTGGTGAATATTCAAAATTAGAAGCAGGATACAGAATTGATATCAATACCAATGATTATAGTAATGATGTTCGCGAGAGCACCACTACAAAGCCATTGGATTTCCTAAAGCCGTACACTTATGATGCGACCTATAAGGAGACTTTCAATGCCTTTTATTTACAATTCAAAAGTAAAATCGGAAAATTGGGTTACCAAGTAGGTGTAAGGGACGAATTGTCGAATGTAGACATTAATTACCTAAGCCTCGATCCCAAGAAAAACGTACCTGCAACTACTAAAAATTACAATAACTTATTCCCAAGCGTCTATTTAAGTTATGAGTTCGCTAAGGATAATCAGTTGCTATTAAACTACACAAGAAGAATAGACCGTCCAAGATCATTCTTTATGATTCCTAATCCGAGTTATAACGATAACCAAAATATTTTTGACGGAAATATTGATCTTAATCCATCATATGTAGACTCTTTTGAATTCGGATACAGCATTTCAAAAAAGAAATTCACGATCAACCCTACGCTGTATTACAGACATCAGACTGATGATACAAAAATGTTAGTGTATAATATTTTAGCTACAGATGAAAATGGAGCTATTATTGATCCAAAGCGTATAGAATCACATACAAAACCAATTAACCTGGGCACAGATGACCGCTTTGGTTTAGATTTAAACTTCAACTGGGATGCAACAAGCTGGTTAAAATTCTTAGGGAATGTAGATATGTTTGGTTACAATACAAAAGGCAGCACTCTATATGATACCTTTGATAAAGATGGAAATCCTACCCAGGCGGTTGCTGATTTTAACGGGAAAGGTTTTTCAACTAGAGCAAGGCTTTCTTCAACGATTAAAGTGGATAAGACATTCAGCTTCCAGCTGCAGGGGTTCTACAGAGGAGGCCAGAAAACGGCTTACCAGGATAGAAAAGATATGTATGCCATCAGTCTCGGTGCTTCCAAAACAATCTGGAAGGGTGACGGAACTTTAGCATTTAACATTCAGGATATTTTCAATACCAGAGCAATGAGGTCTACAACATATACAGCAAACAGTATAAGAGATTCTTATATGCAATGGCAGCCAAGACAGTTCTCGGTTTCCCTGACTTACAGATTCAAGCAGGGTGAGAAGATAGAACAGCCTAAAAAGAAAAAAGATATCAACTCCAACGCAAGTGGCGACGACCAGCAAGCCCCAATGTAATACACAAAAAAATCCCGAAAATATTTTTCGGGATTTTTTTATTTTGCAGCTTCAGCGCGTTCTAATTTTTCTTTTTCAGCTTCATAGATTCTTCTTCTCAGGTCACTTGTGGAAAATCTATGATCTCTTTTGTTGTAAAAGATCTCAATTCCTTTTTCCTCACAGTACTGTTTGCCTGTAAAATCTCTGTTCATATAATCGTCCCCAATGATTCTTACGTCAATCACAAAGGATTTCAAAATATCAAGAAGGTCTTCTTCTGTGTAGTAAGGGATGATCTCATCTACAGCATTAACTGCCTTTAACTGAATGTATCTCTCAACAATACTTTGGCTGGGTTTATTTTTATTCGGACGGTCATGTGAAGGATCAACCTGAAGCCCGACAATTAAATAATCACATACTGTTTTAGCTTCTTCAAGCATTTTGATATGTCCTGCATGCAGCAGATCGAATGAGGAAAATGTAATACCTATTTTTTCTGTTTTCATAATAGTGTCAATTAAGATTCCGGCATATTAACTATTTTAAAACAATAAAAAAGCTCGTATTGCAGGAAAAGATTTTGTTATTATAAGTTTTTTAAATTCTTTTTTAAACAGCTCTTGAGCCAAGATACTGCTGCCATTTCCAGACTGTTCTTAAAGATTCCTCCAATGAAGTCTCAGACTTCCAGTGAAGCTCTTTTTCAGCCTTATCCGCATTAGCATAAGCAATGGTAATATCTCCCTCTCTTCTCGCACAAATTTGGTAAGGAACTTTCACATCATTAGCCGTTTCAAAAGCTTTTACAACTTCCAATACGGATGAGCCCTTTCCTGTTCCAAGGTTAAATATATCAATCACCGTTTCTTCATTGCTATGTAACAAGTGCTTAAGTGCACTTACATGGGCTTTAGCCAAATCAACGACATAAATATAATCACGAACCGCCGTTCCGTCTTCCGTATCATAATCATCGCCCCAGATATTCAGCTTCTCACGAATTCCTGCAGCTGTTTGGGTAACATAAGGAATTAAATTATTAGGAACTCCCAATGGAAGTTCGCCTAATTTCCCGGACGGATGAGCTCCGATAGGATTAAAATATCTTAAAAGAGAAATTCTTCTGTTGTAGGCTTTTGCAAAATCAATCAAAATTTCTTCGCCCATCTGTTTTGTTTTACCGTAAACACTTTCAGGCATTTTCAGTGGTGTATTCTCGTCAATCGGCATTTTCTCTGCCTGTCCGTACACTGTGCATGAAGAGCTGAAAATAAAATTTGAAATTCCTCTTTCCTTAAATTCCTGAAGAATATTGATCAGCGTAAATAAATTATTTTCATAATAATCTATTGGCTTTACCTGGCTTTCTCCAACGGCTTTGGAAGCTGCAAAATTGATGCATCCTTCAATCTGATGGGCATCAAAAACCTGGGTAAGAAGCTCTTTTCTCTTCAGGTCAAAAGGATAAAAAACAGGTTTCTTACCTGCAACCTCCTCAATATTTTTTAAAATAAATTTTTCAGAATTGGATAGATCATCTACAATGACAACATCAAAGTCATTATTCAAAAGTTCTACAACTGTATGAGAACCAATATATCCAAGTCCGCCTGTAACAAGTATTGCCATTTTATTTTTTTTAATCGTTGTGTTTTCCTATGTTTTCTATTTCACTTTTTGCCGGAATATGTTTAAAATAATTTATAAGTAAAACCGGTCCTATTAAAAATAAAGTAAGTCCAAATAAAAAAGAATAAATATATGCACCCCATTTACCATCATAATTAATATAAAAACTCACTGAAGCCAAAATTATAATCGTAATACATGTACTATTTAAATATTTAAACATTTTTCTTGATTCCTTAAAAACATGTACAAATGTTAAAATCAATAATATAAATGCAATAAAATTTAAAAAATAAATAGGGATTCTAAATTTAATATACTTTTCGACTAATCTATAACCTTTAAGTAAAACATTAATTACAAATACTCCATAATAAATGATCCAGCCTAAAAGAAAAACGATAGTAAAAAAATAAGCAAACTTATTTTTAAGTATTCTTTCATCGTGAAGCATAGCCTAGCCTACTTCATAAATTCCAGCACCGCATCCGTAATATACTTCAGCTGCTCTTCATCCAGTTCAGTATGCATAGGCAGGGAGATTACCTGATCCAGAAGCTTATCGGTATTCACAAAGTCTGCATCATTGCTTTCCTGGAAGTAGGCTTTTTGCTTTCTCAATGCTACCGGATAATAGATCATGGCAGGAATTTCCTTTTCTGTAAGGAATTTCTGAAGCTCATTACGTTTTCCGTTCAGGATTCTTAAAGTATACTGGTGGAATACATGTGTTGAGCTTTCTGATCTTTGTGGAGTAAGAATATCTGCATGTCCTGCAAATGCTTCATCATAATAATCAGCAGCCTTTCTTCTTGCTTCATTGTAAGTATCCAGATGAGGAAGTTTTTTTCTTAGGACTGCCGCCTGAATACTGTCCAATCTGGAATTCACTCCTACCTCATCATGATAATATCTCTCGTACATTCCGTGGTTAACGATTCCTCTCAGACGGTGTGCCAGTTCATCATTATTAGTGAAAAGAGCCCCACCATCTCCATAGCACCCTAAATTTTTGGAAGGAAAAAATGAAGTAGTCCCTACCGTTGCCATGGTTCCCGCATATTTCTGAGTTCCGTCAGAAAACGTATATTGTGCTCCTATTGCCTGTGCATTGTCTTCAATAACATACAGGTTATGCTCTTCCGCAATTTTTAAGATCTCTTCCATATTGGCACACTGTCCGAAGATATGGACCGGAATAATTGCTTTTGTTCTTGGAGTGATTGCTTTTTTAATTTCTTCCGTAGAAATTGTGAATGTATCGTAATCTACATCTACCAGTACTGATTTCAGTTTAAGCAGATGAATAACTTCTACTGTAGCGGCAAAAGTAAAATCTGCAGTGATTACTTCATCCCCTTCTTTCAGGTCCAAAGCCATCAGTGCGATCTGCAAAGCATCCGTTCCGTTAGCACACGGAATTACATGCTTTACATCTAAATAAGATTCCAATTCATTCTGGAAAGACTTTACTTCAGGGCCATTGATAAAAGCCGCAGAATCCATTACATTTAAAACCGCATTGTCTACATCATTTTTTATTTTGTAATACTGACTTTGCAAGTCAACCATCTGAATTTTTTTCATAAATAAATATTTGTGTAAAAATAAGGAATTTAAAATCCTATCAAAAATTTTATTGATTTTGTTTTATCTTTATAGAAAATAACTTTATGAAAAAACTTTTACTCTTTTGTCTTTTAGTGGGTTACTCTGCTGTAAATGCACAAACGGAGCTTGTTTTTGTTTATTTTACAGACAAACCGAATAAAGCTGCTTTTTATGCCAATCCACTATCTGAACTGAGCCAAAAATCCCTCAATAGACGTATTTCGCTGGGTATTGTCCTGAATGACCAGGATGCCCCTATTGAACAGTCATATATCCAGAATCTTCAGAACCTCGGCTTTACCGTTACCGATTATTCCAAATGGCTTAATGGTGCAGCTGTAAACGCAACTCCCACACAGATAACAGTTTTGCAGGCACAGCCTTACGTGCAGTCGGTGGGACGTTTCGCAAAAAATAATACTTCTGTCCCTAAAACAGTGGTTCAAAATAAATGGAATCCGGTTTCTGAAACTCAAAAAACACTGACTGTTTTCGATTATGGTTCCGGATCTGCCCAGATCGACCAGATCAATATAAGACCTCTTCATCTTGCCGGTTTTACTGGTATAGGGGTCTCCATTGCAGTTATTGATGCAGGTTTTCCTTATGTGGATACCGGATCTGCATTTGAAAGATTACGTACCAACAATCACATTAAAGCCGTTTATGATTTTGTTACCAAAACAAGCAATGTATACAATACTGCCATCAGCAATCATGGATCTGCTGTGTTAGGTGCTATTGGCGGATATATCGAGAATACTTTTGTAGGCTCTGCCCCGGATGCCGATTTTTACCTTTACCGAAGCGAAAATGCTGTCGGTGAAATCCCCGAAGAAGAATTGTACTGGATAGAGGCGGCTGAAGAAGCAGACAGAAAAGGTGTTGATATTATCACAACCTCACTTGGATACAATGTTTTTGACGACTCCCGGTACAGCTATACGTACTCGGATATGAACGGAACTACTTCTTTTATTGCCAGAGCGGCAGAAATAGCTGCCAATAAAGGGATTTTCGTTCTTGCAGCAGCAGGAAATTCAGGAGTCCAGCCCTGGCATTATATTATGACCCCTGCAGATAATGCCAAGGTGTTCAGTATAGGATCTGTAGATGCGGCAGGAAACTCTTCAGGATTTTCATCTTATGGCCCCAATTCCCTTGGTGTAGTAAAACCTGACGGAAGTTCAAGAGGAACTGCAGCCGCAACGGTGACCAACAGTACATTAACCTCCGTTAACGGAACATCTATTGCAACCCCCATCGCTGCAGGTGGTGTAGCCTGTTTTATTCAGGCCTTTCCATCGATGAACAGGGAACAGATCAGGACAAAACTCCGTCAGACCGCTTCTCTTTACCCGGGCCACACAGACCAGATGGGCTATGGAATTCTTAATTTTGGAAGCCTTTATAATCAGGTGCTGAACACCTCTGAAATAGTGAAAAAAGAAAAGTTTGCCATCTTCCCCAACCCTGTAAAAAATATTCTGAATATTGCTTCTGAAGGTGAAATTATATCCCTGGAAGTTTATGATAATTTAGGGAAGCTGATCAGGAAAAATAGCGGACAGAAATCTGTAAAAGTAGAGGATTTTCCGAAAGGAACCTATTACCTGAAAATTAAGATGAAGAATGATACTTTTTATGAGAAGTTCTTAAAAGAGTAATTAAACAACGATTAAATTGATGAAAATAAACTGCAGCATTTTTAAATTTTATTTCACACAGATTACTCAGATTTTTTAAGGTAACAAATGTATTTAATAGGAACGGGCTTTATACTGTTAAATAATTTAAACATTTTGCCAAAGGCTTTAGCTAAAATTTTAATCAATACAAAAAAACGCCTCTCGATTTGAGAAGCGTTTTTATATATCAGTTAAGCTGAATTTCTGCTCGCATTAATATTTCCGAATAATGACCTTGTCACCAGCTTTGCGTAAGCTTCCCTATTGCCTTCTTCTTTCTGGATTTTTATTAAGGCATATTGCTGAATACTCAATAGCGGCAAAACAATCTTTTCTCTTATTTTCACAGATTTTCTGGATAACGGATCTTCTTCCTGCAGCATTTTGAAGCCGGTAAGTTCCAGCATAATATCCCTCGAAAGAACATATTCATCATAAAGCACATTCCAGAATGCTCCGAATTTCGGATTGTTTTTAATGTAATATGTAAGCGGGAAATAAGACTTGTTCATACTCATCATAGAATTCAGAACTAAAGTTTTAAAGAAATCCGAACCTTTATACAGTTCTTTCACTTCATCCAGCCTTCCCTGCTCCTTCATCTGCTGCATGGCAAATCCGAACCCGAAAAACCCGGGAACATTCTGCTTCAGCTGTGACCACGATCCTACAAAAGGAATGGCTCTCAAATCTTCAAATTTCAGCTCGCTTCCGTTTCCTCTTTTGGACGGACGGCTTCCGATGTTGGTCTTACCATAATATTCGAGGGTACTCATCTCCTGGAGATAAGGAACGAACATAGGATGCGCTTTCAGATCCGAATATTTTTTATAACTGATGTCAGCAAGCTCGGCGATCAGTTTTCTTTCTTTTTCTGTAAGGTCTTTTTTCGAATTTTTAAAAACATCATTTTCAACTCCGGCGGTCAGAAGTTGCTCAAAATTGTATTTGGCCTGTTCTTTATTTCCAAAAATACTGGTGATTGTCTGGCCTTGAATAGTCAATTCGATTTTATTGTTCGCAATGGTATTTCCCTGTGATGCATAAAAATCATGGGTTTTTCCTCCTCCCCTTGCCGGCGGTCCGCCTCGACCGTCGAAGAATACTACTTTAATTCCATTCTGAACGGAAAGTTGAGTTAAAACTTCTTTGGCTTTATAAATTTCCCAGTTGGCTTTAAGATAGCCTCCGTCTTTTGTTCCGTCTGAAAAACCAAGCATAATCGTCTGCTGGTTTCCTCTGCTTTCAAGATGTTTTTTATAGATAGGATTCCGGTAAAGCTCACTCATTACGTTTTCAGCATTGGCGAGACCTTCCATGGTTTCAAAAAGCGGAACAATATCCATTTTGATCTCTTCATCCTGATAGCCGCAGATTTTAAAGAACGCATACACATTCATCACATCCTTTACAGCATCGGAATTTGAAATAATATAGCGGTTTATTCCTCTTTGTCCATTTTGATCCTGAATTTCGGAAACCTGGGAAACCGTTAATAAAGTATCTTTAACGATATCTTCAAACTGATCTGCATTAACCCTTTCACCAAACTGAATCAGTTTATTAAATTTTTCTTCTTCAGAAGCTTCTGCACCTTCAAATACTTTAGCAAACACCTCATCGATCACTCTCTGATGGATCCTGCTGTCCTGGCGAACATCCAGCGTGGCAAAATGAGTTCCGAAAATTTTCACGCGGTCCCTAAAATTTGCCAGAAGATCTAAAAACAGGGAATTGTGCTCATTCACCAGTATTTTTTCTGCTTCATCAGCTTTTCTCAGAATATCATCTGCAGTGATCATTTTCCCGTTAAAAATGGCACCGTAAAGCTCATCACTTAACTGGGTTAATACTTCAGAAACACCTCTGAAACTTAATCTTCTTCTGATAAATTTCAAATGGCTGTAATAGGATTTCAGGATTGCGGAACGAAGTTCTTCTGCTACCTTTTTGGTAACATCTGCAGTGACGAATGGGTTTCCGTCCCTGTCTCCACCCGGCCAGAAACCAAGCTGAATAATATCTTCATGAAGATGGAAATGACCGTTTCCAAAAGTCTTTTTGATCTTGGTAAACAGTTCTCCGATGGTATCGTAATAAACATATCTTAAATAAGAAATGATGCTCAGTGCTTCATCAATTGGAGTTGGCTTTTCCTTATTGACAAAAGGTGTTTTCCCCAATTGCTGCAGAAGCATATCGATCTGGGTAACGGAATCACTGGTAATAGCGCCCCGCAAATCCTGGATAATCCTCTGCACCGAACTTGGATAAAACTGGGTCGGGTGTGCTGTAAACACGACTTTTACCGTAAAATCCTTTAGTTTTTCGCGAACTTTTTCAAGTTTATGATCCTGGTATGAACGTTCGAAAAGATTGGTGACCGTTCCATTGTCGCTTTCAGAATGAAGGCTTGGAAAGGCAGCATCTTCAATACTGTCAAACAAAACTACCTGCCTTTCAATATACTGTATGATCTTGAAAAGAAGTTCAACTTTCTGCTCTTCCGTCTGAAGATCGGTATGGTTTTTAAAGAATTCTTCAATAATTTCCTCAGGGGTTTTGCCTTCTTCATATCCGTTTCGGCTTTCCTCGTAAAGGAATGGGAGAAGCATCCCGATATTGGTCATTTTATCATAAGGCAGGCTCATAAATAATGAATTGTAGATCTGGAACTTATTCTCCACGATCTGCCTGAATTTTTCTGCTCGTTGGTCGTGTATCATATAACAAATGTAATGGATTTTGGAATTAAATGAATTGATAAATGACAAAAAAACGCAGGAACAGCAACAAAATTATTTTTTGAATACAGCAGTTTAATGATTAATTTTACTTTTCACAGAAATTAATCCATATCTCATGAAAAATATCTTCATATTCCTTTTAATGACTTTTATTTTCACGGCTTGTGGTGAAGATTGTTATAATGCTCCTCAAACGATAGCTTTTAAATTCGTTGATTCTAATGATGAAAATCTGATCACGAACGGAACACTCACTGCTTATTCAATTAAGGATGAAAACCAGAATGAAATACAATTAACCAAAACATCCGACGACTTAATCATTTTAGAAAATGTGGGGGCTTATAATGGGACAAAAAAATACAACTTCCAGTCTAATGTCAAAACTTTTGATTTTTCAATACAGTCATCAGAGTTTAAAGGAGGCTGCGATGGGTATCAGATTAATAAATTAACATTTACAGGCATAGGGATTGATGTAACTGACGAAAAAGGATATTATAAAATAATATTCCAATAATTTAAGCATATTCTATTTAAATAATAATTATGAAAATTATTTCGATCATTTCTTTTCTTATTTCAGGTCTGCTGCTTTGTCAAAATACAGTACCCGCCGATTTCAGGAAAATTCCCGAGATCCTTGACAATATTGAACTCCTCTATCCATTCATTGTTCCTGATAAAGATTATGGCTACTGGCGGGTACTGACTAATGATCCGGATCCTGATAAAGCAGTTATCTATGAAAGCCAGATGCCGGATTTCATGACCATCAATGAACCTTTTCCTGAGAAAGGTTTTTTCCAGAAATGCATTGGTGAAAAATGTTTCACCTATATTCTGGCCTGCAAAAAAGACAGAGCTGTATATTTTGCCAGTGAACAGCAACTGAGAGATTTTATCGGAACGGTTGACAATCTTCCGGAAGCTATTCTGCTGGCTAAAACTTATGGCTTTTCAGTAGACACCGGTAATAAACTCAGCGGATCCTATAAAATTGAAGACAAACATATTGACCTGTACCTCTCAAAGTCTAGAGGCTGCCCGGAAAATAAAGAATCTTATTATATAAAGATCAACAGAAAAAACGGAAAGCTTGAATCAAAAAACAACGGTACTTATTTCAAAAGTGATAATTGCAACCAGACTTCCCAATAATAAATTCTCTCGCTGATTGCACAGATTACGCACATTTTGCAGCATTTTAAAAGACTGCTTCATCGAATCAACAAAGTTGATTCCCGCTTTGCTTTCTTAGAATAATATATGATGAAACATCATCTTTGCGTTAAAAAATTCTATAGCTTAGATAATTTTTGAAACATTTTATGCCAAACTCTTATCGGCCAGCCCAATAAAATCTACATTGTTATTATAAAACGCTTTGATAGGAATTTTAAAATTTCATTAACTCAGTTTTCGTATTGCATTGCGTAAATTTGAATCAAATAAATTTAGAACAATGCTTAATTTCGAATTTAAAAATCCTACAAAAATACTTTTTGGAAAAGGTGAAATCGCTAAAATTTCCCGCGAAGTTGCAAAAGATGCCAGAATATTAATGATTTACGGAGGCGGAAGCATCAAAAACAATGGTGTTTACGATCAGGTAAAAGAAGCTCTGAAAGATCATGATTTATATGAATTTGGTGGTGTTCCTGCCAATCCTGAATATGAAGTATTGCTGGATGCCTTAAGTTTTATCAAAGAAAAAAACATCAGTTACCTACTGGCTGTAGGTGGAGGATCTGTTATTGACGGAACTAAATTCCTTTCAGCAGCTGCCAATTATGACGGTGAGCCTTGGGACATTCTTAGAAATTCAGTAAGAACATTTGAAGGTGAGGGAATGCCTTTCGGAAGTATCCTGACTTTACCGGCAACAGGTTCTGAAATGAATTCCGGTTATGTGATCTCAAGAAGAGAGACCAATGAAAAACTGTCTTCCGGCGGTCCCGGACTTTTTCCTCAGTTTTCTGTCTTAGATCCGGAAGTGATCAGAACCATTCCTAAAAACCAGATTGTAAATGGAATTACAGACGCTTATACCCACGTTCTGGAACAATACATGACTGCTCCTTCTTCTGCTGATCTGCAGGAAAGAATTGCAGAAAGCATCCTGATCAGCCTGCAGGAAACCGCTCCTAAAGTTTTAGCTGATGATTTTGATTATGATGCTGCCGGGAATTTTATGTGGTGCTGTACGATGGCTCTTAACGGACTTATCCAGAAAGGGGTGATCACAGACTGGGCTGTACATGCCATGGGCCATGAACTGACCGCTTACTTCGGAATCGACCATGCAAGAACTTTAGCCGTTATAGCCCCTTCCCATTACCGTTATAATTTTGAGACCAAGAAAGGAAAGCTGGCTCAGTATGCTGAAAGAGTATGGGGTATTAAAGACGGAACAGTGGAAGAAAAAGCAGAACAGGGAATTAAAAAGATGGAGGAATTTTTCCACAGTCTGAACATCAAAACCAAACTTTCGGAATATACGGAAGACTATAAAGGAACTGCAGAAAGAGTGGAAAAGGCATTTACAGACAGAAACTGGTCCGGCCTTGGTGAATATAAAAAACTGACGCCTCAAGATGCTTATAAAATTGTGGAGATGAGCTATTAAAGTTGCGGGATGCGAGTTTCGAGTATCAGCGTTAATTTCCGGGGCTTGAAAGTTTATTATTAGGCTTTCAAAACCCGAAATTTGTAACCCGAAACCCGAACCTCGCATCCCAATCCCTATAAAATTCTTTTATTTATAAACATTCGTTTAAAAAAGCTGGATTTCATTACAAATATTTCAAATTTATTTATATTTTAGCATATTCTTAAATTTGTGAAAATGAAAAAACAGCTACTTTTATTTGCCTTTTCTGCTTTAGCACTAACTTCCTGTAAAGATGACAATATCGAAGCTTATGAATTAGAAATGATGAGCGGAGACTGGAAGGTAAGCAAAATAGAAATTATTTCCGGAAAGGACAATAAAACAGTAATTAAGACCGAAACACCTTCTGACTGTGAGGCTAAAAACATTCTGCATTTCAGAAGTGATTATTATACAAGCTATACCTACTATTCCGAAGTGGGACTTGAATGCCAGATGGCAGGAAAAACTGAAGGTAAATACACTTATACTGAAGAGTCTAAGCTCCTGAGTATAAAAAATGACAATGATACTGAAAGATGGTACAGAGTGGAAGTGCTCACCAGCCATGATCTGAAACTGGCACAATTATTCAACTCCTTTGATCAGGACGGTGATGGTGTTGCCGATCTGACCTATGTTAGCTACAAAAGATAAATACAGACTCCCGGTTTTCGGGAGTTTTTTATTACATTTATAAGATATTTAAAATTGATTACAATGAAGAAGATTCTTTCAGCATTCCTGTTGCTGTATTTTACCCTGTTCTTTTCACAGGACCAAAAACCAATGTTCTGGCAGGACATTCAAAATTTCAAAAAAGCTGATCAGGAAAATCCACCGCCTAAAGATGCTATTTTATTGATTGGAAGCTCATCATTCACCAAATGGACTGATGTTGCCAGTTATTTCCCCGGAAAAACAATCATCAACAGAGGTTTTGGAGGATCAAGAATAACGGATCTGAATGATTTTTCAGATGATCTTCTAAGCCCATATCAACCTAAGCAGATCATTATTTACTGCGGTGATAATGACTTTGCGGATAATCATGACCTGAAGGCAAAGGTAGTGGTCAACAGATTTAAAACATTCTATAAAAAGATCCGTGAAAGATTCCCCAATATTGAGGTAGATTTTATTTCCATAAAATATTCGCCAAGCCGCGAAATTCTTTGGCCGCAGATGAAGGAAACGAATAAAAAAATTGCCGCTTTCATGAAAAAAGAGCCTAATGCTGAATTCATTGATATTACAAAGGCGATGGAGGATGCCAACGGGAATGTAAGAAGAGACCTTTTTGTGGAAGATATGCTTCACTTAACACCTGAAGGGTATTCCGTCTGGGCGAAGGTGATGAAACCTTATATGAAATAATATTTATAACAAAAAAAATCCCGTTAAGGGATTTTTTTTATTTCTTTCTTTTAGATTTCGATATAGCTTTCTGCTGGGCTCTGTTAGCCCCGAATTTTTTGGGAGCTTTTCTTTTGGATGGTCCTCCCCAGTTTTCTTTTTTATTTTTATCCTTTTTCTCATGAAATGCTGCTCCTCCTTCATTCAGCTTTACCTGTGCAGGATTTTTCATCACAATCACCTCTTCTTCAGAAGCGATCTTTTTAGGATTTATTTTCACCTCTGCAGGGAAATCGGCAAACTTAAGGTCTTTATCCATTAAAAGCTCAATATCAAGTATGGAAGCTTCTTCTTTTCTAGTCACAAAAGTAACCGCTTTACCATCTTTATCCGCTCTACCCGTTCTTCCTATTCTGTGGATATACTGTTCAGGAATTTCAGGGGTTTCGAAATTGATAACGTGGGTAATATTTGAAATATCAAGACCCCTGGCCATTACGTCGGTAGTAATCAGTCCTCTGATCTCTTCATTTTCAAATCTCTTCATCGCTTTAAGCCTGTAATTCTGAGATTTATTTGAGTGAATCACATCAAACTGTTCAGGGAAAAGTTCATCAATTTTAGCAAAAAGAAGATCAGAATTTTTCTTGTTATTGGTGAAAATCAACACCTTGGACATGTCTTTGTTGCTCTTCAGTAAATGTTCAAGAAGATTGATCTTTGTATTAAAGTTTTCTACTTTATAACCGGTCTGTTCTATTTTTTCAAGAGGTGTTCCTGATTTTGCCAGAGAAATTTCTACAGGACTGGCAAAGTACTGGTCCAGCATCTCATCTACTGCTTCCGTCATGGTAGCCGAGAAAAGGATATTCTGTCTTTTCGGCTTCATCATTTCAAAAATATGGGTAAGCTGCGGTCTGAAACCCAGGTTCAGCATTTCATCAAACTCATCAATGATCAGCTTCTGAACTTCTTTTAATGAAATGGCATTATCAATGGCAAGGTCCATTACCCTTCCCGGAGTACCCACCAGAATATCACATCCGTCATTAAATAATAATTTCTGAGTATTGATATTTTTCCCTCCATATATTCCAATGACCCTTGCAGTCATATTTTCGGTCAGTTTCTCAACAATTTCAGCGACCTGAACCACCAGTTCTCTTGTAGGAACAAGGATCAAAACAGTAGGATTCCCTGTTTTGTTATATTTCCATGTTTTAAGAACGGGCAGAAGATAGGCTAATGTTTTTCCGGTTCCGGTTTGTGCAATCCCCATCACATCCCTTCCGGAAAGTATAGGCCCTAGGCTCTTTTCCTGAATGGGTGTAGGTTCGAACAATTCCAGATCCGCTAAAACATCAAGAATTTTAACCGGCAGGTCAAAATCCGCAAAAGTGAGTTTTTCCATGGTGCAAAGATAGGTATTTAAATTGAGAGGTTGGATGTGGGTGTTTCGGGTTTTGAGTTCCGGGTTACGAGGTACGAGGTTGATGTTAGAAGTTAGAAGTTAGAAGTTAGAAGTTAGTGGAAATACACTTCACCATTCATTAACCTAAACTCTTCATCCTTTATCCCAGAACCCAAAACCCGAAACCCGCACCGTTTCTTATTTCCTCGTCACTCTCAATAAAAGTACTAAAATCAATATAATAGAAAATACAAAACCTAAAACCGCAACCAGAGACAGCTCCCCAATCCTTGGTCCTGATTCTGAAACAAAAACAATTGCTGTGGCAATAATATTGGCTCCGAGGATCATGGCCAGAATTAAATTGACCACACTTGATTTGATCAGCTGATTGGTCTTTTCAATATTTTTAATCTCGCTGGAAACCGTAAATTTATTATCATCCAGCTTCTGGAGTACCGATCTGAGTTCTTTGGGAATTTCATCTACATTATCTGTGAAATTCATCATCCGGTCCATTCCTGTTTTTAAAAGATTTTTGGGTTTGATCTTTTTGGTCAGGATTTTTCTGGTGTAAGGATGAAGGCTTTTCACAATATCCAGATTCGGATTGATTGTTCTTCCAACTCCCTCTATCAGGCTGATTCCTTTAAACAAAAGATAAAAATAGTCCGGCATATGGAGCCTGTTGTCCTTCAGAATATCTTTCATTTTATTGATGATCACCTGAACGTTGATATCCTGCAGCGATGAGCTGTGTACAAAATTCAGAATATCTTCCACATCGTTTTCAAATCTTCTTTCATCCGGAATTTCGTAGCTGACAGCCATTTTTTTGAGTTGCCGCACAATTTTATGCGAATTTTTAGCAACAAAGCTTACAATGAGGCTTTCAAGGATTTCCTTATCGTTCGGCTGAATTTTTCCTACGGCACCAAAATCAATAAAAACGATTTTCCCGTCTTTTTTCACGAGGATATTACCGGCATGCGGATCGGCATGGAAAAACCCATAATCCAGGATTTGAGATACAAACAGCCTCAATCCTACTTCTGAGACTTTTACAGGGTCAATATTATGGGCTAAAAGAGCTGTTTTATCGGTTACCTTAATCCCGTCGATAAATTCCATACAGAGAATATTGTTATTGGAATATTCTTCATAGATTTTCGGAACATAGGTTTCTTTATTGTTTTTAAAATTCCGTGCAAAATGCAGGATATTTTCTTTTTCGTTGACCAGAGAGACTTCTTCCAGTAAAGATTTTTCAAAAGTGGAAATGGCCTGTTTCAGATTAAGCTTTTCTCCAATTTCAGAATAGGCGGAAACAATCTTTTCGAGATCTTTTATAAGAAGTAAATCGTCTTCAATAACGGTCTGTACATCAGATTTCTTTAGTTTGAGAATCACAGGACTTCCATCCAGCAAAACCGCTTTATAAACCTGGGCAATGGAAGCAGTAGCTAAAGGTTGCTTCTGAATTTCCTGAAAATGATCTTTAACGGATATGTTGAACTCATTTTCCAGGATTTCTTCTACGTTCATGTCCACCGTATCCACTTTATCCTGAAGCTTCTGCAGCTCCTGAATAAGCTCCGGCGGAAGGAGATCTTCCCTGTTACTGAAGGTCTGCCCCAGCTTTACAAACGTAGGGCCAAGCTCTTCCAATACCAGCCTGATTCTTTCGTATACCGTTCCTTTAGAAATAACCTCATCCGGATCAACAGAAACTGTATCCTGTTTATTTCCTGTATTCATCCTCGCCAGCATATCTTTAAACCCGTATTTACTGAGTACGGAAATAAGCCTGGCCGACCTTTTCAGTTTCCTTTGCTGTTTATCAAACATATATTCCTAAATAGTTAATGCAAATTACTCCAAAAACTGTTCCTATTGTTATTTTATTTTAATCGGTACATGAATTCGGTACATGAATAACAAGTAAGGCTACTTTCAGTAATGGAAATTGGGCTGAGAGAGAAACGATTTGGGATATATTAATGAAAAAAGCCGCCTAAACGGCAGCTTTTCTTAACAATATCTTAATAAGTTTATTATCCTACTACTTTAACATTGTCTGCTTCAGGTCCTTTTTTCCCTTCTTTAAGATCAAACTCTACCGCTTGTCCTTCTTTTAAAGATCTAAGACCTGATGCCTGAATGGCTGTATGGTGGCAAAAAATATCATTTCCGCCCCCATCTGGTGTAATAAAACCAAAACCTTTTGTTTCGTTAAACCATTTTACTGTTCCTGTCATTATATTTTATTTAAATTGATTAGTGAAGATAGTAAATTTTAGGAACATGCTGAAAAAAAACACATATTCTTCATTTATTTTTCGCTGATAGCCGGAGATGTTATTTTAAATTCAAAGAAAAAAATTCCATCCTTACCATTATTTACAGGATTTTTTTATCTTTATAGCTACAAATTCCAAACTAACCTATAAATATTAAAAAATGAAAAATTTACGTAACAACAAACTTTCAAGAGAGCAATTAAAAGGAATTAACGGAAGCGGTATCATTATCGGCGGTAACTGTTCAAACGAATGCTGCCCTACCGATGGAAGACCTAGATGTCCAAGACTGATCTGCCCTGCCGTGGTATGTCCTCAGTATTTGTAAAAGTTTGAATTAAAATTTAAACATAGAGCAGACATTGATATGCTCTTTTATTTAAAAATATCCTGCCCATACGGACAGGATATTTTTGTATTGATATAAATTATTTATTTAAGATAGGTTTCATAGAGGTCCTTTCTACGGTCGTTCATCACCTGAACGGAACCGTGGTGGTGAAGGTCTTTCAAAAGATTAAGGTCTACATCTACAATAAGGGTCATTTCCGTGTTGGGGGTCGCTTCCCCTTTCACAGCATTGGACGGGAAGGCAAAATCTGAAGGGGTAAACACAGCAGCCTGCCCGAACTGGATATCCATATTATTCACTCCCGGAAGGTTCCCTACACAGCCTGCAATAGCAACATAACATTCATTTTCAATAGCTCTTGCCGCTGCGCAGTGTCTTACCCTGATATAGGCGTTCTGCGTATCGGTAAGGTAAGGGACAAAGAGAATTTTCATTCCCTGATCTGCCAGAATCCTCGGAAGTTCCGGAAATTCAACATCGTAACAGATTACAAGGCCTATTTTTCCGCAATCCGTATCAAAGACCCGGATTTCGTTTCCGCCTTTCATTCCGTAATATTTTCTTTCATTCGGCGTGATGTGAATTTTACGGTACTCATCGATACGGCCGTCACGATGGAGTAAATAGCTTACGTTATAAAGATCATTGGTTTCAGTTTCAAAAACGGGCATACTTCCTGAAATAATATTGACATTATAGCTGATAGCCAGCTCAGAAATTTTATTCTTGATTTCCTCACTCAGCTTAGCCAGCTCTATCATACTGTCTCTTTCTGAAAGCTTATTGAACGGAGCCAGCAGCGGTGTATTGAAAAGCTCCGGGAAAAGAACAAAGTCGGATTTATAATCTCCCATTACATTTACAAAAAATTCTACCTGCTCATAAAAGGCATCAATATTTTTGAAATGCCTCATCTGCCACTGTACCAATCCGAGACGGATGATGCTATCCTGCATGGTGTTGGGCTTCTTGCTGTAATAAATGTTGTTCCATTGGAGCAAAACGGCGTTTTCCAGTGATGATTCGTCCTCGGGAAGGTATTTCTTCAGAATTTTGATGGGAAGAAAATTATTGGATAGCTGGAAAGACAGTACGGGATCATAAATTTCCTTGTCTCTTACTCTTCGAATGTATTCTCTTGGGGAAAGTTCATCGCTGTATTTATGATAGTTAGGAATTCTCCCACCCAGAATGATGGATTTGAGATTAAGCAGTTCACATAATTCTTTTCTGGCATCATACAATCTTCTTCCCAGACGCAGTTCACGAAACTCAGGATCTACAAAAACTTCAATTCCGTAGAGCACGTTTCCCGTTGATAAATGGGTATTGAATGTATAGTTTCCGGTAATGTCTACGTAAGTGTGATCGTCCCCAAAATCATCATAATTGACAATAATGGAAAGGGCCACGGCAGCCAGCTTACCGTCTACTGTAATACATATCTGGCCTTTAGGAAATATTTTAGTGAGTTTTTCGATGCTTTTTTTAGACCATATCGATTCTGACATCTGCGGGTAAGCACGCTTCATTGTAACGACCAGTTCATCATAATCCTGAACCGTCAGGGGCCTTGTTTCTATTTGCATTTGACTTAATTTTACTTAAATTTAGGGAAAATATTTTACTTAAATCCTTATAGAAAAGTACTTCTACAACTATTTATATAATTTAACAGTGGATTTCACCGAAACTTTACAAACAGCAATTCACTCAAATAATTACTGGAAACACTCTGATTTCAAGTCTATAACTCAGGCTCTCTCATGTGGTTATAGCACTGATATAGAAATGGAAACAGAAAAAATTGCTATTCTACATCTGAGAAATAAAATCATCGAATATATTTGTCTAAATTATCCTTTGATTTTTATAGATAGTCAAAATGGAAAATTTAAATGTTTTTTCTGCTGAAGATTTTTATTTTTACAATGTAAATTAAAAAGAAAACAGTATTAATATTTTTATTAGCTGATGAAACCCTACGCAATAACCTTACTTATAAGTGTCTCAATTATCTCTATTTTAAGAATCTTTTATGCTGACACATCAGTCAATCTTTCACATAATTTAAACTTGTTTTCAGCATCTGAAATAAACCCTCGGGAAACAAAAAATTTTATTTACTTTTATTTAATGATCACAATATTAATAAATTATGCTATTTTCCATAAGCATATACTCTTCAAGTTGGTGTATTGTCTAATAATTGCTTTAAATATTTTACTGATCCTTTTTTCATTAAAACAGTTTTAAAAAAATCCCACCCGAAAAGGGCAGGATTAATATTTGAAGTTCAAGTCAAAAAACTATTCCCACTCAATTGTTGCAGGCGGTTTGCTTGAAATATCATAAGCTACTCTGTTGATTCCTCTTACCTCGTTGATAATTCTGCTTGAAACCGTATCTAAGAATTCGTAAGGAAGTCTGCTCCACG
The DNA here is from genome assembly GCF_001045445.1 of Chryseobacterium sp. BLS98. Taxonomy (GTDB): domain Bacteria; phylum Bacteroidota; class Bacteroidia; order Flavobacteriales; family Weeksellaceae; genus Chryseobacterium. The sequence goes on along the minus strand of NZ_LFNF01000003.1, from coordinate 906,493 downwards.
TTGCCGTCATGAAATCGATAGTGTTGGCGGAACGAACTACTGCTGTGTATTCGTAAGTTCTCTCGTCTCCCATTACTCCTACTGATTTTACAGGAAGAAGAACTACGAAAGCCTGTGATACTTTTTCGTAAAGATCATTTTTGTATAATTCTTCGATGAAAATATCGTCTGCTTCCTGAAGGATTCTCACTTTATCCGCATCTACAGCTCCCAATACCCTGATTCCTAATCCAGGACCTGGAAATGGGTGTCTGTGTACCAAATGATGCGGAATACCTAACTCCTCCCCAACTTTTCTTACTTCATCCTTGAAAAGTTCTCTCAATGGCTCTAATAATTCGAATTCCATATCTTCAGGAAGTCCTCCTACATTGTGGTGTGACTTGATCACGGCAGAAGGTCCGTTAACAGACTGGCTTTCGATAACGTCAGGATAAATGGTTCCCTGAGCTAAGAATTTAGCGCCTTCAATTTTATGGGATTCTTCATCAAAAACATGAATAAACTCGTTTCCGATGATCTTTCTCTTTGCTTCTGGATCGTCTACTCCGGCTAATTTTGAAAGGAATCTTTCTTTGGCATCCACCATTTTAATGTTCATATGGAAGTGCTCTCCATAATTGTCCATTACCTTCTGGCCTTCATCCTTTCTTAATAACCCAGTATCTACGAAGATACATGTCAGCTGATCACCGATCGCTTTGTGAATTAAAACCGCTGCTACAGAAGAATCAACTCCTCCTGAAAGTCCAAGGATGACCCTGCTGTCTCCTACTCTTTCACGGATTTCTTCAACTGTTTTTTCGATGTAGTTCGTCAGCTTCCAGTTTTTTTCAGCATTACAGATCCCGAAAACAAAATTTTCAAGCATCTTTCCGCCTTCTTCTGTATGGGATACCTCCGGATGGAACTGCACACAGTAGATTTTTCTGTCTTCATTGGAAATAGAAGCCATTACCCCTGATTTTGCATTCAATTCAAAACCTGCAGGCAATTCGCCTACTTCGTCAAAGTGGCTCATCCATACTATAGAATTCTGGGTAACTCCTTTTAGTAAAGAACTCTCTTTAATAATATCCAAATGAGCTTTTCCGTACTCTCCTTTTTCTCCTTTGTTTACTTTTCCGCCTAAAAGGTGGGCTGTAAGCTGCATTCCGTAGCAGATTCCCAAAACAGGAACTCCCTGCTCATACAGTTCTTTTTCAACAAGGTGAGCGTTTTCTGCATTCACAGAGCTTGGCCCTCCGGAAAGAATGATTCCTTTTGGCTGTTTGGCTAAAATATCCTGTAAAGGTGTATTGAAAGGAAGGATTTCAGAGTATACTCCCATCTCACGGATTCTTCTTCCGATAAGCTGGTTGTACTGTGATCCGAAATCTAATATGATAATACCGTTGTTCATTTTATAAATGATAATTGATGATTGATAAATGATAAATAATAAAAGCTTTAAGCTATAGGCAATATGCAGTAGGCTATTTTGTGAATGTTAAAGCTTACTGCCTATAGCTTAAAGCTTACTGCTAATTAATTTTTTTACAAAAAAAGACTTGGAAACTTTCCAAATCTTTTTTCGTGATTTATTTTAAAACTTTCCGATGTCTTCTCTGTAGAAACCGTAATCGAAATGGATGTGGCTCGCATCTTCGTAAACCTTTTTGCGGGCATCGTCGTAAGTAGCTCCTGTAGCTACGATATTCAGAACTCTTCCGCCGTTGGAAACCACTTTATCACCTTTTCTTATAGCGCCGGCATAAAGAAGCTTGGCATGCTTCATCTTGTCCTCGCCTACAATTTCGTAACCTGTTTCGATATTTCTAGGGTAACCTCCTGAGCACATAACAAGGCACACTGCTTTTTCGTCTTTAAACTTAAGCTGGATATCTTTTCCTTCCATGCAATCCTGGATCACATCAAGAAGATTGTTCTCCATCAGTGCCATCAGCACCTGAGTTTCAGGGTCTCCGAATCTCATGTTGTATTCAAGAAGATATGTTCCGTTCTTAGTTACCATCAATCCGAAGAAAATGATTCCTTTAAAGCTGAATCCTTCTCCTTTAAGACCGTTGATAGTAGGCTGTAAGATATTTTGTTCAAAATCAGCGTAGTGCTCCTGAGTAAAATCAGGGCTTGGAGCTACAGATCCCATACCTCCTGTATTGGGTCCTGTATCGCCGTTTCCTGCTTTTTTGTAATCCTTTGCAGCAATACAAGGGAAGATTTTTTCACCGTTTGAGAATGCAATAATTGAAGCCTCAAAACCTTCTAAATATTCTTCAATAACCAGACGGATCCCGGCATCTCCATAGATTCTTCTGATCATGAAGTCGTGGATCGTAGCTTCAGCTTCTTCAAGGTTGTCACAGATTACTACCCCTTTTCCTCCTGCCAGACCGCTTGCCTTAATTACTAAAGGATACTGCTGGGTCTGAACATATTCTTTAGCATCGTTGTATGAATCAAATACTACAGCTTTAGCTGTTTTGATATCATAGGTCTGCATAAATTTCTTAGAGAAAGCCTTACTTCCTTCCAGGCTTGCTACTTTTTGATTCGGACCGAAAACTTTAAGATCGTGCTTTTTGAATTCATCCTTCAGCCCGGCTACAAGAGGAGCTTCAGGACCTACGATCGTAAGGTCTATCTTTTCTTTGATCGCGAAATCTCTCAGTTCCTTGATCTCTGACAAATGAACATTTTTCCCTATTACATCGGTGGTAGCATTACCGTTAGCAAAAAACATTTTAGAAATTCTCGGGTCATTCTGAAGTTTTGCCGCTAAAGCAGACTCTCTACCGCCTTCACCTATGATTAATATTCTCATACTTTATTTATTATCTAGTCTATTTTACAAATATATAATTTTGAATGCTATAAATACAATCCCAAATTATTTTTAATTCTATTTTAATTAGTGTAAAAAATGTCTAACTCCGGTAAACATCATTGGGATACCGTGCTCATTGGCAGCTTCTATACTGTCCTGATCTTTCACACTGCCGCCCGGCTGGATGATGGCTTTGATACCTTCTTTGGCACAGAAATCCACCACGTCGCGGAAAGGGAAAAATGCATCGGAAGCCAAAACAAGATCTCCTGAGAATTTCTCTTTTGCTCTTTCAATAGCCTGCTCGGTCGCCCAGATTCTGTTCACCTGTCCGCCACCGATTCCGAAGGCCTGGATACCGTTGGAAACAACAATAGCATTTGATTTTACATACTTCACAACTCTCTGGGAGAAAAGAAGGGCTTTTTTCTGCTCTTCTGAAGGCTGTACTTCTGTTACCACTTTGATATCATCAGAGAAATGGTTGTCATTATCCTGAACCAGGATACCTCCATCAATCTTCACCCATGTCTGCTTGTCGGAAACCGGGTTTACAATTTTTATGATTCTAAGGTTTTTCTTTTTTCTTAAAATTTCAAGAGCTTCTTCATCAAAATCCGGAGCCATTACGATCTCAAGGAATGTTTTATTCAGTTCTTCAGCTGTTGCAGCATCGATCTTGTAGTTCATTGCAACAATTCCGCCAAAGATGGAAACCGGGTCACATTCAAAAGTTTTCTGATAAGTTTCCAGGGCTGAAGTTCCGATGGCTACACCACAAGGGGTAGAATGCTTCACGGCACAGCATGCCATTTCTTCTTTAAACTCAGTGACTACTTTCCAGCAAAGGTCCATATCACGCAGGTTATTGAAGGAAAGTTCTTTACCGCCAAGCTGTTCAAAGTCTTTCATCGCTCCGTTTTCAAATGTAGAAACGTAATAAGCAGCTGTCTGGTGAGGGTTTTCTCCGTATCTTAAGTCGGATACTTTTTTGTAAGAAGCATTAAGATAGGCAGGATATTCTTCATCTAAAAGCATTCTTGAGATCGCAGCATCATACGCTGAAGTAAGGTTGAATACTTTCCCTGCCAGCTTTTTACGGGTTTCAATGTAAGAATCACCGTTCTGCTCCATTTCCAGTCTTACAGTGGCATAATCTTCCACATCGGTAATGACAGTAACGGAATCAAAGTTCTTGGCTGCAGAACGAAGCATTGAAGGGCCTCCGATATCGATAAACTCTACTTTTTCATGTAAAGAAATGTCTTTGTTTACATTTTCAAAGAAAGGATAAAGGTTGACAATAACCATATCGATCAAGTCAATTCCATGTTCCTGAACCGTTTTCATGTGCTCTTCATTGGCACGAACTGCTAAAAGACCTCCGTGAACTTTCGGATGAAGGGTTTTCACTCTTCCGTCCAGCATTTCAGGGAAATTGGTTACCTCATCGATCTGAATCGGATTTAAACCAGCGTCTTTCAAATGTTTGAACGTTCCTCCTGTAGAAATCAACTCGTAATTCTGCGCTTCCAAGAACCGGGCGAATTCGATCAATCCGCTTTTGTCAGAAACACTGATTAAAACTCTCTTTTTACTCATTACTTTCAATTTTTTACTTTTTACAGCTATTTCAAACTGTAGCCGGGTCTTTCACCTCCGGTTTACTTTTATTTTACTTAGATTTTTTAATTTTTTTCGAAATATTTTTTTATCAAAAATCTAAATGATGTTTTTTCTTACTAAGCAGTCTTATAATACTTCCGGATTGGCAATATTAACAGGGTTTCCATTGATAAACTGTACAACATTTTCGAAGGCTTTCCCAAAATAAAGCTCATACCCATTCCTTTCTACGTAACCTAAATGTGGAGTACAGATAACATTATTCATTTTCAGCAGTTCAAAGTTTTCATTGTATACTGGCTCTTCTTCATAAACATCTACTCCTGCAAAACCCGGTGCTCCTTTTTTCAAAGCATTAACCAATGCATTCTTTTCTAAAAGCTCTGCTCTTGCGGTATTAATAAATGCCGCTGTAGGTTTCATAAGCTCCAGATCGGTTTGTTTTACAATACCGGATGTTTCGTCATTCAAACGGAGGTGCAAGGTAATCACATCAGCATTTTTAAAGAAATATTCTTTCGTTTCTGCTTTTTTAAAGCCGTCATTTACTGCATTTTCCCTGGACGTTTCGCTTCCCCAGACTAAAACCTCAGCTCCGAAAGCTTTCGCATACTGGGCAATTTTTTTTCCGATTTTTCCATATCCCCATATTCCGATGGTCTTTCCACTGATGGCTTCTCCAATATTGACCTGCCACTTTCCCTGCTTCATCGCTTCTATTGCCTGTGGAATCTGACGTACGGTATTCATAATCAAGGCCCAGGTTAATTCTGCCGGAGCAAGGGGTGAACCGATTCCTTCCGCAACTGCAATACCCAACCGGGTACAATCCGACAGTTTTAAATGGTTTGATATTTTCCCTGTCTGGCTGATCATTTTAAGTTTTGGCAACCTGGAAAGCAATGCTTCATTAATTTCTGTTCTCTCCCGGGTCAGAACCAAAATGTCTGCTTCTTTAATTTTTTCAGCTAAAATCTCCGGATCTTTATAGGTTTCATGAAGAATCATAACATTCTGATCTTTTATCATGTCAAAACATTTTAAAGTACTGATCACATTTTGATAATCATCCAGAATGGCAATTGTTGAAGTTCCTTCCATTTTTCGCTTTTATACTTATTGTATTATATCAAATATTCAAAACCTTGTCAATGGCTTTGGGAAATATTTCGTATTCAATATGGTGTACTTTTTCTGCTATGGTTTCGGGAGTGTCTTCTGCTGTTACTTCAAATGATTTCTGAAGTATAATTTCCCCTTCATCAATTCCCTGGGTTACAAAATGTACCGTAGCACCGCTTTCTTTTTCTTTGGCTTCAATCACCGCATGATGAACGTGATGCCCCCACATTCCTTTTCCTCCGAATTTCGGAAGCAGAGCTGGGTGGATATTGATAATTTTACCGTTCCACTTCTCACAGAATTCAGGCTTCAGAATGGATAAAAACCCTGCCAATACGATTAAGTCCGTATCTTTTGGAATCACATTTTCCAATTCGCTGCTGAAGTTCTTCCCTCTTGGGATCAGGATGTTGTCTATTTTATGATTTTTTGCTCTTTCAAGTCCGTAACATTCTCTGTCTGCCACTACCAAAGTTACTTTTGCATTCCGGATTTCTCCGTTTTCAATGGTATCTATGATTCTCTGCAAATTGGTTCCGGAACCTGAAACGAGTACAACGATGTTCTTCATATTTCTTGTAAAATGTAAAAAGTATTTATGATCCTTACAATCATTAATACTTTTTACGTTAATACATTTATACAGTTAAATTAATTTTTTCGCTTCCTTCCGTGATCTCCCCTATTTCGTAAGCATCGTCCAGAAGGTGTAATATTTTTTCAGCATGGTCAGCATCAGCAACGATGATCATTCCTACTCCCATATTGAAGGTTCCGAACATTTCTTCACGGGATACTCCTCCTCTTTTTTCCAGCTCAAGCATTACGTTAGGAATTTTGATTTTGGAAGCATCGATGGAAGCACATAATCCTTCCGGGATAATTCTTGGTACATTTTCATAAAGACCACCTCCCGTAATATGGGCAATACCGGAAACTTTAACTTCTTCCAAAACTTTGTGAATGTCCTGGTAATAAAGTCTTGTCGGTACCAAAAGGGTTTCGTATAAAGGTTTTCCTTCAAATTCTTCTTCAAAATTTGGGAATACTTTTCTTACCAGTGAAAATCCGTTGGAGTGGAATCCTGAACTTGGCAGAGCAATGATCTTATTTCCAGCTTTGATCGTAGAACCGTCAATAATCTGGTCTTTTTCAACAATCCCTACACAGAATCCTGCTACATCATAATCTCCGGGCTGGTACATTCCGGGCATTTCGGCAGTTTCTCCACCAATCAGTGCACAGTTGTTATCCTTACACGCTTTTACCATTCCAAGAACGATTTCGGCAGCGATTTCGGAATCAAGCTTTCCGCAAGCCAGGTAATCTAAGAAGAATAAAGGTTTTGCACCGTGGCACAGGATATCATTGGCACACATTGCAAAACAATCGATACCAATAGAGTCGTATTGCTTGGTATCCAAGGCTACTTTCAGCTTTGTTCCCACTCCGTCTGTTCCGGAAACCAGCACAGGATTTTTGTATCCTCCGATTTCATAGAAAGCACCAAAACTTCCCAGATGGTTCAATACGTTTGAATTGTGAGTTTCTCCCACTGCTTTCTTGATCTTGTCAACCGTTTTGTATCCTTCTTCTTTGTCTACGCCTGCTGATTTGTAAGTGTTGCTCATTTTAATTAGATTTTTAGATGCTAGATTTCAGATTCCAGACTATTTGTAAATCTACTTCCCGACATCTGATGGCTTTATCTTTTTATTACTTTTTATTTAAATTTAGAAAATAAAAAAGCCGACAATCTTGGTAGATTATCGGCCGTTATTTTATCTCAGAATTTCAGAGCCCATAGTTTTCCCTTTCTTTGAAAAACATTCTTTAAAAGTGGTCTGAATTTTCATCTTTTTTCTTTTTGCAAAAATAGTAATTTTAAATTAATATTCAAATTCTATTTTTCAAGGATGGTTTCAAGAGCCGCCATCTTCTTTATTTTTTCCTTTAATTCATTGTCTTTCTCTTCATTAGAAATTTTTTGTGCTGCTTTATCAAAGTTGTCATTAAAGAAAGGAAGTGAGAAAGTTTCTACAATATTTCCCCCGTGGAAAGGAAAACGCTTGGTTGCAGCTTCCAAAACTCCTGCTCCGCCTCTTCCTCCCGGAGCTGCAGACATCAATAGCATTGGTATTTCATTCCATACGGTTCTGTCTTTGATTCTGGATACCCAATCGAACACATTTTTAAATGCCGTAGAGTAAGTTCCGTTGTGCTCAGGCAATGAAACCAAAAGGAGGTTAGCCCCGTCAATTTTTGATGCAAAATCATGAGCTTGCTGAGGAACACCACCTGTCAGTTCTCTTTCATGCTTATAGATAGGCATTTCAAAAGGGTTCAGATCTATTACTTCTACTTCTGCGTTTTCGAAAAGTGACGATGCGTAGGCCACCAGCTGTCTGTTCATGGAAACTTCTGAGTTGCTTCCTGCTATTGCTAAAACTTTCATTATTCTTTATTTATTTTTTAATGTACAAATTTAATTTTTATTTCATATAGTCTGGAAGCTCCATAGGCACTTCCATTAAGAGAATTTCAGTATCCTCTACCGCTTCGATGTTAAAGCTCTGAGTATCCCAGATTCCCAGTCCGTCTCTTTCATTGAGGATTCTGTCTCCTACTTTGGCGCTTCCTTTTAAAACAAACGCGTAAACACCATTTCCTTTTTTGTTCAGCATATAATTTTTACCGTTTCCTGCTTTAAAATTAGCCAGATTGAACCATGCATCCTGATGAATCCAAACTCCGTCATCATTTTTATTTGGAGATAAAATCTGCTGGAATCCATTAATTTTTTCACCTTCTTTAATGCTTTTCTGGTCATACCGCGGTTCAACATTCAGTTCTTTTGGAAATATCCAGATCTGAAGAAATTTTACCGCTTCATCTTTATTTTTATTGTATTCGCTATGCATTACTCCGGTTCCGGCACTCATTACCTGAATCTCTCCTTTTTTGATCACGGCAGTGGTTCCCATTGAATCTTTATGTTCCAGGTCACCCTCCAGAGGAATAGAAATGATTTCCATGTCCCTGTGCGGGTGGGTACCAAATCCCATTCCCTGCGAAACGGTGTCATCGTTTAAAACTCTCAACACACCGAAGTTCGTCCTGTCTTTATTCTGATAGTTGGCAAAGCTGAATGTATGGTAGCTATTTAACCATCCATGGTTTGCATGGCCTCTTGAATCTGCTTTATGATATACTGTTTTCATATTGTGATTATTTATGGTACAAATGTAGGGCAAACTGCTAACTGAAAGTGTTGATGTAGGTTAAGAAAGGATTTCAGGCTTTATAAAAAGCACGAATTGTTCCCGGTAACCTGTATAAAAGGTTCCTGTATTATTTAAAAGGCCTCTTTTATTTTAGAGTTTCTCTTTAAATAGAAAAGTAGAAGGCAAATAAGAATCATACAAACAATGAGAAATTGGAAAATGGTATTGGTTTGATTTGATAAACTTCCCAAAACATTGGTAATAATTCCTGTTCCCACCTGGTTGGCAGCCATTAGAAATCCGGAAACCACGACCGAAAGTGTAGGAAATTCCACTGTTCCCCAGCCAATAGATCCGGGAAATATACTTCCCATAAAAAAGCCGATCAGAAACATTATCAGGACAATGATATTCACATTTAGAGCTAACAATAACATCAAAAGTGATCCTGCCACTGCCAACGGTGAAAAAAGAAACAGATGAGACAGATCATTCTTTCTTGAGAAGATCCCGAAAAGCAAACGGTTTAAAGCAATTCCTCCCCAAAACAAGGACAAGCCCAGACTGGCTTTATTATTATCAAGTCCCTGATTTTTAAGAATGATCGCCCCAAAACTACCGAATGTACCTTCAGTACAACCATACAGAACAATTGTTATAAAGAACAGCCATAATTTTGACGGGATCTTAAAATGCCCGGGAAGCTCGAAAAATGTTCCTTTTTCCAGTTTCAATAACAAAAAGGTTACGAAAGCTATACTTACTACAATAAAGATACATCCGGGAAGATACATCCAGTTTCTCACATTTCCTATCAGGTTCATCATCAGTGGAGCTGTAGATGTTCCTAACCCTACCAGAAACTGCAGGATCAGGATAGCGGAAGATTTTTTATCTTCAAACAGGCTTGCCGCCAAAGGATTCAATGTCGTAATGGAAAGCCCGAAACCTGAGCCTGTAAATGCCACCAAAATCATTAATGCCGGAAATAATAGGGAAGCATCATTCATATAATACTGAAGCATCCATAAAGCACCGGTAGAAACAATCATCAGTAATAATCCTATAGCCAAAATGGTTTTCGGGCCCCATTTATTAACCAAAAACGGAGCCGCAAGACAGGAAATGATAATGCAGATCACCTGTGGGATAAATAAATTTCCAAACTGAGAAGCAGAAAGCCTGAAGAGTGAGGAATCTGTAAAAGCAGTTCCCAATGCGGGAAATACAACAAAATTAACTCCTGTAAGAAAAGCTAATGAAAAGATGATAATAATTTTGGCTAACTTGGAATTCATGATGTCAGGATATTCTTTTTAAGATGCTCTCCCACTCGCAAGGCCATCGCAATAATGGTAAGAGCTGGATTCACTGCACCACTGGAAACGAAGAAACCACCGTCCACTATATATAAATTTTCAAGATCGTGTGCTTTGCAATTGATATCTACCACTGAGGTTTTTGGGTCCAGCCCCATCTTTGTGGTTCCATTCTGGTGGGCCGGAGAGGCGATATCCATTCCTTTGCTGAAATAAATACCTTTAAACAGGAAGCTTTCAAATTTCCCTGAAGCTTTCAGGGCTTTTATAAGTTCGGATTTAAGGTGCTGATGCCCTTCTTCGTTATTGGAATTGTAGCTTATTTTAATTTGACCATTTTCTACGGTTACCCGGTTTTCCGGATCAGGAAGATCTTCTGAGGTAAGCCAGAAATCAACGGCGTGTTCAGCCATCAGTTCAAAGGTGAAACCCGGCGCTGGAACGGGACTATCAGCCCTGATCTGATATTCGTCTGATTTCCCAAGCATCTGGATATGTCCCAATGGAAATTCGTAATCCCTGCCTGCGTGATAGAAATCATTAATACCGAATGTCTTCCCGAACTTAGTGGGATTAGGCTGGGTATAAAGGGCCACTAATGCAGTATTCTGATGAAACATATAGTTTCTTCCGACCTGATCTGAAGTATTGGCAAGACCACTAGGGAACTTCTCACTTTTACTTTCCAGCAGCAGTGCAGCTGAATTGATGGCGCCTGCAGAAAGAATCAGTAACTCGGAGCTTAATGTTTGTGTATTTCCATTCTGTTGTTCTACTACAATTTCTGAAATTCTTGTGCCTGAATCATTGGTGTTGATCTTTATCACTTTTGTATTAGTCATCAGCTCTACGTTAGGGTATTCCAAGGCTTTTGCCAGAGCACAGAGGTGGGCATCCCCCTTTCTTTCGGCTGCATCGGGAAATCCGTCGAAACGGTTCAGGATATAGGGAGCATTAGCTGTCTCATGAGGTTTAAAGTTGACTCCAATTGGTAATTCAAAAGGATGAAGACCATAATCCCGCAGCTCATCCACAATTTCCTGAATTCTGGGTTCATGAGGTAAGGGCGGGTAAGGATAGGGTTCCGAATCGAAAGGTTCCGTGGGATCCGAGCCTCTTTTTCCGTGTACATGAAAGAGTTTTTCGGCTTCCAGGTAATAATCTTTCAAGTCTTCATACTGAATAGGCCATGCTGGTGAAATGCCGCCGTAATGTTTTATTTCCTTAAAATCTTCTTTTCTTAAACGGAACAGGGCTGCTCCGTAAAATTTGGTGTTTCCGCCTACATTATAGTGCATTCCGGGACGAAACTGCCTTCCATCTTTATCCAGCCATAAGTCTGTAGTGGTATATTTATTTTTTTCAAAGACTTCTACAGAATCCCAGTTTTCTTTTTCTACGGGTACATAATCTCCTCTTTCCACAATCAGGATCTTTTTTCCGCTGTCTGCAAGCTGATATGCCATGGTTGCTCCTCCTGCCCCGCTTCCTATAATGATAATGTCGTACATTTTTTTAATTTTTAATCTATCCAAGGTAGAGAATTAAAATTCTGAGTTGCTTAATAAAAAATTAAATTTCAATTGATTATATAAATGAAAAATGAATACATTATATATGATGTCTTTATAAACGATGTTTAAAAAGATCAAAATTTAATTTATATTTTTAAGTTTTGGCCAAAGCCGTTGTATTGCCGTCAAAATATAAAAGCGGGCTAAAGCCCGCTCCTATTGAATTTTATTATGGTACTGGATAGAAGATATTCAGATTTTCATTCTCTGATATCCAGTTTCAAGATTTATTATTAAAAATGTACCTGCTGGATTTCTTCTTCTATTTCCTTAGGTGTTTCGTCTTCTGATTTTATAAAGATCATGGTAACGATAGCTCCAATCAGCATGCAGATACCTCCTACTACAATATAATCGATGGCCTGTTTTCCAAAAACACTGCTTACAATCGGGCCTCCGAAAACCCCGTTGATGATTTGCGGGATTACAATAAAGAAGTTGAAAATTCCCATGTATACTCCCATTTTCTTTTGCGGAATCGAGTCTATCAGCATGGCATAAGGCATTGCCAGAATGCTTGCCCAAGCAAATCCCAGTCCGATCATTGAAATCCATAAGCTATGAATATCCTTGATAAAATACATGGAAATTAAACCTAATCCGCCACAAGCCAAAGCCAAAGCATGGGTTTGTTTTTTACCAATGAATTTTGCAATCGGAGTTAAGGCAAATGCAAAGAAAATCGCATAGAAATTATAACTTCCGAATAAACTTCCCGTAAGGTCTCCTGCCTTATTAAACTCTGCAGAATGGGTATCTTCAGGGGAAAGCCCGAAATGATGGGTAGCCAAAGCACTGGTGGTGAAAACCCACATGGTAAATAATGCAAACCATGAGAAAAACTGAACAATTCCCAGCTTTTTCATTTGGGACGGTGCATTTTTGAAGTCTTTAAAAATATCCGAAAGTTTCGATTTATGCTCTGCTATTGGTTTCCCGCCTTCAAAAGAAGCAAATTCTTCAGGGGAATATTCTTTGGTTGTAAGAATTGTATATAAAATTGACAGGATCAAAACTGCTGCTCCGATATAGAACGCATAAATCACATTATCTGCCACAAAACCTTTTGGAGCAACATTTGAAACGCCTAATTTGGTTAACCAATTCGGTAAATCAGATCCGATAACCGCTCCTATTCCAATTAAAATTGTCTGAACGGAAAATCCAATTGTTGCCTGATGTTTCGGAAGCATATCTCCCACCAATGCACGGAAAGGTTCCATTGCCACATTGATTGAGGCATCCATCATAGCAAGGAAAATCACGGCCATCAGTAAAACATTGGCGGCCATCATCTGTGTTGCAGAAGCAGCATTGGGAAGCATCACCAGACCGATCGCACATAAAACGGCACCAATTAAAAAATAAGGTTTCCTTCTTCCAAGCGGGCTCCAGGTATTATCTCCCATATGACCAATAATCGGCTGAACAATTAATCCTGTAATGGGCGCCACCAGCCAAAACCACGATAATTCATGAACATCTGCCCCGAAATTGGCAAGAATCCTGCTTGCATTACCGTTTTGTAAACCGAAAGCCATCTGGATTCCCAAAAAACCCATGCTCATATTAATGATCTGAAGCATCGATAAATTCGGCTTTTTAACTCTGCCCAATTTGCCGTTGTCAATCTTTCCTACCATTTCTGCCATTGTGTTTATTTTTTAGTTTTTAATTCTTGTATTAATACATTTTCAATCGGAGCTTTCTCTACGACCACTTTGTCTACAACTTCATTGGGAACGGTTACAGAAAGTACATATTGTTTTACCTTCCAGCTTCCGTTTATTTTTTCTACAACTCCTGAACCTCTGCAGATTTTCATTTGGGTATCAAGCAGCTCATCAAACCAGGCCAGTTTCCCGTCTTTGCTAAAATAGATGTTTCTTTTCAGGGAAGTGAAATTCCAGGTTTTCTTTTTGTCGAAATGAGGCTTTGCCCAGACCATAAAGGCTTTTTTGTCCCAGACTTCTGTAGCATCGGTTCCTATAAATGTGGATTCATCTGCAAAATAGTTGAAATAAGTATTGAAATCAGCTTTTGCTGCAGCTACATTAAAACCGTCGAGCATGGTTCCTATTTCTGTTTTGTCTTTTTCAAATTTGGCACCGTTGGATTGGGCGTTCAAATCTGAAAAGCCTAATACAAATAACATCAATATACCAATAATTGTTATTTTTTTCATGACTAATTCATTTTAATTTTGGAGTTCAATGATCATTGAGGTTTTTGCAGGAACGACAAGGTTGTTCTGTATGGAAATTTCTTTTCCTGATATCACTTCTTTTCCTTTTCTGGCAGTTCCTAAAGATTCAGCAAAACGTTTCAAGTCCAGAGTCTGGTCTTTTTCATTATTATTAAGGACAATCATTACACTTTCTTTACCGTCGTATCTGAAATAGACAAAAACCCCATCCTGTGGAACGTAGTTTTTAGTTTTTCCGGTATGAATCACCTCTTTTCCTTTTCTCCAGTTCAAAAGCTTTTGGGTAAACTGATAGAAATCCTTTTGTTCAGGAGTTTGAGATGAAGGATTCAAAGCATTCTGAGTGTCTGACTTCCATCCTCCAGGAAAATCTCTTCTGATATCCGCATCTCCACCTTTATTTTTGTCTCCCTTCATTCCTATTTCTGATCCGTAATAGATCTGCGGAATTCCACGAACTGTAGAAATCAGTGTAAGCCCCATTTTGTAAGCTTTAGGATCTGCATTGAAGATCTCGTTCCATCTTTCCGTATCATGATTTTCAAAGAATACCAGGACGTTATTGATATCTGGATACAGGAAATCGCTGGTAAAAACATTGTACAGCTTTACCATTCCGGTGTCCCAGCTTTCTTTTTCTTTAATCGCTTTCGGCATATCGCCATACAGCATAAAATCCATCACGGAAGGCAGGTTAGAATTGTATCCTGCTGCTTCTCCGGTTTTGGAATTTTTCTGCCAGGCAGAAATCTGTCCTGCCGTATTAAGCCAGGTTTCTCCTACGATATTGAATTTCGGATATTCATCAGTGATGGCTTTTGCCCACTTGGCCATAGCTTCTTTGTCATTGTACGGATAGGTGTCTACACGAAAACCACCCAGCTCTGCATATTCTATCCACCAAATTGCGTTTTGGGTAAGGTATTTCAGAACTAAAGGATTTTTTTGATTGATATCCGGCATAGTGGTATCAAACCATCCGTTCAGTGCATATTTTTTGTCAATTTCTGAAGCATTGGTATCAAACTGCGTGGTTGTTTTGTAATTGGATCGGTAAAAGCCGTTCTTTCCTTCATCAAACCAATGAATCCAATCCTTGGAAGGCAAATCCTTGATCATCCAGTGGGAAATACCCCAGTGATTGGTAACATAATCCATAACCAGCTTCATATTCCGTTTGTTCAGCTTCTGTGAAAGCTCACGGTATTCTTCATTGGTACCAAATCGTCCATCGATTTTATAAAGGTCAGTCTGTGCATATCCATGATAGGAGTATACTTTTTCATTGTCTTCATTAACAGGGGTAAGCCAGACGGATGTGGCTCCTAAATTCTGAATATAATCAAGGTTATTGATTATTCCACGAAGGTCACCGCCATGTCTTCCGTTGGGCAGGCTACGGTCTGACTTTTCAATCAGATCGGGTCTGGAATCGTTCTTTTCGTCGCCATTGGCAAAACGATCCGGCATGATGAGATACATGACGTCTTTTGAGGTAAAAGATTCACGGTCTGCAGAGCCGGGAAGCCTTTGCTTCAATTCATATGAATAAGAGTTTATATTTTTCTTTCCTTTTTTCAGGTTGATTTTAAAGGCAGGAACATTAATTTCATTTGTATTTACCGTAATGAAAACATAATTAGGATTTTCTACTTTCTGAATGTCCTTAATCTGAATATTATCTGAAAGCTCAATTTCATTATTGGCAATATTTTTTCCGTAAACTAAAATCTGAAGTTCGGGATTTTTCATTCCTTTCCACCAAAAAGCAGGTTCTACTTTCTGAATCTGGGAAAAAGCTACTGAAGCTGCTGAGAGAGCAAAAATTGCGTATATTTTTTTCATTTATGGATGTATTTTGATCAACAAGGTTAATTCTATTCGGTATTTTATATTCTCAGTGTTTTTAGTTAAAAGTAATGCCCCGGCCCATTTTTCCGAATATAATGAACCGGGGCATAACAAACTTATGAATTAAATCTTAATTGACAGGCTTGACAGAAACTGCAAAACCGCCGCTTCTCGCCATTTTGAAATTCAATTTAGATTTGCTGGTGATCTGTTTTTTGTAGATGTTATAGCTTTGAGGATTATCAATATAATCTGCATCTTTTCCATCTTCATAAACGGTTACCTCATACTTTTTTCCTTTGTCCAGGAAAGAGAAATCTACGGTGTAATCGCGTTTATTTTCATCGGTAATCCCTCCTACAAACCAGTTGTCTGTACCTTTTGCTTTTCTGGCCGTCACTACATAATCGCCTGGTTCTGCAGATAAAATCTTAGTATCGTCCCAATCTGCCGCAACATCTTTGATGAACTGGAATGCATCCATGTGCTTTTTGTAGTTTTCAGGAAGGTCTGCCGCCATCTGAAGAGGCATATACATGGTAACATACAAGGCAAGCTGTTTTACAAGGGTTGTTTTTACGAAACGCTTATCTCCGGGGAAGTAATAATCCAGTTTTGTCTGGAAAATTCCCGGCGTATAGTCCATAGAGCCACCCATCCATCTTGTGAACGGAAGAACGGTCTGGTGATCCGGCTTATTTCCGCCAAATGCTTCATACTCGGTTCCTCTTGCTGCTTCTGCTGAAATATAGTTCGGGTAAGTACGGCTTTCTCCTGTAGGACGCACGGATTCGTGAGAATTGACCATAATTTTATAGTCATTTGCTTTTTCAGCAATTCTGTAGAAATGGTTGATCGTCCATTGGGAATAGTGATGTTCTCCTCTTGGAATAATATCTCCTACATATCCTGTCTTAACTGCATCATAACCATACTTATTCATCAATTGGAAAGCTTTATCTGACCATCTTTCATAATTGGTTGCAGAACCTGAAGTTTCATGGTGCATGATAAGCTTAATTCCTTTTGAATGGGCATAATCATTAAGCATTTTGATATCAAAATCCGGATACGGAGTGATGAAATCGAAAACAAATTCTTTTGAGTGTCCAAACCAGTCTTCCCAACCGATGTTCCACCCTTCAATCAACAGTCCCTGGAATCCGTTTTCAGCTGCAAAATCGATATATTCCTTAACTTTTGTATTGTTGGCCGCATGTTTTCCATTCGGTGTCAGTTTTGAGAAATCTGTTTTGTCCAGATGTACGTTTTCAGCTGTAGAATAGGCCCACTGGGATTTTCCGATGATCATTTCCCACCATACACCCATGTATTTTGTAGGGTGAATGTAAGAAGTGTCGGTATATTTTGTAGGCTCATTAAGATTGAAGATCATTTTGGAAGCCATCACTTCTTCTGCTTTCGGGGAAACAATAATGGTTCTCCATGGCGTTACCGAAGGAGTTTGAATATATCCTTTCGCTCCTTGTCTGTCAGCTGTAAGATGGGTTTTGAACTTAAAATTCTGAGCATCTACCTCAAGATGGGAAGCCGGGTAATCTAAAACCGCTGCTTCTGCAACATTGACGTATAGGGGCTCTTTTCCTTCTTTTTTAAGCATCAACGGAGACTGTACCGCGTTTTTCACCAACGACTGTGAAGCGTTGGCATCGAAAGCTTTATCCCATTGGGACGGAATCTCAGAAATTTTTGTTTCCTGATACTGGTATTCCTGGGAGTCATAATCTGCCACGATCCACCAGGCTTTCATATCTGTAGGAAAATCTATTTCGGAATCTTCTTCCCTGATTACAAAATAATTCAGGTTTTTCTGCTGTGGGAATTCATATCTGAATCCTAATCCATCATTGAACAGTCTAAACTTTACAACGATACTTCTGTTTGTAGAAGTCTGGTCAAGGGTAACCGCAAGTTCGTTGTAATTGTTGATATAATTTTTCTTTTCACCCAGAACCGGCTTCCATGTTTCGTTTTTAGAATCACGTTTTTCATCTGTTTTCGTGAAGCCATTGTTCAGATCAAATTTAGCATCTTCCGCTTTAGCAATTTCGGACGCAAATTTGATGGCTGTGTCTTTAAATAATCTTAATCCTAATTTGGAATCTTCTACCACTACAGCACCATTATATTTCAGATTATAGTAAGGTACTCCCTGTTTCAGCTGGAAATTCATTTCAAACTTTCCATCCGGTGATTTTAAAGATTGTGCATTAACACCCGCGAACATCATTGAGAGCAACATCGCTCCAACTGTAATTTTCTTCATAATGATTATTTATAAACTTTAAAAATAGATAAAGTGCTGCGGTAAAGCAACACTTTATCAAATTATTTTGTATGTTTTACAATTTGGTAACAGTTAGCTTATAAAACGCTGAATTATGTAAATCCAGTTCAATTTTATAGTTACCTGCTTCGGATACTTTGTAATTAGGATCACCGTCTACTGTATTTTCAGCACTGAAATAAGATTGTACAGCCTTTCCTGAAATCAGCGTCTCATCATCTTTTTTAGGCTGGAATTTCATTGCCCAGTCGTCATTTGCTCTAAATTTGAATACTCCGGTATTATTTAAAGCAATGGAGTTAATTACATAAGTTTTAGTAGCCGGATTGTATACAAAATTTGTATCTGATCCCCATCCCGTAGGTGTGGCATCCCCGATCACTCCGAAGTTTGCCAAAACGGAAGAATAGGTATTTGCCGCCCAGTCAACTTTAATATAATATGTTCCTATTACAGGTGCTTTTATGTTGGCTCCATCTCCAACCAGCTTTCCTGTATTAGTCCCGTCATCACCTTTATTTCCCGGCCAGTCCTGGTTCACAGTAAATTTGTACTGTCCATTTTCACCTGCTAGATCACTGATTAGGATAAATCCTCTGTATTTATCGTTCTTTTCCGGCGAAAATAAGTTAGGTGAATTAGCTGGATTCCAAGTTGCATAACCTGCTGCTCCGGCATATCCGCCAGGTACATTAATTTTAGGATATACCAAATCCGGGTTTGGAGTATAGGGTGTTACTTTAATAGCTACAACATTTGAATAGAAAGCTGCTGATCCTACAGATGTTTTCAATCTTGCCTCAATATCATTTACGGCGTCCGCTGTTGCACCAATACTGAACATTGCAGCATTCATTGCAGCGTGAGTAATAGCACCTGAGGTAGCATCATTGGCGAAATCAACAGTAGCACTTTTTTTAAAATTACTTCCTTTAATTCCAAGCTCTATCTGCTGAGTGGAAACTACAGCGATATTAAATGTGGGTTTTGTCCATGTAAAATTGATTACAGCATCATTGGCAGTAAGTTCATTAAGAATTATTGCACTTTTATCTGCAGATAGTTTGCCTGTGGTTGTTTCATTAATTACTGCCTGATCTTCATCTTTTTCACAGGAAATAACCAGAAAACCAATAAAGGCTATGGCTAATAATCTAAATATTTGTTTCATTTTATAGTGTTTTTAATTAATATCCAGGGTTCTGAATTAAATTTGGATTTGCAATGATATCTTTAGCAGGAATCGGATAAAGATTTCTGTAGTCTTCTACACTCTTTCCATCTTTAACACCTCCTTTCCATGGCCATACATATGAGCCGGTAGTGAACTTACCGTAACGAATAAGGTCTGTTCTCCTTGTCATTTCCCAACCTAATTCTCTTCCTCTTTCATCCAATATATAATCTGTATTAATTGATGCTACTGCTGGTGCCCCTGCACGTGTTCTTAATGCATTCACATACGTAAGCGCCGTAGCAGCATTACCTCCGCTTCCACCTCTTAAAGTAGCTTCCGCATACATTAAATATACGTCAGCCAATCGGAATATCGGAATATCCGTATCACAGAAATTTCCTGAAGCATCAGATCCTGGAACTCCACCACTTGTCAGGTTTTTGAATTTAATAAATCCATACCCATCGGTAAATACTCCCAGATCATTAATTTCTAAATTCTGCCCTGCAGTATAAAAATTACCTCTCTGGTCAGAAGTTGATCCTGAGAATAGGTTTACGTAAGATTTTGTAGTTCTTAAACCACCCCATCCTCCACTAACCCCGAAGTCAGAAGCAGGCATACTTCCCCCAATTCCTGCATGGATCAGGTAAGTTGTACCACCTGATGTCTGAATATGAACTCCGTCAAATGCAATAGGGAAAATAACTTCAGGATTATTTTTATCATTGTCAGCAAGAAATAAGTCTTTATATTTAGGTTTTAATGAATATCCTGCCTGTATAATCTTATTGCAATAAGTAATACAATCTGCATAGTGATTTGAACCGTTATACACATTTGAATTCAGATATAAACGAGCTAAAAGGGCCCATGCTGCAGCCTTATCCGCTCTACCATATGCATTTGCTTTAGGATCTTTCAGCTCTCCAGCCACTGCAAGCAGTTCACTTTCAACATAATTAAAAAGTTCTGCACGGGTAATTCTCTTAGGCGGATTTACTGATCCTGGCAAATAGCTCTCGTCTACAAAAGGAACGTTTCCAAAAAGATCTAATGCATAATAGTATGATAAGGCACGTAAATATCTTACTTCAGCCCTCATATATTTAGCTTCTGTTAAATTAGCGCCTGTAATATTATTTGCTGCTAATTTTTCATCAGTTACGTTTCTCAAGAATTCATTACTTGTAGCAATTTGTGTAAAAAGTCTGTAGTAAGCTCCTTCTACAAATTCGCTGGAAGAATCCCAAGTCATTTTATGAATGGTTTGAAGTGTTCCATCATTCCATGCAATTACCGCTTCATCAGTAGATAGTGTCTGCAAAGTATATATTACTCTGGTATATTGTGAAAAGTTTCCATCAATACCATTAATATCTGAATTTCCACCATTGGCCGACTGCCCTCCATTGGCAAAACCACCGTATATTTTCGCTAAGGCCATCGGATAGTTTCCAAAATCAGCAAAAACGCTGGCTGAGGTAACATCCGTAATTGGTACTTGTTCTAAATCATTGACACAAGAAGTTACAGTCAAAATACTTACTAAAGCTGCAACTGCTATTATATTTGTTTTAAATCGTCTCATTTTAATTAAAATTGAAAGTTAAATCCTAATGAATATACTTTTGGCATCTGATAATATCCATTATCGATATTTCCGAATACTTCAGGGTCTATTCCTGAATATTTAGTAATTACAAACACGTTTTGAAGCATTGCATAAACTCTGATATTACTTCCTTTATAAAATACATCCTTAAAATTGTATCCGGCATTAACATTATCGAGTCTCAGGAAAGACGCATTCTCAACAAAGATGTCTGAGAAATATTGTGGGCTTGAAAATCTATAGTCTGCTGTAGAAGAATATACATTCTGTAAATAGTTATTGGTTGTTAATGACTGGATAGAGCTATTTGATGCAGCATTATTATATACATAATTTCCAAGTACAGCTCTTGCGCTTAAACCAATATCCCAATTCTTATGAGAGAATTTGGTATTAAACCCAATAATAGCATCTGGCTGTGTTGATTTATAATAATATCTATCGTTAACATCAATTTTACCATCAGCATTTCTATCTACATATGCTCCGTCGACAGGTTTCCCACTGGTGTCATATACCTGTTGAAATACATAGAAAGCATTGGGCTGAAGTCCTACAGTGTGAGCCTGAATAGTATTATTCACACCACCATCAATTCCTCCTACAAGAATTCTATAGGTTGAATCTGCTCCATTAATCAGTTTTGTAATTTTAGATTTATAGTGTGTTGCATTAAATGAAACTTCCCAAGTCGTATTTTCTTTTTTGATTGGAACCACTGTAACAGATCCCTCTATCCCTTTTGTCTGCATATTACCCACATTCAATAGGTTATGATTGCTTAAATCACCTGCTGCAATCGGAGAATCTACAATTAGATCTTTTGTGTCTTTTTGGTAAACATCAATGGAACCGGTGATTCTGTTTTTTGCAAAACCAAAATCAAGACCTGCATTCTTAGTTGTGGTTATCTCCCAACCCAAATTTGGATTATAAATTTCTGGTCTCATCATGTAGAAGAACTGATCTCCAAATTGATACTGAGCACCATCTGAACTTAAATTATAAGCAGCATAAGACGGATAGTTTCTTGGCTTATTAGTATCTAAGGTAGGTAGTTCCTGCTGACCTGTTTTCCCCCAACCTGCTCTTAGTTTTAAAACATTGACACCTGTATCTTTCAGGAAGTTTTCTTCGTTAATTTTCCAAGCAACAGATACCCCCGGAAAATTCCCCCAAACATTGCTTGTGCCACCGTTATAGAATCTTGAAGACCCATCCCTTCTGATGGAAGCTGATACAATATATTTATTAGCTATTGTAAAAATACCTCTTCCATAAAATGATAACAAGATATAATTTGTTTCAAAATTATTGGTAGAGGTATTCTGACCTCTTCCTTTGAATGTCGTTGATCCGGGAATGATTGTACGGAAGCCTTGATATGCATATCCTGCAGTAAGATCGACAGAAGTAGAGATTGCAGTTATCGTTTTTAAGTAATTAAAATACGTTTCCAGCAACTTATTCTTCTTCTCCATAGTATATTCATTGAATGTTCCTAAATCACTCATCCCTGGTCTATAAAAAGGGCTTACAGTTTTTGCACCATTACTCTTAGAATAATCATAACCAGCATTTACGTTAAAGTGTAAATCCGGTAAAAAATGGAATTTATAATCTAACTGAATATTTCCTAAACCTCTCCAAACAGATGACACATCACGGATACCGTATAGAAGCCCCAATGGGTTAGAGGTTCCATTTACATTCAGACCTGTTACCTGGTTATTAGGGTCTGTCCATTCATAATAACCTCCATAGTTTGAGTTTCCTGAATATACCGGTTGAGTTGGATCAAAATAAGTGGCAGCTTTAATAGCTCCTCCATCAGAGAATCTGTTATCAGTAAACGTTCCTTTTGCATTAACATTAACCGCTAAATGATTATCAAAAAATTTCGGATTTAAATTTATTCCTACAGAAGTTCTCCTAAATGAATTTGTTCTTACGATACCATTTTGGTCATTATATCCAATTGACAACCGGTAAGGCAACCATTTAACACCCCCGGAAAGAGCCAAGTTATTATCTGTTCCCCAGGCTTTCTGATAAATCTGATTCTGCCAGTTTGTATTGGCTGTTCCCAGTCGGGAGGCATTTACTGCAACAGCAGGATTGGTCTGCGCCATTTCATTCACGAATGATCTATATTCGTCCGCATTGAGAACATCAACATTCCCCATTTTTGTAGAAACAGAGGCCATTGTGGAAAAATTAACTTTAAATTTTCCAGCAGTTCCCTTTTTAGTTGTAACCAGGATTACCCCATTAGAAGCCCTATTACCATAAATGGCCGTAGCAGAAGCATCTTTTAAAATATCAAACGTTTCAATATCATTCGGGTTAATTAATGACAATGGATCTGAAGCACCATTCACTCCTGTAAAGTCCTGCGGAACCCCGTCAATAACAATTAATGGAGAGTTCTCACCATTTAAAGATGATGTCCCTCTTATCCTTATTTTAGTACCCGAACCCGGAGCACCACTGTTGTTAGTAATCTGTACACCAGGCGTTTTCCCCTGGATAAGCTGCCCTGCAGAGGTTGCACCTCCGTTGAAGTCTTTCGCTGTAACTGATGTGATGGATCCTGTAAGATCAGATTTCTTCTGCTTTCCATATCCGATCAATACAACTTCTTCAATCTTTTTTTCTTTGGTTAAAGAGTCCTGCGCATGCATTATTGAACTGGCCAATAAAAAAGCAGGAGCTATTTTTAATACCGTTGTAAAATTTTTCACAATATCGTTTTTTTTAGTTTCGTTTTTCTTAATAAGGCTGTACTACCAGCCTTGCAATTTATAAAAAAATTAGAATTATCATAAGATTATTGAAAATTTAGATAATTTTATGTAAATTGCTTGTCTATTCAAAAACCAAGCATCTGTTTTTCATAACATTACGTTAACATATGCATTGCATAATATATTGGCCTAATTAACAAAAAGTTAAACGCTTGTTTAACTAAATGTAATATTTCAGCTTTCAAATTGGGCTTAAAAACTTATTATAACCGAATATTAGGCGGTTTCGTGAGATAATCATTATCTTTGCAGTTAAACTTTACTATAAATGTCAAACAGAAAGATGATTACGGCAGCTTTGCCTTATGCAAACGGACCGGTTCATATAGGACATTTGGCAGGTGTATATATTCCTGCGGATGTCTACGCAAGATTTCAGAGAAGATTGGGAAAAGATGTAGCGTTTATCTGCGGGTCGGATGAGCATGGAATTCCTATTACCATCAGAGCTAAAAAAGAAGGAGTAACGCCTCAGGATATCGTAGACAAGTATCATGAAATCATCAAAAAGTCTTTTTCAGATCTGGGAATTTCTTTTGATGAATATTCCAGAACGACTTCGAAAAAGCATTACGAAACCAGCCAGGATTTCTTTAAAGTTCTTTATGAAAAAGGGAAATTTACGGAAGAGATTTCTGAGCAGTATTTTGATGAGCAGGCCGGAGAATTCCTTGCAGACCGCTATATTGTAGGTACCTGTCCAAACTGTGGAAATGAGAATGCTTACGGAGACCAATGTGAAAAATGTGGTTCTACCCTTTCTCCTTCAGAACTGATCAATCCGAAATCCATGTTGAGCGGAAACGTTCCGGTTCTTAAAGAAACAAAGAACTGGTATCTTCCTTTAAATGAATATGAGGACTTTTTAAACGAATGGATCATAGAAGGCCATAAAGACGACTGGAAACCGAATGTTTACGGCCAGGTTAAATCATGGTTAAATGATGGTCTGAAGCCGCGAGCTATGACCAGAGACCTGAACTGGGGAGTTCCTGTTCCGCTTCCAAATGCAGAAGGGAAAGTTCTTTACGTTTGGTTTGATGCCCCTATCGGATATATTTCTTTTACAAAAGAATGGGCGGAGAAAAACGGTAAGGACTGGAAAGATTACTGGCAAAATGAAAACAGTGATCTGGTTCATTTTATCGGAAAGGATAATATT
The DNA here is from genome assembly GCF_001045445.1 of Chryseobacterium sp. BLS98. Lineage (GTDB taxonomy): Bacteria > Bacteroidota > Bacteroidia > Flavobacteriales > Weeksellaceae > Chryseobacterium. The sequence continues at coordinate 881,675 of NZ_LFNF01000003.1, read as the reverse complement.
GTGTTCCACTGTATTATTTTCCCATCAATGATGAAGGCCCACGGCGATTATATTATGCCGAAAAATGTTCCTGCTTTTGAATTCTTAAACCTTGAGAATGATAAAATCTCAACTTCAAGAAACTGGGCAGTATGGGCTCATGAATATGTGGAAGAATTCCCGGGACAGCAGGATGTTTTAAGATATGCGCTTCTATCATCTGCTCCGGAAACAAAGGATAATAATTTTACATGGAAGGATTTCCAGACTAAAAATAATTCTGAACTGGTAGGAATTTTCGGGAACTTTATCAATAGAGTTGCTGTACTGATCCATAAATATTATGACGGCATTGTTCCTCAGGGAGATGTAAATAGTCCAGAATTAAAAGAAATCAACAAAACAGCTAAAGAAATTTCAGGATTCCTTGAAAATTATGAATTCAGAAATGCCTTAACTGCTTTAATGAATCTTGCCCGTTTCGGAAACCAATACCTTCAGAATGAAGAGCCTTGGAAAACCATTAAGGATAGTCCTGAAAAAGCAGCACAGTCGTTATTTGTAGGAGCTCAGCTGGCTGTTGCCCTGGCACAGTTATGTGAGCCTTTCATGCCTTTCAGCTCTGAAAAGCTTTTAACCATGTTCAATGCTGAACAGGTAAACTGGAGTGATGTTGAAACCAAATCTGTTTTAATAGAAACAGGTCATAAGATCAATGAAGCATCTCTTCTTTTCTCAAAAATTGAAGACAGTGTCATCGAAGCCCAGATTGAAAAGCTGGAGCAGACCAAACAAAACAATAAAAAAACAAACCCTAACGCCAACCCTATGAAAGAAGAGATTTCTTTTGATGATTTTGCCAAAATAGACCTTAGAACAGCTACCATTTTAGAAGCTGAAAAAGTGGAAAAAGCAGATAAACTATTGAAATTCAAAGTAGATACAGGGGTTGATATCAGAACAGTGGTTTCTGGTGTGGCAGAAAGCTTTACACCGGAAGAACTGATCGGAAAACAGGTAATGATCCTGTTGAATCTGGCACCAAGAAAGATCAGAGGTATTGAATCCCAGGGGATGTTCTTATTAACGACAAAACCTGATGGAAAATTATCTTTCGTAACACCGGATGACAGTAGTGTAGAAAACGGTATTGAGATAGGATAATCAATATTTAAGATAAAGTAAAAGACACATGAAAAATCATGTGTCTTTTTTATTTTGTTTCTGGTCATTGCGAGCAAAGCGAAGCAATCTCTTAAATAAAGCTTAAACTTAATGATCTTAAAAGCTTAATGCTAACCTTAATCGTTTAAAAATAAAACCATTAAGAAAAGTTTAGCTATTAAGAGTATTAAGAGATTGCTTCGCTTTGCTCGCAATGACATTTAAGCTTTTACTTTTTAGTCAGTTTGGCAAGATAAGAATCTTCATCCTGCATTATTTTTTCTATCTTAAAGCCGTTATTTTCTGCAGCATTCTTCAAAGTAGTAAAATCGAGATACAGCCATTTGATCGGGTTTTCCGATTCTCCTTTATAATGAACAATATAATCCAGTTCACCATAATAGCCGCCTGCCGGAATATAAACGCCACCATCATCATCCCGGTCGAACATATAGAGAATATCCGTACTGTCGATCAGGATTTGTCCGTTATCATTCAATAAAGAATGTAGTTTTTTAAGGTAAATATCAATTGCTCCTAAGCTTTGAAAAATTCCTGTTCCATTCATCAGGAGCAGAACGGTATCAAAAGTTTCTCCTGAAAAATCCAGCATATTTTCGCATACTACCTTTTTGATTCCCCGAAGTTTACAAACTTCAATAGACTTTGGCGAAATATCCAGTGCCAACACATCAAGATTTCTTTCATTCTGAAGATACAAAGTATGGGAGCCTGCTCCTGCACCAATGTCCAGAGTTTTTCCCTGCGCCAGATCCAGTGCTTTCTGCTCAATATCATTCATGTCTTCAAATTCCCTGAAAAGATAATCCACCGGAAGTTCATCCAGTTCTGAGATTGAAGTTTCTGTCTGCAAATCCTCCGGATTTTCGTTATGAAAATAATCCCAGATTGCTTTGCCCATTAAATCTTTCATTGCTGTCTTTAAAAGCTACAAAGATAGGAGTTTCCGGGCGAAGGGTCAAGAGGTTCGGGGTTCGGATTTCGGGATGCGGATTGCAAGTTGTGTGATTCGTGGTTTGAGGTACGGGGCGTGAGATGCATATAAGTTACTACCATTTGCTTTTATAACAATTATAACAAGATTCACCATTCACCTGCAAAGCAAATTCACCATTCACTTAACATCTGACTAAAAACTAAAATTCAGAACATTCATTAAAACTGTTACAAAACTTTAAACCCGAAACCTGAAACCTGAAACCTGAAACACGAAACTCAAAACCCTCTACCCCATCGAATCCTTCTCCTTATGCCTATCCTTTTCCGATTCGTTTTCTGCCACACCGGCTTTCCAGTAGGAATAGGCATTCAGTTCTTTTGCGGTCCAGTTTTTTTCTTTTCTGAGATAGGTGCGGATTTCTTTAACGCTTGAAAACTCTGCTGCAATATAACCGAATTTAGTAGTCTCCGGGATAGCAATCCTTTTTACCGTATCAGCCAATTCACTGCTGATATGGGGTGTTGCATTATGGAGCCATATGAATTCAATATCAGCTTTGGTTTTAAGGATTTGTTCATCTTCTTTTCCGTGAACTTCGATAATGCAGACTCCTTTTGCAGTCTCAGGAAGTGTTTCCAGCATAGCTCCCAGAACAGGAATTGCTGTAGCATCCCCGGCAAAGAGGTACCATTCAGCTTCCGGGTATAATTCCTTGGGTTCTGTCCGCATCATGATGCCTAATTTAGCACCCGCTTCAGATGTTCTTGCCCATTTTGATGCAGGACCGCCATCTCCATGGTCTACAAAATCAATGATCAGTATATTTTTCTCAGGATCAATTCCCCTGTGGGTATAAGTTCTTACTGACGGAGCTATTTCCTTTGGCGGATAAACCCATTGCCGGTTTTCATCCAGGGTAGGAAAATGAACCTCATCTAAATCTGTTGGAGGAATGGCAATTTTATTATTATCACCAACAGTGGTATTTTTAAACAAATGAGCTTCCGGTGAATATAGATATACCCTGATATAATGGTCAGTAATATATTCTTTTCTTATCATTTCGGCTACAATCCGGCCTGTTGAAATCCTTGACATCTATTTTAATTTAATTCTTACAAATTTAATTTTATTTTGTCTAAATAAAAACAATAACATTAAAAAAAGTAAAGCCCCACTATAAAAATATAGCAGAGCTTTACCAGTGAAAAACAAGGTATCTTTAAACCGCAGGTCCTGCTGCGTCTTTTATTTCTTCTAATAGTTTTTTTCTTTCCCGAAGCCTTCTTCTTGCGATAACAGACTTACCGCTAAGAACCCTGATAAATCTTAAATAATGAAATCTTTCTCTTCCGAAATGATGGGTAATGATATACAGCAACACCCCAAAGCCTGCTAAAATAATATATCCAAAAATCTTTTTACCAGATACAATAATGGCATTCAACTGAAGTGTTTTCATATTGGCTGCCAAAGTTTGAGGGGTAACCGTCATTCCATCAATATAAACTGCAAGATCTCCCACAGCCGTTACCTGGAAACGGTACTGGAACCACGAATATAATGCAGAGAAAAAACCTACTGCCAGAAACGTTCTCCATACCAGCACCAGCCCGATTGCTGCCAGCATATCATCCATTTCAAGCTTATCGAGGGTATAGAACCATACCGAAATGAAGAGTGAACACATTCCATATCCTTTTAAAAACATCGGCAGGTACCAGTTCTCATAATTGAATTCCAAAACCATGGAAAAATACATGATGATCGCATATCCCATCATCGCCGAGAATCCTGAAAAAATAAACATTTTCAATGGTATTTCTCTCTTAAACCAAAATACAGCAACAGCTCCTGCCAGAATAATCCCGGGAATCATCAGTATACTCAAACCGGCATTCGTTTTTTGGTCATATCCCAGCACTCCTACCGCAAAAGTATTCTGAATCGAGGTTGTTCCCAAGAACATTCCCAGCCACAACAGCATAAAAAGACCATGCTGTACGTTATTTTGCTTAAATATTTTGAAGGACAGATAAGGTCTTTTTAAAGTAAACTGGCGGACCACCAGCAAAGCAAAGCTTACAAAAGCAGCAATACTCGCATTCAGTATATTCTTTGAATTCCACCAATCCTGCTGTTTCCCGAATGAAAAAACATAAGCAGAAAACATAAACGTCGAAACGAAAAGTATAATACTCATCCAATCGATATAATGTAACGGAACTTTTAAGGCAAAATATTTATCGTGCATAAAGATCCAGTGGATCAAAGCGAGTATAAAACATAATACGGCGGCAATAATGTAAAAATGCTGCCAGTTGTAATTAATGGAAACTACCACTGCATAATAGGCTGCCACCTGGTTCATCACCAAAACAAAGGTATAGAACAGCCCGTAAAACATTCCTCTGTTTCCGATCATCGCCATTAACGGAAGAAACAGCTCAATGGTCACCATCATTTTTAGAAAGCCTATAAACAGAGCAGTGAATACGAAGATCATAGGCTGCATTGTAGTACCGTTAATATAGCTAAGCAACCCTAAAAGCACCAGCAAAACTGTCATTTTGTCCCTTACCTTGAATCTCATCTTCAATCTGAGAACAATGGGCATACAGGCTCCCATTCCTATAGTGGTAGCGTAATTAGCCCACATAAAATATTCCGTCATGGCTCCGGTACCACTTACCAGATAACTGATATTTCCGGTATACACTCCACCAAGCGGCATCACTACAGCCAGTAACAGCACAATGAGCAGCAGCTGCACGGGTTTGGGCACCCAATCATGATATAATCCTTTGTTGTACATTTTATTAGATATTAAGTTAGAGGATGGAAGCTAGAAGATGGAAGTCTCTCTTTTTCAGTATACTTCTATATTCCAAATAAGTAATGATATGCTATTTGAAAGATCATAAACTTAGAGAAAGGCCGGACGTTTTTTCTTCTCTATTAACTTCCATCTTCTGACTACCGGCTTCCCTTCTAAAATCTTCAATCCTAATTAATATTCACATTCATATTCATTCCCGCGCTCAGCTTATCCAGGTCTTCTTTTCTGTTGGAAGCACTGAATTCTATTCTTACAGGAATTCTCTGCTGAACTTTGATAAAATTACCGGTGGAATTATCTGTAGGAACACTGGAATATTTCGAACCCGTTGCAGCGGAAATTGCAGTTACCACTCCTTCAAATTTCTTTCCGCCTAAAGCATCGGCAGTCATTGTTATTTTCTCTCCTATTTTAATATTCGGCATCTGGCTTTCCAGAAAGTTAGCCGTTACCCATTTCTGCCCGTTCAGAACAATTGTTGCTACCTGCTGTCCCGGTTGGATCAGCTGCCCTTCAGAGATTGTTCTACGGCCCATAATTCCGTCATACGGAGCTGTAATGACTGTATAAGAAAGATTGATCTTTGCCATATCCAATGCTGCTTTCGTCCTTTTGATCTCTGCATCATTGATTCCCAATTTACTTTTAACTTCAGTCGTAGAAAGGTTGGCCGACTGCTTTTGGTTGATCAGCGTCTCGTATGCCGCTTTCTGCGCATCATATTCGGTTTTGATCTGATCGTACTGCTGTCTGGTAACAGCTTCTGCGGCCAGAAGGTTTTTATACCGGGTTAAATTCTGCTCGGCATTCCATAATCTTGCTTTTGCTCCTGCGATATTGGATTCCATCACACTTACATTATTGGAAACTGTATTGACGGATGAGCTTGTTGCCGATCTCTGAGCCAAAGCATTCTGATAAGCAGCTTCCGCCTGGCCCAATTGGGTTAATAATTCATTTTTGTCCAGAATAACCAGTGTATCTCCTTTTTTAACCTGCTGGTGCTCGATGAATTTTATCTCTTTAATATAAGCTGAAACCCTTGTATTGATCGGGTTGATGAATTCCTCCACCTGGGCTGCTTCCGTATAGGTTTTGTCCCCTATGTGAAAATATTCGCGGACCAGCCAGAAAAGCCCGAATCCTATCAGCAGAAATACCACAATATTAGAAATGATAGCTCTGATCTTATTTTTTTTGTTCTGTTTCTTTTTCACTGCTGCTCCTGACTGTGCGGGAGCGGCCTGAGTATTTTGAGTGGTTTGTTCCTTGTTTTCCATTATCTTGATTTTCAGTTTTAAAATTAAAGTGTTCCTGCAGCTTTCAACAGGTTATAGTATTGATAGAGCACATTGATTTCCGCGTTGGCAAAATCCAGCTCAGCCTGAAGCTTCTGGTTCTGTGCATCAATCATTTCAGCCTGTACGGCCAATTGGTTTAAATATTTAGCTTCCGTGATCTTGTAGTTTTCCTCTGCCAGCCTTTTTGAATCATTCAGAATGTCTGCCTGCTGGATAGATTCCTGGTATTTTACATAAGCTGCATTCACTGCCATATCCACGTTCTGCTGTATCAAGGTTACGGCATCTCCTGCCTGCGTTTTTTGCAATTCACCAAGCTTTACTTTCTCTTTTGTCTTGTATAAATTATCAATATTATAACTCAAAGAAACACCTGCCTGCCAGCCTCCGGAATACATATCCAGAACCGGATTTCTTGTTGTAATGGGGCGCTGCAAATTATACCCTCCAAACCCGGAAAGTGTCGGTAACTGATCCGTTTTAATGATTTCTATATTTTTATCAGCTACATCAATGTTTTTCTTTGCCGATTTCAACTGTGGATTGCTGTTATGAGCAAGATCCATATAGTAATCCATTCCTATTCCCGATTCTTTATTCTCTAAGCTTTCAACAGGAATAATTTTTGTCCCCGAAGGAAGCCCCAAAGCAATATTTAAATTGTAATTAAGGATTTTTTTATTATTCGCCAGGGTCAGGATTCCCTGATCAAGATTTTTAATGGCCAGTTCTCCCCGGATAACCTCATTACGGGTCACCATCCCCTGCTGATAAAACTTCTGAACATTTTTCAGACGTTCCTGAGCCAGTTTTTTATTATTCTGAAAAACGGTTTCCTGATTGAATATTTTATAGACATCCAGATAATTGGAAATCACAAGGAATTTTACATCCTGCTTGTTTTTTTCCAGATCCAGCTCAGAAAGCTGCTCCCGAAGTCCGGCCATCTCGATGGATTTATTCACCAGACCTCCTTTGAAAATCAGCTGGGTTGCCTGTACAGCATACGAGCTTCCGTAGTGAGGCATCGGGATATTGGTTGAATTCGAAAAATCTTTATCAATCGCCACAGCATTCCCTAAATAAAACTGGCTTGTAGAAGCTGTAATATTGGGAAGCTTTTGAAGTTTTGCAATGTTGGTATTTTGTTTTGCGATGTCAATATTCTGCGCAGCCACTTTTAGCTGCTGGTGGTTTTTCACCGCCAAATCTGCGGCTTCACCTGCAGTCATCTCTTTGATCTGCTGAGAAAAAAACAGCGCAGGGAATACACCTATCACAAGTGACAGTACTGTTTTTATATTATTTATCATTTTACCTTGTTTTACGAAGGCAAAGTTACGGCAGCAAAAAAGTCAATCAAATGTTTGAATTTTGGAAAAAGATGTTCAAATGTAATATTTTAGTTTTCGAACTGATGTCTGTACTGTCTGGGGCTTATTTCAAGATGTTTTTTGAAAAAGTGGGAAAATGCGTATTGATCACTAAAGCCAAGAATGGAAGAAATCTCCGAAACGGGTTTATTGGAAGAGTTTAAAAGCACTTTTGCTTCATTCATTACAATTAAGGCTATAATCTGGCTGGCCGATTTTCCGGTAATGGATTTCACGACTGAGGAAAGATGTCTGGTTGTAATGGATTGCCGTTCGGCATAGAACTCAACGGTTCTTTCTGTGAGATGATGCTCTGCGAGATCTGTAAGAAATACAAAAACAATTTCTTCCTGCCTGGACATCTGGTTCATGGAATTAGTATCTTCTTTAGAAATAATTCCTGCCATCTGATAGCAGAAAACAGAGAAAAGATGCTCCACCATTTCTTTTTTATATAGCATTTCTGTATCTGAATCAAGAATATATTTCAAAAAGTTCACGCTTTTCCAGACCACCTCCATTTCATTTTCAGGAAAAGGAACGCCTTTATTCATCTGCTGGCGGAAATAACGGTAGGTAATGAGTCTGTTGAACTTCAAAGATAATGCAGAAATAAAGTCTCTTTTGTAAGAAACCATCCTGGACTGGAAATCGCCGCTTACGGAAACCATTTCATAAATCGTCTGCGGATCGGTAACCATAAACATATTAGCGGAAAGCTCCAGATCGCTGAAATGCTGGCGGAGCTTTATACTCCCCGATTTAATAAAAATAAAAGCAGGATTATCCGGACGGAAAGGTTTATCCGCAGAAATTCTCTCGAAAATATTGTGCTGGGTAAAAATCTCAACACCGAATTTTTCTAAGGCTGACATAAGACAAATGTAACCATTATATTCCGTGATTACAACGTTTTAATCTTCCAGGGAATAAACGGCAAAGCTTGCCAGCCAGTGATCTCCACCATAATTCCCCTGAAATAAAAGAGGAAGTCCGTTGGCCAAGAATACATCAGCAGTTTTCTTAAATTCTTTCTTTAAAGGATGCTCATTTGGAAGTGCTTTTGATATGCCTTTCATGCACCATGCTTTGGAAAAGGACAATCCTACAAGGTGAACGGTTTGATAGTCGCTAAGATCACTTACTACAGGGATTTTTTCAATATTCTCCAGGCTTCTTTTTTCATAGAAACTGTTCAGCCAAAGCACGAATTCCTTTTGGGGAAGCACTCTTCTCATCAGATCGGCAATTTCAAGGCTTGGCGAGAAGAAATCCGTTCCATCAGGTTCCAGGTAGGCCGGGGTTTTCTGATCTTTTCCATAAAAGTATTTTGCTTTTTCTTTCAGCTGGATCTCAAATTCTTTGTCATTATTGGCAACCGCCCAATCAATCGCGAAAGCCAGCCCAAATGCAGTATTCGGATGAACGCCGGTTCTGTTCGGGTAGGTTTGCTTCGGAAGGTAAGCTTTCCATGATTTTAAGATCTGAGCGGTAAGAGGTTTTAAATTCTCATGCCAGATTTTAGCTTTCGGATGATTCCAGGTAGTCAGTTCTTCGTCAAGTTTTAAGAGCCAGGCCCACCCATATGTTCTTTCAAAAGTGGCTGTCAGTTCATATTTATTAAAATAGTCAGCTTCAGCCTGTAAATTTTCTTTGCTTAATGAGTTGTCAAGAATCTTTTCAAGGTCTTTTGCATTGGCCAGATCCGGTTTCGTTTTCAGCAGTCTTACCAGCATCCAGTGACCGTGAACGGAACTGTGCCAGTCGAAACAGCCATAAAAGCTTGGGTGCAGATCTTTTGGAGTTAAAGTAACTTCTCCTGCGTTGTTGATGATGTGTGCCGTTTTATTGGGATATTCCTGATTGATGCAATGAAGTGGTTTTTCCAATAATTTAACTGCCATCTCATCGGTCAGTTTAGGGACTTCCTGTGCGTAGATCAGAAATGGAGAAAACACAATTGCTAAAAGACTTTTTTTCATTCATTAAAAATAAAAAATAATTTAGATTTTAGTTTGTTTTTTAAACTATTGAATAATAATTAATCTTAATCAATTTTATGAAAATATTATGAATTTGAAACAAAATAAACATTTAAGCATAATTTTTGATAATGTTCATTAAAAAAAATACCATGAGAAAATTATTTCTTCCTTTATTTATAATCCTTTTAATGTCCGGATGTAAGAAATCTGAGCTGGAAGCTGTAAACGCTTCTCCGGCTGTTGCTGAATATGATGTAAAAGCTCCTCCATCCTCAAAAGAAGTTTATCAAATGGCTCCTTCCAGCTCCATTTCTGAAAAATCAGAAACAGTAAATAAATCTGCCCAAGCTTCTGTAGCCCCTAAAAAAGCTGACACTATCTCCAAAAAGATTATTAAAAATGGTAATATGAAAATCCAGGTGGGAGACATAAAAAAAGCCCAGAATCAGGTGAGAGATATTCTGAATAAGAATAATGCTTATATTCAAACTGAGCAATTCCAAAACACTGACATGGATGATAATCTGGATCTTGTCATCCGGGTTCCGCATAAAAACTTTGATGCGTTGGTGAATTCGTTTTCTGATGGAGTAGGCTCTGTACTGTCCAAAAATATTTCATCTGATGATGTTACTGAAGAATATACCGATGTTTCTATTAAACTTGCCAATAAAAGGATCTATCTTGAAAAGTACCGTGATATGTTGAGAAGTGCTTCTACCACAAAAGATATGATTGAAATTCAGGAAAAAATCCGCGAACTGGAAGACGAAATTGACGTTGCTGAAGGAAGATTAAGATTCATAGATGACCGGGTGAATTACAGCACGCTTAACTTGAGTTTATACAAAGAAAAAGTAAGAAGCTCAGCTACTTCAAAAATTGGTTTCGGAAGCCGATTTGCAGATTCTGTAACTGAAGGATGGAACAGTTTTGTGACCTTTTTATTAGGAATTATTTCATTCTGGCCGTTCCTACTGATCATTCCTATTATTATCTTTTTGTGGAGAAAACGAAAAACAAGCAGAATAAAAAAATAGGTCTGCTTTTACCATAATAAAAATCCGGATACTGTTGGTATCCGGATTTTTACTGCATTATCAATAATTTAAGCATTGAAATATTCTTTAACTGTTTCAAGAACCTGCTCGTCCGACATTTTCTGTGCTGTATCCAACGTTATTTTAAGGTTTTTGAATTGAGCTGTATCATGAAGATAGTTTTTAAGCTCTTCCTGAATGGTTCCAGGGCCTGTAATATACACTTCCTGGGAGTTGGTAAGAAGATGCTCCACTTCTTTGAAGAATTTCACTTTATTGGTACGTTCGGCATTGTTGGCTGCATTTTCACTTGAGTTTCCATGCTGTATTTCTGCTTTTACAGGGCTACAAAGGAAAAATTTGAATGCATTCTGAGCATCGTGATTCTTTACTACAACTGCTTTTTCTGAATCGATCCAGATTCCTGCTAATTTTTTGTCTGACATAATTTATTTTTTTTGTGTTATGATCAGTATAAAACAAGAATGGTGCAAAGGGAACGTTAAGGGCTGTTAAATGTTTTTCAGGTGAAAGTTCTAGGTTAATAGTTTATTTTTATAAATCTCGCAGATTACGCAGATGTTTATGGCTAAAACAAGCTCAATAATACTCTTATATCTTAAATAAATTATAACGCAAACATCTGCGCAATCTGCAAAATCTGCGGGCACAAAAAAAAGAATCAGCAATACTACACTACATATCCAATTTGTAGTATAAAGATTTCTTCACCTACGGTTCGCAAGACAAGAAGTACTATTTTCCCAGTACGAAAACAGCGGGAATTTTGTGAAGCTCAGGCTTTGCTTTCTTCCAGTCATTAATGGTTTTTGTCTGGATAAATTCATGCTCCGGATCGTTGATATTGGCTGCAATACAAAGTTTTGTATTGGGAGAAAGGAATTTAGTAAGATCTTCAAAAAGCGGATTGTTTCTGTATGGAGTTTCCATGAAAATCTGGGAATAACCGGTTTGCTGCACCAGGCTTTCCAAACGCTGGATCTGTTTCTTTTTTTCGCCTTTATCTATTGGCAAATACCCATGAAAAGTGAATTCCTGACCATTAAAGCCACTTGATATCAGGGCAAGAATGATGGATGACGGCCCCGAAACAGGAACCACTCTGATATTTTTCTCATGGCACCATTTTACAATCAGGTTTCCGGGATCTGCAATGCATGGAAGTCCTGCTTCAGAAAGAAGACCGAAATCCTGTCCCTGCATCATCAGGTTCTGAGCTTCTTTAATATCAGCGTTTTCCGTGTATTTGTCTAATAAAAATAATTTCAGATCAGCCTGTTTCTTTTCAGGAGCAAAGAATTTAATAACTTTCCTGGCTGTTTTTTCATTTTCAACAAAAAAATAGTCAGTCTGCATGATATAATCTTTCAGAACAGGCGAAAAGTGATTGATAGAAGTATTTTCTGATAAATAGGCTGGGAGTAAAAAAAGCATTTTATTGTTTTTTAGTTCTTTCTTTTAATGAAGGCTGAGGGAAATATTCATTGAGGTCCATAGAAAAAGTAACTGAAGTAATTTTCCATTTTCCATGGATTTTCATCAGAGTCCAGATTTCTTTACCCCAATTTTCCATTTTCCCGTCATACCAAAAACTGTAGTCAAAATTGGCAGAGGCTACAGCTCCGTCTTCGATGATTTTGATATTGTCGAATTTTTCTTCAGATTTATTATCCTTAAAGCTTTTGATAAAGGCTTTATAATCATCTGTAAAATAGTATTCCGATTTAGGATTTTTTTCCAGACGTTTGGCCTGGGTTCTATCTTTATAAATTCCGGTCCAAAGCACAGGATCCTGAAATAAAGATACAAATTTGGCTTCATCCCTGGTTTTGATACACTGCATAAATTCATCCATTACTTTCCGGATTTCAGTTTCATCCTGAGTTTGGCCGAAAGAAAAATTGAAGCTCAGGAGGAGTGCAAGAATCAATGTTTTCATATTATGATAGAATTTGGTCTTTAATAGCATCGCAACCTTTATCCAGCAATTGAAAAACATCTTCAAAATCCTTCATATCTCCCCAATACGGATCGGGAACTTCAGCATTTTTGTGATCGCCTAAAGCCTCAAGAAATAACGATATCTTCTGGCGCTGTTCCTCATTTTCCGCCTTTGAAATCACACCTTCATACACGTCAATATCCATGCAGTAGATTTTATCAAAGGTTTCAAGATCCTTCTTTGTAATGGGTCTGGATTTTTGCCTGGAAATATCAATATGATGGTTAGCCGCAGTTTTTATTGCCCGTTTATCGGGATGTTCACCTTCATGCATAGAGATGGTCCCAACAGAATCCACAAAAAAACCTGCAGGAAGCTTTGTCTTCATAATGCCTTCTGCCAAAGGGCTTCTGCAAATATTTCCCAGACAGACCATCAGTATTTTCATAAAAGATTAAATGATTTTAATTATTAAAAGATTCTGTTATTAACAACAAAACTAAATAAAAAATGAAGAATACAGCTATTCTTCATTTCAATTTATTCAGATTAAATTATTTCTATTTCTTGATTCTCTCTGCAAGATCTTTAACGTACTTCTTGACTTCTTTGTCAATTTTCGATACGTCTTTAATAGTATCACAAGCATACATTACCGTTGAATGGTCTTTCCCGCCCATTTCTTCACCAATCTTTGTAAAGGTTGCATTGGTAAGCTCTTTTGAGAAATACATGGCCAACTGTCTGGGAAGGGCAATTTCTCTTTTCCTTGTTTTAGAAAGAAGCTGCTCTTTTTTGATTCCGAAATAATCGCATACCACTTCCTGAATGTAAGGAATATTGATCACTTTCTTCTGGTTGGCAGCAATCTTATTGATCGTATCTTTCAGTAATTCAAGACTTAAGTCTTTTCTATAAACGGTAGAGTAAGCAATTACAGAGTTGATTACCCCGATAAGTTCTCTTACATTGGTTTTTGCTTCCGCCGCAAGGAAATCAAGCATATCTCCCGGAAGAACGATTCCGTCTCTGCTTAATTTGTCTACAATAATCTGCCTTCTTGTGGAAAGATCCGGAGATTTGATTTCGGCAGAAAGTCCCCATTTGAAACGGGAAACGATTCTTTCCTGAATATCCATGATGTCTGCAGGAGCCTTATCCGAAGTAAGGATAATCTGCTTTCCGTTCTGGTGAAGATGATCAAAGATGTGGAAGAAGCTGTCCTGTGTGGCAGATTTACCGGACAGGAACTGAATATCATCAATGATTAAAACATCCACCATTTGGTAGAAATTGGCAAATTCTGTCTGCTTATGCGCTTTCGCTGCAGAGATAAACTGCTGAATGAATTTTTCAGATGAAAGATAAAGAACCACTTTATCCGGAAACTGATTTTTTACTTCAAGTCCTACAGCCTGCCCCAAGTGAGTCTTTCCCACTCCATACCCTCCGTGAAGGAATAATGGATTGAAGGCGGTTGCTCCCGGTCTCTTGGCTATTGATCTTGCTACCGTGGCAGCAAATTTATTACTTTCTCCTTCTATATAATTATCAAATGAATAATCAGATTTCAGGTTAGAATCAATGTTTACTTTTCTTATTCCCGGAACCACAAAAGGGTTTACAATATTGGCAGAGAATCCCTGTGGCATTGTTTCCTGCATTTTTGGGGTGGGAACGCTTTTCCCCTTCATATTCATGGTCACTGGCTTCTCCTCACCGGTTGGCCTGTTTTCCATAACTGAGTACCATAATTTCACTCCTTTTCCAAGATTTTTCTTCAGGGCAGCAGAAAGCAGGGACAGGTAATTATCCTCAATATATTCCTTGTAGAAATCGCTCGGCACTATAAGCGTAAGGTTATTGGCAACCAACGAAAGTGGCTGTACCTTATCGAATAGCATGTCGAAGGATTTTTCAAGCTTCTTAAGATCAGAATTGTCCTCAGCCGCGTTCAAATTATCCCGCATAAACTGAAGGCATTTCTGCCATATCATCATTAAATTTTCATCCATATTTATGCCCCGATTAAATCTTTGTTAGTACTTTTTTTAGAAGGAAGACAAAGGTCCAATTTTTTCTTTTTAAAAAAAAATATTGCAGGTATTGATTATTTAAAAATATATTTGTATGCGTAAATAAGGACTAAAAATGATACACACAACTCACTCAATAAGAGTACGTTACGGAGAAACAGACCCTATGAAATATGTGTACTACGGAAACTATGCACAATACTTCGAAATTGGCAGAGTGGAACTCTTCAGAAGCATAGGAATATCATACGATGAAATTGAAAACCAAGGAATTTGGCTTCCCGTTTCGGATTATAAAATTAAATACATCCGCCCCGCTCTGTATGATCAGAATCTGGAAATCCATACCTATGTAAAAAAATTACCGGGTGTAAGAATTGAATTTGAATATGAAATCTTCAATGAAGAAAAGATAAAGATCACGGAAGCCTCCACTACCCTTTTCTTTCTGGATGCGAAAACCAGCAAAATTATAAGATGTCCGGATTTTCTGATGAAGCTTATTGAAGAAAACTGGAACGATTAACACGTGGCAGATTATAGGTAGCAGATTACAGACCATCAGGCTGCCGATAGATACTGTATATAATCAATGAAGGAGGTGGTTATTTTTAAACTAATTTGCATCTTTGCACCTCTAAATATAAATTCAATAATCTACGTTTTAATACATCACTTATGAAGATTGCATTTTTGGGACCTCATGCCAGCTTTACACAGCTTGCCGCCACACAGCTTTTTCCCGGAGAAGAACTTTTACCACAGGCCAATATTCTGGACTGTTTTAACGCTGTAAATAGCGGAGAAGCTGAAAAAGCAGTTGTACCTTTGGAAAACTCTATTGAAGGCACGGTTTCTATGACGCTGGACTATCTGTATAAAACTCCTTCTATCAAAATTGAAGCGGAAGGGGTAATGCCGATTGCCCATCATCTGATGATCCATCCTGAGAACAATATGGAAGATATAGAAAAAATATATTCGCATCCACAGGCCTTAGCTCAAAGCTTCCATTTTCTGGACAGCCATTATAAGGAGATAACGAGACAGGATTTTTCTTCAACGGCTGCTGCAGCAAAATACGTTTCTGAGAATAAGGATTTAAAGATAGCCGCCGTAGCCAACCAGTTTGCCGCTAATTTATACGGATTGAAAATTGTCCAGAGAAATATTCAGGATTTTGAACAGAATCATACCCGTTTTATCGTTATTACCAAACAGCAATCTGAGTATCACAATACACATCTTGAAGTTTTAGGCGAAAAATCCGGTATGCTGATCAATCTTCCGGAGGATCATGCCGGCGGCCTTCACCAGGTGCTTTCCGTTTTTGCCTGGAGAAAAATGAATCTCAGCAAAATTGAATCCCGGACTTTGAAAACCGGGCTTGGCAATTACTTTTTCTTTATCAACGTCGTTGGAAAATGGGAAGAGATACTTCACGGGAACGCTCTTCTGGAGCTTAAATCGATTCATGCGGAAGTGGATTTCCTTGGAAATTATAAAGAATTCCTTCTCGAAAGTTAAAAAAATAACATATAAGAATTTAACACTGCTTTTACGGCAGTGTTTTTTTATTAAAATCAGTGACATCTTGACAGATTTAAATTCTGCCAAATCAGCAGCCTACACTGTCACAAAAAGTGACAATTTAAACAATTTTAAAAAAAATTAATTCATATAATGGAGATATATAAAAATAAATATTTACTTTTACCTCAACATTAATTTTAAAATAACAACACATAACCATATTACGAAATAATATACATTTAATATTTAAAATATATCTAAAAAATTCACATCATAACAAATATTTAATTGAATAAATGATAATAGAAGGCACGATTTTTGCATTCTTCATCAGGAAAACTAACTAAAAAACTTACTTATGAAAACCAAAATTTACAGTTTGCTTCTAGCTCTATCTGCAGCTTCAGCATTTTCCCAAGTCGGAATCAACACAGCTACCCCATCCGCTACATTGGATGTGAACGGAACTTTAAAAGTTAGGGATACCCAAATGATACCCGCTTTGCCCGGATATACCCTTATGGTGGTTAATGACGGAACATTTCAGGTTGCCAAAGTAGACCCTCAGCTTATTATTGATGCCGCCACAACTGCAGCAGGTACTAATGCTTCTGTGTATGCAGCCAAAAAAACCTCAGGAATCAGCTTATTAAGTTTAGGATTATTTCCTTCAGGATTCAGAGCAGTCAATTTTCTTACTACTGAAAGATCAATAGGAAATGCAGCTTTATTCTCAGACGTTGATAATACATACACCATTCCATCTGCAGGAGTATATGCAATTGGATTTAGCTTTAAGTACGGTACCGGACTACAGGCCTCTATCCTTGCCAATTCGCCCGGCGTGGGAATTTTAAGAACAAGGGCCGGTGTAGCAACAATAATAGACAACCGTCCATTCAGTGGAGCTAACCTTATTTTATTGAGTTTAACGATTTCTGAAACCAGCCTAAACTCAGTTTATAGTTTCCAGGCCGGGGATAAAATTTCCTTTGGGCTTACAGGTTCAACAGCTTTAGATGTAGGCTTACTTGGAGCTAGTGTTGCCTCATTCTATATCTATAAAATATCTAACTAAGATTCATATAATTTAATCACTCTGCACGGTTAATCCATCACAGAATATGTGGTGGATTAATTTTTTATCCTGTTACAATTAGTTTATATTTGATAAAAAACTAAAGAATGAGCGGACTGCTAATGACGATATTAATCATAATTATCATCTTTTTTATCTTCAATCATCTTAATAACAGGATCAGGAAGCTTGAAAAGGAGATTTTTGATCTGAATCTGAAAATCAATCAGCCAAAACAAAATACAGAAACGCATTACCAACCTGCATCGAATGAAGAAGCCAATATAATCCATCAACCGCAGGACATTATTACTCCTATACCAACACCGCCTGCTCCGCCTGAAAAAGATTGGCTGGAACCAGTTTTTAACTTTTTAAAACAAAACATCCTTACCATTATCGGAATTTTCACACTGGTTCTGGGAATCGGATATTTTGTAAAATATGCAATTGATAAAAACTGGATCGGAGAAAGTGCAAGGGCAGGAATAGGTTTAGCTGTCGGAGCAGGAATTATGGTGATTGGGCATTTTCTGAGGAAGAATTATGCTGTTTTTGCCTCCATTATTACCGGAGGAGGAATTGCCGTGCTTTATTTTACGACCACCATTGCATTCCGGGAATACCATCTGTTTACCCAGAATACTGCTTTTATTATCACAACTCTGATCACTGTAATTTCTATCGTCCTTGCTCATTATTATAAAAGCGAGGTTCTGATTATTTTTGCCTTACTCGGTGGGTTTTCAGCTCCTCTGATGATCAGCACCGGCGAGAGTAACTATCTTTTCCTTTTCACCTACCTTACGCTCCTGAATACAGGCATGCTCGTCACTACATTTTTAAAGGACTGGAAGAGCGTGGGATGGACGTCTTATATCTTCACCAGCATCTATCTTTTCTTCTGGACTATAAAACAGCCCGAGCTTCTGTGCATTGTCTTTTATATGATTAACTATATTATTTTCTACATTTTTGCTCTTCGGAATCATTTCAAAAAGGATCTACTTTCAGCATGGGAGACTTTGATGCTGATATTAATTAATTTTTCCAGTATTATCGGGTTAATTTACATATTCAAGGCATTAAACTATGAACCGGTCATTATTTTTCCGCTTCTTTTTGCAGCACTTAACGGTGTACTCCTTTTAAGGGAATACGGTAAAAAGAGTTTTGGATTCAGCTATTCTATTTTCGCAGCGCTTACCATAAGCCTGATCACAGTAGCGGTTGCCCTTCAGTTCATGAGCCATCTCATTACGAGTGTTTGGGCAATAGAAGCGTCATTGCTCCTTTATATCTGGAAAAAAAGCGGCCATACTATTTTCAAAACATGTTTTTACGTTCTGTTTCCGCTTGTCATCATTGCACAGATTATAACATGGTCGGAATATCTGAACAAACAACACATGGGCATTGTATTTAATCCCGTCTTTTTAACCAGTCTTGTCACTGTTACGACTACGATCATTAACCTTTTCCTGTTAAAAAAGATCAATAAGTCCCATAAACAGGAGGACAGTTTTTTTGAAAATATTTTTGCCGTTGTAAGCTACAGTATTATCTATATTGCTCTTCTTCTGGAGATCACTTATCATATTTCGGATATGCCCTGGCCGGCTATTACAAGTATTGGTCTTCTGTTCAGCATCTATTACATCTTTATGCTGATGATATTCAGGAAAAAACTGGATATCAGCAATATGATTCAAACAGGTCTTATCTATCTGCTTCTTATCCTGATTGTTTTGAATGCTTCATTTGCGGCTTCAGCAGTCGTTAATGCAGTTTTACAGAAGAAACTTACGACCGGTTTTTATATGATCCACCTTCTGCACTGGATCCCTTTTGTATATATTTTGTGGAATACAGCTTCCAGCTCAGATTTTTACAAAACCAGGATTTCTTACTGGATGGTTTCTGTAACGCTTGTTATTGCCATAAGCTGTGGATTCTATCATACTTACATTCTCAGCTCCGTAAATGATCTGTCCCTTATTTACAAGGCGAAGGAACATTTCAATATCCTTTATCTTCCGATCATATGGACTGTACTGGCCAGTATTTTTATATACATGAGCTTAAAAAAGAACATTCCGGAATACAGCAGGATTGGTTTTGTCCTCATAGGAATCATGGTCCTGAAACTTTACAGCTATGATGTATGGCAAATGGACAATATTTCAAGAATTACAGCATTTATTATACTGGGAATCATTTTATTATTAAGTTCTTTCACCTTTCAAAGACTGAAAAACATTATCAAAAATATGGTTGATAAAAAGGAGGAAGAAAAAGAAGGTTAACAACAGGCATATTTAGCAAGCCCTTTCAATGAAAACAGACTTTAATATGCTTTTCTAAAAATCAAAAATTCCTAACAAATGTTTTTATTTCTAAACAATATTTAAAAATTCATTCACATTTTGTAAAAATTAATTATATTTATCCAGTTTTTAACAGTTACATATCCGGTTATGAAAAAAATACTCTATTCTTTTTTAATATTATCATCTGTAGCATTATCCGCCCAGAAAAATCCTTCTGTAAAATTTGCTGTTGCCAATGATGTAGTAGGAACAGTAGGCATGTTTAATGCAAGAAAAGCTATTGTTCAGAGCTCAAGTGTCTATAAAAGTGCAGCCGGTCTGCCTCAGGATTTAAAAAAATACAGCTTCATTGCAGAAAAAGGTCTGACGGAGTTTAAAATTAAGAACGGGCAGGAAGGTTTGGATATCCTCTCCCTGGCTCAGCTGAATTCACAATACGGAGTGCCTGAAAATACACCGGTTTTTATTGAAGGCTACGAATTCCCTGACAGCAGCACAAAAATCTACGGTGACATCATGGGTAACGTGGAAGTAAAGGATCACGACGGAAGAAAAACCGTTTTCCTAAGTACAAATGGTATAAAATAATAATACTTACAATTTATATAACAAAAGGATACTTTGAAAGTATCCTTTTTGTTTAATATCTGTTGCTCCATTTTTTCTTCAGCTCCTCGTAGATCTTTTTTTCAGTAGCATTGTTTCCCGGCTGATAAAGCTTCTCGTTTTTAATTTCTTCGGGCAGAAAATCCTGTTCTACAAAATTTCCTTCGTAGGAATGGGCATATTTATATTCTTTACCGTAATCCAGGTCTTTCATCAGTTTGGTCGGTGCATTTCTCAGATGCAGAGGGACAGGGAGATTCCCTGTTTTCTTCACAAGGGCCAACGCGTCATTAATAGCCATATAGGTAGAATTGCTCTTGGGAGAAACAGCAAGATAGACTGCCGTTTCACTTAAAATAATCCTTGATTCCGGGTTTCCTATCACATTAATGGCCTGGAAGCAGTTATTTGCAATCACCAAAGCATTGGGATTGGCCAATCCGATATCTTCTGCGGCAAGAATAAGCATTCTCCGGGCAATAAACTTAATATCTTCACCCCCTGCAATCATTCTCGCCAGCCAGTACACCGCTCCGTTCGGGTCTCCCCCGCGCATCGACTTTATGAAAGCAGAAATAATATCATAATGCTGCTCACCGTTTTTATCATAAAGCGCCATCGTTTCCTGCAAAACACTCAAAACATCTTCATTCGTAATCTCTTTTGTGTCAGAGTTCCTATATTGGTTAAGAACAAGTTCAACGGAATTGATCAGCTTTCTGGCATCACCGCCGGAATACTGGATGAATGCTTCTTTTTCCATGATCTTAAAATCGGTTCCTTCATCTTTATTGTATCTCCGGGAAGCAGTATCTATGAGGTCTTCCAGCTTTTCGTAGCTCAGTGCCTTTAAAATATACACCTGGCTTCTTGACAAAAGTGCAGATACCACTTCAAAGCTTGGATTTTCTGTAGTGGCACCAATTAACACGATCCAGCCTTTCTCCACAGCATGTAGTAATGAATCCTGCTGGGATTTGTTGAACCGGTGGATTTCATCTATGAATAAAATGGGAGACTTTCCGGAAAAAAGATTCTGCTTTTTGGCATCCTCAATGACATCACGAACATCCTTAACCCCTGAAGAAACTGCTGAAAGCTTATAAAACTTCCTTCCTGATTTTTCTGAAATGATTTCAGCCAGGGTGGTTTTTCCGGTTCCCGGAGGCCCCCAAAGAATCAACGAATTCAGGGTGTTATTTTCAATCATTTTTCTGATCGTCCCTTTTTCGCCGGTAAGATGTTCCTGTCCAAGAACTTCATCGAGGGTTTTGGGTCTTAATTTTTCGGCTAATGGTATATTCTGGCTCAAGATATTTTATTTTTTGATCAACAGATTCAGAGGTTTCTTATCCCTGAAACTTCTAACAAAATTAAACCAATTTTAATTTATTTACCCTATTTTTGTATTGTTTTGAAACTTACATTCAATAAAGTCATTAGTTTTCCTTTGGTAATTTTGATCAAATTTTACCAATGGTTTATTTCGCCCCTACTTCCCAAAAACTGCCGGTATGAACCTACCTGCTCCCATTATATGGTGGAAGCCCTCCAGGTACATGGTATATTCAAAGGGTTGTGGATGGGCATCAGAAGAATTTCAAAATGCCATCCGTGGGGAGGCAGCGGCTACGATCCCGTTCCCCCGAAAAAATTAAATCAGTAATAAACTATTAAATCGATAGAAATGAGTAATCTAATTTTCAGAATTTACCTCATCGCATTTGCATTCATTACCCAGTCTATGTTTGCCCAGAATTACCCCGGAGGCTTATCCGACGGAACTCTGAAGGTAAGCGGAAACAATGTCCCTGTAAAGATCTTTTCCACCACAGAAATAGGTGATCTTAATACTTTTCCGGACAAAAATACAGGCAACGATGTTTTGGTTATTCTGAACGAATCCAATTTTGAACCTGCTTATTTTAACTACAGCGCAACAACTTTAGAAAAATACAAAACTGCCCGTTATCAGTTTTTTGACAAAAACTTTAAGCTGATCGACAATCCCGCTACAAAAGAAAATATCACCGATTTCAAATATGCCGTAAAAACAGCAAAACCAATTAACGGATCTGATACTGTAGCACTGGAAACACCTTTCAAAATCTGGGATCCTTCAAAAGGTATTCATATATTCTCGGCTACCTTGCATTTTTATAGCCTGATGTTCGTTTTTGCCTTTGGTTTCGGCTATGTTTTGATGACAAGAATCTTCAAGATCGACAATGTAAACCAGAAATACCTTGAACCGCTTTTCACATGGACACTGATCGGAACTATTTTGGGAGCAAGATTAGGCCATGTTATTTTCTATCAGCCAGAATTGTTTAAAGAAGATTTCTGGAGTGTATTTTTACCGATAAGCACTAAAAACGGGTTTAAATTCACAGGATTTTCCGGACTTGCCAGTCATGGTGCTACGATTGCTTTAATTTTTACAACATTATATTATTCATTCAAAATCATCAAGAAAAATCCTTTCTGGGTATATGACAGGCTGGGTATTGTGGTTGCCCTGGGCGGTGCATTTGTAAGATTGGGGAATTTCTTCAATTCCGAGATTGTAGGAAAAGCAGTGGCTCCTGATTCTCCTTTTGCTATCCTTTTCCCACAGCAAAGCAGTGAATATGGTCCAACGGTTCCCCGATATCCGGGCCAGCTCCTTGAAGCTATCGGCTATGTGTGTCTTTTTGTTTTATTATGGATATTATACAGAAAAACAAATAAAAAATACCAGCAGGGATGGCTATTCGGGTTGTTCTTCATTATCCTTTGGGCAATCAGGTTCTTTGTTGAATTCCTGAAAGAGCCTCAGGGCGATGAGTTTATCCATATTGGCGGACTGAATACAGGACAGGTGCTTTCCATTCCGTTTATGATTGCCGGAGTAATTATCATGATTATTTCTAAAAAATTCAAAATTACCCAGGCAGAAAATGAGAAGCCTGAATAATATGTAATAACAAAAGATTAAAGCTTTTCAGAGTTACTTCTGAAAAGCTTTTTTATTTATTTTTTGCAAGGCTATCTTTCCAAAAGCTTAAATACATTTCCCAGCTCATTGATAACATCCGTTGGCAGCATTGATTCCCTGGAATGCTTTTCGGCGGCAAAATCAGCTGCTTTTCCATGGAGCCAGATTCCCAGAATTGCTGCCTGCTCTTCAGAATATTGCTGGGCTGCAAGCGATGTGATAATACCGGTAAGAATATCGCCGCTCCCCCCTTTTGCCAGTCCTGAATTCCCTGTAATATTATAATAAACCCTCCCTTCAGGGGTAATAACCTGGGTATGATGATCTTTTAAAACGATATATATCCGGAGTTCTTTAGCCTTATTTTTTGCCAGATCCAATCTTTGATAAGAGTCATCTGATTCTCCAAAAAGCCTTTCAAACTCTTTAGGATGCGGAGTTATTATGGAATTTTCAGGGATTAATTTTAAGCTTGCTTCATCCTGAGCAATAATATTCAAGGCGTCGGCATCCAGAACCACGGGTTTTGAATATTCTTTTAAAAATTTTAAAAATGCCTTCTGGGTTTCAGCATCAGTTCCTAAGCCCGGCCCTATTCCGGCTACAGTATCTTTTTCTATATCAAAATGATCAATATAATTTTCGCCTCCTTTAGTAAACATGGCTTCCGGGCAGGAAGTCTGAAGAATTTCATATCCGCAGTTGGGAGCAAGAGTAAATGTAAGACCTGTACCTGTTTTCAAAGCAGACCTTGTGGAAAGTACTGCTGCTCCTATTTTCCCATAGCTTCCGGCAGCTATTGTAACTTTACCGTAAGTCCCTTTATGAGAAAATTCTGATCTTGGTTTAAAAATATTATCAATAACGGCATCATCAATAACAAAATCATCAGTTTCTGTTTGGGAAGTGTATTCTTTGCTTAAATCTATATCCAGAATAATTACTTTTCCGGCATAAGGCCCTGTTTCAGGGTGTAAGAAAGCTTTTTTCCAGGATTGAAAGCTCAAAGTATAATCTGCCTTAAAAACAATGGCATCTTCCTGAGAAATCCTGTCCGTGAAAAGACCGGAAGGAATATCCACTGAAATTTTGATGTTGCTTCTTTCATTTAACTGATCAATGATCTCTTTATATTCACCTTCTATATTCCTGGATAATCCGGTGCCAAAGAGTGCGTCGATGATGATTGTTTTAGAATCAAAATTATTCTGATCCATATCTTTGAATTCTTTGACCGATATTCCTGAAAAATCCCTTAGTTTTTTAAAGTTCACCGCTCCGTCTTCTGAAAACTTTGATCGGGAATCTTTAATAAATACATCTACATCGAAACCTTTCAGATAAAGTATTCTTGCAACAGCAAAACCATCGCCCCCGTTGTTTCCGTTTCCACAGAAAACGGCAAATTTCCTGTAATTCTTACAATTTTCAGAGATCCAACCCGCCAATGCTTCCGAAGCCCTTTCCATAAGCTGAATGGATGAAACAGGTTCGTTCGAAATGGTAAACCGGTCCCAGTTACGTATTTGTTCTGCAGTGAATATTTTCATAGATAGTATTAACTTTTAACCAAATTACGAAAGTTTTTTCTGACATCTTAGTCCAAATGATGACAACAATAAAATATTAGCTAAAAGAATAAATTCACTAAAAAAGCTAATTAATTACAGCAGTTAATTCAACAATGAAGGAGTAAAAAACTATAAAAAGTAATGTTTTTACATTTTTTAATTATATTTTTGTGTATATACTAATTAAAAAAATATAAATTATGGGATTTGTTAAAGAATTTAAAGAGTTTGCCATCAAGGGCAATGCTTTCGATCTGGCCGTTGGGGTAATCATCGGAGGGGCATTCGGAAAGATAGTAACGAGTGTTGTGGATGACCTTATTATGCCTTTGGTAGGAGCAGTGATCGGTAAACCGGATTTCAGCAGTTTATACGTTGTCCTTTCCGATCCTAATCATGGTGTAAAGCCGGGTATGGTTCTGGAGAATGCAAAAAAAGTAGATGGTGCGAGTATTTTTGCTTACGGAAATTTCCTGACCGTGGGTATTAATTTTCTCCTGCTTGCACTGGTAGTTTTCCTTATGGTAAAAATGATTAACAGAATGAAAAAGACCGAAGCTGAAGCACCTGCCGCACCTACTGCAGATCAGCAATTACTGACAGAAATCAGAGATCTTCTTAAAAGTAAAAACAATATATAAAACAAAAGCACCTCTAAAAAACAGAGGTGCTTTTTATTTTATTCTTTTTTCAGCGATTACTGAATCTGTAAAATGCTTGAGATTTGTTCAGCCAAAGAAAGCCCGATTCTGTCCTGAGCTTCTAAAGTGGAAGCACCGGTGTGGGGAGTCAGTGAAATCTTTGAATGATTCAGGATTTCTTTAGAAGGAGTAGGCTCATTGATGAAAACATCCAATCCTGCAAACTTCACCTTTCCTGAATCCAATGCAGCAATTAAAGCTGTTTCGTCAATAACACCTCCTCTTGAACAGTTGACGATGGCAACGCCGTCTTTCATGATATCAAATTCATTCTTTCCGATCATATATCCGTCTTTCTGAGCCGGAACATGCAGTGTAATAAAATCTGAATGTTTCAAGACTTCCTGAAGCGGTTCCGTTTCAATATCTACATTAATGAACTGGTTGTTGTAGAATTTTACTTTGATACTTGCTCTTCCTACGTTATTATCCGCTGCAACTACTCTCATCCCCAGTCCAAGGGCTATTCTGGCAACTTCCTGTCCTATTCTTCCCATGCCGACAATTCCAATGGTCTTTCCTCTTAGTTCGATACCGGCAGTATAGGCTTTTTTAAGAGCGGCAAATTCCGTATCTCCTACCAAAGGCATTTTTCTGTTTGAATCCTGAAGAAATCTTGCTCCTGAAAATAAGTGGGCAAAAACAAGCTCAGCAACCGATTCTGAAGAAGCAGAAGGGGTATTGATCACATGGATTCCCTTTTCTCTTGCATAATCCACATCAATATTATCCATTCCTACACCTCCTCTTCCGATAATCTCGATAGACGGGCATCCGTCAATAATATCTTTTCTTACCTGCGTGGCACTTCTTACCAGCAGGGCACGGATTTTATGCTCATTAATGTAATCCACCAAAAATTCCTGCGGAACTTTTGTTGTGATCACTTCAAAACCTTTCTCAGCCAGAGCATCAATTCCAGATTGATCCAGACCGTCGTTTGCTAAAACTTTCATAAATAGAATTTGATATTAAAAGTGAAAAGATTTAAAAATTAATGAATTTTGAGTGCGTACACTTTATCATTTAATTTTTAAATCTCTGTATATGTTTTCTTAATCTTCTTTGAAAACTTCAATGGTAACCTGCTTTTCTACAAGGTCTGTAAATTTGCCTTTGTATCTAGTTGCTCTTACCAGGTGGTTATCTATCCAGTGATAATTTCCTCCTCTCGGCTTTCCGCAGAGTACACTGTGGTATTTGAAGCCATGCTTATCCAACCAGTCGATGGTAATCTGCTTCAGATTTTCTGTTCTGGAAGTGAAGAAGCAGATCTGGTGTCCTTCGTCGTACCACTTATTGATGGTTTCAAGGGCATCAGGATAAGGTTCGCAGGTAACCATTCTTTCAGGCTCTTCATTCGGAACATCATCTGTAATGGTACCGTCTATGTCTATTAAATAATTTTTTACCCCGTCCTTAAGAATAGGACTTATATGCTCTTTGTATTCTAACTCCATCATTAAAATTTGAGTTGCAAAGTTACACATTTTATAGGTATCCAGAATATTAAATCGGGTTTAAGTTAAAAAAATACAACAAACAATCATATTTAAAGAATAATATAAACATTTTATTCTCTATTTCAATCTTTATGATTAAAATTTTTCTCATTTAGTGTTATTTTCTCAATAACGATCACAATGTTTTGAATTTCACTGGTAAGATTTAATTAATAGTTGATGATTCATCATTTAAACCTCTCTTCTAATGCTTCTTTTTGTTAACCACCCCGTCTTTCAAAATTTCATTTTGAAATCCACCCCTCCGGAGGATGGGAATGTTCAGCCGGAGTTTTACTGGAAGATATAATCTAAATCTATAATCATCTCTGTTCTCTTTCAATCTCTAAAAATATGATGTTTCTTCAAAAATTTTCAAAATACATTTATTAGGCTTACATTTGTAGAAATGGAAGAATTTGTAGTTTTAGTAAATCCTGAAGATGATGTTTTAGGCCTTATGGAAAAGCAGCAGGCTCACATCAACGGTCTTCTGCACCGTGCATTTTCTGTATTCCTGTTCAACAGTAAGGGTGAAATGCTCCTTCAAAAAAGAGCACAGGGAAAATACCATTCCCCCAATCAGTGGACTAATGCGGTATGCTCTCATCCAAGAGAAAATGAAACCTATCTCGATGGTGCCAGACGCAGGATAAAAGAAGAACTCGGAATTGAAACGGAGCTTACGGAAAAATTCAGTTTTATCTATAAAGCAGATGTAGGAAACGGCCTTTGGGAGCATGAACTAGACCATGTTTTTGTAGGAAATTATGAAGCTGGCTTCAATTTAAATCCACAGGAAGTAGAGGAAGTAAGATTCATTTCCATGAAAGACCTTGATCAGGAAATGATTGAATCCCCGGAGAATTTTACAGAGTGGTTCAAAATCATCCTTGAAGAATATAAACACCATTTTTAACTGATGAAAAGAATACTATTGATCTCCGCTTTTTTATCGGCAAGTATGTTCTTTGCCCAAAAAGCAAAAATTTATGAGGCTCCCGGCTATTCTATTAATGTCCCTGAAGGCTGGAGATCTACCGACGACAGCGGCATTGTAAATGTTTTCCCCGCAAATGAAATCGGGGCAATCACCATTTCGGAATACCATGATCTGGATCTTCCAAAGGCAGAGATGAAAAAATTTATCCTGGCTCTTTATAAATCTCAAGATCCGGAGAACAAAATAAAAGAAAACAAGGCCAAAAAAGGATACACAGAATATTTTTACGAATATTTCGATGAAAAAGAAAAAACGGTCTGGATCACCAAAGCTTTTCAGAAGAACAAAGACCTGTATCTGATCTCTATCAACTGCGGTCAGAAATTCTGGAACGGAAATTATATGAGCCTTTTTAACGAAACTTTCAACAGCTTTAAAATAAAGAAATAAAAATTAAATATGAAGAAAACAGCCTTATACGATAAACACGTTTCTTTGGGCGCTAAAATCGTACCTTTTGCAGGTTTTGAAATGCCTGTACAATATTCTGGTGTAACGGAAGAACATTTTGCAGTAAGAGAGAAGGCAGGATTGTTTGATGTTTCCCACATGGGACAGTTTTTTATTGAAGGACCCGGATCCAAAGATCTTTTACAGTTTGTGACAACAAATAATGTAGATGCTCTGGAAAACGGAAAAGCTCAGTACTCTTGCCTTCCTAACGAAAACGGAGGAATCGTGGATGACCTTATTGTTTACAAAATGGAGGATGACAAATACTTTGTAGTGGTAAACGCATCAAATATTGACAAGGACTGGAATCATATATCAAAATACAACACTTTTGGAGCTAAAATGACCAATGCTTCTGATGATATGTCTTTGTTGGCTGTTCAGGGTCCCAAAGCTACAGAAATCCTTCAGAAACTTACAGAAACCAATCTTTCTGAGATTCCTTACTATCATTTTGCCGTAGGAAGTGTTGCAGGAGTAAACAATGTAATTATTTCAAACACAGGATATACCGGAAGCGGAGGTTTTGAGATCTATTTCAACAATGAAAATGCAGAACAGCTTTGGGATGCCATCATCAACGCAGGAAAAGAGGAAGGAATTATTCCTGCCGGACTTGCTGCAAGAGATACTTTAAGACTGGAAAAAGGTTTCTGCCTTTACGGAAACGATATTGACGATACTACCTCTCCTATTGAAGCAGGTTTAGGATGGATTACCAAATTCGATAAAGATTTTGTTTCCAAAAATATATTTGCCAAGCAAAAAGAGGAAGGAGTTACAAGAAAATTAGTTGGTTTTGAGCTTCAGGACAAAGGAGTTCCGAGACATGACTATCCTGTAGTGGATGCAGAAGGAAACGTAATCGGAAAAGTAACATCAGGGACACAGTCACCAATGAAAAAGATCGGTTTAGGTTTAGCTTATGTGGATAAGCCTCACTTCAAACTGGGTTCTGAAATTTTTATCCAGGTAAGAAATAAGAACATTCCTGCAAAAGTGGTGAAAGCTCCTTTCGTATAATTGATTTGTTCAAAACATAATAAAAGTCTGCAAGTAATAATTTGCAGACTTTTTTATGGTTAAATATTGACCGCTTCCTAAAAGTTATTTAGGAACATGCTGAAAACAGTAATCATTTCCGATACGGGTATAATGCTTACACCTTGTTCCTGCTTTTGTTGTTCCCAGACATTGATTTCCTTTATCTGTTCCGCTTACTTTCTTCGGCCGGGAAACAATTCTGTATACAGTGGCTGAAGGCGGATTACATATTTTACAGGGTTGAAGTCCCATTTCCACAGCTTTATTTACCTGAAGACCTGCAGATACATTTTTCACCATTCTGCATGATGCCAGATGGTATTTAGCACCTGAAGGCGTTCTGTAAACCGTCTGCCCGGAAAGACTTACGGAAAGCAAAAGCAATATGGAAATCAGATATTTCATTCATTCACCCCAAAGAATTCTTTTAAAGCTTCAACGTTTTTCTTATCATTCCCTACAAAAATTTCATCATCTGTAAGAAAAACAGGGCGTTTCAGAAATGTATAATGATCCAGCAGCAATTCTTTAAAATCCTTTTCTCCAAGGGATTTCACGTCCAGCCCCCTTAATTTGATCTGGGTAGATTTTTTACTGAACAAAGCTTCATATGACTTTGTTTTTTTATGCATAGCCGCCAATTCCTCCTTGGTGACAGGCTCTTTTTTAATCTCCCTGAGCTCCCAGCCTGTAAGGTCAAACTGTGCCAAAATCTTTCTGCAGGTATCGCATGTATTAAGATAAAATACTTTCTTCATTATTACTTTTAAATCTGTTATTGTTAAATTTCCTTCCTCATTGAAGTTTTGTCTTTCAAAAGTAGGATTTAATCCAAAATTCTGGAAATTATTAAATAACTTTATTCAAATTTTATAAAGATGCAGAACAAACCTATTACTTTTCAGTTTATTTCAGAGCCTTCGGATGTGAATTATGGAGGAAATGTACATGGAGGAAGCGTTATGAAATGGATTGATCAGGCAGGTTATGCCTGTGCAACGACATGGAGCGGAAACTATTCCGTAACGGTTTATGTTGGAGGTATCCGTTTCTATGAACCGATTAAGATCGGGGAAGTGGTAAAAGTGGACGCGCAGGTGATTTACACCGGAAAATCCAGCATGCATATTTCCATCAATGTTTTTTCAAGAAACCTTAAGCAACCTACTTTTGATAAAAAAACACACTGTATCATCGTGTTCGTAGCAGTAGATGAAAACGGTAAGAAGCTCCCGGTGCCTGCATGGATTCCTGAAACAGAAGAGGAAAAACAGCAGGAAGAGTATGCCAAAAGACTGATGAACCTTAGAACACAGATTGAGGATGAAATGAAACCTTTTTTATAATGTATGCAAAGAAAAGATTTTATCAAACTTTCGTCCCTGGGATTTCTCGGTTTATACTCCTGTGGGATTTCTAATATGAGCAGTAAAAAACCTTTAGCTATACAGCTTTACACCATTAGGGATGCTGTTTCGGATAACCTTGAAAAAGCTCTGGAAAAACTGGCAACTTCGGGTTTTACAGAATTAGAGATCTATGGGTACGACGGAACATTCTTTGGAAAAAGCAGAACTGAATTCCAAACTATTCTTAAACAGAACGGCCTGAAAGTCATCAGCTCGCACCATACAACAGGACTTATTCATAAAGACCAGGGCACTTTACTGTATAACTGGGAAAAATCTGTTGAAGACCTACATTTTATCGGCTCGGAGTATATGGTCTGCTCCTATCTTTTCCCAGAAGAAAGAACCGTTGAACATTATAAAAAGCTTCCTGAATTATTTGAAAAATCCGGGGAAATTGCCCGGAAAGCAGGAATTCAGTTTGCCTATCACAACCATGATTTTGAGTTTGAAAAACTGGAAGGCCATAAAAGCGTTTATGATTTTATCTTAGAAAACACATCGCCGGAACTGGTTAAAATGGAACTGGATTTATACTGGATCTCAAAAGCAGGGCTTGATCCATTGGATTATTTTGAAAAGTATCCCGGCCGTTTTCCGTTGTGGCACGTAAAAGATATGAAAGCCACAACAAAAGATTTTACAGAAATAGGAAATGGAACCATCAATTTTAAAAGAATTTTTGAAGTCAGAGAAAATGCCGGCCTCAAATACTGGTTTTTAGAGCAGGATTCCAGCGATAAAGATATTTTTGAAAGCATTGCCATCAGCAAAAAATACATTCTCGATCATTCTTATTTTAAATAAATTTCCAATCAAAACTGCCGATCATGAAAAAAGCTTCAGCCCTCATTTGCCTTTTGATCATTGTTTCTTTAAGCTCTCAAACCCATCGGTTTGTGTATGAGCTTCAGTTAAAAATGGACTCTACAGAATCTGATTATCAAAAGTTTAACATGAATCTGGATATCAATTCTAAAGAAGTAAAATTCTACGGACGTAATCTTCTGATCGCAGATTCCCTGAACAAAAAATTCGGGAATATGGATAACAAACATGTTGATATGACCGGACAGATTGTTAAAAGAAAGATCAACACTTTTGATAATGAAAACTTTATCAACATTAAATTCGGGTATTATTCTTTTAAAACCACAGATAAAATCAACTGGAATATTTCTCACGAAACCAAACAGGTACAGCAGTATACCTTGCAAAAAGCAACGACAACATTCGGCGGAAGAAACTGGATTGCCTGGTTTAATAAAGATATTCCTTTCAATGAAGGTCCCTTTAAGTTTTCCGGCCTTCCGGGATTAGTTTTTGAAATTTACGATTCGAAAAAGAATTTCATTTACAATCTTGTAAAAAGTCAGGAACTTCCAGACCTCTATCCTACCGATGATTTTTTTGAATCGAATTTCGGAAGCAAGGCTATTTCAATTAACGAAAAACAAAAACAAAAGCTTTTACTGGAGTTTTATAATGATCCTTTTTCATTTGAGAGAACCAATTTCAACAAATCGGCAAACAGCAATTTAAATATAAACATCGGAGGAAAAGAAATACATTCTATTGATGAGCTGAATGCTCAGGTAAAAAACATGCAGGAGATTATAAGAAAATATAATAACCCGGTTGAAATTAATAAAGCTGTTCATTATAAAAATTAAGATATTTCGAAATATTAGTTATATTTGCAACATAAGGAAATGGTGTTCTTCCTTACCCAACCGCTTTACCAAAGCTGATGACGCCTGATTAACAGATTATTAACCAATAATTAATCAGGATTATTATGTCAGAAAATCAAAGAACCATACGCAAAAAAGCAACTTTTCATACCCGGTTTTTCTTTAGGAAATATCCGGCTTTACCGTATATTTTAAAATGGCTGTGCATCAGTATGATTATCGGAGCATTGGCAGGTACCGCTTCTGCAGGGTTGCTTACGTCTCTGGAATGGGCAACCGGCTTCAGGGAAAATCATCTATGGCTGATTGCGTTCCTTCCTGCTGCCGGGTTTCTTATTGGGCTTTTATACTATTATTTCGGAAAAGATGTTGAGGCAGGGAATAATCTGCTCATTAACAATATCCATGATCCGAAAGAGATTATTCCTTTTAAAATGACACCGTTTGTCTATCTGGGAACCATAGTTACTCATCTTTTCGGGGGTTCGGCAGGCCGTGAAGGTACAGCTCTTCAAATGGCGGGAGCTATTGCCGACCAGCTCAGCAAACCTTTTAAGCTTGACAAAGATGAAAGAAAAACATTACTAATTGCTGCAGTCGCCGCAGGCTTCGGGTCGGTTTTCGGCACCCCTCTAGCCGGCGCGGTCTTCGGTCTGGAAGTCTTTCTGATCGGAAAAATACGGTATAATGCTATTTTTCCTGCCTTTGCCTCTGCCGTTTTTGCAGATCTGGTTACCGGTCTCTGGAATGTAAAACACGCCCATTATCATATTGATATCATCCCTAAAATGGAACTCCCTTCTGTTTTATACAGTATTCTGGCAGGAATTATTTTTGGGATCTGCGCGGCATCTTTCAGCAGGATTCTCCACTGGATGGGTTCCGTTTTCAAATCCAATATAAAATATCCTCCACTTCGTCCGGTGATTGGTGGAATTATCATTGCGGTTGCCGTTTTTGCAATGGGAACAACCCGATATATCGGACTGGGAATTCCCGTCATTTTAGAATCTTTTGAAAAACAGCTTCCGTTATATGATTTCGCGTTAAAAATGGCCTTTACCATTATTACCCTGTCGGCAGGATTTAAAGGCGGCGAAGTAACCCCTCTGTTTTTTATTGGCGCAACACTTGGCAGTGCATTATCCTTATTTATTCCTTTACCGTTTGGATTGCTTGCAGGAATGGGTTTTGTAGCTGTATTTGCAGGAGCGACGAATACTCCTTTAGCCTGTATGCTGATGGGAATTGAACTGTTCGGAGCAGAAAGCGCTGTTTATATAGCTATTGCCTGTGTGGTTTCTTATCTGCTTTCCGGCCACAGCAGCATTTATACTAAACAAAAGATCGGGGAAGCAAAAAACAGGAGGTATGAAAGTGACAGGGACAAGGATTTTTCAGATTTGTAAGAGGGTTTCAGAGTAGGAATGTTTTAGTGTTTTAGTGTTTTAGTGTTTTATGTGAAATAAAATACTTGATATATATTGTACTGTTTTTTTCTAATCTGCAATCTCAGTCCCAAAACACTCAATTTGTATCTCGTTTACCCTCCACTCTCAAACTCTATTACACTCAAGCCCTCTCGCTTTCCGCATAATTTCACTAAGTTTGCTATAACCATAAGCTATCCCAATGTTTGACTACAGATTAAAAGTTTTTCATACAGCCGCCTCAAGGCTAAGTTTTACAAAAGCTTCTGAAGAACTTCATATTTCCCAGCCTGCAGTTACCAAGCATATCAAAGAGATTGAAAACCAGCTCGGCACCAAACTTTTTGACAGGAAAGGAACTTCTGTACAGCTTACCCAGAGCGGAAAAATTTTGTATGAATATGCAGAAAAGATCCGGAATATCTATCGCGACCTCGAATTTGAGATCAGCCAGGTCAATGAACAGCATAAAGGACGACTGATCATCGGGGCCAGCACCAGTGTTGCCCAGTACGTTTTACCCGAAATACTGGCCAAATTCAATTCTTATTACAGGGACATTAAAATTGAACTGATTGCCCATAACACTGAAATGATCTCCGAACTTCTGAAGGAGGGAAAAATTGACCTGGGAATTATTGAAGGCGAATCCCAGTCTTCTTTTTTCGATTATAAGATTTTCAAACCGGATGAGATCGTTCTCACAGCAAAGGCAGATCATCCTATGGCGAATAAAACGTTAGGCCTGAAAGATCTTTATCATTTAAACCTGATCTTCCGAGAACAGGGCTCCGGCACTCAGGAATTTATTCAGAACCGCTTAAAGAAAAAAGGAATTAACCTCGAAGAGCTGAATATTATAATGCAGCTCGGAAGCAGCGAGAGCATTAAAAACTATCTTTTACACTCGGATTGCATGGCATTTCTGTCAATCAGCACCATTTTGAATGAACTGAAAAACAACACCCTGACTATTGTGGATATTAAAAACTTCAGCATTGAAAGAAATTTCCATTTTATTCTTCCAAAAGGAGATCAGTCTGAAATGATCAAGCTTTTCCTGAGATTTGTGGAAAGTTAGGTGGCAGACGGTAGGTAGCAGGTTGCAGGAATGATAGTCGCAGATTCGCTTGTAGCCTTTTGATGGGTTGGTGGTGTGAAGGGTGAATTTGCTTTGCAAGTGATAGGTGAATTTTTTCAATCAATGTAAATATGGGCTTAATTTTTAATTCATTATAAATTAATTATTTGAAATTTGAAAATATTAAAACTCTGCTTTATATAAACCATAAACCAGAGTCCGCAACTCCCAATCCATAACTAAAAGTTATCCATCATAATAAAATACAATTTATTTTGTAATACTAATTTCCTGAATTTTGGAGTCTTATTTAAAACTTATTTTATGAAAGGCTTCGTCCCAAATGAAACGATACGAAAAATTATTTTTATTATACTTGCTGTGGTATGTCTTACTCCGCTCATTTCTTCCCCGATAGCATTACTTCTTGGTTTTGGCTTGGCTATGTTGGTAGGAAATCCGTTTGAAAGGCATCTTCACCGGTACATTCATCTTCTCCTTCAGATTTCCATTGTAGGATTGGGTTTCGGACTTAAGCTTGATGAGGCGTTGCAGGCAGGAAAAACGGGGTTCTTCTTAACGGTTGTAAGTATTGTAACGGTAATGCTTCTTGGATATGTTTTGGGAAAAATATTCAAACTGGAAAAAAAACTCGCTTATCTGATCTCGGCCGGAACCGCAATCTGCGGCGGGAGCGCCATTGCAGCCGTCTCTCCTATCATAAAACCCGGCACAAAGGAAATTTCTTTGGGACTGGCCATTATTTTTACCTTAAATTCCATAGCCTTATTCGTATATCCGGCCATTGGGCATCTTCTGCAGCTTTCCCAGGAACAGTTCGGGCTGTGGTGCGCGGTAGGAATCCATGATACCAGTTCTGTGGTTGGAGCAGCAGGAAAGTATGGAGATGAGGCGTTAAAAATCGCTACAACCGTGAAATTAGCCCGCGCTTTGTGGATTATTCCGGTTTCTGTGATCACCATGTTTATTTTTAAAAATAAAGAATCTAAAGTTAAAATTCCATGGTTTATCGGATGGTTTGTCCTGGCTATTTTATTGAATACTTATTTTTCTGTTTTTGAAGGTTTTAGCAGTTCTGTAACGACGCTGGCCAAATCGGGATTAAACCTTACGCTGTTCTTTATCGGAACTACTCTTTCTGTTCAAACTTTAAAAACAATAGGAATCAAGCCGCTGGCTGTTGCTATTATTTTATGGGTTACGATAAGTGTGGGAAGTCTTCTTTATATTATCAGTTAAGATCTTTTATAAGCTTCAAAGACAAAAACCTTTTGGAAGATCCAAAAGGCTTTTGCGTATTAAATGTGGAAATGTTTATTTCTTACTGAAATAATTTTTAAAGGATCTTAATCCAGGCAGTTGTATACCTGTGGACAAGCAATATACTGTACACAGTAGTATGGACCTGTAACGGAACCTGAGCAGCTGCATCCGCATTTAGATAAATCAACGGGTCCGCTTACTCCTCCTGTAATGTTTTTAAGATCTGCTTTTTTTAGCTTTTTAGCATTTTTCATGTGACTTGATTTTGAGATTAAACAAATATAGTTTGGTTACTTTCCAAAGTTAAACAAATATTAATTATTCGCAACATAATTAATTAAAATTTTAATAAAACATTGATTTCATTACCTTTACTATACTTTAAACGTAAAACATAATCATAATATTTCTTAAACAGTTTTAATTATTCTGTAAATTCCAAATCCTTGTCATGGGTTTCCGAGATGGTAAGGGATGAGTAAAAAGCCAGTCCAAAGACCACAATTCCTACAATTGCCGCACTTACAATGACAGTGAAATTATTTTTCAACAGGTCAAATGCAAGAATCATAACAGGAACCAATCCTCTTACCATATTGGGAACAGTAGTGGTCGCCGTATTTCTGATATTGGTTCCGAACTGTTCTGCCGCCAGGGTTACAAACATAGCCCAATAGCCGGTCCCCAGCCCCAGCCATACACAGAATATATAATACTTTGTTTCTGAATTGGTATTTCCGAACAGCATAATAGCCACCCCCACTATCGTAAACAAGAGCATATAAAAAATGGCCATTTTACGGGATTTAAGAGCATGGGAAATAAAACCGCTCATTAAGTCACCGACAGAAATACCTACATAAGCCCACATAATAGCTTTTCCGGGGTTAAGATCCTTAATCCCCAATTCAGGGGCAAACTGGTTGGCTAAAACAGCCAGAATGCCTATACAATACCATGTAGGCAGTCCCACCGCAATACATTTAAGATATCTGGCGAAACGTTCTTTATTGGTAAAAAAGGAAAGAAAGTTGCCTTTGGAGACGCTTTTATGTTCTAAATTTTTATAAATTCCGGATTCTGAAACACTTACCCTGAGGATCAACAGCATGATTCCCATAATTCCACCAATGATATAGGAGATATTCCATCCTCCGGCCAATTCTACGGTGAGTTGTGCCACAACGGCTCCCATCAGTCCGAAGCCGGCCACTACTGAAGTTCCGATGGCTCTGAGATTCTTTGGCAGGCTTTCGGAAACGAGGGTAATTCCGGCTCCAAGCTCTCCGGCCAGCCCTATTCCTGCAATGAACCTTAATCCTGCATATTGGTACACCAGATGCTCTTTGGGAAAATAGGGTAAAAATCCACAGGCAATATTGGCTAAGGAATAGACTAAAATAGACCCGAAAAGTACAGACAGCCTTCCTTTTTTGTCTCCAAAAATTCCCCAGAAAACACCTCCGATAAGAAGTCCCACCATCTGGCAGTTCAGAATAAAGGTTCCGTCGGCATCAGGATTCAAGCCTAAAGCTTTCAGGCTCGGAATTCTTACAATCCCGAATAAAAGAAGGTCATAGATATCTACAAAATAGCCGAGGGCTGAAATAATAACGGGAATTGAAAAGATGTACTTCAGTTTTGAAGACAAAGGCAGTTCTTGCATTTTTAAGTTTTGATAAAAATAAAAAACCTTCCAGTTTCCTGAAAGGTTTTTATTAAATATCTTATTCTGCTTTCCATGTAATTACCATTAAACTCAATCTGTCAAAACATTATTAATATCATTTTGTATTATTTGAAGAATCAATTTTTCTTAAATAATCTTCCAACGGATATAAGTCCATGGATTTTCTTCTGGAGTTCACATTTGCAGAATCAATAAGGTTTTCTATAAAAGTTGTTCCGTTTTTTCTTATTGAATATTGTGTTCCGTAAATCTGTTTTCTATTATTTAATAATTCTACTCTATCAATCAGGTAGGCTGCTTGTTCTTTTTTAGCATTCCCTTTGTTAGCAGCTTCTTTTAATATGGGTAGATATTTTTCCATTGTTTCCAATTTATCAGCATGCTGAATTACTAAAAACAGTGCTAAATTAGCATCATGCCCTATCTTATCTTCACCCAGCCATCCTAAACTATCAATGATTTTAGTTACTATTTTAATATTCTTTCTGTCTATTGGAGCTTGTTTAATATAATCATAGGTTGGTTGCCGGAATTTTTGATCATCTACTAATACCTGTTCTAAAGTTTTTTTAACTTCAGAATAATTTTCTGTCTTTTTACAGCCAAAAAAGCAAAGAATAAAAACAGGTAATGTGTATTTAAGTTTTGTAATCATATAAAAATTTAAAAAAATAAAATCGCGAAAACTAAATGTAAAATAATAAAACCGAATTTCTAAAAAAAATGCACTCAACAGAGCGCATTTAATATTATTTATACGTGTTTAATAGTTTTTATTTTGAATGCTATTTCTTAAATTCAACTTTCTTGTCTATTTCTATGGGATTATTTTTATCTACTAACTGTTTTTGAATACTTTCAGTCATTTCCTTCCAGCTTACACTTACAGGATTTCCATTTGCATCACCAGTCTTTGTTTTGATACCATGGGCTTTAATTTCAGCAAAAGGATCATTATAATAGTCGCTTTGCAATTTTTTATAGGTGTCCCAATTTATTTCTTTTCCTTTTCTGACATAAAACATATTATTTTTATCAGATCTTTTAATTGAAATCAGGTTAAAATCAAAATCACCTTGGTCATCATTCAATTTTAGAATTAGCCCGGGAAGTCCATAAAAAACATATGGCCCATCTTGTATTGGGTTTTTAGGATCAAACCAGGCTATCCAATTTCGTCCGCCATATTGTACTGAAGCCTTTTGGCATTCC
The DNA here is from genome assembly GCF_001045445.1 of Chryseobacterium sp. BLS98. Taxonomy (GTDB): domain Bacteria; phylum Bacteroidota; class Bacteroidia; order Flavobacteriales; family Weeksellaceae; genus Chryseobacterium. The sequence goes on along the minus strand of NZ_LFNF01000003.1, from coordinate 842,436 downwards.
ATGTCACCAATTTTCTTTTTTTCTGGGAGTATATGCCACTCAAGTTTATCATCAATATTGATACGGTATAGGTCATACATTGCCGGATGTGTAACACTTTTATACACCTTATTACTAATTAAGTTCTTGAAGGAATATATATGATCAAATGTCGGTTTCCGACTTTGCCAGAATCCATTCTTTTGCATTAAAGAATCAGCATTTCTTGCACTTTCTGATCTAAAAACAGATTGACTTCCCAAAACATCCAAATAATAGTATTCTGTTTTAATTTCCTTTCCTGAGTTAGGTTTGTATTTCACATCATAAATGAAAGTAATATTTTGTGCAAATATTATATTCGATATAAATATGAAAATAAATAAGTGTTTCATGTAGTATGCATTAAGTTATTATAAAAATAGAAAAAAAGAGATACTTTTGATATCTCTTTAAGCACTCATTTCAAATTAATTACATACACGCGTTATGGCTCTCTACTAATACACCATCTTGGTAAGTGTACCAAAACCCACATTCCAATCCGTATTGTGCGCAAACGTCACCAGCTCCCGGCTGACAGAAATCTGCTCTTCTGCCTCCTTGAACTTTTTTCAAATTCTCTCTTGAAATCTTTTTTAAATTTTTCATAATAATTTTTTTTATTGTTTTGTGCCTTATTGACCTTTCAAATATATCAAGCACAATTGAAATAAATTCACCCTTTTTATGTAAGTTTTATGTAAATATCAACAGATAAATAATATAGTTGTACATAATAATGATAAAAATAAGTTGATAAAAAAAACACACAGGAAACATCGCTAAAATATTACATATGACACAATCTCAATATCAAAGAAGAGAAAAAAGAGAAATTAGATGCCTAAAATCTTAAGATAGACTATTCTATTTATATAAAAAAACCTTCCAGTTTCCTGAAAGGTTTTTATTAAATATCTTGATCGTGTTATTATCTTGCAATATTCACGGCTCTTGTTTCCCTGATTACCGTTACTTTTACCTGTCCCGGATATGTCAGTTCATTCTGGATTTTTTCAGAAATGTCATAAGACAGCTGGTTGGCAACTTCATCGTTTACTTTTCCGCTTTCTACCATTACTCTCAGCTCTCTACCAGCCTGGATCGCATATGCGCTTGATACTCCGTCGAAGCTTAATGCAGCCGATTCAAGGTCTTTCAGTCTCTGGATGTATGATTCAAGCACCTGTCTTCTTGCTCCCGGTCTTGCTCCTGAAATCGCATCAGCTACCTGGATGATTGGTGATAATAATGACTTCATTTCAATTTCGTCGTGGTGAGCTCCGATGGCGTTAACAACTTCTGCATTTTCACCATATTTTTCAGCCCACTGCATTCCTAATAAAGCGTGAGGAAGTTCTGATTCCTGCTCAGGAACTTTACCGATATCATGTAAAAGACCTGCCCTTTTGGCTAATTTCACATTAAGTCCTAATTCAGCAGCCATTGTTGCAGCAATATTAGCTACTTCTCTTGAGTGCTGTAATAAGTTTTGTCCGTAAGAAGAACGGTATTTCATTCTACCTACGATTTTGATCAATTCAGGGTGTAATCCGTGGATTCCAAGATCAATGATCGTTCTTTTTCCTACTTCTATGATCTCTTCCTCGATCTGTTTTCTTGTTTTCTCTACCACTTCTTCAATTCTTGCCGGGTGGATTCTTCCATCTGTTACCAACCTGTGAAGGGATAATCTTGCAATTTCTCTTCTCACCGGGTCAAAGCATGAAAGAAGGATCGCTTCAGGGGTATCATCAACAATGATTTCCACTCCTGTAACGGCTTCTAAAGCACGGATGTTTCTACCTTCTCTACCGATGATTCTTCCTTTTACCTCATCAGATTCAATATTGAAAACGGATACTGAGTTTTCGATGGCCTGCTCGGTTCCGATTCTCTGGATGGTCTGGATAACGATTTTTCTTGCCTCGTTTTTAGCATTAAGCTGCGCTTCTTCCATAATACCCTGAACGTGCGCCTGAGCTCTTGTTTTCGCTTCTGCTTTCATGGTTTCTACCAATTCTGCTTTCGCTTCTTCTGCTGTGTAGTTAGCAATTTTCTCCAGGATCTCTACTTTTTTGGCAGTAGCTACATCAAGTTCCTGCTGTTTTCTTTCTAAGATTTCATTTTTCTTAGCGTAATCTGCAATCTGCTTGTCCAGGTCTTTTTCAAGTTTTCCGGTCTTGCTAAGCTCATCATTCAGCTTGTGCTCCTTGTCTTTGATCCTTTTTTCAATCTCCTGCATTTTTTTCTCACGGGACTGGATATCCGCGTCATGCTGGGATTTCAGTTCCAAAAATTTTTCTTTGGCCTGCAGATTTTTTTCTTTCTTTATGGATTCAGCTTGAACATTTGCTTTTTCTATAAGGTTTTCGGCATTTTTCTTTGCATCATCTACAATAAATTTTGCTTTGGTATTGAGTGAGCTCTTAGAGAAAAGAATCCCTATTACCGCTCCTACAACTAAGCAAATAACGCCGACTATAATGGCTGTTGTCATAATATATATTGAGTTTTAATTGTCTTACATTATCTAAATAAAAAAACCTACAACAATTCAGGGATTGAGAGTAAACTCCTAATCAACACGATTTGAACTAAGTTCCACTGTCTGTAATCCGGGAAACCCGGCACGCCATTCAGCGGACATTCGTTCGGTAATTGTTTAGCGTTGAGTTTACCTTAAATGTGTTAGAATTATTGTAGGCAGTCTTGTCGGGAAAAAAAATCTATTTCCCAGTTTCATTCAACAACTGATTAATCTTCACTAATCTTTCGTTGGTAGAATTTATATTTTTTTCGTAGTTAAGAGAAACCACTTCAGCATTGGTTCCCAGTTTCAGGGCACACATCGCCAAAGCATCCTGTTTGTCTCTTACGTCGAAGTTCTGTTCAAAATCTTTAATCATATTTTCAATCTGCTTTCCTACTTTACGCAGAGTTTCCTCCTCTGCGGCCGGTACGTTCAGCGGATATACCCTTCCTGCAATGTTGATGGTTATTCTTCTTACATCCATTATAATCCACTGTTTTGAAGCTGTGCAATACAGAAATCAATTTCTTTTACCAATCTGTTGATATGGTTTTTCATTAATCTGTTGTGTTCAGGATTCCCTGATATTGCTGAATAAAGTTTTATATTTTTTTGTTCTTCTGCTAATACCTGATTTCTTCTTCTTTCCTCATCGTATTTCTTCTTCAGATCTTCATGCTCAACCGTTAATTCAGATAATGTCTCAGTAAGATTTTTATAGTTCTTTTGTAAAAGCAAAATCTTTTTCTCTAATTCTGAAAAATTATTTTCTAAATCTTGAAGCATTTCAGGTTTTCTATATTCTAACTAATAGCAAAAGTAAAAAAATAATAACAGTAACAAAAATAAAAGTCCTTATATTTTGACCGGGTATGAAAAAAAGGAGGTGCATAAGCCCCTCCTTCCGTATTTTTGATGTATTAATTTACTTATTCAAATTTAAGAACAAACATCACCGCTCTTGTCTGAAGGGTAGACATTGCTGTTGCCCAGTACGGAGGTGTAGTCGCATTATCCGCTACTTTCTCGTTGTTCATGAAGAACGTTCCTCTGATAGCCGGAGTAAGCTTAAATTTGTTGAAATAAAACTGAATTCCCATTTCAGCCGACCAGGCAAAGTTATGCGTGGTAGATCTGAAAACCTGCTGCATGTTGTCATCTTCAGAATCTGAATTGGACTGAAGGTTAACCACATAGTTCACCCCTGCTGCAATGTAGGGTCTGGAATTGTACCATCTGTTACCATGAAGTTCCAATAGTACAGGGACATCTACCAATGTGGATTTGATATCTCTTGTTTTATCTTTATCTGTTAACGGAATTGGAGTAAAAGGTGGATTCGTCAATGTTCCGGCAGCATACTGGTCATTTGACTGGGTATTGAAAATCAACTGTCTCTGAGCAAATTGCAAGCCTGGCTCCAATCTTAAATCCAGATAGTCGTTCAGCCTCCATTTGGCGATCAGACCGGCCCCGAAACTGTAGCTTTCTTTGGATTTAACAAGATTCTGATTGCCTTCTGAACCGTATCTCGGATGAAGGACGATACGGTAGTCCAGCCTGTTGCCGTTCAAATAAAAACCCCAACTGAATTTCTGCTCGTCAAAGTCTTCCAACTTATCCATTCTGTTTCGGGTTCTGAATTGTGCATCTGCAAAAACTGCAATATTGACTGAGGCTAAAACCAGTGCTCTTAATAGAAATTTATTCATAGGTTACTTTGTTGCTTTATAAATTGTGGCTATACCTAAACTTAGCTTTTTATATTCTACTTTCTTAAATCCTGTATCTAAAAGAATTTGCTTCATCTTTTCCCCGAAAGGAAAAGCATTTACAGAATCCGGAAGGTATGTATATGCCCTATTATCTTTGGAAACCAATCTGCCAATTGCAGGTAATATGTTTTTGAAGTAAAACATATAAAATGGACCTAAGAACCCCTCAACCTTTGAAAACTCCAGTATATAAACACTCTTGTTATCTTTAACTACTCTTCTTAATTCTGCCAAACCTTTGGTAAGGTTTTCAAAATTCCTTACTCCAAATGCAACGGAAACAGCATCGAATCTATTGTCCTCGAAAGGTAAATTTTCTGCATCCCCTTTTTGCATGGAAATTTTGCCGTCTAATTTAAGTTTTTTTATTTTAATAACGCCAACATTCAGCATTTGTTGTGATAAATCCAAACCAATTACTTTTGCACCGGTTCCTTTTTCTATCGTGATTGCTAAATCTCCCGTTCCTGTAGCCACATCCAGCACTTCTTGCGGGTTGTCTTTTTTCATCATTTTCACCAGTGTATTTCTCCATAAAACATCAATTTTCATAGATAAAACATGATTCAGAAGGTCATACTTCGGTGCAATATTGTCGAACATATCCTCTACCTGGCTTTTTTTGGTAGCCTCGGAATTGTAGGGAGTAACTTTGGTAATATCTTTTGTCAAAACTTTAAAACTTGTAATATTCTTTGTAATAATTTAGGAAATCCTGCTTTCTGAAGATCTTTGATCTCGATTCCACTTTCTGGATGTTTTTGATCACTTTATCGTAATCTTCATCTACATTATAATAAAAATCTTCGGTGTAAAGCTTATTGAAGTGCCTTGCTCCTCCGAGATATTCTTTTCCGTTTATCGTGATCTTGTCAAGGGCCAAAAGTAGTGAATCTTTTTTAAGATTGTATCCATAATACTGATCATTAATATAATAATCCTGATGGGCGATATTAATCAGTCCCCGAATTTTATTAACTTCAAAAGCAGAATCATAGAGCATTTTCTTATTCTGATCAAAAACCTTGATAGAATTTTTCCCGGGTTTGATATCTACATGAACGTACTGTCCCGCAGAAATGATCCCCTCCGAACCGTTATTGATCTTAAAATAATAAGTGTTGGAAGTAGGGTTGTCTACGACAAAATAATTTTTCTTGGCTAAAAAAAAGAAGTAGATCCCAAAGGCGAGGATAAACACCACAGCTGCAATAAGTAAGCCTTTTAAGGACGAGTTGTTTTTCATACGATTGTAAAGTACAATTTTTGCAAATTTAATAATATTTTTAATTCTCCGTTATTAATATTAATTATTAACTTTGCATCTTTAAAAAATCATATAAACGAATGCCGAATACGATCATTATTGGTTCCGGGTCCTATATTCCTAACAGAGTTATTGGTAGAGATTATTTCATGGATTCTGAGTTCTACACTGAAGATGGAGTTAAGATTGAGAAACCTGCTGAAGAAACTATCGCGAAGTTTGTAGAAATCACAGAAATAGAAAACAGAAGATTTATTGAAGACGATCTTTCCAACTCACAGATCGGTTTTCAAGCTGCAAAAGCAGCCCTTGAGGATGCTAAAGTAGATGGAGAAGAACTGGATTATATTATTTACGCCAGCAACTTCGGCGAAGTTACCCAAAACGGTTATGCTGATTTCATGCCTACGATGGCGGCAAGAGTAAAAAATAAACTGGGCATTAAAAACAGAAAGTGCGTTACTTATGATATGCTTTTCGGATGTCCGGGATGGGTGGAAGCTATGATTTTGGCCGACAATTTAATTAAAGCCGGAGTAGCCAAAACAATCCTTGTAATCGGAGGTGAAACCCTGAGCCGTGTTACAGACCCGCATGACAGAAACAGAATGATCTTCGCAGACGGTGCCGGAGCTGTTGTAGTAAAGGCTACAGATGAAGAAAATGTAGGAATCATTGCCCACAACACCATTTGCGATAACGGTCCTGAATTAAATTACCTGGCTAACGGTCCTTCCATCAACAAAGATGCAGACCAGACCCGTTTATTTGTAAGAATGCAGGGTAGAAAAATTTATGAATACGCTCTGAAAAATGTTCCCGTAGCCATCAAAGAAACCATTGATGATGCCGGGCTTTCTCTTGAAGATATTGACAAGATCCTGATTCACCAGGCCAATGCAAAAATGGATTACGCCATGATTGAAAGACTTCACAAGCTTTACGATGTGAAAGAATACGACCATGCCATCTCCCCTATGACCATCCAGGATTTTGGAAATACCTCTGTAGCGACCATTCCTACCATGTATGATTTAATAATTAAAGGAAAAATGGAAGGTCAAACGTTTAAAGATAAAGGTAACATTGTAATGACGTCGGTAGGGGCCGGAATGAACATCAATGCTATCGTGTACAGATTTCCTTAAAAATATTTAATTAATAAAAAAATATAAAGCACAGGGAAATTATTCTTTGTGCTTTTTTAAATTGATCATGCAGAGAAATTTTTTAATCATTGCCGCCGTCTTCCTGTTCCTGGAGGTCTATATCTATCAGGCTATAAGAACATTAACTGATAATTTCTGGATAAGACTCGGGTACTGGGTTGTCTCTTTGGCCGTTTATGGGATCTTTGCCTATGAAGTTACCCATTTCCAAAAATCAGACAGAAGCACTGTCAGATTCCAGATCATGATTTCATTATTCCTGATCTTTATTCTGCCTAAAATCTTTGTAGTCCTGTTTTTACTGATCGATGACATCTTAAGAACCGGTGGATACCTGATAGGATTAACCCAACCCAATGAAAACTTCTTTCCCGAGAGAAGAAAGTTCCTGAGTCTGGTAGGTTTAGGTCTTGGAGGTGTGCTTTCGGCTCTTTTTATTGATGGAATTACGTTCGGAAAGTACAGGCATACGGTAAGAAAAATAAAGATAAAAATCCCGGGACTTTCAAAAAGCTTCCAGGGCTATAAAGTAATCCAGATTTCCGATGTGCACAGCGGAAGTTTTACTGATCCGTCCAAACTGCAGCATGCTATTGATCTGATTAATGAGCAGGATCCGGACCTTGTCCTTTTCACGGGAGATATGGTGAATAATGTCTCGGATGAATTCAAGCCTTTTATCCCTTTATTTTCAAAAATTAAAGCAAAAGACGGCAAGTTTGCAGTTCTCGGAAACCACGATTATGGAGATTATGTTACCTGGACCTCCGCTGATGCTAAAAAGAAGAATCTTGACACTCTTATCGAATACGAAAGACAAGCCGGTTTTGATATGCTGAGAAACGAAAACAGGGTAATAGACAGGAACGGAGAAAAGCTTTACATCCTAGGAGTTGAAAACTGGGGATTGAAGCCCTTCCCTCAATTCGGTAAAATTGATGACGCTTTAAAAGGTGTACCGGAATCCGCTCCAAAAATCCTGATGAGCCATGATCCTACCCATTTTGATTATGTAGTGAAAAAGCATCCCGGAAACATTCATTTAACCCTTTCAGGACACACCCACGGTATGCAGTTCGGCTTAGACCTGAAAAATATCAAATGGTCTCCGGTACAGTACCGTTATCCAAAATGGGCCGATCTGTATGAAAGTGAGGGGAAAATGCTGTATGTCAACAGAGGGTTTGGAGTTCTGGGCTATCCGGGAAGAGTTGGGGTTTTGCCGGAAATAACTTTGTTTGAGCTGAGTTAGTTCCGCGATGCGGGATTCGAGTTGCGGAGTCGGAGAGTTTGGAGTTTGAGGGTTGGAGAATAAATGAGTTGAGAGAAGCGTGTTCACTTACTATTGCTAGTTCGTAGTCATTAAAACAACGAGTTTATCGTCTGATGTCTGACATTTAGCATCTTTGTTCTTGACTCTTGCATCTTGGCTCTTGATTCTGAATTCACCATTCACTTGCAAAACAAAATTCACAATTGACATAAACAAAGACCGGAATTTCAACTGCGACGCAGCCCCTAATCCCTAATCCCTAATCCCTAATCCCTAATCCCTAATCCCTAATCCCTGCTACCTAAAAAATATAATCCTTCATACGCGAAGTAGCCATATCATTCTCATCGATCCAGGCAAGGAGTGCCTCCAGCTTGTCCTCCATTTTTTTACCCGAAAAAAGGCTCCTGTAAAACGGGATGTCAAATCTATACTTTTTAAAGTCGGTGAATTGCCAGGAATTAAGATAGATCAGTACAAAATCATCCTTTTTAAGGGTTTCAAAAACCATATTCTGATAATACTTCATCGGCAGGATCTGAAATACAAAATCATTATACGGCAGCTGGCTGTATGGCGAGATGCTTTCCGGTACAATACTCAATCCGTCTTCTTCACTGATCTCCGTATCTCTTTTCAGCCTTTTGAAGGGAAAAAGAATATCTGCATTATCGATATTGGAAACATAATTAAACTCCAATGATTTCAGATTTTCCTGAGGCAGTTTAAAATCTTTTTGCCTGATTCCCCTGATCTGTTTTTCCAAAAGATCCTGAATATTTTTTTTGACATTTTCAATTTCATGCAGATTGGAGTTCTTATTATAAAAAGCAATTTCATGCCCTTTGGATGAAATTGCTTTTAATAAATTCTGCAATTTTTCAGCGATGGAAACCTCTACAAAAAAACTGGCTTTAATGTCATAAATATCTAAAATCCGAAGAATAGCTTTTGTATTGTCTTCTGCAATTTTCAGTCTTTCCACATCCGAAATTTCCGAACCGTTTTTAGCTTCAGCTTCAATATTTAAGATGTTAAAAGTCAATAAAATCATTTAAATTAAATTTTAGATAATATTCATAATTAATTATAAATCAGATGTTAAATAAATTAATATTTAAACATTAGCTTTAAGTAATTAACTTTTATTTAATTTCACTCTGAGATTCTTAATCATATCCTTCGTCATTTCAGAAATTCCGAAATCATAAGTAAGCCCCCAGTCTTTTTTCGCAACGGAATCATCAATGGAAGCCGGCCATGAATCTGCAATTGCCTGTCTGAAATCCGGCTGATAATCGATCGAAAAATCCGGTATTTCTTTCTTGATTTCTTCTGCCAGTTCTTTAGGAGTAAATGACATTCCACCCAAATTGTAAGAAGAACGAACGGTAAGACTTTCTTTCGGAGCTTCCATTAATTTCAAGGTAGCATTGATGGCATCATCCATATACAACATTGGCATTCCCGTGTCTTCAGAAATAAAGCTGGTATATTTGCCTTCCTCTATCGCTTCGTAAAAAATCTCTACGGCATAATCGGTAGTACCACCCCCTGCAGGAGTTTTCCATGAGATAAGTCCAGGGTATCTGATGCTTCTTACATCTACTCCATATTTATCAAAATAATATTCGCACCATTTTTCTCCGGCCATTTTGGAAATCCCATACACGGTGGTAGGATTCAAAACAACATCCTGTCCTACATTCTGTTTTGGAATTCCTTTACCAAATACAGCAATTGAACTTGGCCAGAAGATCTTTTTAAGGAGCCCTTCCTTTGCCATTTCACAAAAATGAAGGAGAGGTTCCAGATTAAGTTTCCAGGCGAAAATCGGCTGCTTTTCTGAAGTTCCGGATAAAAGAGAAGCCAGGTGATACACTGTAGTGATCTCATAATCCTTGATTACCTGTCTTACCAACTGCGTATTGGTAACATCCATTCTTTCGTAATGTCCTGCAGCAGTAATTCCTTTTTGCCATCTGTCCAGTCCTGATGCTACAACGTTGTCAGCCCCGTGAATTTCAACAAGTCTGTTTGTCAGTTCGGTGCCGATCTGTCCCAATGCACCTGTAATGAGTATTCTTTCCGTATAGGATTCCATTTTACATATTTTTTAGAATTGTACAAAAGTAAAAAAATCATACCATCCAAAATAAAAAAGGTATGCAAAAACATACCTTTTTCATTATACCTGAAAAGAAGCCTTTAAAAGCTCAGGTTGACCCTGGCAAAAAGAAACCTTCCGTTCATCCCAAACTGAGATGTGTTTCTTGAATAAACAAACTGATTCTGGTTGGTAAGATCTACAGGAGCAGCATTGGCAACATACACCAGGTTGCCGGAACTATCCAGAGCAGGTGTTTTCACAACAGCAGGCCCATAATTTTTATCCGGATAAATATCAAATAAATTATTGGCTCCAATCGTCAGCCTGAATTGATTGCTGAATTTATAGCCTACCGAAAGATCAGTAATCACTTTGCCACCCCAAACAGGATGTTCTGTGGCAACTGCCTGCCCGTTGATAATCTCACCACTTATAATCCCGTCTCCGTTAGCATCCATCACATTCGGGTCGGTAACTTTTCCGAAATACACGTTTCTAAGAAGCACATTAAACCTGCTGATCTCAAAAGAATTATTAAGAGATGCCTTAAATCTAGGAACAGCTTCCTGCAGGTAGATCCTGCTGGATTCCGAGTAATATCTGTTGATCTGCCCCGCATTAATCAAAGCATCCGAACCATGAATCTCTCCTATCCTGTTGGTTTTGGATATAGTCACTGCCAGATCAGAGTTTAATGAAAACTTTTCAGAAAATCTCCCTCTGTGGGAAATAACTCCTTCCAGTCCTTTAGTCTGGGTATCAATGGCATTAGCGAAAAATGTTGCCGCATTAGCATTAGCCTGGTCAAAAAGAACCTGTAGATTTTTCTGCGGACTTCCATCAGGAAAAGTTCCGGATGGTCTTGAAAACTGATCGGTAAGAACTACCCTGTTCTTAATTTTAATATAATATCCATCAACCGTAAAGGTAAGATTGGCTTGTGGAATTTTAGCTGTAAACCCGGCGGAATAACTTGTTGATTCTTCCTGTTTTAACTGTGGAATACCCAACAGCTTGGCCGCTTCCGAATCATTTGAAAACGTACCCACTTCAAACGCTGTACCGCCAACAAACTGAGTTGCTGTAGCATTAAAGTAAATCTGCTGCAAAGAAGGCGCTCTGAAGCCTGTAGAATGAGCCGCTCTTAAATTGATCTGATCAGTCAGTTTATATCGGGTTGCAACTTTATAATTGAAGGTAGATCCAAAGTCTGAATAGTTTTCATAACGTAAAGCCGCACTCAAAAGCCACTTATCCGTAACATCCAGTTCAGTATCCACATAAGCCGCTACAGACTGCCTCCCTTTATTTAAAGCATTTTCAGGCCTGAAACCTGGGAACACCTGTGATCCACCTGGTCTGGTAGCTCCAAAAAAATCAGTTGGTTTTAAAGAAACATCAGTTGTTGGTGTCTGAATCCTTCCGTTGATATCATAAAGCGCCCATGATGCCTCTTCTCCGTTTTTTATCTTATACCGTTCAAACCTCGCTTCACCTCCGAAAGCTATATTAAAGCCTTTCAGCCAGTCAACTTTTGTATCGAAATCTGCATTGATGGTATTCTGCATAAAGCTTAATCCTCCTGCATCAAATTCTGTTTTGCTAGGATAAGGCATGGATGCATTGGCAGTGTTTTTAATGGTATAATCAAAAGTATTCTGACCAAAAGTGTTACTGATGTCGTAATTGACATTTCCCAATTTTCCTTTAAATCCACCTGCAAAAGAAAGATCAATCACATCAGAGGCTATTTCAGGCAAAAAACCATTGGGATACAACGAAGTGGAAGTTCTGTTCTGATTGGGTCTTCTGAAAAAGCCGGCAGCATTACCGTCTCTGTAAGAAATACCCCCAAAGGCATACCCCTTCACTGATGAAGAAAGATCAAATTCAGAATTCATAAAAAACTGGCCGGATGTCAGTTTCGACTGTCCTACCCTCATATTAAAATCATCCCTTGTCAGTTTCCTGTAAGCCAATTCATTTTCAGTTACATCAACTCTCAACAAGTTCTGTAATTGTGCAATAGTATTTGCAGATTGAATACCCGCTTGCTGCTGGGCTGTAAAATAACCGACCTGCGGGGCATACTGATGGATATAACCTATGATTTGCTGTGTGTTTGGAGTATTACTAATGTTTCCAAAAAGCGAAGAAATATTTACCCCGTTTTCCAATGCTCTTTGCTCAATGGCATTATAGGCATTAAAAATATCTCCGGTCGCAGCCATAGCCCTCCTGGTATCGTCCCGGCTTAATAAACTTGCCGTGAAATTGATAAATCCGCTTGTTCCAAGCTTAGTTCCATAATTAAGATCCACCTGGTATTTTCCGCCATCCCAGCCTCCATGATGATCATTGGATCCTTTTGAATTAAAAGCTCCCGCTGTAACAGCAGCTGTAAAAGCATTGGTATTTTTCTTCATAATGACGTTAATGACCCCTGCAATAGCATCAGAGCCATATTGTGCAGAAGCTCCGTCCCTCAACACCTCTAATCTTTCAATAGCAAATGCGGGAATTGCATTGAGGTCGGTCCCTACCGATCCTCTGCCCGGCGAACCGTTGATATTGACCAAAGAAGAGGTATGCCTTCTTTTTCCATTGAGAAGAACCAATACCTGATCAGGTCCGAGCCCTCTTAATTGGGCGGGATCCACATGGTCTGTTCCATCCGCTACGGTTGTTGAGTTGGACGTAAAAGAAGGCGCTGCATAATTCAGAATCTGATTAAGATCCATTTGTGGGCTTAAAACCGACTGGGATCCGATGTTAATAACATCTACAGGAACGGGAGTATCAGTAGCGACCCGGGCTTTATTCCTTGAACCAATGGAGATCTTTACTTCATCTACCTGGTTGGTCTTTATAGAATCATTGGTTTGGGCACTGGCATTTGCTGAAATAAAAAACAATACTCCAAGCAAAGCAATTTTCTGGTAATTTTTTCTCATATGGTTTCTTTTATCAAAAATAACAATTAAATACATAAAATACTATATTAAACTCAATAAAACGCCATATTTAATGAAAATAAATAAAACAATACCAATAAATCAAATAAATTAATCAATCTGTTTTATATTTTTCATACAAATAAATAATTTAACGAATAATTTATTTTTTAGTGATTTTTACAAATATAAACTCCTGTTAAAGACTGACAGTTTCTTCAAAAATTCTCTACTTTTGTTTAAAACAAAAATCATATGAAGAAGTTTTTTATTGCAGCAGTACTGTTGGCAGGTAATATATACTGGGCACAGTTTACTGATTTCAACATCATAAAAGAGGTGAAAGTAAAGAATAAAGGTGTAGTGGTTTCTGCCCACCCTCTTGCAAGCCAGGCGGGAGCGGATATTATGAAGATGGGAGGAAATGCTTACGATGCTATTGTGGCAACACAATATGCCCTTGCTGTGGTATATCCTCAGGCCGGAAATATCGGTGGTGGCGGTTTTCTGGTCGGTGTGAAAAACAATGGTGAAAAATTCACGCTGGATTATAGAGAAACAGCTCCCAGGAAAGCTTCCAGAGACATGTATGTTGACAAAACCGGAAAAGCCAATACAGACCTGTCCCAAAACGGAAGACTCGCAGTGGGAATCCCTGGAAGCATAGCCGGATTTTTTGCGACTTTAAAATACTGTAAACTCCCGATGGACAAAATTATCCAGCCAGCTATTGATTTGGCAGAAAAAGGATTTGCCATCACGGAAATGGAAGCCAATATGCTGAATACCCACAAAGAAAACTTCTTAAAACACAATAAATCTTCTATCGCTTTTGTAAAAGATAGTCCATGGAAAGCCGGTGATCTTTTGGTGCAGAAAGAGCTGGCTGCCACACTGAAATTAATTCAGAAACTGGGAGCCAAAGGATTTTATGAAGGTAAAACCGCTGAATTAATGGTTTCCGAAATGAAAAAAGGCAACGGAATCATTACTTTGGAAGACCTTAAAAATTATAAAACAGCAGAAAGAAAACCTTTAGAATTTGATTATAAAGGAAACCGCGTGGTAACCATGCCTCTTCCTTCCAGTGGCGGTGTATTGCTTGCCCAAATGCTGACAATGGCCGGATACGAAAACCTTGAAAAATATCAGCAGAACTCAACGGAAGCTGTACAGATCATGACGGAAGCTGAAAGAAGAGCTTTTGCAGACAGAGCAGAATATATGGGCGACCCTGATTTCATTGAGGATAAAACCACTTACCTGACTTCTGATGCTTATTTAAAAAGCAGATGGAAAAGCTTCAGCTTCAGTAAGGCTACCCCTAGTTCAGAAGTAGGAAAAATCATCGAACAGCCCAAAGAATCAACACAGACCACCCATATTTCCGTTATTGACAAAGACGGAAATGCAGCTTCTGTAACGACTACCCTCAACGGATACTATGGAAGTAAAGTTGTTGTTTCAGGTGCCGGATTCTTTTTAAACAACGAAATGGACGATTTCTCTATTAAACCTGGCGTTCCGAATATGTTTGGGGCCGTAGGTGGGGAAGCCAACTCTATACAGCCTAATAAAAGGATGCTTTCTTCAATGACTCCTACTATCCTGCTTAAAAACGGAAAACCTTACATGGTTGTTGGAACACCGGGAGGAACCACCATTCCTACTTCCGTTTATCAGTCTATTGTGAATGTGGTAGATTTTAAACTGAATGCCAATATTTCAGTGAATGCACCAAAGTTCCATCATCAGTGGCTTCCCGAAAAAATTACCGTAGAAAATAATTTCCCCGAAAGTACAATTGAAGCTCTTAAAAGCAAAAATTATGTGATCGAAAAAATAAAATACATCGGAAAAACCGAACTGATCCTGATGGATGATAATGGAAACATCCATGCTGTGGCAGATGGCCGCGGGGATGATTCGGTTGCGGTGGAATAATTACACAGATTCATTTCTACCAAAGCTTTTATATGCTTCGACTACGCTCAGCATGACATCTCTAATAAGTATAAGTGTAGAGACTGTAAACTGTCATACTGAGCGGAGTCGAAGCATTATTTCTTTTAAGAACGAACCATTCAGTCAAAAGAGACGTTTTTTTATAGAAACTTTCAGAATCTTCTATCTTTTGACTTCTCCTTCTCTTTTTCAAGACCTCCGGATTATTTTAACTGACATTTGTCATGTTTAAGATAAAAATTCTTAATTTTCCGCATCCAAAATAAAAAGAATCCTTTGAAAGCGAAACAAATTCACCAACAGCTTTATTTTCAGGTTATTATTGCCATAGCAGCCGGTATACTTTTAGGAAGGTTTTATCCTGAACTGGGCGAAAAAATGAAACCGCTGGGCGACGGGTTCATCAAACTGGTGAAAATGATTATAGCCCCTGTGATTTTCATTACTTTAACGCTTGGAATCGCGCATATGACTGACCTAAAAAAAGTCGGACGTATTGCCATAAAAGCAATGATCTATTTCTTTACATTTTCAACTTTAGCCCTGATTATCGGGTTGATTGTCGGAAACTTTCTGCAGCCGGGACATGGCTTAAACGTTGATCCCGCTACCCTGTCCGGAGATGTTTCGCAGTATCAGCAAAAAGCCCATGATACCACGCTGACCGGCTTTATCATGAATATCATTCCTGAAACACTTTTCAGCCCGTTGGTTGGCGAAAACATACTGCAGGTATTACTTGTAGCCATTTTAATGGGTGTTGCCCTGGTTTTAACCAAAGAAAAAAGCCAGAAAGTAACCGATTTTTTACAGGATCTGTCGACTCCGATATTCAAAATAGTCCACTTACTGATGAAGCTTGCCCCGATCGGAGCTTTTGGTGCCATGGCATTTACCATTGGAAAATATGGCCTTCATTCGGTGCTGAATCTTATATATCTAGTGGGAACATTTTATATTACCTCTATTCTTTTTGTTGTTTTGGTTTTGGGTGCCGTAGCCTGGTACAACGGATTCAATATTTTTAAGCTGATGTTTTATCTGAAGGAGGAACTGCTGTTGGTTCTAGGAACCAGCTCTTCCGAATCGGCACTTCCGGGAATTATGGAAAAACTTGAAAAAGCAGGCTGCTCAAGAGCGATTGTAGGGCTGGTGGTTCCTACAGGATATTCTTTTAACCTGGATGGAACAAACATTTATATGACGCTGGCTTCTCTTTTTATAGCCCAGGCCCTGAACATTCACCTTCCGCTGGAAAAACAATTAATGCTGCTTTTGGTGGCAATGCTCAGCTCAAAGGGTGCTGCAGGAGTTACAGGAGCAGGGTTCGTTACTTTAGCGGCAACTTTGGCTGTAGTTCCAGAAATACCCATTGCAGGAATGACTTTAATCCTGGGAATTGATAAATTTATGAGCGAATGCAGAGCACTGACAAACGTTATTGGAAATTCTGTAGCCACTGTAGTGGTTGCCAACTGGGAAAAACAGCTGGATAAAAACCAGCTTCAGTACTGTCTGGATCACCCGACTGAAATAGAGAAAAAACTGGAAATTTAAAAAATCAATATAAAAACACTTAGAAATGGAAATAATACTTCGGCCTGTAGCAACAGTCAAAAATTCAAGAACGGAACCAATCGATGACAACTGGGAAACCATCACTGCAGAAATTGAATTGGCGGACCATATTCCTACGGAAGCTTTTAACAGCATTTCAAGCTTCTCCCATCTGGAAATCATTTATTATTTTGACAAGGTAAAAAAAGATGATATCGTTTTTTCCGGTCATCCGAGAGGGAATGTAAATTATCCGATGACAGGTATTTTCGGACAGCGCAAAAAGGACAGACCAAACACAATAGGGCTTGCAACAGTTGAATTACTGGAACACAATGGCAGATCCATCAAAGTAAAGTTCCTGGATGCTATTGACGGAACACCTGTGCTTGATATTAAACCTGTATTCAAGGAATTTCAACCGAAAACAGAGATCAAACAGCCTGAGTGGGTAGCAGATCTTATGAAAAACTACTGGAAATAGTCCGGCAGAAAACTATATTAAAATATTTAAACTTGATGGCTGTACTTTCACATGAACCGGTGATTTTATTTTATTAAACTCACCATCAAGATGCCAGTTTTTGGTATTGACTTTAAATGAAATTTCCGAAACGGGAAGATAGGTTACGTATTCATCATCTTTCAGCCTTTTAGTAAACATTCTGAAAGCGAAAAGCGCTGAATAGGTCAACGGGAATTTTTTCACCAGCACCATATCGACCAAACCGTCACTTTTACTTGCATTCGGGGCAATATAGGCGTTGTTCCCAAACTGGCGTGTATTGGCTATATTGAGCATAAGATACCGCCCATTGTACTGCTGATAGGCTTCATCGAAGAACTTCACCTTGATAGGTTTGTAATTGAAGAATGTTTTCAGAGATACTTTGATGTAATTTTTGAATCCACGGCTGGTTTTCTCGAATTCTTTAACGACTTTTCCGTCAAATCCGGTTCCAGAAACGTTGATGGACAATTTGTCGTTAACAGTAAAAGTATCAATCTTTCTGGAGGCTTTAGCTTTAATTTTATCTAAAAGTTCATCCAGATTTTTGCTGAATTTGGTCTCGTTGGAAAAACCATTTCCTGAACCGGCCGGAAAGATGGCCAGAATTTTATCTGTATTGATAAGATTTCTTGCTACGGTAGAGATGGTTCCATCCCCTCCGATAGCTACAAAGATATCAACATTGTCAAAATTTTCCCTGATAAAATCATCAGTCCCCGGAATAGATTCGGAAATATAATATAAAGGATTACCAACCTTTTTTTTGAGCTCGTCAAGAAACGGCTGATAATTTTTTTTGGCCGAAAAGGGATTAATGATAAAAGCTGTTCTTTCCATTACCGCAAAAATAAAAAATGCTTCCACATCCGGAAGCATTAATTTTATTTTATTTTCATTCTTTCTTTAAATTGTGTATTAAGAGTTCCCTTCAATTCCTCCCATGACACTGGAATTACAATATCTCCGGCAGCAAAAGCTGTAATTTCATAGGGACTGTAATGGAAATAGAGGTTTTTCTGATCGAAATAGAAATTATCTGTAGCAGGAATCACTTCTACCAGCAGCATATCTGAATTTTTCACATCATCTCCATTGTCACTTGCCCCACTATGAATTGTATTGATATTTTTCATCAAAATACTTTCAAGCCTGGCTTTAGGCATTGAAGTAATGTCCTTAAGCTCTAATTTTTTATTGTTTTTAAGATCAAAAACTCTTTCTGAAAACCCATAATTATCATGGGCTCCTCCTTCATATGAACTCCATATATACTCGATGTGCATATAATCGTTATCGTTGGAAACCAGATTCATGTGGGAATTGGTATACCAGTCCTGTGCATAGGAATCTGAAATCCAGTCTTTGCTGTCGTTTTTTACAGATTTGAAATACTTATTTTTATCGCTTTCCAGGTAGGATTGCAGTCCTTGTTTAGAAAAATCCTTAATGCCTTTATTCTGAAAATAAATACTATCCAGCAGTCGTTTGTCTTTCAAAGCTGGAAAAACGAGCAGTTTGGAAGTGAAGCTTACCGTAAGTGAATCTGCAATTTTCGATGAATCGCTTACTTTCACGGAGTCTACAGTAAATTTTTCCGGCTGGGAAGTTTCTGTTTTATCGGCCACAGCTGTAGTTTCTCTTTTTTTACAGGCTGAAAAAGCAAGAAGTGAAGAAACAGCCAGAACGGCGATGGTATTTTTCATAATTATTTTTTCTATCCTAATGCAAAAACCATTCAAAAATGAATGGTTTTGCAAAATTATTCTGAAAGAATTGTTTTTTATGATTTTTTGACTAGGCTGATTACCTGGTTTTCACTTTTTGAAGCGGTTCCCCAGATCTGTTTGAATGCAGGGTAATATTCTTTAGGATAATCCGGGCTGGCAATTTTTGTGGTAGAAATTATTTCAAGTTTGTTACCTTTCTGCTCGGCTATATAGCTGTATTCAATTTCTTTATCTTCTGTAACGATCCTTTTACTTTTAGGCATTGCTTCTATTATATAGCCTTCCGGTATTTCCAGAATCACTTTTTTCACTTTAGTAAATGAGGAAATAAAGTCAATGGGATATTTTCTTTCTTCAGTCTGATCAAATTCATTGGAATTTTTACTTAAAAACAGCATTGGATTGATGATCATTTTTTTCCCTACTCTATCTATCAGGTTATCTGAAGAGAATTTCATCGTACTTTCAAAATCTCCGTTATCCAGTATTTTCGATTCAATTCCTGTAAAGTCTATTGAATAGTTTTCTTTATACTGCTTCTTGTATTTTTCAGCATTCTCATCGTAGCTTTCTTTAACAAACATGGCATATGAACCGGTATCTTTATCGGAATAGGTTCCTGAAATACTGCCATCTTCATTGATCTTTGCTTCTGTAGTGAGATAATTGTAACTGGTGGTGGTATTTCCCATTTCCATCAGGGCTGCCTTTTCTTTAGCCATTAAAACACCATACTGGTTCCAGTCTCTTGGCGGAAGGTTATTCACAGATGCCTGTTTTGAGGTAGCATCATACATGACTAATCCATCTTTTATTTTTACGGCTGCAATCACAAAATTCATCCCCACTATACTGGGAGAAACCAGGTTAATCAAACCGTTGTCTACTGTGGAAATAACAAGTGGGTCAGCTTTCAATCCGGCTTCTCTAAGCATCATGACAAGGAAAAGATTAATTTCCGCTGCATTTCCTGTTTTGGTTTCTAAAAGTTTTTTTATTCCGTCTTCTGTATAAATCCCGCGATCTTTGTTCCAGGTGAAGATATTTTTCACATAATTAAAAATAGCATCAGCTTTTTCAGCGTCAGAATTTAAGCCTGAAATAACAGATGTTACCTTTTCTTTAGCGAGTTTTGTTTTTTTCAGTTCTTCCCCAAAATCTTCATCTTTATACAATTTATCTTTGATTTCTTCCCAGGAAGAGGAATACATTTTCAATTGTCCAAAATTAGTGGAATGAAGCTCAGCACTTATTTTTGTACGGTAATTCCTATCGTTTTTAACAAATTTCTCAGTTTTGAATCCTTTCAGGTTTTCATATCCGAATCTATAGGTTTTAAACGGCATTCCATACATTGTTTTTTCTTCAACCATCCTGTATTTTGGATTTAATGATCCTGTATAATTTACATTATAGGCTATATGCGAAGGACTATCCAGAATATATTCAGTGTAAAGAGAAGGAGCATCCGATTCTATCAGAATTTGCGGAACAGAATATAAAAACGGGGAGAAAACTTCATACTGATATTCTATTACAGAGCCGTTTTTCACATTAGGGAAAGCAAATTTAGTTATGGTTGTATATTTACTTTCTTTACTTTTATATTTTGAGCTTTTATCTACTTTAGTAGGTACCGCAGTTCCATTTTCCAGATTATAAACGAAAGCTTTCACTTTGCTTAAAGTTTCTTCGTCATTGCTGGAATTTTTATATAACGGAATCTCGAGATTCAACCAGTCTTCCGCTTTATCTTTGTTATAGATCTTTACTCTGTAAAAAACATTTTTCCTAAGGGTTCCTGTGGAAGGGTCTACATTAAAGTGTACCGATTTGTATAAAATTTCTGCAGGGGCATTTTCGTCAAGCTCCGATTTTGTCTTGGCCAGATCTGCATTGTCAAACTTCGGGGGATCCAGAAACTCATGCTTCTGACCGTTTACAGAGATTATAATTCCGAAACAGAAAGCAGTTAATAATTTGTTTTTCATGGTTAAATTTTAATCAGTAATATTTTAGAATTATCCATATTCAGAATTTTCTTTCTGAAGCTTACATAGTCATTGTATTTTTCTTTTGGAAATATCCCTTTGTTAATTTTGATAAACCGTGTCACTTTCAATGATTCACCGTTTTTTACAAGATTCAGCTTATAGGTCCCGAATTCAGAATTGATGGTTACATTTTCGGGAACTTCATCTATTTTATAATTTTTAGGAACGGTATAATCAATTTCGTACTCATCCTGAAAAGATTGGCCTATTTCAAACGGAAGCTCTCTGTTCTCATCAGATTTATAAAAATTATTACTAAAAATAGGTACAGCCCTGAAAAGTAAATTAGTTCCTGCGGTTTTAGAATAATTATTGGCTTTAAAATCCACATTGAACCTGATCACAGCATTATCCTTATCATTGACAAGGTCTTTCATTTCTACTTTTTCAAAATTCAGCACATCAAAGCTTTTTTTCAAAGCATCAATTCTTTCTTTTGGTGATAAATAATTATATATCAAATTGTTATCGTATTGACTTCCCGTATAAGCAAACTGAATTTCCCCATTGATGCTGTTATCTTCCGTAAGGTTAACTTTTACAACCTGCTTTTCTCCGTTCTGTTCAGCAGAATAAGATGGTGTATTGATCAACTCTATTCCTTTTTTGGTGACAGCAAGAACATTTCTGTCCGTAGTGCTGTAACTTAAGTGATTATAAGCAATCTGCTGTGAAGTGTTTTCCAGCCAGATATTTCCTTTTTCTGTTGGCACCATAAGAATGGCATGGTTTCCTCCCATAGATGGAAAATCGGGATCAAAAGAAATATCGGATGAACCGGAATTGATCACACAGTAATTGGAAGGAATACCGGCTTCGTTCAATAAAGTTTTCATATAGTTGGTAAGCCCTTTACAGTCGCCATATCCTTTTTTCTGAACTTCATCCGGAAGCATAGGAAGCCAGCCGCCAATACCCAATCCGACAAATATATATCTGGTTTTTGATTGCATATACTGGTAAAGTTTTTTAACTTTTTCTTCCGTTGAGCCTTCTAATTTAAGAGCTGCCACCTCTGCTTTAATGGCAGGAGTAGACGCAGAAACAGGCTCTACAAGGTTAGCATAATACCAGGTTCCAAAATCAGTCCAGTTGTTCAAAGCTCCCTGTTTTCCTTCCAGGTTAAATTTTGTCAGGGCAAAACTTACTTTAGGCAATATTTTTTCAGGCTGAGGAAGCATCAAAACATCATCCATAGCGGGAACATTTTTATAAGAATAGCTTTTCTCATTACCATTATCAGCCACAGTAACCGCAGCATAACCGTATTTTGAAGGATAACTTTTGGTTTTAAGATCAATCCCGGATTTATTGATTATTTTAAACTGAGCTTCTTCCAAAGAGGTATTGGGAGAAGAGAATGGTACAAAATCGGGAATGAAAATGGTATTTTCATCAGTGATCTGGTACGAAAAATCAATAGTATAAGGGTAATAAGCAGAGGTATACGGTAAAGCTAAAGCCCTGTTATCTGAATAAAACACCCCTTGGGTATTGTTGGCAAAGTCACCGAAATCAGATTTTGAAAAGCTTTTTACTTTCTTCCCGGATTCATCATAAACCGTCACCTTTACCTCAGAAATATTATCTCCTTTTTGATAAGGAATATAAATCTGAGCCTTAGAGTCACCATCCTTATTTAAAACAGTAGTTACTTTATTATACTGATACCTGATTTCATCAATTTTATTAATCTGAACTGTTGTAAAATCTTTTCTGATGACAACATTAGCATTCTTCTTTAAATTTTCAGGGATAGCAGACACCGGATAGGTTTGGGCGAAATATACAGAGGCAGTAGATAAAGCCCCTATAATTAAAATTTTCATCATGGTCTTTAAAATTGAGCAAAAATAATAAAATCTTAATAAATGTTAATTTTTTATTTCAATATAAATTAAAAAACAGAATAATGAACTAACAATCAATAACTTAAATTTATTATTTTAACATTTTAAATCTCCAAACCAGGATATCAAAGTCTAAAATAATTATTTTGACAGATTATCTTTAATGCCAAAATAAAAAAGACCCCATTTCTGGAGTCTTTTTAATTATTTTTAAAAGCAATTATGCATCAATCTTAGCATATTTTGCATTTTTCTCGATAAATTCTCTTCTTGGTGGTACCTCATCACCCATCAGCATTGAGAAAATACTGTCGGCTTCCACTGCATTATCAATGGTTACCTGTTTTAAAATTCTGTGTTCAGGATTAAGGGTGGTTTCCCAAAGCTGTTCAGGATTCATTTCTCCAAGACCTTTATAACGCTGTACTTCTACCCCTTTTCCGTCCGGAGCCATTTCCAGAGTAAACTCTTCACGCTCTTTCTCGTTATAGGCGTATACCTTTTTATTTCCTTTTTTCAATAAATATAAAGGCGGTTGAGCAATATAAATATAGCCGTTCTCAATAAGTTCCTTCATAAATCTGAAGAAGAACGTAAGAATCAGAGTAGAAATGTGAGACCCATCGATATCAGCATCGGTCATGATAACTATTTTATGATACCTTAACTTGGCCATATTCAAGGCTTTACTGTCTTCTTCTGTTCCTACAGAAACTCCAAGGGCTGTATAGATATTTTTGATCTCCTCATTATCATATACTTTGTGAAGCATTGATTTTTCAACATTCAAAATCTTACCTCTTAAAGGTAGAATAGCCTGAAAATGTCTGTCTCTTCCCTGTTTTGCTGTTCCACCTGCGGAATCTCCCTCTACAAGGAACAGTTCAGATTCTGCCGGATCTTTGGATGAACAGTCGGATAATTTTCCAGGAAGACCAGAACCGCCCATCGGCGATTTTCTCTGAACCATTTCGCGAGCTTTCTTGGCTGCCTGTCTTGCTTTTGCTGCCAAAACTACCTTCTGAACGATAATTTTTGCTTCGTTAGGGTTTTCTTCCAGGAAATTGGTTAGCATTTCACCTACAATTTTATCCACAGCACCGGAAACTTCAGAGTTCCCAAGTTTGGTTTTGGTCTGTCCTTCAAATTGAGGTTCCATTACTTTTACAGAAATTACGGCAGTAAGTCCTTCACGGAAATCGTCACCGGTAATTTCTACTTTTTCTTTCTGTGGAATTCCCAGATCATCGGCATATTTCTTCAATGTTCTTGTTAAAGCACGTCTGAAACCGGCAAGGTGGGTTCCTCCTTCATGCGTATTGATGTTATTAACATATGAGTGAAGATTTTCGCTGAATGATGTATTATAGCGCATCGCCACTTCTACAGGAATATCATCTCTTTCACCCTCCATGAAGATAACGTTTTCCATAATGGACTCACGGTTTCCGTCAATATGGGCAACGAACTCTTTTAGTCCTCCTTCGGAATGGAAAACTTCTGTTTTGAAAGATCCGTCTTCCAACGCTTCTCTTTCATCGGTAAGCGTAATGGTAATCCCTTTGTTAAGATAGGAAAGCTCTCTTAAGCGGCTTGCTAAAGTATCATAGTTGTAAACCAGTTCTGTAAAAATAGTATCATCAGGCTGGAAGAACTGTTTGGTTCCTCTTTTGTCACTGTGACCAATTTCTTCAACTCCGGTTTGGGCTTTTCCTCTGGAATATATTTGCTGATACACATTTCCGTCCCTGTAAACAGTAGTGATCATTTCATTGGAAAGTGCATTCACACACGAAACCCCAACTCCGTGAAGACCTCCGGAAACTTTGTAAGAATCTTTATCAAATTTACCTCCTGCCCCGATTTTCGTCATTACAACCTCAAGGGCGGATTTTTGCTCTTTTTCGTGGAAATCTACCGGAATACCTCTACCGTTATCACTAACCTCGATCCCGTTTCCTTCTTTAATGCTGACGAAGATCGTATCGCAGTATCCTGCCAACGCTTCATCAATAGAGTTATCTACTACTTCATAAACCAAATGATGGAGACCTCTTACTCCCACATCACCAATGTACATTGAAGGACGCATACGTACGTGCTCCATTCCTTCCAATGCCTGAATACTACTAGCTGTATATTGTTTCTGACTCATATAAATTATTAAAATCCTGCCAAATGCAAAGACCCACAAATATCGTGATTTTTTTCGACTTATGAAAGTTAAAATATGTCAAAAAAGAGTGGAGTTTTTATGAAAACCCAGGATGTAATTTTGCTTAAAAAAGTTTAAAGTTATCATCTATTTCCCAAAAATCAACTGTATTAAATCATATCCTACATACCTAATTTATTCTTAAATTTATTACTCAAAAGTTGATTATATGGATGATTTTATTGCAGCCCGCGCGCAGATGGCTCTCTCGCTGGGTTTTCATATCATTTTTGCATGCGTGGGAATGGTAATGCCTTTTTTGATGGCTTTCGCCCACTGGAAATATCTGAAAACCGGTAATGAAGTATACAAAGGACTTACAAAAGCCTGGAGCAAGGGAGTTGCCATTCTTTTTGCCACTGGTGCTGTATCCGGAACCATGCTTTCTTTTGAACTGGGCCTTTTATGGCCGGCATTTATGAAACATGCCGGACCGATCTTCGGAATGCCATTTTCTCTTGAAGGGACTGCGTTTTTTATTGAAGCTATTGCCATTGGATTCTTTTTATATGGTTGGGAAAAATTTAATAAATGGTTCCACTGGTTCTGTGGATTTTTAGTAGGCCTAAGCGGGCTGGCATCAGGAATCCTGGTAGTTGCAGCAAATGCCTGGATGAATTCACCTGCAGGTTTTGATTATATCAACGGGCAATATGTAAATATAGATCCTATTAAGGCAATGTTCAACGAAGCTTGGTTCCCTCAGGCACTTCATATGACGGTTGCTGCATTCTGTGCTACCGGGTTTGCCGTTGCAGGAGTTCATGCTTTCTTAATTATGAAGGGTAAGAATGTAGAGTTCCATACAAAAGCGTTCAGGATTGCTGCCGGATTTGCTTTAATCGGAGCGTTTGGGGCACCTTTAAGCGGTGATGTTGCGGCAAAGTCCGTTGCGGAAAGACAACCCATCAAACTGGCTGCAATGGAAGCTCACTTTGAAACTGAAAAGGGTGCTTCGTTCGTACTTGGAGGAATTCCTGATGAGGAAAAAGGAGAAGTAAAATATGCCATTAAAATTCCGAAAGTATTAAGTTTTCTGGTAAGCAATGATTTTAATTCCGAAGTAAAGGGTTTAAATGATTTTCCCCGTGATGAATGGCCTCCTGTAGCTGTTGTTCATTACGCTTTCCAGATCATGATTTTTTTCGGCGTTGTGATGATCTGTATCGGAGCTGTGTACCTTTACTCTTTTTTCTTCAAAAAGGAATGGCTGACCAAAAACTGGCTTTTAAAAACATTCCTGATCGCGACACCTTTCGGATATATTGCTCTGGAAGCAGGATGGACAGTTACGGAAGTTGGGAGGCAACCCTGGATTATTTATGGAATCATGAGAACTGTAGATGCTGTAACGCCAATGCCGGGCATACAGTATTCTTTCTATTTCTTTACCGCTATTTTCGTATCCTTATCACTGGTCATTATCTTTCTTTTGAGAAGACAGATCCAGATGGTGCCGAAACTTTATGACCCTACAGACGCTCAGTTTAACGATAAAAACAAAAAATCATGATTTACGTTGTTATAGGCTTTCTATGGCTTTCCATCTGTCTTTATATTATTTTGGGCGGAGCTGATTTCGGAGCCGGAATTGTAGAGCTTTTCACCCACAAAAAGGCCCGTCACAAAACACAGGAAATCATGTATGAATCCATTGCACCTGTATGGGAAGCCAATCATATGTGGCTGATTATTGCTATTGTTATTCTTTTTGTTGGGTTTCCTGAAATTTATACGACGATGTCGACTTATCTTCATATTCCTCTGGTTCTAATGCTTTTAGGAATTATTGCAAGAGGGACGGCTTTTACATTCAGACATTACGATGCTGTGAAAGATAACTGGCAGGTTTTATATACCCAGATTTTTTATTACGCAAGCCTGTTAACTCCATTTTTCCTGGGTCTGATTGCAGCGGCAACTGTTTCCCATTCTATCAATCCAGATGCGGTTGGATTTTTGGATTTATATATTTTCAGCTGGCTGAACTGGTTTGGTGTTTCCGTAGGACTTTTCACCGTAGCACTCTGTGCTTATCTGGCTTCCATCTTTTCTTTAAGAGAAACCCGTGATAAAGCCGATCTTACGTTAATGATCAAAAAATCAAAACAAACCATGGTTTTTGTGGTGGTTACCGGAATATTGGTATTCTTAACAGCTTATGTTTCTGATATTCCTTTGTTGATGTGGGTATTTTCAAAACCGTTAGGAATTATGGCCATATCTTTTGCTACAATTGCTCTTCTTCTTATCCTTCGAGCTATGAATCAAAGAAAACTGCTTCCCGTACGCGCACTGGCAGGATTCCAGATGGTCATGATCCTCGTGGCGGCAACTTATCAGCATAATCCGGATATTATCCTGCTTGGAAACGGACAGCATCTTTCATTACTGGAACATATGGCTCCTCCAAAAACGATAGCGGCTTTAGGATGGGCACTAATGCTTGGTTCACTGTTTATTCTTCCGTTTTTGTTTTATCTGATGGTTTCGTTTAGCAGGCAGAGAAAGTAGGAAGAGTACGATCCATGTACTGATTTAATTTAAAATAAAAATCCTGAAAATATTTTCAGGATTTTTTGTGCGTGAGAGGGATTTGCACCCATAGCCTTAAATTATTCAATGATTTTGACTTATTATAAAATTGTGATCACGCAATCAAGGCCTTTAACACACCATCTCTTACTTTTTTCATAAGCATTGTTTTTATTGTTTTAATTTTTTCACATTTTAATTTTATAAGAAAGAAATCTTTTGCAAAATCATACAAAACGCTAATCCCAACTTTTACGAATAAGTCAAAACCTTCCAGGTGCAAACCTGTTACACCTAAAAATAAATGAATTTCTTATTTATATAAGTTTCATCAAGATATTTTCATCAATCTTTTCAACTTTTACTAAATTATTTTTTGTCAGTATTTTAGATGCTTTATCCCACTTTTTCCCGGATAACTGGCTTCTTTCTTTTACTTCAGCCAAAGACATCGCCTCTTCCTGAGAATTAAGGATTTCAAGAATTACTTTTTCATCTTCACCCAATTCAATCTGAGGAACCGTTTTTTCCGGCCTCATCTGAGGGAAGAATAAAACTTCCTGGATGGATGCATTATTTGTAAGGAACATGATCAGTCTGTCCATCCCGATTCCTAATCCGGAAGTTGGAGGCATACCATATTCCAGTGCTCTTAAGAAGTCCTGGTCAATGAACATTGCTTCATCATCTCCTCTTTCTGATAAGGCCATCTGGGATTCGAAACGCTCTCTTTGATCGATCGGGTCATTAAGCTCTGAATAAGCATTTGCAATTTCTTTTCCGCAAACCATTAATTCAAAACGCTCGGTTAAGCCTTCTTTACTTCTGTGTTTCTTAGTTAAAGGAGACATTTCAATCGGATAATCTGTAATGAAAGTCGGCTGGATGAAGTTTCCTTCACATTTTTCACCGAAAATCTCATCAATTAATTTTCCTTTCCCCATGGTTTCATTCACCTCAATTCCGATAGATTTGGCAAAATCAAACAATTCCTGTTCAGTTTTTCCTGTGATATCGAAACCTGTATATTTTTGGATCGCTTCCGTCATGGAAACTCTTGGATAAGGCGCTTTCCAGTTGATAGTATGCTCTCCGAAAGTAGATTCAGCGCTTCCGTTAACCTGAGTAGCACAGAATTCCAGAAGTTTTTCCGTGAAATCCATCATCCAGTTGTAATCTTTGTATGCTACATAGATCTCCATGGCTGTAAATTCAGGGTTGTGGGTTCTGTCCATTCCTTCATTTCTGAAGTTTTTAGAGAACTCATAAACACCATCAAAACCACCAACGATCAATCTTTTCAGGTACAATTCATTGGCAATTCTTAAATATAATGGAATATCTAAAGCATTATGATGCGTGATGAACGGTTTTGCCGCAGCTCCTCCGGGAATCGACTGCAGAATAGGAGTTTCCACCTCAAAATATCCGGCATCATTGAAGAAAGTTCTCATTGCATTGAACATTTTTGTTCTCTTTACGAAAATTTCTTTTACCTGCGGATTAACCGTTAAATCTACATAACGCTGTCTGTATCTTAATTCAGGATCTGTAAATCCGTCGTGCACTACTCCATTTTCATCAGTTTTAGCCTGAGGAAGCGGGCGTAAAGCTTTGGTAAGAAGGGTAAAGTTCTTAACCAAAATAGTCATTTCACCTACCTGGGTAGTGAATAAAGTTCCTTCAATACCGATAATATCACCGATATCCAAAAGGTGTTTGTATACTTCGTTATATAATTCTTTATCTTCACCCGGGCAGATCTCGTCTCTGTTAAAATACACCTGAATTTTACCTTTAGAGTCCTGCAATTCAGCAAAAGAAGCCTTTCCCTGAATTCTGCGGGACATTAATCTACCAGCGATCTTCACCTGTTTATTCTCAGAAAAATCCTGTTTTATAGATTCTGTAGTATCTGTAATCGTATACTCCTCCGCAGGGAATGCATTAATTCCCATTTCAGTAAGCTTGTTCAGCTTTTCTCTTCTAATGATTTCTTGTTCTGATAATTGCATTTCTTATTTTTCTAAAAGCGTACAAATTTAGGCATTTTTGGTGAGTTGTCAATGATGATTTTTTTAATTGTGAATGGTCAATAGTGAATCTCCTTCGTAGTGAATTTTCTTGTGCAGATTCAAATTGACTATTGACTTGCGCAGCAAAATTGACCACTGACAATTAACTATTGACCTTTAAAACCAGTTTCTTGTCTCCTTTTGAGAGATAAAAGTCCATGCCAGCATCCTGCTGATTTTCTGTCCCTGCGCCATATCAATTATTTTAAAATCTACAGCTTTGACTTTCTTTAAAAGTGTGGTTAATTTATGAAGATTATCTTTTTTAGATACCAGACATGTAAACCAGAGAACCTGCGAAGAATATAAAGCACTTTCCTCAATCATTTTTGAAATAAAAGCTATTTCACCGCCTTCGCACCACAATTCCGATTGTTGACCGCCAAAGTTTAATAAAACTTTCTGAGGTTTTGATTTTCTGATATTCTTTGTTTTCCTAAGATTCCCTTTCAATGCAGATTCTTCAGAATCATGGAACGGAGGATTACACATAGAAAATGTAAAACGGTCTCCAGTCTTAATGATATTTTTAAAAATATGATGAGAATCAGGTTGTTGTTTTAAATGAATAACTGGTAGTAAATCCTGATTTTGATCTAAAATACGCTGTGCGTTTTCCAAAGAATCAAGATTAATATCGGTTCCCAACATTTTCCATCCATAAGATCTATGGGCCAATAAAGGATAAACGAGATTTGCCCCGGTTCCGATATCCAGACCAGATACAGAAATTCCTGTCGGAATTTCAGATTTTTCTTCAGCTAACAGGTCGGCAATATAATGGATATAATCTGCACGGCCGGGTATGGGAGGACACAGATTGGTCTCAGGAATATCCCAGCCCTGAATGTGATAAAAATGTAAAAGTAGTGCCTGGTTAAGAAGTTTAACCGCTTTGGGAAGGCTAAAATTAATGGTCTTTGTTTCGTAAGCGTTAACGAAAACATAGTGTTTCAGTTCCGGCACGCAAGAAATAAGCTGATCAAAATTATAAGGATCACGATGCAGATTTCTTGCGTGCAGACTGGATTTTTCGGTAGACATTATTTACTTTTCTGACTCAGAATGTATTCTACCATTTTTTTAGCATCTTCTTTAGATACCTGTGGATGGGCAGCCATCGGAACACCTCCCCAAACTCCGCTTCCGCCTTCTATAATCTTGGAAGCCAGCAGCTCAATATCTTTTTCGGAATATTTTTCTGCAATTTCCTTGTAAGAAGGTCCTATCATTCTCTCATTCACGGAATGGCATCCTGAGCAGTCTAAAGTTTCGATGATCTGGTCACCTGAAAGATTAGCTTTTGCCGGCTCTGAAACAGCGGATGTTTCAGAATCCACACTTGGCACCTCCGTATTTTCTTTTTTAGAACAGGAAAGGATTAAAAATCCCATAGCTCCCGCCAAAAGGAATTTTTTCATTATTTTTTTGCTGCAGTAGAATCTGTTTTAGCAGCTTCTGGAGTTGATGGTGCAGGAGTTGTTGCAGCAGCCGGAGCAGCTGTTTTAGCTGTAGAATCTACTACTGTTGGAGCATCTGGTTCTGGCAGCATTGTGTTGCTGTCCTGTAAATCGTGATCCGGTTTCTTAGAGCAGTTTACAACCAATAAACCTCCGATGAATGCAATTGCTAATACTTTTTTCATTATTTTTTCTATAAAATTTAGACAAAAATATAAAAAATAAGCTTTTAAATGAATGACATTTTCCCATTTAATACGATTTTACTGTATTAAAGCCTTCAAAAAAATGCATTTCAACTGTCAATTGAACATTTCCGTTTTTTAGTAATTTAGCCCCATAAACAAAACCACAAATGGATTATCACAAAGAAAAGAAATCAAACAGGAGGCTTATCTGGATCTCGCTTATATTAAGTTTTTTTCTTTTATTTTTTGCAATCAAGATTTCTTTATCCGAATTACCGGGCAGAAGCAGCATTACAGAGATAAAAGGTGTTTTAAAAGATGTTAAAATAGAAAAAGGAAGAAGAAGCAGAGCCTTAATAATTCATTTAAATGAATATCCTGAAATTAATTTTATGATTGGAGGTGTTGTATCGGATCAAATATCTTTTTATGATTTGATGAGCGACAATAAACCGGGAGATTCAATTATGTTTTTTATTGAGAAGCAGGAATATAACAGAAAAATATTAAAATCAGAAAACATCCCATTTCCAGGAAACCTTTTGTATAAAAATAGGGTAAGTATGGTGGAAATCCATAACAGGAATACTGAATATTTATCTTTGAACAATTATAATAATGCACACCGAAACAATAATTATCTGGCAATTGCAATTCTCGGATTTTTTGGACTATTAATGCTGCTTGTCGGGATTAAAGGCATAAAATATTATAAAGCAAACTTCAGTAAATAGGCAATATTTCTCAATTTGTTTTTATTGTTTGAATTTTTTTAACTT
The DNA here is from genome assembly GCF_001045445.1 of Chryseobacterium sp. BLS98. Taxonomy (GTDB): domain Bacteria; phylum Bacteroidota; class Bacteroidia; order Flavobacteriales; family Weeksellaceae; genus Chryseobacterium. Next base: position 810,418 of record NZ_LFNF01000003.1, on the reverse strand, counting down.
AGTCAAAAATAATTCAGGCTTCTCATGATCTTTATATCTAAAATCCTGTTTTTCACCAGCCATCATGGTTTTTATACCGTGATTATTCTTCTGGTATTCTTTGGACTGCTTTCATTTGTCACAAAAAAAGGTTGGTTTCTGATACCGATTATTCCTTTAGCCATTCTGAATGGTTTTGCCGGACAGTATCTTAATGCTTGGTTTTTAAATAAATACGGCGTTGAAAGTACCGCAATCATCACTTCAGATGTAGAAACCAACTCCACGCTGAATGACATGTACATTCATGATTATGAAGCTATTGTAAAAAAACAGGACGGAAAATATGTATCTACTTATTTCTCAACGACAAGTGCTACAATTTATCCTATTGAAAATGCCATCAGGATCCCAAGAACGGAACAGCATTTTCCGGTGAAATACATTCCGGGATACGAGAAAAACATTGTAATTCTTTATTATCAATCCGAAGAAGGAAACGCTCTATTGCGATATGAAAAAATGGCTCCGGTGAACTCTGCAAAGATTAAATATGAGGCTGACAGAACGAATAAAGAGTTTATTGAAGAATATATTTTAGCTTTGGAAGAATATGTAAGTTACTATGACAGTGAAGAGTACCGGCAAAAAATTGAAGAATTGAAAAAAGAATTGCAACAGCTTAAATAAAGAATTCTCATATTAAGTTTTTTTATTTTCTCCTGTTTTTTTGTTTTTATATCAAAAAAATTTCTACATTTGTCTCATGTTAAATATAAGCAACAAAAATTGGTGGTGGCTTTCAAACTCTTCGTCGGGTCTGAAAGTATTGTCATGTTGCTAATTGGTATAGCAGATAATTAAAACAAACAATATATAGGCTTTGACGGATTCCGTTGAAGCCTTTTTTATTTCATTAAAACAAAAAATACAAGTCAGATGACCACTCAAAGAATAAAAATAAAGACCGGTTCTAAAAAAACATTGGGAGACCTTTATACTCCAATGAATATCTACCTACAGATCAGGGACAGATTCCGGGACACCATCCTTCTGGAAAGTTCGGATTCTAAGAATATTGATAATAATTTCTCATTCATCGCAGTGAATGCCGTAGCAGGAATTGAAGTGAAAAATCTTACTGAATTTGAAATCAAGCTTCCCGGCTCAGATCCTGTGAAACAACTGATAGGTGAACGGAATATCACGGATATTTTTGAGGAATTTCAAAGTGTTTTTGAATGCGAAACCACCCATGATCCTATTGAACAAACGGCGCAGAGCCTTTTCGGATATACGAGCTTTGAAGCAGTACAGTTTTTTGAAGATATCAGTTTAAAGCCACAAAGTCCCGAAGTGGAAATTCCGATCCTTCGTTACAGATTATATCAGTACGTTATTGCCATCAACCATTACAATGACGAGATGCATATCATTGAAAATCAGATTCCCGGTTTAAAATCTGAGCTTTATCTGCTGGAAAACCTGTTCAGAAATCAAAATACTCCGGTCTACCCTTTCGAAAAAACCGGCAGCGAAACTTCTAACCTTACGGATGAAGAATACATTGAACTGGTAAAAATTGCCCAGAAGCACTGCATGAGAGGTGATGTTTTCCAACTGGTTCTTAGCAGAAGATTTGAGCAGAAATTCAAAGGAGACGAATTCAATGTATACCGTGCCCTTAGGAATATCAATCCTTCACCTTACCTTTTCTTTTTCGATTATGGAAATTATAAATTATTCGGTTCAAGTCCCGAAAGCCAGTTGATCATCAAAGACAATAAAGCTATCATCCACCCTATTGCAGGAACTTTTAAAAGAACCGGACATCTTGAAACCGATCTCCAGTCTATTGAAGCTTTAAAAAATGATCCGAAAGAAAATGCAGAGCACACCATGCTGGTCGATTTGGCCAGGAATGATCTTGGAAAGCTCGGTAAAAATGTAACTGTAACGAAACTGAAAGAAATCCAGCTTTTTTCACACGTTATCCATATGGTAAGTGAAGTTACTGCAGATCTTCCTGAAAATATAAATCCTCTTGATATGGTTTCCGCCACCTTTCCACAGGGAACTCTAAGCGGCGCTCCAAAGCATAAAGCCATTCAGCTGATCGATCAGTATGAAAAAGACTCCCGTGGCTACTACGGTGGATGCATCGGCATGATCGGGCTGAGCGGAACCTGCAACCAGGCTATTATGATCCGTACTTTTTTAAGCAGGAACAATACCCTGTATTATCAGGCCGGAGCCGGACTGGTCGCCAAATCTGTCCCTGAAAACGAGCTGCAGGAGGTGAATAATAAATTGAATGCCTTGAAAAAAGCAGTGGATAAAGCAGGGAAAATCGTGATGAATTAAAGGTACGGGATGCGGGTTTCGAGATTCGGGGTTCAGGGTTCAGGGTTGAACAATTAAAAACCAGCAACTGACAACTACCAACAAAAACAATTAAAAAGACAAAAATGAACAACAATATAACTAACGAGCAACCTAAAGTTCTGGTTTTTGATAACTACGACAGTTTCACCTATAACCTGGTTCAGATCATTGAAAGAATTCTGGATCAGAAAGTAGATGTTGTAAGAAATGACCAGATCACTTTGGAAGAGATCGGAAAATATGACAAGATTATCCTTTCACCTGGTCCGGGGATTCCGGAAGAAGCAGGAATTCTATTGGATCTGATCAGGGAATATGCACCTACTAAAAGTATTTTAGGTGTTTGCCTCGGTCAGCAGGCTATTGCGGAAGCTTTCGGAGGAAACCTGATCAATCTTTCTGAAATTTTCCATGGAGTGGCAACCTCAGCTGAACTGGTGAAAGAAAATACCAAAATTTTCAGAAATCTGGCTTCAGGAATAGAAGTCGGAAGATACCACAGCTGGGCGGTAAACCCGGAAGGTTTCCCGGAAGAACTGGAAATTACAGCCGTAGACAAGGACGGAATGATCATGGCACTGCAGCATAAAACCTATGATGTGCATGGCGTACAGTTCCATCCTGAAAGCATTTTAACTCCTGACGGGGAAGTGATAATCAGAAACTTTCTTTTAAATTGAAAACTACAGAAATACCTATAAAAGTAAAAACACCTCAGATGAAAGAGATCCTCCAATACCTGTTCAATCATAACACTTTGTCCAAATCTGAGGCAAAGGCAACGATGATTGAGATCGCTCAGAATAAATTTAATGATGCTGAAGTCACTGCATTTATCAGTGTTTTTCTGATGCGGAATATTACCCTGAAAGAACTGGAAGGTTTCAGGGAAGCATTGCTGAAAATGGCAGTTCCTGTACTCCTTGATACTGCAGATACCCTGGATATTGTAGGAACCGGAGGTGACGGAAAAAATACGATCAATATATCAACTCTTGCCAGTTTTGTAGTTGCCGGTGCAGGCCAGAAAGTAGCAAAACATGGAAATTACGGAGCCTCTGCCACTACCGGATCATCCAATGTAATGGAAGAGCTTGGCTATCAATTCAAAAGCAATTCAGACCAGCTGAATGAAGATCTTGAAAAATCCAATATCTGTTTTCTTCATGCCCCTTATTTTCATCCGGCTCTTCAGTCTGTCGGAGCTTTAAGGAAATCTCTGGGGTTGAGAACATTTTTTAATCTTCTCGGTCCGTTGGTCAATCCCGCGATGCCAAAATATTCGGTAATCGGGGTTTATAATCTTGAAATCGCAAGGATTTATCAATATCTTCTACAAAAAGAAGAGCGGGAGTTTATTCTCGTTCACGGCCTGGATGGATATGATGAAATAAGCCTTACCCAGGACAGCAAGATTATTACAAAAAGTGGTGAAGAAATTTATTCTGCTGAAGACCTCGGATTTGGTTCCGTAAGTCCGGAAAGCATCAGAGGAGGAGAAACGCCTCAGGCATCTGCAAAATTTTTCAGGAATATTCTGGAGGGAAAAGGTACCATACAGCAGAATTCCGTGGTACTTGCCAATGCAGCAACTGCCCTTTCCCACACTCAGAAATTCGGGACCTATGAAGATTGTGTTGCTCTGGCAAAAGAAAGCCTGGAAAGTGGAAAGGCCCTGAGAAGCCTTGAATTATTGATTAATGGTTAACAAAATTGCCAGCAATTAGAAAAAAAGAACATGACGATACTGGATAAAATTATTGAAAGAAAAAAAGAAGAAATTGCAGTTTCAAAGGCGAAAATCTCAATTGACAGCCTGAAGAATTCTGAATTTTTCGGAAGACAAAGTTTTTCGCTCAAAGAATCCGTGAAAAACAAAAGTGGGATTATTGCTGAATTTAAGAGAAAATCTCCTTCAAAAGGAATCATAAACGATAAAGTTCAACCCTTGGAAGTGGTTTCTGCCTATGAAAATTTTGGAGCCTCGGGAATTTCAATTCTGACGGACAGGGATTTTTTTGGAGGAAGTTTTGATGATATTTTAAAGGTGAGAAGCCATATCAGCATTCCGGTCCTCAGAAAAGATTTCATGGTGGATGAATACCAGTTTTACGAAGCCAAAAGTATCGGTGCCGATGCTGTTTTACTGATTGCGGCCTGCCTGTCTCCCAACCAGGTTCAGGAATTTACAGACCTGGCACATCAGCTCGGATTGGAAGTTCTGCTGGAAATCCACACAGAAGATGAACTGAATCATTTCAACACTGAAATTGATCTCGTTGGCATCAATAATAGGAATTTAAAAGATTTTAAAGTTGACCTTCAGCATTCCGTGCTTTTAAAAGACCAGCTTCCGAAAGAGGTATTGTCCGTCGCAGAAAGCGGTATTTACAGTACGGAAGATTTTAAATATTTAAAGGAAAAAGGATTCGACGGTTTCCTGATGGGAGAATATTTTATGAAAAACGAAGATCCGGCAAACAAATTCGCTGAGTTTATTTCTAATGTAACAATATAACAGTTGATCAATTTAACAATGAATAAAGACCAGCCATCTAAACTGAAAGTATGCGGAATGACCCAATTGGATCAGATTCATGAACTGATTTCCATGAAAACAGATTTTCTTGGCTTTATTTTCTATGAAAAATCGCCGAGATATGTCCTGGATCATTTGGATCCGGAAGATATTTTGAAAATCAGCCATCCGGGAAAGACAGGGGTTTTTGTGAATGAAGAAATAGATAAAATTACAGAAATCACAGAAAAAGCAGGATTGAATCTGATCCAGCTTCACGGTGATGAAAGTAAAGATTTTGTTAACCAATTAAAGCAAAGCCTGAAACCGGAGATTAAAATTATAAAAGCCATCAGGATTGGAAATAATGATCCGGAAACGAAGAAAACAATAGAAAAAACGATAAATTCCCATGTTTCAACCGTAGATTATCTCCTCTTTGATACGGACAGTAAAGCTTTCGGAGGAACAGGAAAACAGTTTGACTGGACCATACTGAACGAATTTGAGATTCCGCTTCCCTATTTCCTGAGTGGTGGTATTTCGGAGGAAAATATTGAAAACATCAGCTCACTGCTCAGGAAGCCTTTTGTAATTGATATCAATTCAAAATTTGAACTGGAACCGGGAATTAAAAATTTAGAAAAAATAAGAAAATTCATTTCGAAAGCGTTTTGAAAAGACCGCAAAAAAAATACACAAGATGATGAACATCCATCTGCTAAAAAAAACATTTTATAAAACCCTGTTTCCACCCAAGTTTGGAAATACAAAAATTCAGGCTCTGTACAATTTTGTTTCTCAGAATGACAGCGATGCGGAATACTGGACCATAGACGGGCAGTTACAGGAATTTATCGAAATTATCAAAATCTTTGATGAAGCCGATATCCAGTATTTCTTTGAAAGAATTGCACTCTGGAACAGCTATTATCTTGTGATTATTTCTGATAAATTTTTAGACAGCCATGTGAAGGCAAATATTAAATATGATCTGGGAAAGATTTATGCTAAAATTTTTCTGCTTTATGAAGACTCGGATCCTTATTTTTTGATCGACAACCTGGAAATTGCCGTTACCATGTACGATTCAAAAATAGATATGGCCACCTTAATTGATCTGGCCAGTAAAATTGAACTGCTTCATCATAAAAAACTGATCACAAGACAGCAGCGAAACCATAACATTCAATTTATCAATAGCTTAACCGATGAATTATCAAATTAAAAAATCGACTGAACTAGCGGATCATCAAATAAGGCACATTCTAAGCCTTTGGGAAGTTCCTGAATGGAATGAGATGACACCTGCTTATTTCCGTAATTTTTTTAAAGATTCGGAATTTCATATGCTATCAGATTCTGGAAATGAGATATTGGCGGTAATACGGCTTAACCTTGATTTTAACCTGGAAATAGCCGGAAAAAGATACTCTTTTGCAGAAGCAGTCGGACTGGTTTCTGCCCAGGAGAAAAAAGGATACGGTTCGAAACTGGTTCAGTTATTTAAAGACAATCTGACCCAAAGGAACATTGAAAGCATTGGGTTTTGTGCAACTGATCTGCGACCCTTTTATCAGCGTTGCCATATTGAGATCCTGGAAAACAAGGCCAAAGCTATTCTGGAAAAGGACAAAAACAGGTGGATCAGCTCTGAAGACGATGATATCTTGATTTTTAAGGCTTCAGAAGAAACTAAAGAACTTCTTAAGCAGCTTGGACCGGAAAAAAATGCTTATTTAATTGACTAAAGAATAATACAATGAATTATAAAAACCCTGATGAACACGGATATTATGGTGAATTCGGAGGCGCTTTCATCCCTGAAATGCTATACCCTAATGTGGAAGAACTGCAGAAAAACTATCTTGAAATCATTGAATCTGAAGAATTTCAGAATGAGTACCAGGACCTGCTTACCAATTATGTAGGAAGGTCCACTCCACTTTATTTTGCTAAAAATTTAAGCCAGAAATACAATACTCAGATTTATTTGAAAAGAGAAGATCTGAACCATACCGGAGCCCATAAAATTAACAATGCTTTGGGACAGGTTCTTCTTGCAAAACGTCTCGGAAAAACAAGAATTATTGCTGAAACCGGAGCCGGGCAGCACGGTGTGGCAACAGCAACGGCATGCGCCCTGCTTGGACTGGAATGCATCGTTTATATGGGTGAAATCGACATCCAGCGGCAGGCCCCGAATGTGGCAAGAATGAAAATGCTGGGTGCAGAAGTTATTCCGGCAACTTCAGGCTCCAAAACCCTGAAAGATGCTGTCAATGAAGCCCTCAGAGACTGGATCAACAATCCTGTGACCACTCATTATGTCATCGGAAGCGTGGTTGGCCCTCATCCTTTTCCGGATCTGGTAGCCAGATTTCAAAGTATTATTTCAAAAGAAATCAGAGAACAGCTGAAAGAGAAAATCGGAAGAGAAAATCCTGACTACGTCATTGCCTGCGTAGGCGGAGGAAGTAATGCAGCAGGAACTTTTTACCATTTTGTAGAAGAAAAGGAGGTGAAAATTATTGCGGCAGAAGCCGGCGGATTAGGTGTTGATTCAGGAAAATCAGCAGCGACTACTTTTCTTGGCACTTTAGGTGTTCTTCATGGAAGTAAAAGTCTTGTCATGCAGACTGAAGACGGCCAGGTGATCGAGCCCCACTCCATTTCTGCGGGTCTGGATTATCCTGGAATCGGGCCATTCCATGCCCATCTTTTTAAAGAAAAACGAGCTGAATTCTTCAGCATCAATGATGAGGAAGCTTTACAATCTGCTTTTGAATTAACAAAACTGGAAGGAATCATTCCCGCATTGGAAAGTTCCCATGCACTTGCTGTTCTTGATAAAAAGAAATTCGGTAAAGACGATATTGTCGTGATCTGTCTGAGTGGCCGCGGGGATAAAGATATGGAGACATATTTGAAAAATCTATAATTCTGTATAATGTAAAAAGTATTCATGTAAAATGATTTTTAATGCATGAAAACTTATACACTTTAAAATAAGATCATAAATACATTTTACATTACTACATCAATACAATAAAAAATGAAAAAACTAAATATATACTTTACAGCAGGAATTCCGCACTTGGAAGATACTGCTGATATTATAAAACTCATTCAGGATTCCGGTGCTGATATGATGGAAATCGGAATGCCCTATTCTGATCCCGTAGCAGACGGCCCGGTAATTCAGCAGGCCCACGAACTGGCCTTAAAAAACGGAATGACCATTGAAAAACTTTTCTCCCAGCTGAAAACCGTGAAAAATGATATTCATATTCCCATTATCCTAATGGGATATATCAACCCTGTTTTAAGTTTCGGATTTGAGAAATTCTGCCGTGAATGTTCGGAAAGCAGTGTTTCAGGATTGATTATTCCTGATCTCCCACCTATTGAATTTGAAAATAATTATCAGCAGATCTTAAGAAAGTATAACCTTAATTTTACGTTTCTGGTAACTCCTGAAACTTCCGATGAAAGAATTTTATATTTGGATTCTTTGAGCTCAGGATTTCTGTACGCAGTAAGCTCCTCTTCTACCACAGGAAATGATAATGCCGTTCTTAAAAATGAAAACTACCTGTCAAGACTGGCAGCTCTTCCCATTAAAAATCCTGTGATGATCGGTTTCGGCATCAAATCTAAGGAAGATTTTGAGAATGTAACGGAAAAAGCAGCCGGTGGAATTATAGGAACAGCATTTGTCAATACCCTTCTGAACCATAAAGACTGGAAGAATGCTGCCATAGATTTTATCCATGCTGTAAAAGGGTAAAATTCACTAAATTTGTATGTCAGAAAAATGGCATGGAATCGCAATCCGGTAAGGCCATCATAAGAAACAGACATCAGCATATGAATACACGTCAAAATAAATCAGTAGAATTTGAAGATCTGGGTATAAAAGAATACCAGCCAGCCTGGGATTATCAGGAAAGCCTGATGAAGAATATTATTGATACCAAAATAAAAAACCGTGATTTACCTGCAGAACAGCATATGATCACTCCGAATCATTTTTTGCTGGTGGAGCATCCTCATGTGTATACTTTGGGGAAAAGCGGTCATGAAGAAAATATGCTTGCCGGTATCGACAAGCTGAAGGAAATAGATGCCACTTTCGTCAAAGTTAACCGCGGTGGAGATATTACTTATCACGGATACGGACAGGTTGTAGGATATCCCGTACTTGATCTTGAAAATTTCTTTACAGATATTCATAAGTATATGCGGAATCTGGAAGAAGTCATCATCAGGACCATTGGTGAATACGGCCTTAAAGGAGAACGTTCCGAAGGAGAAACCGGAGTCTGGCTGGATGTGGGGAAACCTTATGCCAGAAAAATCTGCGCAATGGGCGTAAAAGCTTCCCGATGGGTAACCCTTCATGGTTTTGCTTTGAATGTGAATACGGATATGCGCTATTTCGAATACATTATTCCGTGCGGAATCAAAGACAAGCAGGTAACTTCTTTAAAAAGGGAGCTTGAAAGAGAACTTTCTCCTGAAGAAATGGAAGATCTGAAGGCAAAGATCAGAAAACACTTTGCAGATGTTTTTGAAGCCGATCTTGTCACTAAAGTAGTGTAATAACAGCAGGCTATACAATTTTCATCAACGATGTTTTTTCACTTTCCCCCTAAAAAAGCTGATGCTAATGACCCTACTTTCCTGGTCGTTGAAAATACTTTTTTTGCAAAATTTAAACGGGAGAATAAGACAACGACTAAAACCGTGTTTCTTACACAGGATACATTGGTATTCATCTTGAAAGGAAATAAGCATCTGCATATAGACAATGAAACTATAACAGTCAGCTCCAGTGAGATCATTTTCTTAAGGAAAGGAATTTATGCGATGGCGGAATATTTTGAGGAAGGCCTCAATTTTGAAGCGATCTTATTGTTTCTGAATCCTCAGATTGTACAGGAAGTGATCTCAGAGTATGGGCTCAATATTAATCATGCCGTTCCTGATGTTCAGTTTTTAAAACTATCCACTAATAAAGTTATTGAAATATATAAAGAACAGCTTCAGGAATATTTTGCCAACAACAGTTTAAAAGACAAGGGCATTTTACTTCTTAAGCAGAAAGAAATTCTGTTTTATATTCTTAAAACAATCCCGCTCCCGCAGACCATGGCTTTCTGGAGTTCCGTAGTCTCAACCTCAAAGGAAAGTATGATGTATACTGTAGAGAAATACCTCTTCCGAAAATTATCCGTGGAAGACCTTGCCAGGCTTACCAACAGAAGCGTCTCCACCTTTAAAAGAGAGTTCAATGCCGTATATGGCTCCCCTCCCAAGAAATGGATCAACCAGAAACGTTTGGAACATGCAAAGCTTCTCCTGAATAATTCAAAAGATACCATTTCCCAGATATCAGACCAGTGTGGATTTGATAATTCTTCCTATTTCACCAGATCATTTAAGAAAATATACGGGCTTACTCCTTCTGAGTTCCGGACGAATTGTTATACATAATGAACTTTTTGTACTAACCCGTTTCCTGCTCCTATCATTAATTTTGAATAAAAAATCATATGAAAATATTAATTGTAGGTGGCAACGGAACCATCGGAAAAAAAGTAAAAGAATCATTACAGGACACTCACGAAATCATTACAGCCGGAAGGAACAGCGGTGATATCAGCGTGGACATTTCAGATAAAATCTCCATCCGGAAAATGTTTGAACAGCTGAAAACTGTTGATGCCTGCATCTGTACAGCAGGAACCGGTTTTTATGGTGATTATTATTCAATGACTGAAGAAGATATGCTTCCCGGAATAAAAGGGAAATTAATGGGCCAGATGAATCTTGTCCTCATCGGTAAGGACTTCCTGTCCAGGGAAGGCTCATTTACCCTTACGTCGGGCATTGCCGCAGAACACCCTGCCAAAAACGGAACAGCTGTAGCTATGATAAACGGTGCCATTAACAGTTTCGTCCTTGCATCCTCACAGGAACTTAAAAATGATTTGAGAATCAACGCAGTAAGCCCCGGACTGGTTGAGGACAGTTTTGAAAGGTATAAAGGTTTGTTTCCGGGATATAATCTTGCCCCGATGAACAAGGTGGTCAATGCTTATATTTTAAGTACAGAAGGCAGCATAAACGGAAAAATTTTAAAAGTATATTCATAAATAAAAATCGTTTTACAAAAATGTACGGGTTTTCCTCAATACAAACATCCGGCATTTCCATATCCTTTTTCAGATAAATAGGCGCAGAATGCATCCTCTAAAGTTTAAATTTTTAAATTTTCCTGCTTAACATATTATTTTAAAACCTATTTTTGGGTTCCCTGTAAATTTCAAATCACATCTAATTTTTAAGTTAAAAAAACATATGAAACCATTTATAACAATCCTCTGCACTGCGGGATTGCTTTTTACTGCATCTCAATCATACGCTCAAAATAAGAAAGATTATATCACCAGGATAGACAGCTTAATACATTCTCCAAGATCTCCTAGACCTTTTAACGGAATTATCCTGATCACCCAAAACGGAAAAATAAAGTATTCGAAAGCATATGGTTTTCAGGACAGCCGAACTAAATCTCCTTTGAAAATGGAGAATCAGTTCGAGATTATGTCCAACACCAAACAGATTACTTCTGTATTAATATTAAAACAATTTGAAAAAGGAAGATTAGACCTGCAGGCTCCAATTAAAAAAAACCTTCCTTCCCTGACTCAGCCCTGGGCAGATTCAGTTACTGTCCATCAGCTTTTAAATCACACCCACGGAATTGTTGATACAGAGAAGCCCTTACTGTTTAAACCGGGTACAGAATTCAAGTATGGAAATCTCTCGAATATCCTTTTAGGAAAAATCGTTGAAAAAACTTCCGGGACATCATATATTCAACAAGCTACTGATCTGTTTAAAGAACTTCATCTGAAAAACACATTCTGCTATTCTAAAGATAACCGCAGAAACCTGGTATATGGACATATGAATAAAAACAATAATTTTACACCTGTTGAAAACTCATTTATTACCAATGAAAATATGCCTGCTGATGGTATGATTACTACGGCAGAAGATATGGCACGTTGGAATTCACTCCTTCATAAAGGGAAAATTCTGAGCTCTAGAAGTTATAAGCTCATGACTACATCATCCACATTGTCACAGCACGATGTATTTGGAAAGGAGAAATCGGGTTACGGCTATAATATGCGTATCGTGAAATATAATGGTATTCCTTATTTGGGTCACACCGGTTTGGGTGATGGTTTTGCATCTCTGAATGCTTATGTTCCGGGTTCCGATGTAAGCATTATTGTTCTGGAAAACCAAATGAATGAAGATAGTAATTTATATTATTACCATGAAGCACTCATCAGAGATATTGTCTTAGAAAGCAGCCTGATGAAAGGCAAACGATAATTATTTTTCAGAATATAAATACCCGCCATCCTGATGAGCGGGCTTTTTTATGTTCCGCAATTACATAATTTTATTGATACAGCACCAAAACACCTTTGCATCCATTTAAAACAAAGGTTTTAATGAAAAATTACTAAAATAATTGAATTTTTATAAAAAAATAATTTGTCGGTATTTTATTTTTATTTACTTTTAATATCACAATAAAGTGAACTATTTTCATTACAAGGTTTACATAAAAACGACATACCAACAACTTAGAGCAATATATTTATTACTAATCACCAAATTATGAGAATTATGAGAAAATTACTGTTATCAATGATGGTATTTGTGGCAGCCCTGTCATTTAATTCCTGTACAGACTCCAATGCAGAGCATCAGATGAGTCAGAACGAAACAGCCAACAAAACTTTAACGGATCTGGGGAAAACCGTTCCGGTAGGGATAGAAGACGAAAACGGTACTTTGAAAGTATCTTTCATTGTTACCGCTCAGTTCTACACCATAACCCCTACGAAAGACAATGAAAAATACATCAATCTGATCAGAGAAGCAGTAAAGAACGAGTCTCCTATCCAGGTTTTCATCAAACCTAACACTCATGAAATTGCCAAAGTGGAAAAAGGGAACGAAGAAGATATCCGTTTCTTCAAATCTGCTTATACCAAAGAGGTTAAAAGCGAGACCAGCAAATTAACAAGCGTTCTTCCCAATGTGGCCACATTAAACAGTATGTTTGCCCTGATCAAAAACCAGGCTTGTGGTACTTCTACAGCATCTTCACCCTGCATTACCTTCAGATATCCTGTTGACGGATGCTATGCAAGAGCCCACAAAATGAGACAAATCCTGATTAATAACGGCTACGACTGTGAGAAACAGTTCGTATACGGAAATCTAAAGGCATCTACCGGTACCTGCTGTGTAGCATGGAGCTATCATGTTGCCATCCTGGTAAGCTATAAAAACGCTTCAGGCGTTACTGAAAAAAGAATTATTGATCCTTCCCTGTTCCCAAGCGGACCTGTTACAGATACAGCCTGGAGAAATGCCTGCGTTAATACAAGCTGCGGATCTGCCTCTGTATCATCGTATGCCAATACAGCAGGGAATGTTTACTACAGAAGCCCTGGTGCATCTTATCTTTATGACGATAATTTGGTGAACACCAATTGCGTACTGAATATTTTCTCTTCACTTTCAGGATGCTCTCCTTCACCGGCTCCAAGTGTGGCAAGCTGTGGATTTTAATTAATTTAAACAGCTTCTGCCGCTTTTTTCATAACTTAATTGCAGAAGCTGTTTTTACCAAATATATTTTTATGAAAATCTGGACTTATATACTCCTAATACTATTTATGATTACATCCTGTTCCGGAAGCTCAGGTTCACAAAGCCTGACCTGGTATAATAACTCGGTTATCACTAATGTATCCGAAGACCCTGAAAAACCGGAAGAGTTTACCCGGATATCCATCGGAATAAGTCCGCAGATTTTTTATCTGTCCAAAAAAGAAACAAATTATAAATCGCTTCTTGAAAAAGCAGGACAAAGCCATAAAAAAGGAAAAGCATATAATATAGGTATTGAAAACAACACCAATATTATAAAACAGATCAATGAAATTCCCTGACCTGGCTTTCTCTTTTTATTCGTATTAGCACTTAAAAACAGACTGAATAAGAAATTTAAGTTCCTTTATAATCCCCACCACTGATAAGATGGGGATTTTATTATCTTATAACGGAAATTCCTGCGTCCACCCTGATTTCCGCTCCATGAATATAAGAAGCCTCTTCGGAAGCCAGGAACAGAACGGTATGAGCAATTTCAGATGGATCACCTTGCCTTTTAAAAGGAATAGTGGGAATAATACCGTCAATTGCGCTTTCAATCTGTTCCGGATTCAAACCTGTATTGTTAAATATATTGGTTTTAATATGTCCGGGACTGATTCCGTTTACCCGTATTCCTCTTTCCGTAAGCTCTACAGCGAAGGTTTTGATAAAAGACTGCACTGCTGATTTTGCAGCAGAATAAACTGAAAAGTTGGGCATTGCTATCTCGGTCGCTACAGACGTATTGAAAATAACCGAGCTTCCTTTCCTCATTAAAGGCAGTACCTGCTGAACTGTAAAGAACGGCCCTTTTACCAGGGTATTGAAGAGCTCGTCAAAATGATTTTCATCCACATTTTCAATGGGGAAAAACTTTCCGAACCCGGCATTGGGAAATACCATATCAATATGTTCCGTATGTCTTCTTACCTGCTGCTGCAGGTTCATCAGATCCTTCATGGTTCCTGCATCAGATACAATCCCGGAAGCTTTTTCACCTAATTTTTCCAACGCATGATGCACGGTTTCTTCACTCCTGCCGGTGATGATTGCTTTACCACCTTCCAGGATGAACTGTTGTGCCGTTGCAAATCCCATTCCGTTCGTTCCCCCGGTAATCAGGGCTGTTTTGTTTTTAAATCTCTGCATTATTTTTGTTTTAAATTCTTCTGTAAAGTTTCAGATAAAGTGTTTCATAAAAAATCTGATTCTTGTGGAGTTTATTTCTTTATCAGCTTTTTCTAAAATGGACATCAATTAAATCTATCAAAATTAAATTGCACACAATATAATTGGTTTTATATTTGCATAGTTATTTTAAACAATAGAATAATTAAAAACGTAATTTAAAAATTAGAAAAATGTCATTAATAGAAAACTTACAATGGAGACATGCCGTAAAAGCATACGATCCTTCAAAAAAAGTAACAGAGGAAAATCTTAATACCATTTTAGAAGCAGCAAGACTGGCTCCTACTTCTTCGGGTCTTCAGCCTTTCCGCATCGTTGTTGTGGAAAACCAGGAATTAAAAGAAAAAATGATGGCTGGAGCTTTGAATCCTGAAGTGATGAGAGATTCTTCCCATGTTCTGGTATTCGCAGCCTGGGACAGTTATTCCAATGAAAAAATTGATAAGGTATACGATTATCATACCGATGTAAGGGACTTACCAAGAGGACGTTTCAGCAGTTATACAGATAAAATCAAAGAAATATACGGAGCTCAGACTCCTGAAGAGCATTTTGCCCATACAGCCCGCCAGACTTATATTGCGCTAGGTTTAGCCATGGCCCAGGCTGCAGAATTAAAGATCGACAGCACTCCTGCAGAAGGATTCAGCAATGAGGTTGTGGATGAGATTCTGGGATTAAAAGACCTGGGATTGAAAAGCGTAAGCCTTTTGTATCTTGGATACAGAGATGAAAAAAATGACTGGCTTTCCACGATGAAAAAAGTAAGGATTCCTATGGAGGAATTCATCATCAAGAAGTAATATATTATCCCAACACTTTCAGATTCAGCCTTATGGAAAATTCAAAATCATTGCAGCTACAGAATCAGATTTGCTTTCCGCTTTATGTGATCGCAAAAGAGATCACAGGCCTTTACCGTCCGTTTCTTGATGAGATTGGCATTACCTATCCGCAGTATCTTGTAATGATGGTATTATGGGAAAATGATGGTCTTCCGGTGAACCATATCGGTGAAAAACTGTTTCTGGACAGTGGAACTTTAACGCCTCTCCTGAAAAGACTTGAAACTAAAGGAATTATTTCCAGAAAGAGAAAAAAAGAAGATGAAAGAGTGGTTGAAGTATTTCTAACTGAAGCCGGAAAACAGCTGCAGCAGAAAGCCTGTGAAATTCCCGGAAAAATACAGGCTAAAATTGGGGTAGAAACAGAAGACCTGCTTCACCTCAAAGAAACGATCTTAAAAATATTAAACAAAATAGAAAAATAAATGAAAACATTATATACAACACAAGTAACCGCACAGGGAGGAAGAAACGGCCATGTAAAAAGTGAAAACGGAGTTCTGGACCTTGATGTAAGAATGCCTAAAGCTTTAGGCGGCGGTAACGATGACTTCACGAATCCTGAAATGCTTTTTGCAGCCGGATATTCAGCGTGTTTTGACAGTGCACTTAACAGAGTAATCAGTTTATCTAAAGTAAAAACCGGAGAAACAACCGTTACGGCAAAGATCAGCATTGGGCAATTCGAAAACGGAGGTTTTGGGTTAGCAGCAGAACTGGATGTGAATATTCCGGGGGTTTCTATTGAAGAAGCACAGGAGCTGACTGAAAAAGCACATCAGATTTGTCCGTATTCTAATGCGACGAGAGGTAATATTGAAGTGAAACTTTCGGTGACGAATAATTAAGATGAGTTTCTTTTTTATAAAAAAATCTGTTTCTTTCGAGGCAGATTTTTTTATTTAATAGATTATCTTCAATAGCTTAGAATTAAAAATTGTTTTCAAGCTAAAATTATTAATTTTATGGGATTATAATTTAGAATGAAGCAATTATTTGAGCTGTTAACCACAATGGTAAAATATTTATTTCTTATTTTTAGTTTGATTTCTCAAATGGCAAAATCCCAAATTCTTCAGCCTTTTGATGATGAAAAGTGTCAATACTTTTCGTATACAATTAAAGGAAATGAAGCTATAAAAATTGAATTTCTCGATAATGAGAACTACAATTATTTGAAAGCAAAAAAAGTTGAGTTAAATTTGATCTTCAACTCAGAAAATCCAAATTTATTAGCTGAATTTAAAAGAAAGTTCCCCAAAATCTTTCAAGATTCATGTGCAACATTTCCTTTTTATGAAGACAATAAACTAAGAAAAATAAAATCCTGTAACGTAAAATTTTATCTTGTTGATAAAAAATCTGATTTCTATATTTTTAAAATGTCAGGATTTGAAATATCAGGATTTTTATTATTTAATGAGAAAACTAAAATTTCACGATTTACAGATAATTTCCCCCAAATTTTAGAAAACGGGAAATATATTGTAAGTTTTGACAACGGATTAAATTCAACTACAATAAACTTTTATAAAAAAAATGAAAAGAGTTATAATGAATATGAATTGAGAATAACACCAAGATTTAAAATTGAAGAATATAACCTTTACAAAAATGCATATGGAAATTTTGATGTAATTGTTACCCTATCTTCAAAAAGCCTGAAGTTAGTTGAGGAGGGGAAGAATGGAAAAAAATATGAGTTTGATAAAAATAATGGCTGCAATTTGAAACTTAAAATAGGCTATTAAAAAGTATATTAATGAAACGGATCTCTTTAATTCTTATTTTATTTTCTATTTCAATTTCCTGTAATAAAGAAAATACATCTGGATTTGAAACTTCAGAAGCAAGTATAAATTCGTTATTGGAAAATTTCCCAATGATCAATAAAAACTTAGAAAAAATAAAAAAAATTGATTTGGATTCTTTATCAATAACCCTTTATGAAAATCCTGAAAAAGAAGATTATGATGAGATCTTAGTTTTTGAAAAGAATAAAAGATTCTACTCAATTCCATTCTTTTCAAATATGTATTTTGATTATTGGAATTTTACAAATACAAACACTCCTCAGCTTCATCCAAAAACCAATACAACTTTTGAGAAACAGATGAATATTTTAGTTAAAGAATTAAGATTAAATCCAAAAGAATTTCAAATACTAACGAAAGCGTTGATGAACAATGTTTTAAATACTGAAACTAATCTCTATTTAAAACCAAAAATTTTTGAGAATTATGTTTATTTAACCTATAGGGTCAATAAATACAAAATGGAAGAATCAGATTCCTGTATCAATAGAACTAAGAACATTTTCAATTATATTCTGAAGGAATCAAAAAAAACAAGTCGATACAATGAGTTCTTTTTAGATTCCGAAAACGGACGAGTTTACGAATTTATAAATAATTCTAAAAAAAGAAGCCAGCTAAAATTTAAAATTAAGACCTACAGAATAGACTGTTTTTCTTACCCATTAAACATTTAAATCCTTATCGCATCACAAAATATCGCTCTTTAAAAACATTCACTTCTTTTTAAATTGTTTTCTTCTTTTCCTTTTTATCTAAAATCAAGACCCCGAAAAAATGGTCAATCTCATGCTGGAAAATAACAGCTGTAAAGCCTTTCGCAATTTCAGAAATCTGTTTCTTATGGGAGCAAATAAATATATATAAACAGCATGGACATTAGCTTTTTAATTGTTTTTATTCTGGGCATCCTATTCCTGGTCATTAAATATTATACTCCAAAAATAAAGGGATATATTGGCGAGCGCAGGGTTTCTGAAACTCTTAAAAGATTAAATAATAAAGAATATATTGTCCTGAATAATATTGAGCTAAAGATTAAAGGTTCTACTTCACAAATAGATCATATCATTGTTTCAGATTACGGGATATTCGTTATTGAAACCAAAAACTATAAAGGCTGGATTTTAGGCTATGAAAAAGACAGATACTGGACTCAGGCTATTTATAAGTACAGGCGTAAATTTTACAATCCTGTTCTGCAAAACCAGGGTCATATCTATGCTTTAAAACATATACTGAAAAATTATCCATTTCTGAGATATTATTCAATAATTGCATTTACAAAAAGAGCAACCCTTAAGACCAAAACATATACTGATGTTGTTTATACCCATAAGTTGGTCAAAACTATTAAAAAATATGATTCAGCTTATATAAACGAACGAACCAAGAACGAAATTATCGCAACAATTCTCAATGCGAGAATAAACAATCGTACTGAAGATAAAAGAATAATAGCCAATTCTAACACCAACCGAAATATTTCGTGCCCAAATTGTGGAGGAAACCTTATTAAAAGAAATGGCAAATATGGTTTTTTCTGGGGTTGTAACAATTTTCCGAAATGTGAATATACAAGAAATATAAAGTAAAATTTCTATCAGAAAATAATATCTAAAATGCAAGAAAAGATTTAATTCACATAGAAACAAGACATTATCTCGTTGTTGAATCACTCTTTTTAAAAGCATCCACCTTTTTATAAGAATCATTCTTTTCTTTCTCCTTTTTATCTGAAATAAGGATTCCGAAAAGATGGTCAATTTCATGCTGAAAGATGACCGCGGTAAAGCCCTCTACAATTTCAGAATACTTCTGCCCTTTCAAATCTACATATTCCAGCTGAATCACTTTGCTTCTGTAGAACTGATCCCTGAATTCCGGAATAGATAAATCACCCTCCGGACCAAGACTCTGTAACTCTGATTTCCAAACAATCACAGGATTAATAAAATATTCCAAAGGATTTCCTTCTTTATCAAAACGTTGAACCCAAATTACTTTCCTGTTGATCCCAACCTGTGGTGCAGCAATTCCTACTCCCCCATCCGTTGAAAGAAGGGATTCTTTCATTCTTTTTACTAAAGTTGCCGTATTCAGGTCAATGGGATCAATTTCTGTAGAAAGGCTTAATAAAATTTTATGCTGATTGGCATCGGTGGTCTGATAAATAGGCATCGCTGTATTGACATCTCCTTTATTGATAATAGAAATTTCATTGGATGTGAGTTTCTGAGCATTGATAAGGCCAATAAAAAGTATAAGCAGGAAAGATATTTTTTTCATGAGGATGATTTGTAGTGCAAAGATAGATATTACGTCTTAAATGAGACCTTTGGACTAAAGCCCTTATTAGATTATTATTTTGTAAAACGGGTTAAAGCCCGTTCCTATTGAATTTTAATATACTATGCATATTTTAATAAATATAAGGCTTCGACTCCGCTCAGCCTGACAACGTTAATACTATCCGTAAATATTTATCCACTGTCAGGCTGAGCGGAGTCGAAGCCTTTTTATCATTACAAACTTTTCAATTTAAAAAGACCTCCGGCATTTTAAAATGTTTTCGTCATATCCGCTGGAATAATCAGGTTAAAATCCGTCGGAATATAATCTTTTGCAGGAACTTTAAGCTCCGGATCCTCGGATTCAAAAACAGAGATCACCGCCATTTTAAGGTTCGGATTTTTCTGCTTGATATACCAGTAAATTCCACCGAATTCCTTACTGTGATAGTTTCCGTTGTAATGGATAAAAGTTTTTCCGGCCTGCATACTTTTCAATATAGATTCAGCCATGGTGGCATCTTTTGTGGCCTGGGCCGAAATAAAGTTCATCACTTTGGTTCCTTCTGCATGATCTCCCATCATCGCTTTCATTTCCTGATAGCCTGGCGTATCCAGTGTTACCTTGATCGGAAGCTGTGCAATGTAGGTTTTCTCTTTCTCACTTAATTTATTCAGAGATTCCAAGCCTTCTTTTGCGGTTTGAGAAGCATATCTTCTTGGAATATTGGTCGCGATGAAGTTCAGTTTTTTGCTTTTGGCAAAATCAACCAAAGGTTTGTAGTCTGTGGCATAATTGTTCCATAAACGGGCTGAATCTTTCAGTGTTTTAGCATCAAAAATTCCACTCAGATACTTGTTTAGCTGATCCTGATTATCTCTTTCAAACATTTCCGCTCCCAGAATGATCTGCCCGTTCTTTTTTTCAAACAAACCTTCAGTCACCTTCAGCTGAAGCCAGTGATTGATAGAGCTGTTATGATTTTCGCCAAAGAAAACCACGTCATACTCAGCCAGTTCTTTAATCAGTTTATCAGTTTTTATTTCTTTTCCTTTTTTGTCATAAAACTGGTAAGCTTTAAAATCCTGCCCGCTTAATGAACAGAAGCCAGCCAGGAGAATGGCTATGAAAATATTTTTCATTCTTATTTATTTAAATACAAATTGTACAATTATTTTTTCACAAATATCACAGATTTTTATGCTTATTTAAACCACAAAAGTCACAAAAGCTTATCAAACACCTTAGTTATTTTAAGTTTAATACATCGCGTATATGAAGTACACTTAAGTTCTGTTAAAATCTTTGATTTTCTGCTTATGTGTTCTTATTGTTTTCAAAATATTAAAACTTTTTAAAACTAAAGTGTTTAAATCAATTAAAAACTTTTGTGACTTTTGTGGTTTAAAAAGCTTGCAAATCAAATTTACCTTTTCTCAGGCAAATCCAGCAATCTGCTATATAAACAAAAGACCGCCTTGAATTTAAAAAACAAAACGGTCCGCTTAAAATCATCTAACTATTTATTTCTCTAATTCTGCCACAAGATCTTTCCACTCCTGCAGCTCAGGAATTCCGGGTTTTCTTTTTCCGAAGAACTGAACGATAAAGTCTCCTTCTTTGTTGAATACTTCAATAGCTGTTACTTCCCCGTCTTCAGTAGGTTTTTTAACGATCCATGCTTCAGCAATCTTCGTAACATCCAGGTGTAAGTTGAAATCCGGGTCCATTACATTGAACCACTGCTGGTGCCAAAGGGTTTTCTTCACATTCCCGGTGTGGATCTGGATAATTCCCCTGTTTCCTACGAATACCATGATCGGGATATTCTTTTCTGAAGCATCTTCCAGAACATTCACCACTTTGGAATTATCAATTTTCTTGGCAAATCCTTCAGGAGCCAGTCTCAATGCCTGGGTTCTGCTTACCCCGAATTTTCTGGTCATCATGAAGAAATCGTGGGTATCTTTTAATTCTGTCCAAGCTTTTTTGAATCCTTCGGCATCAATCTCAGAATCTTCCTTTTCAGGAGCTTTCGGGGCTACAGCTTCAATGGATAAAGCCTGATTTTGCTCTTCAGCTTTGAATTTTTCCACAATAGCATCGAAAGCAGCTTCAACGCTGTCTTTTGTCAGGTAGATTTTATGAAGGGCAAGGCCGTCTTTTCCAAAGAACTGAAGACTTTTTTTATCCCCTTCCACTACTGCAAATGCAGATTTCCAGTGGTTAAGGAAAATCCTAAGATCAATATCTTCACCCACGAAAAGCTGTGCGTGAGGACTGCTGAAATCACCATTCTGGTAAGTTCCTTTTCTTTCGTGAACGCATTCATCATTACGGGTAAGAGCCATTACTTTGCCTAATTTTTCTGCTTCGGTAAGGATAGCCGGAAATTCAGGGGTAAGGACAGTTACACCTTCTCCAATACTTGTTGCCAATAATTCAGCTTCACTTACTCCCAGCTGAGCTGCAGCATTTCTTATTCTTATATGTGGATTTTCTGCTTTCAGAGCTTCCCATTTTTCCTTTAAATCATTAACTAATGTGCTCATTATTTTATTTTTTTATGGTTAAAACTGTATAAATTCTGTGTATAGTCTCGTTTCCCGATTTGCTTGGTATATCTTCTTCTTTTTCAGAAATTTTCATTCTCTTGAAATGGCTTTGGGAAACAAGCTGTTCCATTTCGCGGTTGCTGTACAGGGTAAAATCATATTCCGTGAACGGGAGTGTTTCCATGAATTTTCTCTGTCCGAAAGTCAGAACGAAAGTCCCGTCTTTTTTTAAAACCCTGTAGATCTCATTGAGAAACTCAACGGGTTCTTCCCAGAAATAGACGGTATTGACACTCAATATTTTATCAAAGGTTTTGTCATCAAAAGGCAGCTTTTTACCTTCATACAATACAAATTTTGCCTGATTTTCAAAGTCTTTGTTCAGCTTTTTGGCTTCGTTATGCATGGTTTCGGAAATATCAACTCCTGTATATTTGAGATTTTTGGCCCTGTTTAAAATATTTTTCACGTGTCCGGCATTTCCGTGCCCTATTTCAAGAATGTCTTCATCATCTTCTATTAAAAGTGTTTTAATGCTTTCCAATGTCATGCTGATGTTGGTGGCATTCATCATCTCGCCAATCTCTATTCCTTTTTCTCCCTGCGGATTGGCCAGATTCTGAGCGAGGATTTTTAATTCATCTTTTTCCATGGTTATCCAAAAATGATCATTGGGTTATTGGTAATGGGGTGTCCGCAGATGGTACACGGAAAGTTGTATGCCTGGCTGATATTCTGGGCTGTAAAAACTTCTTCCGGCGTTCCGTAGGCGGAAACCTTTCCTGATTTCATTAACAAAATTTTGTCTGCAAACTGGGCTGCAAGGTTCAAATCATGCATTACTACAATTGCACTGTTGGCTTTTGCTGTAAAATTTTTAATAATTTCAAGAGCCTTATATTGATGTTTTATGTCTAAATTATTCAAAGGCTCATCCAGAAAAACCAGCTTGTGGGCAATTTCATTTTGCAGCTGTGCCATTACTCTTGAAAGATGGACACGCTGTTTTTCTCCTCCGGAGAGTGTGTTGTATTCTCTGTCTTTCAGGTGATAAACATCTGTTTCATACATCATTTTATTCATTGCTTCAAAATCTTCCTGACGTGGCTGCGAATCAAAGTACGGATAACGCCCCATCATAACAACATCTTTTACCTGCAGAGGAATTTCATTGGAATTATGCTGGGAAAATTTGGATTTATGCCTGGACAATTCCCTTACTTCCCAATCGGTAATGGGTTTGTCTTTAAATAAAATTTTCTGTTTTCCCCTGACTTCATTGGCCAAAACACTGAGAAGGCTTGATTTTCCTGCTCCGTTTGGTCCTACAATCGCCAAAAATTCTCCATAATCCAAAGAGACATCCACACCGTCAAGAATATGGAAATTCCTGTGGAGATAGTTGATCTGATGTGCTTTTATCATTAGAGTGATTTTTTAAATTTAATTAAAATAGCAATAAAAACCGGCCCTCCGATCAGGGAGGTCAAAATACCGATCGGCAGTTCTGAAGGGGCTACAATGCTTCTGCTGATGGTATCGGCAGTCAAAAGTAAAATACTTCCCAAAACTGCTGACAACGGCAGAATGAAAACATAATTGGACTTGAATAAAAGCCTTAAAATGTAAGGAACAATAAGCCCTATAAAGCCAATCGTTCCTGAAAATGCAACGCAGGTCCCTACCATCAGTGAGGTAATGATCACGATCTGCTTTTTCAGTTTTTCAACATTGATTCCTAAATGCTCCGCATCTTTTTCTCCCAGCATCATGGCATTCAGAGCCTTTCCCTTTGGAAGCAGAACAGCATATGAAATGATCAAAACAAGCGTTAAAACAATATTTTTCGTCCAGGTAGCAGCAGCAAGGCTTCCCATATTCCAGAACGTAAGGTCTCTTAACTGTTCATCTTTTGAAATGTAGATGAGAAATCCGGTAATGGAAAAACCTATGGATGTAATGGCAACACCGCTTAACAGCATCATGACAACATTGGTTTTCCCTGCACTGGTAGAAATCCTGTAAACCAGCATCATAGCCAGCAAAGCACCTAAAAATGCTGATATTCCGACTATTGAAAACTGAACTACTTCAGGAAGATACTGCTTAAAATGGCTTCCCAAAACAATGGCAATAGCTGCCAGTAACGTTGCTCCTGAAGTTAAACCTATCGCCTCACCCGTTGCTAGGGGATTTTTAAATAAACCCTGTAAGCTTGTCCCGGAAACTGCCAGCATACTTCCTATGAGTATGGCCATAATAATTCTCGCAGCTCTTACGTCCCAGATCACATATTTATCGTTTAAGGCCAAACCGGGATCTCCTTTAATCAGCTGTCCTAAAACACTGAACGGCGATGTCCCATTAAAATCGTAAACACCGATATAAAGTGCCACAACTGCAAGAATTACGAGCAGCAGGACACTTACAATAAGATAAAAGTAAAGCTTACTTTGTGTTTTCAATTAAAAGTTTGTTTAGTTCAACTGCAGCCTCTCCCAGTCTCGGTCCGAAACCCGAAACCAATCCTCCGTCCATGGCGATGATCTTTTTATTTTTCCCGGCATTGGTTTGGGCTACGCCCGGCATTTTAAGAGCTTCTTCATTTCCGCCGGCACCCTGAAGGCCTGTTTCGAAGAAGAATAAAATATCCGGATTGGCTTTTACAACGGCTTCCGGTGTCAGTGGTTTGAAATCTTCGAAATCATTTACTGCGTTCTCTCCGCCGGCAAGACCTATTAAAGAGGCCATAGGTGTATTTTTACCTGAAACCATCAGCATATTCCCTCTTGCGTAGATGAACAGTACTTTTGGCTTTTTAGCGATCGGCTGAATTTGTTTCAGATCGGCATCGATTTTATCGTTTAATTTCTGATACTCTGTATTTTCAACAGCTTTTGCAACGTCAGCAATCAGTTTTTTGGTTCCTTCTACCGTGTATTCCTGTTTGAAAATCTCAGCCTGGATACCTGAAGACTTGATTTTAGCCATTAATTCAGGGTTGATATCTTTTTCGGAAGCTAAAATCAAAGTAGGGCTCACCGCCATGATAGGCTCGATGGTCATGGATCTTACATGTCCAAGGTCTTTAGCTGTAGCTTTTAATGTTGCAGGATAGGTGCTGGTAACGTCTGTTCCTACAATCTCTTTTTCGTGGCCCAATGCGCTTACAATTTCTGTAATGCCTCCGCTCAGGGTAACGATTTTGTTATTGGATTTAGGGGCTTCAGAAGAGGTTTCTGTTGTATTTTCTGTTTTAGCTCCTTCTGCTTTTTTGCATGAGTATACTGCCATCAGAATGGAAGCTGCAAGGATTAATTTTTTCATGATATACTATTATTTGATTATTATAAAGGGTCGAATTCAAAATTGGTGGTACCGCGGTGGCCGTCTTCGCTTTTCATGGTATTGAACCTCAGCTTAAAGTAAAATCCTTCAGCATCTTTCAGAACAAAAAAACGGTCAGCATATACGTGGGCCTGCGGATTGTCTGTAGTTCCCGTGGTGGTTCTCCACTTATCACCAAGAGCTCTCTGATCGTTAAATATAAATTTTGATTTGTCTACATCACCTAGCTTAAAGGAGTTGTAAGCCTGATCAAGATTTCCTGCCGGAGTGACCTGGTATATGCCCACTCCGTTAAGGGTGTTTGTAACAATAAAGTCAGCAAAAAAATAACTTCCGGCACTGACTCCGGGTGCTGTAAACACTTCATTGGTAAATGTGGTAAAGCCTAAATCCCAATCTTTTTTCTTAGGCTGGATTTTTACCGTTGTCCCTGTATTAAAACTGAAATAAGTAAAATTGTAATCTGTATCTTTCGGGATAAAATATTCAGTATAGCTTGTTGTATTGGCTATATCTGCATAACGTATTTTGTATCCGTTCAATGCTCTGAGAATCTGGATCTTTTTCCAGCCTCTTGCAGCTCCAGACAAACTGACGGAACCTGGTCCGATATTATCAGGAGACGGAATATCTCTTCCCAGATTTAAAAGGTAAATAGGGTTTTCCGCATCGTTTTCCTTAATGGGTTCAATTCCTGAAGTCTGGGTGAGGAAATTCCCGTCAGGTTGATCGATAAACTGCATATTGGCAGGATCAAACGTACCTACTGTTGCACTTCCTTTAAGTACTGAGACATCTGCTTCCGTTACTGCTTTCATATCCGTTTTATTAGGAATTTTTGCCACTGTCATAGCAAGTGAACCATTAATTACAACATGGAAACCATCACCGCTGTAGAAGCCAAGATCCCAGTCTGTCCTTCTATTGACAGAGGGTTTTTCATAATCACTTAAATCTATCCAGACCTGGTTCGGTTCTGTAGCTCCTCCTGATTTTACTTCTACTACAGATCCGGTGATCGGAGGTGCAGGAACAGGATCTTCATCAGCTGAAACACAGGATTGTAAAGCTATAGCTGAAAAAAGAGCAAATATTTTTAAATAGTTCATAAGGGGTAGCTTTTGGTTTAGAATTGATAAATTAATCTTGCAAAATAGCTTCTTCCGTAGTACAGATTGAGGCGGTCCGCTGCGCCTGTATGGGCAGTTCCAGCAGTAGCAGTCGTATTGATACTGGTGACATCGAATATATTTTTCACTCCTACAGAAAGTTCCAAGTGGTCTTTCCAGAATGGCTGGCTTACAATGAAATCCATCATATGAAAATCATCTGTTTTTCCGAGTCTGAAACCGGTGGCTTCACTTTCCAGCACATAATTTCTTCCCGGACCTGTATATTTATAGTATAAGGCGAAAGCTGTTTGGGTATTTTTCAGTTTATAGTTTGCCGATGCTCCTGTCTGAACAAGATATTGGTAGTCTGTAGGTGATGTATGATAAAGCCCGTTCACAGCCACTGAGGTTCCGCTTACAGACCCTCTTAAAGATAAGGCCAGCTGGTCTTTTTTAAAGTCGACATTGGCAGAGAACAGCATATTCCTGTACTTATCCATATTCATATATTTATAAGTAGAGGGATCTTTTACCAGTACCATTTCAATTCTGTCCCGTACATCCAGATATAATGCGTTAACGCTGTATGCAATTTTCCAGTCATTTGCTGTAAAATTCTGATCCCAGAAAGCACCTGCTGAAAAACCTTTTTCAGGATTCAGGTCAGGGTTTCCCTGTACATCGTGATTGATATTAACGAAGTAGGTATAGAGCTCATCGTAGGTAGGAAAACGGTTTGCAGTCCCTGCTACAGCCCTTATGTTGGAATTTTCAGAAGTTTTATATCTTGCGGAAAGGGAATAATTGAACTGATTGTCAAAATTTTCGCTTACGGAAAGCCTTGCGCCTGGTCTTACGGAAAGCCTGTCTGAAATATTCCATTCTCCGGAGAGGAAATTGGAATAGGTAAAGATCTTTCTTTTCACCGCTTCACCGAAGAAATCTCCAGCAATAAGCGCTGCATATCCATTGGTATAATCCAATTCGTAGCCAAGCTGGAAATCAAACGTTTTATTATTGAGAAAATTACTGAACATTCCTCTTGAATAGATCACATCTGTTTTGTAGTACGACCTGTCTTCTCGATTGATTCTGACAGACCTGTTCGGAATATCATAGTTATAGTCATGGTATTTCCTGTCCTGGTTCTGGTAAGAAAAGTCTCCCATATACCGGATATTCCCAATATTGGTCTGAATATTAAACTGATGTGCCCAACGTTTGGTATTATATTCACGGTCTATACTCTCATACAATGCTCCTCCCATTCCATCATTCAACGGAATCCTGTTAACCTCAGGATTGTAAAAATTGAATTTTTCATACAAATAAGACAGCTTATAATAGAAAGAAGTTTTGTTTTTTGAATATCGGATCAATGCTGAAGCATCATACTGATCTTTCGGATTCCATTCGAAACCTCTTTTATTATCTCTTTCAAAATATTTATAGCCCTTGCTTTCTCCTTCATAGCCCATAAACTGGTTATGGTTAAAGCTGATGTTGGCAAACCAGTTATTATCAATATTATAGTCTACATTAAGGTTCTGAATATGCCTCCCGTTTCCTTTTTTCTTCAGATCGTAATTATCCCTTACGGTTTCTTCCTGCAGAGAAGCTCTTACGCTTACTTTCCTTGTATTGCTTTTTTTGGTGATAATATTGATCACTCCGGCTACTGCCCCGTTACCGTATTCTACTCCCATGCTTCCCTTTACAACCTCTATTCTTTCTACGTTGTTCAGGGACAGTTTGGTAAGATCTATATTACTTCCCAATCCTGTATCACCCACTACAGGAATATTATCGATAAGTACTTTCACGTAATTGCCGTCTAACCCCATCATATTGGCTGTAGAATTTCCCGAGCGGGTGTCCGGCGTGATCTGGATATTAAGACTTTGGTTGAGAACATCGGCAACATTGGTTGCCGCCATATTTTTGATCTGCTGGGCATCTATAACCTCAACTTTATATATTGATTTATTGATAGACTGCTGCATGTACTGTCCTGTAATAACAACTTCCTCTATTTTATTTTTATTAAGAGAATCTTTTTCTTGTGCGTTCATCCAAAAGGCAATGGATAATGACAGAACGGAAAGCACTTTCTTCTTCATAGAGTAAAAATTTCCGCAAATATAATACTTTATTTAGAATAGTTAAAAATAAATACTTATTTTTGTATAACAATTCTAAATAAAAATAACGTTATGAAATTAAAACTACTTCTAGGAACATTAATGTTTACGGCTATTACAGCGCATGCACAAGTAGCGACGCTTAATGAAAATTTCAACAACTTTACTATTGGTACAACCACTTTTCCTCAAAATGGCTGGTCTGCAGTAGTTGCTCCTATAACGGGTGCATTCCCCCCTGCTCCGCCAAGAATGATTGTAGCAGCTCTTGATACGGACAACAGCCAGAGATTTATTCAGTCTTATGCAGGTAACAATGCAACTGCACCTTCTTATCTTATTACTCCTCTGATTGATAATGTAACAGGAAATAAATCTTTAACATTTACCACTACACTGGTATCCCCGTCTCCGGGACCTGGAACCATCCAGATCGGATTAGCAACAAGTCCTACCGATATGTCGACTTTTGTGGGTGTAGGAAATCCTATCAATGTAACTACCGTTGGAGTAATTCAGAACATAAGTGTTAATATTCCTTCGACTACGGGTTCTTATATTGTCTTCAAAGTTACCCCTTCCGCTGCTCACGTAGCGGTTCAGATTGATAATGTAGTCTACAATACTTCTACTTCATTGGGAGTTGACGATGCCAATAAAGTAAAGGAAAACTTTAAGTTTGCTGTCAGTACAGACCATACCGCTTTAGAATTTATTTACAAAGCAGAGCCTAAGAACATTGAAATCTATTCTGCCGGAGGACAGAAAGTAGCAGAAGGAAAACTGAAAGGACAAAAATTTGATATCAGCGGACTTCAGACCGGTGTTTACTATATGCTGGTAGAAACTGCAGATGGCTCCGTAGTGAAATCCAAATTCATCAAGAAATAAGGTTTTATTATTATTAGACTAGTATTATGCCTTTGAGGCCGGCCGGAAAGCATTTCCGGCCGGCTCTTTTAGTAAAATACCCCTACTTTCACAGAGTAATAACTGCAAAAACAAGATAAAAATCATATTTTTATTTAGAATCATTAAAAATAAATATCTATTTTTGTAGAATCATTCTAAATAATAATTTCAAAAATAAATTATGAAAACAAAACTATTATTGGCTTCGGCATTGGCGCTTTCTGTACAGCAGACTGTATTGGCACAAACTGATGCACTGGGGTATACGCAGGTAAATATGACGATGGGACCTTCTTACCAAAATCGTGTGTTTTTCAATCTTGCCAATGGCAATATGGTTTCGCAACCGGCCAATACCTGGGATGTGGCTTTTTACAGAAACTCCAATTTTGCATTCGGAACAAGAATTAATGACGCTTTGAATATTGAAGTGTATACAGCTTCTACAAATTTAGCAGACTGGGACAATATCAATATCAGCAATATCGCAAGTTGGGGAGAACCGCTTTACAATCCGGACCAGACCACTGACATTAGCCAGGGAGCCTTTGAACAGGGACCTATTACCTCATCTAATCCCAATATTCCGTCAACAGGTTGGGGAACATATAATTCCCTGACACACCACATTGAAGGAAAAGCAGTTTTTGTCCTTAAGTACACAGGCTCTGATTCCTACATTAAATTTGCAATTGAAGATGCATTTGGAGGGTATACGTTTAAATATTCCAAATGGAACGGAACTTCGTGGGGAGCTACTGAAACCAGAACTCTGGCCAATGGATCAGATGATGCCTATTTCAACTATTTTTCGTTCACCACAGGAACAAAAGTACCCAATATGGAGCCTTCCAGAAGTGCATGGGACTTTATGTTTACCAAGTATTACACTTTCTACAACAACATGATGATGTATCCTCTTACCGGAGCGATCCAGGGACCCAGTGTAAAAGTGGCAAAAGTACAGCCTGAAACCCAGGAAACAGCTGCATTCACTACACCTGCAGACAGTAATTTCTCTTCCAATATTACCACTATAGGACATTCATGGAAAGGGATCGGGACTGTTAATAATAATGTAGTCTATTATGTCAAAAAAGGAAACGATTACTACAGAATGTATTTCACAACCAATGGCGGAGCCTCTACAGGAGATATGTATTTCAAATACAAAAAAATTACGGCCACTTTAGGAATTACCGAAGTAAGTAAAAAAGCTTCTTTCGGGATCTATCCCAACCCTACAACAGCAGATAAAACAATAACTGTACTTTTCGATGTGAAGGAAAAAGCAAACAATAAAGGAAACATCGAAGTGTATGACCTTACCGGGAAAAAAGTATATACTGCTGAACTCACAAATCAGACAGGATTCTACAGACAGGATCTGAATTTAGCTCACCTTACTGCCGGAAATTACCTTGTAAAAATCAGCTTCGGGGGCAGTACGGAAACGAAAAAACTTATCGTAAAATAAACTTGAATTTTAATACTTTCTATTTTTTCTAATCAAAAGGCGGTTTCACATCTGAAGCCGCCTTTTACTTTTTTTTATTTAATTAATCGATTAAAATCAATAAATTTTAAACCCTTTATATACTTCTGCAGAGCTTTCCATAATCCTGGAGGCATCTTTCCGGAAGTCAAGAAGATGGTCCTGGCCGTTGTGCCTGTTGTGGTGGTCAACGGTTTCCCAAAGCTCGATCAGGAAAAAAGTTCCTTTGTTATCTTTATCTTCAATAAGGTCGTACTGAAGGCAGCCTTCTTCTTTTCTGGTCTCTTTTACAAGTTTCTGAAACAGTTCTACAGCGTCCATTAAATAGTTTTCATTAAACTTAAAAAGCGCTACGATATGCAAATTCATGTTCTATTATTTAGTGGTGTAAAAGTAGAATATTTTCAAAGCCAAAAATGTTTTTCGGGCATTTATTTTTCTCCGGAACCCATAAATTTTATTTGAAAACTGATTTATAAATAGTTATGGAACTCATCACTATGACAAGGATACCAATCACCAGAAACATCTTCTTAACAGGAAGTTTAGCCGTAAGCATAGCAGAAAACGGGGCAGTAATAATTCCTCCGATCAGAAGGCCAAGGATAATATTCCAGTGCTGAACCCCGAGAGTCAGGAAAAAAGTAATGGCAGCAGTAATCGTTAATATAAATTTAGCAACGGTAGAGCTTCCCACTGCAAACCTGGGAGTAAAGGCATTTTTAATAAGAGTTCCGGTTACCAGCGGTCCCCAGCCTCCTCCTGCAAAGGAATCTATAAAACCTCCTATCACACCAAGTCTTGTTAGGTTGGTTTTTCTCTTCATCGCCTTATTCTGCTTATCTTTAAAGGCATTGGACAGGATCTGAATTCCCAGGTAGAGGGTGTAGAAAGCAATAAGCGTTTTCGTAATCTTGGCATAGTATTCACCCAGATAGGTCAGGCTCACAGCACCTATAATAGCGCCTATTAATGCCGGAATTGCAAGTCTTTTCACGAGATTTCCGCTTACATTTTTAAGTTTGATATGACTTAGACTTCCTGCTGCTGTGGTAAAGCTTTCTGCAGAATGTATACTGGCGCTCACAATATGGGGTGGGATATTCAGGAACATAAGCGTTGTTGTACAGATTACTCCATAGCCCATGCCCATGGATCCGGCTACAATTTCTGCAAATACACCTACCAGAAGCATCCAGTAAAAAATATAGTTATCCTTTGCTAAAACCTCCAGAAGCTCATCTGTATATCCCATTTCGTACATGGACAAAACGGTGATCAGCACTACTGCAGCTGTAATCAGGAATACATTGAGTCTTATCTGTATTTTTCTTGAAATTATCATATATAATATCATTACAGCTCCCGGCCGAGGCTTGATATAAAAACCGAAACAAGGCTGCTTCAGTATGGTTGAAGCATTTGAGCTACTGCAAATATCAATTAAAAATATTATCCTACCAAATAAGTAGACTGATTATTCAAAAAAAAGGATCAGGTCAGTCGACCAGATCCATTAAAGTTTTACTCTCCAGAATATTCAGGGAAGCATCCCGGACTTCTATGAGTACATCATGCAGCCCGCAATGGTCTTCATTGCAGTCTTCACATTTTTCATAGAAATTTAAACTGACGCAGGGAAGCATGGCAATAGGACCATTCACCAGGCGGATGATTTTTGCCAGTTTCACGGTTTCAGGATTTCCTTTTAAAAAGTATCCTCCTCCTTTTCCTTTCTTGCTGTCGAGGATGTCCGCCTTTTTCAATTCCAGCAGAATATTTTCTAAAAACTTCAAAGGGATCTTTTTATGTTCCGCAATTTCGGAAATAAGAACCGGGCCATCATTCCTTTTCTCTACCAGGTATGACAGCGCTTTAAAAGCATATTGGGATTTTTTTGAAAGCATTACAGCAAAAATAAGAAAATAGTTTGAATTAGATAAATGGAGAATAATGACGCCAAATTTAATTTCTCAAAATGACACATTAATCTCCAAAACTTTGTGCTTTTCCTATTAAATTCTTAAGTTTGTATATGTTCAGTAAACAAGAAGCTCAGCAGCTAAAAAAGGAATTTTGGACGGCTTTTGGAAAGTCTTTTCCCAGAAAATGGCTCCTTTATGATACGAAGGTCAAGGATATGTCATTTAAATTTCATGCTGATAATAAAAAGGCGGAGGTTTCATTAGATATCGAAATGAAGGATGAAATATTTCGGAACGCTTATTATGAGAAGATTTGGTCTCTGGAAGATATTTTGAAAGACTTTATCGGAGACTTTCAAAAAGAGGAATATTTTACGCTTGACAATGGCAAAGTGATCAGCAAAATCTGGGTTGAAAAACACGGAGTTTCTATATTCAACAAAAATACCTGGCAGGAAGTTTTCGAGTTTTTCCGTGATAAAATGGATGGTTTTGAAAGGTTTTACTATGAATATGAGGATTTTATCAAGGATGTTTAATCCTTTTAAACGGTCTTTTAAATAAAAAATCCCTCCAGATCTTAAAATGTCTTCTCAACAAAAAAACTTATTATAAAAATTCAGATATAATTCCTTAATTCTTTGATTTTAAATATATTTGGGGGCATAAAACTAAACCATGAAAATTGAATACAGGGATGAGGATTTTAAACTCATAAGCAGTCTGCATGCCTGGGAGAAAAAATCCAGATGGTACAAACATTTTTTATCTCACAGAAAGCTCAAAATAAAAGAACAGTATCATTCTGATACTCTCTTTGCCGTCCATTATTATTTAAATCCTGAGACAACAAACCGGAACAGAAAAGCTTATGCAGCGGATGAAAACTCTGCCAAAAATGCATGCCTGGTATTTAAATAATGAATTTATGCCAGAATTATAAGCAAGATTATAAAATATAAAAATATGGTCTTAAATATGCTGTATACATAGAAATTCACTAAGGCCGATATCCTAATAACAAACCTATTAAACTACTAAACATGAAAAAAGTATATAAAAACATTTTTGGAGAAGTAATTTCGAAGGCGAAAGCTGAGAAACTGGACGACTATCATTTATACTATTATGAAAAAGATTCTGAAGAGCTCAAAGAGATAGAATTTCTCACCGAAGATGAAATATACAGCATCAATTATTTTATGAGCCCTGATGAAGATGAAGAGCAGGTCGTCAATTATCTGAAAGAAAAATCTGATCTTTTCGATATTGAAAAAAGGGAAAATGCAGGAGATTTCATCATTGCCACCAACAAAATGTATTCCCTGGCTGTGGATGACAAGCCTCTGATCTCAAAAACCGTCTTCCATCATGATGACCCTGATAATTTTATCTGTTCTCAGGTCCTGGACAACGAAACGCTGAAACCCATTCTGGAAAGAACCACAAAATGCTGGTATACTCTGGATGAAAAAGGTAAAAAATACGCAGCCATAGAATTCAGCTATCAGGATGACGGAAAGCTGGAACTCGCTATAGACAAGACGCCCGACCCTGAAAATGAACTGGAGTGGCAGTATTATGAGTATTCAAACTTTAAAGATCTTCAAAGCACGATGGCAGACGATATAAGCTATTACAAAACAGCAGTTCTGCTTCCTGAGACCGTAAATCAGGAATGTTCAATTAATCAAAATTAAAAATGCCGGGTTTGAAAAGCACTCCAGAAAATCTTTAAACCCGGCATTTCAGTTTTTCCATTTTTATAACGATCCACGATCTGATTACATGATTCATTGATTGGGCTACGTTTCCTGTTTCTGCTTCTCTGATCTTTGTACCATTATTTAAACCGAACAAAAATGGAAACAAAAAAAGTATGGTTCGTTACAGGAGCCTCAAAAGGTCTGGGACTGGCCTTAGTGAAAAAATTATTGGCAAAAAACTACCGTGTAGCCGCAGCCACAAGAAACACACAATCTTTAATCTCAGAAATCGGAGAAAAATCTGAAGCATTTCTGCCTCTTGAACTGAATTTAACCGATAATGAAGATGTACAGTCAGTGGTTTTAAAAACAATTGATCATTTCGGACAGATTGATGTGGTGGTCAACAATGCCGGATACGGACAGATCGGTACCCTGGAAGAACTGACAGATGAAGAAGCAAGAGCCAATTTTGACGTCAATGTATTTGGTACCCTGAATGTGATCAGGAATACAGTTCCTTATCTGAGAAAGCAAAAATCAGGACATCTGTTCAATATTTCTTCTATTGGAGGGTATTCCGGGAATTTTCCAGGCTGGGGAATTTACTGTGCAACAAAGTTTGCCGTAGCAGGATTGACTGAATCTCTGGCTGAAGAAATTAAAGAATTCGGGGCTCACGCAACGGTGGTGTATCCCGGTTATTTCCGGACGGATTTCTTAAGTAAAGATTCTGTAAAAACACCTGCCCATCCAATCCAGGCCTATGAAACCGCCAGAAGTTCCGAGCAGGCCCATCTTAACGAGATCAACGGAAACCAGCCTAACGATCCTGAAAAAGGCGCAGAAGCTCTGATTGCACTTAGTGAAGTAAAAAATCCGCCGGTTCATTTCCTTTTGGGAAGCGGTACTTCCGAATTCCTGGATGCAAAAATCAAGATCATTACCGATGATGCCAGACAATGGGAAGCGCTCACAGTATCTACGGTGATATAAATGCCTTTTCTCACAATTCTTCGGCTTCGTTCCTGGCATAGAAGTTTTAAGCAATGTCATGCTGAGCGTAGCCGAAGCATTGTATAGAAAAGAATGAGCATGACACTGCATCAACTATGATTAATACTTTGACGTTATACAATTTACTAAATTAGCATGATAAAACCTCCATTCCGCTTTAATACAATTTCTGAATTTCATGCCTTCTGTAATCTTCCCGGCCCTGAGCATCCTATGATCAGCCTGATTGATTACAGCAAGGTGAACTATCCTACAGACGACAGTGAGCTGAAATGGATCCAGGATTTTTACTCCATCGGTCTGAAGCGCAATGTGAATGCGAAGTTCAACTACGGCCAGCAGGAATATGACTTTGATTCGGGAGTTTTATGTTTTGTTTCCCCGCTTCAGTTTCTGAAACTGGAAATGAAACCTGATGTGGTGGTAGAACCCACTGGCTGGCTGCTGATCATTCACCCGGATTTCCTCTGGAATACCCCGCTCGCAAAAAAGATAAAATCTTATGACTTTTTTAAATATAATGTTAATGAAGCCCTTTTCCTTTCAAACAGGGAAGAAAAAGTTGTGGTTGACATTCTGAAAAATATAGAGCGGGAATATCAGTCCAATATGGATAAATTTTCCCAAGAAGTAATTGCTGCCCAGATTGAGCTGCTTCTTATTTATTCTGAACGCTTTTATGAACGGCAGTTTTTCACCCGGAAAAAATCCAGCCATGAGCTTCTGGAGAGATTTGAAGAGGTACTTTCCCGGTATATTGACAGCGGAAATCTCATAGAAAACGGAATTCCCTCTGTAAAAACCATAGCCGCTGAAATGAATATTTCGTCTAATTATTTAGGATCTTTACTGCGGATTCACACCCAGCAAAATACCCAGCAGCATATCCAGAATAAACTCATCGACCTTGCTAAGGAACACCTCAGCACCACTCACCTTTCGGTAAGTGAAATTGCTTATGAATTGGGTTTTGAACATCCGCAGTCTTTCAGTAAGCTGTTTAAGCAAAAGACCAATCTGTCTCCGCTGGAATTCAGGAGGTTATTTAATTAAAAAAACAGTCCGGTTTATTTTTCCAGCGCTTTTTTGTCAAATGGCAAACCCGGAAAAAATAACTTTAATTACCTTGCATTCATGAAAGAACTGTTTGATTTTATTTTAAGATTCGGAAATCTGAACCAACAGCAGATGGACTTTATAACCAGTAAGGCAAAAGAAACAGACCTTCCGAAAGATGAATATTTTTCAGAAGCCGGAAAAATCGCACGCCAGGTGGGATTTGTCGTGAGTGGAATTCTGAGGGTTTGCTATTACGATAACAAAGGCGAGGAAATTACCAAATACTTTATTGAAGAAAACAATCTCGTTGTAGACCTGGAAAGTTTTGATAATGAGATCTGTTCCAGTACTTATGTTCAGGCCGTTACCGACTGTAAACTTATTGTTTTTCAAAGAAAAGACTGGCTTGAGCTTTTGCAGACTATTGTGGGATGGGAAGCTATTGTGCATAAAATTATTTCAAGGGCACTGATCCAGAAAGTAGAAAGAAGGAGTCCGCTGGTTTCGGAAGATGCAACCACCCGCTATCTGAAATTTCTGGAGATCTATCCTACTGTGGCCAATAAGATTCCGCTTTCTTATATTGCGTCCTACCTTGGGATTACCCAGTCTTCGCTCAGCAGAATCAGGAAAAACATTGCCAGGCATTAGATCCTGATCTTCTGTTTTCTTACTGTAAAATTTTAAATCATTTTCTTTTCACTTTTTGTCATTTGGCAAACCAGATTACATTGAAATGATGGAATTTTACATCATCAATTAAAACAAAGAAAAAATGAAATCAGTATTAATAACAGGAGCCAACAGAAGTATTGGCCTGGAAACCGCAAAACAGCTTTCAGAAAAAGGATTATTGGTCTATTTGGGAAGCCGTGATCTTCAAAAAGGTGAAGCTATTGTAAAAGAGCTGAATGAAAAGGGTTTTCAAAATATAAAAGCCATTGAGATTGATGTAACCCAACCCGATTCCATCTCAGCCGCTAAGGATCTGATCGGGAAAGAGCAAGGAAAACTGGATATCCTGATCAATAATGCAGGTATTCTGGGAGTAAATCCTCAAACGGCAGTGGAAACATCCGTAAAAGACATTCAGCAAGTATTTGATACCAACTTTTTTGGAGTAATCAGTGTAACGCAGGCATTTTTAGAACTGCTTAAAAAATCGGAAAGCCCGAGAATCAGCAATATTACTTCGGGGCTTGGATCATTAACTTTACACAACGACCCGAGCTGGAAGTATTACCATGTAAAAGGAGCGGCATATGGCCCGTCCAAATCAGCTTTAAATGCTTATACTACTGTTTTGGCCTACGAACTGAAAGACTCTCCTTTTAAAGTCAACGCAATAGATCCGGGCTATACTGCTACAGATTTCAATCATCACAGCGGGCCGGGTTCTGTAGAAAGTGCAGCATCTTTTATCATAAAGCATACGCTCACCGATGAGAATGCACCTACAGGGCAGTTCTACAGCAATGATATAGAAGATGAAACCGGGATCAGTCCGTGGTAATTATATTGCAGAATATAATTTTAAGGAGAGGCTTTTGTCTCTCTTTTTTTGATTATTTAATCACCATTTATAACTAAAAAACCACCGCTTTCAGCAGTGGTTTCTCCTTTATATTTTTATCCAAACTTCCTCTTCCTCATCCAGAAGAACAATCCTCCTAGCAGGCCGATTACTACCAAAGGCAATAATAAGTTCAGCCACTGCCAGTTTGTTTTTTCTTCCGTGATGCGGTTTCTGTCCAGAAGTCTTTCTTCAATATTCCTGTTTCTGAGTGCCATCAGGTTACTGTCGTCCAGAAGATAATCCAGGGCATTTCTCAGGAACTGCTCGTTACCGAACTCCTGGTTTGTAAGACGGTCAATTCCCATTGGAAGCGGCTCGCCTTTATGCATTTTATTTCTTCCTACGTCTCCGTCTGCAATGACGATCATTTTGTTTTCAGGGCTCTGGCTTTTGAAACCGGGATAACCTTTTCTTTCAATTCTTGAAGCATAGGCAGAATTAAATTTTCCTTCCAGGGCAACGGCAAAGATCTTTGGTGTGCTTGGCTTTTCCATTTGCCCAAGACTGTCAACACTTGCAATTTCCTTCAGATCTACGTAATTCGGAACCTGTTTCAGGAGCGTTCTTTCACTGGATTCGAAAAGAACTTTTGTTTTAATATTTTTTCTTCCTCCTAAAGTATCAATGGAAGTTGGAAACTCAAATTTTACCGGGTTGATATTTTTCGTGATCGGATTATCATTTTCAGCAATTCCCAATGGAAAATAAGGCCATGGAAGACTTGTATACTGAGGATTCCCTCCTACTTCACCCGTAACCAGCTTCAGCAGTGCAAATTTCTTTACATCCTTTACCAAAGCAGGATTGATCCTGATTCCGTAATTGAAGAAGAAATCGGTCATATTGATATCTACAGGGAAAGGCATTACCTTTTGAGACCTTGTCAGCGTATCCATTTCAGCATTAACGGCATCAATCATCCAAAGCGTCTTTCCACCGTTCATAATGAACTGGTCAAGGATCACTTTTTCATTATCTGTGAATGCTTTTCTTGGTTTTGCTATCACCAGGGCACTCATCTGTTTCAGTAGGGGAAGATCTTCAAGAGTAAGTTCTGTCTGATTTTTAGGGACTATAGGACCTGCATCATAGTTTTCCAGCGCCAATTGCATAAAACTATGGAACTCTTCAGGACCAAGCTCATCCTGATTCACCAGGATCCCGACTTTCTTTCTTTTATTTGCTGCAATATTCTTGATATTGGAAACAAGGCTGTATTCAAGGCCTTCTATTGATCTTGTCAGCTGCTGATCTGCATCTATTCCTGCCTGCTGTACTACCAGCGGGATGGAAACTCCTCTTTTGTCATATTTGATAACGGCATAAGGAAAAAGCGTAATCTGAGAAATTTTCCCGTCTTTAACATCCGGAAGAACAGAAGGCTGCATCCCCATTGCCATCAGGGTATCCTGAGACATTTTTGTTTTGATAGGATCAACAAATTTAAAATCAATTTTCGGGTTGATCTTTCTGAACTCTTCCAGCATAAATTTCGTCTCACTCTGAAGCTGTTTAAAGCTTGCCGGAAAATCTCCTTCAAGGTAAACATCTACCGTAAGCGGCTTTTTCACGGATTCTAATACTTTTACCGTATTATCCGAAAGGGTATATCTTTTTTCTTTGGTTAAGTCTAATCTGATTCCGGAATACGTAAGCAGGATAACCAAAGGCACTACTGCAATTAAGAAAATTCCTAATGGAGATTTAATATCGAACTTCTTCATAATGCTACTTCTTTTTAGAGATAAAATGGTTGGACAATAATAACGTAGCACCGATGATCAGAATAAAATAGGCAACATCTTTAAGGTCAATAAGACCTCTGGTGAATCCTAAAAAATGCTGGTAAAACCCTACATTCTGAAGAATAAAATCTGCACCGCCCAACAGCTTGTAGCTGGCAAGCTGCTCTATCCCGAAATACATGATAAAACACATAAAAACGCCTAAAAGGTACGCCATGATCTGATTCTGGGAAAGCGATGAAGCCAATATCCCAACTCCTGCAAAAGCAGCAATTAAAATAATTAACCCGATATAACTGCCAAAGGTCATTCCAAGGTCAATATTTCCTGCAGGAACTCCCAGGACATGAACTGTATAAAGATAAATCACTGAAGGAATAAGGCAAAGAACACCAACGATCCATACTGAAAGGAATTTCCCTGTTACCAGATCCGAAACTTTTAAAGGCTGAGAGAACAGCCAGTTCAGTGTTCCTGTCTGCTGCTCTTCCGCAAAGGTTTTCATGGAAAGTGCGGGAATGATAAACATCAGCAGCCATGGCACGAGGACGAAATAGCTTTGTAAGGAGGCCATCCCGATATCGAAAATATTGGAATCATTCTCGAAAAAAAACAGGAAAAGAGCCGTTATGAGACTGAATGCGGCAATGATTACCCATGCGCTCCAGTTTCCAAAGTAACTCCAGAGTTCCTTTTTTAAAATTGCAATCATAGTTTTTTGTA
The DNA here is from genome assembly GCF_001045445.1 of Chryseobacterium sp. BLS98. GTDB lineage: Bacteria > Bacteroidota > Bacteroidia > Flavobacteriales > Weeksellaceae > Chryseobacterium. The sequence continues at coordinate 769,323 of NZ_LFNF01000003.1, read as the reverse complement.
CAATGTAAAAGGAGATGTATCTATGTATTCGTGTATTAACGTATTCATGTATACATCCGGCTTAAACAATTATTTGTTTTTTTTATTCTTATTAACGAGTTTAACGGTCATCATGATCAGAAATACAAGAACGAAAAATCCTGCGATTAATTGCCACCAGTATTCAATAACCGAAGATTTCAGGATCACTGTAAAAACGACCAGGAAGAGAATAAACGTAGCGATTTCATTAGCCTGCCGCAATTTGATATTGGGCGTTTCGATGGCCCCTCCGTTTAATTCTTTCAGTTTCAGCACTTTTTTCCAGCACCAGTAATGGTAGACGGCGAGGCCGATCAGGAATGTAAGCTTTAAATGAAACCACGGCATTTTCATCAGCCCGGTATTCAGGAAAATCATAATAATTCCACAGACAGCCATAATGATGCCTGCAGGAACCGTAATGATATTCCACAGTCTTCTGGCCATGAAAGTATACTGTTCTCTGAGGATTTTCTTTTTTTCGTCAGCAAATTCATCCGTATCCTTGTAGTAAACAAAAATTCTTACGAGATAAAAAATTCCCGCAAAATAGCTTACCATGAAGATAATATGCAGTGCTTTGATTATAGTATAAAGCATTTTTTAAAATAATGGCAAATATAATGTTAATAACAAAAATATTTGGTAGAAATAATATAAAAAAACACTTCGGCTCTGTTCGTCATGATATTATTTACACAACTGCTTTAATTTTATCAAAAACAAACGCAATCATCAATAGGTCATGCCGAGCAAAGCCGAAGCATTGATATCGTTAATTTTTAATTAAGAAATAACTCCCAATTCTTTTCCTACTTTCTCAAAACCGGCAATGGCCTTATCCAGATGCTCTTTTGTATGGGCAGCAGAAAGCTGTACTCTGATCCTTGCTTTCCCTTTCGGTACCACAGGATAGAAGAATCCGATCACGTAAATTCCTTCATCCATAAGCTTTTCAGCCATTTTCTGGGCAAGAGGGGCATCATATAGCATGACCGGAACAATAGCAGCATCACCATCAGGAATATCAAATCCTTTGGCAACCATCTGGGTTCTGAAATAGGCTGCGTTTTCCATTACTTTGTCACGAAGTGAAGTATCTTCCGAGATCATATCCAGAACTTTCAGGGCTGCTCCAACGATTCCCGGCGCCAGTGAATTTGAAAATAAATAAGGACGTGAACGCTGTCTCAGCATATCAATAATCTCTTTTTTACCGGAAGTAAATCCTCCAAGAGCTCCCCCCAAAGCTTTTCCTAAGGTAGAAGTGATAATATCCACTCTTCCCATCACCTCATTGGCTTCGTGAGTCCCACGGCCTGTTTTTCCAATAAATCCTGTTGCGTGCGAATCATCAACCATTACCAGGGCGTTATATTTATCTGCAAGGTCACATACTCCTTTAAGATCGGCTACAATACCGTCCATGGAGAAAACACCGTCCGTAACAATAATTTTGAAACGATGATCTTTTTCGGAAGCAGCAATTAACTGGGCTTCCAGATCTGCCATATTATTATTTTTATAACGGTATCTTGCTGCTTTACATAGACGTACACCATCAATGATGGAAGCATGGTTCAATTCATCTGAAATAATAGCATCCTCTTCCGTAAACAATGGTTCAAAAACCCCTCCGTTCGCATCAAAGCAGGCAGCATAAAGAATAGTATCTTCAAGACCCAGGAAATCTGCAATCTTCTTCTCCAATTGCTTATGAATATCCTGTGTTCCGCAGATAAAACGTACAGAAGACATTCCGTAACCGTGAGATTCTATCATGTCCTGGGAAGCTTTCATGACTTCCGGATTATTGGACAGACCCAGGTAATTATTGGCACAAAAGTTTAAAAGCTTCTTTCCATTGGCTTCAATTTCCGCACTCTGCTGGGAAGTGATGATTCTTTCTCTTTTGTAAAGACCATCATTGTCAATGTTTTGCAGTTCGTTCTGTAAATGTTGAAGATATTTTTCAGAGATCATTTTTTAGTAATTTTTTAGATGTGCTAATTTAATAAAAAGCCTTTAAAGAATCAGCTTTTATAAGTTTAATTCTAAAAACAAGGGTCAATTTCATTTTTAACACTATTAGTCTACTAATTTAGTGGGATAATAGTTATATTTGTTCTTTAAAATTCAGGAATATGAGATTGATTCCCATACAAAAAGTAAAGAAAATAGATTCTGAAAGCTTTAAAAACAACCATATGAAGCCACGTTTACCGGTTATTATGGAGGATTTCATCGATCCTGAAAGTCCTGCATTCAAAAAATGGAATTACGAGTATTTCAAGGAAATAGCCGGAGATCACAAAGTCAATATTTACGGAAGTGAGCTTGAGTCTCTGGATAAAGTGGCAAGCAGCCCGATCGGCCAGACCACATTTGCGGAATACCTTGATCTGATAAGTACAACTCCCACGGAACACAGGCTTTTCTTATTCAACCTGCTTACGATCAGGCCGGAACTTAAAGATGATCTCCATTACAACGACGTTACGGACGGAAAAATATTAAAATGGCTTCCTTTTATGTTTTTCGGGGGGGAAGGTTCCGTTACCAGAAATCATATTGATATTGATATGTCCCATGTTTTTATTACCCAGTTTCACGGGATCAAGAGAATCTGGCTTTTTCCCTGGGAACAGTCGGATCTTATGTATAAACTGCCTTATAATTTTCACAGCTTACCCAATATTAAAGATCCGAATTACAGAGAATACCCTGCCCTGCTCTATTTAGACGGTTACGAAGCTGTATTGCAACCTGGCGAAACGCTTTATATTCCATCCGGATGGTGGCATTATATCCAGTATGAAACCGAAGGATATTCTGTTTCTATAAGAGCACTTCCGTCAAGTATCCTGGAAAAATGGAGAGGATTTAAAAATATGATTGTAACTAGAAATTTTGACAATATAATGCGCAAGCTTTTCAAAGAAAAATGGTTCCGGTATAAAGTAAAAACTGCCAGAAAAAGAGCTGCAAAAGCATCCAGGAAACAAAGAACCTTTCTCATCTGAAGGCTCTCATTTATAGTTTAACCCTTAAATAATTTAACAATGGAATTTATATATGCCTTATTATCCGCAGAGCGTCCGCTCTACACTTTTTATCCTCTTTTTTAAATGAAAAACCTTCATCTCTGAAGGTTTTAGTATATCTAAGAATTATTTTACTGTTTTAAAAACTTTATATTTTTCTCATCAATCGAGAAGATGTAAGATCCCGGAACCAATTCTGAAATTCCGACCGCTTTTCCTGGCTGGTAAACAGACTTTCTGATTAATTTTCCGTCAATACTATAGATTGAATAGTCCACAGGCTTATGAATCCCTTTTATAAACAGTTCATTCTTTGCCGGATTTGGATATAAAGCAAAATCTTCCTTCTCCACAGATGAAATGCTTAATGTATTATCCTGGATTACGGTAGAATTTTTCTCCAGAATCTGGTATTCATAATTGAATTCCACACTGGCCACAGGGAAAGCAACCGTTTCCAGAAACCCTTGATTGTTAGTGGTATTATTCAGTGCAAAATAAGCAGTCTGCCCGCCGGTTCCGTTCACTTTGATCGGTAACGGGATTTCAAAAAAGCTTACGGTAGGATTGCTCTGTATCTGAGACGCTTTAAACAGGATCTGATTTCCCGTTTGCTTCCATTTTATAGTATAGCTGGGATAGCCTTCGCCATACAGCCAGTCATTAAAAAACGCTGTAAAATCTTTTCCTGTCGACTGGAGCAGCGAAGCATTAAAATCCGGAGTTTTTGCATAACTATAAGCTAAATTCGGTCTTGCATGGTAATCTTTAAGCGCCTGATAAAAGACATCATCCCCCAGAATCCATTTGATCATTCTTAAAATATAAGCTCCTTTTGCATACGTCAGCCTGTTATTGAATATCCTGCTCACATTGGAAAGGTCTGCATCCGGGACATAGGTAGAGCCATTGGGAGCAGAGGTAATATTATTGATTTCTCCCAGCAGGAAATTTTTGAATTCAATACTGGTCATCAATAGTTTTTCGTTGGCCAGAACAGCCCCGAAAGTGGCGAAACCTTCATTCAGCCAGATATCATTCCAGGCACCGCAGGTTACTTTATCTCCGAACCACTGATGGGCCAGCTCATGGGCAATAAGTCCTTTGCTCCAACTTCCCATAGACGACATGGTCTGATGCTCCATTCCTCCTCCGAACTTAAACTGCATATGTCCATACTTTTCATTACGGAAAGGATAAGGTCCGAAATAAGTTTCGAAAGTACTCATCACCTGTTTGGTCCATTCAATATTAGCCATACTTACAGGATCAGCATTGGTGGACGGGTACACGTAATTAACAAATGGAAACGGCGGGTTTCCCATCGTATCATTAAGCTTAACGAAATTGGTAATGGAAAGTGCAATCAGATAGGCTGCTGTAGGATAAGCTGTTCTCCAGAAAGTAAGTTTCTGGTTTCCGGGAAGCGTTGTTTCGGACATTAGTTTTCCATTGGCTGCTACATTATATTGTGAAGGAGTTGTAATTTTAAAATCAAACCTTTCAATTTTGTCATTCATGCTTTGTTTTGTCGGAAACCAGTCCTGTGCTCCATAAGGTTCGCTCAGGGTACATAAAATAGGTGTTCCGCTTTGCAAAGTAGTTGAAAAAGCATTTCCGGTAGTCGGGGCGCCTGAATAATGAATCGTCAGTGAATCCAGTGTATTGGCAGGAATAGAAGCCGGGAAATCTATTTTTACTTCTTTTGTAGGCAGCTGCTGGAAAGTAAGATTGCTTCCGTGATACTGCACCTGGGAAACCACCATATTATCCGTAAGATCGAAATAAATGCTGCTCATATTCAGATTGGGTTTGAAATGAGAGGTAACGGACCCTGCAATGTTGTATACCGCAGGATCTAAAGTAACATTCATCCTTTGATACTGGAGATCGTAGTTTAAAGTATTGGGATTAACGTTGTAGGCAGTCATTTTTTGGGTAAAAGAATTCATTTCTTTTGCAATGAGCCCTTTCATTTCAATATTTTGGTCCTGGATCTGCCCATAGGATGGCTGGGAAAGCAAAAAACCCAGGATCAGAAGGTAAAATTTTCTCATACTCAGAATATTAGATTGTAACCAAAGATAAAAAAAACCTTCTAATCATTGATTAAAAGGTTTTTAGAATATTAAAATAATATCTTTTACAGATCCAGAGCCGGCTCAAGAATTTTTTCCATTCTTTTCTTGACCATATCTACAGATCCTGAGTAGTTGTTTACCATTAAAGAAAACACCAGGGTTTTTCCTGAATTGGTCTTCAGGTAGCCTGCCAATGTTTTTACTTTATTTAAAGTTCCTGTTTTAGCAAAAACCTGTCCGTTCCCGGTTCCGATGAACATTCTTTTCAAAGTTCCCGACTGTCCGCCTACCGGTAGTGAAGTGAAATAGGCTTTGTAATATTTCTCATCCATTAAAGAGGTTAAAAACTTTGCCTGAGCAATAGGTGTTACATTATTACTTCTGGAAAGTCCGCTTCCGTCTATATAATTTAAGCCCATCATGTCGAAGTTTTCATCTTTAAGATGGCTGGTAACTACGATTCTTCCGGATTCCGAAGTCTGATCACCCAGTTTCTGGAATCCAACTGTTTTCAGTAAAGCTTCCGCCAGGGAATTATCACTATGCTGGTTGGTATAGAATATAATATCGCCTAATGTAGGAGACTTATATGCTGAAACCAGCTTTCTGCTTTCCGGACTGACATCCGTCATTCTCGGAGTTACTTTTCCTGTTACTCCGATTCCGCTTTTTACCAGTGTTGTTCTTAAAGTATTGGCAAGATAAGCCGGAGCATCGGGAAGTTTCGTTGTTAAAAAACCGTCTCCTTCATACTTGTCCGCATATACCATCTGGTTGGCATAAGGCGACATATAGAAATATTTTTTTTCAGAAGCCAGTCCTGATTTTTTCATGATCAGTTTTTCGTTGGCTGGATTGATCTCACGGGTAGTTCCTACAGGCAGATAATAATTATTGTTTTCAAGCCATACAACATTTTCCGGAAGCCTTGTAATATTGCCTTTGAAAAGCGCTGTCTGAATGATAATATCACCGTTTACCTTTCGGATCCCTTCGCGGGAAAGTCCGCCCATGAAGTCTGAAATAATGTCTCTGTATGACCACGCACCGGCTTTATTGGTTCCTAAAGAAGGATCGCCGCTGCCTATCAGATAAAGATTTCCGTTTAAAGTTCCGTTTTCATCAATAGTTCCTGAATATTCCAGCTGAGTCATCCATCGGTAGTTTTCACCTAAAAGGTTTAAAGCTGTTTCCGTGGTAAGCAATTTGGTCGTAGAAGCCGGAACTAAAGGAGTATTTTCGTTGTACGAAGAGATCACCTTCTTCGTTTTCGGGTCGTACACTACGAATCCCCAGTCTGCATTTTTCAGCACAGGATCCGCCATCATTGTGTTTACATTTATATCTACGAGCTCTTTGGCCGACAAAACCGTTCTTTCCGCCACTGAGGTAACGGGAGAAGGGAGGTTCAAAGTATTTTTTTGATTTTCGTAAGCCTGTGAGTAAAGAACTGTAGAAACGGTAGATTGAGCAAGGAAAAACCCAGAAGCCAATACCGCTACACCTGAAATATATTTTCTGTAATTTACCATCTATCTTTTTTTGTTTCTATAGTTTGACAGTGTAAAAAATGATAAGTTAAATCATAAAGTTAAAGAGTCAAACACTTAATCAACGTCCAAAAGTAGAAATTATTGTTTTATAAAGGATTACAGAGGTCTTATAAAAGAGCCTAAAGTTTGTTAAAAATTGTTAAAAATCCACAAATATATCTTTTTTAATACTTTGATAAGCAGTAATTTCATCGAATTCATTCAAACTTAACAAAACCATTTTCTTAAATTCATCATACTTTTTCCCGCGGGGAAGTTTAAGCATAATCTGGAACTGGTATAAATTATTAAGCCTTGCAATCTGTGCTCTTTCGGGGCCCAAAACACATTCTTCCGGAAGGTATTTTCTTAAAATGGAGCCCAGAAACTGGGAAGCCCTGTTCACCTTATCTTCTTTTCTGTGTTTCAGTTCGATCATTATCAGCTTGGTGAAGGGCGGATAATGAAATTTCTGACGTTCAGTAAGGATATATTTATAAATTTTTGCAGGATTATTCATCTTGATCAACTGAAAGACAGAATGTTCCGGATTATAAGTCTGGATTAAAATTTTTCCTTTCCCGGAAACTCTTCCGGCTCTTCCTGAAACCTGCGTGATCAACTGGTAAGCTCTTTCTTCTGCCCTGAAATCCTGTACATACAGCAGCGAATCTGCTTTTGGGATGGCTACAAGCTCGATATGATCGAAATCCAGACCTTTTGATATCATCTGCGTTCCTACAATAATATCTGTTTCGCCTTCCTCTATTTTTTCATACAGCTTTTCGTAGGCAAACTTTTTACGCATGGAATCTACATCCATCCTGTCCACTTCATGGTCAGGAAACATTTTGGATACTTCTTCATGAATCTGTTCTACTCCCACCCCTCTTTCGTTGAGGTTTTCGGAATGGCATTTCGGGCAGGTTCTCGGCTTTGAGGCTCTCTGTCCGCAGTAATGACATTTCATTTCGTTAGCCGCCTTGTGGTAGGTCATTACCACATCACAGTTCGAGCAGTAATTGACATAACCGCAGGTTTCACATTCTATAACATTGGCATAACCACGGCGGTTGTGAAGTACTATAGCCTGATTTTTATCGTCCAGTGTTTTTTTGATCTCATCAATTAAGTGTAAAGAAAAGTTCCCGGACACTTTTTTGGATTCCTGAGCTTCTTTAAAGTTGATGAGCTCATATTCAGGTAAATTCACATTCCCGAATCTTTCATTCAGGAAAATATATTTTATTTTATCTTTTCTGGCGTTATAATAGCTCTCTACAGAAGGGGTTGCCGATCCCAGAATCACTCCGGCACCATAAAAGTTCCCTAAAACCATTGCTGCATCCTTTGCATTGAAATAGGGAGAAGCTTCTCTGGGCCTGTACGCAGAATCATGTTCTTCATCTACAATCACGAGCCCAAGATCCTGGAAAGGCAGGAACAGGGCATTCCGGGTTCCTATAAGAATTTTAATATCGTTCTGCCTGATTCTCCGCCAAACTTCTACTCGCTCAAAATCGGTGAGTTTCTGATGATAAAAACCAAGCTGTCTGCCATATTTTTTCTCCAACCGTTGAGTGATTTGCTTGGTCAGGGAAATTTCAGGAAGCAGGAACAGAACGTTTTTGCCTTCCTGGATACATTCTTCAATTTTCTCTAAATAAATGTGGGTTTTACCTGAGGAAGTGACGCCATGTAGCAGTACATTTTTTCCTTCTTCAAAGGCTTCGTCAATTTCTGTTTTAGCTTCTTTCTGCAGTTCGGAAAGCTCTTCCAGCTCTTCAATTTCGCCTTCATAACTTTCGATCCTGTCTTTCTGCATATGATATTCCTCAACAAGATTTTTATCTGCGAGCGCCTTAAAATGTGAGCTTCCAAAATATCCGTCCTCAAATAATTCAGATTTTTTAACCGGCACATCCGGATGTTCGGTCTGTTTTTCTAAAATTGCCAGGAAAAGATCTTTTTGCTTCGGAGCTTTGTTTAGTTTTAAAAGGATATCCGTCAGATTTTGGTTACTTAAAACCTCATCGCTGATTCGGACAAAGGCTACTTCTTTAGCTTTGTATTTTTCAGCTATTTTTTCGTCAATTTCAATGTACTGCAGATCAATCAAAGAATTGATCGTTTTGATAATCTCTTTTTTAGGAATAAAAGCTTCAATATCGGTAAGATTGATCAGCTGACGTACTTCCAGCGCCTGGATAAGGTACATTTCATTAACGTCCAGATTTTCGAAATCAACCTTTATATTGGGTTTTAATTTTAAATAGGTCTCACTTTCGAGTTTTAAAGATGAAGGAAACGCAAAACGGTAGATCTCTCCCAGCCCGCACAGATAATATTCTGAAAGCCAGTTCCAGAAGCTGATCTGCTCATTGGGAAGTATAGGCTTTTCATCCAAAATACTGATGACCTCTTTCGCCACAAAGCTTTCCGGTGCGTTATCATGAAGTTCAAAGACAATTCCGGTATAAATTTTCTTTCCTCCAAACGGCACGAGAACCCGCATACCCGTTTGAATTATGGGCATTAGCTCTTCAGGAACTTTGTAGGTGAAAGATCCTTTTAAATTAAGCGGTAAAACTATTTGGGCGTACTGCAAGGGAAATTTTTAAAGTGTAAAATTAAATGTTTCTTCAGAGAACTGCAATTTTTTATTGAGATCAGAAGGTAAAGCAGTTTTATGCTGTTTTTCTGTTAAAATAATAGTTCCTTTTATTTTTTATGTGTGAGTGTATTTTTGTTCCCGCAGATTGCGCAGATGTATGTGTGATAACTATACTTTTATCCATGATTTATAAATCAAAATATTCATAAACATCTGCGCAATCTGCAAAATCTTTGTGAGAATATTTAAAAACATTCAGCTGTTTCGTTTTGTTTACAAAATCGGTATGACAATTTAGAAAAGGAATTCCGTGATATGATACCAAACTGCAGAGGTAAGAAACCCGACAATAATACTGAAACCGATGGTGAGATTGGTAAGCTTTGTATTCAGCCTGAACTGCTCTGCAATAATACTTGAGGTAACAACGGTTGGCATTGCGGCTTCAAATACAGTGATTTTTGCCACATCTCCTTTGATATTGAACAGTAAAGCCAGTCCAAGAACGATAGCCGGGGCTAAGATGAGTTTATACAGCATAGAAGCTGACATTTGAGGTAGAAGCTTTTTCCAGCCGTTGAATTTCAATTGTAAACCCACGGAAAATAAAGCAAGCGGGCTTACTGTTGCCGCAAGTTTATCAAAAAAAGGTTCCGCAGCCGTAAGATCAATAAACTGCGATAGTACCAATGCTGCAATACATCCTATTAACGGAGGGAAAGTAATCAGTCTTTTAAAAATAAATTTGGCACTTACTTTTCCTGATCTGCTTCCTCCCTTCACAGCCGCTATAATTCCCAATGTGGAAAGGGCAAAAAACATGGTTTGATCGCAAATAATGGCTATACTTAAAAGGCTTTCACCATAAAATGCACTGATCAGAGGAAAGCCAATAAAGGAAGTATTGCTGTAACCGCTTGTAAGCTCCAATGTACTTCTGGAGCGTCTGGAATAGCCTTTACTTTTGCTGTACAACATCATAAAGAAAAAGCAAAAAACGGAAATCAGAAAGGTAGCGGCAATCGGGAACAGCATTTCTGTGGTCCACTTCACTTTGGGCAGATATTTGAAAGAAACTGCGGGCAAGGCAAGGTAAAGAATCCAGGTATTGATGCCTTTATGAGCATCGGGATGGATAGATTTTGTTGCTTTGAATACCATTCCTGCAATAATGCAAACCGCAATCAGAACAAAATTTACCATACTATTTAAAAATTGAATGTAAAGTTACGGTTGATTTTTTAGTTACAGGTTTAAAAAATAATTTTTACTTAAAAAAAGTATTCATATAATATATTTTTTATCTGTCGTAGATTTTACACATTGAGCAGATCTTCTTTCCTTTTAATTTTAAAATGTATCCCAAAGGCTCATCACTTTGACATTTTCCAACGGTTTTGAAAGCCTGATCTTTTTTGAGGTGTTGGGAAGCAGGTCAAAGAAATTATCACTGAAATGGGTGTCTCCCATAAGATAAACGTCTTTTGCCAGAATATCAGTGGAAATTTCAATCTCATCTGCTGAGATTTTTTTAATTTTAATAGCAGGTTTCGTCAGCTGCAGATCTTTGGGTTTAGCAAAGAAATGAAGATTGGTGGCCACGATTTTTCCATCCTTATCTTTTAAGGTAAGCTGCAGGAAGGTTTTATTTTTATCAGCATCAGAAATCAGGGCTGATATTTGAACAGGATCAAATTGGATAATACTTTCCAGCATTTTCTCTTTTGAAACAGTTTTGAATTCTTTTAGAACTTTGCCATCAAAACGTACTGCTTTTACTTCTAAATTAACATTATTGAATCGTTCCAATCCGTCATTAACAGCATAAAAATTTAAAACACCTTCTTTTTCTTCAGTTAAAATTACCTGCTGCTCAAAACTTCTTTTCATCTGGTATTGCAAAGCTTTCCAGTTCCCCAGGTAATCAATGGATGACCAGGAAACTACGGGCCAGCAGTCATTTAACTGCCAATAAAGTGTTCCCATATTATAGGGTTTTGAACGGCGGTGGGCTTCAACAGCGATTTTCATCCCACGGGCCTGAAGCAGCTGGGAAATATAATTGTATTGTATAAAGTCCGTTGGAACTTTGTAATCTCTTTTCATGTATTTACTGATGATCTCCCATCCTCTTGTATTCTTTTCATGGGCTTTGATCACGGGATTCTGAAGATTGAGGTCAGGTATTCCGGAAAACATAGATTTTACAGCTTCCAGACCCGGCATTCCCTGGAAACCGTATTCTGACATGAAACGGCCTACTTTTTCATTATACATTTCAAACGGCTGTTCACCCCACCAGACTCCCCAATAATGGGAATCTCCTTCCGTGAGGCTTTCTTTGTGCCCCCAACCGATGGATGGTGAGCTGGGCCAATAGATATTTTTACCGGGAGTAAGATTTTCCCTTAAAGTATTCGGAATAAGTTCGTGGAAGAGTTTTTTATAATCCTTCCAAACCTGAAGGGAATCTTCTTTTGAATATTTAAATTGCTTCTGATAACCCCAGTTCACAATAGCTTCATCAATTTCGTTATTTCCGCACCATAAAGCAATCGACGGATGGTTTTGAAGCCTGTTGATCTGATCTTTTACTTCTTCTTTTACATTGTTTAAAAAATCTTCATCAGCCGGATAAAAGCTTCCGGCAAACATGAAATCCTGCCAGACTAAAATACCGTTTTCGTCACAGGCTTTATAGAATTCATCATCTTCATAGATCCCGCCACCCCAGACACGGATCATATTCATGTTGGCTTCTTTGGCATCTTTGATGAGCTTCCGGTACTTTTCTTTGGTCATTCTCGGTGAAAAGCTGTCACCCGGAATCCAGTTTGTTCCTTTTGCATAGAGTGGCTTTCCATTAACTTTAAAATAGAAAGATTTTCCTGCCGCATCTTTTTCCTGAACAAGCTCTACAGTTCTGAGACCTACTTTTATATTTTCACTGTCCAAAGATCTTTTATCTTTAAAAAGTTCAATCTTAAAATCATAAAGATTAGCCTCTCCCCAGCCATTGGGCTGCCACATTTTCATTCCATCTGTTTTGTATGGAATACTTATTTTATTGAGCCCTTTTTTCAGGGGAACTGTTTTGGTTTGCTTGTTAATATTCAATACATAGTCTCCGGAATTCTCTGCATTAATTTCTACTTCAAATTTTAAATTAAAAATATTCCCTGAAAAGTGCTGGTCATATTTAATGTTTTGGATTTCAGCAAAATTCCAGCATTTCAACTGTATATCTTTCCATATTCCGGCGGTCACCAGCCTCGGACCCCAGTCCCACCCAAACTGATACTGGGCTTTTCTTACAAAGCTTCTCGGCGATTCCGGCATCGTAAACGGAACTTTTTTCGCCCGTTCTTTTCCTTCTTTTACTGCTGATATAAATTTAACCTTCAGATCGTTATCTCCTTCTTTCAGAAAGTCTTTCACGGGAATTTCCCATTTCCTAAACATATTGTCGGTTTTCTTCAGAAGCTTTCCATTCAGATAAATTTCTGAAAAAGTGTCAAGACCGTTAAAAATAAGGTCTACATGGTCATTTTGCAGCTCTTTTGATGATATCTTAAAATTGGTTTGATATTCCCAGTCTTCGTTTTCTACCCACTGTACTTTTTTTTCATTTTCATCTTTGAAAGGATCAGGAATCATCTTGTTGTCCATCAGATCAAGATGTACAGTGCCTGGAATTTTTGCAGGAAGCCATTTCTTTTCCTGCGTATTTCTGAACTGCCATTTTTCCGAAGACAGGCTTCGCTCCGTAAGCTGTGCATTCATAAACCCCTGAATAAAAAGGAAAGCAAAAAGGATAGATTTACTCATTAAAAGATCGATTAAATATATTATAATTTGGATTTTAAACTGCATTTGTCGTTCCGAGGAATGAAGGAGTCTTATATTATAATTGAGATTCTTTCACTTCACTCCGTTCCGTTCAGAATGACAAACAGCATTTATATCAGATCTGAAATTTAGCTATTCTTCAAAGCAGCAACCTCATCCGGATTGGCAAAAGTTCCACCGTCTGTAATGGCTGAAGAGTGAAAGTACCCGGCATTTGTGAATTCTCTTATCTCTTTAATATTGGTTGAACGAAGTCCACCTCCGACAAGGATTTCAATTCTTCCACCGGAAAGCTCAACCAGTTTTTTAAGATTTTCCTTACCTTCTGAAACATTCGGTTTCTGGCCTGAAGTGAGGATTGTTTTAAAACTACAGTCAATGACTTTTTCCAGGGAGTCTTCAAGCCCTTCTGCCCTGTCAAAAGCACGGTGAAAGGTACAGGGAAGAGGATAAGCCATCTCAACCAAAATCTTGTTATGTTCTACATTTACCTGATTATTCTCATCAAGAATCCCAAACACAAAACCGTCTGCTTTCAGCGATTTCAGCTGCAGCAAGTCTTTTTGCATTTGTTCAAATTCAGCTTCCGAATAGGTAAAATCTCCGCCTCTTGGCCTGATCATTACAAAAATCGGGATGCTTATTTTTTCTCTGAGTTCTTTTACTGTTTCAAAATCAGGGGTTGTTCCGCCTTCGCTTAATCCGTCACATAATTCTATTCTGTCGGCTCCTTTTTCAAAGGCGATCATTGCTGATTCCGGGTTAAAGCACGCTATTTCTATTTTTGACATTTTACTTATTTATATTTTGGAATTATTCCTGAGATACATTCGCAATCAGAAAAGAATTGTTTTCTTTTACCACTTCTATTTCAACCGGGTATTCTGCTTTCAGCTTTTTGTCGGAAAGAATTACATCAAATATGAATACAACCGGCTCCGATTTTAAAAGAGGAACAGATTTTAGCACTTGTTCACACTTTGAGACCTTAATTTCTTCCCAATCCTGACCGGTTATTAAAAACCCACTGTTTACCCCTGCTTTCCTGACATCAAATTTATTTTTCCATTTGTCTTGAAATTCCTTTAAAGTAAGACTTCCGTCAACATCCATATCGACATTCATCGCATCGGTTTTATAATCGTAATAGTCTTTGGTTGTGATTTTCTGCATTTCCCGATCCATATTGAGATCTGCTTTAAAGTAATTTTCAATACTTTCTTTCAGCCATTTCTCGGCTTCTTCGGCTTCATTCGGCTTATTTTCTGATGTCTTAATTTCTTTGGGGAAAGATTCATGCTGTACCTGTATTTGAGTTTCTTTCTTTTCTTCTTTGCATGCTGTTACCAGAAATAAAGATGCAATGATCATTCTTTTCATATTAAATTTTGGCTAAAGCCAGATATTTTTTTATTTTTTGTAAGCGGGCTAAAGCCCGCTCCTATTGAATTTAACAAGCACAATTATTTTAAGGCAAATTCCGGTTTTTCCAGACGATTGCCTTTTTGATCGTACACGGCAAAATTAAATCCGTCCTGAATACAGTAAGAACCATATTCTCCTTTTTTATTTAAGGCAATGAATCCAACCTGGATATCTTTCAGGTTTTTATTTCTTCTTTGAGCAATTTTCACAATTCTTTCTACCGCTTCTTTGCAGGCCTGTTGAGGATTTCTGCCCTGTCTCATCAGTTCGACCACCAGATGGGTTCCCACTGTACGGATCACTTCTTCGCCATGACCGGTAGCCGTAGCTGCTCCGACTTCATTGTCTACAAATAATCCTGCGCCGATGATCGGTGAATCTCCTACCCTGCCATGCATTTTAAAGGCCATCCCGCTGGTGGTACATGCCCCGGAAAGGTTCCCCTGTGCATCAAGGGCGATCATTCCGATGGTATCATGGTTTTCAATATTGGCAACCGGCTTATACTCGCTGGTTTTGAGCCATTCTTTCCATTCTTTTTCTGAATCGGGAGTAAGAAGGTTTTCTTTTTTAAATCCCTGTGAAAGAGCAAACTGCAATGCTCCGTCTCCTACCAGCATGACGTGAGGTGTTTTTTCCATAACCGCTCTTGCTACAGAGATAGGATTTTTAATATTTTCCAGGCAGGCAACTGAACCTATATTATAGTTTTCGTCCATAATACAGGCATCCAGAGTTACTCTTCCGTCTCTGTCCGGACGTCCGCCATAGCCTACGCTCCGTTCAGTGGGATCTAATTCTACAAGACGAACTCCTTTTTCCACTGCATCCAGAGCTTTTCCGCCTTTTCCTAAAATGGTCCAGGCTTCTTCATTGGCTTTCAGACCGAAATTCCAGGTGGAAATAACGATAGGTTTACCTGTTATTTTATAGTTTTCCGGCAGGTCTTTCGCCATAAGATCCATTGGGTTTACAGCAAGTGCCAGAGAAGCTGCAGCGGTTTTTTTGATGAAATTTCGTCTACTTTGCATATTCAGATATATTTGGCTCCAAATTAGCAATTTTCCCGCTAGGAGAAAAGGAAAAAGACCACAGAGTGTAACTGTGGTCTTTTACTTTTTATGAAAGGTGGTTTACTTCTTATACTGATTTCTAATTGATGCCGATTTCATCAACGAACAACCACGCTTTTGAATCTGCTCCGGGATTTCCGGCAGGAATGATGCCTGCATTTTCTATTTTAAGTTTGACATAGGCTGAATTCTGGTTTCCTACATTCAGTTTTATTTTTCCTTTTGAATTCTGGATTTCGTCTTTCCCAATTTCTTTGATCATTTTGAAATTTTTACCATCATCAGAAACAAATACCTGTGCAGATTTAGCCAAATGAATCCAGCTTCCTTTATTTTCCAGGGTATTAAAATAAACTTCTGAAAATGTTGTTTTCTTTCCTAGATCAATGGTTGCAACCACATCTTTTCCCTGGAATCCTAACCATGTTTTTCCTAACTGTCTTGTGTTTCCAATAATTCCGTCCACTAAGGTAAAAGCTCCGCCAAAAG
Source organism: Chryseobacterium sp. BLS98 (assembly GCF_001045445.1). GTDB lineage: Bacteria > Bacteroidota > Bacteroidia > Flavobacteriales > Weeksellaceae > Chryseobacterium. Next base: position 753,195 of record NZ_LFNF01000003.1, on the reverse strand, counting down.
AATAATTTTCACTTGGCTGCTGTTCCAATGTAATCTTTTTTCCTGTTGTTTTTGAAATGGTGAATTCCTGTGAAGAAACAGCACTTTTCAGTTTCCCATCTTCAAAATAGGCAGATTTAACGGTTACGGATTTTGAAATGGCAATGGGCCCATGATAAACCTGTGAATTTATAGAAGGTTCTGTCCCGTCCGTTGTATACCGGATTCCTTTTGGATCTTGTGATACAGTCAGTTCATAAGAAACACCGTTATTGGCAGGAATTACTTTACCTGAAATGTTGTAAATGCTTTTTGCATAATTGACTTTCATTTGATCCAGAACTTTGAACTGGCTGATCACCCTTCCTTCAAATTCTTTATAGTTTTTGGGATCTGCTGTTCCCCATCCTACTTCGGAAAGTGCCATCAGCCTAGGGAATATCATGTATTGCACCTGTTTAAAATCTGTAATATATTCCGTCCACAAATTGGCCTGTACCCCCATGATATATTTTGCCTGATCCGCATTCAGTTCTGTAGGAATAGGATTGTAAGAATAAACTTTATCTAAAGGGGTAAAACCTCCAAAAGCATTCGGCTCTGATTGCGGATCACCCTGATAGTGATCGAAATAGCAATAAGCTCCCGGGGTCATTACCGCAAAGTGAGAGGATTTCGCAGCTTCGATTCCTCCATTTACGCCTGTCCAGCTCATCACAGCAGCATTGGGAGCTAGACCACCTTCAAGGATTTCGTCCCAGCCGATGATCTTCCTTCCTTTGCTGTTGACATATTTTTCAATTCTCTGAATAAAATAGCTTTGCAAGCCATGCTCATCCTTCAGATTATTCTTTTTAATCAGTTCCTGGCAATGGGCACATTCTTTCCATCTCGTTTTCGGGCATTCGTCACCACCGATGTGGATATATTGTGATGGAAACAATGCAATAACCTCATCAAGAACATTTTCAAGGAAAGTGAACGTTTCTTCTTTCGGACAGAAAACATCATCGAAAACGCCCCATTTTGTAGCAGGTTCAAACGGCCCTTTTGTACAGGCCAGCTCAGGATAAGCTGACAAAGCAGCTAAAGCATGACCGGGCATTTCAATTTCCGGAACAATAGTGATGTGTCTTTGCTGCGCATATTTAATGACGTCCTTAATCTGTTCCTGGGTATAGAAATAAGGTCCGTAAGGTTTTCCGTCAAAAGTATTGTCAACGTAAGCCCCGATCATCGATTCCTTACGTTTTGAACCGATCTGGGTGAGTTTCGGATATTTTTTAATTTCAATTCTCCAGCCCTGATCGTCTGTAAGGTGCCAGTGAAAGGTATTCAGCTTATACATAGCTAAATAATCAATATACTGTTTAACCTCATCCACATTAAAAAAATGACGGCAGACATCCAGGTGCATTCCGCGCCATGCAAATTTAGGCTGATCTTCAATTCTTAAAGCAGGAATTTCTCTATCTTCCTTATGTTCTTCAAAAAGCTGGGCCAGGGTTTGAAGAGCAAGAAAATACCCCTGCCTGGTATTGGAAGTAATGAAAATCTTTTTGGGAGAAATGTCAATCGTATATTTTTCTTTATCTTCTTCGGGATGAATTGGAATTTTTGGCTGCGGAAACGGCATGTACATCAAATGAATTCCTTCTGTTTTACTGCTGTTCCGAAATTTAATCCCGGAACCCAAACGTTTTTTGAAATACTCTGTTTCATCTTTTGGTAGTTGATCATTCAGTATCAGTGTTTCAGGAATAATGAACTTTCCTTCCTGCATGGTTACACTTTGGGGATAAGGAATTAAATCCGGCTTCTTCTGAGCATGAAAAACGGTGGAAAAAATAACGGAACACATAAAAAGGAAACGTTGCATTTAAGTATGATTAAGGTTTTAGCTAAGATAATTATTTTCCAAAACTCTTTGGGCATTTAACTTATTAAATAATAAATCATCTAAATTTGCAAAAAAAATACAATGAGAAAAAACATTTTATTAGCAGCCGGATTATTATTTTCAATTTCTTCACAGGCACAACTTTTAGATATTATCAAATCTGCCGTTAAAGACAAAACCGGTGTCGATCTCAATACTCCGACAAAAACAAAAAACACTACAACAACTATCCCTACTACAACCTCTACCTCCACTACTTCAGCGAACACTTCTCCTATCAATCTTGGAAGCCTTACTTCAACACAGATTTCATCAGGATTAAAAGAAGCTTTAAGTATGGGAGTAACAGATGGTGTCAAGAAACTGGCTTTAACAGATGGATTTTTAAAGAATGAAGCCGTAAAGATTTTAATGCCCGAAAAGTTAAGAAAGATTGACACCACACTACGTTCCCTAGGAATGGGTAGCCTTGCCGATGAAGGGGTAAAATTATTAAACAGAGCTGCTGAGGATGCGGTAACAGAAGCTGCCCCTATTTTCACAAAAGCCATCACCTCCATGACGATCACAGATGCCAAAAATATTTTGTTAGGCAGTGATAACGCAGCAACCAACTATTTACAGACCAAAACGCAAAGTCAGTTGTTTACAGCTTTCCAGCCAAAAGTAAAGGCTTCATTGGGTAAGGTAGGTGCAGATACGGTATGGAAAAATCTGATTTCAAAATACAATACTTTTACAGGACAATCTGTAACAACGGATCTTAACGAGTATGTTACCACTGAAACTATTAATGGTGTTTTCAAAATGGTGGCTGACAAAGAAAGTGGCATCAGAAATACTCCGGCCATGAGAACAACTTCTATTTTGCAGAAGGTTTTTGGGGCGCAGGATGGGAAATAATTTCATTTTTTTGAAAAGCTTTAAAATATATAAACTGTTTCATTTTTGAAGCAGTTTTTCTTTTGTATTGTATTATTAATCTGGGATGGAAAATTTAGTAGCTTTTCTTTTGTCTTGAAACAAAAGAAACAAAAATTCAAGACCGGGAAACTTCCGCTAAAAATAAATGCTGTTCTCTAAAAATTCTAAAACTCGTGCGGATTTAATATTGTTGCTTCGGCTCGATGTTTGTGCCGCACTCAGACAGTAGAATTTTCTTAACCTTCACAGCATTTATTTTTTTAACGCTCCATTTTCCTATGTCGGCTTTAAGAGTACTTTGGCCTTTTAACAACATTTCAATTATCTAAATTTCAAGCAATAAAAAAATCTGTGTTATCTGCTCACTTTGCGAGGGAAAATTTAGTAGCTTTTCTTTTGTCTTGAAACAAAAGAAACAAAAATTCAAGACAGGAAAACTTCCGCTAAAAATAAATGCTGTTCTCTAAAAATTCTAAAACTCGTGCGGATTCAATATTGTTACTTCGGCTCGATGTTTGTGCCGCACTCAAACAGTAGAATTTTCTTAACGTTCACAGCATTTATTTTTTTAACGCTCCATTTTCCTATGTCGGTTAAATAGTGTTTTATAAACACTTTTGAAAATATTTGAGATTATCTAAATTTCAAGCGATAAAAAAATCTGCGTTATCTGCAAAATCTGCGGGAGAAAAATTAGTATTTAAGTTTTCTTGCATAAAAAAACCTTGTCTGCGACAAGGTTTTTTATTTTTATTAGAATTGCATTTCAGGAATTTCTCCTTCAATGATCAGATCTGCCTCTGTTGATTGTATAATATGTTCTACTGAAACCCCCGGCGCTCTTTCCACCAGTTTAAAACCGGCTGGTGTAACGTCAAGTACGGCTAATTCTGTCACTACTCTTTTTACACAGTTAACTCCTGTAAGCGGAAGGGTACATTTTTTAAGGATTTTGCTTTCCCCAGCTTTATTTACGTGCATCATAGCAACGATAATATTTTCTGCGGAAGCTACAAGATCCATGGCACCTCCCATTCCTTTCACCATTTTCCCTGGAATTTTCCAGTTCGCAATATCTCCGTTCTCTGAAACTTCCATTGCTCCAAGGATAGTGAGATCCACTTTCTGGCCCCGGATCATCCCGAAACTGAATGCAGAATCGAAAAACGAGCCTCCGGGAAGAATGGTAATGGTCTGTTTTCCGGCATTGATGATATCTGCATCTTCTTCTCCTTCGAAAGGGAAAGGCCCCATTCCGAGAACTCCGTTTTCACTCTGGAATTCTACGGAAATACCTTCCGGAACATAGTTGGCAACCAAAGTAGGGATTCCGATTCCCAGGTTTACATAATAACGGTCTTTGAGTTCTTTTGAAATTCTTTTGGCAATTTGTTCTTTTGTAAGCATAGTAAAAACTTAGACTGCAATTTAATTCTTTTCACTTGAATACAAAAGGTCTTTATTATTCAAAATTATTAATACCATAAGTCAAAATAATATCTCTAATTTTGCAGCATTATTTATTAAAATGAAAATACTTTTAAGATACCTTAAGCCCTACAAATGGTTAATTGTCATTTCTTTATTACTGGCAGCCATTAATCAGGTTTTTTCTTTGTTTGCCCCGGCCATTACCGGTAATATACTGGATCAGCTGGTAACGCATCCTAATTTTTTTGACAAGGAAAAGCTTTTACCAAGGAACCTGAACGAATATTTATATGGAAGCGAAGTCTATCACGGCGCTTTTTATTTTTTAGGATTACTGATCGGAACAGCAATGGTGAGCAGAATTGCCAAAGCTTTCCAGGATTATGCGGTAAGTGTGATTACTCAAAAATTCGGTGCTAAAATCTTTACAGACGGTTTAAAGCATTCAATGGCGTTGCCTTATCAGGAATTTGAAGATCAAAGGAGTGGAGAAACCCTGTCTATTTTAACGAAAGTAAGAGAGGATTCTGTAAAATTCATCAATAACTTCATCAATATTTTCTTTGGAATTCTGGTGAGTATTATTTTCGTTTCTGTATATGCTATCCGCCTACATTGGTCAATCATGCCGGTGTATATCTGCGGAATTTTCCTGATTGCATTTGTTACTAATTTACTGAGTAAAAGGATCAAGGTCATTCAGAAAAATATTGTTTCGGAAACCACTGCTTTAGCGGGAAGTACTACGGAAAGCTTGAGAAATATTGAAATTGTAAAGAGTTTGGGATTAACCAATCAGGAAGTGATCCGTCTGAACAATAATACGTACAAGATTCTCGGTCTTGAGCTCAGAAAGGTCAAAAGCATTCGTTCTTTAAGTTTTATCCAGGGAACGATGGTGAATTTCCTTCAACAGTTGATTACCCTGACTCTTTTGTATTTAATTTTTAAAAACATTGTAACTCCGGGACAATACCTGTCTCTGATGTTTTACGGGTTCTTTATTTTCGGGCCTATGCAGGAAATCGGGAATATCATTATCTCTTACCGTGAAGCTGAAGCTTCTCTGCAGAATTTTGACCGTTTAATGAAAAAAGATGTGGAAGAAAAACCGTCTCATCCAAAACAGATCGGAGCTATTGAAGAGCTGGAATTCAAGCATGTTTCTTTTAAGCATCAGTCTGCTCAGTATAAAGCTTTAAATAATATCTCTTTTGATGTTAAAAACGGAGAGACTATCGCTTTTGTCGGGCCAAGCGGTTCCGGGAAAAGTACTCTGGTAAAATTATTGGTGGGGCTTTACAGGCCTCAGGAAGGAAGCATTTTTTACAATACCATCAATGGAAAAGAATTTGATTTTGATGAACTGAGAAACCAGATCGGTTTTGTAACGCAGGATACACAACTTTTTGCAGGAACCATCAAAGAGAATCTTCTTTTTGTAAATCCGAATGCTACGGAATCTGAACTGGCAATTGCTTTAGAGAAATCAAGCTGTACAGCCTTATTGGAAAGAGCGGAAAAAGGCATCGAAACAGTGATTGGTGAAGGTGGTCTGAAACTGAGCGGCGGGGAGAAACAAAGAATTGCCATTGCAAGAGCACTTTTAAGAAGGCCACATTTACTGATTTTTGATGAAGCAACTTCTGCATTGGACAGTATTACAGAAGAAGAAATCACTTCTACTATAAAAAGCATTTCGAAAGAAAGAGAACAAATTACAGTTCTGATTGCGCACCGTTTAAGTACGATCATGCATGCCGACAGAATTTATGTTCTTGAACGCGGACAGGTAATAGAAATGGGCTCTCATGATAGTTTAATTGCTGAAAAAGGATTATATTATGCCATGTGGCGACAACAGATCGGGGAAAGAAAAATGCTCAACCCGCAAGCATAAAAATAAAGCGCTGAAAATAATTTCAGCGCTTTTTTATTATTATGATCAGGAATTATTCTTTACTCCTAACGGTTCTCTGCTCTATTCTTTTTTCAAATTTTTCACCCTGAAATATTCTCTGGATCATGATTCCCGGAATATGAACCTGGTTGGGATCTAATTCTCCCGGTTCTACCAGTTCTTCTACCTCGGCAATGGTAATTTTTGCAGCACCTGCCATAGGATGATTAAAATTCCTTGCAGACCCTTTAAAAATAAGGTTTCCGGCATGGTCTCCTTTCCATGCTTTCACAATCGAAAAGTCTGCTTTGTAAGCATGTTCCAGAATGTGAGGTTTTCCGTCGAAATCTTTTACTTCTTTACCTTCGGCGATTTCTGTTCCGTATCCTGCCGGAGTATAAAAGGCAGGTATTCCAGCCTGCGCCGCTCTGCATTTTTCTGCTAAAGTTCCTTGTGGAGTAAGCTCAACATCTAATTCTCCCGAAAGCATCTGTCTTTCAAATTCTGCATTTTCGCCTACATAGGAAGAGATCATCTTCTTAATTTGTCTTTTATGGAGCAGTAATCCTAATCCAAAATCATCAACTCCGGCATTATTGGAAATACACGTTAAGTCTTTTACATCGCTTTCTACCAAAGCATTAATGGAATTTTCAGGGATACCGCAAAGACCGAATCCGCCCAGCATTAAAGTCATTCCGTCCTGAATGCCTTCTATAGCTTCCTTTGCACTTTTTACTCTTTTATCTATCATGAAATATTAGATTTTTCTGTCGGCTAAATTTAATCATTTTTCTCAAATTTACGATAATAAGGATTTTTCGGTTAAATATTCTGCTTTTTTGTTTTTAAAATATTCATCCGAGTTACTAAATCAAGTTCTTAAAACCTGCTCATTTTTTTCATATCCGTATTGCTAAATTGATTTATATTTGAAATCAATAAAATAAAACACAAATTCTATAGTAAGATCAATTAAAAATCATGAAAAAATTATTTATACCTGTACTTTTTGCAATGTTAGTCTTCATTACAGGACATGCACAGCAAAAAATCTACTTTGACAAGAACTGGGAGAAAACAACTCCTGATAAAATGGAATTTTATCGCGTAACCGAACCCAAAGGTAATCTCACTTTAATTAAAGACTATTATAAAAATGGAACCCTTCAGATGGAAGGTCTTGCCTCTGATACTAGTCCGGGTAACGAAATTTTTCAAGGAAGAGTTACTTGGTATACACCGGAGGGCAAAGTTGCTAATCTTATAGATTATCCGGAAGTTCATCCGTCCGGGCCTTCTAAGATTTTCGATAAAAAAGGAAGGCTTATTAATGATTTTATCTATAGTGCAAACGGTGATTACCGTGGAAAATCATATGAATATAAAGACTTGCAAAATAAATTGTATTACAATATAATTACGACCTATGAAAGTCCTTCCGTCTATAAGAAAGTGGTTTATGATGAAGATATCAAAGGAACTCGATACGAAATAAGTGTTGATCAGGAGGGAAATTCCAAGACAGAATATTATGGTGATAAAGGGAAATATATTGGAAACAATACTAATTTGGCAAAAGAATACGAAACTACGGACTCCATACAAGTAGGGTACTACCCTAATCCTATGAGGGTTTTTAAAATTCTAAAATATAAAAGTGATGGTACCATCAAGGAAGGTACTATTTTCAGAGAAAACGGAAAGATACTGCAGGAGGAGAAAAGAAATAAAAATGATGGCTATAAAATAACATATGATGATTCTGGGAAAAAAATCGGAACTCTGATCTATCAGACTGGCAAAAATTCTCATTTGCTAAAGCCTCAGGATGGTGAAGATTATGAATACAATATGGATTACACTCATATTTCTACTATCGATGTTTACAAAAACGGTTCAGTTGTACTTTGTAAATCTTTTGATGAAAACGGAAAATTAGCTACAGAAAAAACACTGAAAGACCAAGTCATTCAGGAAATGAAATTTTATAATGCGAATGGAAGCTTAAAATCAACCCTAACTTATAAAGATGATATACCTTATAATGGTATTTTGTATGATGACTACAGTGAATTAACTTATGCAGACGGCGTGGTTGTGCATTCTAAGTCTTTTAGTGATAATAGCAAATTAAAGTCAGAGAAAAAGCTCAATATAAAACAAAACACCTATGAATGCTCTGTTTATGATAAAAAAGGAGGCCTTATTTACACTTACATACAACCTAAGGAGAAAACTTTAGATTTTACGGCCGAAATTGTACAGTATATTAACGGTAAAGCTACTTATACATCCAGTGTAAAAAACGGTGTTCTTATCAGCGGAAAAGTTAAGCTTCAAGACGTGTCCGAGACAAAGGAGCTGGAACGCAGCGGAAAATGGATTTTATTAAAACTTTATGATGCTAAAGGAAAGCTTATTCAGGATTCAAAAATTCTGGCAAATGATATCACTCCGGATCCTCACGATTTTACTCCAACTACCATACGGGAAAATGCCTTGCTTGATGATTCTCTATAGAAGCCCTTTTCAAATAATATAAAAGCAGGAAATTGTATTTCCTGCTTTTCTTTTGTTTTTTATATTTTATTATTACTGTATAATCAGTTTCAAAGTAAATAATTTTCTTGAGTGAACTTTTACAAAATACACTCCTTTCGGAAGATTTTCATTCACCAGAGAGAAACGCTGGTTGTTGATGTTTTTGGATTCGTATAATAATTGTCCCGATGCTGAAACCAGTTCAATTTTTTCAATAGGATAATCACTTTTGATGAATGTAGGTTCGCCCGGTTTAGTAGGATTTGGGTATAGAATTACATTTTTCTCTGTACTTTTCACTTCTTCCGTTCCCAGCGTTCCGGCGATCACCTGAAATTCCTTTCTGTTGGATACTTCGGTATAAGAATCATTGGTAAACATGACCATATAGTAATTCCCCGGTGTTGCGGGAAGCGCTGTTCCCTGGATTGTTTTTGTCCCCTGGGTAACTCCATCAAAATAGGTATAGGAAACAAAATTATCGTCCGGAGTCTGGATACTCTGAGGATAAATTCCCAGCCAGTCTTTGATAATTCCCGGAGAATCTGTCCAGGAAGCAGTGATGTTTTCGCCCAACGTATAAACAGGCTTGTTGATCCATAGTTCTGTAACAATATCCCCTACTTTAAAGAATACTTTATCCCCGATTCCGGTATATCCGTCTTCAAGCAGGTACTGTGCATAGTAGTATCCTTTCGGAAGACCTGTAAAATTCAGTGTTCCTGAAGGCGTAGAAACATAGCTCCATTTAATAGACGGATTCGTTCCCGGCGTCTGTCCCATCTTATAAATTCCGATCCAGTCTTTTACCAGATTCGGTCCGTTGCTATAGTTAATAACTACTGTTCCTCCTACAGGATAAGTATCAGCTGTAGTCTGCAGTACTACTTTCGGGCCTACATAAAAGCTTTTTCTTGGGGTAATTTCTGTATAGCCGTTGTTTGCAAAAAATCCTGCAAAATACTGACCTTTATTGGAAAGACCATTCGGAAAAACAGCTGTTCCTGCCGTCTGGCCGTTTGTATAAAGAAAACCTTGGGAAGTTGTTGTTGCCGGTGTCTGCCCTTTCTTGTAAATCCCTACCCAATCCTGCTGATTTCCCGGCCCTCCGGTATAAGTGGCAGTTATCGCTTCATTTTGAGTATATTCAGTTTTATCTAATGCAAATGTAGGATTGGAAACGACACTTCCTGACACTTCAAACTGCTTTACATCACTCCAGTCACTCCACTCCAGGTTTCTGTCCCTGTAACGAACTTTTACGTAATAGATTCCGTTTGAGATAGAGTTCGCAGCAATGGTAGCTTTTGTAATATCAACTCCGGCATTTAAGTTTTTAGTTCTGTCCGGTGTTCCATTTCCATCTTTTCCGAACCAGTTTTCATAATCACGGTAAAATTCCTTTTCAATGACCGAAAAATTGGATGCTTTACTGATTAAAAACTGTGTTGTATTCAGCAATTCACCATTTGAAGAGGCAAATGCGCTTCCATCCAACGTCAAAGGTAAGGTTACCGGTGCAGAAAAAGTGTTGGTAACCGATGGTTTTGAAGGTTTTGGCTGATTTTTATACCTATGGAAAGTATCCACCAGCTCATTGTATTTTCTGTTATAAACTCCTCCTATGGAATAGCATTCAATATCTACTTTTCCGGTCTGTACATCTACTTCCACAATCTGGTAAGTCCAGTCTGTCAACGTTTTCTGCACATCATCAAAATCCTGCTCATTCGACATTCCCCAGTACTGGTCCCACGCTGTTCCTCCAGAAATAATCTGATAATTAGGGGTATCTTTCAGCTGGCCTCTATGGTATAAATGATGGTGGGCTCCAACGTGCATTAAATATTTATTTGAAGTTGTCAGTAACGGTACCGCATTGTTTCTCACCCATGTGGAAATATCTCCCACATACTGCTCTGCCTGGTATGGCCTGTGGCTCAGGGAAATAATCCAGTCTACCGTAGGATCTGCATTGGCTTCATTTAATATCTGTGAAAGCCATGTCTGCTGTGCAGTTCCCGTATGCTCTGAACTTAAACTTATAAACAGAACGTTTCCTGCCTGTTGGGCATAGTAGTTCTCATTTCCTGAGCTGATATTTTTGTATTTTATTTCATCGATATAGAAATGGGCGTAATAAGAATTCATCCCGAGAGTTCCGTAGGTTTCGTGATTTCCTACCGTTGTCTGGATAGGAAGATAAGGAGATAATTTGATGTTCTTTTTAAAGTGAACATTTTCATAATGATCCAATGTCCCCACATCCACTTGGTCCCCTACCATAAAGGTAAGTGCAACATTATCCGAAGGATCGGAATTTATCCCAAATTTCTGTTTCAGCTTTTTGTATGCATTTAAAGTCAGTGAATCATATCTCGGCTCTGCTTTAATCTGGTTGTCACCCATGATCAGGAAACGTATTTTACCATCTGCAGTAGCAGCCTGTCCCGGCAAAGGCAGAGTTCTGAAATTATAAATTGCTGACTCGCTGGTTCCTGTTTTTATTTTATAATAGTATTTTGTATTCGGTTGTAAGCTGGTGATTTTTGCGGTGTGATAATAATAGTTGTTATTATAGCCTGTATCGGAAAAAATATTGGTTGTTCCTGTAACGGTCACATTCAGACTGGTTGGAGATGTTCCGTAGATCACGGTTGTCTCATTGTTGGAGGCCGTTTTCCAATTGACAATCATTGAGTTCGGCGTCGGATTCTGCAGGTAAGGAAACAATGCCTGCCCGAATGCCATCTGGACGGCAAAACAGAAAAAGAAGAAATAATGTTTCATAATAGTTTACTTTTGATATAGTTTTATTTCGATTTGTAAATCAGATAATTATGAAAATAATTACTGATCTTTTCAATTTCGGGCAAAAGTATAGATCCTATATAAACTGTGCCTGATGGGAATTTGAAAGAACTGTTAAGTTTATGACTGATTCGGAATGAAAAAATTATAGTTTTTAGCACATTAATTATTTGGTGGAACCAAAAACTATTTTGTATATTTGCAGCCTGTTATTCAACCTCTGACGAAGAACGTGTAAGTTGCTTAGCTTTAACATTTTATTTTATTAAAAAATGGATTTATTAAAGTACGTACAAGATCAGTACATTACTAAAAAAGATTTCCCTGAATTCAAAGCAGGAGACACAATTACTGTGTATTACGAAATTAAAGAAGGACAGAAGACAAGAACTCAGTTCTTCAAAGGTACCGTTATCCAATTAAGAGGTACAGGAGCTACAAAAACATTTACCATCAGAAAAATGAGTGGTGATGTAGGTGTGGAAAGAGTATTCCCGATCAACATGCCTGCACTTCAGAAAATTGAAGTTGACAGAAGAGGTAGAGTTAGAAGATCTAGAATTTATTACTTCAGAGACCTTAGAGGTAAAAAAGCTAGAATCAAAGATGCTGCTTACAAGAAAAAGTAATTCAGACAACAATACATACAAAAAGAGACTATCTGAAGCAGATAGTCTCTTTTTATTTTATAAAACCTTAAAGTAATAAGCTGTTGTGAGTTTTTGACGCAAAGTTTAGTTACAGCAAAGCATATTTAAGGAAGCTAAGGAGGAATCAATTAACATTGATTCGATTAAGGAGGCGGACCATCTTACGTTTAAGTCATCCAAGCCTATTTAATAAAATCATATAACGCATTAAAAAACTTCGGATACACTTCTATATGCGGAAGATGCCCTACATTTTCAAGTTCCACCAGCTTTGAACCGGGAATCTCCTGCTGAGTCTTTTTTCCTAATTCCTGATATTGTCCCATTTTAGGCTGCATATCTTTAGGTGCTCTGTCCTTTCCTATTGCCGTTCTGTCCCTTGTTCCGATAATCAGAAGTGTGGGCGTTCTGATATTTCTAAATTCATAGCAGACAGGCTGATTGTAGATCATATCTGAAGTCAAAGCCGCATCCCAGGCCACCTGCGGATAATCTTTATGTAGGGTCCATCCTGCAATAAGATCCAGCCACGGCTGGTATTCTTCTTTCCATTTGTTATCATAGTAGAATTTTAGCTGATAGGCTTTATAGGTTTCAGCAGTATTTTTCAACTCGGACTGATACGCCTGGTCAATAGTCTGATAGGCAGCAAATGTTTTATAATCTTCCAGACCAATCGGATTCTCTAGAATCAACTTCTGAACCTTTTCAGGATAAAGAAGGGTAAATCTTGCAGCGACCATTCCTCCCATTGAATGTCCCAAGACTATTGTTTTATCAATCCCCAGCTTATCCAGTATCGCTTTTGTGTTTTCAGCAAGCTGGGAAAAAGAAAACTGATAGCTTTTAGGTTTTGAAGACTTTCCAAAGCCGATCTGATCAGGAATAATTACTCTGAATCCTTTATCCGAGAGGTCTTTTGCCGTCTTTTCCCAATAGGCCCCGTTAAAATTCTTTCCATGAAGAAGCATGATTGTTTTTCCATTGGGTTTCTGCGGCTGAACATCCATATAAGCCATTTTAAGTACATTGTCCTGCGACTTAAGATCGAGAAAATGAACTTCGTAAGGATATTTATATTCGGACAACATGGCATCCAGAGGTTTTATCTGTGAAAATAAAAAAGCCGGCGCCGCGACAAGCATAATACCTGATGTTATCTTTCTGAAATATTTCATATGACGTTTTATTTAAAGTAATAAAATTAAAAAAACCGCTTCAAAAGAAACGGTTTTACATTATAATGTTTAGTTAATTATTTAAGCAATTTCCACTACTTTCAGTTCCTTTTTGGATGGCAGATTCATTAAAACAATGGCAAAAAGAATCAGGGCAATCCCTATCCACTGCACCCATAAAACTTTTTCACCCAATAAAACAAAAGCCATGGTTACAGACACCGGAAGTTCCAGAGATGAAACAATACTTCCCAATCCAAGTCCTGCATTCGGGAAGCCTATATTAAACAAAATAGGTGGAATGATGGTTCCAAATAAGGCCAGCACAAATCCGTATGTCCAGAATATTGAGTAATTAAATGAATGGATATGTTCCGTATTCTCTGTAAAATTAAGGTATACTGATTTTAATCCCTCTGAATATAAAGGTCCGATCTGGGCAAAAAACAGGAATGCCATAACTACGACCGCTCCCCCGCAAAGCATAATAATACTTTTTCTGAACACAGGAAGATGTGTAGCCAGCGTATTGGATGTAAACATAGTCATTGTATAGGAAGCTGCAGCCATTAATCCCCAAAAAACGCCGTGCCAGTCGAGCTCAATATCCATGTTAATCAGATTTGTAGCTAATATAGTTCCTACAAGCACAATAATTACAGAAATTACTTTTCTCGCATTGGGTAATTTTTTTTCTTTTATACTTTCCACCACCACACTGAACCAAACGGACTGCATCAGCAGTACAATGGCTATAGAAACATTAATATACTGAACGGCAATATAATAGAAAAGACTGGTGCAACCTAAAGATGTTCCGGCAAGCAACAGCATTCTTACTTCTTTGGCGCTTGGCGACGAAAGTTTCTGCTTTGAGGTTATAGTCTGGATGAAATTCAGGATCAAAAGACCTACAAGCCCCAGTAAAAACTGTGAAGTAGTGACTTCTGATGTTGTAAAACCGTCATGATAAGCCATTTTCACAAATGTCGCCAGCATTCCGTATATGCTGGCCCCGATCCCTACGAATAAAACTCCCTTGAGTATATTTTTCTTCTTCATAATTTTTTTAACAGCCCGCAAAGTTACAACATAATAATTAAAATTACCGGAGACGTCAATATGATAGATAAATAAAATCGCCGCAAGCAAAGCTTGCGGCGACTCTCTGATAGAGATTATGTAAATTATTATTTCTTAACGATTACCTTGGAAGTAGCATCAATACCAAGGCCTTTAACTTTCACCATATAGGTTCCGTTTACCAGGTTACTTGTAGAAACTGCTTTTTTAGCATCCGGTGAAATTTTATCTTCCGAAGAAACCAGTTTTCCGGACATATCATAGATTTCCAGGCTCACTTTTCCGATAGTACTGCTTGGGAAGTTGATGAAGAATTCATCTTTAGCAGGATTCGGATAGATCGAAATCTTGTTTTTAACCGTTTTTACTTCATTCGTAGCCAATACACAATCGGCAGGAACAGTGAAGTCTTCAGTCTGATCATTGATATTTGTTTTGGAACCTGCATTTGCATTCACTCCCAAGCCTCTTTTAGCAAAAGTTCGCCAGATCATGCATCTGTCTGCTCCTTGTGTTGTAGCCTGATCTGCTGCAAGAATAGCATCTCGGCCATCAACAAAAGTAGGATAACATGGCTGTAGTTTCAAAGCATCTGTTACCAATTGAAGTACTTTCGAGCTTCCATTCGTAGTATTTGCAGTTACATCCGAAGAATATCCGTATTTAGCAACATATTGCCAGTGAAGATCCCAAAGCATGGTTGCCCATATAAACCCAATAGAGTGAACATCCGGAACAATCTGTCCGCTAGAATTTGTATATTCCATTCCATTGGTATCTGTGTATGTATAATCATTGATAGTAAAATCAGGAGAATATTTTGCAGGTCTGATTCCTCCTCCGCTAATTGGCTGCCCTACCGCATATGTCCCGGTACCTCTTGGAACAGAGGCATTATCTCCTGCCTTGTTTGTCAACATTATGGCAAAAAAGTCTGACCACCCTTCTCCCATCTGCTCTTTATCTGATGAAGAGTTAAGACACCCAACACTGGTTCCGGTAAGACGGGTAGAAATTCCATGTCCGTATTCATGAATTACAATGCCATTATCAAAGCTTCCATCTGGTGTTATAGCAGTAGCAGGATCATCTTTTAAGGTTACATTTACTGTTGTGCTGGCCAGCTGACTCTTAATATATTCTCCTTCGGCATTTGTAATTAGAACGGAAGGAATTGTAATGGTAGTATCATCTCCGGACATTCCACCAATAGTATTACCATTAAGAGTATTATTGTAAATAATAACAGCATTAGCTCCTGCATTCTGAGCATTTTTAACCTTCACAGTAAAATTACAGTTACCTCTTTCGACTAATCCGATTTTTCCGGTAAGCGAGCCTGCAGGTATAGCAGTACAACCATCTAATACGGACGATAATTGAACATTCCCAGTCACACCCGTAGCATTTAAAGGACTGCCAAATTGGGCAGTTCCTGCAGCCGGCTGTCGTGGTATAGCTGAGCTTGGTGCATTATAGAAGAATACTCTATTCACTGTACTCCACATAAACATTTGCATTCTTGGCTTAGATCCATCTGACGGCGTAGAGAAGTTTGCATTATTAGTTCCTCCGCCATCCTGTGCTTCGGCCTGTACATAATCGTTTCCTGTACCACCTAATCCAAAGTTTGTATTCTGAAAATTTTTGGCAGCCGGAGTAAAGCCGAACTTATAGAAAATATCGTGTACTTTATTGTTTACATAAAATAAGTTGGTAATCGATGCATTCTGATTACTGAACTGATCTGCATTAATACTAAAAGGATAATCAAAATTTCTGGAAGATCCAGCATCAGGAGATAATCCAGCAATATTTGCTGCTGCTGTGTCTTCATATGCATAAACATTATTACCTCTGGTAGTAGTATATCTTGTAGTACCGTCATAATGCCATCCTTCAGGAGATGCCTGAAGAGTCCATGGATTATTCACGATAGATCTTGATCCGAAAGTAGGTGCTTCAATAGGTAAAGGGAAAACATTATACGAAGCATTATCAGGCGTTAAGAAAGAAACTGCAGACTGCGAAGTTCTATTAAGAGGTCCCACGAATGCATTATGTGCATAAGAATGGTCATGAGAATATGCATCATTATGGAAATTGCAAGATAAATTTAAATCCTGCTTATGTAAGATTTCTCCATTAGAAGCATCAACAAGAATATTCCAGTAATTTGGAGAAGCTGGTTCCGGAACAGAAAATTCATAAGCCAGTTTCAGATTTCCAGCGTCTTCTACATAGACCAGTCTCTGCTTGGCAAATTTCCCATCTGCAGGATCAGCATCGCTAAAACCAAGAACAGGATAATTTTCAATTTGCAATTTCTCCAGATTCTGTGCAATTTTCTTTAAAGCAGCAGCTTTAGTTACAGAAGCGGCAGAAGGCGCAGCCGATTTATAATCTTTTAAAAAAGTATCTGTATAATAAATAATTTTATTATCTCTTACAAGCATTGTCCCTCCTGCATTGTACACAGGAAGTCCGTTAAATGTTTGTTGGAATTTTACAACATTTCCATTTAACGACTGTGATTCATCAACATTATCAATGATAAAGTTCGCAAGATCAGACTTCTTATATTCTCTAATCTTATTTTGAGAAATATAATCTTTAATTAATCTCTCATTATCTTGTCCAAAAACAATGGAAGGGAATATTGCAGATACTGCAAATAAAAGGGGTAAAGCTACTTTTTTCATATATATTAATAAAGTCGCTAATTTACAAATAATTCACAATTAATAAGATTTTTTAATTATTATTTTAAAAAATAAATTATTTCAATATAAAAACTCTCATTATAAGGATTTTTATCATTTCCGCAATAAGCCTTCAATAGGCTTTTTCATAGAAGATTATCTTAAAGACAGCTGAGTCAATTATTTATAAACATAAACGGCAAAATGACAATTTCAGAGAATATGTCATAAAAAAAGCCGCTCATTTGAGCGGCTTCATATTATCAATGGTTCAAAGATTATTTACCTTCTTCCATTTTTCTTTTCAATTCTGCTAATGCGTCGATATCTCCAAGAGTTGATCTTTCTTCGTTGTTTGAAGAAGAAGATGTATTATTAGATCTGTTGTTAGAAGATTCTCTTACGTTTTTCTTCTCTTCATCTCTAAAAATACCAGTATGAGATACTACTACTCTCTTGAATTCTTTGTTGAATTCAATTACTTTGAAGTTAGCCTCTTCACCTTTCTTGATTTTAGATCCATCTTCTTTCTCTAATAATCTTGAAGGGCAGAAAGCTTCTACTTCAACGTCTTCAAACTGTACAGAAGCTCCTTTATCGTGAACTTCTACAGCTTTACCAGCGTGGATAGTACCTTCAGCATATTTAGTTTCGAATTTATCCCAAGGGTTTTCCTGAAGTTGTTTGTGACCTAGAGATAATCTTCTAGCCTGGATGTCAAGTTCTAGAACTACAACATCTAATTTATCACCAACTGCACAGAACTCAGATGGGTGCTTGATTTTCTTAGTCCAAGAAAGATCAGAGATGTAGATTAATCCGTCGATACCTTCTTCTAACTCTACGAATACACCAAAGTTAGTGAAGTTTCTTACCGTTCCTACATGCTGAGATCCTACCGGATACTTAGCTTCGATATTTTCCCATGGATCTTTAGACAATTGCTTGATACCAAGAGAAATTTTTCTTTCTTCTCTGTCTAGTGTTAATACTTCAGCTTCTACTTCATCCCCTACCTTCACGAAGTCTCCTGCAGATCTTAAGTGAGTAGACCAAGACATTTCAGAAACGTGGATCAATCCTTCTACACCTGGAGCAATTTCTACGAATGCACCATAGTCAGCAAGAACTACTACTTTTCCTTTTACTTTGTCACCAACTTTCATGTCAGCAGAAAGAGCATCCCAAGGATGAGCCTCTAATTGCTTCATACCTAACTGGATTCTTGTTTTCTCATCATCGAAATCAAGGATAACCACTTTCACAGTCTGTCCGTCCTCAAGGATTTCAGATGGGTGGTTCACTCTAGACCAAGAAAGGTCTGTAATGTGGATCAATCCATCTACACCTCCTAAGTCAATGAATACACCGTAAGAAGTGATGTTCTTCACAGTTCCTTCAAGAACCTGACCTTTTTCAAGCTGAGCGATGATTTCTTTTTTCTGACCTTCGATATCTGCTTCGATCAATGCTTTGTGAGATACCACTACGTTTTTGAACTCAGGGTTGATTTTCACAACTTTGAACTCCATAGTTTTACCTACGAACTGATCGTAATCTTTGATTGGCTTAACATCAATCTGAGAACCTGGTAAGAATGCTTCGATTCCGTGTACGTCAACGATCATACCTCCTTTAGTTCTAGACTTAACAAAACCGTTAACGATTTCTCCAGTTTCGTGAAGCTCGTTTACTCTATCCCAAGCTTTAAGTGTTCTAGCTTTTCTGTGAGATAATTGTAATTGACCAGTTTTGTCTTCTCTTCTGTCAACCATTACTTCTACATCATCACCAACTTTCAATCCTGGGTTGTAACGGAATTCGTTAAGAGAAATAACACCTTCAGATTTGAAATCGATGTCAACGATAGCTTCTTTATCAGTCAATCTTACAACTTTACCGATGATAACGTCATTATCGTTCAGGCTGCTTAGAGATCCGTTGTAGATTTCTTCTAAATCGCTTTTTTCTTTTCTCGCATCTGCATCAAGACCTGATTCGAATGAATCCCAATCAAATTGTTCTGGTGCTACGTTTTGGTTTAATAAAACCTCTGCTGAATTTGTCTCTTTTGACATTTTCTAATAAAATTTGTATTCCTTCTTTTTTAATGGTCTGAATAAATGCGGATTAAAAAATACGGAAGTAATTAATTATAAGTAATTTACTCTTCAAACCTTTTCGCCACAAAAGTGGGTGCAAAGATAAGGATTTTATTTGAAATTAACAAAGCTTTTCGATTTGCTTAATTATTCATTAAATTACTGAATGTCAGGATTTAATATTATTAAAAGATCCAAAGATTAAAAATTAAAAGACTGGAGCAAATTCATATTTCCTCATATAAACGACAACTACATCCCTAATCCCTATCAACTACTATCTACCAACCTAAATTCACTACCTTTGCACCATGGAACTACAATCAATTTATCAAAAACTGCAGATTCAGGACATGAATCAGATGCAGAAATCCACCTATAAAACAACAGAAAACAATACAGATGTGGTTTTGCTCTCCCCTACTGGTTCAGGTAAAACGCTCGCTTTTTTATTTCCCGTTCTCCGTAACCTTAAAAAAGATGCTTCCGGAATCCAGGCTCTGATTTTAGTTCCGGCAAGAGAGCTTGCATTGCAGATTGAGCAGGTTTTCAAGTCGATGGGAACGGATTTTAAGGTTTCCGTATGTTATGGTGGCCATGATAAGAAAATTGAAGTCAATAATTTAATTGAAGCTCCGGCAGTTCTGATCGGAACCCCGGGACGTGTAGTTTATCATTTAAGAAACAATAATTTTGATCCTGAAACCATTCAAACATTGGTTCTTGATGAATTTGACAAAGCTTTGGAATTGGGTTTTCATGAAGATATGGAATTCATTACCGGATCACTAAAAGGTCTTTCCCAGAGAATTTTAACCTCAGCAACAGCTATGGATGAAATTCCTGCATTTACAGGTTTAAAAAATGAGAAAATCATTAATTTCCTGAAACTGAATGATGTAAAACCTGATATCCAGCTGCGAAAGGTAATGACCATCCCTGAGGAAAAACTGGATACTCTTTTTCATTTAATATGTAAAATAGGAAACAAAAGAACACTCATCTTCTGCAACCACCGTGAAGCTGTAGACCGTATTTCCGAGCTTTTAAGAGAAAAAGGAATTGCGAGGGAAACTTTCCACGGAGGAATGGAACAGGATGAAAGGGAACGTGCTCTTCTGAAATTCAGGAATGATTCTGCAAGGATTTTAATCACTACAGATCTCGCCTCCCGCGGGCTAGATGTTCCTGAAGTGGAATCTATTGTCCATTACCAGCTTCCTCCCAAAGAAGATGCTTTCATTCACAGAAACGGCCGTACCGCAAGGATGAATGCCAAAGGTTTTGCTTACCTGATCATGACCGAGGATGAAAATTTCCCGTTCATTAAAAGCAATACTCCGGAAGAAAGTGTGGCCGGCTTTAATAAAGTTCCGGAGAGGACTCCTTTCCAGACCATCTACATCAGTGCCGGGAAAAAGGATAAAGTAAACAAGGTGGATATCGTAGGCTATCTTATTAAAAAAGGAGAGCTGCAGAAAGAAGACATCGGTATCATTGAAGTGAAGGATACTACTTCTTATGTAGCAGTTGCCAGAAATAAAACAGTTGCTGTTTTAAAGAAATTAAGCACTGAAAAGCTGAAGGGCAAGAAAGTGAAAATGGAAATTGCTTATTAATTAAAGAACATCAAATTAAACAAAATTCAGATATGAAAATTAAAACATTCATTGCAGACGCTTTTACCGATAAATTATTTAAAGGAAATCCTGCAGCTGTATGTATTTTAAAAGAGGCTATTCCCGAAGAAAACATGATTCAGGTTGCTAAAGAATTCGGCTTTTCGGAATCGGCATTCGTCATTCAAAAAGGAACTGCCGATTTTTCTATCCGTTACTTTTCTCCGGTTACTGAAATTCCATTATGCGGGCATGCTACAATGGCCTCTGCGAAAGTTTTGTTTTCGGAATATCCGGATCTTGATACCTTAACATTCAAAACCCAGTTCGGGCATATTCTTGAACTGAGAAAGAACAATAACCAGATTGAAATGGTGTTTCCTGTACATGAAACCGAGAAATCTCCGTTTCCTGATGATTTAAAAAATGCCATCGGGATACAGGACATTATCAATTGTGAATATAATAAAGACCACAATATCCTGATGGTGGAGATAGAAAGCAGCAAACAGCTGGAAGAACTAAGCCCGGATTTTGCCACGTTAAAACAGATCAAAACAACAATCAGCGGGGTTCTGGTAACTGCACAGTCTGCAAAAACCGGTTATGACTTTGAATACCGTTACTTCTGGCCATGGTCAGGCTCCAATGAAGATCCTGTGACAGGAGGCGTACAAAGCTTTTTATGCAAATACTGGTCTTTGAAGCTTGATAAAAAGATCCTCAAAGCTTTCCAATGCTCTGAACGTACGGGAAGCATGGAGGTAGAATTAAAAGGAGATCAAACAATAATCAGAAGTAATGCTGTGATATTCCTGAACGGTGAAATTGATCAGGCTACCGATTAACTATTCATCCTAAAATTCAGAAATTACTTCACCCCTTTCACCTTAGTCGGCAGTGTGTAAACAGATTTTGAGGCGGTGATGAAGAGTACATCATTATTTTCCCCTCCAAAGGTTACATTAGACGTCCAGTCTTCCTGGATAGGAATATGATAAATTTTCTTTCCATGACGGTCAAAAACATGGACTCCTTTTCCTGTTAAATAAAGATTTCCATGCTTGTCCAGTGTCATTCCGTCTGAGCCCATTTCACAGAAGAGTCTTTTCTCTGACAATTTTCCTTCTCCCAGGATATCGTATACATAGGTTTTTCCTGCATCAATATCTGAAATATAAAGCTTTTTAAACTTTTCACTTCCTACAATGCCGTTAGGCTGCATAAAGGTTTCCAGTTTAACGGTTTTGCCTTCTTTTGTTCTGTAATAAAGACTTTTATGAGGAATTTCCTGCTTAAAACCCACCCAATAATCTCTTTCATATAAAGGGTCTGTAAAATACATTCCTCCTGCTGCATCATTCCAGATATCATTAGGTCCGTTCAGTCTTTTTCCCTGGAAACCTTTCAGAACAACTTCTATCTTCTTGTCTTTTGAAATTTTCCAGATCTCACCCTGATCATCGGAACAGGTGATAAGATTTCCGTCTTTATCAAAATGAGTTCCGTTGGCCCTGCCCGTTTTGCCTAAAAACTCTATAATTTTATTGGTTTTCCAGTCCCAGTAATAGATTTTATCATTAGGCTGGTCAGTAAAATAAACATTTCCATGCTTATCTGAAGACGGTCCTTCCGTAAAACTGAATTGTTCCGAAATCTTCTCCGGCTGTACATCTCCATAAAACATTTTGCTCGTATTTACTGATTGACAGTTTATCAATGCGAAAACCAAACCAATTATACCCAGACTGCGTATCTTTTTCATTACTCCCTTGTTTAAAAACTGCAAGTTACAACATCAGCCATAAGATTCAAATACATTTACTCATTTTGATATAATAAAATTAAAACATCAAATGTCCTAATCGTCCTATTTTTGAAGCAGATGGTATTAGTTCAAAAATACTTTTATTAAGACCTTTGCTACGGTAAGATCAATATTTTTTTCCCTTTTTAAAACTGACTGAAAAATCGTTTTGATCCGGCCTCAAATATCCCCTTAATACTTTTTCAAACTAACAAAGTAACACAATGAGTGTAGAATCAAGCAGCGATAAATTGATAGAAACCGAAAATGAAACATTCAGAAATTCGGTAGGAACCATGGATGAAACGGGAAAACGGAAATGGGTCTTTCCCAGAAAGCCAAAAGGAAAATATACCAACTACAGAAATTATGCAAGTTATCTCATGCTGGGTATATTTTTCGGGCTGCCATTTGTAAAGATCAATGGTAATCCGTTTCTCCTGATCAATGTAATAGACAGAAGATTTTTTATCCTTGGACAGCCCTTTTACCTTCAGGATTTCTTTATTCTTGCGCTGGGGGCAGTAACTTCAGTCATTTTCGTCATGCTGTTTACCGTAGTTTTCGGGAGAATATTCTGCGGATGGCTGTGCCCTCAAACACTTTTTATGGAAATGGTATTCCGTAAAATAGAATACTGGATAGAAGGAGACAGAAATAAGCAGATGAAATTAGACAGACAGGAATGGGACGCTGAAAAAATCAGAAAAAGAATCCTGAAGTGGTCTGCTTTTGCATTCATATCATTACTTATTGCTCACTTCATGTTCATGTATATTGTGGGATATGAAGAAGTATTCCGGATTATGAAGGAAGGGCCGGAAGCCAATTCGGTCAAATTCCTTGTTATGATATTCTTCACCATGACCTTTTATTTTGTCTTTGCATGGCTACGAGAACAGGTTTGTACTTTGGTATGCCCATACGGAAGGCTTCAGGGTGTATTGATCGACAAGCAGACCATTAATGTGTATTATGATTTCAAAAGAGGCGAAAACCGTTCGAAATGGCGAAATAATGAAGCCAGAAAAACGGCAGGAAAGGGAGACTGCATCGACTGTCATCAGTGTGTGGTTGTATGTCCTACCGGTATTGATATTCGAAACGGACAGCAGCTGGAATGTGTCAACTGTACAGCCTGCATCGATGCCTGTGATGAAGTCATGGATAAGGTAGGTCTCCCTAAAGGATTAATCCGCTACGCCACAGAAGCAGAAATTGAAAACCAGGAGCCGTTCAGGTTTACCTCAAGAATGAAGGCTACAACGGTATTCCTGGCTTTATTAATCGGATTTTTGGGATTCCTGATGTATGACCGCGGTTCCATGGAGGCTAAATTCATCAAACCGGCAGGTTCCACATTTTTCATTAAAGATGGCAAAATCACCAATACTTTTATTTATACTCTTTTAAATAAATCTAATGAAAAAAAGGTTCTTACCATCAAAGTCATGACTCCGGCCAATGCGGAAATTACCTATTTCGGTTCAGAAAAAATCATTCTGAAAGGCGACCAGATCCTGAAAGGAAATATCAACATTACTTTTCCTGAAGAAGACATTAAGTTTTCCAAACAGAATATGGTGATTGGCGTTTTTGATGAAAAAGGAGAAATGATGGATTCGTTTGAAACTACGTTTGAGGGGCCTTTTAAGCTTTTGCTGTGATCCGGGATGCGGTTATGGGATCAGAACAATACTTACCAAGTCAAAAATTTTTCTCTACTATTCTTAAACCTTGAATATTGAACTTTAAACTTTTAAACCTTGTATTTTCTCATAAACTGCGTAGGAGTCATTCCGGAGCTTTTCCGGAATACTCTTACAAAGTAGGAATATTCTTCATAGCCAAGCCGGAAAGCAATTTCCACAAGGCTTTCATCGAGGTACATCAGCATCCTTTTGGCTTCCAGCACTACCCTTTCGGTAATGATATCGGTGGCAGTTTTCTGAACAACGGACTGGGTAATCCGGTTGAGGTGTTTTGGAGTAATTCCCAGTAAAGATGCGTAATAGGAAATTGATTTCTGGCTGGAAAAATATTGTTCTATCAGGTTTTCAAAGTCCTGGTAATGTTTAAAATAAGAAAGGCTGGCAGAAGAAGCGTGTATATCGTGATCTTTTGAAAAGAGCCTTACCGCATTGATGAAAATTTGGGACATCAGGGAAAGACTCAATCCTTCCTTCATCAAATTCTGGGAATGGAACTCTTGCCCCAATTCCTGAAACAGCCGATTTATTTTTTCCAATTCATCAATATCCAGCTGTAATTTCCTGGGAAATGACACAGAACCGAAAAACGGAAAATTTCTCAGTTTCTGGTTGACATAATGCATTTCATAAAATTCCTGTGAGCAAAAGAAAATATATCCGTCAATATCTTCCGAAAGCTCCCAGCTGTGGATCTGCCCGGGAGAAAGGAAAAACAGACTCCCTTCTGAAACATCATACTTCTGAAAATCGATTTCGTGAATTCCTTTTCCTCTGGTAAAAAGAACAGCAGCGTAAAAATCATGCCGGTGCGGCTTTTCAATATGCCGGTGCCCCACCACCAGATGCTCCTTCATCGTATTGAAATAAAAATCCGAGGTATTCCTGCCGGACTGGAAAAGTTCAATATGAAGAACGGAGATAGGATTCATTGCTGTTTATAAACGATCGTGGATAGATGGTAAAATTACAGTAAAAAGAGATAGAACACAACCTGAAAAAGAATAAGCCAATGAAAAAGAATACCTTTATACAGAACATTTACAGAGATAATACCGGTGCATATTTGCATCCGAGTTTAAAAAATTTTTATCTTTGGCTTTTAGGATTTGTAAAATGAAAATAAATTTACCTGACAAACTGTATTATTCCATAGGAGAAGTGGCCAAGGCTTTTGATGTAAACACTTCGCTGATACGGTATTGGGAGCAGGAATTCCCTATCATTAAGCCTAAAAAAAATAAAAAAGGCAACCGTTACTTTACTCCTGAAGATATCAAGAACCTGCAGATGATCTACCATCTGGTGAAAGAAAAGGGGTATACACTGGATGGAGCAAGAATTGCTTTAACCACCAACAGCAAAATTTCAGAAACAGTTACCATCATTGACCGTCTTGAATTTATAAAAGCTGAGCTTCAGAAACTGAAAGCTTCGCTAGCAGACAGAGATTCTGAATAATTTTATGCTATCGTTCTTTCTAAAGAAGTAAAATTTATTTGCCACAGATTTCACTGATTTGCACGAATATTTAGGTTAGACTTTATTTAAATTGTTAATAGTTAAGTGCAATCACTTGTGCAAATTTGTAAAATTTGTAGTTAAAGTTCTAGACATTCATCCGTATTAAAATCAATGGCTTATTTTAAATTATTTTAGAGATTTTCAAAGAATATTTCTATCGGTATTTCTTCAAATAATTCTATACAACTATGTACACAGGTTTAATTTAAAAATCATTTAAATGAATTTATTGTACAAAACTGTCCTTTTTGTATCTCCTCATTGCTTCAACTTATTTTTATTGATAAGTTTACTTTATGATGAGAAAAAACTATTACCATAAGCTTGCATTCATGGGAATGCTGCTGATCGTTCTGCTGGCTTTCCAAAAGTATACCAGCAGGGAAAAAGAAAATTTTCCGGAGATTAAATTCATTATTGAGCATCCTGTTTCTCCAAATCTGACTGATTTCGATCCTAATAACCTGGATGAAATGCAATGGAAACATTTAGGATTTTCAGAGAAGCAGGTTTCTACTATTCTCAATTACAAAAAA
Organism: Chryseobacterium sp. BLS98; assembly: GCF_001045445.1. Classification (GTDB taxonomy): domain Bacteria; phylum Bacteroidota; class Bacteroidia; order Flavobacteriales; family Weeksellaceae; genus Chryseobacterium. The sequence goes on along the minus strand of NZ_LFNF01000003.1, from coordinate 726,796 downwards.
ATCGTAGGAGGTGAGTTTACATCAAAAGAGCAGCTTAAAAAATGCTACGCAATTTCTCCTGAAAAATTCACCGAACTGGAATCTTTCATCCTCCTTCCGGAAACTGCAAAAGGGGGACATTTTGAAAAATTCACTAATGAGAAAAGAGAGATTGTTGTTTCGAAAAAATTCAATCCTGACAGGCTTTCTTCTTCAGAGTGGATGAAGATGGGTTTTAGCGAAAAGCAGGCCGAAGCCATTTTAAAATACAAAAATTACCTGGGCGGAAGTTTTGTAAGTAAGGAAAAATTCAAAGAATGTTTTATCATTTCATCGGAAAATTACAGCAAGCTTGAGCCCTATTTACTGCTTCCGGCACAAACACCTGATCATTTTAAAAAGTCCGGGAATCAGTACGCTATAAAATCTGATATCCGGTATCATACATTTGATCCCAACGTTTTAGATCTTAATGGATGGAAGGCCCTGGGATTCTCTGAAAAGCAGGCAGGCACAATTGTTAATTACCGTGACAGAAATCTCAGGGGAAGTTTTAAATCTCTTGAAGATATACAGAAGTGTTTTGTTATTTCTGATGAAAAATTTCAGGAGCTAAAACCTTATATTAAGCTTACCCCAACAACCAATCTGATTCAAAAACAGGAAACTGATTTTTCAAAAGTTGATTTAAATCTGATCACTTTCAAGCAGTTGCTGGAATTTGGTTTGGATGAAAAAAGTGCCGGATCCATGATCGGCTTTAGAAAAAAACTGAGAGGTTTTGTCAATAAACAACAAATTTTAGAAACCTATAACATTGATAAAAATCTGGTTCAAAAATTAATTTCTATTGCCTCGCTAGATATTTCAAATGTTCCTAAATATACTTTAACGGAAGCCCCTGAAGAATGGCTGAAAGATCATCCCTACTTCAAATATTCTGCTGATAAAATCATATTCTACAGGACGACCTACACGGATGATAAGAAAATTCTGAAGCTTTTAAAATTAAAACCTGAATATGAAGAAAGAATGAAATTATATCTAAAATAACTGGAATCCCATAGTAAAAACTACCCAAAACAACTTCTGCTATTTTGGATAGTTTTTAATTTGGCGTATTATTTTAAGTTTAGTGATGCATATAGCTGCTGGGACCATTGGTTCCTTCAATTGATTCAGGCAGTATTCCATATTTGTTACGTAAATCGATGGTCCCTAATGTTTTTCCCGTTTCGATCTCAATAACACTGATGGTTCCGGAATTTAAGTTTGGAATATCCAGCAGGTTATTTTGTACTGCTACCACTTCTTTTCCTTTTTTGGTTTTAAAGAAAACCATATGATGTGCTCCTTTATCTGCGGTAAGGGTTTTTAAAAGCTTTAGCTGAGGGAGGTTACTTATATCAAAAACCAAAACTTTTCCAGGATCTGCAAAACTTACATAGAGCCTGCTGTTATCATCGATGTACATTTCGAGTGTCCAACCTAATCCCTGTGTACTTCCGTCAAATATTTTACTAAAAGCATCATACTTTTTGGTGGTGGTATTGTATGGAGCAATCCAGATATCGCCACCCAGCATTGTCGTTGCAAGGGCAAATTGTGGAAATTTTCCACGCAGCAGCAGAACCTCGACCGGACTGGACATATCTGTTTGTGAGTCTGCTACCAGGTAGGTCTCTTTTAATTCATAAGTATTCATATCTAATAAGGTACAGGTATTTCCCATTCCGGTAGTAAGATCCGGGTGAATGGTTGAAGTGACCATCATTAATCCCTTTTCCTCATTAACAGAAATACCATGCGGGTACATAATAAATTGATTTGGATTGGTTTGAATGGGAGCTTTAATTGTTTTAATAAGCTGGTTATTACTGGCATTGAAAACACCTATACTACCATCTTTTGGTCCTCCTGCCCCGCCCATAAAAGTCATAAAATATCTTCCATCATTGGTAAAAAATAAATTTTCTCCTACGGTATTCTCTCCAGTATCAATAGGGGTAGCATTCACTAATTTTGGCTGTCCGTTTTTGTCTTTTTCCGTTTGTATCTGGTAGAGATAATTGCCTCCTAAAGCAGTGGTATACAATTTATTTGCGCCCTGATTATAATAGAGATGGTGAGGCAGAACACCAACGCCCAGTTCAAGTTTGCTGCTGATATGTCCGAAATTTGGGGCTTCAGGATCAAGCTCAATTACAGCTATACCATCCGACAATCCTTCCAAACTTCTATAGTCAATATAAAAAGAAGTATCATGCGGAAGATCCGGATTATGGTTATCATTTTGACAATTAGAAAATATTGTTAAAATAATAAGGGAGAGTAAATTAAATTTTAATTTCATGGTTTTTTAGTTTTAATAGTTACTTTATAAATATAATATATTTTCACTAACAAACTAAAAATATTACACCAATGTGTGAATATTATTGAATAATAACATTTTAATATTTCCTATTATGATCGTTTACAAAATAACAGATATAAAAAAGTAAGCAGGAAAATATTTCCCTGCTTACTTTTTATATTAATGATCTCAACTTAATCGATTGTTTTGACAGAATCAGAAAGGAGATTGCTGAGTGTATTAAATTCTTCTTCTGTAAGATCGCGCCATTTCCCTACCGGAAGATCCAGCTTAATGTTCATGATACGGATACGTTTCAGCTTCTTTACTTCGTAACCAAGGAATTCACACATTCTGCGGATCTGCCTGTTCAGTCCCTGGGTAAGGATAATCCGGAAAGTCATATCATCGATCTTTTCTACTTCACATTTTTTAGTGACTGTGTCCAGAATCGGGACTCCGTTTCTCATTTTTTCAAGGAATTTAGGAGAAATGGGTTTGTCTACACGTACAATATATTCTTTTTCGTGGTTGTTTCTTGCCCTCAGGATTTTATTAACGATATCTCCGTCGCTGGTAAGCAGAATAAGGCCTTCACTGGGCTTATCCAACCTTCCAATGGGGAAAATTCTTTTCGGGTGGTTAATATAATCTACGATATTGTTTTTCTCACGTTTGGTGTCTGTAGTACAGACGATGCCCACAGGTTTATTAAAAGCAATGTAAACAGGCTTATCCTGAGGTTCACGGATCGGTTTTCCATCTACTTCTACAAGATCTTCATCCGAAACTTTGGTCCCCATTTCCGGAACTTTTCCGTTAATGGTTATCCTTCCCTCTTCCAAAAGCTTATCCGCTGCTCTTCTTGAGCAATAACCGACTTCTGATAAATATTTATTGATACGCGTTTTTTCCATTAGTCTTCTCCGTAACCTGTATAATTTTAATTTCCCGGGATAAGTAAAAATACGACTTTTAATTATAAATTTTCAAATCTGTATTCGTTGTCCAGGAAATCTGTTGTAGCATTTTCAATGGTATAATCACCTATTTTAGTACGTCTGAGTTGAGTAAGGTAGGCGCCTACTCCCAATTCCTGCCCAATATCATGAGCCAGGCTTCTGATATACGTTCCTTTTGAACAGCCTACTGTAAAGCCGACCAAAGGAAGGTTGATTTTAATATCATTAATGTAGAAAATGGTTGTTTTCCTTGATTTCATCTCTACTTCCTCTCCTGCTCTGGCCAGGTTATAGGCTCTTTGTCCGTCAACTTTTATTGCTGAATATACCGGCGGTTTCTGTTCTATTTCCCCTACAAATTTTTCAAGAACTTCTTTTATCTGTTCTTCGGTAATGTGGGCTATATCCTGATGAAGTATTTCAGGTTTTTCCGTATCATAAGATTCTGTCTGTACACCTATTTTAATTTCGGTCCAGTATTCTTTAGGAGCATCCTGAATTTCAGGAATTTTCTTTGTGAATTTCCCACAGCAGACAATAAGCAGGCCTGTTGCTCTTGGATCAAGGGTTCCGGCGTGGCCTATTTTAAATTTCTTGGGAAGATTAAACTCTCTTTTGAGTTTGTATTTCATTTTATTGACAGCCTGGAAAGAAGTCCAGTCCAAAGGTTTGTCCAATAAAAAAACATATCCTGATTGCAATTCTTCAGCAGTCATTATTCTAAAATTTCGGTGATACTTACTAAACTTGGCAGTTTATTGACTTTCTGCCTGCATTCAGGGCCGTTTTCTACATTAACAAAGCATTTTTTATCTCCAATGAAGTAATAAATATTCTTAAAAGGATACACGGAATTATTAGGGGCAATATTCACTGTATAATGTTCCGGTAAATTGAACTTATAGCTTGTTTTACTGACAGATGTAATTTTCTGACGGTAACATTTTCCTCCTTTGCTATATTCCATAAAAGGTTTATGGTCCAGCTTTTCATCTGGTACAAGCTCTTTGCAGATTAATACATCTTCAGCTGTGTTTTTTTCTTTGAGTTCAACAAAGAATTCTGTTCTTTCACCAGTGTTATTTTTTACGAACAGCGTATGGGCAGGCGTACAGGAAACAATTAAACCGGAAAATACCAATAGCTTTAAAATAATATTAATCTTCATAAACTTATTTAAAGAAATAGAAATAGATTAGCAGGGCGATTCCCACAAAGATACGGTACCATCCCCAGGGTCTGAAACCATATTTGTTCAATACCCCGATGAAAGCTTTAATAGCGATCAATGCGACGATAAATGCCACAATATTTCCTATCACAAAGATCATAATATGATCCTGAGATGCCATGATCATTTCATATCCTTTTTGAGGGTTTCCGGATTCTTTACCCCATGTTTTCAGGAAAACGGAATATACGGTTACTGCCAGCATAGTTGGAACTGCCAGGAAAAATGAAAATTCCGCCGCAGCTTTTCTTGTAAGCCCTTGTGACATCCCTCCAATGATAGAAGCAGCACTTCGGCTGGTTCCCGGCATCATCGCCAGACACTGCCAAAAACCTATGGTAATTGCTTTTCTGATGGTAATTCCCTTTTCATCATCAATTACAGGATTTCTGAACCATTTGTCCGCAAAAAGCAGAACGATTCCTCCCAATACCAAAACTGAAGAAATAGCAATCTGGTTTCCCAGAACAGCTTCAATTTTATCATCAAATAAATAGCCCAGCACCAATGCCGGAACTACAGCAAAAGCAAGCTTATAGTAAAACTGAAGATTTTTCAGATCAAAAAACTTTTTCCAATAGGCCACCACAACGGATAGAATAGCCCCAAACTGAATAGACACCTGGAACATTTTCAGAAATTCATCTTCCTGCAGACCCATAATATTGGCTGCAAATCCCATGTGTGCGGTAGAAGAAATAGGAAGATACTCTGTAAGCCCTTCAATAATAGCAATAATGATTGCTTTAATTAAATCCATATTTTGTGTATATAAAAGTTTAAAGATTAAAAGATGCTGAATTTAGAAAGTTTATCTAAATCCGTTCACCTTTTAATCTCTAAATAAAGAATGTATAATTTATTTTCTTTTTAAAATAGCGTAAACTTCTATTGCAAAGCCTATCACTACAAACAGCGGCGCAATTCTGATCCTGCGGATGGAAAAAATACCGTCATTCCATGCATTGGGATCAAATTTACCATCTACCGTGTTAGCATCCGGTCCCATCATCAGTAGAAAGCCTACTACGATAAAGGCCAGACCTATCAGCATCCACTTGAAGTTCTGCTGCCCGAAATAAAAGGTGTTTTCCTGTGGTACTTCGGTTTCTTTGCCAAACTCTGAAGCGGTCAGTTTATTTGTTTTTTTGCTCATTATTAAGAGTAATATAAATCGTCAACGTTTGATTTTAAGAATCTCCATGTAGCGAAAATGGTACTTAGGACAGATATAAAAATTCCTACGCCAAGCACTAAGATAACCAGCCAGAAATATTGGTTGGTATCCTGTACGAAAGCTGAACCAATCTGGCTTGTAAAGTAATACCATACACCCCCCAGTGCCAGAAGCCCGATCAAGGATCCTATAGCTCCCAGAATAATTGCCTCAATGATAAACGGCTTAAGGATAAACCTTCTTTTAGCCCCTACCAGCTGCATGGTTTTGATAATAAATCTCTTGGAGAATATTTTCAGACGGATTGAATTGTTAATTAAAACAACTGCCAGGATCAGGAATAAAACAGAAAAACCCAGGATCCATTTCAGGATTCTGCTCAGGTTATTATAAACATCCACCATCAGAGTACTGTCATTTTTAACATCTACAATCCCCGGAACGGCTTTAATCACTTTAATGGCTTCATCAATTTTAGCCGGATCCACATATTCAGGTTTTAATGCCACCTCGATAGATGAAGGAAAAATATTTTCCTCAAAAAGCGCATCACTGTCTATTCCCATCGTTTTCTTGGCTTCTTTAGCCGCCATATCTCTTGAAATATAGGTCGCTTTTTTTACAGGAGCTAATGTCTGTACCTTTTTAAAAGTTTCTTCTTCTAGTTTTGCAATTTTTACAGAATCTTTTACATCAAAATTTTCATCAAAATAAGCATTTACCACAAGCTGTTCTTTTATGTAATCAGAATACTTCTGGGCATTGATTAAAATAAGCCCCATTAATCCTAACAAAAATAGCACTAATGCGATACTTATTACTACTGTAATATTGCTTGACCGAAGCCTTTTCTTATTAAACTCATCAACAGATTTAGCCATTAATATTAAAATTTTTGGCTAAAATAGAAAAAATCTTCCGAAATTTGGGACGAAATAAAGAAAATCATTGTTAATAAAATCATAAAAAACTTTGAGTGTAAAAGCAAAAAAACATCTTGGACAGCACTTTCTGACAGATGAAAATATCGCGAGAAAAATCGTGGAAGGTCTTAGTTTTGAAGGCTATAAAAACGTCATGGAAGTAGGTCCCGGAATGGGCGTTCTTACCAAATACCTGCTGGAAAAAGATCAGACGGTCTATCTGGCAGAGATTGATACCGAATCTATAGAATACCTGAAAAACAACTATCCTAAGATTACGGAAAATACTTTTGTGGGAGATTTCCTGAAGCAGGATTTCCATTTTATCAATGGAGAGCAGATTGCGATCATCGGTAATTTTCCATACAACATCTCCTCCCAGATTCTTTTCAAGATTGTTGATTATTATCAGCAGATTCCTGAAATGGTAGGAATGTTCCAGAAAGAAGTGGCCGAGCGAACGGCAGCCGTACCCAGAACTAAAGATTATGGTATTCTTTCTGTCCTGATCCAGGCATATTACGATGTCTCTTATCTGTTCACGGTTCACGAAAATGTATTTAATCCGCCTCCTAAAGTAAAATCAGGCGTTATCCGGCTGACAAGGAATCCAAAAGAAGGCCTGGCAGGAAATGAAGTTCTTTTCAAACAGATCGTAAAAGCAGGGTTTAACCAGAGAAGAAAAAAGCTTTCAAATTCCCTGAAAATCCTGAATATTCCTGAAGCTTTAAAAACTCATGAATTCTTAGATAAAAGAGCAGAAGAGCTCAGTGTTTCAGATTTTATCGGTTTTGCCAATCTCTGGAAACAGAATCAATAAAGACAGTTCAAAAATAAAAAAGCCTTTCAAGTTTTCTTGAAAGGCTCTTCTGTATCCTTTGTCTTTTATTCACGATTCTTAAGCATGATCCATCCGGACCAGTTCATCTGAGCTTTTGACTTAGGGTATTCGAAATTAAACTTATACCAATAAGTCGCTGTAGGAAGTTTTTTTCCTCCCACTGTTCCGTCCCAGACCGGTTTTTCTTTAGAGAACCTGAACATTTCAACGCCATATCTGTCAAATATAGATCCTGTGAAATTTTTGAATTCACCCAATGCTTTAAGATCCAATACATCATTCACCCCATCATTATTCGGTGTAATGATATTATTGATCTGAAGTGTATAGAAATCAAAAGTTCCAACACAATGAGTCCCTACTCTTCTGATCAATACAGTATAGTTGGTATTGTCTAAAAGGTTGGTGAAAATATTGGACTGCTGCCATGTAATTCCATTATCCAGGGAATATTCCAAAGTACTTGGCGTATTGTTCATCATAGGATTTTCAGCAATAATTGTCACGGTTTTCTTAGCACTTTCATACTGAACTGCTGTCACAAAAGGAGTGGCTGCACCTCCTACTTTCGCCGTGAAAATCTTTTTACAGAATCCGTTATCGACTTCTACGGTGTAAATACCCCAGCTGTCTGCAGTAATAGTCTGAGTAGTCGCTCCCGTACTCCATAAATATTTATAATTCGGACCGGCACCAGCATCTAATGTAATACGGTCACCCAAACACATTTCTACATCTTTTAAAGGTGAGGTAATCTCAGGGGTTACCTCTACTGTTATGGAAGCAGGGTTTAATGAACGACAACCTTTTGTCCCGACTGCATACACTGTAAATGTCGTAGTTTGGTATAAAGTTACAGTTTGGGTATTTCCGGTACCAGGGAAATTACCCCACTGGTAGGTTACGCCTCCATCAGCAGTTAGGGTTACTGACTCTCCCGGACATATTTTTATTCTGGAAGATTTAATACCTGCTTTTGGTGTGGTTTCTTTTTGCAGGGTCAGCTCTATCATTTTGCTGCAGAACCCTCCGTTTGATACTACAACATACAGGATCTGTCCATCTGTACCGTTATAGTTTAAAATATTCTGAATATAATTACCATTCTGAGCCACAGCATCAGCCTGATTGACATAAAATTTGAATACTGCTCCCGGAGTCGGGCTTATTGAAGGCATAGCATCAGTCAGGTCAAAGGTGGTAATATCCGGCGTGGAACATAGCAGAAGCGTAGCATCCTGTGCCTGTGGAGTAGTTCCTCCATGAATCTGTATAGTCGCTTTACCCGGACAAGGATTCCCCGGAACACTTACCTCAATAGTATAAGTTCCCGGTTGAACAGCCGTAATGGTATTAGTAGTTGCCCCAGTTATAGGAGCGCCGTTCAGATACCATTGGTACAATAAATTAGGGTCGCTTACCGAAGCAGTAATTAATTGAGGTTCATTATCACATACATTGATATCAGAAGGCAAAGTGGCACCACTAGGGTCTAAAAGCTCAACACCAATGTTAAATGATCCTCCTTCTAAAAATACAGCAGAGTCCCAGCCATGATCTTCATAACTTCCCGGTGAATAGTCTGCAACAACCATTTTAAAGTGATATTGCTGCCCTGCCATTACAGTCGCAGTTGCAGTAAGAGGAATTGTTCTTCCTTCAAAATTCGTTTCAACATTACCGGTATTATAGCCTCCAAAAAACTGTTCGTTAACAGCAGGGCATCCTCCGCCACCGGAAATTAACGGGTGAATATTCGTAATGCTTACAGGACCGGCACCGCCAGGTAATATTGCCATGTTCTGGTAAGGTCCACCCGATGTTGGTCTTAGCAAAATAGCAAAAGCATCCGCATACTGACATGGAAATGAACCGGAGTACTCTTCTGATGCCAGGATATAATTAAATTTAATCTGTGAAGTGGTAGGTACAAAGTCAAATTCCAAAAGAACAGCATCCGTCAGTGTTCCGGTAGATCCGATGGCCTGTGCAAGATCGGAATCCGTTCCTCCACCGTTATTATCACTCAGGTTCCCTTCCGGTCCGTTACCTGCTCTTCTGGCTTTCCCTGTAGAAAGCACAATCCCATCCTTGAAGGGGAAATTGGTAGTTCCTTTGTGGAAATACCCCCATGATCTGTCAGCATCAGATACGGCATGGTTCGGAGTAATTTTTACATTGGATACCGCAGGTGTTACGCAGGTATTTGTACCTGAAGAGATCAGGACATCTTTCACCAGCTGTGTAATGGAATAGCTGGATTCCGTATATCCCGGAGCATTCACATCAATAAAAGTGCCCGCTTTCTGAGTAGCTGATCCTGAAGGTTGATTTTTGGGAGGCTTACGGGGCCCGTCTGTTTGAGAATATAAAAATGTCGATACGACTAAGAAAAATAAAAGGAATAGTAGATTTCTTCGCATAATACTTTTGTTTCAACAAATTTAATTTATTTCTAAATATATCCTATATTTTTTATCTATTTTTTAATATAAAAAAAACAAACCTTCCAAATATGGAAGGTTTGCGTATTAGTTTCTATTTTTTAGCAATATCCAGCCGGAGCGCTGTTCAAGCTTTTTACTTGCCGGGTTTTCCCATTGTACTTTATACCAGTAAGTGCCTGTAGCCAGATTAAGACCTTTTAAAGTGCCTCGCCAGACTGCATCGGTTTTAGTGGCCTTGAAGAGTTGTGCACCATAGCGGTCAAAGATGGATGCTGCAAAATTATTATAACCACTGATTCCAGAGAAATCTATTGTATCATTTATTCCATCCATATTAGGTGTAATAGCGTTGCTGATTACAAAAGTGAAGTAATCCAGTGTTGTACCACATTTTGCATCCACGACCCTTACCATCAGATGGTAGTTGGTATTGTTCAATACATTATAGAATATATTGGATGGCTGCCATACTACCCCTCCGTCTATCGAATATTCTAAAACGCCTCCCGTAGGATTGCTTGCCGTAAGGGTAAGCACATGGTTATCATATACGATATTTGTAAATTTAGGAAGATCCGGATTTAACAGTTTTCCAGTAAACGTTTTGGAACACGTTCCGTTACTGATGGTAACGGTATAAGTTCCGGGAACATTAGTAGATATGGTTTGAGTGGTTGCTCCGGTATTCCATAAGTAGGTATAATTTGTACCTGGACCAGCATCTAAAATTCCTGTATCTCCTTCACAGACGTATACATCTTCCAATGTAGAAACAATGGCAGGAACAACTTCAATCGTTACTTTCGCCGGGTTTATTGAGCTACAACCATTACCTCCAAGTGCATAAACTGAGTATTCCGTAGTAATTGTAGGGGAAACCACCTGTGTATTTCCGTTCCCCGGAAGCCCTACCCAATTATAGGTAACTCCACCTGTAGCAGTAAGTGTAACGGATTCTCCGGCACAGATTTTTATTTTAGACGCCGATACTCCCGCTGTTGGCGGCCCAACGGTAACAGTAACCGTTGCCGGGGTTGCAGAAATACAACCGTTGGCAGATACTGCATAGACAGTATATACCGTAGTTAAAGTCGGTGAAACCACCTGTGTATTTCCGTTGCCGGGAAGTCCCACCCAGTTATAGGTAACCCCACCGGAGGCCGTCAAAGTTACGGACTCGCCTACACATATTCTGGGCTGTGAGGACACCACAGTAGCTGTTGGCAATGTTGTATTCTGGGTTACGGTTACGGTTGCCGTATACGTACAGGTTAAATTACCCGGCTGTGATACATTGGTAACCGTAAGGATATAGGTTCCTCCTGCATTAACTACAGGGGTAAGGGTATTTGCACCTGAAACAATATTCCCACCTCCAGCTGCTGTCCATGCAATGGTAGATCCTGCAGGCACTACAGATGTAGAAGCATCTAATGTAGTCTGGGGTGTAGTACAGGTTATCTGCTGCGGCGCTGCTATCGTAAGTGTTGTTTCAGCAGTCCTCAGCAACTGAAGAGAAACCACATAATGACATCCTCCGTTTTTCACCAATACGTATATGGTCTGATTTCCCGGGGGTGAATAAGTTGTAGGTGTTGCAATAAAATTAGCATTACCTGCAAGAGCATCAGCCTGATTAATATAATAAGTGAAGGTAACACCAGCTCCAGCAGAGGTTATCTGGCTCTGAGCCGTTGTCAGGTCATAGGTAAGTCCCGGCGCATAGCATTTATGCAATACAGCATCCTGTACAGTAATAGGCTGCGAAACTTCAATAGTGATGGTGGCAGGATTTTGAGACACGCATCCATTAGCTCCTACCGCTGTTACTGTATAAGTTGTAGTTGCAGTAGGTGATACAGTTTGAGTATTTCCTGTTCCGGGAAGGCCTGTCCAGTTATAGGTAGTACCTCCTGATGCCGTTAAGGTTACCGATTCACCGCTGCATATCTGTATTTTACTTGCTGTAAGTCCTGTAACCGGTGGAGCGCTGTCTCCGGTAACTGTAACGCTAGCAGTAGTGGTACAGATTACACCTCCTGGCTGATAGGTTTTCGATATGGTTAAAGTATAGGTTCCCGGAGCATTGATAACCGGATTTAAGGTAGTTCCTCCTGAAACAATATTTCCTCCTGTAGTTGTCCAGTTAAAAGTAGATCCTGCAGGATAAACAGAAGCTGAAGCATCTAAAGTTGTCTGTGAACTGGCACAGGTTAATACTGCCGGTGGCAGAATTGATGCTGTCATCTGAGGAGCTTTTACCAGCTGCAACTCAGCTACTTTGGAGCAGAAACCATTTTTGACAAGAACATAGACGGTTTGCCCACCTGGACTCGAATAAGTGGCAGGGCTGGGAATTGTATTTGCATTTCCTGCATTGGCATCTGCCTGGTTTAAATAGTATGAAAACGTTGCACCGGGTGTTGTACTGATAGAAGCATTTGCGGAAGGCAGATTAAAGGTTGCATTTCCTGCGGCATAACAAGCTGTCAGGGTTGCATTCTGTACCGTAGGGGAAGTTCCGCCCACCACGGTAATAGTTCCTGTTCCGGGACAGGTATTTCCCTGGATGAATACCTGAACACTGTATACTCCAGGCTGTGTAGCAGTATAGCTCGGACCAGTCTGGCCGGGAATAGGATTATTATTTAAAAACCACTGATAGGTAACGTTAGGAACCTGTACAGAGGCTGTAAATGTCTGTGGAGCGTTATCGCACATATAAACCGTGTCAGGAAGCTGAACTCCTGCAGGGTCTAAAATTTTCACCCCGATATCAAATGATCCTGCTTCCAGAAATACAGCTGAATCATAATTTCTGTCGCTAAAATCTGCCAAAACCATTTTAAAATGGTAAGTTACACCAGGAGTTACGGTGGCTTTTGCAGTCAAGGGTATTGTACGTCCGTCAAAATTAGTTTCAACCACTGGATTATTGATCCCTGCAAAATAAGAAGGGTTAACGGCGCCACAACCTCCGGGAATTGCCGGGTGGATATTGGTAACACTTACAGGTCCAGCGCCTCCGGGAAGCACTGCCAGATTGGTATAGGTAGGATCTGTTGCCTTTTTTAACAACAAAGCAAATCCGTCTGATTTGGTACATGCAAACTGGAACCCGGGAGCATATTCTTTGGACGCAAATAAATATCTGAATGAAATTTCTGTAGATGCGGGTACAAAGTCAAACTCAATATAGGTAGCATCCCATAATTCGGCATTATTAATACCTAAAGCATTGGCAAGATCAATATCTCCCGGAGTGAACAAAGGATCACTTAAAGCGCCCTGAAAAGTATTCCCCGATCTGGCAGCATATCCTGTAGAAAGAACGATACCTTTTGCAAATGGAAAAGCTGTAGTACCTTTATTAAAGAACCCCCAGCTACGGTTGGGATCACTTACTGTTAAATTGGGTGAAACACTTACATTGCTCACATTGGAAGTAGAACAGGCTCCTCCGGAGATCAGCACTTCTTTTACCAGCTGTGTAATGCTGTAGCCGGACTCCGGATAATTGGGTGTATTTACATCTATAAAAACACCGGCTTTCATAGAGGTTGCATTAGCTTTTTTTGCAGGAATCGTTGCTCTGTCTATGTTCTGAGCAAAAACAAAGTTCCCGATAAGTGCAAAAAATAACGCCAAAAATAAATTTCCAATCCTCCTATTTAACATTTTATAGTATTTTGAACAAAAATACTATTTTTTTTGATTGAAAGTTAATTTAACACAATTTACATTATCACTACTACAAGTTTATTTATTCTGCAATATAAATTTGCTTTATTTGAAAACAATAAGAAAGGCTGACAAAAATGCCAGCCTTTCTATAAATTATATAATGATTATTCTAAATTTTTAAGAAGAATCCATCCCGTTTTCACTGCCATCTGTTTACTGGCAGGATCCTGATAGGTTACCTGATACCAGTAAGAGGCGGTAGGCAGACGTTTCCCCTGGAAATAGCCATCCCAGTAAGGTCGGGTTTTGCCGGCTTTGAATACTTCTTTTCCATAGCGGTCGAAAACCAGACCGTTAAAGTCTTTATAGCTGCTTACCCCGCTGAAATCAATAATATCATTCACATTATCTCCGTTAGGGGTGATCACATTCTTCATGACGAATGTAAAGTATTCCAAAAAGCCTATACAGCTGGTATCCTTCACTTTAACCCTTATAGATATGACTGTATTTTTAGGAACATTGGAGAATACATTGGAAGACTGCCATGTAAAACCGTTGTCTACGGAATATTCTAAGATACCATTGCTGGGGTTAGTGGCTGTAAGAACCATTGTTCCGTTGTCATTATAATCAACTTTTATAATTTCCGGAATGCCAGCTTGTATTACGAGGGTTTTAAATTCTTTGGAACATACTCCGTTGCTGATCGTCACCGTATATTCACCTGGCGTTCCTACGGTAATAGCCTGAGTGGTTTCCCCGGTATTCCATTCATAGGTATATCCCGGTCCGGATCCGGCATCCAAAAGGATCATATCTCCTTCACAGATCTGGCCTCCTTTCAGTGAGGAAACAATGGCAGGAACCACGTCAATAGTAATGGTGGCGGGCTGTAAGGATTTACATCCCTGTGCCCCGATAGCATATACGGTATAAGTGGTTGTCTGGATCGGACTTACGGTTCTTACTCCTCCGGTTGCAGCAGTATCTCCCCATTGATAGGTGACACCGCCGGAAGCAGTCAGTATCAGAGATTCTCCCTCACAGATTCTTAACCTTGGAGCATTAAGCTGAGCAACAGGTGTTTCTTCTCTTTTTAAAGTCAGGGTGACAAGTTTGCTGCAGAATGCACCGTTGGAAACGACAACGTAAATTACCTGTCCGTCAGTTCCGTTATAGTTGGTAAGGTTTGTAATAAAGTTGTTGTTTTGAGCCTGTGCATCTGCCTGATTGGCATAAAAACGAAATACTGCACCTGCCGTTGTACTGATCTGCGGTTTTGCATCTTCTAAATTGAAAGTACTGAGGGCAGGAGTGGCACAAAGTTTCAATGTTGCATTCTGGGCCGCCGGAGAGGTTCCGCCTATGATGGTAATGCTTGCTTTCTGGCATTCTGTCCCGCCCACGAAAGTTTTTACTTCATATACACCCGGTGAGGTAGCTATATACACAGCACTGGTTGCATTAGGGATCACAACTCCGTTTTTATACCATTTGTAGGTCATTCCGGGAACTGTGGTCACCATTGCTTTTAAAGTCTGCGGTGTATTATCACACATATTCAATGTGTCTCCCAGAGGATTTCCGTTACCATCCACGATCGTCATCCCGATATCAAAAGAGCCTCCCTGCAGAAATACGGCAGAGTCATAACCGTTATCTGAAGCATCCGCCAAAACCATTTTAAAATGATAAGTCTGGCCGGGAACTACAGTAGCAACAGCTGTCAGCGGTATGGTTCTTCCTATGAAATTAGTTTCTATATTCAATGTATTCAATCCGGCGAAGTACTGTTCATTATGAGTTTCCCCGTCACATCCTACTCCATGCGGAATAATATTGGTAACACTTACAGGTCCGTCTCCGTTGGGCAGAACTGCTAAATTTTCATAGGTAGGATCGCCCACTTTTTTAAGCAGGAGCGCAAAACTATCGGCAAAATCACCACAAGGATATCCGCTGGTATATTCTTCTGAAGCAAATAAATAATTAAATTTCACCTGATTGCTGTTCGGAACAAAATCAAATTCTAAAGCCACCACATCTTTAAGGGTCACCGGCGGATTAACAGCTGCTACGAGATCAGGATCATTTATTCCCGCTCCGGGAACAACATCTCCTAATGTGCCTTCTAATCCGTTTCCTGCTCTTCTTGCTTTACCGGAAACAAGCACCACTCCATCGGTAAAAGGAAAATTGGTCGTTCCCTTATGGAAATATCCCCAAGCTCTTTCTGTATCTGTTGCCGGCTGATTCGGGGAAATCGTTACATTGCTCACATTGGGTGCTGCACAGACCGATCCTCCTGAGATCAGTACATTTTTCACAATCTGCTCTATGGTAAAACTTGAAGGGGCATAAGTAGGTACATTGACATCTATAAATGCTCCTGCTTTTTTACTCTGGGCACTAAATTTTTCAGGCTGCAGCTTTCTGCCTGTTTTCTGAGAAAATACAGACATGGAAGCCAATAGAAACACGGTAACTAAAAAGTAATTATTCAGTCTATAATTGAACATTTTATTATCATTTGTTCAAATGTAGCAAAAATATAAGTAAAAACCACATTCATACAGCATATAAAATAAATTCAAACAAATTATTCACAATAAATACATTTTATAGTTACATATTCCACAAAAATAGTAGGATTTACTTCTGACGATGGATTAACATAAAAAAGCAGTCCTGCCAGTGGGCATAACTGCTTGTATTTTAGAATCGGTTGTGAGTTGTTTTTTTATTATTTATTCTTTTTTCAGCTGCTCTATCTCTGTCTGAAGCTGGCTGATAATATCTTTCAAGGCTTTGATCTCATTTTTGTTTGAGCTCACGTTGCTTTTCAGAATCACATTTTTAGCTCTCTCATTATGGTCTTCATCATCTTCGTCTTCATTGATTTCTTCGATGTCTTCCTGGATATCTTCAATGTCCTCATTAATCTCCTCAATATCCTCGCTGATCTCTTCAATGTCTTCGCTGATCTCTTCTATATCTTCCTGGATATCTTCAATATCTTCACTGATCTCCTCAATATCTTCCTGGATGTCTTCGATCTTTTCATGGCTCTTGTTGACAGACATCTGGATAAAAATTGCCAGATAAATTGCTTCTAAAGAAACTACCGTTGTAAGGATCAGAAGCATTTTATCAAACTCAACAATATTGAGCATGGGCAGAAGAAAGGATATGATAAAAAATAAGGTATGAACAATAAGTGAAGGGATAGACCCTACCCACCACGTAATACCATTCGCTATTTTTTCTAAAGCTTCTGTTTTTTCTTTTTCCTTTTTCATCTTTTCTGTGTTATAAAAGTTCTTTGGTTACCCCAAGACCAAACAGGGCAAAATCATATTTAGCAGGATCGTTTTCATCAAATTTCCTGATGGCAGCATCCAGTTCCTCCACTGTTTTCCAGTCATTCTGCGTCCTGAAAACAAGACCCAGTTTTCTGGAAATATTCCCCGTATGCACATCTAACGGAATCGAAAGATGTTTCTGGTTGATATTCTCCCAAATACCAAAATCCACGCCACGTTTGTCCTTTCTCACCATCCACCGCAAAAACATGATGATTCTTTTGGAGGAAGAGTTTTTATAAGGCGAGCTGATATGTTTATGGCTTCTGTGTTTCTCTGTTTCCAGGAAACTGCTCCTGAATCTTTCAATAGCATGCTGGAAATTCGTCTCCTGATCTTTGACGATGAATAAATTTTCCAGGCTTTCATTTTCTTTATAGATTTTATGGAACTGCCTGATGAAGTAAGCAAAATCCTCACCATTAAATGTTCTGTGAATACTTTTGTCCTGAAGCGTTTTCAGATCTTTTTCGGAATGATTCAATACGAAATCATAAGGAGAATTTCCCATAATATCCAGCATCTTATCTGCCGAACGGATAATGGATTTCCGGTTTCCCCACGAAATAGTGGCTGCCAGAAAACCTGCAATTTCGATATCCTGTTTTAAACTGAGACGGTGCGGAATCTGTATGGGATCATCTTCAATGAAATCAGGACTGTTGTACTGATCTGCTTTTTCATTCAAAAAGCTTTTTAATTCTTCAAAATTGAGCATACCGTTTTTAAATTTTTACGCTTTCCAATGCTTTCGGCAGGAAGGTATTGGGGAAAATATTTCTGGCCTCATCAGTAAACACCGTAAGATCTGCATACCGGTTTGAAAAATGTCCCAGGATCAGTTTTCCCACTTCAGCTTTCTGGGCGATCATCGCGGCTTCCAATGCAGTGGAATGTCCGGTGTAGTCTGCCATTTCTTTCAGGTCATGAAGAAAGGTGGATTCGTGATACAGGGCGGTTACATTTTTAATGATCGGGATCACCGTTTCAAGATACCGGGTATCGCTGCAAAAGGCATAGGAAACAGGAGGTGCAGGATCAAGGGTCAGCACTTCATTTTTAAGGACATAACCATCATTCAAAATAACATCTTTTCCTGCTTTTATGTTGTGATAATCACAGGTTTCTATTTCGCTGTACTTGGCAATTTCCTTCATATTCAGGTGCCTGTCTTTAGGTTTTTCTTTAAAAAGGTACCCGTTGCAGTAGATCCTGTGATCCAATGGAATGGTATATACTTCTACCCTGCTGTCTTCATAGATCTTTTCAGAATAATCTTTATCAAGCTCATGATAAATCACTTCAAAACCACGGTGTGTTTCTGTAATCGTAAAGATGGTTTCCAGCATTTTCTTGATTCCTTTCGGACCATAAACATGCAGGGGATTATCTCTTCCCAGCAAACGGAAAGAGGCAATAAGCCCGGGAAGGCCAAAGCAGTGATCCCCGTGAAGATGTGATATAAAGATATGATTGATCTTTGAAAATCTTGCTTTCGCTTTTCTCAGCTGTACCTGGGTTCCCTCTCCACAATCAATCAGAAAATACCTTTCTTCCATTTCCAACAGCTGTGCCGTAGGTGAAGAGTTAATGGTAGGAATAGCCGAATTAAAGCCTAATATCGTTAAATAAGTACTCAAATCAATAGTTTATTGTAACAAATGTACGACAGAAAATCTAAACATAAATTTCAGATCCAAGTTTAAATGCTAAAAAGCATAGAATATCATTCTTTTACTTTTAAGAAGTCTAGGAACAGGTCTAATGCCTGTTTGCGGTGACTTATTTTGTTTTTATCTTCGGGATTCATTTCTGCAAAAGTTCTGTCGTAACCTTCAGGAACGAAAATAGGATCATAGCCGAAACCTTTGTGTCCTTTATTTTCTGTAAGTAAATTTCCATGAACTCTTCCTTCAAAATACCGGGCACCATTTTCGTCATAATAGCAAAGAACGGTAATGAAATAGGCTTTTCTATTTTCCTGATCTTCCAGCTCGCTTAAAACCTTTTCGATATTTTTAGCAAAATCATGGTCTCCTGCATAACGGGCAGAAAAAATTCCCGGCCTGCCATCCAGAGCTTCCACAACAAGGCCGCTGTCGTCTCCTAAACTGGGAATTCCTGTTTTTTCGAAACAATATTTCGCTTTGATAAGGGCATTGGCATTGAAAGAATCACCATCTTCTACAATCTCTTCATGAATATCATAATCTGTAAGGCTTTTTACAGTAAAATCATTTCCCAGGATCTGCTGGATCTCTTCTTTCTTGTGTTCGTTATGTGTGGCAACTAATAATTCCATTGTTTTAAAAATTTTCTATTATAAAGTCTTTAACCTGATACTCTGCTTTAATACACCTGTTTAATTCTTTCACTATATCTTTAGCCTCGTTTCGCAGATCAGCTTTATCTGATATATCATCAAAGGTCCGAAAAATCTTTCTCGGATTGACGATCAGAATCGGTTTTAAAACACCATTACCAAGTTTTATTTCTAGCGTTCCATAAAGCCTTCGCGGTGATTTTCTATTAAAACGGACCTGCTCATCTTTACCGGATACAATAAATGCTTTAATATCCTGCAGCTTATAGGTATCTGATGTAAACAATGTCTTTCTGTGGATAAGTATTTCCTCTTTTTTTAAAATCCTGACAATATTCCTTCTTACTCTGATAATCATAGAAGCAGCATCAATAGAAAAGACACAGCCTGCAAGCAGAAACCCAATTCCTATAGCCAGCTCCAATATTGTATTTTTATAAATAGCTCCGTACAGAAACAGGGAACCTATAGATAAAGGCAGTATGGCAATGACCAGTTTAATTGCAAAATCAATCCAGTCTTTTTTCGACAGGGAATAATGCAACGAAACTTCTTCTTCATTTTCTTCAATTGAAAAGTTACCGATTTGCTTTGTCATGAAAAATTATATTTCAGAATAATGAACTTTGTTCCTTACCGTAAAGAGATAAAAAAATGATAAAAAAAGCACCATCCCAACACCCAAAATAATCCATTCGGAAATTTTAAAAGCATCTGCAAAGCTTTCGTTCTTGGTATACGTGACAAGTAATGAAGAACAAAGATTATTAAATCCGTGCAACAGTATGGGCAGCAACAATGATTTTGTTTTCTGATATACCAGCCCCAGTACGCATCCCAGTAATACTGCCCCTACAAACTGCCAGGGATTGGCATGAACGAGTCCAAAAATAACGGAGGCATATAAGATAGCCCTCCGCGGATCTACTCCTTTATTGATTAATCCTTTTTGAATAATTCCCCTAAAGATAATTTCTTCAAAAATAGGTGCCATAATCACAGTCATAATGATCATGACTACCGGTTCAAAGGTAAGCTGCTCCATAAGCTGTGAGAAAAACTCATAATATTTCCCCCAGAACGGGCCTGTAGTTGGTATGAGAGAAGTGATAAATTCTGAAATAAACATCATCCCGATCATCATAGGAAATATCAGGAGGTAGGTATAGAAATTTGTCGGGGAAAAATTGAAGTTCAGCTTTTTTCCGGTGGAAGGCCTTACGATAAAAAAATCAAAAAAGGCAATAGCAGTTAAGAATCCGGCTGCATTGGTCACCATCAGAAACCATTCTTTCAGTTCGAGGTTTTCCCTGAAAGCAATTTTCCAGAAGCTACCGAAAAAAGAAACAGCCATTGTTCCTATAAATAACCCTGCCAGTAAAACAAGACCGCCTATCCATGTAAAGGTAAACTTCGGATACCTGCTATTTTCCATACTTTTCTCTGTAAAAAGTTTATAAAAACAAAGGTAATTTTTTTGAAAGGCTTAAGCAACTAAAAAGGGAAATTCTTGGATGCTGGTGTATTTGAGAGTTTGAGGGTTTGAGGGTTTTTGATAGAAATATAAATTATTCAATTTTGCTTTATTGCCGTTGGCTTCGAGAGCCTCAGCCAACTAATATTTGTCGTTCATTCATTATTTACGGGATTATACATTTCTGAGCCCTAAACTCCCCGATTCTCAAACTCAAACACTCAAACTCTCTCGCTCTCCCATATTCAAACCCGAATCCTACAACTTATTCTCCCAAATTATTTGAAACCTCACAAAAAATCCCGATTTTTGCAACTTCAAAATACACTATGTCAGACTTAATCAAAGAAATACAAAAAAGAAAGACTTTCGGGATTATTTCCCACCCGGATGCCGGAAAAACAACCCTTACGGAAAAATTACTGCTTTTCGGGGGTGCTATCCAGGAAGCCGGTGCGGTAAAGTCCAATAAAATAAAAAAAGGAGCCACCTCCGACTTTATGGAAATCGAAAGACAGAGAGGGATCTCTGTAGCGACTTCCGTATTGGCCTTTGAATACAGAGATCACAAGATCAACATTCTGGATACACCGGGTCACAAAGACTTTGCTGAGGACACCTACAGAACATTAACTGCCGTAGACTCTGTAATCGTTGTGATCGACGTTGCAAAAGGGGTTGAGGAACAAACGGAAAAACTGGTTCAGGTTTGTAGAATGAGAAATATTCCTATGCTTGTTTTCATCAATAAACTGGACCGTGAAGGTAAAGATGCCTTCGATCTGCTGGATGAAGTAGAACAAAAACTGGGATTAACAGTTTGCCCGCTTTCTTTACCAATCGGTATGGGAAGTGACTTCCAGGGAATTTATAATATTTGGGAAGATAATATTCAATTATTCTTAGAAGAGAAAAAACAGAAAGTTGGAGACTCTATTAAGTTTGATGATATCAACGATACTTCCATTGATGATGTTATTGGTGAAAAAGCTGCAAAAACTTTAAGAGAAGAGCTGGACCTGATTCAATCTGTTTATCCCGAATTTAATCGTGAAGATTATATGAAAGGGGATCTTCAGCCTGTATTTTTCGGTTCTGCCTTAAATAATTTTGGGGTTCGTGAACTGTTGGATGCTTTCATTGATATTGCTCCGATGCCACAGCCTAAAGAAAGTGATACCCGTCTGGTAAAACCTGAAGAAAGTACTTTCACAGGGTTCGTTTTCAAAATCCATGCGAATATGGATCCTAAACACAGGGACAGACTTGCATTCGTAAAGATTGTTTCAGGAACATTCAAGAGAAACGAGAATTATTTACTGGTAAGGGAAGGCAAAAAAATGAAATTCTCTTCTCCTAATGCTTTCTTCGCTGATAAAAAAGAGGTAGTGGAAGAAAGTTTCCCAGGTGATATCGTTGGTTTACATGATACCGGAAGTTTCAGAATCGGAGATACGCTTACGGGAGGGGAAAAACTGAGCTTCAAAGGGGTTCCAAGTTTTTCACCTGAACATTTCCGTTATATCAACAACAATGATCCTCTTAAAGCCAAGCAGCTGGCAAAAGGTATTGACCAGCTTATGGATGAAGGGGTTGCCCAGTTATTTACCCTGGAAATGAACAACAGAAAAATCATCGGAACGGTTGGAGCGCTTCAGTATGAGGTTATCCAGTACCGTCTGGAGCATGAATATGGCGCCAAATGTACCTACGAGCCTCTTTCCATGCATAAAGCATGTTGGGTGGAAGCTGATGAAAAGTCTGAAGAGTTTAAGGAATTTGCAAGACTAAAGCAGCGTTTCCTTGCAAGAGATAAGTATAACCAGCTTGTATTTCTTGCAGATTCTTCGTTCACTATTCATATGACCCAGGAAAAGTTCCCGAATGTGAAACTGCATTTTATAAGCGAATTTCAACAAAGCTAAATTGTAATAAAAAATAAAAAAACCGTTCGGCAGAACGGTTTTTTTATTTTTTATTTTGATGATTTATTATTTAGGGATCATCATTAGCTTTTTAACAATCTTTTCTCCATCTACGGTAACATGAATCATATAGGATTCGCTAGGTAAATGTTTTAAGTTAATCTGCTCCAGAAGTTCATCAAATATATATTTGGTCTTTTTAGGAACAATCAGTTTTCCATCCATTGAAAATAATTCGTAAGTAATAACGTATGGACGAAGGGGAACCTGTCTTGGGAAATCAGCTTTGATATAAACATAACCGTCATTGGAAGGCACCGGATATATCATCAGACCCTGGTATACTCTTGTAGGTATTACCGGATTTCTTGGATCTGGTCCGGGATCTACTACCGCTGATGAATTAATTGTAAAGTTCTTTAAATTGACGTTAAAGAATATATTGTTAGCAGCTTTCACCATAATTCTTGCATTATTGGTAATTGTGCCAAGACCGCCTGGAACAGTATAATTATAAGAACCCGTATTAGGAGTGCTTGCCACCAAAACAGTTGAGAACGTGAGACCGCCGTCTTTTGACAACAGGATGGTTACATTAGGTGCGCTTATCGGTGCCGCTGTTGTATTGGCAACATCCCATGTAATTGGATACGACTGACCTTGAGTCCAGACAATTCCAGTAGTATTTTGTGAAGTTACGGTAAACGGGCCTGCAGCTGCATTCACTGTAACTACCATATCATCAGAATTGTTTCCTGAACCTCCCGCTCTATTGTCACGAGTGGTAAACCTGAAGTTATAGGTTCTCGCAACATTTGATAAAGCTTCTACAGCAATTTCTGAACCTTGAGTGGTCGTGCTTCCAGCCAATACTGAAGTCATTGTTGGAAAATATCTGACAGGAACAGTTTGTGGAGTCCAAGATCTGAAAGTAGGACCAGAAGCTTTTGATGCAGTTGCCGCAGAATTTGCTCCGGTTTGTCCAGAAACAGCTTTATCCATCTGCTCCCAAATATAGGTCAGAGTATCTCCATTTGCGTCGGTACCCGTTCCTGTAAGCACAAATGGAGTGCCCTTCGGAATAATATAATCTAATCCTGCATCAGCTGTAGGAATAGCATTTCCGGTATTGGTAACTACAGGGCAGGTTTTTGTTTTAATATTATTGGTAATCTGCTGAATACTTATAGCATGGAAAAACGGATCTGAATGTTGTTGCACATCCTGGTTGGTAATCCCTGCATATCCCATAATTGTAGATCCTGAACCGGGCTCCATATTTACTCCTGCTGATTCAATATTATGAGAAAATGTATGATTCCCCCCAAACTGATGCCCCATTTCATGGGCAACATAATCAATATCAAAATTATCACCAGATGGAATAGCATCTGCCGGCGAAGTATATCCGCTTCCTTTTGATCCATTGGTACAAACACAACCAATACAACCAGCATTTCCACCACCACCGGTTGCTCCAAATAAATGGCCGATATCGTAGTTTGCTTCTCCAATCGTTGCAGTCAAATTACTCTGTAACTCAGCATTCCAGTTATTCATTTGGGCTGCAGGAGAATAAGGATCTGTAGCTGCATTCGTATAAATTACAGCATTATTGTTGGCAATAATGATCATTCTTGCAGAGAAATCTTTTTCAAAAACCCCGTTTACACGAGTCATTGTATTGTTCATCGCTGCCAGTGCACCCGCTACTGTTCCTCCGAAATAGGTGGTATATTCACCTGTACAGGATAAGGCTAATCTGAAAGTTCTTAATTTTCCATCATCAGCATTGGGTCTTGCAGTAAGATCAGAATTATCCAGACCTTTCTGAGCAACATCAAGCACAGTACATTCAAACTTATCTAAACTCTCTTTTTTGTCTGACTTTTTATAAACGACATAGGTTGAAAGGTCTTTAGTATAGGGCTCGATAAAAACCGCTGATTTGTTTCCATAAATCTCCATTGAAGATAATCCCAATGGTGAAGTACTGAAATAAATAGTAGAACCAGGATCATCTTCACCTACCCCAACATAGGATTTAATATCTGGGTATTTTGCTGCCAATTCAGGATCGAAATTGGAGTTTTCTCTTACTTTGAAATTTTCAAACTGACCATTGGAATTTGGGAAAGAAATAATAATATCAGACTTTCCTTTAACAGCAAATCTTTTAGGTGCTTTCGCTAAAGCATTCTTTAAATTATCAAAATCAAGATTATAAATTTTGGGGTGAAGAAGGCCGGTCTTATTTTCAAAGATTTCAGAAGAATTTTTTTGAGAGACTTCCTTCCAAAGCCGGCTCGTTTGTGCTAAAAAAACATTGGAAATAAGAAATATCCCCATCAAAAGTATTTGTTTTTTCATATAGTTTTTCTTTTTTTTAAACTTATTATTACTGTGCTTATCTTTTTAATATTGAATAATATAATTTCATCATCAACAAGTGTAGACGATTGTAGTATTAAAAACGAGAACAAAATACACGTCTTTCATTATAAAATCTTAAAAAGCAAAGGTAAATATTATAATATTCAGAATCAGCATTTCAATGTTATTTTTCAAAAAAAATGTTAAATTATTATAAAACAATCCCAAAACACAATAAACCGTTATCATTATTTACTAGGAAAAATACCAGTAAATAATAAAAAAAACAGATTTCTATTCTACGTATTTTTTATAAATATTTATTTTTTAAACCTGATGATTATAAAAAATTAATCATTTAACTTATTGTTGAAGATAATTTTCATTCATTCTGTTTTTGTAAATCTTTTGTAAAACAAATTCAATACAATGATTTTCAGTTTATTAAAATTTTACCAGAATAATACTTTCTATTTACAAAAGTAGGTTTCCGTTCCACTACTAATTTTACTTCATCAAAAATTAATGTTATGAAAAAGTTCATATTATTGGTAGCTGTATCTGGCACTTTCATTATGTGTAAAAAGGCGGAAACTACAAAGTCCCAGATAGAAGATACTATTCATGCGGCAGACAGTACAGCAGCTGCAGTGAATGAAACCATCAATTCCATAAGCAATACTGCAGATAAAGTTTTAGATTCAGCAAATGTCAGAATAAAAGATTTTGATGATACCAAAGGCGAAATTCAGCAGAAAATAGAAAATACCTCCAAAATGGTTGACTCTTTATCTGATAAAATTTCCTCAATAAAACTGGAATCAAAGATTGAGAAAAGGGATTCGGCAGAGAAAAAAGCTGAAAAAATTGTGGTGAATGTCCCGGCTCCTAAGGTAATCAAAGAAACCAAAATTGTTTACAAGGATAAACCTCAGAATGATGCCTATGAGCTCAAAAATAAGATGGTGAAAACAGCTATTCTTTCGGTAAAAGCTGACAATGCAGAAGCGGTAAAGGAACTGGTAAAGGAAGAAACGGTAAAGAATAACGGTTTTATAAAAAGTGAAGAGCTTTCCTATATTGCTTCAGAACCGTCCAACAGAAATTCTTCTTATTCCGAAAACACTCAAAAGGTATATTATATGGATATCAAAGTTCCCATGCAGAATTTTGACGGCTTAATGAATGACCTGAGTGACATCGGCGATATTGAGACCAAAAGCATACAGGTTTCCGGAAACAGCTACGCAGAAAATACACTATGCACAATCACCGTAACCCTTACAGATCAATCTGAACGTGAAAAAATGCCTGAAACTTTCGGTGAAAAATCCCTGGCTGCAGTTTCCTCCGGCTGGAATGTGATCACCTCCATATTTCTCTTCATTCTTCCGCTATGGCCTTTATTTCTCATCGGTGGAATAGGATATTATTTTTTCAGGAAGAGAAATAATAAATCAACCGGCAACCCTCCTCAATAATTTGATTTTAATATTATTTTAATAAAAATCAAATTCCTGTAGAATGGTTTCTTTGTATCTTTATATTCACAGTTAATGCTGTGCTGTATAATATTAATTTTAAATAAGTATGTAATTTAATCAACCGTACTTTACCTTGGTTAAATGTATATTATAAAAGTGGTTTGTAAAATGGAAAGGCTCCCGATGGGAGCCTTTCCTTATTTCATATTCACTACTTTATCCACAATAAACTTTGTGTTCCCTCTCCACGGAAGCGCACCATTGTATTCTTTGTAATGAAGATCGAAAGTTTTGCCGCTGTTGTTCTCCAATTGCTTGAAAATTTCAGGATCTTCTACAGAAAATTCAAATTCATAGCTTGTAATGGTTCCGGTTTTTCCTTTTCCAAAACCTTCCTGGATCAGTTTTCCTTCATAGGTTTTGAAAACATAGCCTTTTTTCATGGCATAATTCAGATAGCCGGATTTCACTCCTTCCCCAAAGACGAAATAGTATTTATACCATACAAAAACGCCGATCAGAAGAAGTACTACTCCTAAGACAATCCACAAAGTTTTTTTCATAAGTAATGTGTTTTATAGTTATTATTTTGCGATGCTTCTGGAAATCACAATTTTCTGGATTTCAGAAGTACCTTCATAAATCTGCGTGATCTTCGCATCTCTCATCATTCTTTCTACGTGGTATTCTTTCACATATCCGTATCCACCGTGGATCTGTACGGCTTCAATAGTAGTATCCATAGCCACCTGAGAAGCATATAATTTGGCCATTGCACCGCTTTCAGAGATATCTTTACCGGCATCTTTCTCACAGGCTGCTTTGAAGCACAACATTCTTGCCGCCGTGATCTGGGTAGCCATATCCGCTAGTTTAAAAGCCACTGCCTGGTGGTTGATGATCTCAGTTTTGAACGCTTTTCTTGTTTTAGCATATTTCAGAGCCAATTCATAAGCACCTGAAGCAATACCCAATGCCTGAGAAGCGATACCGATTCTTCCTCCATTCAATACTGCCATGGCAAAGTTGAATCCGAATCCGTCTTCCCCGATTCTGTTTTCTTTCGGTACTTTTACATTATTGAAAATCAAAGAGTGCGTGTCGCTTCCTCTGATTCCCAGTTTGTCTTCTTTCACGCCTACTTCAAAACCTTCCCACCCTCTTTCAACGATGAAGGCATTAATTCCTTTATGCTTTTTCTCAGGATCCGTCTGAGCAATTACAATATAGTAAGTAGCAGTACCTCCATTGGTGATCCAGTTTTTAATACCATTTAGAAGATAATAATCTCCTTTATCTTCTGCTGTTGTTTTTTGGGAAGTAGCATCAGAACCTGCTTCAGGCTCGGATAATGCAAAAGCACCTATTACTTTTCCGCTCGCAAGAGGGGTAAGGTATTTCACTTTTTGTTCTTCGGAAGCAAATTTTTCAAGACCTGCACAAACCAGAGAGTTATTTACGGACATTACAACCGCTGCAGAAGCATCTATTTTTGCGATCTCCTCCATTGCCAGAACGTAAGAAACGCTGTCCATCCCTGCTCCTCCGTATTTAGGATCTACCATCATTCCCAGAAGTCCCATTTCACCCATTTTCTTTACCTGTTCCGTAGGGAACTTCTGATCACGGTCTCTTTCAATAACTTCAGGTAGTAGTTCATTTTGCGCAAAATCTCTTGCAGCCTGCTGAATCATCAGCTGTTCTTCCGATAAATTAAAGTCCATAAAAAATAATAATTAGATAGCCGTAAATTTACACTTTTTAACGAAACCTGAAAATAGAATTGGAAATTAGGGAAAAGGTTGCAGGGATTAGGTTATGGGATAAGGAGTGGAAGGTAATACGGACTAAAATAATAGTATACTAACATCTGTATTTTTATGTTTATTATGGCAGGCATTCAATTAATTCACGATTGATGATTTGTGATGATCACAATTAAAAAAAATGCTTATATTTAAAATTCTTTAAAAATTGCTTAAAAAATCATGACAATCAAAAGATTATTCGATATTCCGAACTATGCTTTAGAAAAATTCCCTAAAACGGATATGTTTGTAACCAAATACCAGGGTGAATGGAAAAAAACCTCAACGCTGGAGTTTATTAACCAGGGAAATAAAATATCCAGGGGATTGTTGAAACTGGGTATAAAACCTGGTGACAAGATTGCTCTGATTACTACCAATTCCCGTACGGAATGGGCAGTGATGGATTTCGGGCTATCCCAGATCGGTGTAGTTTCGGTACCTGTTTATCCGAGTATTTCTGCTGAAGATTATGAATTTATTTTTAATAATGCTGAAATACAGTATTGTTTTGTATCCGATAAGGAACTTCTTGCCAAAGTAATGAAGGTAAAGCATAATATCCCTTCACTTCAGGGAATTTTTACTTTCGATAATATAAGCGGAGCTGCCAACTGGAAAGAAATCCTGGATCTAGGCGAGGATGATTCTACCCAGATTGAGGTAGAAGATCTTTCCAATGCCATTAATTCTGAGGATCTGGCTACCATTATTTACACTTCAGGTACTACAGGAAGGCCGAAAGGAGTCATGCTGACCCATCATAATATTGTTTCCAACGTTTTAGGTTCTGTTCCGAGAATTCCTAAGAAAAAGAGTCTGGATTACAAGGATACAAGAGTTCTGAGCTTCCTTCCTATATGTCATATTTTTGAAAGAATGCTTTTTTATCTTTTCCAATACAATGGTTTTTCGGTTTATTTCGCTGAAAGCATTGATAAAATGGGTGAAAATGTAAAAGAAGTAAAACCACATTATATGAGTGTGGTACCCAGACTGGTGGAAAAGGTATATGACAAGATCTACAACACGGGTTCTTCAGCTGGTGGACTTAAATCAAAGATATTTTTCTGGGCTTTAAATTTAATCAGTAAGAAAAAAGATATTTCCAAACCTTCCGGATTACAGGGAATCATTGCGGATAAACTTGTATTTTCGAAATGGAGGGAAGGACTGGGAGGAGAAATCATCACTTTGGTTTCCGGTTCTGCAGCTCTGTCCACAAGGTTAAATCTGATGTTTCAGAATGCTGGTATTCCTATTTTAGAAGGTTATGGCTTAACCGAAACTTCTCCGGTTATTTCCGTAAACAGTTTTGAAAAAATGAAGATCGGTACAGTCGGCAGACCGTTGGATAATCTTCAGGTAAAGATTCAGGAAGATGGTGAAATTACGGTGAAAGGACCGTCTGTCTTCAAAGGTTATTTTAAGAATGAAGAAATGACCAAAGAGGCTTTTACAGAGGATGGCTATTTTAAAACAGGAGATATCGGGCATATAGACAGTGAAGGATTCCTGCAGATCACCGACCGTAAAAAGGAAATGTTTAAAACCTCAGGCGGAAAATACATTGCCCCTCAGACCATTGAGAACCAAGCTAAAGCTTCAAAATTCATTGAGCAGATTATGGTCGTGGGAGATGGTGAAAAAATGCCGTGTGCTTTGGTGCAGCCCGATTTTGAATTTGCCAAAAGCTGGGCTATGAGAAATAACCTGAATATAGGTTCCACTCCTGCAGAAATTGCAAAAAGCCCTGAATTAAAAGCAAGAATCGAAAAAGAGATCGATGGGATTAATGAACATCTCGGAAACTGGGAAAAAATCAAAAAAATTGAACTTACCCCTGAAGTATGGGCAATTGATACAGGACTTCTTACACCAACTTTAAAGCTTAAGAGAAAAGCGATAAAAGAGAAATTCATGGATCTGTACAATAAAATGTACGAGCATCATGACTAATCATAATGAGCTGCTTCTGATGAAGCAGCTTTTTTTTGCCATTCTTAAATGTTTTGCCTAAAGCCGTTAATCGGTTTATCTTTATTTGAACGGGCTTAAGTCCGCTGCTATTTTATTAAAACATCCCGGCCTATTAAACAAAAAAATGTGCCTCATTTCTGAAGCACATTTTTTAATATTTTGAATTGTAATTAGAACTTAATTACAGATTTCATTTTTTCATTTTCTTCCATTACCAATTCGTCATCTACAAGGATTTTTCCTGAGTGCTCATCAATAATGATTTTCTTTCTTTGAGCGATTTCCATCTGCTTTTGAGGAGGAATGGTGAAGAATGATCCTTTCGGAGCTCCTCTCTCAAGACCTACAACTGCTAATCCGTTGATAGAGCTTTTTCTGATTCTGTTGTATGAAGAAAGCAGTCTCTCATCAATTTTACCGGCAAACTCTTTAGACTGTTCTATTAAGTATTCTTCTTCTTTCTGAGTTTCAGAAATAAGGCCATCCAATTCTTCTTTTTTGAATTTTAAATGGTTTTTTAGATTACTGATCTTATCATTAAGCTCGCTTAACGTTTCATTTTTGTGAGCAATTTTAGCCCCGAATTCTTTAATTCTTTTTTCAGCAAGCTGAATTTCCAGATCCTGGAATTCTATTTCTTTTCCTAATGCTTCAAACTCTTTATTGTTTCTTACATTATCCTGCTGAGATTTGTATTTTTCAATTAAAGTTTTTGCATGGTTAATCACTTCATGCTTTGTTTTGATCTGATCGTCCTGATCTTTAATGTCTGCATGAAATTTTTCAGCTCTCTTCTCAAGTCCTTCAATCTCAATTTCAAGATCTTCAACTTCAATTGGCAATTCTCCTCTGGTATTTCGGATTTCATCCAATCTTGAATCAATGATCTGCAAATCGTATAAAGCTCTTAATTTTTCTTCAACTGAAATATCGTTGGTTTTTGCCATATTTAAATGAAATAATTTACTGGGTTTGTTTTTTCAATAGATTTTGAAATTGCAAATGTACTAAATTTTTGTGATAAAATTTCAAATAATTGTTGAGTTACAAATTGTTCGGATTCATAATGGCCTATGTCACAGATCAACATTTTGGATTCTGCCTGAAAATAGTCGTGGTATTTAATATCTCCCGTCAGGTATGCATCACATTTTTGGGATAAAGCGGCTTTGATACCACTGGCTCCGGACCCGCCCAAAACTCCTACCCTCTTTATTTTTTTATGGGTAAAATCGGAATGTTTAATGATTTCAAGACCAAATTTTTCTTTTACCATTCTTAAGAAATCCTGTTCATCCATTTCATCATCAAGCTCACCATACATTCCAAGCCCGGAATGCTGATTCTCGTTATCCAACTGATAAATTTGATAGGCTACCTCTTCATACGGATGAGCAGCCTTCATGGCGGAAATAATCTTTCCCTTTTTGTAGTCTTCAAAAATAACAGAGATCATATCCTCGTCGGCATTTTCACGGATATCCTGCTGCCCTGAGAAAGGATTTGAACCTTCAACAGGTCTGAACGTTCCTTTTCCGTTCAATGTAAAGCTGCATTCGTCATAAAAGCCTATATTTCCTGCTCCTGCTGCAAAAAGTGCTTCTTTTACCTTTTCAGAATGGTCTTTCGGAACAAAGACACTTAACTGTTTCAGGTTATTTTTTTTAGGCTGAAGGATTTTCAGGTCTTTTAACCCCAGCCGACGGCAAATTTCATGATTTACCCCAAATAAATCATTGTCAAATGCCGTATGAATGGCATAAATGGCGACTTTGTTTTCAATAGCCTTCAGTACTGCCCTTTCCACATAATTTTTCCCGGTAAGGGATTTTAATCCTGAGAAAATAATGGGATGAAAACATACAATCAGGTTACAGTTCTTCTGAATAGCCTCATCCACAACATTTTCCAAAGCATCATGACATACAAGTATTCCGCTGACATTCCGGTGCGGAACTCCGCACAGCAATCCTACATTGTCAAAATCTTCTGCCTGCTGCAGGGTAATACGGGTTTCTATTTTTGAAATTACTTCGCTTATTGTCATTTTATTCTGTATGTTTGCTACGAAAATAACGATAATTTGTTAATTTTAAAAAACATTAAAAATGGAAAGAGAACATAATCTTGTTCCTGAAGACAAGCTTTGGAAAAGATTTCTTTACAGGGTTATCTACCGTGCCGATACGAAGCTTGGAAAGCTATTCGACATTACTCTACTATCTCTTATCCTGATAAGCACTGCCATTATTATGATGGAAAGTGTTCCCCAGCTCGACAAAAAATTCCATTATACATTTCTGGTCCTGGAATGGATCATTTCAATCTTTTTCACGATTGAATATTGGATGCGGATCAGTGTAGTAAAAAACAAGAAAAACTATATTTTCAGCTTTTTCGGAATTATTGATTTTCTGGCTCTTGTCCCTTTCTACCTGAGTTTCTTTTTTCCTATTACAAAATATTTCCTGATTTTCAGAATGCTGAGAATGCTGAGGATTTTTAGAATTTTCAATCTTCTGGATTTTATGAATGACGGCTACCTGATTGTGCGTGCTTTAAAGAACAGCTCCAGAAAAATCTATATTTTCCTTCTCTTCCTCATTATTTTTTCGGTAATCGTAGGCTCGCTGATGTTTATGGTGGAAGGTGGAAGACCCGGCTTTGAAACAATTCCCCAGGCCATTTATTGGGCTGTGGTAACGGTAACTACTGTAGGTTACGGAGATGTATCCCCCATCACTCCGATGGGTAAATTTTTTGCCGTTATTTTAATGCTTGCCGGTTACTCTATTATTGCTGTTCCCACAGGAATTGTAACGGCAGAAATGCGTAACAAAAGACAGAATCTGGAAAAGATCTGTGACCAATGCGGCAATGAAGATATAGATGATGATGCAAGGTACTGCAAACAGTGTGGCAAGAAATTAGCTTAGTATTTGGTATTGATATTAATCTATTAACCAAATACCACAAAAATCATGGAACCACAAAAGAAAAATAAACCCAACAGCTTGGTCATTATCCTTTTTGCTTTAGTTGCATTGATGATCATTATCTATTTTATACTTGTGATGTTTTTCCCAGCTGTCTTTGAGCATATGACCACAGGAGATATACAACCGGTACCCAATAAATGATAAATGATAAGTAATGAGTAATATAAAAAAGACGGCTGGTACCGTCTTTTTACTTAAATATTATTTATTCTGATTATTTTTTGATTGCCTTGATCATCTGCTTGGATCCGTCTTTCATATTTAAAGTAACAAAATACAGTCCTTGCTTCAGGTCTCCTAAATGAAGAGTAGAAGAGGGACTTTCAATAGTTTTTACCAATCGTCCTGAAACATCAGAAACGGATACTGATTTTACCAGATCTGCTTTTGAAATATTCAATACATCAGTGAACGGATTCGGATAGGCCTTAATATCTTCTTTGGCTTTGGTAACTTCAGATGTTGCCAGTGTAGCAGATTCTACTTTAAAGTTATCGATAAAGAATTCATAATCTTCGGTATCATTCACAGTTCCGTCGGAAGCATAAAATGCAAAGACTGTATTGGCTCCCGTATAAGATGTCAAATTATAAGAATAAGTAGTAGAGGCATTGGATGGTGTATTGGCTGCATTCCATGTTTGCAGAACCGTCCATGTAGTTCCTCCGTCACCGGATACTAAAAACTGAACCACATCGTCAGATCCCATAGCAGAAGGAGTAGTCTCGAAAAATTCTGTAACTCCATAATCAAATTTAACTCTATATCCTCCCGCTGACAGATTGAACGGCACGGTTTTCAGCCAGGCTGCAGTTCCGGTAAAGTAAAGGTTTATTTTAGCAGAATTGTTACCATCTCCGGCATTAAGGAAATCACCATCATACCATAATTCTTCCGTATCATTAGGTCCGGTAGTTGCATCTCCGCCTGAAGCCTGTTCCCAGCAATTTCCAGGGAATGTGGAGAAATCATTGGTGTATGCGGTTGTAGGTACTACAACTGCACAATCGGTGGTAAATGTTGTTCCTAAGGACCATCCACTTCTGTCAGCAGCACTGCATACTGATCTTACCCATACGTAGTAGGTAGTTGCAGGAGTTAACGAATTTAAAGGGGTGGATAAGGTTGATGCTCCCACACTTCCTGTTGCAGCTGTAGTACTTACCGGAGCTGTGTTGGTTGTAGAATAATAATATTCATAACCTACTCCAACCGTACTTGTTGGGGCTGTCCAGGAAATAGAAGCGGAATTCGAGGTAACAGCGCTGGAAGATAAATTATTGGGCGACAGACAGCTTGGTGCCGCTCCTATTACTACTGTGTAATCATGAGCTTCTCCATAACCTGCTGTATTACAAGGCTCCGGCTGGCTTGAATAACGGTCTCCCACTCTCATCCTATAAGTTCCAGGGGTAACTGTAGAAGGAATCGCTATGACCCCGTTGGTAAACAGTTCAGCTCCACTGGAAGCTTCAGCTACCAGCTCTGGTGCAGCATCATCAAAGGTTCCGTTATTATCAAAATCGATCCAGACCCGTACATTTTGATCTTCGTAGTCGTGAGTAATATTGAAGGCATAGTTAACGCCTGCATTCATATTGATGGTCTGAGCTGTATAATCTGCATATGCTGCCTGAGAACATCCCGTATCAAGATGGCTAAACCCGGCTGAGGGAATGGTAAAACTGTCTATCATATCTCCTCCACTGCAGCCGTTGGCAAATTCCGGCGTACAATAGGTCTGCGCAAAGGCAAATGTACTAATCGTTATTAAATTCACAAGTAAAAGCTTTTTCATGTAATTTTATTTTATGGTTTAAACAAATTTAATAAAAAAAATACAACAGCTTATTGATTAAAATAGAAAAAGGCAGCTTTTTACTGTCTTTTTACTAATATTTTTAACTTTAAATTTCATAAATGAAGTCTTAAAATGAATTTTCATATTCCATAACCTTAGCAGGATATAAATTCATAAAAAAATAGCAGCCTTTCGGCTGCTATTGGATTAATTATGATCAATAAAATTATTTCTTAATTGCTTTGATCGTTTGTTTTGATCCGTCTTTCATATTAAGAGTCACAAGATATAGTCCTTGTTTTAAATCTCCTAACTGAAGAGCTGAAGAAGGGTTTTCAATAGTTTTTACCACTCTTCCTGCAACATCAACAATTGATACTGATTTCACTTTAGAGATATCTGAAATATTTAAAACATCTGCGAAAGGATTCGGGTATGCCTTAAGGTCATTTTTAGCTTGTGAAACTTCAGATGTTGCTAATAATGATGCATCGTAAGCCGAAATCTTGAACTGTCCATCTGTACCAGTTCCTGAAGAGTATCTCCAAACACTTACCAATAATGTAGCACCAGGAGTCTGGCCTGTTAATGAAACCAGAGAGAAGTTACCATCTGCAGAACTGTCATCATCACAAGCTACAGGTGTTAATGAACCACAAGCACCACTGAATACATTAATAACTGAATCTGTATAAGTAGAACCTGTAACTGAATTGGTTTCAATTTTCAATGTTCCGGAAGCAGGAACCACTACAGAATACCAAACATTATTAGTAGCACTTGTCTGACAAGATTGCGCTGTACCATCAGCAGTAGCACCCACATTTGTAGTTGTAATTGCATGAGTAGCGAATACACCTCCTACCGTTAAAGGAGTTGGATTGGCACAGTTATCATTTGCCGGCGGTGGTGGAGGTGTTCCAACACAGATATTAAAGCTAGCATTATATCCTGCACCAGAATAGGTATATACTCTTATATAATAGGTTTGTCCCGGAGTTAAACCACTTACAGTAGCCGTGTTAGGATCTGAACATACAACACTCGTTTGAGAGCCGCATGCTCCACTTAATACTTGGAAATACATATCCGTAGTTGAAGATGTTCCTGTTGAAACTACATTTGATAATGCAACAACGTGTGAAGCACTGGTTGCTACGAAGCTATACCAAACATCATCATCTGGATTTCCATTACAAGGTGTAGCTGCCATAGATAAAGATGCCCCTAATGTATTACCAGCTGTTGTAGCTCCACAAGCCAAGTCCGGATTAACCGTTAAAGCAATGGCCCCTCCACAATTATCATTTGCAGGCGGAGCTGTTGCAGTTGTTGTAAATGATCTTACAGTACATGTACCAGAGTTTGTAGATGCATTATAAGATGTAACTGTATAGTAATATGTTGTAGATGAGGCTAAAGCAGAAGCAAATGTATAAGAAGTCACATTACCCAAATCTACATTGTTTAAAACATCTGTACCTCCGGAAGTTGTACCTACAGTAAGCTTATATCCTGTAGCTCCTGAAATCGCTCCCCAAGAAATTGTAGGGATTGTAGAAACTCCCGTTGCAGCTGAAGTAGGCGAATTTACACTTGGACAAGGCATTGCCAAAGTTGTAAACGTACTCCCATTACAACTTGTAGCCATGCCTACAACATTTTTAGGAATCACCGTTACATAATACTGAGTTGAATATGCCAATGGTGTTGCAGCAGGAATAGTATATGATGTAACATTTCCTACATCTACTCCATTCATAATATCAGTTCCACCGGGTGTAGTTCCCATATTAATTACATAACTGGAAGTAATTGGTGTAGCAGACCAGGTAATTGTCGGTGTTACAGAAATTCCTGTTGCAGCATTCGCAGGTGCAGAAATTGTTGTACAGTTAGGAACTGTTGTAGGTGGCGGTACATTAGCATCGAACGCAATCACCGGTCTTCTGTAATTGGTTGAAGTAAGTGTAGCTCCAAAAGTACTTGTGGTACTTACATACTTTGTAGTATTACTGTTTGAGGTGTTAATACATGGACTGCTGTATTCATACTGCCAATAAATAGTTGATGCCTGAGCAGTGGTTTGTACATATTCTGTAAAAACAGCAAGGTTACTTCCTGCTGTGTAAACAAAATTAGCAGAGTGCTGAAACTGCTTATATCCTGCAGTACTTCCTACCGCAGTTTGAGGATTGGAATCATAAACCAAGGTAGCAGAACCTGTTTCAGTAGCCCAATCCGGAGATGTAGAGCCAAAATCTGTAGCAGTAGTATTTTTTAAATAAATTCTAAAATTTGTTCCTGCGTTTAAGCTTCCTGAAGCTGTTGATCTCTTAAAGTAAGTTGATGTGATAGTACCGTTAGCAATATTATCCAATTGAGAAGCAGGAATAATAAAAGCCATGCGCTGCTTATCATTAGCCGTCGTATTACTCCTCATTACAGAATACGTAATATTATCAACATTCGTTGAACATGTATTTACCAAGTAAGCTTGTCCCTGATACAATTGACAGGTTATCATACCTGTCAAAACTAAAAAGAGTAGAAATAGTTTTTTCATATGTAGTAAAAATAAAATTAGAGGGTAAAAGTAAACAAATATTTCATAAAAAATCACAAATTACATTAAAACATTACACACCTTACTATGAAATTCAAAAATAAATACCACAAATTAAATAAACGTTTAATTTCAATGTTAAATCACTAATATCTGACATTTAATTAACATATTGTTTTACAGTGAGTTAATACAAAATAAAAAGTCACTTATAATAGATAAATTTTGATTTAACATAAAATAATTTCTGTAATTTTTTATCAACAATTACACTTTATTTTTATCATTAAACTAAAAAAGCGGCAAAATGCCGCTTAATAACTCTAATTTTTACATTTAATTAATTCAAATAAAATTCATACTTATTAAGAAGCTGAATTTCCTTAATCAAATCTCCGTTCAGATCAACGGAATGTTTCATGGACTGAACTTCAATCTGTGAATCATCTTCAATATTTTTAATAAAGAATTTAAGCTTCTGGTTCCCTTTATTTCTCTCAAGAACCGTTCTGAAAAAGTCAAGGTCTTCCGGGCGGACATCCATTACGTCCATCACCAGAGAAATACTTTTTGCAAATCGTTCAAAAGCTTCCTGAAGCTCTATCACATCGATTACATTCACAAAAACTCTTCCGTCCTTCACTTGTGCAAATTTTATTTTAAAAATTACAAATCTCTGGACTTCCAGTTTCTCTTTCAGGCGCATATAATCCCTATCCCCCAATCTGAATGAATAAGATCCGGAATAGTCTTCTAAAGTAACGAAAGCTACTTTTTCACCACTCCTGAAACCATCCTGCACCCGGTATTCGGTAATTAATCCGGCTACGGTATATTCTTTTCCGCCGCCACCATTCTCTCTTTCCTTCTGAACAGTTTTCCAATCTTTTTTCTTTTCTTCAAAAAGCTCTTCCTGTTTATTGGAAAAAGCCTGTTCTTTGTAAGCATCCACCTCATCCAGGTTCAAAAACAGGAAATTACCCTTAGGTTCAGCCTTTTTCGTTACTTCTTCTATGATTTCCTCGTCCCCTTCCCCAACTGACATTTCGTCGGAAACAATTTCAATAAGATCTACCGTTTCATCCTGGGAATCTTTCTCTAAAATAGGAACTTCATCAGTCACTACCTTTTCCTCGTCTTTTTCCAGGACACTTTTTTTAGAAAGCCTGCCCTGCATAAACTGAAACTGGTATTTGAATTCATCCAGCGGATGGGCTGAAAGATAGAATCCGATAATTTCTTTCTCCTTATTAAGCTTATGCATATTAGGCCATTCCGGGCAAGGAAGCAGTTTAGGCTGCTCAATCTGTACCTCATCGGCAAAATCAGCAAAAAGAGAGTGCTCCATTTCGTTTTTACTTTCCTGGAAACTCTGTCCGTACCTTATAAGTCTTTCCAGATTTGTTTTCCCGGACATATCAACGTCAAAATACTGACCTCTGTGATAAGAGCCCAATTCGTCGAAAGCTCCGGCCAGCACTAAACTTTCCGCCACTCTTTTATTCATCTGGGAAGGAAGGATTCTTTCAAAGAAATCATAAACATTTCTAAATCTTCCGTTAGCCCTTTCTTTCGTTATAGCCTCACTTGGCCCTTCCCCTATTCCTTTAATTGCTCCCAGACCGAAACGGATCTGCCCTTTTTCGTTTACTGAGAACTTGTACTGGGATTCGTTGACATCCGGTCCCAAAACATCCACTCCAATACTCTTACAGTCTTCCATAAACATGGTAATAGAATCTGTATTGTTGATGTTATTACTCATTACACTTGCCATATATTCAGCCGGATAATTGGCTTTCAGGTAAGCAGTATGATAAGCAATCAGTGCATAACAGGTCGAGTGGGATTTGTTGAAGGCATATTCAGCAAAAGCTTTCCAGTCGTTCCAGATTTTATTCAAACGGTCTTCATCAAGGTTGTTTTTCTTGCCTCCTTCAATGAATTTCGGGTACATTTTATTCAGAACATCAATCTGTTTTTTACCCATTGCTTTTCTCAGCGTATCGGCTTCACCTTTGGTAAAGTTGGCCAACTTCTGGGATAAAAGCATTACCTGCTCCTGATAAACGGTAATTCCGTAAGTTTCTTTTAGATATTCTTCGGTTTCCGGAAGGTCATAAACGATTTCCTCAATTCCATGCTTTCTGTTGATAAAGTTCGGGATATACTTAATCGGTCCCGGACGGTAAAGCGCATTCATGGCAATAAGATCGGCAAAAACAGTAGGTTTAAGCTCTCTCATGTATTTCTGCATTCCCGGACTTTCATACTGGAAAATCCCGACGGTTCTTCCTTCTTTAAAAAGCTGGTAAGTCTTGGCGTCATCAAGGGGAATTTCATCCGGATCGAGATCAATATTATGTCTCTGCTTAACCAGTTTCATGGCATCCTTAATGATTGTCAGGGTACGCAGACCCAGGAAGTCCATTTTCAGAAGTCCCGCACTTTCAGCGACAGAGTTATCAAACTGGGAAACCAGGATATCAGCATCTTTTGCCGCAATGGTAATCGGAACAAGGTTACTTACATCTTCAGGGGTGATAATTACCCCGCAGGCATGGATTCCCGTATTCCTGATACAGCCTTCCATTTTTTTGGCACTGGCCAGGACATCAAAACGGGGATCTTCAGGGTTGTCCAGAACCATTCTCATTTCATCTACCAGCATCTGTTCCTCCGGTTTCAGCTTATCATATTTAGCTAAAGCTTTGGCAATATTCATTCCCGGACTTGGAGGGATGAGTTTTGCAATATTATTGGTATCGGGAATAGGAACATCCAGAACTCTTCCGGCATCTTTAATAGCAGATTTCCCCCCAAGAACTGAGTACGTAATGATCTGCGCAACCTGGCTCTGTCCATATTTTTCTATTACCCATTTAATGACTCTGTCACGTCCTTCATCATCAAAATCGATATCAATATCGGGCATGGAAACCCTTTCAGGGTTCAGGAACCTCTCAAAAAGGAGGTCATATTTAATAGGATCAACGTTAGTAATCCCAATGCAATACGCAACGGCAGAACCTGCGGCAGAACCCCTTCCGGGGCCTACCCAAACTCCCATATTCCGGGCTTCGTTACAGAAATCCTGTACAATAAGGAAGTAACCCGGATAACCGGTATTGGCAATTACATCAAGTTCAAAATCAAGACGTTCTTTGATTTCTTCTGTAATCCCTGTTTCAAGATATCTTTTTCTTGCGCC
Organism: Chryseobacterium sp. BLS98; assembly: GCF_001045445.1. Classification (GTDB taxonomy): domain Bacteria; phylum Bacteroidota; class Bacteroidia; order Flavobacteriales; family Weeksellaceae; genus Chryseobacterium. The sequence goes on along the minus strand of NZ_LFNF01000003.1, from coordinate 685,887 downwards.
TTCATAAGTCAAGTGGGTAAGATAAGCCATTTCTCCTCTTTTTCCTCCATCTACCTCATCTTCTGCATGAACAAATTCTTGCGGAATATCGAACTTGGGAAGAAGAACATCTCTTTTTAAGGTATACGGACTGAATTTTGCGAGGAATTCATCATAAGCTTCAAAAGCGTCCGGATAAGCAAGAAATGCTTCTTTGATCTCGTCGCTGTTTTTAATATAGTATTCTCCTGTAGTTAATCCTCTTCGTTTTCCGAAGCCTTTTCCTACCGGTGTCGTTAATTTTTCACCATCTTTGATACAGCTCACGATATCCTGAATATTTGCATCTTCTTTGTTGGTGTAGAAAGTTTCGTTCTGAGCGAGAATCTTAGTATTATATTTATCTGCCAGATATAACAAAACTTCATTTAAATGTTCTTCTTCCGGCAGCTGGTGATTCTGAAGCTGTACATAAAAATCATCTCCGAAAGTATCTTTCCACCATTTGAAAAGCTCTTCTCCTTTCTGTTCCCCGGTATTAAGAATAGCATCCGGAATATCACCTAAAATTCCTGAAGTTAAAGCAATAAGCCCTTCTTTATATTCAGCAATCAGTTCCCTGCTGATCCTCGGCACTCCAAAATAAAACCCTTTTAAAAAGCCTATACTCGAAAGTTTTGCCAGATTTTTGTAGCCGTTAAAATCTTTTGCCAAAAGAACAACCTGAGTTCTCCTGTCGGGATCGTCTTTCGTAAACTGCTTTTGCTCATACCGGTCTGAAATATAAAATTCACAGCCAACAACAGGAATAAGCGGTTCCGAAACAGGTTCCTGTTCAGTAAATTCCGTTTCGTTCTCTTCTGCTTCCTGCTTTTTTGCAAGATATTCTTTATACTTTTTCGCACGGTCCCCATTCGCAGCTTCAACTGCCGAAACAAATTTAAAAGCGCCCATCATATTTCCGATGTCTACTATTCCTACGGCCGGAAAATTGTCATCGGAAGCCTTTTTGATCAAATCATTAATGCTTGAAGTGGCCATCAGCGTAGAAAAAACACTGTGACTGTTAAAATTGAAATATTTACCGATATCAACTTCATCAATACTTCCGAAATCCTGCTGCTTTTTCTTGTTGTTAAAATCGGCAACCTGCCTTCTGATAACAATATTAAACGGTTTTATCGGATCCGGATAAAGCGTTTTGAAGTAGCTTAGCTGATCTTCTGAAATTTTCAGAACTTCAGCAGGAATTACTCCAATCCTCATCATTTCAAAGAATACGCGCGCAGTTGCATTAACGTCGGCAGCCGCATTGTGGGCTTCGTCAAATTTGTGGCCGTACAGCTTTTCATACAGCTCTTCCAGCTTAGGAGACTTGTATCTTCCTCCTTTCCCACCGCCAAGTTTACAGTAATCTGTCCCTAAAACCATGGTATCAGCTTTAGGCTTGTCCTGAAGGTTGTCTTTTATGCTTTTTCTGTAGAATTCTGCTCCTACAATATTGTAATCGAACTCTACATTATGCCCGGACACTACCCTTACCCTGTCCAGAACCTTAGAAAACTCTTCCAGAACCTCCTGCAGGTCCCTTCCTTCTTCATTGGCAATTTTGGTAGTAATCCCGTGAATCCTTGCGGCATTGAAGGGAATATCATACCCTTCAGGTTTTATTATATAATCCTGATTTTCAATCAAGTTACCGTTATCGTCATGTATCTGCCATGCAATCTGGACCATTCTTGGCCAGTTGTCGGAATCTGAAAGCGGAGCATTGAAATTTTTAGGTAATCCGGTTGTTTCTGTGTCAAAAATTAAATACATATAAGTTTCTAACTTTTTTAAAAAAGAGAATGTAAAGTTACTTCATTTTTTCCAGATTTCTGCCTTATAAAGTTATAAGTCAACATCGTTATTGATCTTCCGCCAGAAAAGAACAGTTTCGATAAAATTGGCAAGCAAATGATCTTGACGGAACAAGATTTTCACAAAATACTAACGCTTGTTAGTATTTTATTTTTTTGTGTATATTTGCTTTCTATGGAAAATACACTTCACGAAAAGGTTTCTCAGGATATTTTGCTTAAAGCGTATAATCATATGATGCTGGCTAAAGCCATGGCGGATATCTATGAGGAAAACAGAAATATCTGTAAATATGTTCATAGTACTTCAAGAGGTCATGAAGCCATACAGCTGGCTACTGCTTATCAGTTAAAAAAAGAAGACTGGGTATCTCCTTATTACCGTGATGAAAGTATTCTTTTAGGGATCGGTTTTGAGCCATACCAGCTCATGCTGCAGCTGTTGGCAAAGGCAGAGGATCCGTTTTCAGGGGGAAGATCTTATTATTCCCACCCTTCCAGCAGAGACGAAAACAAACCTAAAATTATTCACCAGAGTTCCGCAACAGGAATGCAGACGATTCCTACGACCGGTGTTGCACAGGGAATAAAATATATCCAGGAATTTAATTTACAGAGCTTCGAGAATAATCCGGTTGTAGTCTGCAGCCTTGGAGACAACTCTGTGACGGAAGGTGAAGTAAGCGAGGCTTTACAGTTTGCCGCACTTCATCAGCTTCCTATTATATTCCTTGTACAGGATAATGAATGGGGAATTTCTGTAACTAAAGAAGAAGCCAGAACATGTGATGCTTACGATTTTGTAGCAGGTTTTACAGGCCTTAGCAGAATGCGTGTAGACGGAACTGATTTCGTAGAAAGCTTTGAAGCCATGAAAAAGGCTGTAGATTTTGTAAGAAATGAAAGAAAACCTTTAGTGGTCTGCGCCAAAACAGTTCTTATCGGTCACCATACATCCGGTGTAAGAAGAGAGTTCTACAGAGACGAAGAAGATTTAACAAAACACAGGGCTAAAGACCCGGGTGAGATCCTCAGAAAACAGCTCCTTGAATCAGGAGTTGACGAAGATCTTTTAAAGCAGATCACTAAAAAGGCCCGTCTTGAGGCAGAAGAAGCTTTTGAAAGAGCTAAAAATGCAGAAGATCCGAAACCTGAAACGGTGATGCAACACGTTTTTGCCCCTACTCCAATCACGGAAGAAACAGGAACACGCGAACCTGCCGGTGGTGAAAAAATCGTTATGGTGGACGCTGCTATTCATGCCGTTCAGGAGCTGATGTGGAAACATCCTGAAGCTTTGCTTTACGGGCAGGATGTAGGAGAAAGAATCGGAGGTGTTTTCAGGGAAACGGTAACTTTAGGTAAGAAATTCGGAAGCAAAAGGGTATTCAATACTGCTATCCAGGAAGCATATATCATCGGATCAACGGCAGGAATGAGTGCTGTAGGATTAAAGCCTATCGTGGAAGTTCAGTTTGCAGATTATATCTATCCGGGAATCAACCAATTGATTACTGAAATCTCAAAATCGAGCTATTTGAGCCAGGGAAAATTCCCTGTAAGCAATATTATCCGTGTCCCAATCGGTGCATATGGCGGTGGCGGACCTTACCACAGCGGAAGCGTTGAAAGTATTTTAGCCAATATTAAAGGAATTAAAATAGCCTATCCAAGCAACGCAGCTGATTTCAAAGGCTTGCTAAAAGCAGCTTACTACGATCCGAACCCTGTCATTATGCTTGAGCATAAAGGCTTATACTGGAGCAAGGTTCCGGGAACCGAAGATGCCAAAACTCTTGAACCGGCAGAAGATTATATCCTTCCTTTCGGAAAAGGTAAAGTGATCATTGAAGCAGATCAGAATGAAATTGAAAAAGGCAGAACTTTACTGGTTGTAACTTACGGAATGGGAGTTTACTGGGCCAAAGAAGCCGTGAAAAACTTTGGCGGAAGGGTTGAAGTCATTGACTTGAGAACAATCATTCCTCTTGATGAAGAGCTTGTTTTCGAAAGAGTAAAAGCCCATGGAAAATGTATTGTTCTTACCGAAGAGCAGCTTAACAATTCATTTGCAGAAGCATTTGCACACCGTATTTCGAAAAACTGTTTCAAATATCTGGATGCCCCTGTAGAAACCATAGGCTCCCTGGATGTTCCGGCGGTTCCTATCAATCTGGTGCTGGAAAAAGAAATGCTTCCCAACGCTGAAAAACTTAGTAAAAAGATTGAAGAAATGCTGCAATATTAGTTAGCTTTACAAATTATATGAAACCTCTAATTTTTTAGAGGTTTTTTTTATTACATTTAATAAGCATTAGAAAATCCTATTTGGTATTTCTTTTGTTTATATGCACACCAAATTCCGCACAGCATTATGATCACCACAAAATACGTCAACTACAAACAGGTTTTAAATCTTTCCGGGATCCATCTGATATGGATTTCCGTTTGGTGCACCTTGATTACGGCATTATTTTATTTTTTCAACTGGCACTGGATGATCATTCCCTGGGTACCGGTGGCATTGATTGGTACGGCAGAAGCTTTCCTGGTAGGTTTTAAAAATAACCAGGCTTATGACAGATTGTGGGAAGCCAGAAAAATATGGGGTGGAATTGTTAATTCAAGCCGCTCATTTGCTGCCATGGTCTATGCTTTTGATACTGAAAATGAAGAAACCGGGGCTTTTGAACTGGAAGACCGAAGAAAAAGAATCATTTACCGCCATATTGCGTGGCTTTATACTTTCCGCGAACAGCTTCTGGTTCCTGCAGAATGGGAGCACATCAGTGATGAAGAGGATAGTTTTAAAAATATTGACCTCAAACGTCACAGAGTGATCAAAGCCGGGTTCCCTGATTACGGAAGAACTCCTATATTTTTGCACAAATATCTTTCCGAAGAGGAATTCGAACTGCAGTCCGAGTATAAAAATTTTGCCACGTACCTGATTTCAAAGCAAGCCAAAGAGATCAATGAATTAAAGAACAAAAAAATCATTTCCGAATTCAACCAGATGCAGCTGCAAAATTCTTTAAATGAATTTTATAATTACCAGGGACAGGCTGAAAGAATTAAAAAATTCCCTTCACCAAGGCAGTTTGCAAGTACCGCATTCGTATTCAATATCCTTTTTATCCTTTTGCTTCCTTTAGGTTTGGTGAATGAATTTGCCAAATTAGGCGATTGGGGAATCTGGACCTCTATTCCATTCTGTATTATCATCGGATGGATCTATATCATCATGGAGCTGGTAGGTGATTATTCTGAAAACCCTTTTGGCGGATTAATGTTTGATATCCCGATGCTCTCCATCTGCAGGGCAATAGAAATTGATCTTTTACAAATGGGAGGTGAAACGGAGCTTCCGGAAGCAATTTCATCTAAAAACGGTGTTCTGGTATAAATTTTAAAGCACAATGGCCGTTGTATTCTTCACTTCAGAGATCATAAATGAGCTGTGAGTGCTTGCTATATGCTGAAGGGCCGTTAATTTGCTGAGCATAAAATTACGATAATCCTCCATATCCTTCACCCCTATTTTAAGAATATAGTCGTAATCTCCGCTCACATGAAAGCATTCCGTGACTTCCTGCAGATTCATTACTTCTCTTTCAAACTGCAATACAAATTCTTTTTTGTGCTGTGTTAATTTGATGTGGCACAGTACAATAAAATCCCTGTTTACTTTATGACGGTCCAATAGTGCCACATATTTTGAGATCACGCCAAAGTTTTCAAGCTTTTTGATGCGTTCATACACAGCTGTTACAGACAAATTAAGCTTGTAAGCCAGCTCTTTGGTCGTTTGCTTACAGTCTTCCTGGAGGTACAGCAGCAGTTTTTTATCGGTTTCGTCAAAATTCATAGATGTTTTTTTGGATAAAGTTTAACAAATTCAAATATAACAAACATATTTTCTATATAAAACATAAATTATAGATTTATATTCTACAAATTCAAATATACCTTGTAATAATTATGAAAACAGAGCATATTTAGGCCGATAAATAAAACCTAAAGCTTATGGACAATTTTAATGCAGCTAATGAGATCCAGGATCTTCAGTATTTTGGCGAATTCGGAGGGGTAAATCCATCAATTTCTGACAGTTCTACCTATACATTCCTTTCTGCCAAAACCATGTTTGATACTTTTGAAGGAAATGCGGAAGGATGCTATTTATATTCAAGACACTCATCCCCGATGAATCTTTACCTTGCACAGGCACTTGCAAAAATGGAAAATACTGAAGCCGCCAACGTTACAGCATCCGGAATGGGAGCCATTACATCTGTCCTGATGCAGATATGCAAGAGTGGTGACCATATTATTTCCAGCAGAACAATTTATGGAGGAACCTATGCTTTCCTTAAAAATTTCCTGCCTCCTTTTCATATTGATACCACTTTTGTAGATATCAGCAATTTTGAATCTATAGAAAATGCTATAACTCCCAATACAAAAGTTATTTACTGTGAAAGTGTGAGCAACCCGCTTCTGGAAGTAGCGGATCTCAGAAAACTTTCTGAAATCTGTAAAAAACATCATTTAAAACTGATCGTAGACAATACTTTCTCCCCTCTTTCTGTTTCACCAACGTTACTGGGAGCTGATATCGTTATTCATAGCTTAACGAAGTTCATTAACGGAAGCAGCGATACGGTAGGCGGTGTTTACTGTGGAAGCCAGGAATTCATTAATGATACCAAAAATGTAAATAACGGAGCATGCATGCTATTGGGTCCCACCATGGACAGCTTCCGTTCTGCAAGTATCCTTAAAAATCTGAGAACGCTTCACATCAGGATGAAACAGCACAGCCACAATGCCATGTATCTGGCTGAAAGATTCGAAAAGGACGGTCTGAAAGTGTCTTATCCGGGCCTGAAATCCCACAAGGATCATGAACTGATGAAAAGCATGATGCATGAGGAATACGGATTCGGGGGTCTGTTAACTTTAGATGCTGGAACCACGGAAAAAGCGAATGAGCTGATGGAAATGATGCAGCAGGAAAATCTCGGATATCTGGCTGTAAGCCTAGGATTCTACAAAACTTTATTTTCATGTTCGGGAAGCTCCACTTCATCGGAAATTCCGGAAGAAGAGCGTGAGGCAATGGGTATATCGGACGGGCTGATCAGATTCTCCATCGGACTGGATCACGACATCGCAAGAACTTATGAAAAAATGCGGGAATGCATGCTGAAAACAGACGTTCTCAACCATGAAACTTTATTCATATCCTAATTTATTGTTATAAAAGCTGTTGGAACTTCCGGCAGCTTTTATTTTTTTTATTTAAGGTGGAAATGTTTCGGAAAGGCATCTTCGGGCTTCATTCTGAAAACATTCAGCAGCACCCATGATTTCAGAAAACCATAGCCATAGGAAAACATCTGGATATAAGTGGAAATCACCGCCATTCCGGCGATACTAATGTTTTTAGTTACAATCATGGCATGGAACAGCACAAGGAATGTGTACAGCCCGTAAAAGGCAAGGATAATTCCTCTGCCTAAAATAAAATATTCTAGAAATCCCAAAATATAGCCCAGCATGAAAAGGGTAGGAAATGCAAATGAGATTTTGACATAATTGGGATGTCTTTGGTTAAGAATGGGCCTTGCACAACCAAACTGATAAACCTGCTTGGAAAATTTACCCAAATCTACCCTACGCTTATGATATACGGCAATATCATCAAAAAATGCAGTTGTAAAACCATTTTCCCAAAGGGTCATGGACAGATCCGGATCTTCACCGATCCTCATTTCGGAAAAACCACCTACTTTTTCAAAAACCTCTTTCTTTACCCCCATATTAAAGCTTCTCGGCTGAAATCTGGAAACCGCCTTTTTACTTCCCCTGATTCCTCCTGTTGTAAAAACCGACGTCATTGAGTACGAAATGGCTTTCTGCATCAGGTTAAATCCTTTATGCGCTTTATCCGCCCCACCGAAAGCATCACACGGAATGGTTTCAATATCTTTTTTAATATTTTCGATATAATCTTTTTCTACGATCACGTCGCTGTCTACAAACAGAAGCCAATCATTCTGAGCTCTTTTCGCTCCATAATTCCGGGTAAGACCGGGACCGGAATTATCCTTTCTGAAATATTTGATATCCAATATTTCTTCAAAGTTGTGAATGGTGGGTTTAAGGTCAATAAAAGATCCATCATCCACAATAATCACTTCAAACTCCTTGTCTGTCTGAAAAGTCAAAGAATTCAGCAGTTCAAAAAGCTCGTCTTTTCGATTGAAAATAGCAACAACAATGGAAATGGTAGGTCTCAAATTGAAAATTTTTCAAAATTACTTATTCGCTGAAGAATCTACAAACAGTTTAACAGGTTATTGGAAGAAATTTACTTTTAAATAAACTGCAGGATATAAATACCATGAAATTCTTAACACAATTATTTGACATTTTAAACAAAATCATAAAAATGAACAGCCACTACTTTTGCTATAGAAATTTAAAACCCAAAAAATGACACACAACATCAATCCACTACAGCATCCTATCCTTTCAGGATTTAATGCAAAGACTACAGCATCGGAAATTATAGAAGGAACTGACCTTACGGGCAAAACAGTAATCATCACAGGCGGCTATGCAGGAATCGGCCTCGAAACGACTCAAGTACTTGCATCTGCAGGTGCCAAAATAATTATTCCTGCGAGAGACATTGAAAAAGCAGAAAAAAATCTTGCGGGTATACAGAATATTGAATTTGAAAAAATGGATCTGATGGACCCCGCGTCTATTGATGACTTTAGTCAAAGATTCCTCGCATCCGGCAGAAAGCTCGATCTCCTGATCAATAATGCCGGAATTATGTGGGTCCCTCTCCGAAGAGACAGCAGAGGTATCGAGTCACAGCTGGCCACCAATTACCTGGGCCAGTTCCATCTTACAGCAAGGTTATGGCCCGCATTGAAAAAATCAGGCAATGCAAGGGTTCTCAGCGTTTCTTCATATGGCCACCAGATGTCCGATTTTAATTTTGAAGATCCGAATTTTGAGCAAAGGGAATACCAGACCCTGCTGGGATACGGACAGTCGAAGACAGCCTGTAATTTATTGGCCACGGAATTGGATGAAAGAGGAAAAAAGTTCAACATCAGAGCCTATTCCATACATCCCGGATCTGTTTACGGAACTGATCTTGGAAGAGAAGAACCGATAGACCTTTTTATCCAGATGGGAACTCATGATGAGAACGGGAAAATAAAACCTGAAGTTGAAGCCAAATTAAAAACAATTCCACAAGGTGCTGCCACAACAGTCTGGTGTGCAACGAGTCCTGCTCTTCAGAATATCGGTGGAGTTTATTGTGAAAACTGCGATATTGCTGAAATAGATCTTGGACAGATAGAGCACAGATATGACGATCCTGAAACGATCCGCGGTGTACAGCCTTATTCCATCGACAGGAAGAATGCAGAAAGGTTATGGAAATTAAGCGAAGAAATGCTGGACTTCAAATTTGATACGGAATAATCTCTTTTTAAATACATTTGTACTGATAAACTACAGATCATGGATTTCCAGATACAATATATTACCCCGGATATCAAGCTTTCCACCTATGATGATAAGCTCTTTAAAACAGAAACCGTTTTTGAATTCCATATGCTGGTCTGGTTTATATCAGGGGAAACAAAGATTATCCAGGCTGATAAAACATATGTATTCAAGGCTGGGGATATCTTCCTGATTCCGAGAAATCATCTCGCCACGATCATCAATTATCCCAAAGACGGACTTCCGCATAAAGCTGTAGTAATGCACCTTACAACAGAACGGCTGAAACAGTTTTATGCTTCCGTTGAAGTGAAACATAAAGCTTTTAGCCGGGAGTCTAAGATTCATAGTTTTCAGAGCCATCCTTTACTGAAAAGCTGCCTTGTCTCCCTGATCCCCTATTTTGAAATGGAAGGACCTTTTCCTGAAAATATTGCCATATTAAAAATTACTGAAGCCATCAGCATTTTAAGGGAAATTGATCCGGATATAGATGCCGTCCTCACAGATTTTGAAGAACCGGGAAAAATTGATCTGGCCGGATTTATGGAAAGAAATTATATGTTCAATATGTCTTTAGAACGGTTTGGGTACCTGACGGGCAGAAGCTTATCCACTTTCAACAGGGATTTCAGAAGGATTTTTCAGACTACTCCTCAGCGCTGGCTTACCCAAAAACGCCTTGAACTGGCTTATTATCATTTAAAGGAAAAACAAAAAAGACCTTCTGATGTATTTCTGGAGGTAGGTTTTGAGGATTTCTCGCATTTCTCTCATGCTTTTAAAAAACAATTTGGTCTGGTACCTTCCGCTTTAAGCTGATTAGCTAGATTTTTCACACATATAATAAGTATTACTCCGAATTTGAGATGGCAAAAATCTGCGTAATCTGTGAGATCTGTGAGCAAAAAATTAACGCAAAGATCATTAACATTACTTCAGATTTAAGACAGCAAAGAGGAAATCAATTTTGTTACTTTGATGAAGCTGATCTTTAATAAACAATTTAAAATAAAACAAAAACCTTCCGCAATGGAAGGTTTATATTTTTATTCAGTTAATTCTTTTCAATCTTATGCACCTTTTTCGTGCCCTCGTACATCTCATACTGAAGGAATCTTGTTTCCAGTTTTCCGTTGAAAAGTTTGATCTTTCTTGAAGGACGGAGCCCGATTTTTTTCACAGCTTCCAGATCAGAAGAGATCAGCCACGCTAAGGTATTGGGATAACTTGTTTTGAAAGTGTCTCCTATTTTCTTGTAAAAATCATCGTCGTTAATAGAAATTCTCTCATCGTAAGGAGGATTGAAAACCATCAATAATGGGAAAAGTTCTTTTTTGGAGTCAAAGAAATTCTGTTTTCTTACTTCAATCACATCTTCCATTTCAGCCGCTTCAATATTGATCCTGGCTGCATTCAGCATTCTGGCATCAATATCATAGCCGACGATCTTTCCTGTAAACTCTTTTACTCTGTTAACTCTGACTTCTTTAATTTTCGCAAAAAGATCGGCATCATAATTATTCCAGTTCTGAAATGCAAACCTTCTTCTGAAAATCTGTGCAGGAAGATCCATGGCAATCATAGCCGCTTCAATAAGAAGAGTCCCCGAACCGCACATCGGGTCTAAAAAGTTCCCTTTTCCGTCCCAGCCTGCCAGCTGCAGCATTCCGCTTGCCAGTACTTCGTTGATAGGGGCTTCGCCCTGCTCTTTTCTATACCCTCTTTTAAACAAAGGATCTCCTGATGAATCCAAAGAAACAGTAACCAGTTCCCGGTCGATGTGCAGGTGGAATTTGATATCAGGACTTTTTGTTTCTACATCAGGACGTCTGTTGAATTTATCCTGAAAATAATCAACAATAGCATCCTTCATTTTCAGGGTAACAAACTGGGAATGTTTGAATGTTTCGGAATTTACGGTAGAATCGATCGCGAAAGACTGATCTACATCCATATATTCTTCCCAGGCAATAGCAGAAAGTTTACTGTAAAACTGATGCTGGTTAAATGCCTTAAATTCAAATACAGGGATCAGAATTTTTAATGCAGTTCTTGCAGAGTAATTAATTTTATAAAGGAAACCCAGATCTCCCTCACAATTAATCGCCCGGTTTTTAATTTCTACATTTCGTCCTCCCAATTTTTTGATTTCTTCAGCAAGAATCTGCTCCAGTCCGAAGAATGTCTTTATCTGAATCTTTAGATTTTCTGTGTCCATAAATATATATTAAAAGATTTAATGATTTAATAATTAAAAGATTACAGGTTCAATTTTACTGTCCATTGAATTTTTCGATCTTCCAATATTTAAATACTTTGCTTTTAACCGCACAAATTTAGTTATTTTTGCATTATGGAATGGTTTGAATCTTGGTTTGATACACCTTATTATCATCTTCTTTATAGCAACAGAGATTATACGGAAGCAGAAAATTTCATTACAAAGCTTACTGAAGACCTTCAGTTACCGCAATCATCCAAGATTATTGATCTGGCGTGCGGAAAAGGCAGGCACTCTGTTTTCCTTAACAAATTAGGCTACGATGTTCTCGGACTGGATCTTTCCAGACAAAGCATTGAATTCGATAAGCAGTTTGAAACCCAGACTCTTCTTTTCAATGTGCACGACATGCGGAATCCTATTGATGCAGATCCCATGGATGCGGTATTCAACTTATTTACCAGCTTCGGGTATTTCGACAACGAAAACGATGATAAAAAAGTTTTTCAGTCGGTTTATGATGTTTTAAAACCGGGAGGCTATTTTGTTCTTGATTACCTGAATGAAGAATATGTAAGAAGAAATTTAGTTCCTGAAACCACCATAACCCGCGGTAATATTGATTTTAAGATCCTGAAAAAGATCGAAGGAAGACATATCATCAAAGATATCCGTTTTGAAGCGGACGGAAAACCTTTTCATTTCTTTGAAAAAGTAAAGCTTCATACCCTGGAAGCCATCAATTCTTATGCAACTGAATGCGGTTTTGAAAGAATTAAAATCTGGGGCGATTACCAGCTGAATGAATTTGACCGTGAAGTTTCACCACGCTGCATCAATTTATTTAAGAAAAAGGCATGATAACGGTCGTTTTACTGATATTAAGCGTTATTACAGGCGTTTTTTTAGGCAAGCATTTCGGAAAAAAGGAAAAACTGGCTAAAAATCTTCTGGTACTAAGCGCCGGATTCCTGATCACGATCTGCCTGAATGAAGTTTTTCCACAGGTATATGCTTCTGAAGCAGGAAGCAGTCTGGGAATTTTCGTTATAGCAGGTGTTTTGCTTCAAATGATCCTGGAAGCCCTTACAAAAGGTTTTGAACATGGACATTTCCATCATCATAATGAGCACAACATTCTTCCTGTGGCATTAATGGTAGGTTTATTTATCCATGCTTTTATTGAAGGAATACCTTTGGCTAATGAAGAAGAACATTTATCTCCATATCTTCTGGGAATCGTGTTTCACAATCTTCCGATTTCTTTTATACTCGGAGCTTTTTTGTTCAACCGGAAAAATGAATCTAAAACCTCACCTTATCCTTCATTGCTGATTGTGGCTCTATTTGCTCTTGCTTCTCCAATGGGAATGCTGCTTGGAAATTATTTTAATCCTGATCTGCAGCCTTATTTTCTGGCTATTGTAGGAGGAATTTTCCTTCACATCTCATCTGTTATTATTTTCGAAAGCAATAAAAATCACAATATCGACTGGGTAAAGATCGGACTTGTCATTATTGGTGTTTCTTTAGCGCTGATAATGCATTTGTTCCATCACCATCCTGTGGCCGGCCATTCACATTAATCCTTTTCTTTCTATCTCATACAAATAAAAAAGCCCCGAATTAAATCCGGAGCCTTTCAATTTAATCACTCATTACACATCTGGAATTAGAACTTCCAGCCTAATGTAATAAAGAAGTTATTCCTGTTATTTTTAACTTCTGAAACTGCAAAGTAATCTGATGACATAATTCTTGTATCAGAGTAATAAGCTGTATCAGTAGAAGGATTACCTGTTTCAATACCTCTTAGGAAAGGATTGCTGTATGTAGACGTTACATACTGATAAGATGCATCTATATAAAATGATTTGAAATCGTATCCCACACCAAATGAGGCAAGGTTTCTGTTATTCAGCATCATATTGCTATAGGATTGATCCGATGTGGAAGCATCCGGGTTAACCTGGCTTACGGTTAGAGCATCGAAAGGGTTGGATACATAAGAATAACCACCTCTCAGTCTGAACTGCTGTATTCTGTATTCCGCACCTATTCTTACTTCAGACAGATTCTTATAATTGTCTTTAAAGAAATTGTTTATTTCAGTTTCAGCACCTGTAACTACTTTGTATTTAGGCTTTGTAAGTCCAAGTGTATAGTCTACATTCAATGAGAAATTTTTGCTGGCCACAAAAGCTGCACTTACTGTTGCTTTAAGCGGTGTTGTAAGATCTCTGGATTCACCGCCCGTACCATCTCCGTAATCAGGATCATTATAGAAATTATAAGCCCTGTCTATACGCCAGAAAGTTGGAGTTTCTATGGAACCACCAATTCTGAAATTAGGACTAAGTTTTCCGATTACCCCTAAGGAAGCAGAAAAACCGGAAGATCTTTCACTCATAGGAGTATTCTGTCTGTTAAAATACTCTATGGAGCCATTATCCAATGACTGGAAGGCTGCCGTATCATACTGATCTATTGATGCGCTTAAAAAATTGAATCCTGCACCTATGTATAGATTATGATTGTAATTGGCACCTACCCCAAAACTTGTTCTGGAAAGATTTCCATATCTGTTATAAGCATGTCCCGCCAATGATGCACTTTTATCAGTAAAATCTTTGATAACATTACTGCTTCCGGGAGATTCTACATAATTATCCAATGATTGATTGGAAAAATTGATCCCGATATTGATAAACTTCCATCCTGTTTCAGTCATCAGAGGAAAAGCCATTACAGCTCCTGCATTTCCAAGATCTGTATTGGTTTTGCTGTAATCAATTGTAGATCCTGCCCAGGTACTTTTATTTTTATTTCCTGCAATAGATAGCGTTCCGGAAACTTCCCCGGAAATAGCGACTCCCAAACCTGCAGGGTTGGTAAGCAGTGAATTGGCATCGCCTCCTAATGCTCCGTTAGCTCCTGCCATTGCATTAAACTTCGAAGAACCTACCATAGGAGTAGTGGAATAAACATCTACAGTATTTCTCAATATAGAAACGTCCTGTGCCTGTGCATAAAATGCAGCAGCAACACCCATTAATACTAAAGATTTTTTTAACATTATTTTTTTAATAGTTATTAAGTTCAAAATTATCTGCCACCTCTGAAGCCACCGCCTCCGCCGCCAGATCTCATACCGCCTCCACCTCCGGAAGAGCCGCCTCTGAAACCACCGCCTGAATTAAAGCCTCCGCTTGATCTGAAGCCTCCGTCATTAGATCTGAAACCTCCATTGTTATTGTAGTTTGGCTGAGAATTATAGTTAGGTCTCGGTTGAGAATTTGAATTACGGAATCCTCCAGATTGTGGCTGAGTTCTGTAACCGCCATTTGTATTTCCTTGTCTGAATCCTCCGTTGTTATACGATCCGTTGTTTCTGAATCCCCCGTTTGTACTGCTGTTTCTGAAACCGTTATTAGTACTCGATGTATTTCTGAAACCGTTTCCACCTCTGTAGGTATTGGTTCTGTATACTGCATTCGTTAAGCCCGGATTACTGAATCCTCCGCCACTGCTTCTTCTGTAAACAGGTCTATAGCTGTTACCCCAGTAGCCGCCACCCCAATATGGGTAACCATAACCACCGCCCCAGAACGGGTCATAATATCCACCCCAGTAAGGAGAATAGCCCCAGTAAGGACTTCCCCAGCCCCAACCGAATGAGCCACCCCAGCCCCAGCCGAACGATCCGCCCCAACCCCAGGATAAATTCATACCCCAGCCCCAGCCGCGGTTCATGCCCCAATATGGGCTATAACCATACCATCCCCAAGGAGAATACCCCCAGGAATTATCATAATAGTTGGTCTGAGAGCCGGCAAATGCGCCCCAATCGGAATCGGTAGCATTCATATTCCAGTTAGCATTGGTTCCGCTCCATTCGTTATATCTGTTATCCTGCTCTCTGGAATTGGCCTCTGCATTCTGGATCACGTTGGAATCCTGGTAGTAGTCATAGTTTTCACCTACCCTGTTACCGCCATCATTGATGATCACGCCTTCCGGCAGTGTATCTTTGTTGGGATCGTAGTATACCCCATCAGTCTCTGTGTATCCACCCATCTGGGCACCACAGGAGACAAGCAGCAATCCGCCTGCTATTGTTAAAACCCCTTTGGATTTTAACATACCAAGCAAATTTTTATGTATATTTCTTTTCATGATAACGTAAAGATTTTTAATTTAAATTATATTTGCAATCTGTACCAAAAATGTACCAAAACACTGGTAAAAAAATCTATCAAAAATAGATTTTTATTTTTAGATTACAATAATGTACAAAAGTTAAAAAATTAAAAAAAATAATGGCAAAATTAACCTCAAGAAGCGAAGATTACAGCAAATGGTATAATGAGTTGGTGGTAAAAGCTGACTTAGCTGAAAACTCTGGAGTGCGAGGATGCATGGTAATTAAACCATACGGCTATGCAATCTGGGAAAAAATGCGTGATGAAATGGATAAAAGATTCAAAGAAACAGGTCACGTTAATGCTTATTTCCCGCTTTTTGTGCCCAAAAGTCTGTTTGAGGCAGAAGAGAAAAATGCAGAAGGTTTTGCTAAAGAATGTGCAGTAGTTACCCATTATAGATTAAAAACAGATCCGGACAATCCTCACAAACTTATTGTGGACCCGGACGCCAAATTAGAAGAAGAGCTTATCGTACGTCCTACTTCTGAAGCAATTATCTGGAACACTTATAAAAACTGGATCCAGTCTTACAGAGACCTTCCGATATTAATTAACCAATGGGCCAACGTTGTCCGTTGGGAAATGAGAACCCGCCTGTTCCTTAGAACAGCAGAATTCCTATGGCAGGAAGGGCACACAGCACATGCTACCAAAGATGAAGCGGTGGAAGAAGCTGAAAAGATGAACGATGTATATGCAGATTTTGCAGAAAAATTCATGGCAATGCCAGTTATTAAAGGATTGAAAACACCTTCTGAAAGATTTGCGGGAGCTGATGAAACATACTGTATCGAAGCGTTAATGCAGGATGGAAAAGCACTTCAGGCAGGAACATCTCACTTCTTAGGTCAGAATTTCGCGAAAGCTTTTGATGTAAAATTCACCAACAAGGAGGGAAAGATAGAACATGCATGGGCAACCTCATGGGGAACTTCCACACGTCTCATGGGTGCTTTGATTATGACCCATTCCGATGATTTTGGATTGGTACTTCCTCCTACCCTTGCACCAATTCAGGTAGTGATTGTTCCGATTTTCAAAGGAGATGAGCAGCTTGCACAGATCAGTGAAGTGGCTCTTGATATCCAGGCTAAATTAAAGGCAAAAGGAATTTCAGTGAAATTCGATGATGATACGCACAATAAACCGGGATGGAAATTTGCAGAATATGAATTGAAAGGTGTTCCTGTAAGGATTGCAATGGGACCAAGAGATCTTGAAAATAAATCTGTTGAAATTGCAAGGAGAGATAATTTAACGAAAGAAGTCCGTTCTATTGACGGTCTGGATTCTTATATTGAAGAACTGCTACAGACTATTCAGAAGGATATGCATGAAAAAGCATTAAACTTCAGAAAAGACAATATCACAAGAGTTGACACTTATGATGAGTTCAAAAAAATTCTTGAAGAAAAAGGAGGCTTTATCTATGCCCATTGGGACGGAACAGCAGAAGAAGAAGAGCAGATTAAAGACGAAACAAAGGCTACCATAAGATGTATTCCTTTGGATGATGACGTTGAGGAAGGAGTTTCCATGATAAGTGGAAAACCGTCTAAAAGACGTGTATTATTCGCAAAAGCTTACTAATTTTTTTTGCTTATTTCCAAAGGTTTGCCGGGAAATTAAATAAATATTCAAAAAAAAATGACTTTTGGACAGATTTTTGTTTAAATTTATGCAACATTAATCTAAAAAAATAATTTATTATGTCTTTAAATGTCATTGATTTAATTAAAGGACAGTTAGGTCCCGCTTTAGTTTCGCAAGCAGCTTCTCAGTTTGGAGAAAGTGAGTCCGGTATTTCAAAAGCAATTGGAGGTTTACTGCCTGCTGTTGTTGGAGGATTAGCAAACAACTCTGATAATCCCGGAGTTTTGGATGCTATTACCAATGCCTCGTCAAGCGGAATTTTAGGAAATTTATTAGGTGGCTCATCAAGCAGCCCTGTAATTTCCAATCTGTTGACCTCTATTTTTGGAGACAAGATCAGTGGAATCGTGAATGCTATTGCTACCTATGCAGGAATCAGCAATAACACTTCCAGTTCCCTTCTGAATTTAGTAACAGGAGCTACGGTAGGTTCTATCGGAAAATATGCTGCTGATAACAATTTAGGCAAAGCTGGTATTTCCAGCCTGTTAGGTGAGCAAAAAGGAATCATTTCTTCTCTTTTACCTGCAGGACTTTCTCTTGCATCTCTTAATATCGGGGATTGGGCAAAAGGGTATAAATTTGATAACGATAATGATGCCATCAGACCAGCAGCCAGTGAAGAGCCGAAAATAGAAGTTACAAGAAGTACTACATCTGCAGGAACCAATCCTGACAGAAATAATAATGATGGCGGAGGTTCAATCTGGAAATGGTTGCTTCCGCTTTTACTTTTAATCGCTGCAGCTTATTTCATCTGGAAACAGTGTGATAAAAAACAGACGACTACAACGACCACTACCACAGACTCTACAGCAGCATCAACTGATACAGCTGCTACCGTTACAACCACGGACACTGCTGCAACAACAGCTGCTGCACCGGCAAAAAGAACAGATGATAACATTGATCTTAACGGTGTTATGTTGAAAGGTTACAAAGGTGGTATGGAAGATCAGATGATTACTTTCCTTAAATCAGGTAATTATAAAAATGCAGCTGATGATGCAGCATTAAAAGATAAGTGGTATGATTTTGACCATGTAAACTTTAAAATGGGAAGTTCTACTGAGCTGGAGGCAGGTTCTCAGGGACAGCTTGATAACTTGGTAGCTATTTTAAAAGCATTCCCGGATGCAAAAATCAAAATCGGAGGTTATACTGATAAAACAGGAAATGAAGCTTCCAACGTAAAATTATCTCAGGCCAGAGCTGATTTCATCAAAAATGCTTTAGGAAAAGCAGGAGTTGGTGCTCAGGTTTTAGGAGCTGAAGGTTACGGAAGTAAATTTGCTACAGTAGATGCTAAAGCTTCTGATGCAGAAAGAGCAGCGGACAGAAAAATGTCTGTAAGATTTGCAAAATAAGATCTTTAGAATCTTTAAAAATAGATCCCGGAAACTGAGTTTCCGGGATTTTTTTATTTCCTGACTTTCATATTTATATTTATTTAATTAAATTTGTTAGTCATTTCTAACATTTATGAATTTAAAATTGAACAGCGCTTGGCGTAAAGATAAAACATCCCATTCTCTTTCTGAGGTATATTCCTCTATAAAAGTTCCCCGAAATGCTCCTTTTTGGAGAAAATATCTGGCCTTTGCCGGACCGGGCCTGATGATTGCCGTTGGATACATGGATCCGGGAAACTGGGCCACGGATATTGCAGGTGGAGCTCAGTTCGGGTATACCCTGCTTTCAGTAATTCTTATTTCAAATATTTTTGCAATGGTTCTCCAGCATTTATCTGTAAAATTAGGGGTTGTTGCCGAGAGAGATCTTGCACAGGCCTGCCGTGACCATTTTAATCCTACAACCAATTTTATTTTATGGATATTCTGTGAAATAGCAATTGCAGCCTGTGATCTCGCTGAAGTGATTGGCTCTGCCATTGCATTAAATCTGCTTTTTCATATTCCTTTAACCTGGGGAATTGTCATAACAACCGTAGATGTTCTCATCATTCTCTTACTTCAGGCCAAAGGTTTCAGGTGGATAGAAAGTATTGTCGGCGGACTTATTTTTATCATTCTTGCATGCTTTATTTATGAAATTGTCATTTCACAACCGGCCTTTAATGAAATTCTTGGCGGACTGGTACCACAAAAGGAAATCATTCAAAATCCGGCAATGCTTTATATTGCAATTGGAATTTTGGGAGCTACCGTTATGCCTCATAATTTATACCTTCATAGTAGCATTGTTCAGACAAGAGATTATCCAAGAGACAAAGAAGGAAAAAAGGAAGCTATAAAATTTGCAACTATCGACAGTACGGTTTCATTAATGCTGGCTTTCTTTATCAATGCAGCTATTCTTATTCTGGCAGCGGCGACCTTCCATACTACCGGAAATAAACATGTCGCAGATATTCATGATGCCTACAAGATGCTTACTCCCATATTAGGAGCGTCTATGGCAAGTATTGCTTTTGCGATTGCTTTATTAGCATCAGGGCAGAATTCCACACTTACAGGAACCCTTGCGGGACAGATTGTCATGGAAGGTTTTCTCAATATCCGGTTAAAACCATGGCTTAGAAGATTAATCACAAGACTGATTGCTGTAATTCCCGCTTTAATCGTTACGATCATCTATGGCGAAAAAGGAACAACCGATTTATTAGTTTTAAGCCAGGTCATTTTATCCATGCAGCTGAGTTTTGCGGTGGTTCCTTTGGTAATGTTTACCAACGACAAGGCTAAAATGGGAGAATTTGTAAACAAACCTTTATTAAAAATAGCAGTCTGGATTATTTCTGTTATTATCATTATTCTAAACCTTTACCTGCTTTACCAAACATTTACTGGATAGAAGTATAGTTGTGAATAGCCAACTGTCAATTGTGAATTTCTAAGCTCAACAATTCACTATTCACTTGCGAAGCAAAATTGACCATTCACAATCAAAAAATAATGAATACCGTGAATAGGCAATAGTCAATTGTGAATTTCTAAGTCCAACAACTCACTATTCACTTGTGTAGTAATATTGACTATTCACAATCAAAAAATAATGAATACCGTGAATAGGCAATAATCAATTGTGAATTTCTAAGTCCAACAATTCACTATTCACTTGCGTAGCAAAATTGACCATTCACAACTCACTCCTTATTCCTTTTTCTGCCTTAATGTCCATTTTTTGCATTTGGCAGGTTCTTTGTCAAACAATTCTTTAAATAAATATTGAATTATGGAAAATCAGGATATTAACGAAGAAAGCATCAATAATCAGGAAGAAAACAACATTCAGAACGAAGCGGTATCTGAAGAAAATGTGACAGCAAAACCTTCTGCAGAGGAACTTTTGGCAGAAGAAAAAGACCGTTACATCAGATTATACGCTGAATTTGAAAATTATAAAAAAAGAACAGCAAAAGAGAAGATGGAGTTCTTCCAATATGCCAACCAGGATCTGATGATCTCTATGCTAGGAGTTTTAGATGATTTTGAAAGAGCTTTAAAAGAAATTGCGAAAAACGGTAATGCATCAGACCTTCAGGGCGTAGAGCTTATCTACCAGAAATTCAAGAACAGACTTACTGAAAAAGGGTTAAAAGCAATGGAGGTTAAGGCAGGTGATACATTCAACGTAGACTATCATGAAGCCATTACCCAGATTCCTGCACCATCTGAAGATCTGAAAGGTAAAATCGTAGATGTTATTGAAACAGGATATACTTTAAGTGATAAAGTGATCCGTTTTGCAAAAGTAGTAACAGGAAACTAATAGTAAATAAATGATAAATGATGAGAGATAATTGATTGACAGCAGGTTTCAAACCATAAGCAATAGGCTTCAATTATCATTTATCAGTAATCAATTATAATCAATATGTCAAAAAGAGATTATTACGAAGTTCTTGAGATCAGTAAATCTGCATCTGCCGACGAGATAAAGAAAGCATACCGAAAAATGGCCATTAAATATCACCCTGATAAAAATCCGGGAGATAAGGAGGCTGAGGAAAAATTTAAGGAAGCTGCAGAGGCCTATGAAGTACTGAGCGACGATCAGAAACGTGCAAGATACGACCAGTTTGGCCATGCCGGCATGGGCGGTAACGGAGGTTTCGGAGGCGGAGGCTTCGGCGGAGGGATGAACATGGAAGATATTTTCAGCCAGTTTGGAGATATTTTCGGTGGAGGCTTCGGAGGCTTTGGTGGAAATGGTGGCGGACGCCAGCAGGTGAAGGGATCCAATCTGAGAATCAGAATTAAGCTGAATCTTGAAGAAATGGTGAACGGAACTCAGAAAACCATCAAAGTAAAGAAAATGAAAATGGCAGAAGGTGCCACTTCAAAAGTATGTCCTACCTGTAACGGTTCCGGTGTTCAGCTTAAAGTAATGAACACGATGTTCGGACAGATGCAGACACAGACTACCTGCGGTACGTGCCAGGGAATCGGGAAAGTGGCAGATAAAATTCCTGCAGGCGCTAATGCACAGGGATTAATAAAGGATGAGGAAGAAATTTCCATCAATATTCCGGCAGGAGCAAGAGACGGCATCCAGCTTAATGTAAGAGGAAAAGGAAATGATGCACCTTTCGGTGGAATTCCGGGAGATTTACTGGTGATCATTGAGGAGGAAGTAGATAAAACCATTAAGAGAGAAGGTGATAATCTTCATCAGGAATTATATGTTTCTTTTGCAGAAGCAGCTCTTGGAACCAAAAAAGAAGTTCCTACAGTAGGCGGAAAAGTGAAAATTACCGTTGATCCGGGAACTCAGTCCGGAAAGATCCTCAGACTGGCAGGAAAAGGCCTTCCAAGCATCGACAGCTATGGAAAAGGTGATATGTTCATCCACATTAATGTATGGACTCCTCAGAAGCTGACGAAAGATCAGAAAGATTTCTTTGAAAAACAAATGTCAAGCGGCGAAATGGTTGCAGAACCTTCCGGAAAGGAAAAAACTTTTTTTGATAAAGTAAAAGATCTATTCAATTAAGATATTTTAAAAGAGGCTTTTTAGCCTCTTTTTTGATCTAAAAGTTTCGGCGCGGCTTCGTAGAAGCTGCGCCGAAACTTTAGTATATATTTAAATTCTATTTTTTCTTTACTAAAGAAAAAACCCCTTTTCCCATTGTAAAAAGGGCAACAGCGCCTAAGCCTCCTATAAGTCCAAGGATAATTTCTTTCAAAATAGTAAGGAATTCATTAGAAGACCAGGAAGGCAAAACATGGTGAAGAAATTCTATTCTGTGTGCAAAAATACCGCCGGCAACCATAATCAAAGCAATCGTTCCGATAACTCCCAAGGCTTTAATTACAATGGGTAAAGCTTTCACCAATAAATGCCCAAGTTTTCCAAAGAAACCTTTATCGTTACTTTTTTTGATTAATTTGAATCCTGCATCATCCATTCTTACGATCAAAGCAACTATACCGTAAACCCCTACAGTAGCTATAAAGGCAACCAGACTCGTTACCAGAATCTGTGTAATGAAAGGATGGCTTTCTTCCAAAACTGTCCCTAAAGCAATAATAACAATCTCAATGGATAAAATGAAATCTGTAGTAATGGCTGATTTTACCTTTGCCTTTTCTATTTCTTCATCACTTTTTTCGTCTTCTATAATCTCTTCCACTACTTCATGACCTTCTTTCTCCCGGTGGAAAAGAAATTCTATGATTTTTTCAACACCTTCAAAAGCCAGGTATAGACCTCCCAGAATCAGCACATAGTTGATTGCCGGAGCATAGAGCCAATTGAGAAAGAACACAACAGGAAGAATAATGAGCTTGTTGATAAAAGATCCTTTTGTAATGGCCCATAAGACCGGAATTTCCCTTGAGGAAAGAAAACCTGTAGCCTTCTCTGCATTTACTGCCAGATCATCACCAAGGATACCTGCTGTTTTCTGCGTAGCTATTTTACTTGTAACGGCCACATCATCCATCAGTGCTGCAATATCATCTAAAATTGCAAAAAAACCAGATGCCATATTGTTTTAATATTTTTTTAATATATGTTAAGTCGGGCAAAAATAATTATTAAAATCTATTTTTATTTGATTCTGTATATTAATTTTAAATATTTTCTGCCGATAAATGTACTATTTGAAAAAACTCTCCTTACTTTTACTCTGTTTTAAAACAATAATCATGCTCAACAGGTTCCGTATACTATTTTCAGGGATAAGTTTTATATTCTTTACATTCTGTTTTCCCTTAAAAGCACAAAATAAACCAACTACAGAAAAAGAGAGTGTAGAAAGAAAAAAACAGAAAACAGATAGCATCATCAGGGCCTATGCAGAGATTAATAAGTTCAACGGAACCGCATTGATCCACTATCGCAACAACACCATCTTCGAAAAGCCTTATGGCTGGCAAGACGCAGAAAATAAGATACCCAACCGGAACGAAAGCATTTTTCAGATTGCTTCTTTAACTAAATCTTTTACTGCATTGACTATTGTAAAGCTTAGCGAAGAAGGAAAACTCTCTGTAAAAGATCCTGTCTCCAAATACATTGCAGATTACCCCAGAGGAAATGAAATTACGATTGAGAACCTGCTTACCCACACTTCGGGAATTTATGAGCCATTGCGTAACAAAGAATACTTCCGGCTGCTTCATACCAGAGAAAAAATTACTCAAAATAAGGAACTTTCTTTTTTTAAGGATGAACCTTTAGATTTCAAGCCGGGCACTCAGTTCTCCTATACCAATTCAGGATATATTCTGCTCGGAATTATTATTGAAAAAGTAACAGGCCTTTCTTATGAAGATGCCGTAAGAAAACTGATCTTGAATCCCCTGAAAATGACTCATACAGGCTTTGATTATTTAACACTAAAAAGTCCTTATAAGACAGTCCCTTATTCTTATCTGTCGAAAACAAAGCATGAAAAAACGGAGATATGGAATCCTGAATTAACCGGCCCTGCAGGGCAGATCTACAGTACTGTTGAAGACCTGTACAAATACTATCAGGGACTCAAAAACTATAAGATTGTTTCGAAAGAATCATTCAGAAAAGCGACTACACCTTTTCTGAGCGGCTATGGTTACGGATGGTTTATCGATGATCTTTACGGAAAAAAACTGATCAATCACGGCGGGAATATAGAAGGCTCAACAAGTTATTTTGCGATGCTTCCTGAGGATGACATCTGCATTATACTGCTTAACAATATTACGAGTAAAAAACTGGAGAAAGCTGGCAATACAATTTTAGCCGCACTTTTAGACCAGCCTTTTGATCTTCCAAAACCTAAAAAAGAAGTATCTCTGGATGCTTCATTGCTTAAAAGATATGCGGGCGATTATGCTCTTCCGGAAAACAGCATCATTCACATTCTATATGAAAACGGACAGCTTTTTATTCAGAATAATCATGATCCTAAAGTAAGAATGCTGGCTGAAAAAGAAGATGTTTTTTTCCTTGCAGATGATGATACGGAAATTACATTCACTCTAAAAAATGGGGAAAAAGATATCATAACAATCAAAAAGGGACTTGCATCCCAAACAGCTGAAAAGCTAGAATAAAAGGCCACGGAACTGTCAAACATCATTTTTTAAAAATCTTTTATTCGGTAATTTTTCTTTACATTTAATTAATGAAAAAGCTTGTTCTCAGATACCATTTTTTTGTTGTAGGCTACCTCAGCTTCCTTTTGCAGTCATGCAATACAAAATTCAGGGTCTGGGTAGGTACCGGCGGACAGCAGAAAATATACAATCTAAAATACGGAGAGCATAAAAGACAGAAAATGGATGTTTTTCTTCCGTTGGATTATGCACAAGATACACCTGTAGTTCTTATCGTCCATGGAGGCGCCTGGACCCTCGGAAAAAAGGAACATATGATCCAGATCCAGAAAATGCTGTTTGAAAACAAAATTCCGAGTATCAACATGAATTACAGATTGGTATCTAAACGAAAAAGCATTACTTACAAACAGCAGCTGGAGGATATCGGATTGGCAATTAACAAATTTAATTCTCTTGCCGAAAAGGCTGAACTTCTGCCGGACAATTATATTCTTCTGGGAGAAAGTGCAGGCGGACATCTTGCCCTGCTCTACGGCTACAGGCACCCTGAGCAGATCAAAAAGATCGTTTCCATGAGTGGTCCTACAGATTTTTACAGCCCGGAATATCTGAATTCATTCTATTCCAAGTACACTTCTCCAACCTTCCAGAAAGTGGTAGGAACGAAATTTAACCGTAAAAATGTATCTGAAGCCTTTAAAGAAGCAAGCCCTATCGCCAATATATCCAATGTTCCCACATTACTGTTTCAGGGGAATAATGATTTTCTTGTCAACCAGCATCAGGGGCTTTCTATGGATTCTGCACTTACGAAAAATAATGTACCCCACAAACTCGTGTTTATGAAAAGAACAGGTCATGCTCCAAGGTTTTTCAACAAAATAAAAAGAGACAGCATCATCTATCCGAATATCCTGGAATGGATAAAAAAATAACCTGCAGGAAGGCAGGTTATCTATATTTTCAATGTTATTTCTTATTCAGGATCTTTATCCTCGTATTTCGAAAAATCTTCTTTTTTCCCAAAAACAAATTTAATAATTACTGGAAGCGTCGTTACCAGAACAATAACAATGATGATCAGCTCCAGCTTTTCTTTTAAATTGATACCAAACTGCTCCTGGAAAAGTTTGTCCAGATAATGCCCTGCAAAGATCAGGATAAATGACCAAAGCACCGCCCCGATAATATTATCTCTTAAAAACTCTTTTTTATCCATTTTTACAATCCCGGCAACAATAGGAGTAAATGTTCTTACCACTGGTAAAAATCTGGCCATAATAATTGCCAGTGCGCCGTGTTTTTCAAAAAAATCATGAGCCTGATAAAGGTATTTTTTCTTGAAAAGCATCGTGTCTTGCTTTTTGTATAAAGCAGGACCTGTTTTCACTCCAAAATAATAACCTATTTCGTTTCCTATAATGGCGGCAAGTGCCACACACGAAGCAAGAATAGTGGTATCTAAGAAATCGCTCCCGGTGGAGCCAAAAGTCTCTTTGATGATTTCAACTGCATAAATACCCGACACAAATAATAATGAGTCTCCAGGCAGGAAAAATCCTACAAAAAGACCTGTTTCTGCGAAAATAATAAATAAAATAAGCCAGAACCCACCCATTTTAATATAAAACTCGGGATTCAGTAAATCCTTCCAGCTATTGAAATCTTCCATATATAACGATTAACAACAAAAATAGGTGTAAAAAGTCTGAAACAAAAATTAATTATAAGTTTTTAACTAAAATCCGGGCATGATATTTTACAAGTCCATATCATCGTCTGAAACTGCAGTTCCATCGGCCATCAGAAAGGCTTTCAGGAATGGTGTGATATTTCCGTTCATAACGGAGTCCACATCCGAGGTTTCGTGAGCAGAACGGACGTCTTTTACCAATTTATACGGATGCATCACGTAGTTTCTGATCTGGCTTCCCCACTCTATTTTCATTTTATTGGCTTCTATCTCGTTTCTAGCTTTCATACGGGCTTCAAGTTCCATTTCATAGAGCCTTGAACGAAGGAGCTGCATGGCTTTTTCCTTATTTTGAAGCTGAGATCGGGATTCGGAGTTTTCGATGATAATCCCGGTCGGTGCGTGACGGAGACGTACAGCGGTTTCCACCTTATTAACGTTCTGTCCACCGGCTCCGGAAGACCTCATGGTCTCAAATGAAATATCGGCAGGATTGATATTGATTTCAATGGTATCATCCACTAATGGATAAACGTACACAGAAACAAAACTCGTATGTCGTTTTGCATTACTGTCAAATGGTGAAATTCTCACCAGCCTGTGTACTCCGTTTTCTCCTTTCAGATATCCGAAAGCATATTCACCATCAATTTCAAGGGTAACAGTTTTCACCCCGGCTACATCACCTTCCTGATAGTTAAGTTCACGAATCTTATAACCTTGTTTTTCAGCCCACATGGTGTACATTCTCATCAACATTGAAGCCCAGTCACAACTTTCCGTACCTCCTGCTCCCGCAGTGATCTGAAGCACCGCAGAAAGTTCGTCTCCCTCATTGGAAAGCATATTTTTAAATTCAAGGTCTTCTATTTTCTCTACAAGCTGTGGAAATGTTTCATCCAGCTCTTTTTCAGAGTCGGGATCTTCTTTGGCAAATTCTGCCAGTACCTGCAGATCTTCAAACTGGGTGCTGATTTCTTCATAATCTTCCACCCATCTCTTTTTGGAACGGAGCTGCTTCAGAAATACCTCTGCTTCTTTAGGATTATCCCAAAATTCCGGAGCAGCGGTTTTTTCATCATCATTCGCTATTTCTATCTTCTTTTTTTCGATCTGAAGGTATTTATATAAGTCGCCGATTCTTGACTGTACTTCTTTTATCTGGTCGTTGTTGATCACGAAATTTTTATTTTATGCAAAAATACGGAATTCTTTTGTGAGTTGGAATGCGGGATATGATTCCTGGATGCGGGGTTAAAAGATTTGGATCTAAGTTTAAACTATATGATTTAACCTTTATCCTGTGCTTTATTCAAAAATAGAATATTTTTAATTCAGCTTATTCATGAAATTTTCAATTAAACCATCTATTTCATCTCCATAGATTTTCTTTGCATTTTCATAGGTCTGATTATTATTCAATTCAAGAAACCTGACTTTATTATGCTTCACTAAAAACTGTACAAATGCTCCTGCAACCGGATATAAAACTTCACTGCTGACTTTCTGGTTTTCTGCCCATACTTTTTTGATGTCAAAAGGTGATTTTTTGTAAGCCTTTCTGGCAACTTCCAATTTATTATCGCCATTCTGATCGAAGCAAACTCCTATTCCTTCATTAATGAATTCTGTTTTGATTTTTCCCGGGCTTCCCTGCCAAAAACTGAGGTTATGAGCTATTTCATGTCCTGCAGTCTGGTTCAAACGATTATGAGAAACACAATAAGCAGCCAGAGTGAATCCTAAATTACGCTTCAGAAACTGATTGTAGACCTCATTCGAACCCCAAACAAAAAAATCAATTTTCTTAGGAAGTTTTGCTCCAAAAAATTCATTCCCTTTTACAAAAGCATCCTGTCTGGTTTCTGCTATCTTATTCCTGATCTCCCGACTGATTGAAGGTTCGAAATGAAATATAATATTTTCAGTTTCTACAGTGATCCACTGATCGTAAAAACTGTCGAAGCCAAATCCCTTTGCCAAAGAGGATAATTCTGCTGCTACACTTTCAGGTACTTTAATATTTTTCGCCTTATCGTAATATTTTCTTGAAACTTCTTTATTCCCCAAACCATAATTGACTGCCATTAATTGCATAAATGTCCAGCTTTTCTGCTCATCGCTTTCTGCTAAACTCTTCAGTTTTTTTGAATACGAAAGAGCATCATGAAAATACCCAAGGCTATTGTAGGATGCGGATATAATAAGATTGGACTCGAAATCGCCGGGATTACTTTCAAGTATTTTTTGTCCAAATGAAACGGCTTCTTTATAGTTTTTGGCTTTAAATGCAGCAGTCATTTGTTTTTTTTGCGAAAAGCAAATGGCTGAACAGATCAGTCCACAAATAAGTAATGTTTTTTTCATCGTTTATGTGTTATTTTTAAATCATTTCAGCCACTATCTCTCCTATTTTCGGCGCCAGTGCCACTCCCATTCCGGAAAGCCTTACGGCACAGAACTGTCTTGCTGAAAGCTGTTTGACAATGGGTGTTTTTTCTGAACCCATGGCCATAATTCCTGACCAGCGAAGAGCGATTTTAAAATTCTGACCGGGTAGAATGACTTCCTGTAAAAAACTTTCTAAGTGATTCTGTAAAAATTCTGTGGTTTCGAAATCTATGGTTTCCTCAGTTTTAAAATCCTGATTTCGTCCGCCACCCAAAAGAACTCTGTTTCCAAGATTTCTGAAATAATAAAATCCTTCATCATAATGGAAGGTTCCTTTCAGTTTCAGTCCGTCAATAGGTTCTGTTAGAAGAATCTGTCCGCGTGCGGGAATAATCTCCTCTTTTTCAAGAAATTTTGAACTGAATGCATTCGTGCAGTAAATTATTTTATCAGCCTTCACCACAAGATCTTCTGAAATATGGATCTTTATTTCATCCGTATTTTCATCAATCATTTTCACGCCGGTTCCAAAAAGAAATTCGATTTTCAGTTCATGGCATTTTTCAAGGAGTTTCTGCAACAGCTTCCCCGAATGCAGACTTCCTTCGCACGGATTTTCAATCAAAAATTCAGATTTTCCGAGACCGAATTCTGCTATTTTTTTCTGGTTAAGAATATAGGTTTGCTCAAGGCCTGTTATCATTTTCAGCTTTTCATTTACAGTATCTAAATGTTTAAGGGATTCACTGTTATTCAAAATTTCATATCCCCCGCTCAGTTCAAAATCTATTTCGTTATTCTTAAAATAAGTTCTGATTTTTTGGAGCCCTTCAAACCTCATCCTAACCAGCTCCAATGTTTTTTCCCATCCCATTTTCTGGGAATCGGCAATCACTTCTGTCAGGCTTCCAAAGCATGCAAAACCGGCATTCCGTGTTGATGCTCCCAGCGGGATTGCATTTCTTTCAATAATCAGAACAGTCTTTTCCGGATATTTCTCTTTAATGGATATAGCGGTCCAGAGCCCAGAAAATCCGGCTCCAACGATCACGATATCTCTTTTCCTGTAAAAGGTTTCGAGTTCCCAGATGCTGTTCATTTTTTTGTAAAATGTAAAAGGTATTTATGTATTAATGATGATTTAGATGTTAAATGCTAGATTTCAGATTTCAGACTGGAGGTATTTCGATAGTAGATGTAAGATAGCAGGTACAAGTTTAAGCTTAGGCACCAAAAAAGTTATTATAGCGTTACAAAGTTTCAGGCATATACTAGAAACTCTCCCAACCCTAAACTCTCCAACTCTAAAACTCGCATCTCGAATCCCGTAATCCAAACACCGTGTTATCCCTGTGACTCACCGCCCTCTTCTCCATTATGCTGGAACCCAATTGCTCTTCGCGGTTCTTCAACGGCTTTGTAGGTATCCAGTTCTTTTTTCAGAGCCTGAATTCTGAATTTGAATTCATCGAAATTATTGATAATCGTATCTGCAAGGAATCTTGCGACCTGATCCAGGTATTCTTCAGTAAGTTTTCCGGCTGCATCCCGTAATGCTGCATCTAAAAGCGTCTGATCAATCTGAATATTTTCATTCCGGGTTCGCTGGTACTGATTTTTAAGCCGCTTTTTAAGACTTTGTGTAAAATCTATGAGCATGGTATTGCTGAATGCCTTCATTTTGGATGCCACTTCATGCCAGAACGGAACTTTATCGGCTTTGTTGTTTTTAAGAATCTTGTAAAGAAGGGAATCTTCTTCAAGCTCTCTGGTCATCGCATATAAAATAATCTCCGAACGTTCTGCTGCATTGGGCGGAAATATGGGAATCATTACATCAAATCTTCCGGGGGCAAGAACTTCTTCGTCAATTTCCGAAACGGAATTGGCAGAGCCTACCATAAGCAGCTCTTCTTTTTCAAATTTGCCAATGTAATGCAGGATTAGCTCCTGGGTTTCCAGATTACAGGAAGCAAGGTCTGTTTCTGCCCTTCTCTCCATCATGATCTCATCAAAATCTTCAAGGAAAAGCAGCACTTTTTCTTCTTTCATCATGGTGAGCAGAAAATCATTGAAATTGGTTTTATTTCCGTCTACGAAAGAGGTTCCGAGGTAGTGTTTTTTAACTTCTTTAAATTGGTATCCGATAATTTCTGCGATTTTAGTTGCCCAGAAAATTTTCCCGCTTCCGGGAGGTCCGTACAGGACAATTCCGGCTGGTTTATGAATTCCCCAGTCCTTGATCTGCTGAGGGTTCAGGAAGGGTTCCAAAACTCCAGATATATAAAAGAACAAATCCCTGTAGCCAATAAAGTCTCTGTACTTCAGGCTGGTTTTCTGTCCAAAATAGTCATAGACAAATTGGTAATTCCCGCCGAGTTTATTATCAATGCCGTAGCTTGAGATCGATGAGCGGAAAAATCCGTTATCAAAAATATTGGGGTTGGTTTCCTTAATGGCTTTTTCCACTTTCTCCTTGGGTTGATTGATCACCTCAGCGATCTGCTCCACGGTTTTGTTTTTGTCCAGATCTTCTTCATAAAGCTTCAAAAAATCCATGTTCTCACGGGCAAATTTTTCAAAATCTTCTTTTACTTCAAAGTTGGTACTGATGCACTCACCAAGCTCAAGGTCAAAATCCTGGATAAACTGCTTGATGGCTTCTGCGGAAACATTCAGCTCTTTAGCTAACTCAATTAACTTCATAAACTACCGATTAATTCAATCAAATTTAATATTTTAATCTTATAAATCTATTGAAAATATGGTAAAATAAATATTCATATTCTACTAAAGCTGACAGAAAACGGCAACATATGCCGGGAGTTCTTTACTGAGCGGAAACTTTTTCAACCATATCATTTACCGCCTTTTCTATCACTTCCGGCTGGTCCTGATTGATATAATGACCACTTTTTTCAGCTATAATCTGTTTGCTGTCGGTGGATAAATTCAGCAAATCTTTCTGCATTTTATCCCATGCTCCCAACATTTCATTTTTTATTTTCTGATCTTTAATAAAGCTGTCATATTTTGTTTTATTCCCTGCCGTAATGACATACAAAGGAACAGAGCCAAAGGTATTGATGGCGGCCGCTTCCGTTTTAACAGATTTCATATGATCCTGTTCTTCAAGGGTAGCATCGGCACTTTTGTAAAGCAGAGCCGGCATTATAGAATTCTGATATTGGTATTGGGCATTTGCCGGAAACATATTTTTAAACATAAGTCTTGCTGCTCCGAATGTATTGGCAAATTTTAAAAATCCACCCGGAAGCCCCTGATTCACCATTTTATATAATTGTGGGGACAGGTATCTTTCATCAGAAGGATACTGGCTGTCTACCAGAATCACTCCAGCAACGTCCTGCGGGTATTTCTGAACAAAAAACCGGGTAAGCATTCCTCCGAAAGAGTGTCCAACCAGAATGTAAGGCTTGGGAGCTTTTGACTTTTCCAGGAGTGTATGAAGTTCTTCGGCTATTTTATCGCCTGTTTTGGGATTCGTTCCTCTTTCACTCCATAAAATCCCTGATCTGTCATAGGAAAACGTGGTGTAGGATTTCGGAAGATCCTGCTGAATATGATACCATTGCAAATGGCCTGCAGGATCGAAAGCGGTTTCAAAAACTACTGTAGGTCCTCCTTTTCCCTGCTGTAAGTAATGCATTTTATGGTTTTCAACTTCTGCAAACTGTCCTTCAGGCTTTATTTTTTCGGCTATTGAACGGGATATTCTTTCGAAAACAAATCCGGCCATCAACAACAGGAAGATGATTAAGAGCAGAGCCATCAGTATTCTTTTTATCCATTTAATGGTATTCATAGTTATTTTTTTTAAGTAATTGTTTTTTCAATGGGTCTGTATTCAGGGAAAATAGTTACACCGTTAAGACAATAACGGACTGATAGTTATTACATTCCATTGTATTTTAATGATTCAAAATAAAACATGGGTTGTAACAATCCCTGAGTTATGCAGACTACTACTATGTAAAACAAATTACATGGAAAAAATTTTGTCAGTAAAGAATTTAACCAAAAAATTCAAAAGAACTGTGGTGAATAATATTTCCTTTGATGTAGAAAAAGGAAATGTCTATGGTTTATTAGGCCCCAACGGAAGCGGGAAATCCACGACATTCGGTATGTTGCTGTCTACGATCAACCCCACCAGCGGAGACTGGTACTGGTTTGGCAAAAAAGGAACGGATCCGGATACCCTGAAGAAGATAGGAGCCATTATAGAACAGCCCAATTTTTATCCTTATCTGGACGCTGAAACCAATCTTAAGATTGTAGCCGAGATCAAAGGGACTCCTTATACAAGAATTGACGAAGTTTTAAAAACAGTCGGTCTCCTGGACAGAAAAAAAGATGCTTTTAAAACCTATTCTCTGGGAATGAAGCAACGCCTGTCCATAGCATCGGCCATGCTGAACAATCCGGAGGTGATGATCCTTGACGAGCCTACCAACGGACTTGATCCGGAAGGAATTATCCAGATCCGTGAGATCATCAGCAATATTGCCAGACAGGGCATTACCATTATTATCGCCAGCCACCTTCTGGACGAAATCGAAAAGATCTGCAGCCACGTCATTGTTTTGAAGGAAGGAAATGCCATCTATAGCGGAAGGGTGGATGAAATGACTGCCAATAACGGGTATTTTGAAGTAAAAGCTGACAATAATACATTGCTTTTAAGCGCTCTGCAAGAACTTCAATGGTTCAGTAGCGTGAAAACTGAAGGTGAAATCATTAAAGCCCAGATTCGTGAAGATGCATCGGTATCTGCTTCAACATTAAACCAGAAACTTGCCGAAAAGGGAATTTATCTTTCTCATTTAACGAAGAAAAAGCTGTCGCTGGAGACCCAATTCCTTGAACTTGTAAAAAACACGAATACCCATGCTTAAATTACTAAAACTAGAATATTATAAAAATCTGAACTACAGACCGTTCAAGATTTTCACTATCCTTTATTTTGCCATTCTGATCGCACTTTTATTCATTGGACTCGTAGATCTGGATATTTTTGGAGGAACAATCAATCTGAAGGAACAGGGAATTTACAATTTCCCTGAAATATGGAATTTCACTACATGGATTGTTGCGCTGCTGAAAATTTTCCTGGGGTTGATCATTGTTTTTTCAATCTCCCAGGAGTTCACCAACAGGATGTTTAAGCAAAATACCATCGATGGACTGAGCAGAAAAGAGTTTATAGAATCAAAACTTCTAACGATTACCATTTTCACGACTGTTTCTACGCTGATTGTATTTATTATCACGATGTTTTTAGGTCATCAATATTCCAAAGTAACTGATCCTGCAAAAATTTATGAGGAGGTATATTATATCGGAAATTATTTTGTGAAGCTGTTTACGTTCTTCACTTTTCTGATGTTTCTTTCCGTATTGCTGAGAAAGTCCATGTTTGTATTCCTTGGTTTCTTTGCCTATTGGGTAGCAGAAAAGATCTTAACAGGGATTGAAGCTTATCAGAAGCTAAGCGGAATGCAGGGAGAACAGAGAAAAGCTGTACTTGAGAATGATTTCTTCATTACCAATCTTTTGCCATTGGAAAGCATGTCCAATCTGATCCCAAACCCCTTAATGCGTCTGAATCTTGTCAAAGTAATGGGTGTAAAGTATGAAGCCCACTACCCTACAGAAAGTATGATCGCATGTATCATTTGGTCTGTCGTTTTTATTCTGGGTTCTTACTGGATTTTGAGAAAAAGGGATTGGTAGATTTACAATTTAATTAAAAGATTTAAAAATTGAAAGATTAAGTGGTCCCCGGATCACTTTTTTGTTTTTAACAGAGCTATAATGTTAAAAATGAACTCTTTCTTGTTCAGATATTTAGTTTTTCATTAAATTTATCAAAAGTACAGGAATGAAAAAAATCTGTTATTTGCCGGGACTGATCAGCGCTGTACTCATTCCGCCGCTGTTCTGGTATTATGGAAGTCAGAGGATTCAGTCGCAATATACGGTGATGGATCTGGGGCTTCCGGCAAAACACAAATATAATGACCAATTAGGTGATGCCCTTAAGCCAATCAGGAACTGGAACTACAAAAAAATTGTGATAAACCCTAATACAGCTCTTCAAAACCAACAATACTATGTTTCGGAACTGAAAAAGCTTCAGGCTGGAAATGAAAAAGAGACAGGAATAGAATTTGTGATTGGGGATAAAAATAACCTGCAGGACCTTATTGCTTTATTTGATGCCATGGCATTGGCAAAACAAGAATCTTATGGCCTAGATATAGAAAAGACTGATCATCTTTTCGCTATTCATCAGTATAAGGATTCCAATACAATTGAAAAAAGACAGGGAATTGATTGTGGAACCAGAGATGCAAGTATTTTTTACACAGTAGATGAACATTATAAAGGCATTGAAAAATTTAAATATTTACTTGAACTGCCTGAAAAATCTTATTATATCATCTTTGGATTTCTATTGTTCCTGAATATTTCGATGTTCAGTATTAAAGAAAATCTTCAGATTCAAAGAAAAAGACTGATATGAAAAAGATCTATTATTTCCCTGGCTTGATTAGCGCTGTACTCATTCCGCTGCTGTTCTGGTATTATGGAAATAAGAGGGTTCAGCCGCAATATACCGTGATGGACCTGGGAATTCCGGCAAAGCAAAAATACAATGATACTTTAGACAATACCCTTGAACCCTATAGGAACTGGAACTACAAAAAAATTGTAGTAAAGCCTAATACTGC
This sequence comes from Chryseobacterium sp. BLS98, assembly GCF_001045445.1. Lineage (GTDB taxonomy): Bacteria > Bacteroidota > Bacteroidia > Flavobacteriales > Weeksellaceae > Chryseobacterium. The sequence goes on along the minus strand of NZ_LFNF01000003.1, from coordinate 650,072 downwards.
TCTTCAAAACCAGCAATATTATGTTACGGAACTGAAAAGACTTCAGGCAAAAAATGAAAAAGAAACGGGAATTGAGTTTATTATTGATGATCGTAACACTTACCAGGATTTTATAGCTTTAATGAGTACTATGGAACTCGCCAAACAGGAAACCTTTGGTATTGATGTAGGAAAAACCGGTCATTTTTTTGCGATTCATTTTTATAAAGATCCTAATAAAAACGATGCTACTTGCGGAGGAACAGTTGGAGGCGAATATCATAAAAGAAAAGATCAAATCAATTTTTCTGATCTTGAAAGCCTTATAAAAAACCTTCCCAAACAGTCATTTTACATACTTTTTGGTTTTTTATTTCTTGTCAATATCTCCATGCTTAATATCAAAGAAAACCTCCAAATCAAAAGAAAGAGATTCGTATGAAAAAGATCTATTATTTCCCTGGCTTGATTAGCGCCATACTCATTCCGCTGATTTTCTGGTATTATGGAAGCCAGAAATTTGAAGAAATAAACCTTAATGTTATGGATATATGGCTTCCAGCAAAAGCAAAAAATGGGGAAAAACAATCACTTTTAAGCTTTGAGCCTTACAGAAACTGGAAGTATAAAAAAATAAGAGTTGAGCCTGATAAACCTAAAGAAAATTCAGCATTCTATGTTTCAGAAGTTAAGAAACTTCAAAAAAGGAATGAAAAGAATACAGGAATTGAATTTATTTTAGACAAAAGCAATACTTATGGAGATTTTGCTTCTTTATTGAATGATATGGCAATTGCCCAACACGACACCTATGCATATGATTTGGAAAAGACAGGCCATTTATTTGCAACTGTAAATTACATTGATCCAAATGTAAGAGAACTCGAGTATGAATGTCTCCTTTGCAATGATGTTATTGGTATAAATGAGGTATATAAAGTGACTTTTTTTGATGAGATTCAGCAGTTTTTAATCCATCTTCCTAAAGAAGCGTATTATATTATCTTTGGATTTCTTTTCCTTTTAAATTTTTCAATGCTCAGTATAAAAGAAAGATTTCAAATGTCCCATTAAACAAAATAAAAAAAGACCGCTTTTCAGCGGTCTTCCTTCCTATTACTTTTTATCCAGCAGAGAAATATATTCTCCGTAGCCTTTTTTCTCCATTTCAGCTTTCGGTATGAACTTCAGCGAAGCACTGTTGATACAATATCGTAAACCTCCTTTATCCGCAGGACCGTCTGTGAAAACATGTCCAAGGTGGGCGTCTCCGGTCTTGCTTCTTACTTCCACTCTTACCATTCCTGCAGATTTATCCATTTTCTCCTCGATCAGCTTTTTGGTGATCGGTTTTGAGAAGCTTGGCCATCCGCAGCCGGATTCAAATTTATCTGTCGAAATAAATAAAGGCTCACCTGTTGTGATATCCACATAAATTCCTTCACGGGTTTCATCCCAGTATTCATTCTGGAAAGGTCTTTCTGTTGCATTTTCCTGAGTCACATTATACTGTTCTGCAGTCAGTTTTTCTTTTAAAACTTTTTTATCCTGCTTCTGGTATTTTGCTTTAGGAAGCGGGTTGGCATTTTTAGCCATTTCAAAAAGTCCCGGTTCAATGTGGCAATAACCTCCGGGATTTTTATCCAGATAATCCTGATGATAATCTTCCGCTTTATAGAAGTTTTTCAACTCAACAGTTTCTACCACTACAGGCTGGGAGTAATTGGCAGATAATTTCGACACTTCATTCTTCACCACAGTTTCATCCCTTTTGTTGGTGAAATAAATACCCGTTCTGTACTGATCTCCCCTGTCGTTTCCTTGCTTGTTAAGGCTTGTAGGATCAATTGTTTTAAAATAAAGATCGATCAGTAACTTCAGATCAACCTGGTCAGGATCATATTTTACTTTTACTGTTTCCGCAAAACCTGTGGTATGGCTCACCACTTCCTCATACGTAGGATTCTGGGTATTTCCGTTGGCATAGCCTACTTCAGTTCCTACAACCCCGCGAATCTGCTGAAAAAAGTGTTCCGTACCCCAAAAACATCCACCTGCAAAATAAATTTCTCTTACATTTTTATTATCCATAATTTCCTGATTTTCCTTTTCTTTTGTTAATTCTTTGGACTTAGAATTCTTAAAAAGTCCCGATCCTGCAGCAAAAACTGCGACACCCAGAATAATTCCGAGCACGATAAATATATTTTTCATTTTTTTCTTTTTATCCATTACTTTGTATTGTTTTGAAAGATCATTAAACCAAAACCTAACAGCATCACATCCTTCAGTATAAAGAAATCTGTGACAGGAACTCCATCCACCACTTTCCAGACCCCAGGGGTTGTAAAAAGATAGCTCAGCGTTACCAGGAAGGTGGCTATCATCCCGATTGCGGCATACTTCCTTAGAGATGCAAATTTCACACTAAATACCAGAAGTAATGCAATGATTATCTCTATCGCTCCGATAGCATTTGACACCGTCTGCATCCCTGCTATTTTATATACGAAGAAAGTAAGAAAATGGTTTTCCACCAAAGGTTTGATGGCGGCAGCCTCTGTGGGTGTAAATTTGAATATTCCGATCCAGAGCAAAATCAATGCAGCTCCGAAAAGCGAAATATAATACCCTGATTTGTACGTTGCAGATTCAACGTTAATTGTTGATGTTCCGTTCATGTCTTTTAGATTTTGAATGATACTTTATTATTTTCAAAAGTATAGTCGGAACCGTTTCAAAATCCTGACAGTATTTTGTCTAAATATCTAATTTATTTAAAATTTTATTTTTAAAAGACTGAATATCAGAATCATTTATTTCAATATTTTCTTTCTGGGAACGTTTTCTTTTTAAAATATCATCCAGGATTTTCAGCTTTTCTTCATAAGCCCTGCACCACTTGCAGATTTTTAAGTGCAAAGAAAGCTGCCTGTCTTCCTTTCGGGAGATAAGCTGTGCATTCCTCTTTTCCATCAGCAGGGTTGCCTTGCTGCATGGCAGGAACAGAATATGAATTAATTTTCTCAACATGTTTATCGTATGGTTATAGTTTGGCAAACCAGTTATTATCCAGACATTCCCTCAGCTGCATTCTGCTTCGCTGAAGAACCTTCCACAGGTTAGTCGCAGAAATCTGCAATTCCTGACTAACTTCCGGTGCTTTTTTCTCCTGAAGGTAGTACATTTTCAACGGAATCTTCCATCTGGCGGGCAAATCCTCAATACAGTCTTCCAGGGTTTTATTAAAATCATCATTATCCAGCAGCTCAGTTTCTTTTTCCGAGGCATTCCAGTCATTCAAAACGCTGTCATTTTTCCAGGATCCTGTCTCATCAAAGAAGTGATCCAAATTTATCTGAGGTTCAGATTTATATTTTTTCCGGTAAAAATCAGCAGCTTTTCTGTTTAAAATAGCATTCAGCCAGGTAAGCGGCTGGCTTTTCCCTTCAAAAGATCCGTAAGACGAAAATGCAGCCAAAAAGACTTCCTGCACTATATCTTCAGCTTCAGTTCTGTCTGAAAGCAGATAGGTCGCTCTTTTCAAAAGAGGTTCCGAATATTGCTCTACCCAGCTTTTCAGCACTTCGTTTTTAGTCATCAGCACATTTTAATATGATTAGCTCCGTATAAAACCAGAAGAAAAAGTACGGAGTATAGTATAGTAAGAAGTAATGCAAAATACCCTATCCTATTTTTTCTTTCAAGCTTTAAACTCCAAACCGCTAATACCCAATTTACAATAAGCATTGGAATTAATATATAAATACAAAAATTCACCAATACAGACATTACAGAGTCTGTAATATATTCATGAAATAAATAGATGAAAATAATTAAGACAGGATAAGCAAGTAAAATTCCTATTACCCACTGAGCCAGTATTTGTGCTTTTGATTTCAATCTGTTTTAAATATTTTCAGAAAGGTAAATATTTTTTCTAAAATATTCGTTATTTGTTATTGCAGATAGAATTGAAATGGCCTTCTTTTTTAAAATAATATTACTGAGATTGCTTCGTTGCTTACGCTGTTCGCAATGACATATTGGAAAATAAGATTAATATTATTTCATGTATCCGGCGCCATTCAAAACATAGCATAAAATTATTACAAATCGCTTAAAAACATTAAATTTGCATCTTATCAAAAATTGATAGTTTTAAAAGCAAAGCAATACTATGACATCACAAGAGATACGTCAAAAATTTTTAGATTATTTTAAAAGCAAAGACCACCTGATCGTTCCTTCAGCTCCTATCGTGCTGAAAGACGACCCTACCCTTATGTTTTCCAACTCAGGAATGACGCAGTTCAAGGATTTTTTCTTAGGCTACAAAACTCCTACGGCCCCAAGAATTGCCGATACACAGAAATGTCTGAGAGTTTCCGGAAAACACAACGATCTGGATGATGTGGGTAGAGATACTTATCACCATACCATGTTCGAAATGCTGGGGAACTGGTCTTTCGGTGATTATTTCAAAAAAGATGCTATTGCTTTTGCCTGGGAATTACTGACTGAAGTATTCGGTATTCCAAAAGAGAATTTATATGTAACCATTTTCGAAGGTGATGCCTCCGAAAACCTCGAAAGGGACCAGGATGCATATGATTTCTGGAAATCCCATATTTCTGAAGACAGGATTATCAACGGAAACAAAAAAGATAATTTCTGGGAAATGGGTGAAAGCGGGCCTTGCGGACCTTGCTCGGAAATCCATGTTGATTTAAGAAGTGAAGAAGAAAAAGCTAAAGTTTCAGGACTTGAATTAGTCAACAACGACCATCCTCAGGTAGTGGAAGTATGGAACCTGGTTTTCATGGAATTCAACAGAAAGGCTGACAAATCTCTGGAAAAGCTTCCTGCACAGCATGTGGATACAGGAATGGGCTTTGAGCGTCTTTGTATGGCGCTTCAGGGAAAATCTTCCAACTATGACACAGACGTTTTCACTCCGCTTATTGCTAAAGTGGAAGAACTTTCAGGTAAAAAATATACCGGAATTTTAGAAGACGAAAAAGATATTGCGATCCGTGTTGTGGTAGACCACATCAGAGCGGTTGCTTTTGCTATTGCAGACGGGCAATTGCCTTCCAACGGAGGAGCCGGATATGTGATCAGAAGAATTTTAAGAAGAGCGATTTCTTATTCTTACCGGTTCTTGGATATGAAGGAGCCCTTCCTTTATAAATTGGTTGCTGTACTTCAGGAGCAGATGGGTCCTTTCTTCCCGGAAATCGAGAAGCAGGGAAAACTGGTTTCTGAGGTGATCAAAAGTGAAGAAGATTCATTCTTAAAAACAATTGAAAACGGACTGATCAGAGTGGAAAAATTAATTCAGCAAACGATTGCAGAGCATTCAAAAGTATTACCAAGTGTAGAAGTTTTTGAATTATACGATACTTACGGTTTCCCTGATGATTTAACCAGGATCATTGCGGAAGAGAAAGGTTTGACGATTGATGAAGGCGGATTCAAAGCTGAGATGGAAAAACAGAAACTTCGTTCAAAAGCTGATTCTGCGCAGAAAGTATATGATTGGGTGACACTGGATGAAAGGAGCGAAAACTTTGTAGGTTATGATCAGATTGAAGCTGAAACTTATATTACAAGATACAGAAAAGTAGAAAACAAAGACGGGGAATTTTACCAGGTGGTATTAAGCAACTCGCCTTTCTATCCTGAAGGCGGTGGCCAGGTTGGAGATAAAGGAGTGCTGGAAAATGCTGTGGAAAGCTTTGAAGTCTTAGAAACTAAAAAAGAAAACGGACTGATTATTTCTTTAATCAATGGTCTTCCGAAAGATGCCGGAGCTGTTTTCTATGCTAAAGTTAATGCTGACGACAGAAGAAATTCTCAGGCCAACCACTCTGTAACCCACCTTCTACATGAAGCTCTGAGAGAGGTTCTGGGAAATCATGTTGAACAAAAAGGTTCTTACGTAGGCCCTGATTACCTTCGTTTCGACTTCTCTCATTTCAATAAAATGACGGAAGAAGAACTGGCTTTGGTAGAAGAAAAAGTAAACCATAAGATCAAGGAAAGCATTGCCTTACAGGAATTCAGAAGCATTCCTATCCAGGAGGCTTTGGATAAAGGAGCTATGGCTTTGTTCGGTGAGAAATACGGCGACAATGTGAGAATGATCCAATTCGGAAGCTCTAAAGAACTTTGCGGAGGAACTCACGTAAAAAACACCATCGAAATCGGGCATTTCAAAATCGTTTCTGAAAGTTCTGCAGCTGCAGGAATCAGAAGAATTGAAGCAATTTCCGGAGATAAGTCTGAGGAATATTTCAAAAATCTGGAAAAACAAATTACCGAGCTTTCCCAATTACTGAAATCCAAAGATGTGGTAAAATCCATTGAAAAGCTGATAGAGGAAAATGCATCATTAAAGGCTGAAGTGGAAGGATTCAAAAAAGAAAAGGCAAAAGGAGAAATCGGAGACTGGAAAAATGCTTACGAGCAGAAAGGAAACAAACAGCTGCTGGTGAAGAAAACTTCTCTTGATGCAGGTTCTGTGAAAGATATTGTATTCCAGCTGAAAAGAGAAATCCCCGCATCCGTAACCATTATTCTTTCTGATGCCGACGGAAAACCAATGATCACCGTCGGAGTGTCTGATGACCTTGCTGCAGAATACCAGGCCGGAGCTATCGTTAAAGATCTTGCGAAAGAGATCCAGGGCGGCGGCGGCGGAAATCCGGGCTTTGCCACTGCCGGAGGTAAAAACCTTGACGGTTTGGAAAATGCTTATCAAAAAGCCCTGAATATTTAGGACTGATTATCCCTATCTCATAAACACTAAGCTCCTGAAAATTTCAGGAGCTTTTTTATTTATAACCATTCTAATTATTGACTTTGTCTTAACAAACCATTCCCCAAACTTAAGTTATTTGTTTCGCCTTATTAAAATATAGTTCACAATAGACTATTAGTTTTGTTTCGATCAAAATTCAAAAAAGTAATTATGAAAATTAATAAAAGTATTGGAGCTTTATTGTTTGCAACCATGGTTTTTCATGGCTGTAATGATGACAACAATGATGGGCAGCAAACCAATCCTGTCAATCAAAATATCAAAATTGAAAATTTCTCGAAGGAGCCGGCCTTTGTTTTCGGGATGCCTGGTTTTGAAAACCTTAACATTACCACTTTAATATCAAGTTCTGATGTTCTTTCCGGTACTCCTAATTTTGTTTTTGCGGGCCAGCCGGATGGGATGGGAATTATGAAAGATCCTAATTCTGACGGTTTCCTGATGATTACCAACCATGAGATCACACAGTCTGTATCAAGAGTTTATTTAGATAAAACATTCAGGCCTTTTAAAGGAGAATATATCCTGAACGGAATTGGTGGTATGACAAGATTATGTTCCGCCACTCTTGCCACTCCTGAAACTCACGGATTCAGTGCTTTTCTTACTGCCGGGGAATCCGGGGAGGAAAGTATGGTTCACGCTATCAATCCGCTGGCGCCAGCTTCTCAGGCATCTGATAAGAGTAGAGTAAAACCTGCTTTGGGAAAAGCTTCTATGGAAAATGCCGTTCCTCTTCCTAAAGATATTTCAGGTGGAAAAACATACATCATAATCGGTGAGGACCAATCCTACTCTTCTTCACATCAATCAGCAGGACAATTGATCATGTATGTTTCCAATACACAGGGAGACCTTGATAACGGAAAATTATATTCCTTAAAAAGAACAAACAGCAACTATACAGAAACTGATATGGTAAAGGGAAGCTCTTACGATGTAGAATTCGTGGAAATTCCAAATGCCAAAAATTTAACAGGTGCACAAATCAACCAGAAAAATATTGATAACAACGCCATCCGTTTTTCAAGGGTTGAAGATGTAGATTACAGAAAAGGAGCCGGAAAAGGAAGAGAAATTTACTTCACGGCAACCGGAGAATCTTCAAACGGAGTGAATCCAAAACCGGGATTGACGATGTGGGGAAGAGTATACAAGCTTGTTCTTAATGAAAATAACATGCTTACCGGAAAACTGGAGGTTGTAGCAGAAGGAGATTCCAATCCCGGACATAACCTGATCAATCCTGACAATTTATGCGTTACTGAAAACTTCGTTTACATTCAGGAAGATGGTGATTCTTATTATACGGCAGCAACTCACGATTCTTACATCTGGCAGTTGAATATTGCGACAAAGCAGTATAAGCCGTGGTTAAATATGAAGCATAACAGAAATGATACAGCATGGCAAACAGCCTATAACCAGTCCGGACAACTTCAGAAATTCGGTTCATGGGAATATGGAGCAATGGTTGACATTTCTGATATCATTGGAGTACCGAATACCTTCACTGTGAACATTCACTCGCACACCTGGCAGAAGGATAAGTTTAAGAATGCTGATGGTGCCGGCGTGAATACCAATCTGGAAGGCGGCCAGATCGTAATCATAAGAAACGTAGAAAAATAATTTTTAAGTATCCAATAAAAATTCAAAGTATCAGCGGGAAATTTTCCGTTGATACTTTTTCATGCCTATGAAAATGCTTTTCAAATACCCTGTCCTTCTCATTGTATGCACAGCAGCTGTTCTTTTTGTACTTTCTCAGTGCAAAGGTGACCGGTATCAGCCTATTAATGAAGATCTTATTGCTGTAAAAAGTGAAATAGCCAAAACAAATGCTTCTTTTGAAAAACAGATCAATGAGCTGATCATTCTGGTCTCAAAAAATGCAGATGAAAAAACGTTGCAGAAAAAATTTGAGGAACTCAGGATAACCTATAAAAAGATGGAATGGGCAGTAGAATATTTCCTCCCCAATTCAGCAAGATTTATCAACGGTCCTGCCCTGCCTGAAATTGAAATGGATGAGCATACTGAACTGGAACCTGAAGGTCTCCAGGTTTTGGAAGAGCTTTTCTATCCTTATACCGCTGAAAACAAAAACGAAACCATCCGGTATCTGAAGAAGCTGATCAATAAAAGCAATACCATTAAAACCAACTTTCAGGCAATTTCTATCAGCAAAGATCAGGTTTTTGATGCTGTAAGACAGGAAATATTCAGAGTTTCCAGCCTTGGAATCTCCGGTTTTGACACACCAGTTTCCGGAACATTTTTAAAAGAAATGCCTTATTCTATAGAAGCCGCTCTTTTGACTTTACAGCAGATTTCTACTGACAAGTCAAAAGACAAAGCTTTAAAAAAGTTCAGCACTGCTGTGAATTCGGCTATTGCTGTTCTGAAAAAAAATACAGACAGGAATACTTTTGACTATGTCCATTTTATTCCGGATCATTTAAATAAAATCTCTTCTTTATTGCTGGAATTTAAAAAACAGGAAGGTATTCCGGACATTGAGGTAACTTCTGCCTTACATAAAAATGCCACTGATTTTTTCTCAAAAAATGCTTTTAATCCCAATGCATTCACTCCGGGAAAAGAATTTGTCTTCTCCGATGAAAAAGCTGGTCTGGGAAAATTATTATTTAATGACAAAATCCTTTCCAATAATAACAGCAGAAGCTGTTCAACCTGTCATATTCCAGAAAAAGCATTTACAGATGGCAGGGCAAAGTCTATGTCTTTGGAAAATACAGAATTACAGAGAAATGCACCATCACTAAATTATGCAGGATTTCAGCACGGACAGTTCTGGGATATGCGGAAAGAAGATCTGGAAGGGCAAAGCTCCGATGTAATCTCCAATAAAGAAGAAATGCACGGTGATCTAAATGTTATTCTTGGAAAAATTAATCAGAGCTCAAAATACCTTCCCGAATTCAGGAAAATCTATAAATCCCAAAAAGCTGAAGTTTGGCAGCTGCAGAATGTATTGGCAAGCTACATCCGCTCTTTAGCCAAGTTCAATTCTAATTTTGATGACTATATGAGAGGAAACAGATCTGCCATGACAGAAAGCCAGCAAAAGGGATTTAATCTTTTTGTAGGAAAGGCCCAATGTGCCTTATGCCACTTTATTCCTTTATTCAATGGTACCGTTCCTCCGAATTTCAAAAAAACAGAACAGGAAGTTCTGGGAACTGCAGTTAACGGAGACAACAAAACGTTTGATCAGGATCCGGGAAGAGGAAAATTCCATGAAACCGTGGAGTCCCTTCAGCATTCCTTCAAAACTCCAACGCTTAGAAACATCAGCAAAACAGCCCCCTATATGCATAACGGAGGGTATAGAACTTTAAAAGAGGTCATGAATTTTTATAATAAAGGAGGGGGTAAAAATTTCGGCTTTAAAGTAGAAAATCAAACCCTTTCTGATGCACCTTTACATCTTAATGATAAAGAAATTGATCATATTATCGACTTCATGAATTCACTGGATGATAAATAAGACATATCAGTTAATCTAATTATCCAAAAAATTTCTATTGGTATTTTTACTGCATTTTCTATCTACAAACAGATTGGATCATCTATTAACTCATCATAAAAACTTTCTCACAACAAGAAATATCATTACTTTTGATCTAGTTTTTGCATGAAAAGGTTTTTACTCTTACTATTTTTTTTAATGTCCTTCTTTGGTTATTCCCAATCAAAGATCAGGGTCATTGATGAAACTGACCAGAAACCTATATCCAATGCCCAAATATCCTGTGACGGTAAAATTTTAGGGTTTACCGATATCCAGGGTTCATTGGAATTTAAGGCATCATGCAGTACCATTGAAATCCAGGCAGAACGCTACCAGAAAGAAACGGCCTCTGTAGAGGCTGATATGGAAGTTTCTTTACTGAAAAAAACATCGAAAACCACTGATATTGAAACGGTAATCATTGAAGACCGAAGTGATCCAAGAGCCTTGGAGATTCTGAAAAAAGTCAACCGGTTATTTAAGGAAAATTCACCTAAAAGTTTGGATTCCTATTCTTTTAAATCGTACGAAAAAATCTCTCTGGACATAGATCAGGACAGCATTAGCGAGTTTAATAAATTCTTTAACAACACGGATTTTTTCAAGAAAAAGAGGGAGAAAGACTCCATTAGCAATATCTCGGCAAAACAAATCTTTTCAAAAAGCAAGCTCTTTTTATGGGAAAGGGCTCAGGAGTTTCTGTATGCTAAACAGTACGGTGAAAAGATCAATATCCTGGACAATAGAATTTCAGGTCTCAAGCAGCCTATTTATGAAATGATCGCCATTCAGCAAAGTAACCGTGATAAAATTCCTAACCAGATCAAACAGGAAAACAGAGGGCTTTACCGCTTTTTCCTTTCCGATACTATTGAAGTAAACGGAAGAAAAACATTCGTGATCCGCTTCCGTGAAGTGAATTACAAAAAACAGGACAAAAAAAGAAAGTACAACGGCGCCATCTATATAGACACAGAGACTTACGGGATCCAGAAAATAGAAAACTTCAGCAAGAATAAAAATGATGGTATTATTACCAGTACCTGGGTTTTCTATAACAATAAATGGTTCCTGGCTCAGGAAAAAGTAAAACTCAGGATGAGCAGGGTGGCTATGGAAGAGGATAAGAAAAAGAGAACAGAAGAGCATCCTGAAAAGAAAGACAGGACCAGTTTCGGAACGTATGCTTTTCTTACCTCTACCTATTTTGATTTCAAGTCGCCTACTGAAGAAACTAAAAACGATTTTAAAGGTTATACATTTTCTGTAAAAAATGCAGACGGGCATCTCCTGGACCAGTACAGGACCGAACCGCTCACGGAAAGAGAAAAAAATACTTACACAACCATCGACAGCCTTGGGAAAAAGTATAATATCGACAGTAAAGCTAAAGTACTGACCGGCCTTATCAACGGACAGATCAGGATGGGCATCGTAGATTTTGCAGTAGACGAAATTGTGAACTATAACTTATATGAAGGCTTCAGAGTAGGTTTAAAAGCTAAACTGAATGAAACTTTCAACCCTTACTTTTCACCGGACTATTATTTTGCCTACGGGTTTAAGGATGATAAGTGGAAATATGGAATTGGCCTTGACATGAAAACGAGTCTTGACAAGAATTCATTCTTCAGGGCTGAATATTATGATGATGTAACGGCATCCGGAGAGTTTTACAGAAGACTATGGAATTTCAAAATGAGGATGATGAATTACGGAAATAACCTCAACAATGATAAATACTATCATTTCAGAGGTGCTTCCCTATCCTATCTGAATGATGTTACCAATGGGCTTACATTGGTTTTTGCTGCAAAAAGGAACATCGAAGAAGCCAAATTTGATTATGACTTCAGGGGAAGAGGCGGTGAATTTGATAATTTCAATACTTTATTTACCTTAAAATACTCACCGAATTCTACCAATATCATGACCCCTCAGGGAAAATCGATCATTGACCAGAAATATCCTGAGCTGTATTTCAATTATGAACAGAGTTACAAAATACTGGGCGGAGATTTCAATTATACCCGTTTTGATGCCTTGTTTGTCCATAACTTCAAAACCATACTCGGCACTACGGGATTCAGGCTATATGGAGGAATGGTTTTTGGCGAAGCTCCAATCTGGAAGCATTTTACCATGAACGGATTGGCTTCTCCGAAAAAGGATTTTAATTTTAACCTCACGTCCTACCTGGGTTTTGCCACACTGGAGGGCGGAAAGTATTATAATGATAAATTCATTGCCTATTATTTTACCCACAAGCTTCCTCTATATTTCAAAAGTTTTGGACAGAATATTTCCAGCTTCGATTTTGTATTAAGAGGAACCATCGGAGATATGAAGCATCCCGAATACCATGATTTTAAATTCAGAAAGCTGGATCACCTTTACCAGGAAGTCGGCCTTGAATGGAACAATTTCCTTTCCAGCTATTTCAATTTAGGATTGTTTTACAGGGTTGGTTACTACACCACTCCCAATTTTAAACAGAATTTTGCCATCCAGTTTAAACTGAAGCTTCTGGAATTTTAAAAGCCTTAAACTTAAAAAATCCCCCGACTTTAGTCAAAATCATAAATACATAAATACATAAATACATAAATACATAAATCAAAATATGCAGAGAATAGAAATAAAAGCAGAACAGTTTTTTGAATTATTAAAATTAAAAGATACCTCGATGTGGGAAATTTTCTCACAAATGATCGACAGCAATGAAAAAGAAATTATATTTCTTGACAACGAAGACAAAATCCTTTTCAACTATATTCTTCCTGCCGGACAGGAAAAACTGGAGGAAGACAGAAAGGAATTTTCAAAACAGTTTTCAGATAAATTGGCTAACTTCAATTAAAAATTTTAGATGAATAAAAATTATATATTCTCTATTCTCGGTTTTCTTCTCTTTAGTTTGGGGAATGCCCAGAATTATAAAAAGCCGCTGGTTTCCGCCATCAAAGAAGCTGATCTTAGAAAAGACATGTATGAGCTTGCCGCAGATCAGTTCTGGGGACGTGAGGCAGGAACTTTAGATGAATTAAAAGTATCCATGTGGCTTGCCGATAAAGCCAGGGAAGCCGGGATGAAGCCGGCTGGCGATAATGGTACTTTTTTCCAGTTTTTTGATATGTACAGGCATCAGGTGATTCCTCAAAGCAGTTTAAAAATTGGTGATAACACCCTTAAGCTGTGGAAAGATTTTCTGGTGGCAGAACCTGTCAATTCTTCTATTGACTCTGAAATAGTCTTTGCCGGGAATACGGAACCTGAAGAACTTTCCAAGTTGAATATCAAAGGAAAAGTTCTTGCTGTAAATGCTTCCGATAAAAATATAGATAAGGAAATGACTCTTTTTGTAAGAAGATATCCCGGATTTGTACGGACCAAATATTACAATAAAGCCTATGAACTGGGAGCCAAAGCAGTTATCTTCATCACCGACGATATTTCTGAAAAAAGCTGGGTTGAAGTTCTTCCACAAATGACAAGAGGAACCTATGGCGTAGAAGGCCTGAGAGAAAAAATCACGAATAACATCCCTGTTTTATGGATCAAAAGAGAACATGCAGACTGGGTAAAAAATAATCCTAAAATCTCTCTCAACCTGATCACAGAAACCTATAAATACCCTTCAGTAAATATCATAGGTAAAATTGAAGGCACAGACCCCAGGCTTAAAGAGGAATATGTTCTGTTGAGCGGACATCAGGATCATGACGGAATCAGGCATCCCGTAAAAAATGATACGATTTACAACGGTGCAGATGATAATGCCAGCACCTGTGTTGCCATGCTGGCCATGGCCAGAGCCTACAAAAAACAGCCCGGAAAAAGAAGCATTTTATTTGTTTTTCATGGCGCAGAAGAAAGAGGATTACTGGGCTCCAGGTGGCATGCCGCTCATCCGGTAGTTCCGAAAGAAAAAATTGTTGCAGTGCTGAACGGTGATATGATCGGAAGAAATGATAATAATGAAGCTGCCCTTCTGGGTGGAAATGCACCCCACAAAAACTCTGAAGAACTTGTAAAAATGGCTGAGGAAGCCAATAATGAAAGTACCAAGTTCAAATACCTGAAAGATTGGGATTCTCCGAATCATGCAGAGTATTTCTATTTCCGAAGTGACCATCTGCCCTACGCGAAAATCGGTATTCCTGCCCTATTTTTCACCAGCGTGCTGCACGATCAGTACCATACCCCGCAGGATGAATCCGAGAACATCAACTACAAAAAGCTTTATAAAATGACGGAATGGATGTACAGAACATCCTGGAAAGTAGCCAATGAGGCGGAACGTCCGAAAGTTATTTCTAATTTTACGCTTGAAAGATAAAGTTTCGGCGGCCCGAATGGGCCGCCGAAACTTTATTGTCATTGCGAGGAGCATAGCGACGAAGCAATCTTTTATTCTCTAATCTTCATTCAAATAACTTCACGTCCGGGTTTATAATGATGTAGAGATTTAATATTATTCTTTTGTCCTGAAACAAAAGAACCAAAAGTTCAAGACCAGAAAACTTCCGCTAAAAATGAATCCTGTTCTCTAAAAATTCTAAAACTTGCGCAGTAGCAATCTATGTTAAGAATCAAATAAAGTCCTGCGCTTCGGACAGTAGAATTTTCTTAACGTTCACAAAATTCATTTTCTTAACGCTCCATTTTCCGATGTCGATATTGCCACTGTTGTAAAGACCACCATCAAAATATCTGTGGTAATCCTTAAAACCTGCAGCTCAAAAATCTGCGTAATCTGCAAAATCTGTGAGAGACATAAATATTCTTTTGTCTTGAAATAAAAGAATCAAAAGTTCAAGACCGGGAAA
The DNA here is from genome assembly GCF_001045445.1 of Chryseobacterium sp. BLS98. GTDB lineage: Bacteria > Bacteroidota > Bacteroidia > Flavobacteriales > Weeksellaceae > Chryseobacterium. The sequence continues at coordinate 634,900 of NZ_LFNF01000003.1, read as the reverse complement.
CTTCCGCTAAAAATGAATCCTGTTCTCTAAAAATTCTAAAACTCGTGCGGATTCAATATTGTTGCTTCGGTTCAATGATGGTGCCGCACTCAAACAGTAGAATTTTCTTAACGTTCACAAAATTCATTTTCTTAACGCTCCATTTTCCGATGTCGATATTGCCACTGTTGTAAAGACCACTATCAAAATATCTGTGGTAATCCTTAAAACCTGCAGCTCAAAAATCTGCGTAATCTGCAAAATCTGTGAGAGACATAAATATTCTTTTGTCTTGAAATAAAAGAATCAAAAGTTCAAGACCGGGAAACTTCCGCTAAAAATGAATCCTGTTCTCTAAAAATTCTAAAACTCGTGCGGATTCAATATTGTTGCTTCGGTTGAATGATGGTGCCGCACTCAAACAGTAGAATTTTCTTAACGTTCACAAAATTCATTTTCTTAACGCTCCATTTTCCGATGTCGATATTGCCACTGTTGCAAAAATTATCCTCAAAACATCTGTACCAATCCTTAAAATCTGTAGCTCAAAAAATCTGTGTAATCTGCAAAATCTGCGTAATCTGTAAAATCCGCGAGAGACATAAATACATAATAATTAATCAGTTCAAATTTTTAAATAAGCAGATTCATCAAAGCCGGATCATTATTCAGGTAATTGACAAAAAAATCATGCTTCTTCATATTATTGAACAGTGGCGTAAAATCCTCACTCTGTTTCAATCCGATTCCCACCACAGCAATCCCCTTCTCTTTTGAATTTTTTTGCGTGTATTCAAAAAAAGTAATATCATCATTGGGTCCCAGAACATTCAGAACAAAGTTCTTCAGAGCTCCCGGACGCTGGGCAAACCTTACGAGGAAATAATGTTTCAAACCTGCATATAAAAGAGCTTTTTCTTTGATCTCTTCCATCCGGGTGATATCATTATTGCTTCCACTGATAATACACACTACATTTTTCCCTTTAATCAGATCTCCATATTTTTTCAAAGCTGCCACCGACAGGGCTCCGGCGGGTTCTACCACTACAGCATCTTTATTATAGAGGAAAAGAATGGTTTCACATACCATTCCTTCATCCACAACAGCCATTTCATAGAGTACATTTTTGCAATGTTCAAAATTAAGATCACCTACTTTCTGCACTGCAGCACCATCTACAAAACGACTTATTTTTTCAAGAAGAACCGGTTTTCCGTTTTCCAGTGCTTTTTTCATACTGGCTGCTGCAGAAGGTTCTACTCCGATAATCCTTGTCTGTGGAGACAATTCCCGGAATACCGTACAAATTCCAGCAGCCAGGCCACCACCACCTATAGGAACAAAAAGATAATCTACAGGTTCGTCCGACTGTTCAAGAATTTCTAAAGCAACTGTAGCCTGACCGTCAATAATATCCTGATCATCAAACGGATGAATAAATATCCCTTGCTTATCACGGCAAAACTCCAACGCAGCATCTTTTGCTTCATCAAAAGTATCCCCATAAAGAACAATATCTATAAAATCGCCCCCAAACATTTTTACCTGTTCCAGTTTCTGTCCCGGAGTAGGTAAAGGCATAAAAATAGTTCCTTTCACCTTCATGGTATTGCAGGCAAAAGCCACTCCCTGGGCATGATTCCCTGCACTGGCACAAACCACGCCTTTTGCAAGGTCTTCCGGAGACATCACGGCCATTTTATTGTAAGCTCCCCTGATTTTGTAGGATCTCACCTGCTGCAGATCTTCTCTTTTAAAGCTTATTTTTGCCTCATAAATACCGGACAGATTGTTATTCATGGCCAAAGGGGTTCTCACGACTACATTTCTGAGTCTCCGGGCTGCCTTATAAACATTGTTCAGCACAGAAGGATACGTTTCTTCTTTCATCATAGTTGGTGGATTAATTGTTCTCCGGTCTGAGGCTGCGGACGGTCTTCCCTGCTCTCCACATTTCACTTTCCCTAAGCTCTGTAAGCTCAACTTCAAGTTTTTCCCTGTAATCAGGTTTACTGTTGCTGTCGATGGATCGCTGGGCCTCGTCACCTTTTGCCACGCTGTCATACAGTTCTTCAAACAATGGAGAAGTGGCATCCCTGAAACGTTTCCACCAGTCCAGCGCTCCTCTTTGGGCAGTGGTGCTGCAGTTGGCATACATCCAGTCCATTCCGTTTTCTGCAACCAAAGGCATTAATGATTGGGTCAATTCTTCTACGGTTTCGTTAAAGGCTTCAGAAGGGCTGTGCCCGTTTTTCCTTAAAACATCGTATTGTGCTGCAAATATTCCCTGTACGGCTCCCATTAGTGTTCCTCTTTCTCCTGCAAGATCGCTGAATACTTCTTTTTTAAAGTCTGTTTCAAATAAATAACCGCTTCCTATGGCTATTCCCAACGCGGTTACTCTTTCCCTTGCCTTTCCCGTAGCATCCTGATATACGGCAAAACTGCTGTTCAGTCCGCGGTCCTGTAAGAACATTCTTCTTAATGAAGTCCCTGATCCTTTTGGAGCCACCAGAAACACATCAACCTCTGCGGGAGGAACAATTCCGGTACGTTCATTAAAGGTAATTCCGAAACCATGGGAGAAATATAAAGCTTTTCCGGGGGTAAGATGCTGCTTTACTTTCGGCCAGTATTCAATCTGGGCCGCATCACTTAAGAGATAGCAGATAATGGTTCCTTTTTGCAGAGCTTCTTCTATTTCGAACAATGTTTCTCCAGGTACAAATCCATCCGCCAATGCCTTATCCCAGGATTTTGAGTTTTTCCTCTGGCCAACAATTACATTAATCCCATTGTCTTTCTGGTTAAGTGCCTGTCCCGGCCCCTGTACTCCATAACCGATCACGGCTACAACCTCATCTTTCAATACTTCCTGAGCCTTCTGCAATGGAAATTCCTCTCTTGTTACTACATTTTCTTCTACTCCGCCAAAATTCAATTTTGCCATTTCTTTAATTTTTTTATTGTTGTTAATGATTTATTCTTAGTTTGATTTTTGATCAGCTTGCATGTACAATGGCTGTCAGATATGGATTTTTGTGATAATGAACTTCCAGAACATCGACCTGTTTCTCCATCTGTTGTGTAATCTTCCTTACAGATTCTTCCGGTTCCCTGATAATGATCACAAATTTTTTCACATTTTCAATCTCAGAAGGTCCTGCATTGAAATTCACAATAGAAATCCTTCTCCTTGAAAAAATAGCATTGATTCTGCCAATCAGCCCCAGATAATCTTCTGTGTAGGCTGTTATCGTGTATTCCCTGTTTTCTGAATTCATCTTTTTCCTATTTATATTGTTATGTCTTATTGTTGGTCAGTACAATTTCTGAAACACTTTTCCCCTGAGGAATCATCGGGAAAACATTATGTTCCTTTCCTGTCATTACTTCAAGAAGAAAAGCCCCTTTATGATGAAGCATTTCACTAAGACCGGCTTCCAGTTCTTCCCTTTCTTCAATTCTTTTTCCCGGAATACGATAACCTTTGGCCACCTGTACAAAATCCGGACTCTGAATATCTACTGAAGAATATCTTTCTTCATGAAACAATTCCTGCCATTGTCTTACCATTCCCAGATAGCAGTTATTCAGAATTAAAATCTTGACATCAGGCTCGTACTGCATCAGTGTTCCCAGCTCCTGAATATTCATCTGAGCGCCTCCGTCTCCCATCACCGCAATAACCTGCCGGCCGGTTCCTCCATAAGCTGCTCCTATTGCAGCTGGAAGACAAAATCCCATAGTTCCCAATCCGCCGCTGGTAATATTACTTCTGGAATGGTTGAAACTTGAGTATCTGCAGGTTGCCATCTGATGCTGCCCGACATCGCTGACAATTACAGCTTCGCCTTTTGTCATCTCGTTCAGATGGCGGATCACCTCTCCCATTGTAATTTCACCTTCTGAAGGATGCAGTTCGCGACTAATCAGCTGGTGGTGCTCAATTTCATAGCAATCTTTAAATTTCTGATGCCAGTCTGCATGTTCTCTTTCTTTTATGAACCGGGTAAGAACAGGCAAGGTTTCTTTACAGTTTCCAAGAATGGGCACTTCAACTTTTACATTTTTATTGATTTCCGCTTTGTCAATATCTAAATGAATAATTCTGGCCTGTCTGGCATACTGGTCCAGCTTCCCGGTTACGCGGTCATCAAAACGCATCCCTACTGCAATCAAAACATCGCATTCATTGGTAAGAATATTCGGTCCGTAATTTCCATGCATCCCTACCATTCCTACTGCCTGTGGGTGATCAGTTGGAATAGCACTCATTCCCAGGACAGTCCACGCTACGGGAATCCCTGATTTTTCTGCAAACTGCAAGAATTCTTTTTCTGCGTTTCCAAGCATAATCCCCTGACCTGCAATAATAAAAGGTCGTTCCGCATTATTGATCAGCATACTTGCTTTTTCAATATTTTCTATCTCGGGAACAGGATCCGGCCTGTAGCTCCGCAAGGAATTGCAAGGGGTATATTCTCTATATAACACCTTCTGCAGCTGGGCATTTTTTGTAATATCTATCACTACCGGACCGGGTCTTCCCGATCTTGCAATGTAAAATGCTTTTGCCAGTACTTCAGAAAGTTCATCTGCATCGGTGATCTGGTAACTCCATTTTGTAACGGGGCTGGTTACATTCATCACATCAATTTCCTGAAATGCATCAGTTCCCAAAAGGTGTTCAAAAACCTGCCCTGTAATGCATACAATAGGAGTATTATCAAGTAAAGCATCGGCCAAACCAGTCACAAGGTTGGTGGCTCCGGGACCGCTGGTAGCCAGCACCACGCCTACTTCTCCTGATACTCTTGCAAATCCCTGCGCCGCATGAACCGCCCCTTGTTCATGGCGGACCAGAATGTGTTCCAACTGATCTTTGTAATCGTAAAGGGCATCATAAATCGGAATAATAGCTCCTCCCGGATATCCGAATATCGTTTTTACCCCTTCCTGAAGAAAGGCTTCAAGGATGATCCGGCTTCCACTGATTTCTTTTTCTCTGGATACATTTAGATTCTTCATTTTGTTCTATTAAGTGATTTCGTCTGTTACACAGCCTTCAGCAGCTGATGATACGGTAAGTGCATATTTGTAAAGCAATCCTTTTTTTACTTTGAGTTCAGGTTTTTGCCATCCCTTTTTTCTCTCCAGTATTTCTTCTTCGGAAACTTTCAGCTGTATGGTATTGTTTACGGCGTCTATTTCAATCAGGTCGTTATCTTTTACAAAAGCGATGAGGCCGCCTTCATACGCTTCGGGAGTAATGTGCCCCACCACAAAGCCATGGGTTCCGCCACTGAACCGCCCATCGGTAATTAAAGCCACGCTTCCGCCCAGACCTGCTCCGATCAGGGCACTTGTTGGTTTCAGCATTTCCGGCATTCCGGGGGCTCCTTTTGGGCCTTCATGTCGGATTACAATAACGTCTCCGTGTTGTACCCTTCCATTTTCAATTCCTTTGATCAGGTCTTTTTCTCCGTCAAATACTCTTGCTTTTCCTGAAAATTTTTCGCCTTCTTTTCCTGTTATTTTGGCTACACTTCCTTTCTCTGCGAGGTTGCCATACAGGATTCTGAGATGTCCTGTTTCTTTGATAGGGTCTGATAAGGGTCTGATGATCTTCTGTGTTGTAAAATCTAGTCCCTGTACATCTTCAAGATTTTCAGCGATGGTTTTTCCGGTAACGGTCAGGCAGTCGCCATGCAATAGTCCTTCTTCCAGCAGGTATTTCATTACGGCAGGTGTTCCGCCATGCCCATGAAGGTCCTGCATCAGGTATTTCCCACTTGGTTTAAGATCAGCCAGCACCGGTGTACAGTCGCTCATTTTCTGGAAATCATCTTGAGTTATCGTAACTCCGACACTTTTTGCCATGGCTATAAAATGAAGAACGGCATTGGTGCTTCCTCCTAAAATGACAATGAGGCGAAGTGCATTTTCAAAGGCTTTACGGGTCATTATATCCGACGGTTTGATGTCTTTCTCAAGCAGTAATTTGATATATTTTCCTGCTTCAAGGCATTCATTCTGTTTTTCTTTGCTCAATGCAGGATTCGATGATGAATACGGAAGACTCATTCCCAATGCTTCAATGGCAGAAGACATGGTGTTGGCCGTATACATTCCTCCGCAAGCCCCTGCACCGGGGCAGGAATTTTTAATCACGCCGTTAAAATCTTCTTCTGAAATTTCTCCGGCTATTTTTTTTCCTAAGGCCTCAAAGGCAGAAACAATATTAAGTGGTTCATTTTTATAACACCCCGGAGCTATCGTTCCACCGTACACCATAATTGAAGGCCTGTCCAGTCTGCCCATCGCGATAATAGTTCCCGGCATATTTTTGTCACAACCCGGTAATGCGATAATTCCGTCGTAGTATTGTGCCCCGCAGATGGCTTCAATACTGTCTGCAATAACATCACGGCTCACCAGTGAATAGCGCATGCCGTCTGTACCATTGCTCATTCCATCGCTTACCCCTATCGTATTGAAGATCAAACCCGCAAGACCATGATCCCAGGTTCCTTTTTTGACAACTTTAGCAAGATCGTTGAGATGCATATTGCAGGTATTCCCATCGTAGCCCATACTGGCAATCCCGATCTGGGCCTTCTGCATATCTTCTTCTGTAAAGCCTATTCCATAAAGCATTGCTTTTGCAGCAGGCTGTTCGCTGTTTTGTGTGAATGTTTTTGAATATTTATTTAACATATAATCCTGCATTTACTGTTCTTATCATATTTCAGTGTAGTATCAAAAATTTCAGTTTTTCCTGAATCCATAATGGAAGTTTTTTATTTAATTTTGGTCCAAAGCTATAGCTTGTAATATATTTTTCATTTTCGCTTTTAAGAAAAATACAATATTCAATCATTAAAAATGTAGATATATTTAATTGACAATCAAATATTTACAATCTAAAAATTTACAATGACAGAAGTCTTATCCGCTTCAGATATGCCTGTTGTACTTTGTTACTTGCCGTATCTTTCCATTCCCTGGTGAAAGGAACATCATCCAAAGAATCCAACGCTACGATTTCAGCTGCTGTACCACAGAAAAAAGCAGCATCGGCACCTCTCATTTCTTCAGGTTTAAAGAAGCTTTCTTTAACGGGAATATTCAGTTCGCTGCATATTTCAAACACCGTCTGCCTTGTAATGCCTGGCAATATATTTCCTTTTGCAGGGGTAAATAATGTTCCATCCTTTTCGTAAAATATATTGGCTCCTGAACTTTCAGCCACATTTCCGTTTTCATCAAGCAACAGGGCTTCATCATAACCTTTGTCTTTAGCATCCTGACAGGCGAGAATAGAATTAACGTAATGTCCGCCTACTTTGGCCTCCACTTTAAAGGCTTTAGGATTCGGGCGCTGAAAAGCTGAAGTCATGATTTTCATTTTGTCTGCGAGATAGCCGTTGCTCCATTCCCAGGCAAGCAGGGACAGATAGGATTCTTTTCCTTTTGAAAGTGACATATTGGGAGAACAGGTTACGAGCGGCCGGATATAAGCATCACTGAATCCATTGCGTTCTAAAAGTTCATAGGTAAGGTCTTTAAGTTGGGAAACTGAATAATGAAATGGAATATGCATGAGCTCTGCCGATCTTTTAAGTCTTTCATAATGCTCTTCTGCCTTAAAGATCCTGGTTCCCTGATCGGTGCGATAGGATTTTATGCCTTCAAAAACGGAATAACCATAATGCAGGGATTGCCCGTAAAGGTCCGTCCCAGCTTCGCTTGCCTTGAGAAAATTTCCATTAAAATACACGATAGTGTTGTCGCTGTAATACATTGTATAGGGTTTAAAAAAATTAACAAAAAGGAATAAAAAAAGCCCTCTCACGATGTGAGAGGGCCCAGATATGTACGGTCACATTCTATCCTTCTCACACACGCAAGGGAATAATAATGACGATAATAATTACTGCTAATAACTGATTCATAATTTCTGAAATAAAAAAAGCCGTTTCAATATGAAACGGCTTCTATATAATTTAAATTAAAATATTTTACAATGCCGTTTCTTTACTGCTGTTAATAACAACAATAATAGTAGAAATGACCATAATATTTTTCTGATTCGTAAAATTCATACTGCAAATGTATAAACTTTTAATTATTACGCAAGCTTTTTTAACGCTTTTTATTTTTTTCACAAAATTGTCTGATCGTATGCGCTGCTTCGGCGACATCATGTACTCTTAAAATCCGGGCCCCCTGTTCCAAAACTTTCATATGGAGCTTCTGGGTTTCTTCATTAATGTCCATAGGGGATTTCCCAAGTGGTTTATAGATAAATGATTTTCTTGAAATACCTATCAATAAAGGAAATTTGTCAAACCCCAAATACTTAGTTTCACCGATCATTTTCATCTGATCCTCTACTGTTTTTCCAAAGCCAAACCCTGGATCAAGAATTATATCTTTTACTCCTTTTTCAAGAAGTTCACTCGTTTTTTTGGAAAAATAACGGTTGACTTGGAGGGTAATATCTTCAAATTTTATTTTATCGTGCATGGTTTCATAAGATGGGTTTACATGCATCAGAATGTAGGGAAGCTTTGTTTCAGCTGCTGTATCAAACATTTTAGGGTCAAACTGTCCTCCGGAAATATCATTAATGATATCAACTCCTTCATTAAATCCGAATGTTACGGTTTCTGAATAGAAGGTATCAAGCGAAATCAATGCTTGTGGAAATTCTTCCTTAATCTGAGAAATGATGCTTCCTATTCTTTCTATTTCTTGTTTGCTGCTCAGAAATTCAGCATGAGGACGGGTAGATTGCGGTCCGATATCAATGATCTCTGCCCCCTCTTTCAAAAGCTTTTCAGCATGCTTCAATGCTGATTTTTCACTGTTAAATTTTCCACCATCGGAGAATGAATCCGGTGTCAGATTCAGAATTCCCATGATTTTTGGAGTATCCAGCTGCACCAGTTTGCCATTGCAGTTGATGGAGTGATGCTGTGTGGATGGGTTGAAGGGTTGAAGAGTTGGAGGGTTGGAGAGCATGTTGATGAGTGATAAATGATGATTGATGATTGATCTGTATTCTGCAAAATTACTACTTATTGGGGAATGAGGGCTGCTATTTTTTAGTTGCTGGTTATTAGTTGTTAAAAAGTTTTTCGTTTAAGGAGTTTGAACTATGAAAATTAAAACTTTAAACCTTGAACCTTGAACTTTAAATATCAAACTTTGAACATTACGATTGAAATACTGCTTCTATTCCCTAAGCCGGCAACCAAAAGCTCAAAAACCAGCAACTCCAAAACCCTAACCCCCTCAAACTCTCCCACCCCAAAACACAAAACGCAAAACACGATCAAACGTTGACAAAAATCAATCCCTGATTCCTGCTACCTAAAACCTAATTCGTATATTTGGAAGATTAAGAAAATTTATGTCAGAAACATCAGTACAGTTCGGGAAAATTATCAGTCAGTGCCGTGATCTTTTCAGCAAAAAATTACAGGATTACGGGGCAGCATGGAGGGTTTTGAGACCCAGCTCCATTACGGACCAGATTTACATTAAAGTGAACAGGATCCGTACGCTGCAGATGACGGATAAAAAAATGGTGGATGAAAGTGAAGAGGATGAATTTATTGCGATTGTGAATTATTCCATCATCGGACTTATTCAGCTTGAAAAAGGTCTTTCCAATGATTTCAATGAAAATAAGGAAGAAATTTTAAGCCTTTATGATCAATATGCTCATGAAGCCCAGGCTTTAATGGAAAGAAAAAATCATGATTACGGTGAAGCGTGGAGGGATATGAGAATTTCTTCCATTACCGATCTTATTTATCAGAAGGTACTGAGAACGAAGCAGATCGAGGATAACCAGGGGAAAACTATTGTTTCCGAAGGCCTGGATGCCAACTATTTCGATATGCTGAACTATGCCGTTTTCTGCCTGATCAAGTTCTCTGAAAAAGAACAAACTTCCGAATCCAAAAAATAATTAATATGATCAAAGGTTTATTACGTTTCATTATTGCTGTTATATTCATTCTTTCAGGCTTCGTAAAGGCAGTGGACCTGGTAGGATTTTCTTTCAAGATGGAAGAATATTTTGCGCCGCCGGTTTTCAATATGCCATTCCTGGAAAAATTTGCGCTTCTGTTCTCGGTTATTGTGGTCGTACTGGAGCTTTTCTTAGGATTTATGCTGCTGCTGAAACTGAAGCTTAAGTTCACGCTTTCAGCATTAATTGCACTTTGTATCTTTTTTGGATTTCTTACGTTCTATTCTGCCTATTTCAACGTGGTAACGGACTGCGGGTGTTTTGGTGATGCCATAAAGTTTACCCCATGGCAGAGTTTTATTAAGGATATTGTGCTTCTTGCAGGCCTTATTATTCTGTTTATCCTTTATAGAAAAGAATTTACTAAAAAGGATGCTTACGCAAGTACTGCAAAGGAATCTTCAGGTAAGTTTAAATATATTCTTTTAGGTCTTTTTTCTGTGATCATGATCTACATTATGGCTCAGGGAATTATGCATGAGCCGGTTATTGATTTCCGTGATTACAAGGTAGGCACCGATATTAAAGCTGAAAAGGCAAAAATCAATAAGAATCCTTCTGAATACAAGACTTTTTATTCGCTTAAAAACCAAAAAACCGGAGAGGTTCTGAAGGTCAATCAGGATGATTACATCAAAGAAACAAAATACTGGTCGGAAGGTTCTCCCTGGAAAATTGAGGAAGGGAAAAATGAATCTGTTCTGACGAAAGAGGGCTATAAATCGGAAATCGGAAAGTTCAAAATTGAAGATCCTACAGGAATGGAAATTACGGACGATATCATCAATGCACCAAAAGCCGTGCTTGTGTTTTCTTATCATCCGAAAGAGGTTTCTGCGGATCTTATCCGGGAGGTTGAAGCCAAAGTGAATGCTCAGAAAGGAGCTGTCATCTATGGTATTTCCACGGATAATAATACTTTTAAGACCATTAAAAATGCTATGATGGACGGAACCGCAATTAAAACGATTGCGAGAAGCAATCCATTCGTCCTGACACTGGAAAAGGGAAAAATTGTAGATAAACAGCCTGCAAAAGACTACATCAAATAAAGTTATGGAAAAGAACTTCACTTATATCAATGAACATTACATTACTGAGGATAATATATGTGATATGACAGGGATAACCAAGGATGAACTTAATACACTCATTCAAAAACAATTGGTTCCTGATGCTTCTTATACTGTTAACCGAACGATCAAAATAACCTCGCCTCTTAATGATGAATTTGAAAGTGAAATCACCAACAGGTATTTCAGCAAAAACTGCATTGCATTGATAGAAGAACACAAAAATCTCAATGATGCCCTGCAATATAAGGCCGAATTCAAACAAAAATTTATTCAGGACCTGATGAAACATCCTGATAAACATTTCGCCTATCATCAAAGTTCAGAGGATGATTTCAGGGATGAGGAAAAAATTAATTCAATTTTTGAAGAAGAATGGGAAGCTTATTGCAACGGAATTTACGGAATATGCACCTTGCATTCAAGTGTGGAAGACATTGTCAATAAAGAAGTTATTGTAAAAAAATTAATACAATTCAATTCAATATTTTCCCAAAGGACACTCAGTCCCGAAGAAAAGGAACAGCTTATCCAATTAAATGAGGAATTTAATGCAGTAGCTGCCAGTTTTGCTCCTTATCAAAGGGAAACAAGCAGCAGAGGAAAGTATCTCGACAGGATTTTAGAAAAAAATAATTTAGATCATTTAATAAAGAATTACTCATATGCAAAAATCAAATAAATCAATCGCCGGTTATCACCTTTTAATGATCCTTTCTTCTGTAGACGGGGAATTTGCTCCTGAGGAAGGAATGCTGATTCAGCAGTATATGGCAGACGAGTTTCCGTTCAGAATGAATCTTGACAATGAACTGGAAATACTGGCTCTTCTACAGCCCGAGGAATGGAAAGATCACTTTGAGTTCCATGCCAGATGCTTCCATGACGACTCTACGGAAGAGGAACGCGTAAAGTTTGCCCAATTTGCCAAAACACTGATCAAAGCTGATAATAAGGTAACCGATGAGGAGCATACTTTCTACAAGCTTTTGAAAAATATGTGGAATTTAGCATAGAAAATTCAGGAAGGTTTGATTACCTGAAAGAATTAACAAATAATAGACAGCAGATTGTTATGCTATTAAATGAATCTGCAGACAATATCAATAAATAACTTTAATAAGACTATGAGAAGAAAAATAGTTGCAGGAAACTGGAAAATGAACAAAAATGTCATTGACGCCCAACAGTTAATGATTCAATTACTGAGCTATAAAAACAATAACACCACAAACTGCGAAGTATGGATTGCGCCGCCTTCTTTATATTTAATGATGGCCAAAGATATCTTCGAAAAAGATGAGATCGGTGTATTTTCTCAGGATATGAGCGAGCATGAAAGCGGTGCTTACACTGGTGAGATTTCAGCAGATATGCTGGAATCTATCGATGTAACCGGTTCACTGATCGGCCACTCAGAAAGAAGACAGTATCACGGTGAAACGGATTCCCACTGCAACAGAAAAATCAAATTAGCTCTTGATAAAGGACTGATCCCTGTATACTGTAACGGTGAAACTCTTGAACAGAGAAAAGCGGGACAGCATTTTGAAGTAGTAAAAAACCAGACTGAGGTTGCTCTTTTCACCCTTTCTGCTGAAGAGATCAAAAAAGTAGTGATTGCTTACGAACCTGTTTGGGCAATCGGTACGGGTGAAACGGCTACTCCGGAGCAGGCTCAGGAGATCCACGCCCATATCAGAAGCATTATTGCTGCAAAATACGGACAGGAAGTTGCTGATGAAGTTTCTATCCTTTACGGAGGTTCTGTGAAGCCTGATAACGCTAAAGAAATTTTCTCCCAGCCTGATATTGATGGTGGATTAATCGGGGGCGCAGCTTTAAAACTGGAGGATTTTTCTAAAATTATTGAGGGATTTAATTCGTAAACTTTGGCTAAGGCCCATTCCTATTGAATATTTTACAAACCCATACAATCAAAAACGGCGGCATCTTCGATGCCGCCGTTTTCTTTAAAAAATCTAATTATTGAATATCGACTACATACATTGTTCCTTTATCTACTTTCCCGGTTTTAGGAAGGATCTTGGCTTTCGGATTTCCGTTCCCGTCGTCTAAGATCCCAAAATCATCATCATTGAAGACTGCCAGTTTATTATTTCCCAAATAAACAATGCCTTCAAATTTATCATGCTCATAGCCTAATTTTGCAACCAGGTCTACTGCTAAAACTTTGGACACCGGTTTTATGCCTGCATTGGCAATTTCATCCCAGGTCGATTGTTCCAGCGTTTTATTATTGATTTTCATCCCGTCTACAGCTGTAATATCGGTTCCGTTGACATCTGAAGCACCGGCTATATTGATCCTGTATACCTTTTTGGTACCACCCTGCGATCCGAAGTTGCCGTCTCTTTCGATGACCAGGAATTCTGTATTGCTGATCGCTGTAATATCACATACCGAATCTGAACCGCCACCGTTTTGCTTGTACAGATACTGTTTGGTTTGTCCGGTTGCAATATCGAAAGTAACGATTCTTGTTAAGGTTGTGTTTGTAGCCAAGGCTTTCGTTGGCACATACATGGTAGACTGTATTGTTCCTATCAATGTTTTCCCGTCCGGAGTGATGCACAATCCTTCCATTCCTCTGTTGGCTCTTCTTTTTGCCAGAACAGCAGGCAGTTTTCTTGGTCCGGTATTCACTCCTATCGGGCTTATTCTTTCCAGCTCTACTCCGTCTGCACTATAATGAACGATGTGCGGACCGTATTCATCGGACACCCAAAAAGTTCCGTCTGCTGCAGCTACAATACTCTCACTGTCCAGTCCGTAATTATCCGTTCCTAAAACATTTCCTGATGAATCATAGGCTGTTTCTCCTGTACTTCCCATTCCTGCAGGGTTTGGAAGACCGGTGATTGGTTTGCCTGAAGGATTTTTCAGTTTAATATATTTGATCACTTCAATATTCCCTTCTGCATTGATTTTAAAGTGCATAATGGTTGGGGTAAAATCCGGGGCCGGAAATTTCTTCCCGTTCAGGTAATCTGTATTCGGACCACGATCGGTGATTACATAAAATTCTCCTTTTCTATTCGGATGTGCGGCTGCACCGGAACCGAATCCACCGTTAATGACATCTACTCCATTAATGGTCACCAGATTTGAAAAAGGAAATTCCTGAGGAAGTTTGGCGTAATTGATATCCTGGTTGTTCATTTTGTCGTCTTCTTTACACGATACGAGCGCTGTGAACAGTATAGCGGATAACAGCAGTTTTTTCATATTTACTTTTATGCCGCGAAAATATACATTGATTGTAAACTGATTCTGAATTTAATAATAATTATATTTTAAGAATGTTTCTTGAATATTTTGACTTTTTTAACCACCCCGTCAAAAATTCAAAGAATTTTTGCCACCCCTCCACGGGAGGGGAATTTTGATCCGACGAATTCTGTCATTATGAAAATCAGAGATTTTCATGGAACTTAAGTGATCTTCTGTTTTCAAGCTTTTAACTTCAAAATAACTAAAGTGTAAAAAGATTTTTTATTTCTTTTTTGAATAAAATAAAAAAACGCACCTCATCGGTGCGTTTTCCAATATTCCTGAAAAGGAAATTATTTTTTCTCTGTAGATCTCTGTAAAACTTCGTCTACCATTCCGTAGCCTTTTGCTTCCTCGGAAGTCATCCAGTAATCTCTGTCTGAAGCTTTTTCCACCCAGTCGTAAGTTTGGCCTGAATGCTGGGCAATAATGTCATAAAGCTCTTTTTTAAGCTTTAACATCTCTCTCAGGTTGATCTCCATGTCAGAAGCTACCCCTTGAGCACCTCCTGAAGGCTGGTGAATCATTACTCTTGAATGCTTAAGCGCCGAACGTTTTCCTTTTTCTCCTGCCACAAGTAAAACGGCTCCCATTGAAGCTGCAATACCTGTACAAATGGTTGCTACATCCGGTTTAATGATTTGCATCGTGTCATAAATTCCTAAACCTGCATACACGCTACCACCCGGAGAGTTGATGTAGATCTGGATATCTTTCGACGGATCTGCACTTTCTAAGAACAAAAGCTGTGCTGTTACGATATTGGCAACCTGGTCGTCAATTCCTGTTCCTAAAAAGATAATTCTGTCCATCATCAGACGTGAAAATACGTCCATCTGTGCAACGTTTAATCTTCTTTCTTCCATGATATACGGCGTAAGGTTCGTTGGGCCGTACATTCCCATATACTGATCGGTAGCCAGACCGCTGTTTCCTAAATGTTTTACAGAGAAATCTCTGAAGTCCTTTTTAATGTCCATATTTCTATTATGTATTATTAACTATTTTTTTCAAAGTTTAAATTACAACTTTTATTCCTAAAATTTTATAGGACTTTTTGTCACAGAATATCTGCCTGATGATCAGCAGAATGTCTGTCATTTATCTTTTTCTATCAACGTAGATGCCTTTGATGGGTGAATATTCGATAATATTGCTCAATCTGATCGAGGCCTGTTTTAGCAGGGTTATTTTTTTAATCAGTTCATAATATTTGGCCTCATCCGTGCCTCTGTGCTCATCCAGCTGTCGCGCTGTTTCTTTAATCAGGTAATCAATGTACCTGTATTTATGCAGCAGAACGTCGCCTTGTACCTGTTCCGCTATTTTGTCACCGTAATTGGGTGGATAGATATTCCTGGAGCCCCAGTTTTCAAGCTCATCCAGCGGCATTAATGCATCAACTACCTTGGAAGTAATTTCTTCATCCATAAACGTTACAAAAAAATTACCGCTTCTCAGCTCATCTTTTTGGATGCCTTCTCTTACCTGATTGATGATAATTTCATTTCCTTTTACCAGAAAATTATACTGTTCTTCTTCAAAATGCATCAGGATTTCTTCAATTACCGTGATCTGATACTCTTCATTCTTTTCGTTTCTTCTTTTTAAAACAATATCTCCGAACATCAGCATATGATCGACCAGTTTACTTTCCATAAACAGTACATCGTACAGATAAGGATCTTCCTTTTCTTCATCTAAAGGAACAATCTCCAGCTTCGGCTGAATTTTTTCCTTCTGCTGCTGAACATGCTGATTCTGGTTCTGTGTGATCTGCTTCTGAACGTCCAGCTCATTGAAAAGACTCTGCTCGGAAAGACCAAATTTATTGGAAACCTCTTTCAGATAGACTTCTCTTTTCAAAGCGTTCTGAACAAAGCCGACAGATTTTACAATATCCCTGATGGCTTCAGCTTTTTTGATAGGATCGTTCCCGACTTCCTTTAAAAGAATTTCAGCTTTAAAATCGATGAAATCCATCGCTTCATTTTCGATGAATTTTTCTACATATTCCTGCGAATGTTTTCTGGAAAAGGAATCAGGATCGTCACCATCCGGAAACAGGAGAACGCGGATATTCATTCCTTCTGTCAGAAGCATGTCAATACTCCTGAAGCTGGCCTTGATTCCTGCATTATCACCGTCAAAAAGAATGGTTACATTTTCTGTAAGCCTTTTGATAAGTTTTATCTGTTCCGTTGTCAGAGACGTTCCCGAACTTGCCACTACATTCTCTATTCCGGACATATGAAGTGCTATTACATCCATATATCCTTCCACAAGAAGACATATATTTTTTTTTGAAATCGCCTGCTTACTCTGGTTTAACCCGTAAAGTACATTGGATTTGTGGTAAATTTCCGTCTCAGGGGAATTGAGATATTTGGCTGTTTTTACATTGCTTTTAAGAATTCTGGCCCCAAAGCCTAAAACCCTGCCCGAAAAACTGTGAATCGGGAAAATAACTCTTTCCCGGAAACGATCGATACCTGACGGTGTATTTTCAGGAAATATGGAAAGTCCGGATTTTTCAAGAATTTCTTTTGTATATCCTTTTTCTTCGGCATATGCTGTGAAAGCATTTTTCTTTTCAGGAGAATAACCAAGCTGGAATTTCTTAATGATATCATCTTTCAGCTCACGTTCTCTGAAATAGGCCAACCCAATACTTTTCCCTTCTTCCGAATCCCAAAGAATCTCCTGATAATAGCTGTTCGCAACTTCGTGAATTTTATACAGCTGATCTTTCTCTGTCTGGGCATGTTTTGCTTCTTCAGAAAACTCGCGCTGATCTTCTTCAACTTCTATCCCATATTTCTTTGCAGCATGGCGAAGAGCTTCGGGATAGGTAAAGTTTTCGATTTCCATCAGGAAAGAAATGGCAGTTCCTCCTTTACCTGTTGAGAAATCTTTCCAGATCTGCTTGCTTGGCGACACTACAAAACTCGGTGATTTTTCCTCATGAAAAGGACTGAGTCCCTTGAAATTAGACCCCGCTCTCTTCAGCTGAACGTACTCCCCTACAATTTCTTCTACCCGTATCGTTGAGAAAATTTTATCTATGGTCTGCTTGGAAATCATGATGTAAAATTAAGATATTTCTTTTCCTTTAACAAAAAAGAAACTCTACAAAATTTTTTAGTTTACAATATTTTACAATATCTCCCCAAAAGCCTGTTATTTATTCTTCAATAAAAAAGGCCGGGAGTTTACCCGACCTGAAAAAGCACATTAACAAAACTAATTCTTGATGAATTTTATACTTTCTTTTGCATTATTATAATCTATCGTAACCAGATAGTTTCCTTTTCCTAAATCTTTAGTGTATCTGCCCAGCTCTATATTCTTTTCACCTTTTGTCTTTATAGTATATTCATTCATCAATTTCGATGAATAATTGTAGATCTTAACCAATACATCTCCTCTAAGCTCAATTGTGCTTACAAGTTTAGAGCTTTCCATAACAGGATTCCCATCAAGAGTAAACAAAAGATTTTTCTTAACGGATTCAACCTCCTTGTTAACATTATTTCCCTCAGTTGATACAACAAAACCATTCAATAATGTCCTCTTTACACCATTCCCTATTTGAGCATTCAATCTGATAGAATAAATTCCTGTTTCCTCATTGCTAACATCTGCCAAAAATTTATTATCCTGAAGATTGAATTTTACATTTACAGATTTTTCCTTTGATCCCTCTCCTTTTAGGCCTGATACTCTATAAGCTGAACTTTTTAAAAACACTTTATCAAGATCATCTGAACTAAGTTTAGGAAAAGATATTTCCAGATAGGTTTTTCCGTTTTCTTTGATCATTTTATACTCCATCGGGTTATCTATTCCGTCTTTTACTATTGCAATAAACTCAGAGTTGCTGCTAAGTTTAACTTGTCTGTTTTCCGGGCTATAATTGGATGACAGTATGTGATTTTCTGTATTCCTATTATCTCTTGTTTCCGGCTTGATCTGGCTAAGGGTCTTTCCTGTCATTGGGTCTGTAATATTTACAGAGGCGTTTGAATTCTTTGTAATAATTTCAAACTGAATATTTTTTGCATCCTTGCTTAACTGTAAACTCTCCGGTTCTTCGCTTGAAACTAGTTGATAATTGCTGACAGCTTTAAGTTCCTTATTTTCAGGCTGCGTTGTTTTGCCAGAAACTCCCGTGTTAACAACCTGTCCGTCTAATACAGGCTTGATGGCCTGATTCCAAACATTTTGCCCTAAAACTATGTCTGCGTGATTAATATATCCTCTGGGATCACTGTCTGTCATTAGCTGCTTTGCTCCTGGTCTTGTAGAACTGTAGAATGGAGTCACCCCATCATTCTTTCCACCTCCCAACAAGGAAATTCCAGCACCCGATGGAATAAGCAATGCAGAAAGGTACCCTAACGGTCTACTGTATCCCCAGGCACCTAAGCTATAGAACTTCTGAGGCTGATTAAGGGGATGATTATCCATATAGGGTCTGAAATAGGTTTCGCAGTAATAGGTAGTGGATAATTGAGATCCTGTACCTAGTCCTAGTGCACCTGTTATCCATTCTAATCCCGGATAGTTGGCAAAATCTGCAAGCTGGGTTCCCCAGTGAGGTGTTCCCAAAGTAATCACCTTATCTACTTTATCAATTTTTTGATATTCCAATAATGCAACATCTGCAGCCTTTCCTCCATTACTATGGGTAATGAGAGTAACCACATCTGTTCCACAATATGTCCCTACCTGATCGATAGAGCGAGATAAAATTTCACCGTTTTCCCAATCTCCCTTAAGCCTACTGGTAGCTACAAAAGCAGTTTTATATCCGGCTTGATAAGCATCCTTATACAGAGAATTCCCAATAAGCATAATTTCTGTTGAAGTAACAAAACCGTGAGTAAATAAAATGGTTTTCCCATTATAATTAGGAGGCGTGGTCCCATATAAGATGTTATTTCCCAAAAGACTGTTAAGATAGTTTAGGGATAATGAATGAGGCTCCGGCAAAGTGGCATACGGAAGCTGCTGGGTAAAAAGCTTACCTGAAATAATAAGTAAGCACAAGAACAAAATTTTTTTCATAACGTAATTGCTTTAAATTGTTATCGGTTATAAAATTAATACACTCAACTGTGAAAGTTATCAATTCTTTCTATAAATCGCTATATTAAAAATAAATAAACATATTGAAAATCAGATACATACATTTAACAAAATACTTACAAACGAATCCATTAATAAAAAATTAATCCTTTATGAATTTTATACTTTCTTTTGTATTGTTATAATCCACTATAACCACATAGTTTCCTTTTCCTAAGCCTTTAGTGTACTTGCCCAGTTCTATATTCCTTTCACCTTTTGCCTTTACCGTATATTCATTCATCAATTTTGATGCATAGTTATAGATCTTAACCGATACATTTCCTCTTAGCTCGGTTCCGCTTACAAGTTTAGAGCTTTCTATAACGGGATTTCCATCAAGAGCAAACACAAGATCTTTTTTAACAGATTCAACAGTCTTATTAACATCATTTCCCACAGTTGATACAACAAAACCATTCAATAATGTCCTCTTTATACCATTCCCTATTTGAGCATTTAATTTGATAGAATAAACGCCTGATTCCTCATTGCTCACATCTGCCAAAAATTTATTATCCTGAAGATTGAATTTTACATTTACAGATTTTTCTTTTACTCCCTCTCCTTTTAGACCTGATACTCTGTAAGCTGAACTTTTTAGAACCACTTTATTAAGATCATCTGAAGTAAGTTTAGGAAAAGATATTTCCAGATAGGTTTTTCCGTTTTCTTTGACTACTTTATATTCCATCGGATTATCTATTCCATCTTGCACTACTGCAATAAATTCAGAATTGCTGTTAAGCTTAATTGGTCTGTTTTCCAAGGTATAATTGGATGACAGTAAATGATTTTCTGCATTCCTGTTATCTTTTATTTCTGGTCTGATCTGTCTAAACGCCTTTCCTGTCATTGGGTCTGTGATATCTACGGAGGCGTTTGAATTCTTTGTAATAATTTCAAACTGAACATTTTTTGCATCCTTACTTAGCTGTAAACTCTCTGGTTCTTCGCTTGAAACCAGCTGATAATTGCTGACAGCTTTAAGTTCCTTATTTTCAGACTGCGTTGTTCTGCCAGAAACTCCCGTGTTAACAACCTGTCCGTCTAATACAGGCTTGATCGCTTCATCCCAAACGTAAATACCTTCCATGATATCTACATGGTTAATATATCCTCTGGGATCAGTGTCTGTCATTAGTTGCTTTGCTCCTGGTCTTGTAGAACTGTAGAATGGAGTCACCCCATCATTCTTTCCGCCTCCTAAAGCAGCAATCGTAGTACCGGCCGGGATAATTACTGGAGACAGCAATCCTAACGGTCTGCTGAATCCCCAGGCACCTAAGCTATAGAACTTCTGAGGCTGGTTAAGGGGATGACTGTCCATATAAGGCCTGAAATAGGTTTCACAGTAATAGGTAGTGGACAATTGAGATCCTGTACCTAATCCTAGTGCACCTGTTATCCATTCTAATCCCGGATAATTAGCAAAATCTGCAATTTGGGTTCCCCAGTGAGGTGTTCCCAAGGTAATCACCTTATTTATTTTATTAATTTTCTGATATTCCAATAAGGCGACATCTGCTGCTTTTCCTCCATTACTGTGTGCTATAATGGTCATAGTATTTGTATTTAAATGATTCCCTACCTGATCAATGGCACGAGATAGAATTTCACCATTTTCCCAATCCCCTTTAAGTCTGCTGGTAGCTACAAAAGCAGTTTTATAGCCTGCAGTATAAGCCTCCTTATACATCGAGTTACCGATAAGCAGAGATTCTGTTGATCCTATAAAACCATGGGTAAAAAGTATGGTCTTCCCATTGTAGTTAGGAGGCGTAGCTCCATATAAAATATTATTCCCCACAAGACTGTTAAGATAGTTCAGGGATAATAAATGAGGCTCCGGTAAAGTAGCATACGGAAGCTGTTGTGTAAAGAACTTACCCGAAATAATGAGTAAGCATAAAAACAGAAATTTTTTCATAACGCAAAAGTTTAAATTGTTATCAGGCTTAAAATTAATACACTCCACTGTGAAAATCATTAATATTTCACAAAAACAATCATGCGACACATAATTAAAGTTATTGATAATCAAATACATACAATAAATAAAATACATGCAAATTAATCCGTTAACAAAAATTAACAGAAAATATCCGGGGATTAAAAAAGAAAATAAAATAAGAATAAGCACTTTATGAATTTTATACTTTCATGTATCATTTCATTCACTTAATATTGTAATGCATTACAAGCTTTGATTTCCTGATATAATAAAACTTGTTATTAGAAGACAAAGCTTTTTTTGCGACGGCTACAAATAAAAAATAACAATTTAGAAGTAAATTTGCTCCATGAAAGTAAAGTCTTATAATGAATGGGACCAGATCGTTGAACAGATCATTCCGCAATTAAAACATAATATCCTTTTACTTAAAGGGAATCTCGGGGCAGGTAAAACGACATTTACCCAGTTTCTTCTTAAAAAACTGGAAAGTAACGATGAAGTGACCTCTCCTACCTACTCTATTGTCAACGAATATAATACACCCAAAGGAAAGGTTTACCATTTTGACCTTTACCGTTTAAAAAACATCGAAGAAGTGTATGACATCGGCATTGAAGAGTACCTGGACAATGCTTTTTTATGCATCATAGAATGGCCGGAAGTATACGAAGAAGAGCTGTACGGGCTTAAGTACCACACTATGAGCATTGTGAATACGGGCGATGAAAGAGAAGTTTTATTCGAGTAAATATTATGTATCTTTGCTTCCTAATTCATAGTAAAATAACAACCTGTAAGATCTAATTTAATTAAAGAATGAGTACTACAAACATTTTTACTCCTTTTACTGAAGAAGAATTGATGCCGAAGGAAGAAAAGTTGGAAGTTATCAAGAAAGGAAAACAGTTCAGCATTGGGATTCCTAAGGAAACCTGTCTTAACGAAAGGAGAACGTGCATTACGCCGGATGCTGTGCAGGTTCTTGTAGAACATGGCCACGAGCTCATTATAGAAGCAGGTGCAGGAGAAGGTTCTTTTTTTACAGATCTTCAGTATTCCGAATCCGGGGCAAAGATTACTAATGATCCTAAAGAAGCTTTCGGCCAGGATCTTATTTTAAAAATCAATCCTCCCACGGAAGAAGAAATTGAATACATGAAGCCTAATACTTATTTGGTTTCGGCCCTTCAGATCAATCTCAGGGACAAAGATTACTTTTTAAAGCTGGCAGAAAGAAAAATCAATGCCATTGCGTTTGAATTTATTGTAGATGAGTACAAGCAGCTTGCTTTGGTAAGGCTGGTGGGTGAAATTGCAGGGACCGTTTCTATTTTATATGCATCAGAGCTCCTTGCTTTGTCAAACGGCTTAATGCTGGGTGGCATTACAGGAGTAAGACCTGCAGAAGTTGTTATTTTAGGAGCTGGGATCGTGGGTGAATTCGCTACAAAAGCAGCCATAGGACTTGGAGCAAGTGTAAGGGTTTTCGACAACTCACTTTCAAAGCTGAGAAGACTTCATACCCTTGTAGACAGCCGTGTTCCGACTTCCATTATCGATCCGAAAGAATTAAGCAAAGCATTAAGACGTGCAGATGTTGTTATCGGTGCCTTACCGAGATTAAATATGACCCCGATCGTTACAGAAGAAATGGTTGCAAAAATGAAAAAAGGCAGCGTCATTATTGATATTACGATAGACAATGGCAAGGTCATCGAAACCTCCGAGCTTACGACGATGGATAATCCTTACATTATCAAACACGGCGTAATCCATTGCGGACTTCCGAACCTAACCTCCAGAATGCCGAGAACGACTACAAAAGCCATCTCCAATTTCTTCCTTTCCTATATCCTAAACTACGATGAAGAAGGCGGTTTTGAAAATATGCTGATCCGCAAAAACGAAATGAAGCAGAGTTTATATATGTACAAAGGAAGACACACTAAAAAAGTGATCTGCGATCGTTTCGGGCTTACCTATCATGATATCAATCTTTTAATTTTCTAATGAAAAAACTTAAATTCTATTTAATAGGCCTTATTCCGGGGCTGATTCTTGTATTTTTTATTCTAAACAAAAAAGGGGCGAGCTGCAGTGGGTATCTTCCCAACAGCCGTGTAATTGCAGAAACGCTGTCCAAAGAATTCAAGTATTCCGAAGACGTTAAAAACGGGATGAGTACTTATAAAATTGATGAAAAATTTATAAAAGACAGTATCATCACCAAAGGAAAAGTAGATTTCGACAGAAGTCACGCACAGAAAAAACCTTGTCCTGATTATGTTTTGACCTATCCTGAGAAGAACCCTTCTTATGAGATTACCTTTGAAAAGTGCGAGGAAACGGTTAATATAAACAGTCTGAAAAAACTCAAATGATCCTGAAGATCTTTTACTAAATTTGTATAAAGATCATTAAAGCTATTTTTATGGAAGGCAATTACTACATGATCCACGATTATCTGATATTCATTGGAGTTTTTGCTATTTTCTTTCTGCTTACCGTCAGTATTTACCTGCTCAGTCAAAACAACAGGATCAAACGGAGAAATACCCGCCTCACCGAGACCAACAAACTCATCGAACAGAAACTGAATGAGGTTCAGCTGGAGCATATCGGTACAAAACTGAATCCGCACCTGTTTAAAAACATCCTGAATTCTGTACAGTCGCATGCCTACCAGACGTATATGTCCCTGGATAAGCTCGCCAATGTCCTCGATTATATCCTGTACGAAAGCAATAATAAATTTGTGAGTCCCAAGGAGGAACTGGATTTTGCTTTAAGTCTTATTGAAATCAATAAAATAAAGGTCAATCCACTTTTTGATTTCAGGATTAAATCAAGGATTGATAAATCCGATACCCTTTATGAAGAAAAAGTTTTTGCCCCGCTGATATCCGTTGATCTTATTGAAAATGCTTTTAAGCATACCGATTTTCTGGCCCAGGATTCTTTTATCTCCATTCATATGGAACTTGAAAACAGAATTTTTGTGATGAAGGTGAGCAACAAGGCTTCATTAAAAAACAGTCTTGCAAAAGAAAACAGCGGCTTCGGAAGCCAGTCTCTGGACCAGAGACTTAAAATGATCTACAACAACCATTATCACCTCGAAAAAAGTTCGAAAAACGGTATATTCACAGCAGAATTAAAAATCAATTTAGGAGATTTCTATGATAAAATGCGTTATTCTTGATGATGAATTACTGGCTATCAGTTATTTAAAACTTCTATGTGAGCAAATCGAAAATGTAGAAGTGGTAAAAGTATTTAATGATCCTAAAATTTTTCTGAATGAGATAGACAATATCGACTGTAATCTTTGTATTCTGGATATTGAAATGCCGGGAATGACAGGACTTCAGGTTGCAGAACTTATTTCCGGTTCCAAAAAAATTATTTTCACTACCGCTTACAAAGAATATGCAGCAGAAGCTTTTGACCTGAATGTGGTGGATTATGTGAGAAAACCTATCAAAAAAGAAAGGCTTATCCAGGCCTTTGAAAAAGCAAAAGAACTGGTAGATGTTCCTCATAAAAAGGACCTCATTGAATGGAATACCAATATTGGCCGAACCGTGATCTTTACAGAACAGATCGCATATATAAAAACCTCAGAGATCGACAGCCGCGACAAAGATATTATCCTGAACGACGGTACCACGATCGTCCTGAAAAACCTTACTTTTAAAAATCTTCTTGAAATGCTTCCTGCTAAAGATTTCGCACAGGTGAATAAAAAGGAGATTATTGCTCTTTCTTCCATCAAAGTATTTTCCACCAACGAAATTATCACGACAATTCAGTCGGAAGGAGATAATTTCCTTAAGCTTCAGATCGGAGAGGCTTACAAGCATTCATTAATGGAACTATTCGGAAAGTAGATCTTTCAGACCTTTGCGGTTTTACTGCAAAATGTGGCGGTTTCATTACATCCTACCCTTTTACATTGCCTTTACAACGTATTTTTGTTGCTGATTAAATGATTTTATAATGAAAAACGTTATGTATGCAGCAGGAATTCTCATATCCGGACTTTGCTTGTCACAGGAAACAGGTTTTAAGGTTAAGGCTTCCTTTTTCGATGGAATTGTAGCGGTCGGATATGTGGATCATGGAGCTTTTATCAATTTTACTGGCCCAAATATAAGCTTTACCCATAAAGGTCTTAAACTAATCGCCGGGATGCTTCCTTCTCTCAGGATCAAAGAGGATCGTTCTTCAGGCACCAAAAACAGTCCTGTTACTCCAAACCTTGGAGCCGGGCTTACTGCAGTTTATAAAAAAATCGCACTTCAGATACCAGTCTATTACAACACAAAAACTGCTACAGAAAACGGAACCTGGAAAGTAGGAATAGGATTAGGGTATTCTTTCAGATAGACTTTATTGGAATCAGGAAGATGGAAATCCGAAGAGGGAAGTTATTGAGGTTTGAAATATAACTAAACACTGTTTTATTAATTTCCAGAGCTGCTTTATACGAGTAAAGAATCAAATTTTAAAATAGAAATTAAAAAAACGACCACAATAACTTCCAACCTAATATCATTTTTATTACATTTTTTAGAACATTTATTACATTTTAAAAAGAATAGTATTTAACATCAATATATTCTTATCAACTTTGCATTAAAATATTAGGATCATGAATTGGGGAAAATACAGAAATTTAATTTTTTACATAGCAACCATCGCCTTTTTTTCCTGCCTGATGTACTTCTTCATCATGGAGGGACAGACGCTGGAGATCAAGGAAAATATAGTTGCAAACACCAGCACAGGTTCTACATGGGAAAACTTCCAGGAATCTTTTAAAGCGAATCTTCATCATCCGCTGGCCCTTCTTCTGGCACAGATTGTCACCATTATTCTTGTTGCAAGACTTTTTGGATGGATCTGTATGAAAATTAAGCAGCCTACGGTAATTGGTGAAATGATCGCAGGGATTGTCTTAGGCCCGTCCCTACTCGGGATGTACTTTCCTGAGTTCTCTGCTTTTCTTTTTCCGAAAGAATCTTTGGGTAACTTACAGTTTTTGAGTCAGATAGGCCTTATCTTGTTTATGTATATTGTAGGAATGGAGCTGGATCTCAGTGTCTTAAGAAAAAAAGCACATGATGCGGTAGTCATCAGCCATGCCAGTATCATCATTCCTTTTGCATTGGGTATAGGGCTTTCTTATTTTGTATATCAGGAATTTGCACCGGAAGGTATTCAGTTTACATCATTTGCCCTGTTTATTGCCATTTCAATGAGTATTACGGCATTCCCGGTACTCGCCAGAATTGTTCAGGAGAGAAATCTTCAGAAAACCAAACTCGGAACTATTGTTATTACATGTGCAGCAGCAGATGATATTACGGCATGGTGTATCCTTGCGGCAGTGATTGCCATTGTAAAGGCCGGATCTTTCACCAGTTCCATCTATGTGATCATTATGGCGATTGCCTATGTATTTTTTATGATCAAAATCGTAAGGCCGTTTCTGAAAAGGATCGGAGATTTACAGGCGGGAAAAAATACCATCAGTAAACCAATGGTCGCTATTTTCTTCCTGACTCTTATCCTTTCTGCGTATGCTACTGAAGTTATTGGTATTCATGCTTTATTCGGAGCATTTATGGCAGGTGCTATCATGCCGGAAAATGCCAAATTCCGCACGCTTTTCATCGATAAGGTAGAAGATGTGGCCCTGGTACTTCTTCTTCCGTTATTCTTTGTATTTACGGGTCTCCGTACCCAGATCGGACTATTGAATGACAGCCATTTATGGATGACAGCAGGATTCATCATCTTAACGGCTGTTACAGGAAAGTTTATTGGAAGTGCTCTCACAGCACGGTTCGTCGGCATTAACTGGAAGGAAAGTTTAACGATTGGCGCTCTTATGAATACACGCGGACTCATGGAACTTATTGTCCTGAATATCGGGTATGACCTTGGGGTTTTAAGCCCGGAGATCTTTGCAATGCTGGTGATTATGGCTTTATTTACCACTTTTATGACAGGACCTGCTTTGGACTTTATTAATTTTATTTTTAAATCTAAAAAAAGCTCCGATGAAGATATCCACGACAATAATGACTCAAAATACCGTGTCCTGCTCTCTTTTGATAAACCTGAATCCGGAAGTACACTGCTGAAGCTTGCCCATGATTTCACCAATAAAATGAACGGCAATAAAAGCATTACTGCCATGAATATTGCTCCGGTAGATGAAATGCATGCTTATGATATCAATGAATATGAAGATGCCCAGTTTAAAAACGTTATTGAAACATCACACGACCTGAAACTGGAAGTTACAACCCTCTTCAAAGCTTCCACAGATATTCAAAACGACCTTGCAGGTATTTCAAACAAAGGAAATTATGATCTCCTTTTAATCATGCTTGGGAAGTCAATGTACGAAGGAAGCTTACTGGGAAGGTTGCTGGGATTCACCACTAAAATTATCAATCCTGAAAAGCTTCTAAACACAGTAAAAGGAAAAGGAAATATTTTCAACAACTCCCCTTTTGACGACTTCACCCTTCAAATCCTTGATAAAACCCATATTCCGGTAGGAGTTCTGGTGGAAAAAGATTTCAAATCGGCGGACCGGGTATTTGTCCCTATTTTTAACCTCAGTGATTTTTACCTTCTTGAATATGCGAAAAGACTGATCAATAATAACAATTCCCAGATTGTCATTTTGGATGCAGCCGGACAGATCCGCAATAATATCGAGGTAAAAGAACTGATCAGAAGCATTGAACAGGTAGCCCCGAATCACATCACTTTATATAACGAGAAAAAGATTGAGAAAGAATTCCTGAACTCACAGGATCTGATGCTGGTAAGCAGCAAAAGCTGGAAAAACCTGATCGATACTAAGAGTCTCTGGCTGTCTGATATTCCTTCTACACTGATTATCTCAAACCCATAAAATTAATGTAACAATGTAGCAGTATAACAATGTAACAATAGAATAATCCCAGGGTATTATAATAGATATTTGTAGTATACGGCTTGATTAAATGACTGATAAACTGGTACATTGTTATATTGTTACATTATTTTTCCTTTCTGAGTTGTAGAAGTTTTTGAAATGCCTCGTAAATTCTTTTCTGCTCTCCTGCAATATAATCACTGCTGAAAGGCGCACCACAATCCAGACTATTGGTTACATGAACCAGGTTTTGTTTTTCAAAATAATTTCTGCTTTCCTCAATCTCTGATTTTTTAAAATCAAAAGCTTCCGTATCATTATTTTTTTTCATGGCCTTTACATCATAAAACAGCGGCCGGTTGTAGGTATATATTTTCTCAAAAACAAATGATAGATTTCCATTAAGAAGATAATACTCGGTAAGTACCTGCCCCATTTCACCGTAAAGTCTTGCCGTTATCTTTTCCAAACGCCCCTTCTGCTCATAAAATATAGCTTCTCCGCCTTCTGTGGATTCTCCTTCTATGCCCTTCTTTGTAATAGGACTCCATTTTGTAATAGAATTGATCCTTTTAAAATTGGCACGGATTGGTTTCAGCCTGTCTGTTAAATATTCGTTGACGACAATATCATTTTCCCTGAAAGATTCTTTGATCTTTATCGTATCAGATGGTATGACCTGTAACGAAGAAGGAAGCTTCCGCTTTCCAATTTCGGGTATGAAGGTTTCCATATTGCTCCAATGTATGGCAGCAATTACTACCAGTAAAGGATAAAAACAATTCTTCATGATCATTGTATTTTGCTGTAATATTAATTCTGTTCTGTAATAAACCTAGCTAGCCTTCATGATAACACACTTCACATAACTTAAAAACTGGAGTTACTATCTTTAGAGAGACAGAATCAGTAAGCCTCCATTCTCGCAAAGATCACACTCGTATTCTAATAAAGACTAAACAATATCTAACTTTTGAGGACAGCCCATTGGCTTTTATTTTTCAGAAGTGATTCAATAAGTTTGTTTTGCGTTAGTTCACGAATCTATTTCACTTTAAGAAAAGTTCCTTCTAATGTTGCATTCAGTCCAAATTCACAGTCACGCGACTGCCCAGACGGAACTGGTGTTATTGATATAAATCCATTATAAAAGGTCGCGAGGAATGAACATGATTTATTGATTTCAATAGTAAACTGATTATTTTTAATCATCACCTCTCCTGATGCATCTGCAATATTTCTCCCCGGAGCACTGGTCACAGAACCAATGTCATAAGAATATATCTGACCCTTTATTTTTTTAATAGTAATACTTCCCTGATACCCATCTTCTCCATATTGATAGGTATACGTTCCTTCAAAATGATCAGATAGAACAGGTGAAAATATTTCCGGCTTCGGATTTATTTTAGTTTGGACATCCAGTGCCATGGGATAAACTGCATCAGACTTTGTGGAAGACCAGGTTCCCTCTAATTTTCCATTTTTTAAGACCGCGTCAATAATTCCGCTGATATTCCCATCTTTTTCAAATTCCTCCAGGTGATAATGAGTTCCAGAATCCAGCGTCCCTATTATTTTAATGGGTTTCTTTTCTTTGGTCTTTACATATCTGATGTTCCCTAAAACAACGTTCTTTGAAACGCTGACGGTCAGTTCAACAGGGATTTTTTGGTCAATAAGACCGCTCAAACTATAACTCGCATCAGTAATCTTTTGCTGAGCTTGACAGATGCCTGTGGCAAAGCATATTATGAATGTTATTTTTTTCAGATAGTTCATATTATTAGATTTTAATGATAAAATGGAGAGGGTTCAGTGAAATCATTTTTTCACAAAAAGGCCTTGTCATACAAAAGTACAAAAAGACGGCTATTACACTACCCTTCTAACAGGAAAAGCCGGTTAAAATTGAATTGTATTTTACGGATTAAAAAGGAATCCCTAACAAAAAACAACTGATATTCAATACCTATAAAGACAAACATTTAAAATCGTAGATTGGGACAGTTTCAAATAAGAATATTCATTATTTTTGAACCACTCTAAAAAGTAAATTTAAAATTCCATTAATGAAAAAAATAAGTTTCGCCTGCCTCAGTCTTTTAATTTTTACGGCCTGTAAAAATGAGTCAGAAAAAACAGTGAATGCAGCCGTAGCTGTTCAAAAAGACAGTATTCCTTCTAAGGCAGCAGCTACAGAAAATGCCTATGCTTCTCAAACCAAAGAAATTCCTGTCCTGAAAGAATGTACAGAAAAACAGATTGAATACGAGACCCAACAGGAATGTGTCTTTAAAAATATCAGTATTGAGCAGGTTTATAAAAGAACAATCAAAGACAAGGAAATTGAAAAGGCAGAACTTCTGTTGACCGATCTGCCGGAAGAAAGCATTACCAAAGAAATAAATAAGGATGGGCTTATCTCTATAAGCTACACCATTACTCCCAAAAAGACAGACATTGAATTTCAGTTTGAAGGTGGCGTAACAACTTTAAGCCTGGAACAGCTTGATAAGGATGTAAAAAGAATAATCATCCACAGTGCCGATTAATGAAACCGGAATCAAAATGAGAATTAAAATCAAAAATATTCCGAGTTTAAAAAATATTTTATACCTTCGCTCTGTGAATTTCAATAACGGAACATATTATTATAGAATTTTTAACTCAGAACTGGGCTAGGATTCTTATGAACATAACTTAAAACCTCGTCCCAGGACGGGGTTTTTTATTTTAAAAATTTAAAAAGATGAAAATAAGTATTATTGGTACAGGTTTAATCGGAGGCTCAATGGCTTTGAAATTAAGAGAAAAAGGCATTGCAGATTTTATCTACGGGATCGATAATAATCAGCAGCATATCAGTGAAGCGCTGAGCCTTAATATTATTGATGCCGGTACAGATCTCGAATATGGTGTTAAAAATGCCGACTTTATCATTATTGCTGTTCCTGTGGATGCAGCCAGAAAGCTATTGCCCGGAGTACTGGACCTTATATCCGATCAACAGACTGTGATGGATGCCGGATCTACTAAAGCCGGAATTGTCAATACCGTAAAAGATCATCCGATGCGCTCCAGATTTGTAGCTTTCCACCCAATGTGGGGTACGGAAAACAGCGGCCCCGGATCTGCCGTTTCCGAGAGTTTTACCGGAAAGGCCGGAGTCATCTGCAATAAGGAAGAATCTGCAGCCGATGCGCTTCAGTTGGTCGAAAAAGTGGCAGAAAGCCTGGACATGCACCTGATCTACATGAATGCAGAGGATCATGACATTCATACAGCTTATATTTCCCATATTTCCCATATTACATCCTATGCTTTAGCTAATACTGTTCTGGAAAAAGAGCGCGAAGAAGAGACTATTTTTCAACTTGCCAGCTCTGGTTTTTCCAGTACCGTACGTCTTGCCAAATCTCACCCTGAAATGTGGGTTCCTATCTTTAAGCAAAATAAAGAAAATGTACTGGACGTCCTGAATGAGCACATCACCCAGCTTAGGAAATTCAAGGCTGCACTCGAAAAGGAAAACTATGAATATCTTGAAGAACTGATCAGCAATGCCAACAGGATCAGGGGAATTTTGAGGTAATTTTTTTGGCGAAAAGGTGAAAAGGCGAATTTGTTGATTTGCTAATTCGATGATTTGATGATTCGCTAAATAATTACAATATTCAACTAAAAAAGGGCAAAATCGATTGTATTAACCGGTTTTGCCCTTTTGCTTTTTACTATTTAGCCTTTTTGCTTCTTAACATTCAGGAACGTTTACTGCAATGGCCAAACCTCCTTCTGAAGTTTCCTTGAAGCGGTCACTCATGGACAAAGCAGTTTCCCACATCGTCTGAATTACCTCATCCAGCGTTACTTTTGCTTTGGCAGGATCGCTTTCAAGGGCAATATTGGCTGCTGTGATTGCTTTCATGGCACCCATTGTATTTCTTTCGATGCATGGAATCTGTACAAGTCCTCTGATCGGATCGCAGGTAAGTCCTAAGTGGTGTTCCATAGCAATTTCCGCTGCCATTAATACCTGACCTATACTTCCTCCTAAAATTTCCGTAAGTCCCGCTGCTGCCATGGCAGAAGAGACTCCTATTTCCGCCTGGCATCCACCCATTGCAGCAGAAATCGTTGCATTTTTTTTGAATAAAGTTCCGATCTCACCAGCTACGAGCAGAAATCTTACGATATCATCTTCACTCGTGAATTCCGTAAAGGCCTGTGAATACATTAAAACAGCCGGAATCACACCGCTGGCCCCATTCGTAGGTGCTGTGATAATCCTTCCGAAACTGGCGTTCTCTTCATTTACGGCAAGCGCAAAACAGGCGATCCATTTATTGATATTCGTGAAATTCTCTTCCGCATCTACTACCTGCTGAAACCATTCATCAATATTGCTATAAATTTTATCTCCCAGAAGCTTTCTGTTAATCCCTGCAGCTCTTCTGGTAACATTTAATCCTCCCGGTAAGATGCCTTCTTTGTTAACTCCTTTGTAGATGCATTCTTTGATATTTCTCCAGATATTCAGGGCTTCCTTTCTCGTTTCTTCCTGGGATCTCCAGCTTTCTTCATTAACAAGGATCAGGTCTGAAAATCTTTCAAAACCTAACTTCTCACAGTATTTGATAATATCCGAGCCGTGATGGCATGGGTACAGGGTCCGCACACAGTGTTTCTGTATGGAATTTTTTTCCTGACTGGCAATGAATCCGCCGCCTACAGAATAAAAATCCTGAACAAGCTCGGTTCCGTCTTCAAAAACAGCCTTAAAAATCATTCCGTTAGGATGAAAATCAAGGGATTTCTGCATATTTAAAACCAAATGATACCCATAGATAAAGGGAATTTCTTTTTCTCCACCCAGGTTAATGATCTGGTCTCTTTTTATTTTCTCTATTTTTTCATCAATTTTTGAGGTATTGATGGTGGTAAAGTCTTCACCGTTCAACCCAAGCATTCCGGCAATATCTGTTCCGTGCCCGATCCCAGTTTTGGCTAAAGAACCGAAGAATTCGAGGAAAACCTCCTTCACCTCTTCAATTGACCTTTCTCTTTTTATAATTCTGATGAATGCAGACGCTGCATTCCAAGGCCCCATCGTATGTGAACTGGATGGGCCTATTCCTACTTTAATAATTTCAAAAACCGATATTGATTCCATAAATCACTGTTCATTTCCACTGAAAACAAAGATACATGATAAAATATTAATACCATCAGTCTGAAATTAGGTTTATTTTTTAATTTACCATTTCAGGCTTTCTTCGTGCTGGGAAATGTCAAGTCCTTTATTTTCAGACTCTTCGGAAACCCTGAGGGTAATCATTGCATTGGTTATTTTATATAAAAGCAAGGAACCGAAAAATGTAAAAACCGACACAAGCACCAGAGCAGCCATATGATGGGCAAAAACCTCAATGCCTCCGTGAAGAAGGCTGGCGTTTTCACCATGGGCAAAAACAGCGGTAAGGATCATTCCCATGATACCTCCTACTCCATGGCATGCAAAAACATCCAGGGTATCATCTATCTTCTTTAAAGCTTTCCAGTTCACCATCAGATTGGAAACAATAGCTGTTGCAAATCCTATAAAAAGACTTTCCGGGATCGTTACAAAACCACAGCCGGGAGTAATGGCAACAAGTCCCACAACAGCTCCGATGCAAGCTCCTAAGGCGGAAATACTTCTTCCGTTGATCCTGTCAAAGAATATCCAGGTCATCATGGCAGAGGCAGAGGCAATAGTAGTCGTTCCAAAAGCCGTTGCTGCAGAAGCATTGGCACTTAAGGCAGAACCTGCATTAAAACCGAACCATCCGAACCATAGCATACCGGTTCCAAGAAGAACATAGGGAATATTGGAAGGCTCATGATGCGGATTTTTCCTGTTTCCAAGCACTAAAGCACCCGCCAAAGCAGCGAAACCGGCACTCATATGGACAACTGTCCCGCCTGCAAAGTCTTTTACTCCAAAATATTTATTCAAAAGCCCGTCAGGATGCCACACCATATGACAAAGCGGAGTATAAATGAATAAGCTGAAAAGCACCATGAACAGCAGATAGGAAATAAAACGCACCCGTTCGGCAAAAGAGCCTGTGATAAGAGCTGGAGTAATCACAGCAAATTTCATCTGAAAAAGGGCAAAAAGGACGAAAGGAATCGTGGAAGCCATCATTTTGTGAGGTAATGCCCCAACGTGGCTGAAAAACGGATAACTCAACGGGTTTCCTATGATTCCGTAGTGTACTCCATTAATTTCAAAGCCTAAAGAGTCTCCAAATGACAGGGAAAAACCAACGACCACCCACAAAATGGAAATAACACC
Source organism: Chryseobacterium sp. BLS98 (assembly GCF_001045445.1). Classification (GTDB taxonomy): domain Bacteria; phylum Bacteroidota; class Bacteroidia; order Flavobacteriales; family Weeksellaceae; genus Chryseobacterium. The sequence goes on along the minus strand of NZ_LFNF01000003.1, from coordinate 600,136 downwards.
AAGCGCAATAAAACTTTGAAGCATTGTGGAAATTACATTTTTCTTTCCTACCATTCCCCCATAAAAGAATGACAGCCCGGGTGTCATCAGCAATACAAGTCCGGCGGCAGCAAGAATCCAGGCCACATCTGCTCCTACAATTTTGTCTTCGCTAAGAAAATTTCCTGTGTTGGGAAGATCTGCAACAGGACTCCAGAATAATCCTCCGAATGCCACAAGGGTAATGACAGAGAACGACACGATCCACTTTAAACCAATTTTCATATAATTTACATTTAACCCCATCAAAATTAAATATAAATTTTATAAAAACATATAATTTTAAAAAATACCCTTAAAAAAAACACAACAAGTATCCAATTAAATATTTTCAACAAACACTTCCTTTAATATTTTAGATACTTCTTTATATTTTGTAGCCGGAAAAAGATGGGTCCCTCCTTTGATGATATAATCCGGCTTTGAATATTTTATAGGAAAAACAATGTCTTTATCTCCCAATATCTGAATAACCTCCGGTGTTTCTTCAAACTTCCATTCGGAAACCTTCTCTACAGACCATTTCAGGTAATAAGGATCTCTGACCCTGAAATATTCGAGGATCCTGGGATTTTTTGGATCGAACATTTTTCTGACTACAGAATAGACGTTTGCAGCCTTATCATTAAACATCCCTACAGGAAGTATCCTCGGAAGCTTTGTAATCTCGCCGGTCTTTATAAATTTGGATTTTTCCTTATCTGATTTAATGCTTCCCAGAATAACTACCTTCTGTGCCGGCTTCAGCTTATTGATTTCCTGTACCATAATGCCGCCAAAAGAGTACCCTAACAGGCAGAACGGCTCGGAATCGTCTACTTTTTCCGCCATTCTCGCTACGTAGGAATGAAAAGGCTCATTTTTTTCGGGGATAAGCCAGTCTATAAAAATCAATTCACAGTTTTCGGGAAATTCCAGTCTTTCAAGCACTTTAAAATCTGCTCCGAGACCGCTTACTACATAAATTTTCATAGCACTAATTTAAGAAAAACATGGTAAAGAATTTAATATGATTCAATCGGATTCTCTCCATAAAAAATGGACGATTTATAAAAACCGTCCATTATATTTCTTCTAGTATTTTTTACTACTTTTTCTTTACAGGAACTCTGTTGTCATTATCCAGTTTTTCCGTAGAAACTTTAAACTGGATGTCCATCTCGTTCTTGATGAAATAATCTTTCAGTGAAGACTGGTAGAATACTTTGAAATCTCTTCTGTTTAATGAGAATTTCGCAGATTCCATTACTACAGTAAACTGGGTTACGTATACATTCGCTGGGAAAGTGATTGTTTTTCTAACTCCTTTGATGGTAACATCACCGTATACTGTTGAATTGTACTCACTGTTTGCCAGAGGAATAATTTTAGTCAGATGGAATTTTGCAATCGGGAATTTTTTCACTTCAAAAAAATTGGTGCTTTTCAGCTCGTTGGTAAGCTTTATCTGATCTTCCTCTGAAACATCTCCCGCCATCATGCTTCTCATATCTATAATAAACTCTCCGTCTACAAGAACAGTTTTATCAAAATTGAATTTTCCGCTTTTCAGCTTTACTGTCCCTGAATGCGAAGAAGCCTCAGTTTTTACAACTTTATATCCCCACCACCTGATCTCCGATGAAGTCACTTTTGAAACCTTATCAAATTTCTTCTGTGCAGAAACAAATGATATGCTCACACACATCATAGCAAACAATAGTAATCTTTTCATTCTTTTTTATTTACAATTCAACAAAAATAAAAAAAAGTGTAGAACTTCTACACTTTTAACAATCTTTTTTTGATTAAATTATTTAGCAGTCACCTTTACAAGCATATCAATGTCATCTTTCACAAAAACATCCTGCATGGTAGATTTGTAAGCAATATCAAATTTTTGTCTGTCGAAAGAGAATTTATCAGAAACCAGGCTTACCACCCCTTTGCTGTAAGCAATTTTGGCAGGGAAAGTAATTGTATTGGTTTTTCCTTTTACAGTAAGGTTTCCTGTTACTAAAGAGTTATAGATCTTATCGCTGTTTTTCTTTACCGAAGTAATTTTGAAAGAAGCAGTAGGAAATTTTTCAACCTCAAAGAAGTCACCGGTCTTAAGGTGTCCGTTTAATTTCTGCTGGTATTCTCCGGTAAGGTCAGTTGAAGTGATAGAAGTCATATCTAAAACGAAGCTTCCTCCTACCAGATTGTTTCCTTTCATGATCATATCTCCGGATTTTACTTTCACAGTACCGTCGTGAGAGCTTGCTTCAGATTTTGCTACTTTGTACCCCCACCAGTGAACATCAGATGCTACTACTTTTTTTGACTGTCCGAATGCAAGGCCACCAGCTAAAACTGCTAATAAGAATATTTTTTTCATTTGAATAAGTTATTTACTTGTTTAACGGTGCAAATGTAGCCAACTTATCCGATAGATTTCATTGATGTATATCAATAAAACCAATTATTTCTATGAATAATATCATTCCATAAAAAAACTCCGAAAATTTCGGAGTTTTGTATTTTAATTTTGGTAATAAGCGGTATATAGTGCAGCACCTTTTAATGCCGTGTGGTTCTGCTTGATCAGGTAGATCGGAGTGTTTTTCAGCAATCCTTCCATTTTATCACTGATCTTGAATTTATCGTAAAATTTGTCCTTGTCGATATACTCTCTGATCGTTTGCGGAATATCTCCCGAAATCAATAACCCGCCGGTTGCTTTAAGCTTCAGCACAAGGTTATTGGCTTCTCTGGCAAGGAATTCAATAAAAGTATCTAAAGCAATTTTACAGATAAGAACATCTTCTTCTACTGCAGCTTTGTAAATTTCTTCAACAAAATTTCCCTGAGCAAGGCGTTCTGCCAGCCATTCCGGCTCCGGATGTCTTTTTACGTCTCTCAGGAACCTGTAAATATTGAAGAGACCTGTTTTAGAAAGTACATTTTCCCAACTCACAATACCGTAGATATTGTTCAGAAACTGATAAAACTCAACTTCAACATTGGTTCTCGGGGAGAATTCGGAATGTCCGCCTTCCGTTGCAAAAGGTCTCAGGTTCTTCCCGTCAAAGAAATAACCGGCTTCACCAAGTCCGTTTCCGGGGGCCAGAATCGCTACATTTCCTTTTTCAAGATGTCCGCTGGTATAGATCGGATCCAGATCACTGTCTTCAAGAAGCGCCATTCCGTAGGCCGAAGCTTCAAGGTCGTTCAGCATATCCCCTTTCTCAAAACCGAAATCCCTGGTATATTCTTCAATATCTAAGTCCCAGCCTAATCTTGCAGGGCTACTTTTACCGTCAATTACAGGTCCGGGCACAGCCACAGCCAGTCGTTTTACATTGGCCAGCTGATTATCCTGAATGAATTTTCTTAATATATCAGAAAATGAAGTATAATCTTTCGTATTATATTCATTCTGAATTTTTACCTCAAGCCCTCCGTTAGCGGAAGCAAAATAGCCTAAGATTGTTATATCTTCACGGAGACTTGCACCAATGATTGTTACATTATCATTATTGGCGTTCTCTACTCCAGGTAAATAAAGCGGAAATTTTGGATTCAAAATCATAACCTCAAATTTTATCAAATATAATAATAGTTTTCGTAAATCCTGCAGGGAAGCAAAAAACCTTTTCATTTTCATAAAAAGGTTTGGTTAATAATTGCTTATATATAAATCTAACTACTTTCCTAATGGAATATTGTACCCGAATCCTACTCCGATGTTCCCCACATTGTAGTCCTGTCCGGCCAAATCGCCTTTGTCTCCTACAAAAACTTTCTGATACTGTACGAAGAAGTTCCAGTCTCTGTTGTGGTAACCGATTTCCGGCTTAATGTAGAAACCTCCGTCCGGTCTGTTTACAGAGCTATTGGTAGCCACTTTATCGTCTCCAACAAGAAAACCGTAACCTAAATCCGTTCCAAAGTAGAAACCGGTCTGCTTAGGATAAATTCTGATCAAAGCTCCTACAGGGATTACTCCTACATCATTATTATCGTAACCATTATTGCTTTTTCCAAAATAGTGGGTATATCCTGTTGCGATACCTAAACCAAATCCAGGAGTGATCAAATTCTGGTAAGAAACGTCCACGCCTACAGCTGCAGAAAGATTATCTGCCGGAACTGCCAAACCAGCGTTTGCCCCTACTTTGATCATGTTATTCATTTTTGAGCTCTGTGCACTTGCGATACCTGCTGTTAAAATACCAGCCAGTAATATTGCCTGTTTTACCATTTTCATAACTCTAATTTTAAATTTTACTAATGCAATAGGCTGTAAAAATCGTGCCAAGGGAAGGTTTTTCTTTGATTTTAACACTCAACTAATTTGTAAAATAATGAATATCAATATGTTAATTTTTTATTAAAATTAAATGATTGTTTAAGTATAATCTTAATAAAAGCTAATATTACGGATTCTTAACCTTTATCATTTTAACCTTTTTCTTTCTCCATTATCCAAAAATCAAATCTCTCACCATGTCCGATTCATTACTACATAACAAACACCTACTCTGGCGCGCCGGTTTCGGAATTGGAATCAACCAGATCGAGGGCCTGAAAAACAAAGATGCAAAATTGCTGGTCCGTGATTTATTTACACAGGAAAACTTCACAGAAATTGCTTATGAAACTCCTGATGCTGATGTTGCAGACTATACAATGGATAGCAGGACACCGGCTGAAAAGAAAAAAGAGATGCAGCAGATGATCAGGCAGCAAAACAATGAGCTGAACCTGAATTTCCTGGAAAGAATGGTCAACGGCAAGGATCAGATGAGGGAAAAGATGGCATTTTTCTGGCATGGACATTTTGCCACCAGAATCAATAATTCAAAATTTAATAAACAGCTTCTCAATACTATAAGGAAAAATGCGCTGGGAAATTTTAAAGACCTTCTTTTTGAGGTGAGCCAATCCCCTGCCATGTTGAATTTCCTCAATAACCAGCAAAACAAAAAAGGCCATCCGAACGAAAATTTTGCCCGCGAAGTGATGGAATTATTTACAATGGGAAGGGGAAATTATACTGAAAAAGATATCAGGGAAGCTGCCAGAGCTTTTACAGGCTGGGGATATGATAAGGAAGGTTATTTTAAGGAAAGAGCAAACCTTCATGATACAGGTTCTAAAACATTCCTTGGAAAAACCGGAAATTTCACAGGAAGTGATATTTTAAACATGATCCTTGAACAGAAAGCTACAGCAAGATTTATTACTGCAAAAATTTACAGATTCTTCGTTAACGAGAATGCAGACAGCACTATAGTGGAGCAATTAAGCACAAACTTCTACAATTCCGGATACGATATCACAAAACTGATGACCGAAATATTTTCCAGTTCGTGGTTTTATGACAAAAAAAATATCGGAAACAGGATAAAATCCCCCATAGAACTGATGGCAGGAATGATGCGAATGCTTCCTATGAACATTCAGAATCCGGAAAACCTCATCGTTTATCAGAAATTGCTAGGACAAATGCTTCTCTATCCACCCAATGTATCAGGATGGCCAAGCGGCAGGTTGTGGATAGACAGTTCAACCCTGATGCTGAGACTGCAGATTCCACAGATATGGTCCGGATTGCGCCCTTTGGAATACAGCCCCCGACAAGATGATGATATCGACATGGGAATGAAATCCCGTGAAACAGCTTTCAACAAATCGTTTAAGAATCCTAATATAACTATCAACTGGAGCAAGCTGGAAAAGGTATTTGCAGACAAAAAATGTGAGGACTACCTGATTCAGAATACCAAAACTCTCGATATGGATTCTGTGAAGAATTTTTCGGATAAAAGTATTAAGATGAATATTATCAATTTAATGTCTACACCGGAATATCAGTTAAGTTAGGGAGTAGATCTTAGGTTGCAGGTAATAACTGTCATAATTTAACCTTACAGCCTTTAATTTTATTGTAGTTATAGAATATTGATAAAAAATAGATGTAGTTCAGCCCTGCCACCTGCCACCTTAAAAACAAAATTATGCTAATCAAAAGAAGAGAATTCCTAAAAATAAGTTCATTGGCTACCGCATCTCTCATGATGCCCAATTTCCTGAAAGCAATGACATTGGATGAAGCCCTGGTGCCTAATCAGAAAATTCTTGTGGTGCTTCAGTTTACAGGGGGAAATGACGGTTTGAATACAATTATTCCAACAAAAAACGACATCTATTTCAGAGAAAGGAACAGTATAGCGATCAAAGATTCTTTACCGCTGAATGATGAAACAGGAATCAATCCGGCACTCTCCTATTTTAAAGAACTTTTCGACAACGGTGAGCTTTCGGTGATGAATAATGTGGGTTACCCGGATCCTGATAAGTCGCATTTCAGAAGCATGGATATCTGGCACTCTGCCAGCCGCAGTGATGAGTTTCTGGAAACCGGGTGGCTGGGACGTTTTCTTGATGAAGAATGCTACCGTTGCGAGCATCCCACGCAAGCCCTGGAAGTTGATGATATGCTGAGCCTGGCACTGAAAGGGGAAAACAATAAGGCGTTTGCTTTTAAAGATCCGAAAAGGCTTTACCAAACGAGCCAGGAGAAGTATTTTAAATCTCTTTACGATCATCATCATGACGACGAAACAGTTTCTTATTTATACCAAACTTTAGGCTCTACCATTAATAATGCTGATTATATTTTCGAAAAAAGCAAGTCTAAAAAAACAGAGCAGACTTATCCGAACTCTCAGCTGGGAAAGGATTTTAAAACCGTAGCTTCCCTGATTAAATCTGATATCAACACCCAGGTTTATTACCTTTCCGTAGGAAGCTTTGACACGCATGTGAACCAGAATGACAGACAAAAAAAGCTGTTCAGCGATATCAATGAAGCGGTAAAGGCTTTTGTCACCGATCTGAAAAACAACGGGGTTTTTGAAAATGTGCTGTTAATGACTTTTTCAGAATTTGGAAGGCGGGTTGCCCAAAACGCCAGTAACGGAACAGATCACGGAACAGCCAATCAAATGTTTTTTATCAGTGGAGGTCTTAAAAAGAAAGGACTTCTGAATGCACTTCCCGACCTGCAAAAACTGAATGAAGGGGATCTGATCTACACGGAAGACTTCAGAAAAGTCTATGCTACCATCCTGAAAAACTGGCTTAAAGCAGATTTCTCCAAAGTTTTGGGCTGGAAAAACGGAGTGTATGATTTTATATAATTGAATCTGAAATAAAACTGCCACTCTGATTTTTCAATCAAAATGGCAGTATAAATTTACTATATAGACTTTGAAGTTTTAAAGCCTGATTTTTAGTCCTTCGCAGATGTCGCAGATGTTTGCTTTACCTTACTGCTTAAAGATTTTTATGAAGCTATCTTTTTCAAGATTTTCCAGTGAGAAATCGAAATCGGCTTCCGCTTTTTCTGTTGTAATCTCAGCTCCAAGCTCTTTTACAAGGTCATTGAAAGACATGGCTTCATACCATTGCTGATACAATGCACTTGTTGCCATCATGGAAACCTGGTTATTTCCTGAAACATGAGAATGTCCGGCCCCGAAATTCAATAGTACGAAACATTGTTTTTCGTTTTTGGTCACCAGCATTCCCAGGATCGTTTGCTTCTGAACAGAGTTACATCTGGCTTCAGCAAAGAGATTGTTAGGATTCATCATATAATCGTAGGAAATATCATCTCCTTTTCCGATCACGATTTTATAACCGCAATTTGCATCTCCGCTGAAAACGTTATTCATGACAAGTGTTGGCATACACTGTCCTTTGTTGGCATAAAGATATTCAACGGCACCGTGAGGAGCGGAAGTTATATCTCCGGAATACATCAGTTGTCCATCACCCTGATTATAAGCGGCATTCCAACCTATTTTACCCGCGATATTCAGTCCTGAAAGATCGAGATCCCAGGCACCCCATTTATCTTCCCAATAAATACCTACAGCCAGTCTGTCACCATAAAAACGGGTTCCGGTAGGAATATTTCCAACAAACATTTTTTCGGAAGTCGGAAATGCAAATTCTATATTCTCCGGGAAATAGAATTTCTTTCCGGATATGTTTTCATATTTCAGTTTCAGATAATCCAGGATAAAATCATAGTTGAATTGGTTCACATAAGTTTCCTTACCTTTTTTCACCCACGATTTTCCGTTTCTCACTCTGTAAACAAAAGTATCCTGACCATACATTCTTGAATAACATGCTGACAAAGCCTTAAATAACGCAAACGGTGTTGCATTTTCCAGCCAGTGCCAATCGCTGTTTTCCAGCAATGTATTTGTAGCATCATTCAAAGGATTTGAAATCAAAGGCTTATGATGCACTTTAGACAGTTTTGAAATCTTATTGATTGCTTTCGGAGCTCTGTTTTTATAAGCAAGGAACAATGGTTTGAATCTGTTAAAAATTTCCGCCATTCTTTCCATTCCGAAGTTTTCAAACAGATAGGTTGGATTAAAATTACTTTGCTTGATTAAATCAATCAAATCATCACTTTTAATTAAAAGCGTGGTATTGGTTGTTTTATAAATAACATAACGGAAAAACTCAACAGGATTTTCAGGATATACATCGTACAGATCAGCTATTTTTATAACAGCTTCCTTATTTCTGATGTTTTCTTTTCCTGTAAAATCGTATTCCAGCTCCGTATGCAAAATATAAAGCAATTCATCAATGGTTTCTTCTTTTAAAGCAATTCCTGATCTCAGAAGAGACAGACACTTTTCCTGCATTTCTTCTGCAGTATAAGCTTTGATGATTTTAAAAACCAGCTTCGTATCCGGAACATTCAATAGTTCAGCAGGAATATAGATTTCGCTCTGGAAGTCGCTTCCATACGTTGAAATATAATGTTGAATCTGTTCAAAAAATAAATCGATTCTGGAAGTATTCTTTATTTTTGTCCAGGATTTATGAAAGGTTTTATTCAAATCATTTCCATTTAATTTTTCCTTTGCATAATAAGAGATGATCTCATTTTTTGCCCATAGAGCATCTGGTTCAATGATAAAACCGTCATTAGAAATAAATGGCTCTTCATTCGATTCCTTAGCCAATACAGCATTGAATAATTTTAGTGTTTTCATTGTTTTTAATTTTAAAAATAAGTGAGGAGTAGATTCATTAAAAGTGAAGGTATAGGAACTCCTTTTACCTATAGTTTATAAAAAGCGGGGAGTAATTTACCGAAAATATAGGAACTCCCTTTGCCTTATAATTTGTAAAAAAGGCGGAAAGTAATTCTAACCTATAGGAACTTTCTTTGCCTTCAGTTTTTTATTTTGAGGAGCAGACAGGACTCGAACCTGTGACACACAATTGGGATTCATAGGAACTTCATTTGCCTGCAGCGAAAAGTAATTTTGTTGCTCTACCATCTGAGCTACTGCCCCTGCCTTATGAAAAAAGTTTTCATGAACCTTACAGGCTTTTATACCTGCAAGGTTAGTTATTAGTTTTTTTATTAAATTAAAAATTATGCTTTTCTGAACTTCTTCTTTTTCTTCCATGGAGCATTCTTCTGAACATCTCCGGCCATGATACAACCGTAAGGCATCACCTCATCCAGGACTTCGCAAAGTCCATATTCTTCAATTTGCGCTCTTACGTTCTTAGCACTTTTATAAGCACTTGGAAGTTCAGAAATATCAATTTCATTGGAGAAGAAACGGATATCTAATCCTTCTGTTTCCTCTTTGAAGATTTCCTCAGTCGTTTTATGGGCTAAAGATCTCTTATGCTGACTTCTGCTGAAATTTCTTCCGGCTCCATGTGGTGCAAAACCTAAGTTTCTCCCGTTGGTTTTTCCCTGAACGATCAGAACGGGTTCTGACATATTCAGTGGAATCAGTCTTGGTCCGGTGATATCCGGCATAAACTTGTCATCCAGCGGAGTGGCTCCTTTGGCATGGTAGAACAAATCACCATCTTTGAAAACAAAATTATGTTCATTCCAGTATCTATCCTGCTTTTCTCTTCCAAGCTTATTTAAAACCGCATCATGAATATTGGTATGATTTTCCTTGGTCCATGATCTTATCAGCTGTAAAGCTTCCCAATAAGCCTGTCCTTCTGGTGTATCAAAGGGAATCCATGCGTTTTCCCTCAATGTTTCTGGGGAAATCTCCTGTCTGAAACGGTTGGCCACCTTCATTCCTTTATCGTAAAGGGCAGCACCCGGCGCTCTGGAACCGTGATGGGTCACCAGCATCGTATTTCCTGTATTTTTAGACTTTCCTACGAATAGAAAATGGTTTCCGTCTCCCTGGGTTCCCATATGAGAACGGGCAATGCTGATCAGTTTTTCATCATTTAAAAATTCATTTTCTCTGAATGCATCCATCAGCTCCTGAGACATCGGCATCTGCTCCCCTCTCGGTCTTCCTCCATATCCGAAATGCGTTACCGAATGAGCAGCATCCAATACTTCTTTAGGATCAACATCTCCAAAATCCGTCAGCATTACAGAACAGCAGATATCTGCGCTATGAAATCCAGGATGAATGGCATTTTTGGCAACCACCACTCCACCTACCGGGATCAGTCCTTCAGGTCCTGTAGGACAGGCATCCGGCATCAACGCTCCGGCACTCAGTGTAGGTGTTTTCATCAGGACTTTCATTGTGTTGATTACTTTTTCCACGTTATCACTTTCACTTTCGTGTTCGGCTCTGATGTTAATGATAAAATCTTTTGCTGTTTCATGAAGCGGAATAATATCAGACTGTCTGAACTGCTCAAGATATTCTCTGATCTGAACATCATCCATGTTATTTTCGTTGATATAAGCAATAGCATCTTTAAACCATTTGGCTGGTCTATATCCTAATTCAATTAAATGATTTCCGTTAAATTCCATTTTGTTTCATTTTGATGATGCAAAGTAAGAATACAAGTACGCAATAATCTTGCGCAGATGAAATTATTTTAATTATTTTTGTAAAAAAGTAGAAAAGTACTCCCCTCAAAACGAAAATGCCAAAAATTAAAATGATTGATGAGTGCTGTAATCGCCTTAGAAAAGTAAGTGTTATTCGCGAATGAGTATAATTAAGACTAAAATTGCGTAGCATTAATCCCTGATTTTTATTATTTCTTTTGGGTAAGCAATTATGTTTGTCACAGCTTAAAAACACAAATGAACATAAACTTGAAAAAAAATCAATTTTTCTTACTAGTAAGCATTGTTAAAATTAATTTTTTAACACTACTTTTTCCTGTGCTTTTTTATAAAATTAAATGCAACATCAAAAGTATTATTATTTATTGTGAAAAAATATACTCAATAAGGTATTCTCATTTTACAAAGCATACTTTACTTTTCTTGTTCAGCTCACACTTTCTCCAATAGATATTTTTGTCAATTTTATTATCATCAGATAAATGCATGGTTCTAAACACTATATGTATCAGTTTAAGTATTCATATGAAAGAGAAAATGGGTTATAAACTACATTGGTTTTTTTAACATTTAAAAGAGACAATTGTAAACTTTTAACAATGATTTTGCACAGAACTAATTTAAACAATATGATGAATTTCAAAAATATAAACATTGGGGAGCTCATAGAAACAAAATGGGCAGAGGCAGAAATATCAATAGAAAGAACATGTAATTTCTTTAAATTGAATGAAGATGAAATAATGCAAATGTTTCATCAAAATTCGCTTAATACGGATATGCTGCTAAAATGGTCTAAATTATTAGAATATGATTTTTTCAGGATCTATTCTCAGCATCTCATACTCTTCGGGCCACCTTCTAATATATATGGAGAAAATGCGAAACAAAAAAAACAAGCTTCATCATTACCCACATTTAAAAAGAATCTATATACACGGGAGATTATAGATTTCATTTTAGAATTAATATACACAGGAGAAAAAACAAAAAGTGATATTACACAAGAATATGGAATTCCCAAAACTACATTATACAAATGGATTCAAAAACACAAAACAACGTAATTAAGCCTAATTACAAAAAAATTTATACAGATCTGATTCTTAAAAAATTTCCTGAGAAAATGTCTGTTTGCCTTTCTATTTTAGAAAAAGACAACTTTTGCTTATTAGATATCTTTACCGTAAACAAATTGATCTTTGATATTCCCGGAAAGGAAACATCTGTTTTTAATCAAAAGCTACGGTCTTATGACGAGGAAACTATCGAAAAAATTCTGACTTATCAAATGAAGTATCGGCTTAATAATACACAAGTCGCCAATCATTTCAAGCTAAGCAGAAATTCTATAGCGAAATGGAAAAAAATTTATCAAGTAAAGTGCTAAACCATCCTATGGACGAAAACCTATAACGTGCAAAGCAATATACTTTTAATTTACCATTATTAATCTACAACACTAAATTATTTAAGTTTAATTATGATAATATAATTGTATTATCGTAAATAAAGCTATTGTTTTTTGTTGTGATTTTTAGGTATATTTATGTGTGTGAATGTTATGGCAGTATCGTTGATAATTAAGATCAATATAAGTAAATTATGAAATATATTTTTACTTTTTTAATCTGTTTATTATGGAGTTTCTACTACTCACAAAATGTCATTTCAACTAAAAAAATAGACAGTTTATTTGCTATTTACAATACCTCGGATTTTATACTTCAAAATAAAGATTTAATACCTTTTTATACAGAGTTATACATCCAGTCCAAAGAAATTCAATATTCCAAAGGACAAATTAATGCTTTGCTGAAAACTTCCATATTGCGATTACGCAGCCAAAAAGATTATGACAAAGTGATTACAGATGCCACAGAAGCTGAAAAACTTGCTTATCAAAGTAATGACTATTCAGGGATTTCCGGAGCCAAAGCACTCAGAGGAAAAGCTTATCTTCATTCAGGATTAAGTAAACTTGCAAAACAGGACATCAATGAAGCTCTGAAAATAAGTGACAATATTGAAGGTGCAGAAATGAGGCATTTGACAAAAATAAATATTTACACCAGTTATGCAAATTATTATGAAGGTCAATATGATCTGGCAAAAAACAGGAACAATCTGGATTCCTGTAAATATTTTCTTAAAAAGATGTATTCGGAAGCTACAAAGATTCAGGATGAAACGATACGGCTAAAATGGATTCTTAATTCGATAAAATCACTTTCAGGAATTAATTTAACCCTTGAAAATTATAAGGAAGCGGAATACTATCTGAATCTGCAGGAAAAATATATCCGTAACTCTGAGGACAAGTTTAATTTGGCCACGTATCATAAATTAAAAGCTGAATTTGAGTTTATGAATACTAATAATAACCCGCATTATTTGCAAGATTCTTATAACCATTTCAAAAAGGCAGAATATTATGCTAAAGAGATTAATAATGCTATGCTTTTAGAATTAATTTATCCGGAAATGGCTAATGTTTTTGCTCAAATGAGGGATACTAAGAATGAGATAAAATATTTAGAAAAGTCAGCTGTAATTAAAGACAGCCTTCATGAAACGAAACAAAAATATTTGGATAAAATAGACCCTGTATTGAAAACAGAACCGCTGGTAAACAATAAAATATCTCCGAAAAAGAATAATATTCTGTATGTAATTTTATCCGGCTTATTGATAATAACATCTTTCGTTTTAGTAACCTGGTTCCGGAATAAAAAGGAAAGGATAAATACAGTGAATGAAAATGATTCTCCAGACAAGAATGGGAATCAATTATTCAAAGAGAATTTAATAAAAACGGAAATTATTCCGGTAGCTGAATTTATAGGGCTGGCTTCTAAGAACGACGACGGCTCATTTTTATTAAAATTTGAAGAATACTTTCCTGATTTCATTAAAAAGCTGTATGAAGTAAATCCCACATTGAAACCTTCTGAGGTAGAGCTTTGTGCGCTCATTAAACTGAATATAGATACTAAGAAAATTTCCGCAATTCAGAATGTTTCTGTAAGGGCTGTAGAAAGTAAAAAGTATAGGCTCAGAAAAAAATTCAACATTGCTCCTGAAGAAGATATGCACATCTGGATAAATCATTTATAGTATACACAATTAGGTATAGATTTATGAAACAATGGCTTTTTATATTAATTCTGAGCTTAGGTATTTCCAAATTTTATACCCAGACAAATCCTGCATTACAAGGAAATGAAAAGAATGAAGTTGATTTTGATCCAGCCCTTAAAAAAAATATTAATAGCAAACAGATTAAAATATATACGGAAAGCTACTGGCAGTCTAATCAAAAAAATGACATTCATGGGCAGATCAGCGCCTTATTGAATTTAGCAAAATTAAATTTTGAGTGTCATCAAAATTATAACAATGTCTTAGCCTACATCAAAGAAATAGAACAGCTTGCGGATAAAGATGATTATCTTGTTTTAAGTGAGTCACAAGCTATAAAATCCAGTATTTTAATTAAATTAGGACTACAAAAAAAGGCGAAAAAGTACATCGATGAAGAAGGGATTCTGAGTAATAAGATTTTGGATGAAGATGATAAACGTTTTGCTAAAACACTGTATTATGGATCACTTTCCCTTTTCTATAAGAGCCAGAACAAGCAGAATTCCGTAATCTATTTCTCTAAAAAGCAAATGGCAGAAGCTAAGTGGATGAGCGATATAAATCCCACAAAATATTCAAAGATCATTGAGGCTGCAAATATATTAAGTACTACCTCTATAGAATTGAAAGATTATAAGAGTGCTGCATATTATTTAAAAATTCAAGAAAAATATATTGAAAATACCAGTGACATAAAAAATCTATCCCTTTATTATCTTAACAAAGCGATTTTTGAAACAGAGACTACAAAAGATATTCATGCAGCATTTCAAGACCTGAAAAAAGCTGAAAATTTGGCCCTAAAAATAGAAGACGAATATCTTCTCAACCTGATTTATCCTAAAATAGCAAACGTATATAAAAGCAAAAATGACTCGAAAAGTCAGATCACCTATTTAAGAAAATCAGAGAAAATTAAAGAAATTATTACTGAAAATGAATGGAAAACTCTTCAGGCTTTAACTCTCGATGTAAACGAAAAAAATGACAATGCTTTTAAAAAATATACTCTGTTTACTTCCTTAGCATTGATTTTTTTCGCGATTTTGTTTTTTTTGCTTAAGGATAAAGTTAAAATACAGCCGGGAGGAGATAACTCTCTTCCAGATTCTGAAACGAACACAGATGAAAAGAATTTTTATATTGAAGATCTGTACCAACTGGCATTGCAGGACGATGCCTCATTCTATCCGAATTATATAAAAAAATTCCCTCATTTTGAAAGCCAGTTTTTACAAATAAATCCTTCCATGAAAACTTCGGATATAGAATTTTGTGCTTTTATGAAATTGGGATTAACTGATAAACAAATTGCAGAAAGCAAAAAATTAACCTTAAAAGCTGTGATAGCAAAAAAATACAGAATTCGGAAAAAATTAAACCTTTCTTTAGATATAGATATAGCATCCTGGATTTCGAAATTTATTAATTGACTCAATTCATTATACATTTTTCACTTAAAAAGATAAAATCAGAGATATGTAGGTTTGAAAATTATTGTAAATAAAATTTATAACAATCACACAAACAACAACTTACAAAATCGCGTATAATCAAGTCACTTATTGCGTAAAGTCAATACCTGCTTTTACATTATTTTTTTGTGTGAGCCATTATGTTTGTAATTGCTTAAAACACAAATGAAAATATCCTTGAAAAAAAAACATGTATCATTCATAAAAAAAGATATCAAAATTCAATTTTTGACATCCTTTTTTGCTTTTTTTTTTTTTATGAAATTCCACGCACAATCAATAGAAAAATCTAAAGATGAGGGATCTGTTTTTATAGCAGAGGGAACTATTGTATTTTCCTCAGATTCTATTTTTACAAATAAAATTGTCGAAGCAGATTCTAATGCTGAACAAGTAAAAACTCCAAATAAAAAGAAAAAAGGAAAAATAAAAAAAACTTTAGCTGTAGCCAGGAATAAAAAGCCGGCTTATAAGAGACATAGTGTACATTTTATTGTTTCAGATACTCAATCCGGCCAAGACATTGTCAATGGATATAGATTGGCTGATAACGTCTCCGTTTCCACTCAAAATTATACAATAAAAAAAGAACTAACATTTTATTATATCAATTTAAACATCTCATTACTTTTTCATCTTGATAAAATATATTCAGCAGAGTATTATCAATCTTCTGAATATATTTTACTTTTCTTATCTAGACCGCCCCCAAAAGATATTTTTGTCTAATCTTCTTTATCTGTTATAACTATCTAAGGATAGCTTAATGCCTATTCCCAGAATATTTATGAGTAAAGATATTACCAGAGTATTCATTACTCTATGTTCGGTTTATAGAAATAGTATCAACAAAAATTAAAACTTGTAGTCTCATTTTCAGCAAACAGGTTTTACACAATAAATACAAAGATGAAACAATTTATTTCTATTCTAATTTTAATTATTTCTACACAAATAACTAAAGCACAAGTCATGGGAGATTATAAATCTGTTGCTACAGGTAACTGGGCTACACTCTCCACTTGGAATTATTACAATGGCACAGCTTGGGTTGCTGCCACTTCATATCCCGGACAAAATACCTCGCCCGTAGCCAATAATGTTATCATAAACTCCGGAAATACAGTGAATGTACCAGCTAATCTTACTCTTGTAAATCTCACTAAAATTACTATTAATGGAGGAGTCTTGTCTATCACTAATAATAATGTAACTCTGGCTCTTCCTGCCAATACAAAAATAAGTATTATTAATGGCGGGAGTATTTCAGTGGATACACCTTGTAGCTCAACTAAAGTAATTCAAATAGGGACTGTACAATATGCCTCTTGTTCGGGAGGTAGTGGGATGTATGCTTCTTTTGCAGAACTCAATACTGGCGGAGGAAGCTTTACCTCTGTTCCAACAGTGAGCCCGGCTTCTATTTTATCCGGACAATCTGTTGTTTTGTCTGGAAACTATTCCGGATTTTCTGCAGCTGTTCCTTCTTATAGCTGGACAGGAACCGGACCTGGAGGCTATACTTTTAGTTCTACCGTTCAAAATCCCGGAAGTATCACTCTTACTACATCAGGATTATATATCTATAGATTGACAGTTACCAGCAGCAATAACGGTGTTACTGTTTCAAATTTTGTAGATATTATAGTCCTTGTAGATTTGGATTCAGATGGAGACCTGGTGGGAAATTCATCTGATTTAGATGATGATAATGATGGTATTCTTGATAACAATGAACAAACATGTTTGTCTCCTATTTCTGTAGGTGTTGATCCTACCCCTGTTGCATCTGAAAGCTACGGAGGAACTACGGCTACTTATACAGAAGTATCAGGATCTGTAAGTATGTACAGCTATGGAGGATATAATGGATTTGATCCTGCAGGATTTCCTTCAAAATTACGAATAGATTACTCGAAAAATTTAGTGAACTATGCTTTCAGAATATCAGATATAGATAATCAGGAAAAAATAAGGTTATATGTTTATGATAAAAATGGAAGTTTAATATCTGATTTATCACCTTATATTACCTATAGAGGATCTAATGTTAAAACAACTACAGGAGCTGGTTATAGCTTATTAATAGAAGGAATAAATAGTAGTGGAGGTGTTAACAATTCATTTGATCCTGCAAATTATATAGATTTTAAGGTCCTGCCGGAAATTTCCAGAATAGATTTTGATTTCTATGCAAGAATTTCAGGTTCCCCAGAATATTACTTTTTAGGAGGATGTGTTGTGAAAGACACTGATAATGATGGGATTTCTGATTATTTAGATTTGGATTCTGATAATGATGGTTGTTTAGATGCTTTAGAAGGGGGAGCCAATTTAGCCACTTCAAATCTTGTAACAGCAGGGGGAACGGTAACCGTGGGAACCGGATCTATGGCTTCCAATCAAAATTTAGGCAATACAGTAGACGCTAATGGTGTTCCAACCGTAGCAAACGGGGGTCAAAGTATAGGAACTTCTCAAAATCCTGGTGTAAAAGCTGTGGCTTGTTCATTCTGCTACAAACCTGCTACAACAGCAGGATCATCTTTGCCTACTAACTATGGGATCACGGCATTGGGAAGAGCGGGATTAGGCAACGGAAACTGGCCAATGGTAAGAAACGGAGCCTGGACTGCATTAGAAGCGAAAACCAAAGGTTTTGTTATCAACAGAATTCCTACAACAGCAGCGGTAAATGCTATTTCAAATCCTGTAGAAGGGATGATGGTTTATGATGCAGAAGCTGACTGTCTGAAAATTAACACCAATGGAACATCAACCGGATGGAAATGTTTTAATACTCAAACCTGTCCGTAATTAATCTCCAAAATTTATCAAAGATTATTAATAAACTCATCAGTTTCTCCTTCCTTTTGGAAGCAAAGATTTATCAATTTCTTAAAAAAAATAGAAATCCGAAAATTTGGAGGGTGATGAGATAAAAAACGAAAAAAATGAAAAAAATTATTACGTCAAGTGCAATACTCTTATCTGTATTTGCCTTCTCACAAGTAGCTATAGGGAAAGCCTCTATAAGCACCTTATCAGACAATGTTACCCCCAATCCGAGTATTTCTTTGGAATTTGGGACAGGTAACAGAGGTATCTTACTTCCCTGGGTGACTTCAGCAGCTGCAGTAAACGGAGTAGTAAACGGAACTTTAATATATGATACCACAGATAAAAAAGTAAAAGTAAAACTGGCTTCCGGATGGAAAGACCTCAGTGTTGATACTACAGGTATTATAGATACAACATTACAAAATTCGTTAACAGAACTTACCAAAGCTAAGGTACAAATTGGCGGAAATCCCGCAACAGATATTACTCCGGGAATTCTGGTACTGGCAGCAACAGATAAAGCAATGATTCTTCCTAAAACCACTTACAATGCTATTGTAAATCCTGCAGCAGGAATGATGGTATATGACACCACCGCAAAACAGCTTGCTGTTTTTAATGGTACCGTGTGGTCATTCTGGAAACCATAAATAATAATCCAGCCTTCAATCTAAAATCTTTTGTGCATTAAAAATCCCAGAATTTCTGTTTTAGTTGAAGGCTTTTTATTAGAAAATCTTAATCACACAATCATTTAATTATCATCAGTATCTAACTTTTCAATATAAGAATGAAACTAAGTTTATTTTCTCTACTCTTTTTATTGGTCTTTAACCAAAATAATGCACAAACTGTATTACTAAATGAAGACTTTGAGAGTTATCCCAATTTTACTATAACTAATTTCGGACAATGGGGGCTTCTGGATTTAGATCAGCTGAATACTACAACGACTATTGGAGGAGATCCGGCCCCACCTGTAAACTGGGCCTCAACCTGGCCCAATGCCGGAGCAAAAATGGCGTATCAGATTTTTAATTTTTCTCAATCCAATGCAACAAATGATTTTACGGGGGCAACAGGTGA
This sequence comes from Chryseobacterium sp. BLS98, assembly GCF_001045445.1. GTDB lineage: Bacteria > Bacteroidota > Bacteroidia > Flavobacteriales > Weeksellaceae > Chryseobacterium. Next base: position 580,681 of record NZ_LFNF01000003.1, on the reverse strand, counting down.
TATCCGAAATTTCAATCCAAGAAGTGGACAAAAATATGCAGCTTGCTGGGCGGGGAATATGGTACAGTCTTTCCAGGGAAATAATGATTGGCTCATAACTCCTTCTGTTGCTTTGGGATCTACAGGAAATCAGATTTCAATGTATCTTAAAACTCTTTCTAGCTCTTATGGGGATGAAAAATTTCAAATTGGAGTGTATACAGGCACCGGAAATCCTGCTGCAAGTACAGACTTTACAATTATTAATATTCTTCCTTACCAGCAAGTTAGCCAAAATCTCAATATAGATAACAATTGGCGGAATTTCGTGTATAATTTGGATGCTTATTCAGGCCAGACAATTAGAATAGGTATTCATTGTATTACAGAGGAGGCTTCGGCTTTGTTAGTTGATGATGTGAAAATTACAACTACAGGATCTACTTTGAGCGCTTCTGAGAGTCCATTAATCAATGAAGTCATTGTTTATCCCAATCCGATAAAGGATGTTTTATCTATTACAGCTGATAAAATGATACCTCCTGTTCAGATTTATAGTAGAGAAGGCAAACTGATAAAGGTATCCTACTCTAAAACAATCAATATTAGTGAATTCGTACCGGGAAATTATTTTTTGAAAATTTTTCTTACAGATAGTAAACAAATTATAAAACAGATAATAAAAAATTAAATATACAACTAATCAAATAACACAATGAGAAAAAACTTTTTTTTCCTGCTGATACCTTTGCTTATGGTATTCAGCATACATGTAAATGCACAATGTGCAGCTGCTGGAAGTGTCACTACCAGCATTTCAACAACATCTAATAGTTGTGGCGGAAATGGTACTATCACAGCGACTTTTAGCAGTGCTTCAAATACCACAATCCAGCTGCTGAAAGGAGGGACAATATTACAATCTGTAATTGCTCCTACAAGTCCGCACACATTTACAAATTTACAGCCCGGAACAGATTATCAGGTAAAAATAATATGTACCATTGATAACAGTATTGTATATTCTAATAATACAAATATTACGGTCGCGGATAATTATGTGCCTATTACTAATGCCGATATTTCTATTTCGAATGTCTGTACTAATTTTACACCAGGAGGTACAATTACGGTAAACGGTGTTACGGGAGGAACAGCTCCTTATCAATATTCGATAATTTTAAATAATAGTTCAGGTTATGATGATTCATTAAGTTCTTATTCTACCAGTCCTTCTAAAAATGTCTCTGCATTTGGTACATATCAAATCCGTATTAAAGATGCTTGTGAAAGTTTCAGGACATTTACAAGAACAATTTCACCCAATCAGGATCCTGTTCGATTTTATTGGCGATCAAAAGAAATATGCGGTTCCAATCAGGTTCAGGGTTCTATTTGGTTTGCTACCAATCAGCTTACCGGCGGAAATGTGGATGAATCTGAATTTTTACCAACAGGTATTAAACTGACGATACGAGCTGATAACGCTGCGGGTGCCATACTTTTTGACGGTGTTTATACAGGAACTCCTTTTACCTATACACCAAGTGCTTCCCATGCGTACTATATTACGGCAACCAACGCTTGTGGTGCTTCTGTAACGTATACTCACAGTCTTCTTGATCCTGCAAATAACCCGGAGTTTTTAAATTTTCTTCCAACAACATCTACAAACGGTTGTGGAGCAAGTGAAAAAGAAACATTATCAATTAATTTAGGAGCGCAATATTATTGGAAATTCCCGGTGTCAATATTTGTGAAAAATTCTGCAGGTACAACAGTTAGTACTACGCCAAGCTTTAGCGGAACTATTTGGACATTACCTGGCCTTCCCCTTGATACTTATACTATTACCGTTTCGGATTCTTGTTCGCCTGCAAACTCGGTGACAAAAACTATAGCTAACCCAACAGCAGCAGGAGCACCTGTATTGTCTTTAGATTCGACCCCAAAATGGAGATGCGAAGGAGGAGGAATGATACTTTCGCAAACAGGAACAATTCAAGCTGTTGTAACAATTTCCGGATATTTCCCGGATAGTAACAACGCAGTGGTAACGATTACAGCGGGACCATCAAGCGTTGGTGTAAATGCTGTTCGTATTGATGGGCAATATTGGGGTTGGCCCAACTTAAAAGTAGGAACCTACACTGTTTCATATACCAGTTGCGGAATGCCTCATACAGGAACTTTTACCATAAACAGCTCTGCAGATGTTTTAGATCAAAGCCTTAGCTCTACTGCTGTTTCTACATGTAATAGTGGCGGAAGTATTACTTCTACTCGCGTTTACGACGGTGCTTATCCTTACGCTGTTGAATTATTGAATAGTGCAGGAACAGTAATCGATTCCAATGTTACGGGTAACTTTAATAATTTACCGGCTGGAACTTATACTACCAGATTATCTGTACGTCCTTGCAATATACCTTCGTCATATTATTACATTTCCGGGAGTACTGTTGTTATAAGCAGTCAGGCAACCGGTGCTTCTATTGGTTCTGCAGTAGGTGTCATTTGTGAAGATGCTTCAGGTAATCCACTTTCTACGGGATCTGCTTATATCGATATTATTGGAGTAGCACCGTATACAATAAAATACAGGGTTCAGGGTTCAGCTTCTCCATATACCACAATTAATACTTCAAGTCCAAGTATACAGATTAATAACTTAATTGCCAATACTACTTATGAAGTGAATTTATTAGACTCTTGTGGTACTAATTCTGCAACAACTATCCAAATAAAAACGATGGGTAACTTGTCAGCCAGTAATACGACTCAACCTTGTCAGGGATCGCCTTATTCATTAGCAATGCCTTATTATGCAGGTGCAACTTACCAATGGGTAAATCCACAAGGAACTATAGTTTCCAACACAAGAATATATTCTATTGCAAATTATAACAGTTCTTATGACGGAACTTACGTTTGTAAAATTACTTGGAGTAATTGTGTTACAAGATTTGTAAATACTACCTTAAATAGTAACTTTTGCGGACAACCAATTAGTATATGTGGAGTTGTGGATAGTGATAGTGATGGTGTCTTAAATTATTGTGATTTGGATGATGATAATGATGGGATTTTGGATGTAAATGAATGTAATAGTGTAGAAAAAGTTGTTAATGGTAATTTTGGAACAGCTACTGTCGCAGATTGGACAGGATGGACAAGAAGTGGATCTGTAAATGGCTGGGTAAAAAGTTCTGGCTTTGCGGCAGAATCTAGTAACGATACTTCGGGAACCTCTTTACTTACACAGACTGTTACAGGTTTGGAAATTAATAAAACGTACACTCTTACATTTCGAGTAATGGCGGTTTCAACTGAACCTAAAGATAATACGCTGAATTTTTCTATTGGTGGAATTAATTATTACAGCCAAACGGCTGCGTCAATAGTAACAGAAGCAGGAGGGAGTTTGATTTTAATAACCAAAAGCTTTGCTTTTACACCAACTACAACAAGTACAGTAATAGAATTCCTTTCAACCGTTTCTGGAACAGGAGTATCTGGTGATGATGTCTTGGTGAGAGATGTAAGTATTTTAACCTGTGAAAAAGATACAGATGGAGATGGGGTTGATGATTATTTAGATTTAGACAGTGATAATGATGGTTGCTTAGATGCGATAGAAGGTGGGGCAGCGATTACATCATCACAACTTGTAGCAGCAACGGGAACGGTATCGGTAGGAACAGGTTCTACTGCGAATAATCAGAATTTAGGAAATACAGTTAACGCCAACGGAGTCCCTACAGTTGTAAATGGAGGACAAAGTGCAGGAGACTCAGCAAACGCAACAGTTAATTCATGTTTCTGCTACAGACCAGCTACAACAGTAGGATCATCTTTGCCTACCAACTATGGGATCACAGCATTGGGAAGAGCGGGATTAGGCAACGGAAACTGGCCAATGGTAAGAAACGGAGCCTGGACTGCATTAGAAGCGAAAACCAAAGGTTTTGTTATCAACAGAATTCCTACAACAGCAGCGGTAAATGCTATTCCAAATCCTGTAGAAGGGATGATGGTTTATGATGCAGAAGCTGACTGTCTGAAGATCAATACAAATGGAACATCAACCGGATGGAAATGTTTTAATACTCAGACCTGTCCTTAATTATTCACGAAATATTTCGAACGTATGTAAATTAAAGATGAGGTAAAATAATTGTAAAGTTTACTTTCAATTTATACAAATTAATTTATTGAGAACAATGCCTGACTTTTGATAGGCATTGTTCATTTTTTTTGATACCTGCCGAATTGTGATTGGAAAAGAAAATTTGTTGCACCTATGATCTCTGATCTTTCCAAGCCTGGTAAATATCAAATAACAATAGGAAATAGAGATTTTCAATACGAAAAGATATACCTTATATTCTTTGATGCATAGTTTCTTAAGTTATCTTCAAAATAACGGGAGAAATAAAAACAAAAAAACTAAGCTATTAATACTGAAGCATTGAGAATTCACAGCGCATAATCTTAATCTCAATTACTAATAGTCAAAATCAGATAAATTAATAAAACGATTTGTATCTTTGAATTTATACTTTTTTCGGCAATTTGGAAATAGGCTTTCGGCTTTTTGGAATTGTTGATTGTAAAAGCTGAGAAAGCAAAAAACTAAAATATGAACTACTCATTTGCTTTTTAGCTTTATTTACCCCGATCATATAAACTTAAAAAAATGTTATTAGAACAATTAAAAAACAATCCAGAAACAATTCAATTTAAAGAGGTCATTGCCTATATTGATGAAAATTATGATTTTACACCTTCTTCCTTTAAAAATGGAGATACAGTAAATGAAGCTGGTCAGAACAATGGTTCGTGCAAAGTATTCAGTTTTGCCAAACTTCAGGGATTTTCAAAAGATCAGACGCTTTCTCTTTTTGGAGAGTTTTACAGGGAAGATGTATTAAAAAATCCTGAGGCAGCAGATCACCAAAACATCAGAAACTTCATGAGATATGGATGGGACGGGATTTCTTTTGAAGGAGAATCGTTACAACAGAAGTAATTATAAGTCAATGGTGAATTTTGTTTCGCAGGTGAATTGTCAATTTTGAGAAAAACTACCGATAGACCAAAAAATTGACTTGCGAAGCAAATTCACTATTCACTATTTCACCATCCAAAACACAAAAACCATGTCATCTAATAAAAACGCACTCATTCGCTATAAAACATTAGATAAATGCCTTAAGAACAAGTACCGGAAGTATACTCTTGAAGACCTTATCGATGCCTGCTCTGATGCCCTTTTTGAATTTGAAGGAAAGGAGTCCTATGTAAGCAGACGGACCGTTCAGCTGGATCTGCAGAATATGCGCAGTGAAAAATTCGGGTATGAAGCCCCTATTGAAGTATACGATAGAAAATACTACCGCTACAGCGATCCTGAATACAGCATCCACAACATTTCTGTGAATGAAAGTGATTTGAAAGCGATGAATAATGCGGTTCAGATCCTGAAACAGTTTAAGGATTTCTCTATGTTCAAAGAGATGAACGGGGTTATTCAGAAGCTGGAAGACTCTATCCACTCTACAGGGCAGAAATCCATTATACATCTGGATAAAAACGAACAGCTGAAAGGGCTTGAACATATTGATATCCTTTATGACAGCATTTCCAACAAAAAAGTCCTGAATATTCTGTACCGCAGTTTTACGGCCAGAGAGTCCAGCAATTATACCGTTCATCCGCAGCTTCTGAAGGAATTCAATAACAGGTGGTTTCTGATCTGCCTGCATAAAGGCAAAATGTATAACCTGGCGCTGGACCGAATGGAAAAAATCGATCTGAAGGAAAATATTGAGTATATTGATAAAGACCTTGATGGAGATGAATACTTTAAAGATATTGTGGGGGTTACCGTTTCTGAAACTCTCGCTCCAAGGAATGTAATTTTCTTCGTAGATTCATCGAATGCACCTTATGTAAAAACCAAACCACTCCACAGAAGTCAGGAAATTGTAAGTGAAACTAAGGAAGGGACAATATTTAAGATCCGTGTACAAATCAATTTTGAGCTGGAAAGGCTCCTGCTTGGCTTTGGAGAATGTCTGATTGTTCATCAGCCCCAAAAACTGAGGCTGAAGCTACAGGATAAATTTAAAGCCGGATTAAAAAACTATGAGAACTTAACAATTCCGGATGAAAACTGATCTTTTAAACCACAGAAGCACAAAAAGTTTTACTTAAGTTATAAGTAATAAGTTTTATGAGAGCTTGTATACAATTTTATGACGACTAAAGTTCATCGGATCAGAATTCCCTCCCTCGGAGGGGTGGCGAAAATTCATTGAATTTTTGACAGGGTGGTTTAGCAAAAATAAAAATGATCACTCCATACCCTTTCCAACACTGATCAATTCTAACATTTTTAAAATGGCTCAGAAATTGTATTAATTTATACATTAAAAAATCATACTATGAAATCAAGAATATTTAAAGCATTGATTGCCATTATAGCACCTATTGCGATAGAATACATCGTAAAAAAAATATCTGAGAAATTAGATAAAAAAGAAGATAAGGGAAAAGAACCAAAGCAAATTACTGCTTAAAAGCAGAAGTAGTTAGAATTTAATTTTATTGAAAAGAGGCCGTCATTATTTGTACAGCCTCTTTTTTATTTCTGTCACTCAAGTAATGGAATTCAGAATCAGATCATTCATTGAGATGTAATCCATATCTAGCAATTCAAAAAATAATATTTAAAATATAAAAAATCTACGCAAAAAGACTGCGCAGATGCTATCTTATTTTGCCTTAAAATTGAGCAAAATGAGAACAAAAATAGTAGAAAAAATAAATGAAATAGAGAAAACACGGAATGTAAAAGTTCTTTTGGCCGTAGAATCGGGGAGCAGGGCATGGGGTTTTGCCTCTCCGGACAGTGATTATGATATACGCTTTATCTATTGTCATGAAAAAGATTGGTATCTTTCTCCCTGGGATAAAGATGAAACCATAGAATTTATGACTGAGGATGATCTGGACGGCTCAGGATGGGATCTTCGCAAGACTTTTCATCTGCTGCTGAAATCGAATGCAGCTTTATTGAGCTGGTTCTATTCTCCTATCATATATAAAGAGGACAAAAAGTTTGTCAAGTTGTTCAGGCCACTGGCAGATGCCTGCTTTTCTCCGATAGCCGTTTCTTACCACTATCTGAGCATGAGCAAGAAATACTTGGAAGCCTGCAGAAATGCTGAAGTAAAATTGAAAAGTTATTTTTACTGCTTAAGAACTGCGCTCACTGGAAAATGGATCATAGAAAAAGGAACGGTTCCTCCGGTTCTTTTCAGTGAATTGCTTGTTTTGGTTGATGGTGCCACAAAAACCAAAATAGAAAATCTTGTTGCCTTAAAAGCGACTAAAGGAGAATCCTATTACCACCCGAATGATTGGGAACTTTTTGGGTTTTTAGAGAAGACTGTTCTGGAAAACGAAGAGAAATCTAAAAGTCTTTCAGGGGGAAAAACAGATAAAAGTGAAATGGAAAGGATTTTTAGAGAAATACTAAACTTATAACAATGAAAACTACATTACAAACAATAATACAAGAAACTTTACAAAAAGAAAAAAGAAATCTATTTACTTTCCTGACTGGTGCAGGAATTTCCTCCGAAAGCGGATTACCGACTTATCGTGGAAGTGACGGCATCTGGATAAAGGGAACAAAATATCATAAACCAGAAGAATTTGGAACATTTAGATATTTTAGTCAGAATCAAGAAGAGGTTTGGCAATATAATTTATTTTGGAAAAAATTAATTGAACAAGCAACTCCTAATCAGGGACATTTTACTATTTCTAAAATAGAACAGTTACTTAATAAGAAATTTCAGTTGATTACTCAAAATGTAGACGGGCTTCATCAAAAAGCAGGGAGTAAAAATATATTTGAAATCCACGGAAATAAACAAACAGTACGTTGTGTTTCGGGTTGTGGTAATGTAATGCCTATACCATTGGAAATAAAATCTAAAGAACTGACTGAAGACCTTACAGAAAAAGATCTGGAGCTTCTGCATTGCCAAAATTGCGGAGACTGGCTTCGCCCAAATACATTATGGTTTGATGAATCGTACAATGAAAAATTATATTTCCTGAACTCTGCATTAAAGTCTGCAAAGAATACCGGAATTCTTTTTGTGATCGGAACTTCAGGAGCAACAACATTACCACAAATGCTTACTGAAACCGTTCTGCAATATGGAGGTTATGTGATTGAAATTAATACAGAAGAAAACAGTTATTTTTTTGAACGTTTTTCAAGAACAAAAAAATATATACTGATTAAGAAAAAAGCAAGCGATGCTCTTATGAACATAAAAGAAATAATTGAAGAATATAAATAAAAATGCATGAAAAATATAATCGCCCTATCTCCGATGTATACGGAAGATAGCAACAATTTGAAAAAAGCATCTCTCAATTCGCCTTACGCGTTGAACCGTTTCAATGCCAAATGGAATGTTCCGGAAGAATTCCGGAACGATGTTATTGCAGTTTATGGTGAAGATATTTATGCTGAAATCGTTTCTGACCAGTGCGGATTAACGCTTATGAAACCTAATGACAACTGGCTTTCTATAGTTTCTGAAGAATTTACAAAACGTAAAATCTCTTACGGGCAGTTGAAAGACTTTATCAGCCAGGAAAATATTTTCATCAAATGTTCTGATTTTAAAAGTTTCAAAGCAGGTGTTTATCAAAAAGTAACAGATATTAAAGGATTTGATTCTCTGGATCTGGGCAGCATGATCTTTACCTCAGAAGTGGTAGAATGGGAACTGGAAGTGAGATGTTTTGTTCTAAATAAGCAAATAAAAACACATTCTTCCTACTGGCGAAACAATGCTTTCGACACAGATCCGCTTTCTGAAACTGAGCAAAAAGATTTATTTGAATTGTTCAGTAATTTCATTCAGCAATATGCTGAAACGCTTCCCAAAGCCATTGTTCTCGATTTTGGAATTATCAAAGGAAAAGGCTGGGCGTTGATCGAAGCGAATCCTGCATGGTGTTCCGGACTGTATGCATGCGACGCAGAGAAAGCTTTGGAAGTAATTGTGGAAAGCTGTATAAAGAACTAGTAAAATTAAGTTATGACCATTGAATGCCTAAAAACCAAAAAACTCATCCTCTTCGAAGTCATTTCCGGAAGCCGCGCCTTCGGACTAGCCACAGAAAACTCAGATACAGATATCCGGGGAGTTTATTATCTGCCGAAAGAAGAGTTTTTCGGACTGAATTATATCCCTCAGATCTCCAATGAAACCAATGATATTACCTATTATGAAATCGGGAGGTTTGTAGAGCTTCTTCAAAAGAATAACCCCAATATTCTGGAAGTTCTGGCAAGCCCCGAAGACTGTATCATCCATAAAGATCCGTTGATGGACCTTCTTCGTCCTGAAGATTTCCTTTCCAAATTGTGTAAGGATACTTTCGCAGGTTATGCCGTTTCACAGATTAAAAAAGCAAAAGGACTGAATAAAAAAATCCTCAATCCTGTAGAAAAAGAAAGAAAATCTATTCTTGATTTCTGCTATATCCTTCAGAATCACGCTTCTGTTCCATTGAAAAAATGGCTTTCAGATAACGGAAAAGTTCAGGAAAAATGCGGATTGGTAAGCATTGATCATACAAAAGGTATGTTTGCCCTTTTTTATGATGAATCGGGAAGTTCAGGTTACCGAGGAATTATTCAGAATGAAGAAGCCAACCAGGTATCCGTATCTTCAATCCTTAAAGAAGAACAGTCTTTGGCTTATTTATTTTGCAATCTGGATGCCTATTCTACGTACTGTAAGGATTATAGGGAGTACTGGAAATGGGTTTCCGAACGCAATGAAGACCGATATAATGTCAACCAGGAACATGGCCAGAATTATGACAGTAAGAATATGATGCACACCATCCGCTTATTACAGTCCTGCGAACAAATTTTTAAAACAGGCTCTTTGCACATCCGTGTAGACAACAGAGAAGAATTGCTCGATATCAAAGCCGGAAACCTGTCCTATGAATCAGTAATGCAAAAAGCAGAAAAACTAATTTCGTCTATCGAGTATTATCATTCGGTTTCACGCCTTCCTGATTATCCGGATATCAAAAAGACAGAGAAAATCCTAATAAACATAAGGGAAAAATTATATCTTTAAATCTTAATATTCTTACAACTAAACTTCACCTTAATGGTTAAAATTTAAAATGTCAGGAATATTAAGATTATTTTTTCTTTGAAGCCTTAGCTATCGAGTTGTAGTCAAGACATATTTTTATCCAGTATTCGAAATCATCCTTTTTTTGAAAGCCTGCGGGTTCCACATAACAGTAGCCTTTAAGCTGCTTTCCCTTCATGATCATTGGAAGAAAACCTATTTTCTCCGAAACTTCCTCCTCCAGATCAGGATGATAGCGGCACATCAGGTTGTCATGGCTCACATTAATACACATTTTTCCATTCACCAGAAATGATAATCCGCTGAACATTTTCTTTTCACTGACCTCAATTCCGGGCACTTCAGAAAGTCTTTCCCGGATTCTGTCTGCAAGATCTCTACTGTAAGCCATATAATAATTTTAGAATTAAATTTAGTAAAAGCACCTTAACAAGGTTTATTTTCAATGTTAATAATTTACTTTAATTAATATAGATAAAATTTTATTTAAAATAATTATTGTTTTACGATAATTAATTATACATTTGCAATAGTTAAATAATTATTGCCATGAACCAGACCAAAATTATTTCGAGGATACTTTATTACATTTGCTCCGTAGTTTCGGCAGGCTATTTTATCATTACCGCCTATTCTGTGTTCTGCCTGGTGACGGGTTTTGCAGTAACCCCTTATGGAGAGGGTAAGTATCTTCACATCAATTTTCCCTTTACAGAAAAACCGTTTATGAATATTGATGATAATTATGCCTATATTATTTTCTCTTTTTTCGCGGTTTTACTTGCTTACGGGATATTTTTCTGGGTTTCAGCTCTGGTTTTCAGGGTATTCTTTCAGGAAAAACTGTTTACAGCGGGCAATATACGCCTGTTAATGATATTTTACAGATATAATATTTTCATTCCGTTGCCGTTGGTAATTGTGGCCAGTTTTTTTGTGGAAGTGGAAAGTGTTGTCTGGGGATTGGTTTTTATCCATTTCATGTTGGGAATTTTCTGTCTGTTTCTTGCAAATATCTTTAAGCAAGGACTACATTTGCAAAACGAACAAGATCTATTTATATAAAATGCCAATTATAGTCAACTTAGATGTCATGCTGGCCAAACGAAAAATGCAGAGTAAGGAATTGGCAGAAAAACTGGGAATCACCCCCGTTAACCTTTCCATTCTTAAAACCGGCAAGGCAAAAGGAGTCCGTTTTGATACTCTTGAAGCCATCTGCAAAATTCTGGAATGCCAGCCTGGTGATATTCTTGAGTACCGTGAATAGGGCTTCAGTTTCGGGATACGAGTTTCGGGGTTTCAGGTTTCAGGTCTTTAGTTATGAGGTTGAGAATAATAGGATTTAATTATACTCTTAAATAATCTCTCAATCTTAACCAAAAATCTTGGCTCCTGGTTCTTGGTTCTTAATTCCTGACTCTCTCCGACAGCTTCTCTCTTTTTCAGCAACCTCACAGGTCTGCTCTACCCTTCTATTATCCAAACCTTATCATATGAATACCTTAACCATCAACAATCTCAGCCTTATTTATAAAAATGGTTACCAAGCAGTTAAAAATATATCTATTGAAATATCGAACGGAATGTTCGGTCTGCTCGGGCCCAATGGCGCCGGAAAATCATCTTTGATGAAAACCATTGTAGGATTACAGAAACCTACCTCCGGAAATATCATTTTCAACGGGAAGGATGTTTTAAAAGATCCTGATCATATGAAACGAAATCTGGGTTTCCTTCCACAGGATTTTGGGGTTTATCCAAAAGTTTCAGCTTATGATCTCCTGGAACATATTGCCGTATTAAAGGGAATCACGAACGGTACAGAACGTAAAAAACAGATCCTGAGCCTGCTTGAAAAAGTTAACCTTTCAGAATTCATGAAGAAGGAGGTCCATACTTTTTCCGGAGGCATGAAACAGCGTTTCGGAGTGGCTCAGGCTCTGTTGGGAAATCCGAAGATTATTATCGTGGATGAACCTACTGCCGGTCTGGATCCTGAGGAGCGCAACCGTTTCAATGCCCTTCTGAACGAAATCAGCCAGGATGTCATTGTAATTCTTTCCACCCATTTGGTGGAGGACGTCAGAAATCTCTGCTCGGAAATGGCTGTCATGAACAAAGGGCAGATCCTCCGGCAGGGAAAACCGGCAGTATTGATTTCTGAACTGGAAAACAGGATCTGGTCGAAACCGATCAGCAAAGATGAGCTTGAAAATTACCATTCCAGCCATGAGATCATCAGCAGACAGCTGATTGAAAGAGAGCTCCACATTACTGTATTTTCAGAAGAAAAGCCTGAAGATTTTGATCCCGTAAATCCGTTGCTGGAACACGTTTATTTCCATACCCTCACCCAAAAACCTTAATTATGAATGCCTTATTTTTATTCGAAGCCGGACGCATCTCCAAGCACTGGCCAGCCTATCTTATAGCCCTGATTCTGACAAGTATAGGTATATTTTGTGGTAACAGATTCAACCTTACTGTTGGAGACGGGATTTACCTGAATTCACCTTATACGATTGGGTTTATGACAGGAATGCTGAGCCTGTCCATCCTGTTTATTGCTGTAATTTATGCCGTTCAGTTTCTTTTTAAGGATCATGATTCAAAATTTGACCTTCTATTATTTTCATTTCCTTTTTCCGGATGGACTTACCTGAGTGGAAAATTCCTTGTCTATTTTCTGCAGACTTTCCTTAGTTTTTCCTTTTTAATGACAGGCTTTCTCATAGGCCAGGTTCTGCGGATCGGAAGTGAAATGCAGAATTATTTTAATATTGGATATTATCTTTATCCTATGTTGATTTTCGGGTTTATCAACTGTTTTTTTGTATGCAGCTTCCTGTTTTTTGTTTCATTCACCGCTAAGAAAAAACTGTTGGTCGTTGTAAGCGGATTACTTTTATACGTAATATATATGGTCGTTTTGGTCTTTTCCAATTCTCCGTTTATGACAGGAAGCTTACCCCAGTCAATAGAAACACAGCAGATTTCGTCTGTTTTGGATCCGTTCGGATTATCGCCTTATTTCTTTGAAGCACGAACATTCTCTGTTCATCAGAAAAACACATTAATTGTGCCTCTTTCGGGATATTTATTACTTAACAGGATAATTTACCTGATCTCTTCTGCCGTATTTCTGATACTTACCTACCATTTATTTTCTTTCACAGATCATTCAAAACAAAAAGTAAAGAAAACCTTACAGCAACCCGAAATCACAACCAAGTCAGGGTTTTCTTATATGGTAGCTCAAACAGATTCTGGCTGGAAAAATACATTCAGATCCATGCTGTCCTTCGCAAAGATTGATCTGCTCTACCTTTTCAGGGGCATCATCATTCCTGCAGTTTCCATACTTCTGCTCTTTTTTATCGGGATGGAAATGTATGCTGAGATTGAAAAAGGCATCCGTCTTCCACAAAAATATGCCGGGTCAGGTCTTATGGCAACAACCATTTCAGAAAATTTTCCCCTGTTCGGTTTTCTGCTTGCAGCTTATTTTATTAATGACTTGTACTGGAGAAGTGATTCATCGGGTTTTTCACCAATCGAAAACACGACATTTTTTTCGGAAAGCAAGCTCACAGGCCATTTCATTGCCATCAGCATTCTCCTTTTTTTCTTTACCGGAATTTTAATAACCGGAGGCATTGTATTTCAGGCATTGTATGATTACCTTCATATCGACTGGAGCGCCTATCTGGGAGTTTTTCTTTTCAATACTTTTCCGTTAATGCTTTTTTCAGGATTTATCCTTTTTGTTAATACTTGCATCAGAAACAAGTTTATTTCTTTGGGCATTTCTGTTTTAGCAGTATTTCTTCTGACCGGTCCGGCTTCCGGTAAAATACTTCCTTATCCTCTTTTCAGAATATTTTCAGATTTTAAAGGGACTTACAGTGATTTCAACGGATATGGTCCTTACGCTCGCACTTTTGCAGAAAGACTTTTATTTGGTACCGGAGTCATTGCGTTTCTATGGATGATCAATAGAATTTTCAGGGCTAAAAAGCGCAGTCGTTTTATGGTTATTGCCGGCATTCTTTTACTCTCTTCAGGGATTTTTGCCGGTACATTTTTCATGAAAGGTTATATTCCTAAAAATGAAAGAAAAGCAGTTATAGAAGCTATCCGGTACGAAAAAGAATTTAAAAAATATGAAAACCTGCCGCAGCCTGAAATTTCAGATATTACCACCGAAATCAGACTGTATCCTTCAGAAAATGCATATGAAATTATGGGAAAATACACTCTGACCAACTTTACAGCTCAGCCAGTCAATAGAATTCTCATTAATTTCAATCCTGATCTCAAATTGGAATCCGCCGTTTTCCTATCCGGTTCCGAAAGTCTGAGAATTAATAAAAACATCTCTGAAATCGAATTAAAACAACCTTTACAACCTAATGAAAATGCTCACCTTGAATTCAAACTATCTTATCAATGGTATGCCGTAAATGGACATCAGTCTTTTAACGCCATCATAGGTAATGGTTCTTTTATGAGGATCAGCAGATATTATCCGGTGATTGGGTACCAGAAAACAGAAGAAATTCAGGATGAAAAACTGAGAAAAGAAAATCACCTTGGAAAGCTGGAAGAATCAGAAAAACCTGAAGCTCCCGAAGTGTTTAAAAAGGATTTCATTAATTTGAATATGATCATTTCCACTGAAAGAAACCAGACGGCAATAGGTACCGGAGATCTGGTCAGAAAGTGGACAAAGTCAGGGCGCAGCTATTTTAAGTATAAAGCAGAAAATATTCCGTTCCGCTTTGCTGTTTCTTCGGCCAATTATGAAGTAAAAAGTACGAGCTATAAAGGAATTAAAGTACAGGTTTTCTATCACAAAAACCATTTTGAAAACGCAGATCACCTCCTTGAAAATGCAAAAGTTACATTGGATTACTGTACAAAAAACTTCGGAAAATACCCATTCAAAACAGTCAATTTTGCTGAAATTTCGTCTTTTACGAGAGGATTTGCAGCAACTGCCTATCCGTCTGCCATTTTTATGCCCGAGGATATGGTTTTCCATGCCAACATTCATACCGATAAGAAGCAGGATGTCATCAACGAGCTTGCTGGGCACGAGCTTTCTCATCTGTGGTGGGGAAATAATCAGATTGATCCCGATGACAGACAAGGCGCAGTAATGCTTACCGAAACACTCGCCATGTACACGGAAATGATGCTGTACAAAAAAATGCATGGAAAGGAAAAAATGATGCAAAGAATAACAATGCACCAGCAGATCTACGACAGTGAAAAAGGTTTTTCTGAAAATATTCCGATTTACAAAGTAACGGGAGATGTCACGCACATATCTTATTCAAAAGGGGCTGTAGCTATGGTAAAGTTAAGTGACCTGATCGGGGAAGAAAAAGTGAATAAAGCGTTGAAGAGCTTTCTACAGAACAATCAATATCCCAAGAAACCTTCTTCTCTGGATCTGCTCAACGAGTTTTATAAAGTATGTCCTAATGAAGCCACGAGAAAGCAGATTGACCAATTGTTTAAAGCAATATAAACCATTCACGGACAAAACTCTTTAAACTAAATTAGACGCAAACATCTGCTTAATCTGCAAAATCTGCGAGTTATTAAAAATATTTTCTCGCAGATTTTGTAGATCGGGTAGATATTTTTTACTATTCAAACTATATAGCTTTAAGTTTTTTGAACTTTTTTGAAAAAGATGTATTTGATCTGTAACAAACTAAAAAAAATCACCACTAATTAATTGATATATCAATAATTGATTTATCAGTTTAAATTAAAGCAGAAAAATATGGAAAAGTTAAATTCAATCATCTTCTACAATATAGACAAAGCAATCAGGTCTTACAGGAATTATGCCCAGCGCCAGCTTAAAGCTAACGGATTTATCATTACCATCGATCAGTGGTTGATCATTAAAGCTGTTCTTGAAAATCCTGGAATTACCCAGAACGAAATTGGTGATCTGGTTTTTAAAGATAATGCATCGGTAACAAGGATTATTGATCTGATGGTAAAATCCGGATATGTGATCCGTCACACCCACTCTGTGGACCGAAGGAAAACTAATCTTGAGATAACGGAATCCGGAATAAAAATTATTAAAGATGTACAAAAAATTGTAGAAGGTAACAGAAAAAAAGCCCTGAACAATGTAACAAAAGAAGAGCTGGAAGTAATGAATAATGCTCTGCTCAAAATATCAGAAAACTGTATCAATCCTAAAAAATAAACACAATGACCAGATTATTTCTGCTCTTATTAACATGGACACTGGCCTTACTAAGCAGCCTGTTTTCAGCACAGAGTACACAGAATTTTTCACTCTCAGGAAATATCAGCGGAGGAAAAACCGAGCAAATGGAAATCAACCTGTTTGATTCCGGAAATGCATTGATAAAAACAGAAATTGCAGAACAGAATGGTAAATTTATCTTCAATGATCTTAAGGAAGGAAGTTACCGTTTAAAGATCAGCAGAAACGGCGCCGAGGTATATCAGTCGGAAAATATCCAGATAACAGAAAATAAAACACTATCTCCTATAGACCTTAGTGTAAAAACCATCGAAGGAGTGACGATCACGAAAACCAGGCCCTACATTGAACGTCAGGATGGAAAAATGATTCTTAATGTTGAAAACAGTATTGCAAGTACCGGAAATTCTGCTTTTGAAGTTTTGGAAAAAGCTCCGGGTGTGAATGTGGACAACAATGACAACATCAGTCTTCGCGGAAAAGGAAATCTGCTGGTACAGATCGACGGTAAAAATACTCCGATGACAGGAAGTGATCTTGCTGCTTATCTGCGCGGAATTCCGTCTTCAACATTAGAGAAAATAGAATTTATTACCAATCCGTCTTCAAAATATGATGCAGCCGGAACATCAATCATCAATATCAAACTAAAAAAAGATCAGCGAAAAGGGACAAACGGAAGTATTTCGACTGCTCTTGGTACCGGAAAATTCATCAAAAACAATAACAGCTTCAGCATCAATCACAGGAATAAGAAAGTGAATATTTTTGCCAATTACAGCTTTGCCTACAGGGAATTCTACAATCACCTGGTTCTGGACAGGAATTTTTATAGTGATGGTGCTTTTGATAAGGCTTATCTACAGGATAATTTCCTGAAGTTCAATTTCAGGAACCATATTGCCAAAACGGGAATGGATTATTATATGAATGATAAGAATGTTTTGGGATTCTCGGTAGGCTTTGTGAGCAACAAATTTGATCCAAAAGGTGACAACTCCAGTCTCATACTGGGAAGTGACCATCTTCCTACGGGTAGTTTTACCACTCAGAACCGTTCTCATGACCACTGGAAAAATATTTCATTCAATCTGAACCATAAATATACAATTGATTCACTGGGATCTGAAATTACTACAGATTTTGACTTCATCAATTATTCGAATACTTCTCTGCAAAATTTTGAAACAAGGAATTATGAAAAATCGGGAAGTCTGAAAAATCTTGATATTCTGCAGGGTGATATCAACGGAAATCTGAACATTTATTCTCTGAAATCTGATCTTACAAAAAATCTGAAAGACAGCTGGAAACTGGAAGCCGGCATCAAAACAAGTTTTGTAAAAGCAGACAATGACCTGAAATTCTTCAATGCAAGCTCAGGAACTCCTGAACTGGATCTTAATAAGACCAATCATTTTATTTATGAAGAAAACATCAATGCTGCCTATGGAAATGTTTCTAAAAAGTGGGAGAAGTTCAGTGCTACATTCGGTTTGAGAGCTGAAAATACAATTGTGAAAGGAACCCAGCTCACTACCAATCAAGTAAACAAAAAGAATTATACACAGCTGTTCCCGAGTGCGGTTTTCTCTTATAATATAACAGATAAAAGCAACCTGGAGATCAATTTCAGCAGGAGAATTACGAGACCCAGCTACAATCAATTAAATCCTTTCAAATTTTATCTGGATCCAACCACTTATAAAGCAGGAAACCCGGATCTGAACCCACAGACAACGATGAACTATGAGCTAACTTACGGTCTGAACAGTAAGTATTTTGCTACATTAAGCTACAGCAAAACAAAAAATAATATCACGGATGTCATTAAACCTGTTACGGAAAATGGGGAGAATATTACGGTTCAAACGAATGAAAACCTTAATTCTGCATCGTATGTGGGACTTTACCTGATTGCTCCTGTAAAAGTAACGAAATGGTGGGAAATGAATAACAGTGCCAATTTTTATTACGGATCTTATACAGGAAATGTTTCGGGAACCCAGATTAATAATAAAGGGAATTTCACCTTCAACCTCAACAGCATTAATTCTTTTAAACTGGGGAACGGTTTCAGTGCTGAACTTACCGGAAATTACCAGGCAAGGGAGGTTTATGCCTATATGGATGTAAAACCGAACTGGTACCTGAACATCGGGGCTCAGAAGAAATTTAAGAACAACAGCACACTGAAATTTTCTTTCAATGACATTTTCTTCACAAGCAATCCAAAGGCGCAAACGATTTTCAATAATTATGTAGAAAATTTTGTGGTGAAAAGAGATTCCCGCGTGGCAACAATTTCCTATACCTATAATTTCGGCTCTTCTAAAAACGGACAGCCCAGAAAAACCGGCGGTGCGGATGATCTTAAACAGAGAATCGGAGCCTAAAGATATAGATGGTATGCTGATGTTTAAAAGGCTTCTACTCCGCTCAGCCTGACAAAAAAATTATTAATTGTAGGAATATCAGCTGATAAAGCTTATGTATTAAGCAAAAAAAATCCCTCAATTTGAGGGATTTCATTATATATAAGATTTAATCTTAAGCTTCAGTTGAAGGATTTTGATTTTCCTGTGGAGCTTGTTCGGCAGATCTTCTTTCACCTTCCGGTCTTGCATTTTCTTCCTGTCTGGCAGGTCTTTCAGGTCTTCCTTGTCCTTCTGGTCTTGGTTTTCCTTCCGGTCTTGGAGGTCTTGGTAAAAGTACTTTTCTTGAAAGTTTCATTTTCTTACGGTCATCATAACCCATGAACTTCACTTCTACTTCATCACCTTCTGCGTAAGGAACTTTGTCTAAACGAGCCCATTCTATTTCAGAAATGTGAAGAAGTCCTTCGGTACCTTTCGCAATCGCTACAAAAGCTCCGAAATCCATTACTTTCACAACTTTCCCTTTGTAAACCTCTCCTACTACAGGAACAAAAGTGATTTCGTTGATCTTGGCAACAGCAGCATTGATTTTTTCTCTGTCTGTACCGGCAATTTCGATACGTCCGATCTCACCAATCTCTTCGATAGCGATCACAGTATCTGTATCTTTCTGCATCTGCTGAATGATTTTTCCACCAGGCCCGATTACTGCACCAATGAAGTCTTTAGAGATCTCCATTACCACCATTTTCGGAGCGTGAGGCTTCACGTCTGCTCTTGGTTCAGCGATTGTTTCTGTGATTTTATTTAAGATATGTAATCTTCCGTCTTTAGCCTGCATCAAAGCTTTTTCCATGATGTCCATAGAAAGTCCCTGGATTTTGATATCCATCTGGCAAGCGGTGATACCGTCCTCAGTACCTGTAACTTTAAAGTCCATATCTCCTAAGTGATCTTCATCTCCTAAGATATCGGAAAGTACAGTGAATTTACCTGATTTGGCATCAGTAATAAGTCCCATTGCAATACCTGAAACCGGTTTTGTAATCTGTACACCGGCATCCATCAAAGCTAACGTTCCTGCACAAACTGTTGCCATTGAAGACGAACCGTTTGATTCAAGGATATCGGAAACAATTCTGATGGTATATGGGTTTTCTTCAGGGATAACTGCCTGTAATGCTCTCTGGGCAAGGTTTCCGTGTCCTACTTCTCTTCTTGAAGTTCCTCTTAAAGGTCTTGCTTCACCGGTTGAGAATGGAGGGAAGTTATAATGCAGGAAGAATTTTTCGTCGTGCTGAGAAATAACGCTGTCCACCATGTTGGCATCTTTTACAGAACCTAATGTTACAGCAGTCAGTGACTGAGTTTCTCCTCTTGTAAACACTGCAGAACCGTGAGCTCCCGGAAGGTAATCAATTTCCGACCAGATCGGGCGGATCGTCTGAGGATCACGGCCATCAAGACGGATGTTGTCTTCAAGGATCATCTGACGCATTGCTTCTTTCTCTACATCATGATAATATACTTTTACGAAAGGAGTTACTCTTTCCAGTTCTTCGGCATCATCTGCATACTGTGCAAGGAATTCTTCAAGGACAGCCTTGAATTTTTCTCCTCTTTCTTCTTTTCCGGATGGCGTTTTTGCCACTTCGTATACTTTATCGTAGCACTCTTTCCAAACTTTCTCACGAATAGCTTCGTCGTGAGTTTCGTGGCTGTATTCTCTTTTCGGGAAAGCTTTACCTACTTTTTCAGCTAATCTTTCCTGAGCTTCAATTTGTTTTTTAATTTCAGCATGACCGAAGATGATCGCTTCCAGCATTTCCTGCTCAGAAATTTCTTTCATCTCCCCTTCCACCATTACGATAGAATCTTTGGTAGCTCCCACCATAATATCAAGCTCTGAATTTTTCAGTTCTTCATAGCTAGGATTAATGGCCAATTGACCGTCAAATCTTACCACTCTTACTTCAGACATCGGTCCGTTGAAAGGAATATCGGTAATAGCGATAGCCGCAGAAGCTGCCAAACCTGCTAAATCATCAGGAATTGTTTTTCCGTCATAAGAAATTAAAGAGATCATTACCTGAACTTCGGCATGGAAGTCTTCAGGGAAAAGCGGACGTAGAACCCTGTCTACCAAACGCATCGTTAATATCTCCTGATCGGAAGGTCTTGCTTCTCTACGGAAGAAATTTCCAGGAATTCTTCCACCTGCATAGAATTTTTCTCTGTAATCTACCGTTAACGGTAAAAAATCTACACCAGGATTTGCTTCTTTATTGGCTACAACTGTTGCTAAAAGCATAGTTCCACCCATTTTTACTACAACAGATCCATCAGCCTGCTTAGCTAATTTCCCCGTTTCAATAGTGATTTCTCTGCCGTCTGCAAGAGTAATCGTTTCTGTAAACGCTTGAGGTACACTCATAAATTTGTCGTCTTAATACTCCGTATTGAGTATGAATTAATATTTAAACTCTTTAAATTTTCGTCTGCAAAGGTAACATATAATAATGAAATATTAAATTTTCAATCCCGGAAATAGCAATCCGGATGGTAAGATTCCGCTTATATGTTTCAACAAAGCAGCCTAAATTACTTACAGAATGTTCAGCTTAATCATCCCATTTCATCATTTAAAGCATTTTTTCAAAAAAATTAAACAAAGAATCCGGTCATTTTCGTATTATTGTCTCAAAAAGTGAAAATAATATTTATATCCTATTAAAGGCTATTGGTTGCAGAAACAGCCTACTTCCCTTATATTTGCCCTGCTTCTCAAAATAGATATGCAGCAGACGAAACCAACTGAAAGAGCTAATCGTTCTTTTTCAAAATAAATAAATGTTTATGATCAATAAAGAAGTAACACAGAGCAGGAATTATACAGTTCCTTTAATCACAATCACTTTGCTCTTTTTTATGTGGGGGTTCATCACCTGTATGAATGATATCCTGATCCCCTACCTGAAACAGCTTTTCAAACTCACTTTTTTCGAATCGATGCTGGTGCAGTTCTGCTTTTTCGGAGCTTATTTTATCGGTTCCCTGATCTATTTCCTGATCTCTATTTCAAAAGGAGATCCTATCAACAAGGCAGGATATAAGAAAGGAATCATCTTCGGTATCTTTCTGGCCGCTTTTGGCTGTGTCTTATTTTATCCGGCCGCCACTTTTTCTTATTATCCTCTGTTTTTGGGGGCTCTGTTTATTCTCGGGCTGGGTTTCACCGTGCTTCAGATTACAGCAAATGCCTATGTATCCTTGCTGGGCAGTGAAGAATCTGCTTCCAGCCGCCTGAATATGACGCAAGCTTTCAATGCATTCGGAACAACAATTGCCCCGGTACTTGGCGGACATTTGATCTTTGAATTTTTCTCATCGCCGGACGGTTCATTCAGCGCTGTGGCAACCAGAATTCCTTATCTGATCTTTGCCGGTATTCTTTTATTGGTTGCTTTATTGATTTCCAGGGTAAAACTGCCGTCTTTCCAGACCCAGGAAGAGGAAATTGTAAGAGGCTGGGGAGCTCTTCAGTTCAGTCATCTGAAATTTGGGGTTTTTGCCATGTTCTGCTATGTGGGCGGAGAAGTGGCGGTAGGAAGCTTCATCATCAGCTTCTTGGAACAGCCTCAGATTATGGGCTTTAATGAAATTATCAGCAAAAATTATCTTTCCCTGTATTGGGGTGGTGCCATGATCGGCCGTTTTCTTGGGGCCATTTCTTTAAACCAGTCATTAAGCCAGGGCAAAAAGGCAATATATATGCTGGGGGCAGCAGCAGCTGTTTTTCTTGTGATTTTCAGTATCGTAGATCTGAGCTTTGCCCAGATCAGTTTCTTCATAGGTTTTATTGTACTTAATTTTATCGCTTTCTTTATCGGGAAAGCAGCTCCGGCTAGAACCTTATCTATTTTTGCAGCAGTGAATGTGGTGCTTCTTATTTCAGCCATGGTCAATCACGGTGAGCTGGCGATGTACAGTATTTTGGGAATCGGAATTTTTAACTCCATTATGTTTTCCAATATCTATACGCTGGCTATTTCAGGATTGGGCAAATATACAAGCCAGGGATCTTCTTTAGTGGTAATGGCTATACTGGGAGGTGCTATTGTTCCTATCTTTCAGGGATATCTTGCAGATCAGGTAGGTGTACAGCATTCATTTATCATTCCTGTATTCTGTTACCTAGTGATTTTGATCTTTGGAGCATACTGCAGCAAATATTTAGGTCATGTGGAAAATACTGAAGCAAAATCCGGACACTAGATTTTAAAGCAATATTTTAATTAATCATATAAAGTGAGATGTTTCATAAACGTCTCACTTTTGTTTTAGTCAAGAAAATGTAACTTTTATACTAAATAATATACTTATCGGATAATCAATACCTTTTATTATGAAGATTCAGTTACAGCTCGAATATTTCGCTTTTTTACTGCTGGGAATATTGGCTTTCAAGCAGACGGAACTTTCATGGTGGTGGTTTGCCGGGCTGTTTCTCGCTCCGGACATTTCGATGCTTGGATATACCGTGAATAATAAAACAGGGGCATTTTTCTATAACTTATTCCATCATCTTGGGCTGGCTGTTCTCATCTATCTTGCCGGGACTGCTCTTTCTCTTCCTTATTTTCAGATGGCAGGCGCCATTTTATTTGCCCATTCGGCATTTGACCGATTACTGGGTTATGGATTGAAATATCCGGACAGTTTCCAGAATACCCATCTGGGAAAGATTGGAAAAGAAAAGAAATAAGTGCACAAAAAAAGCAGCTTCTTTCGAAACTGCTTTATCTTGACAATCTTTGTAGATTATTTTCTTAAACCTAGTTCAGCGATGATCGCTCTGTATCTTGCGATATCCTTATTTTTAAGGTAATCTAGTAAACTTTTTCTCTTACCTACCAATTTCACTAGAGATCTCTCTGTGTTGAAATCGTGACGGTTAGCCTTTAAGTGTTGAGATAAGTGATTGATTCTGTAAGTGAAAAGAGCAACTTGTCCTTCAGCACTTCCAGTGTCTGTTGCAGATTTTCCATGTTTTGCGAAAATTTCCTGCTTTTTTTCTGTTGTTAAGTACATTCCAATATTGTTTAATGATTATTATGTAACGGGTGCAAAATTACAACTATTTTTTAATTCGGCCAAACATTATTGATTTCGTGTATCAAAATTAATAGAAAAAAATGTTAAAAATTTCTTAATAAATTGTATGTCATCCAATGAAAAGGCAGTAATTTTGCATACGAATTACACAATGAAAAAATTTATATTCTTTACAGCGTTCAGTACTTTTTTATTAGTCGGTGTTATTTCAGTGAAAGCACAGAAAAATGCAGACAGTAAAACAAAAAAGATCTTATACTTCAATCCCGAGGTAGAACCTGATATTGAAGAAATTAAAGAACCTACCAATCTTGCTTTTTTCAGTGCTGTTTCCGATAACTTCAGCGGGAGAAAGAATAAAATACTCAGAGCCGAGGTTCAAATTCCTTTCAATAACATTGAAAAACAGATTATTACTGATTACTGTGTCAATAACGATGCTGATTTTGCCGTTGTTCCCAAAGTAAGGTACTTTAAGGTAGGAATTGGTAAATATGTGTTTTCCAACCAGGTGGTGGTCAGTATGAAACTTTTTGATGCAGGTGGCAATCTGCTAACGGAAACAGATTATGATACCTACCGTAAAAACATGCGTCTTCTGGGCTCTACCGAAAACTCTATCAAGATAGGAACTGACGGGGCAATAAAAGATATTCTGAAAAAACTCAGAAAGCTTAAATCTTCGGTTGAAACAGAGTTATAAGGGTAAATAGTCAATTTTGCTGCGCAAGTTAATGGTCAATTGGGATGTCTATAAATTAACCATTGACTTTTCACTATTCACAATCATTGTTGTTTAGCTGTGAATGGTCAGTTCTGCTGCGCAGGTCAATAGTCAATTGATGCGGCTTATAAAATTCACCCTTGACCTTCACCACTTGCCTATAATCAATATCTAACTGTAAATGGTCAGTTCTACTGAGCAGATCAATGGTCAATTGGGGCTGCTTATAAAATTCACCATTGACTCTTCACAATTCACATTTTCGCACCTCATTATTTTTCCAACAATTTTCAATAAACCTCAAAACGTCCTGATTATTAGAACAATATTTTCATCATGTAGTGAATAATTAAATAAAATTTATTAATTTTAGTCGACAAACTAAAACTTATTCCATATGAAAAATTTAAAAAAGCTCAATAGAGAGCAACAGAAACAGATCAATGGAGGCGCTATTATCAAATGTAGCGCATCCCAACCGTGCTTCATTGGCTATTGCTGCTGGGGAGCATGCATGGAGTATGCCTGTATTGAAGAATAAGGACAGATTTTCATTTAACTGTAGAATTACTGAATATGAAAAATCTCAAAAAACTGACCAGAAAAGAGCAGCAGAGGATCAATGGTGGCAATCCTGCCAGAAAATGCCTGATCCATGAACAATGCAGATTCGGAGAATGCTGTGAAGGGGGGACCTGTATGCCCTCCCAATATCCTTTATGTGGACCTATTCTTGAATAATATAGGTTTTATGAATTAAAATTTAATTTTTGAACATCCGCTCCGGCGGGTGTTTTTTGTTTCAAAAGTATATTATAAAGCATTTTACAGTTTAATTAATCCTTAATTTTCCTGCTTTCCTTCATAGTCTTAAATATTTGAATTATTTTTGCATATCCAAAAAATTTCACGTTTTGAATTCCAGAGACGAACTTATCTTTAATCCTGCCGATATTGCCGAAACTCTTAGCAACCTTCCTGCTGACGAGAGGCTTCTGGCATTTTTAAAAGTTCCGAAAGAGTACAAAGCAGAAGTTTTTTCCCATCTTGATCCTGATTTCCAGGAAGAAACCATCAGAAGTATCGGAAGCGAAGAAGTTTCTGAAATCCTGAACGGAATGACACCGGATGACAGGACTTCACTTTTTGAGGATTTTCCGGACGAGCTGATCAAGTATTCAATCAACCATCTTAATCCGCAGGAAAGAAGGATCGCCCTGAAGCTTTTAGGCTATGATTCTGATTCCATTGCCCGTCTGATGACTCCTTATTACATCCAGATCCGTAAAGAATGGACAGTAAAAAGATGTCTGCAGCAGATCAAAAAAGTCGGTAAAAGAGTGGAAACCATGAACCATCTGTATGTGGTAGACGAAAGAAACCGCCTCATTGATGATATTGCGTTGGGAAGCTTGCTTTTAGCCGAAGAAGATACGCTGATCTCAGACATCACCGACAATCATTTCGTTGCAATTACCACAACGACTTCCAAGGAAGACGCAGTAACCTACTTTGAAAAATATGACAGAACTGCCCTTCCCATCATCACAGAAGCCGGTGTTCTTGTAGGTATTGTAACCATCGATGATATCCTTGATCAGATTGAGCAGCAGAATACGGAAGATATTCAGAAATTCGGGGGACTTGAAGCCCTGGATGATCCTTATACTCAAACATCCCTGATGGAAATGGTGAAAAAAAGGGGAACATGGCTGATTATCCTTTTCTTTTCAGAAATGCTTACCGCCTCTGCAATGGGTTATTTTGAGGATGAAATTCAAAAGGCTGTAGTTCTTGCACTGTTTGTCCCTCTTATTATTTCCAGTGGAGGAAATTCCGGTTCCCAGGCAGCAACCCTTATTATCAGGGCTATGGCACTTCAGGAAATTGGTCTTAAAGACTGGTGGTACGTCATGAGAAAAGAAATCTTTACGGGATTATTCCTGGGCGGTATTCTTGGAGCTATTGGTTTTTTAAGAATCCTGATCTGGCACAAAATAGGACTTTTCAATTATGGAGAGTACTGGCCTTATGTAGGTTTAAGTGTAGCCGTTTCCCTGGTTCTGATCGTCCTCTGGGGAACACTTTCCGGCTCTATGGTTCCTTTTATCCTTAAAAAACTGAATCTCGACCCTGCTACTTCTTCTGCCCCGTTTGTAGCCACCCTGGTCGATGTTACCGGACTTATTATTTATTTTTCCGTTGCGGGACTTTTCCTGACAGGAAAACTTTTGTAATTTAGGCAGACAAAGTCTGAATATGAAAGTTGTTTCTCTAGTCCCCTCTATCACAGAGGCATTATTTGATCTTGGCCTTACTGAAAATGAAGTGATCGGAAGGACCAAATTCTGTATCCACCCTGAAGGTAAAATAAAAGGAGTACCTATTATCGGTGGCACGAAAAACATCAATATTGATAAAATTAAGGCTCTCAAACCGGATCTTATCCTGGCCAATAAGGAAGAGAATGTCAAAGAGCAGGTGAAAGCGCTGATGGAAGACTATAAGGTTTTAGTAACAAATATCGAGACCATCGAAGATAATTATTATCTGCTTAAAAACCTCGGAAATATCTTTAATAAAGAAGAAAGAGCCCAACAGTTCAATCTTAAGATTTATGATGTTCTGGAACAGTCTAAACTTGAATCACCAACAATAAAAGCAGCTTACCTCATCTGGAAAAATCCTTATATGACTATAGGTTCGGATACTTTTATCCATAAGATTTTAACAGAAATAGGTTTTGAAAATATTTTTAAAGATAAAACCCGATACCCCGAAATTCAAATGGAAGATCTTGCCGATGCAGATGTGATCATGCTCTCTTCCGAACCATTTCCCTTCAAAGAAAAACATATTGAAGAGATGAAAGCATTTTATCCTGATAAAAAGATCATGATTGTAAATGGAGAAGCTTTTTCCTGGTATGGAACGCATATCGCTAAATGCGGGGATTATTTCAAAGAATTATTGACAGAAGTTCATGCCGTGCAGCAGTAAAGAAGCAAAAAAATTTAGACACTTAAGAATATTTAAGTTTGTTTAAAAACGCAGAGAAGAGCACTTAAGTTTATTGAAAATCAAAGATTTTCAATTTTTCTAATGACAGAAATTCGTCGGATCAAAATTCCCCTCCCCGGTGGGGTGGCTAAAATTCAAAGAATTTTTGACGGGGTGGTAAAAAACTTTAACCAATCTCAATTGTTGACTGAGGCCCTTGAAGTCAATAGTTTCCATACATTCTGGTGGCTTCGAGTGCCTCAGCCACCAGATATGCCAGCTGGTTCGTTCCTCAAACCCTAAACCAATAAAAAAGCTCCGATCTTTGATCGGAGCTTATATTTAATATTTCAAATTGAACATTCAATTACAAAATCTTGGAAACCTCATTACAAAGCCATTCCAGCAATTCGCGGTCCTCTTTTGTGAAAGGATCCACAGTATGGGAATCAATATCGATCTGGCCTATATTCTGACCGTCTTTAAAGATAGGAACTACGATCTCAGCTTTTGTATCAATGGAACAGCTTAGGTAATTGCTTTCCTGGTGAACATCCGGAACTACGAATGTCTCATTGGAAACGGCAACCTGTCCACAGATACCTTTTCCGTAAGGGATGATGGTATGATCTGTAGGGGCTCCTACGTAAGGACCTAATTTCAGTTCATCCTTATCCCCGTTCTTAAAGTAGAAACCTGTCCAGTTGAAGTAGGAAATCTCCTGATCCAACAGGTGGCATACTTTCTCAAGCTTTTCCTCTGTATTATGTTTGGGACTTTCAAGAATGGAAGAAAGTCTTTTTTTTATTTCTGACATTTTATTTATTTTTAGGAGAATTGTTTGAAGGAAAGTTCTTCTTTATAGCCGAACATTCCACGTTCTTTTATCATTTCTGCAACACCTTCAGGAACCTGGTTTTCCCAGCCTTTAATGCAGCATGCAATTTTTCTTAAGATCTCTCTGGAATAGATTTCCAGGAACTCCGGGTTATGGTTGGTAATATCTACAATACGGTTATTGTGCTTGAAATATTTGTAAAGCTCTTTTAAATTCTCTTCCACTTTAAGATTCGAAGAATCCAGTAATTCATGGGTTTCAGGATCTTTGTACGGATAAAGGTATACCCTCATGCCATTTCTGAAGAACTTTCCGAATGCTTCCAGAATCCCTCCCGAAAGATCTTTATAATATTTCTCGTCAAATACCATCAGAAGGTTATTCACTCCCATGGCAACCCCAATATCTCCGGTGGTGTAAGAGGCAAAATAATCGATCAGTCTGTAATATTCCGAGAAGTTTGAAATGATAACGGTGTATCCCAGTTTGCCCAGAATGTCCACCCTGTCCATAAAGTCCCTTTCATCGATGTCACCATCTGCCCTAAGGTTTGAAATGGTAATTTCAATAAGCACTTCTGTTTGCTCATGGGTACAGGTAGCGTCTTTCTGAAACATTTCAAGACCGTTTTTAAGCATATCGATATTCACCTTCGTTACCGGTCTGAAGCTTCCTCTTACCGCAAATATGTTTTTTTTGTATAAAACATCGGCAGGCAGCATGTTGCTTCCCTGGGAATTGAAAATCACAGCATCTGTCATTCCATGCTTCACCAGCTGCAAAGACATCAGTCGGTTATCTACATAGTCAAAAGCAGGTCCGCTGAAATCGATCATATCAATTTCGAGACCGTCTTTTGCAATGTCGTCGTATAAAGATTCAATTAAAGTTCGTGGATTGTCGTAGTAGTTAAAAGCACCGAAGATAAGGTTTACTCCCAGATTCCCCAAAGTTTCCTGCTGCAGAGTAGCATCATTTTCGTTAAACTTTACGTGGATTACTATTTCATTGTAATCTTCGTTTTCTTTTGTCTGGAAACGGATTCCTACCCAGCCGTGGCCTTTCAGTGTTTTGTCGAAATTAATAGTCGTTACCGTATTTGCATAGGAGAAAAATTTTCTGTTCGGATTGTTTTCCCTCGAAATCCTTTCTTCAATTAACGCAACTTCATACCGGAGCATTTTGCGAAGTCGATTCTGGGTAACATACCTGTTTTTTGCTTCTTTTCCGTAAATGGCATCACTAAAATCTTTGTCATAAGCAGACATTGCCTTAGCAATTGTACCTGAAGCCCCTCCTGCTCTAAAAAAGTGACGAACAGTCTCCTGCCCTGCTCCAATTTCTGCGAAAGTACCATAAATAGTAGGATCTAGATTAATTGTTAATGCTTTTTGTTTAGGAGTTAGTTTCTGATACATTAGGACGTAAAATTTTTCGTAAATTTACCAAAATTAAACCAACCTCAAAAGAAAATGAAGTTGAAATTTTTAGGAACCGGTACTTCCCAAGGTGTACCCGTTATAGGCTGTACTTGCGAAGTATGTACCTCCGAAAACCCCAAAGACAAACGCTTCCGCTCCTCCGTAATGATTACTACAGAGGAAAGCAGGAAAATACTAATCGACTGTGGGCCGGATTTCAGGGAACAGATGCTTCTTAATCACGAACATAACGTAGATATTGCTCTTCTCACCCACGAACACAATGACCATGTGATCGGGCTTGACGATATGCGCCCGCTGATCTTTAAAAGCGGAAAAGACATGCCCATTTATTGCTATCAAAGGGTTGGTCATGAGATCAAAAAACGCTTTCCCTATGCTTTCACCGATGTAAGATATCCGGGAGCGCCTGCTTTCGAACTTCATGAAATTGAAAACAAGCCGTTCCAGGTTTTGGATACGGAAATTACACCTGTTGAAGTGATTCATTATAAAATTACAGTCTTTGGATATAAGTTTAAAAATCTGGCTTATATTACCGATGCCAATTTCATTTCAGATACGGAAAAAGAAAAACTGAAGAATCTGGATGTGCTGATCTTAAACTGCATCCGGAAATTTGATCCGCATCCTGCCCATTTTGTTCTTCCGGATGTGATTGCCTTGTTTAAGGAACTTCAGCCTAAAAAATTATTTTTAACCCACATCAGCCATCATATGGGATTGCATGATATTGAAGATAAGGAGCTTCCGGAAGGAGTGCATCTGGCCTATGATGGTTTGGAAATAGAATTTTAAAATTTTTCCTTCAAAAAGCTTTTGAACATTAAAAAAAGTTTCTATATTTGCACACCAATTTAACACATGCCCAGGTGGCGGAATTGGTAGACGCGCTGGTCTCAAACACCAGTTCTTAGGAGTACCGGTTCGATCCCGGTCCTGGGTACAAAAAACCTCTGAAATCATTTGATTTTCAGAGGTTTTTGCTTTTTAGGGTGGTCAAAAGGGTGGCTAAAAATTTAACTCACTTCAATTACCCTCAATTTTATAATTACTCTTTTTTCCCTACTAATGAAAATACCGTGTTTTTACGGATTCGTTTTATAATTATTTTTTCGATTTTAGTCCTTAAAATTTTTTTTTATATAAAAAATCTACTTTACGGAAAACCGTAATGGATTTTAGAATATTTGAAATATTTTGGCACTTAATAAAAAACACAATATATATGTGGGCAGATAATGAAACATCAGAAGATTTACTAGGATTTAAAGTACATGCGGATTTATTAATTGATATAATAAATGACGAAACGGTTTTGCCAATCACAATAGGTGTTTTTGGCGATTGGGGTAGTGGAAAGTCTAGTATCCTTCAAATACTGAAAAATGAATTTGATAAGCCCGATAATGAAGATTCATTATGCATTTACTTCAATGGATGGACTTTTGAAGGATATGATGATGCCAAAGCAGCATTGCTTAATTCTATTTTAAAGGAATTAGAGGATAATAAAAAAATAACAGCCGAAATAAAAGAAAGTATAAAAGAGAAGGCAAAAAAGTTATGGAAATCTATTGATTGGATGCGTGGAGCTGGAATGCTTCTAAAAAATATCGCACTACCTGCAGTATCCGCATATTTTACTGGAGGAATCAGTCTAGCACCATATGCAATACAAAAAATTTCTGAATGGGGTAATGATCCAAATGAAATAATAAAAAGATTACAATCTGAAGAGGGCAAAGAATTACTTCAATCTTTCATTAAGGAACAAAATGAAGAAAGTAAAACCAAAACAAATGCAGTTTCAGAATTCAGAAAAGACTTTGAAGATCTATTAGAATCAACAAACTTTAAAAGACTAATAGTAATCATTGATGATTTAGATAGATGTAGTCCTGAAAGAATTATTGAGAATTTAGAAGCTATTAAATTATTTTTAAACGTTCCTAAAACAGCTTTCATAGTTGGAGCTGATCCTAGAATTGTTAAGTATGCTATTGAAAATAAATATCGAAATAACAAAGAAATTGAAGAAGATAATAATAGGATTGTAATTGATTACCTAGAGAAGCTAATACAACTCCCTTACTCTTTACCCAGACTTTCTGAATCAGAAGTAGAAACATATATTTCTATGCTTATATGCAAAAAAGAGATCACTGCAGATAAATTTAAAATTATACATGATTCCTTTCATAAATATCGAGAAAAAAATAAATACTCTGCTTTTGGTCTTTCAAACTTTAAAGAGTTATTAGAAAACGATGATTTTGAAAAAATCAAATCAAATATAATTACAATTCCATCATTAGTACCTCTAATCACAAATAGCTTATATGGAAACCCTAGACAAATAAAACGTTTTCTAAATACATATACTATACGGAAACGTCTAGCTAAAGTTGCTTCTTTAGATAATTTTAATGATGCTATTCTTGCAAAATTAATGATACTCGAATATTCAGAACCGAAGCTTTTTAAAGAATTGTTTAATTGGCAAATTAATCAAGAAGGTAATCCTAAAGAAGTTATTGATATTGAAGCTCTGTGTAAAGATAAAAATGAGAATGATATTTTAGATGAATTAAAAAATTCTGATTATAAAGATTGGAGTAGACCAAAAGTAATAAAATGGCTAAAGGTCGAACCATTACTTACTGGAACTGATTTAAGAGATTATTATTGGATAGCAAGAGATAAATTAAATGACTCTATTAGTTCTTCAAGTCTCATACCACCAATTGTTAAAACATTATTTAATGATCTTTCACCGGAAAGTATGCCACTAGCTGTTACTAAACTTCTTTTAACAGATCAATTTATTCCACTCACAGCTATTGAAAAAGATCAATTTTTCAAATTATTGTCAGATAATCTAAAAAGAAATTCTACTCAGAAACGATTACATGATATTTTTAATATCATGATTGAAGAAAAAATAGAAAATGCTGGATATCAATACATTGAAGCTCTCAAGATGATAAGCATCAATAATATTGAACCAGCAGTTGCAACTAGACTTTCAAAATATAAAAATGATGCAGAGTTAGGTGAATTTTTACGTGAATATTTTAAAGATGGAAAATCTAAAGCAAGTAAAGCATTTAATATAAAATAACTATGGGAACATCAAAATCGTTTTCAGAAACTAGCCAATCAATGGTTCCTAATTGGAAACAATTAAGCTCTTCAATGACAAGGAATTGTGACGCCTCTACTCTACCTACTACCAAATTACAAAACATAATGAAAAATTTCGTAGAAGCTCTTGGTGGGTCAGCTATAGGAGGAAGAGGAAGATCTAAAGTAGCTGGAAGAAGTAGTATAAAGACAGCGAAAAAAATAGGGGGATTTTTCTCAGCCTTTTCAGGATCTGGAAACATTAGAGACACATTAACAGCAACCGGATTAACAGATATCGAAAACAAGACAGTTGGCGATATTATTAATCATCTTATTGAATACTGCTCTGGAAGCGCTACCACAATTGATGATAATGCTGCGAAAGAGGCAACAAGACTATTATTAGAAGAATTTATAGGAGAAGCAAATTCTATCGATGAAGTACAAGAATTATTATCAGAAACTTTGGAATCAAAATCTTTAGCAGAAATCATAGTAAAATATTTTAGCTATTACATAAACGAAGTATTATCAAGATGGTTTTATGAGAATTTAATAAAAAACAAAAATGAAAATGATTGCAATAATCTTTTTAACCAGATAAAAAGATTTATAGTAGAAAGGGTTTCTGTTGTTCATGAAAGAACTCCGCTAAATAATGTTGACTGGAGTACAGAGGAAGCAGATAGGCTAATAAAAAACATACAGCAAGATGTATTAAACGTATTTGAATAATTATGAGAGTTACAGTATTAATAAACGATTCCGAGTATAGAAAGTTTTCTGACATCAAACTCTGTTACACAAAATATGACGGAACTGAAAAACAGGTGTCACTTTTATTCAGTGATTATGAAAGAGTTTTCGATTATATCACAGACCATACTTCTATTAAATTTGATTTTTTCTTAATTTCAGCAATAATATATGGGGTTGATAATTTGTTAAGTAGAAATATTTACTCTAATGATGGCTGGACAAGGGATATCGAGGTTGAATTGCCTGTCAACAATCTACATAATTGGCAAGGTAACGAAGACCGACTAGTAGAAATTTTAAATTTTTTAACAGGAGATAATTGGACAGTAACATTTGTACAAAATACCCAAGAGAATTATTATTCTCCTCGTCCTTTGTCAAGAAGAAGCAAAAACCTTCCAATAAATTATAACAAAAATTTAATAAAATCAGTAAGTTTATTCTCAGGAGGTCTTGATTCACTTATAGGCATTATCAATGAGTTACAAATTTTAGAAGATGGGAAAAAAATATTGTTGGTTTCACATTTCGATAATAAATCAAAAGGGCCAAACAGTGATCAACTCAAACTTCTAACCCATTTAAATAGAGAATATCGCGACAAAATATACTGGGTACAGTCAAAATTAGCTCTTTCTAGAAAAGACAATGATGGAATTAAATTCAATGTAGAAAAAAACTACAGAAGTAGATCATTATTTTTTATTGGTTTAGGATGCTATCTATCACCTATTAATAAATTGATTATACCAGAAAATGGAACAATTTCAATCAATTATCCTTTAACACCTTCGAGGGTAAGTTCATTAAGTACCAGAACTACGCATCCTTTTATTTTGAAGAAGATTCAAGAGCTTCTAGATGTTATGGGAATAGATATGATAATTTCAAATCCTTATACCTTTAAAACCAAAGGAGAAATGATTTTAGAATGTTCTAATCAAATTTTTCTGAGAGAAATATATATGGATTCTGTCTCTTGTGGTAAAAGAGGTAGAAGACAACATCATCTTGATAATCCTGATGAGAATCATCATTGCGGACGATGTATGCCTTGTATTTATAGAAGAGCAGCATTAAATAAAGCAAATCTTGATGATGAGAGACAATATGGAAACTTTATTACTAAAGTTCTTTCACTAGGGAATAATGATTTACCAGCTCTTTTTAATTATTTAAAAAAAGATATTTCAGTAGAGAAAATGGAGAGAGATTTAATAGTTAATGGAAATATTGATAATTTGACTCTAAATAATTATGCACAAATGGTATTAAGATCTAAAGATGAAGTTTTAAGTTTATTCAGAGATAAAGGTAATACCTTTGTCAAAACAAAACTGAATCTTAGATGATTATTGACACGCATTGCCATATTGATTTATACCCCAATCCTGAAAAGATATTACAAGAATGTGTAAAAGCTAATTTAACAGTAATTTCTGTGACTAATTTACCTAGCCATTTTGAAATGGGTTATCCACATTTTAAATCACAAAAAAGAATTAGAATAGCTTTAGGAATGCACCCTTTATTTGCAAATCTACACGAAAAAGAATTTAAACTATTTCTAAAAAATATTTCTAAAACTTCTTACATTGGAGAAATAGGATTAGATTTCTCAAAAGAAGGTTATTCCACAAAAGAAATTCAAATAAAAACATTTACTAGAATTTTAGAAAATATTACGGATCAAAAAAAAATATTAAGTATACATTCTAGGAGAGCTGAAAAAGAAGTCATTGAACTGTTGGACAGATATAAAATAAAATCTGCAATATTTCATTGGTATTCCGGACCATTATATCTTATAGATAAAATAACTGAGTTAGGATACTACTTTTCTGTTAATATTGCAATGACTAAGTCAGAAAACGGGAGAAAAATAATACAAAGAATTCCGATGAATAAAATACTAACGGAAACAGATGGTCCATTTACAAAAAATAATGATGCTATTTCAAAGCCCATTGATGTAAAAAATTTATATCAATATCTTTCTAATGTTTGGGAAATCTCATCTTATGAAGTAGAAAAAGTAATTGAAAGAAATTTTAGTAATTTGGTAAGTAATATAAGATAAAAACCAAAAATTAATATGTAAGTGTAGTCAATCAAGCTATACATCAATTAAATGAGTAGAAAGAAGTTTAAATTCATACCAATGAATGATAAATTTTTAAAAAACAAGGAGTCTGAGAAGTGATAACTAAAAATTAAATTAATTTATTATTCTGGAAACTCTTTCCTTGCATTTGAAACCTTACGATAAATAGCTTATTAGCAATTAACTACAAGAGATATTTAGTAATATAAAATAGCATCTAAAAACTAATATTATGAATTTAAATTTAACTTGGACTAACTTTAATGATATTCAACAAAAAATCTTAACTGAATACTGCAAACTTTTAATTGATGAAGGATTTAGTAATAATGAAACAAATATTTTCACATTGTATAATCAAGATAATTCTTATGTAATCATTAATATTTTGAAAGATCACATTTTTGTCAATAAACAGAGATGGATAAATTCAAAATACTTAAATTCAAAGTATAATTTTATTGAACCTCAATTAAATGCGGCAAAAACAGGAGCTCGATTTAAAGAAATTATTGACAACCTTATTTTAGCTAAAGAAGCTGATGAAGACAAAAACATATCATATTTTGAAATTGTAAAAAATATGATAACTAAATTGAAGGAAGAGCATGAATTTGCAGATCTTTATGATTTCGATTGTCAAACTAATAGAATGAGAAAGTTGATAAAACATGAAGGATATAATAAAAATACCTTTATTTTCAATTTTAATAAATTAAATGTGATACTTATTTTTGAAGGAAATATGGAGCATAAATCAAGTTATCTTCCGATTGAATCTCTTTTAAGTAATACGGTTGAAGAAAATATAGAAATACTTATGTCTTTCAATGGTATGGATAATTTTATAGGAGTTAATGGATTTTTTTAAAAGGCAAATGATCAGAAAAAAAAATCTATAAAATGTCACTAATTAATTTTCAATTCGGAGAATTTGAAAGTAGTTCTCCTGGCTGGTTCGGTTGGCTATCACTTTTTTCTTCAATAGCTATAACATCTTTAAGTATCTGGTTTGCATATTATTTAGGTGAAAAAACATATAAAAGAGATAAAGATGATAAAGCCTCAGAAGAGGCAAGAAATATAAAATCTGAAAATGAATTGTTTACAAACAGTCTACTAGAATTACAAAATAGTGTTCAAATACAAATTGGTTTTTTAAAAGAATATATAGAAAACAAAGATTTCAGATTAAAAATCAATCCTACACTTCAAGTTAACTTTTTGAAGTTTATTAAAGTAAAAACCTTATATAATGAAAGATCTGATCAGGAAATAAGAACTTTAAATCACCTGCTAGCTAGTTTGTATTCTAATGATACAATTTTGGAAAATTTGAGATCAGAACTAAATAACTTTATCTCAAGATATAACATTCATGAGACAAAATTCAAAAATGGTTATAGACAAATTTTGTACACAAAATTTTTTAAATTTTCTAACTTGAGAGCCGTTAACTATAGAGAAAATGCTGGAAGAATAGAATGGGCTTATAATGCTGATGATATATTCATGCAAGAATATTTTATATTAACACAATCTGATATTGCAAATGATGACACATCAACAGCTAGTCATAATAAAATTGATGAAAATTTTTTATTACCTATAATTGAATTATCAAAGAATCATGTTCCAAGAGATGCTATTGCCATAGAGGTTCTTGATATAGCAAATGATGCACATTCCGCTTATCTAGATATGCAAGCTCTTACTCAGGCTCATTTTAATGTCATTAATAGTTATTTAACTACACTCGAAGATCTAAATGTGGAAATTCAGGAATTTTTAACGGCGTAAAAAATCTCAAGAAATAAAAAATTTTGAACAAAGAAGCAACGAATGACAAGCGTTTTGAAGAAACGAGAAGTCTGAGGAAGTGACGACTGAAAAATTTATATAATACAAAAGCTCCTAAATTAGGAGCTTTATTTAAGAGCAGTCCCTAAAAATGGTATATTCAAAATACACTTATGATATGACATCACATTTACTTTAGGATTTACCTGCTATATTTCTAATCCAATAATTTTTATAAATAAAATTGGCGGATAATTCGCTTCACAAATTTACTGATTGATAATGAAATAAAAAAATCACTCAACAATGAGTTTATATGAACTATTTTCAACTTTGATAAAATAAGTTCCTTTCGAAATATCATTTATTAATAACACATCACTATTTAAAAGTAAATTTTTCACTAATTTACCTTCAGCGTTGTATAACAAAATTCTCTCAATTTTTGATTTGAAGTGCAGGATTTCACCGCTTTTAACAGGATTTGGATAAAATGAGAAGTCATTAGTCTTACTAAATTCATTTGTTGATAATGTTTCTGTGTAGCAAGTCCAAGAAAGATCATCAATAGCAACTCTCTGTCCTGTATTAGGATTTACAAGTTTAACAGTAATATTTCCTGCTACATTTATATTATCAATTGTTGTTGTCACAACTTCGGAATTAAAAGGTATTGTCCCAACCTGGATATCATTAATTTGCAGAATTAGGTTTCCCGGATTTCCTGAAAATTTTAATTGTGTAGTGACAGTAAGACTTTTAATTCCTCCTGTAATAATAGAACTCGTAAGACTACCATTTCTGATAACAATTGCTTTACTATTAATTGTTTGATCGGTTCGGGAA
This sequence comes from Chryseobacterium sp. BLS98, assembly GCF_001045445.1. Lineage (GTDB taxonomy): Bacteria > Bacteroidota > Bacteroidia > Flavobacteriales > Weeksellaceae > Chryseobacterium. Next base: position 542,088 of record NZ_LFNF01000003.1, on the reverse strand, counting down.
TCAGAAGCCGTCCATGTGATATTATTATTTACCCAGCTGTTTGTTTCAAAAGAACTGGAGCTTGTAGGAATATTTTCAAAATTTTCTGATCCGCAAGAAAAGAACATTTTAAAATTCTGATCAGTAATTTCCTGATTGATTGAATTGCAGTAAAGCACATTAGAACAAAGAAGTAATGCACTGGTAATTAGTAAATTGATTTTGTTTTTCATTTTAAAAAAATTTTTAATTAATACGTTAAAGAGTTTGTTTGGAGACATAAAAATCCAGACTCTGGATATTTCCAAAATTTTTATTATATCTGTTTATGTAATGTGAATGAATTAAGTAGCTTGACAGCTTCAAGTATTAAACCCCATATTTATACTATTGTATAACTATAAAGATTTAGGTTTTTCGATTGGATAGTATTTTTCTTCGTATTTTTTCACTAAAATTGAAAGCATTTCTAATTCGTTTGACTCTTTTGAGTCTGCTTTAATATTCTTCTGCAACAGCACATATATTCTTTCAATATATTCTTCGTACTGTTTTTCAGTTTTAATTGGCTTTACCATGTCCACTCAGATTTATCAAAATCATTTTCAAAATCATCAAAAAGTCATCTTCTTCATCAGGCAATAATTTTAAGAATTCCTTTTCTTCCCTTTCTTTTTCATTTCTTGAATTATAGACAGCTTGTAAACGAACCCAAAAAATAGGACTGCCTCCAAAGGCTTTTGAAATACTTATTGCTATAATATTCGTAATTGATGCTTTACCATTAATAATATCAGAAAGAATTGCTTTTGTAATGCCTAAAAGCTTTGATGCCTCTTCAATATTCAGATTATTTGGTTCAATAATTAAATCCTTTAGTATTTCTCCAGGATGCGTATTGTGCTTAATTACACGAACTAGAGGTTTCATTTAGATCGATTTTATGTTGTTAACTTATTTTTTTGTTTGCTTCAAATCTCTTTTTAAACTTTATTCGTTTTTTCACGATTATCGAAACATAATTTACTTTATAAACATTTAAAAGGTTATTGTCGTTTGCACAAGCTTCTTGACCTTTAGTTATTTTAGCAATTGAATCATCTATCAATTTCTCAATATTCTCATATTCGTAAAAAGGAATTCTCAAGATATTTATCCTATTTTTCAAAGCGTATCTATTTTTAATCCAGTCGCATTTTATAGTTTTTTTAAAGCTTTTAAATCCTTTAAAATAGTCAACCGGATAATAATGCTGATGTCCATCAAACTCAATTATTAAATTCAGTTTTGGGATAAAAAAATCACATTTTAGTTCCTTTTCATTTTTCATCCCAGGGAATTTTTTTTGCTTTTTAAAAGTCAATTTTAGAAAGTTTAAATATTTTATGACTCTACTTTCACCAATCGTATCATTTGGATAACAAACTTTACACTTTACTGATGAAACGTACTTTTCTCTTTCCCATTCGGAACAACCACAATTTTTGCAAATTAATTCATAGAAAATAATACTTTTATCATTTCGATCTATAGAACCGAAGAATGAAAAAGAGCTGTTCTTTTCTATTAAAATATTATTTATTTTTTCAATAAGATTTTCTCCAGCTTTCTTTTTGTATTCTCTCGTTTTAGCGCACTCCGGACAAATATTATTTTTTCCTATTGAAACTGCTGTTTGTGGATAAGGTTTTTTATGATGACCAAACAAATTACATTTCACCAGAACCATACTGTTTTTGTCATTATGAAGATGATCTTCATATCTGATTACAATTTGCTTGTCCCGGATAACAGAATTCTTAGAACTTATTATTCTAGTGTTTAGTTCTGAAACAGGAATACGGTTGTTCCCACTTTGAATGATAGAAAGACACTCTGGACATTTTTTAGAACGTCTCAATATTACTGCATCTTTTATATCCTGCTCAAAAGGTTCACAATCATGCTCATTACATTTAAGTAAAGCCCACTTTTTAAATTGATCACCTGAAGGCTTATAGTAAACATCAACTGGAGTATAAAAGTGTTGATTTTCAAGATGTAAAACTTTCAAGTTTTCAAGAGAATTTTTACAAATATTGATTTGTTTTTCGGTCATTGTGAATGTATTTTCCATATTAAAAATTTTTATAAAATTATTTCTTTAAATAAATTTTTTAATTTTTGTCAAAAAAGATTTCAATTATTTTCTGTAGTTCCAAATAAAGCCTTGTCAAGTTCTTTATAATCTACTTTCGGCTTTTCTGCTGTTGTTTTAACTGAATCTTTTGTTATTGCAATTGAGATCAAAAAGATCATTACAATTAATAGGGTTACAATGCCCCAAACTGAAATTTTGGTCTGTAGTATTTTCATAACTTTTTTTGTTTTTATATTTATTTAATTATTGTTTGATTTATAGAATCCTGCTTGAAAACTTAAATTTTCTTTCATTCTCTTCAAGCTCAGCTGATGAATTAGTTTCTTCATCTTCAATTATATTGATTCCGCTAAATTCTTCAGAACTATTATCGGGAGCAGGATTCATTTGTCTGGATCGGTCTTGCTTACTTTCATTCTTATTAATTTCGCCCTTGAAAAGAGAAATAATTTCATTGACTTCATCCCGAACTTTTTCATAATAATCAGTAATGACGAAATCAGGCTGATTTTTAAACTGACTGTCTATCTGATACGATAATTGTTTTCTTTTAACAGGTAAAAATTTCTCATGAATATAAGCTTCAGAACTTTCGGCAACTCTTCCAATGAATTCACCAACAGGAAGCTCCATAAAAACTGAATTTCTGAAAACGTCTCTTTCCTGTACAGATCGGCTTTGACCGACATTTCTTTTAAATGGATTTAGAAAATGACGTGAAGTATTATTACTTTCAAAATATTGATCTTTCTTACCAAACTGTTTACTGAGAATATCTGCAGTATGACTACTGGAAACCTGACCGTAGAAATGATTCAGACAACTCGCAAATAACACATCTGCTTTTTCTTTCGTGTAACCATCTGTAAGTTGTGAAAGATCCTGACAGAAAAACATACTTGCTATTTTATTACTTCTTCCCGTATTTGGAAGAGTTTGGATATCGTTAATAAAAACAGTTGGAAATTCATCCAGTAGTACAAAAGAATGATGTTTACGAGGTTGATTCAATTGTTTTGCAGCAACTGAGATAACCAAACTACACAAAGGAGCTAAAGTAGTCGCAATGGAAGGATTATTGCCTACTGTTAAAACAATCGGATTATCCGGATTGTTAATATTCAAATCAAAATCCTCTCCTCCGAAAATATACATGAATTCCGGAGTATTAATTTGTGCTACTGCACCTTGTAATGATCCAACTACTCCCGCTAATTGTGAATTTGCTTCGCTCTCTAAAGCTGTAGCAAGTGACAATATCATTGCCTTGGTTTCGGAATTTGAAGATAGTAAAGCAATTAAATCAGTGTGATTTGTAGCAATCAATGCTAGAGTATGCGGAAGATCACAATATTTAGGATATTCTTTCTTCAGAAACCAAATACACGCTGTCAGAAGATCCGTTGCAGAACGTGACCAAAAATCCTCTTTTTTAATAGATTCTTTCATCAAATTTTTAGTGATGGCAGAAGCATATTCCCTTGCATACGCTGAATGAGGTAAATATTTTGGATTTAATGGATTACATCTGTGGCTTTTAAGTGAATCATTAAAATTCAAAACATAATGCTTAATACCCGAATCTGAATAAAAAAGTTCTATGTCATTTGCAAGTGCTGGATATTTAAAATCATAACAGATACCTGAAAACTGTTTTTGTGCTAACTCTCGTATAAAGGGAACTGCAAAACTTTCAGACTTCCCTGCTCCGGGACCGCCTATTACTAAAATTCCACGGAAAGGATTAGGAATTTGAACGGTTCTTTTTTTGGTTTGCAGAGTTAATCCCTGGAATTTTTTCTTTGAATCTTTCAATAATGAAAAGCCTGTAAATTGTTTATTAATAAACCCAAAAGGATAAAAAATCAGTTTTTTATAAAAATTGAAAGGCGTTTTCACTGGCGGAATTAAAGATTTTACAATCCAGAATTGAATCAGAATGTATAAAAGTTCTGCATATCCGAAACAAATTCCCACAACTAAAAATTTTAATTTTGTCAGGAAACTTGCTTCAGGAGATACAACTACTGAAAATCCGTACTGAGATATATTGTACAAGAATGAATTAATACCTATAATCTTCACTCCTAACATATACAATAAAAATAAAGACATTGCGACAATGATAAATTTTATCATTAAAATTGGATCTTTTTCCATTTTTATTATTTTTTATAGGCTTAAGCCCTGGCTATTTTTTTTACTTTGTTCGACAGTTTTTTTAATTTCATATTGCTTTGCAGATTCCTGCTTGATTGCTGTTTCTATTACTCTTTTTCTTTCTTCGATTGTACCGTTTTTAATCGCATTACAATATTCAAAAGATTGTTTATAGTTTCTTTGAAAGGCAAATTTCTTATCAAAAGCTTCTTCGGATTTTTGAATGAAATTTTTACGGTCAAAACCTCCTTTAACCTGTCCTTTTGTTGTGTTTTTATGGTTCGTCATTGGAGAAAGCTTCATTCTTTTATCTAAAGATTTTCTGCTAACAACTATATGAACATGCATATCAATATTGTTTTTCATGTTTCTTTCGTGATGAATTTTAGCGTAGTACATGATATCTTTAGCCTGTAATCCTTTGCCAAAATTTTCCGCATACCTCTGCATTACTTCGTTTCTAACATAATCTTTCAGAGCATCACTTCTTTCTTGGGAGGTTTTGCCAATTTGTTGTAATTCTTTTTCTGAAGGACTCACAGTGATGACAAAGAATTTTGCATCTTCTTTTGTCAGCTTCTGTTTATTGTTGTCAAGGGATTCAATAACTTCCGCTGAAGGAACTCTATCCTGATCATGAGAAAAAAAGTCTTCAACACGTTTCCCCTCCTTCATTCTTTCCAGGTCTTCATGTTCTAAATAATTAACCAGGTTTGATGAACTTCCGGAATTTGAATATTTACCACTTTCGCCACCCTGAATTTTAATGTTCATTGTGATTGCTTTGATTTAATAATTTCAAAGAATTTTTTGTTTCCATAGCAAAAGAATTAAACCCTCTGATGAACTCATTAAAATGTTCAATTTTCAGAATTTTTGAAAGATCATTTTTAATTCTTTCCTCACTCGAGACGATTGCTTCAAAACTTGGACGTATAGTTTCTTTCTCTTGAGTTTTTATAAAAGCAATAATCTGATCTATTCTTTTTATTACTTTTTCAAGTTCAGCTTTTGGAGATTCATGTTTAACTGGATCGAGTCCTGTTCTATCAAAAAAATCTAATGAAACTGTAATAAATTCTTTCTTCGAAATTCCTTTTTTTCTTACAAAGTTCTCCAATCTTTTCAGGTCTTGTTGAGAAATAGCAATTGTTGTATTTGGCTTTTTAGTAGGCTCCATTATATTGATTTATATGTAATAATTTCGATGAATAAAGCTCTTCAAGAGATTTATATATCCTTGATATATAGTTTCAAAAAGATTAAATATTCTAATTTATTGACGGTCAGTCATTTCCCCGAAGGGGCAAGAGGAAACAGTGGCTCTGCCCAGTTTCGTCTTGCTGGATAAATCCACCCTTATCAGCCACGAGAAACTCATTAAAATCTTTGTAATCTTTATATATAAAACTACAATCTACTGCGTTGGAAAAAGAAGATAATAGTTCATCTTTTGTCTTTTTTCCGGCAGAATCATTGTCGAGAAAAAGTAATATTTCCGAATAGTTTTGAAGATAATTTTTGGCTCTGTTTAACATCGAAATCGAGTTTAGGGTTATAATATCTTCTTTCAATTTTTCTTGAAATTCGATATAAGAAAGTGCATCAAAAAAGCCTTCAAAAACAACAATTTTATTGCTGTCATTTTTAATTATAGAAATATCTTTTTTCAAAAGTGAACCTTTGTAAAATGAATTTCTAAGTTCCCATCCTCCAGATAAATTTTCGAATCCAACAGCATACAATTTCTTATTATTGATTGTAAATTTTATCTCTTTTAAAAATTTGAATGATCGTTGAGTAAGACCTCTTTCAAATAAATATTTTTTAAGGTTCCAATTCTGAATTTCCGCAACATCTGTAATGTTGTAATTTGGCTTATCAATTTCCGTCTGCTGATGAAAAGAAGAAAAACTTTTCTCGGATGCCCAGGATAGAATTTCATTGATTGAATAATTAAAATATTTCTTTAAAAAATCGATGTTATTTCCGCCAACACCTTCAGAGTGTAAATACCAAATGTTTTGGCGCTTATCGAGCTTAAAAGATGCTTCAGTTTCCATTCCGAAAGGATTGAGAAACCAAGCTTCTTTTTCATTTTGTTTTTTTGGAAGGTGTCCAAGTGAAAGGAGGACTTCTTCCAATTGTACCGAATTGACTTGTTTACAGTTCATTTTTTTTTATTTTGATTAGCAAAAATTCCTTTTAATAAAAAAGAAAACTTTTAAATACTTTTAATATATATTTTAGTAATTCCCGCAAACCCTTTGCAGGTGGTCGTTTGAGTTAAAAATGACAGGAGTGCAATACCGCAATTGAGAGGAGCGCAATACCGCAAAAACAAGAGTGCAATACCGCAAAAACATCAATTATGTCCGAGCGCAATACCGCAAACAATTGGTGAATTCACCAAGATTTTTCCTAATTGCTGCTTTTCAACTAAAAATTTGATGTTGAAAAGAGCGCAATACCGCAAACCTGACGGTAAAAACTGAAATTTTAACATTTTCTTAACTTCAGAGAGTGCAATACCGCAATTGGAGAGAGCGCAATACCGCAAACACAGGAGTGCAATACCGCAAACTAAATTATATGATGACTGGATATGCTTCCGGAAATCTTTTTCCGGTTTCTGATTCCCGGTAAACTTCAATAAGAAATTCTTGCAATTTCTGAAGGAAATAAATCCCTTTAATATTGGTAGAAGTTTTTCCTCTAATCCTATTTTCTTTAATAAATCTTTTGTAAGCTTCTTCAATCTGAAGCCTTATTTTTAAAATATTAGAATAACTATACAAAAATCTGGTTAAGTCAGTATTTTCTAAACAATACCGCTGTCTAAAATATCTTATTCTTCGATTTATAAGTCTAACATCATTAGCCTTCTCTGTTAAAAGCCTTTCTTCAATATTCTTATTTAAATACGGGATAATTGAAATTGCATCATGTTCATATTTATAATTGAATGATAGATGATTTAATTTATTGAGGTTTAATCTGATTGGCTTCAAAAACTTAATGCAGAAATCATTTGAACTCTTATAATTAAGATTAAACTTCTGATTAAAAGTCGAAAGTTTCAGAGTCGTACCGTTTTCAGGAATCTTCGATAACCATATTGCAAACAAAACGTGTTTGTTATTTCTGATTTTATAAACCAATTCATACATTACATGATTATATTCTGTTAAGACAATCAGTTTTTTAAGCCAAAAACTACTTATTAAAAATGAAGTGTAACCTCTTTCTTCATAGGTAGGCAAAGAGATCAGTCCTCCAAAGGTTTTAATATCCTTACCTGCTATATTTTTTGATGTGTACCAACCCATTCTGAACTTTGTAAGATATTCGTATGCTTCAACGATCTGTTTATTCGATCTTTTTTCAGAAATCTTTTTATTTCTAATTTTCATTGAGATAAACACATTATTTTCAGTTTCAAATTCTTCATCAAAAAGAGTGAGTTGTCTCACCTGTTTTTCAGGCATAAACTGATCATTTCTCAGAATTGATATTATATTAAAAATGATTCTTAATGCATTTATGGGTATATCCGTTGCTTTATTATCCTGAAACAAAAAATCATCGGCAAATTGATTACCTATCCTTATAAACTCAGCCTTCTCAATGTCATCATAGCTTTTCTTAACAATTTTTCTACTTTGATCGGAAACCATATGTGTCATTTTTAATTTCTCCTTAACGCTTTAAAAATCTTTTGAAAAATTGAAATTGTTTTTGAAAATAATTTCTCTAACGTTTCAATAAAATTTTCTCTGTAATACTTGTCTACGAAATTTTCCTGCACCAGAATGTTACAAGCTAATCTCCGAAGATGGTGTCTTGACAGTTCCGGATTTCTTTGAATAGAATTCAAAAATTCTTTCCTGACTGTATTATTAGGTAAAGAATCTAGCTGTTTAATCAGTTTGTGTAATTCGTTCATTACAATTCTGACTATTTACGATTCCTTCTACCATATTCCAGAAGCTCTTTTTTCGAATAGTAAAATCTCCCGCTGAAATTATAATAAGGGAGATTCTTATTTTTTCTCCAGTCAATAATCGTAGGAATAGAAACGTGTAGAAACTTTGAAGCTTCTGTCTGAGAAATTAGATCTTCAGGTTGACTTTCTTCATTTTTTGAAGGAACTATAAAATTCTGTGCTTTATTGAGAATAATCTCAACTGCTTTTTCTAAATCACCCTTAGAATGTGAATAAAGTTGTATCGACATTTTAATAAACTTTTATTGGTTTTTCTAATGCCAAAGTTCAATTTTAAAAAGACAAAAAAATAAATTCCGCTAAAAAACGGAATTTAAAAATATTATAAAATAATGATTATCAGTTAAATAATTTCAAATCATAGAATTTTTATCGGATTAATGAGTTAAGCTCGTTTTGTACATTTCTGTCTAATTTAAATCTATCCATTCTATGCGCTCTATCTATAGAAGTATTTTTATCTTCTTCAGGTTTATTGGCAAAATGTGTTAATAAGTACTGTAAGTCAGAAATATTGTAATCAAACTCAATGCTTTTATAATTTCCAAAAAAACGCATAATATATTTTATATTTTCAACAGTTAGTTCATTGGTTGTTGGAAATACTGTAATTGATTCATCAGTAATAAACTTAAATAGATCTTTAAAATCTTTTTTCAGTTGTTTGTTACCGTTCAAGCATTTGTCAATAAAACCATCAAACAAAATAATAGTCTTTTTAAGATCGATATTCACTTTAAGTAAATTTTTGTATTTACTACTGTTGAGCATATTTTTAATGTCATTTTTTAAAAGGTTTTCTTCGTCAACTTCATCAATGTGAGTAAGTAGTTCCTTATAACCATAAACACTGTGGAAAATATTGATATCATCATGAAAATAATATTTTTTATTATAGTCTTTTACAAATTCCAACTCAGGTAATTCAAAATCTATCGAAACAATAAAAAAAGTAATATAGTATTGAGGATCATATTTACTCAGTTTTCGTGGTAAAAAAAACCTGTCTAAATGTTTTAGTAGTTCATCATTTTCATCTGCATAACGTAATGCACGAAATCTAAAATTAAAGTAGTTATAACACTTAATATAGTTATATTTTGTTCTCGAAGTGATTTCTTCGAAGACCAAATGAATTTTATTATTAATAATTTGAAAATTATCAATAATTTTATTTTTATCGGAAAAATTGAATTTCTCCGAAATAACATTCATATGGCTCTCTAATTCTTTAGTGCCTTTGAATAAAAAAGGATAAAGATTAATTACATCTAAGTCATTAAAAGCAATATCATAGTTTAAAAATTCTGCTTTTCCGTAATAAGAATGATCTTGATATCGTTCCATTACTAGTCTCATTATTTTATTAATTTCTATATTAAAAAATATATCAATAATACATATAACACTATCATTATTCGTAAGTTTGTATTCGATATTAACATCTTCAGGAAAAGAATTATCTGGAGGGATGATTCTACCATACTCACCATATACCGGATCAAATATTGAACAGTTTCCTGTCATATAACCATTCGTTTCTATCATAAATAATAATCCCATCACTGATAATAGATGATCCGAATGTTTATTAATAGTTTCATGGTTCCTATTTATAAATTTTTCATGCTCTTTGAATAAAAAGAAAAATTTTTCTGAAGGACCTAAATATGAAATTTCTTCATATTTTTCTAAAATTGAATATGTCCGTGAATCCTTTTCTAAATAAGTCCTTAAAATATTAACAGATTCAGGTGTAATATATTTTAATATTGTTAAGTCGTCTATTTCCATGCCTTATCCATTTGATCATCTGTAAAAGCTTCAGTAACTTTCATGTATTTATCTAAAACTGCATCTTTCTTAATATTCGCTATTTTTTTAATTGCTTTTGGCTCCATACCTAAGAGAAGAGAATTTGTGATAAATGTTTTCCTGGCTGTATGGCTTGTAATAAATTTACATTTTGGCTTTGTCAAAGATTTTTTTTGATTGCCTACAAACCAATGTATTGTGAAAGGCTGCGTTATCTCTGCTTCCTCACAACATTCTTTTATATAATCATTGAATTTTTGAGATGAAATATGAGGTAATGGCTCATAAATAGTACCTTTATACTTATTCAAAATCTCTTTTGCGTATTTATTTAGCTTAATAGCATGATTTTGAGTTTTAGTTTTTTGGATTGATAAGATAATATGTTCTTCAGAAATATTTGCCAGGTGAAGCTTTGAAAGATCGGAAAATCTTAATCCAGTAAAGCATCCCATACAATAAAAATCTCTTACATGACTTAATCTCTCACTGTCAAATTCTTTATTATAAAGAATCATCAGCTCTTCAAAAGTTAGATAAACAATATCGATATCATGTTCTGAAGCTTTGAAATCTTCGAATTTGCGATTTTCGTTATAGCCTTTTTTAATACTCCATCTAAGCATTGTTTTAATTACAGCAATAATTTTAGCGAAGTAGTTATTTTTAATCTCCTTTTCAAAAAAACAATACTTCGATAATTCTTCAAAAAAATAATCGTCAACACTATCAAATTCAATTTTGAAATTCTTGTCATTTTGAAATTCTTCAAGGAAGTTTTTAACCGTATTTTGAGCTTTTGTTGTATTGTAAGCTTTTGAAAGTTTACCACTTTCAATAAATTCTTTAAAACAATCAAAGAAGTCAAAATGAGCGGTTTTAATTTCCTCTTCACTATCATATTTCTTCAGGAATAGTTCTTTGGAGAACTCGAGCTTATTTGCCCGGAAAAAGAAAAAGATATCATTGATTTTCTCTTCAGCTTTCTGAAGTTTATCATTCAAAAATTGATAATTATTACTTGGTTCTTTTTTAGCGTTCGGTTTAACTCTGGAACCACTCCAATATTTTTCCAGTACTGAAACGCCTACATTTTTTCTTATTCTTTCTCCTTCAGCTCTAACAACAAACTGGACAGGTATTAATCCATTTGCATTAATTTTCTCTTTTCTTAATTCAAAACTTACTTTCATTTAAATTAAACCTAAATTAAATAAATTAAAGGGTGGCTAAAAAGGTGGTTTATTTTGAAATTAAGTGAATGAAAAATCAGACAAAATTATATTTCAAAATTCTACACTATTCAAATATACTGATATTTAGATAGTTTAAGAACATTAAAATTAACTAAAAATATACGGTAGTTCGGTCCTGGGTACACAAGCTAAATGGCGCCAACTAAAGACAGTGGGTGCCATTTATTTTTTGGTAACAATATATTATAATATACCTTAGATTTGGTTGCATGATTTCGGTTTTAACTTTAATCTTCGTAATCACAGTATTCTTATCCAACTTCCTTAAAAATACATCACCTAAAAAACAAAACTTATTAATGACAAATTGATTATTAACCCATATAATTTCAGCACTTAAAACAGATAAAAAATAAATAGAAAAAAATGTTGATTATTAATCAATTAAAGAAAGCTGTTTAGTTTGGTAATCAACACTTTGATATATTTAATTAAAGTATAGTCTTTACAAATTTGTCTCAGATTTTTCTACATATTGAATAAATAGGAAGCAACTGGCAACCGATAACTCTATAGTTGACAGTTATATCGCAAATGTCTTGCGAATTTCAAAGCTTCTATAAACCAAAATGAGGTAATTAGTGAGTTAGCAGAACCACCCGCTTGAAGATTTATATCTCATTGTTTGGATGGATGGCATTGTTTTCAAGGTAAGGGAAAACTCCAAAGTCATTAATAAAACAATTTATCTGGCTGTTGGATTAAACCGTGAAGTGAGAAAAGATATATTGAGAATGTAGCTTGGAAAAAATGAAAGTTCAGCTTTCTGGATGGGTGTTCTCACAAATTTAAAAGCTTGTGGTGTAGAGGATATTCTCGTCACCGCCACCGATAATTTAAACGGATTTACCCACACTATTCGTTCTGTTTTTCCTGAATCTCAAACCCAAATTTGTGTTGTACACCAAATCAGAAATGCCTGCAAATATGTAGTTCGGAAGGACAGAAAAGAATTTTCTGCCGATATGAAACATATTTACACCGCTCCAACAAAACAGGCAGCTGAAGCAGCTCTGGGTAATTTTGCAGGAAAAATAGGAAAGCAAATATTCTTATGCTATTGCATCCTGGCGGAATAATTGGGATGAGCTGACTGTGTTTTTTGAATTTCCTTTAGAGATCCGAAAAATCATTTATACCACAAATTTGATTGAAAATCTCAACGGAAAAATCAGAAAATATACCAAGAACAAAATGTATTTTCCTACGGATGATGCCGTAATGCAATCAGTGTATCTACAACTAAAAGAAGCTACTAAAAGATGGACAATGCCTATTCAAAATTGGGGGATTGTTCTCAACCAATTTATGTTTACTTTTGAAAAAAAACTCAGATTATAAAATTCAAGCCCTAACTTATTAACTTACACACTTTATGGGATAGTGTCAAAATTTTCTTCTAATTACAAAAAAATTCTTTTCCACTTTGTTATTGAATTTTTACTAATTCCAAAATGCTTGGCTAGCTGCGAATTGTTCATTTTATTAATTTTCTGATAATCAAGCATCCTTAAAATATCAGCTCTACCATAAGAACGGTGCTTCTGGTTTTGTTTTCCGGTCTCTTCATCCTTTATTCCGAAAATTCTTTTATTGAGTTCTAAAATATCAATTACCGATAGTTCTTTTTTCCTCAATAGTTTCTCACATTCATGTTTCTTATCTGGAAAATTTCGGTTAATGATATCAGAGTAGATTTGTTTATAATTAGGTTTACTGTGTATTTCCATCTTTCGTGTATATTTTATTCAAAAATTTTCAATGGGATCTTTTTTATAATACAATCATTTTTTTGTCTGATTTCTATGATGTACTATATTTATAGATCCATTTATTTAAAGTGCTGTTGGGGATTCCGTATTCATCCACAATCTGTCGTTTGGTTTTCTCTCCTCTTTTTACCAGCTCCAATATAAAGCTTATAATCTCCTGAGTATATATATTTTTCCTGAATTTTGGCAATTTTGACACCTCTGTTCCACTAGCTAATGCTGAAGGTGGTGAATATAATATTAAATGTTGAGAATACAGTCTGAAGAAATCATATTCAAGTAATTTGCTCCATCTCATCAAAACATCAGTAGGAAGATCTTTCTGTAAATACATTTCACTAATCTCTTTTTCTGTACAGTTCATAAAGCTGCAGATACGGAACAAATCTATTTTATTTTCTGTAACCCGCACATGAATCAGTTTTCCAATATGAATATTTCTGAAATTTGAAATCATAATATTAAGTTATTTAAAAAAGCCTTGTTAAGATTCAAAACCTTAACAAGGCTGTTGATTTTAAAATGTTTTGTTTCGATTAGTCTGGACAGGTCTGTGTAGAGATACAATGCCATGCCATAGAAATATCTCCCTCTTTCAGTGTATACATTTTCATACATTTATTTGTTGTATCATATACCATCATTCCTTCTACAAAGTTGACAGCCGGAATACCCACCGGATTTCCTGATGCATCAAATACTACCCTGTTAGGTACAAAACCTTTTGTCTTGGCTTCTAGTGCAATCCAGCCTCCTTTTCTTACCATCGGCCAGTTATCTGAGTTTGCTCCGGCTCTGCCTAATGCTGTGATTCCTACTTTAGTGTCTAATGTTACACCTGATATTATACCCGGTTTGTAGCAGAATGGCAGAATACAGGCTGAAACAGAAATATTTTGGGAACTTCCAATAGCTTGTCCGGTATTAGCAATTGTTGGCACTCCACTATTATTAACAGTATTACCAAGGTTTTGGATAACAGGACCTGCTGTTCCGATATAGCTACCTCCCATATTACCACCCGGCAGGGAAGAATTTACGAGATCCGATGTAGTGAAACCTCCTGTTCCTTCTATAGCATCAGGACAACCGTCTCCGTCAGAATCCAGATCTAAATGGTTAGGAATTCCATCACCATCTGTATCGCAAGATTTGTGTGCAAACAAGCTATAGGCAACAGCATCACCCGCTCCAAAATTATTACTGGTAAGGGTAACAGAAGTAACCAGATTAGTCCCCTCTCCTCTCAGAAGAATCCATTGATTATTCACAGAACCTATTGAAGAAATAGCTCCTGTTACCGGATCATAGTTCATCACCGCAGTAGGAAAGCTCGCCATATAGTTAGTGGTCATATCTTTAACCAACCAACCATTTACATTTCCTCCGTTAATTTTTAAAGAATAACTAGCGGATGCAGAACCATTCGAAAGGCCATCTACATCTTCGATGTAAAACGCCAGTTCATTGGCAGGAATTCCCGGTGAAAAACTATACGTTAAACTTACAGAGTTATTATTATGAGATCTTAAAATTCTTTTGGTAGCTCCATTACTATCAGTATAGAAATGATTCAGATTATCATTAAATCCACTTGCTGTCTGCAGGGAAGTACTCGGAGCAGTAACAGTTAAATTAGCCGCAGTATCTCCTTTCCATGCCCCACTTTCGTTCTGAGCATAATACCCTCCACAATTTTCATTGAGATCTGATATCCCGTCATTATCATTATCCAGATCGCACATATCTGCAATACCATCTCCATCAGTATCAGGGCCATAGCAAGGAATTTTCGCAAATGTAATAAACTTACCATCAGCTACATTCTGTTGATATACCCATTTCGCTCCTGTATTGAATGTAGGATTCACTACCGTTACATTGGTTGTGAAGGCAGCATCGTCTGCCATCAGCATAGCCACCATACCAGATGCGGTATTAAATGTCCCACTGTTATAAGCTGCAAGGTCTACTTCAAAGAACAAAATTCCAGCATCAGTATTTTTTTCCTGTGTCAGCCAGGTTTTGGGGATTCTTTTATATATACTGCTTCCTACTGTAATATCCGATGGTGTTGTAACTGTATTGGCATTATCTCCCAAAAGGAAATAGGTTTTATCATTGGTAAATCCTGTACGTGCTGCATTTTGGTTCGGATTGACGAAATCATTGGTGGTAGCAACTGTAAGGATTGCTCCTGCATTGACACTTTTTGAGACCTTCTGTTCCAATACTTCTATATCATCCCGCGATACTCCGAAAATATTATTGTTATAAGCTGTATCAGTTGTTCCATCCCATACAATATCTCCATCTGTAGAAAGATAATGGTCTGTATTCACCTGTCCTAATGTGACACCATACTTAATTGCAAGATAGGAATCAACCTTCCTCCTTTCTGTGGTTGTAAGGTTACCATTTCCATAGATAATGGTCTCTCCTATATGACCTGTGAAGCCCAAATCATCTCCTCCCGGAGGATTCACTCCACCATTGGCACCAAAGATATGTCCTCCTGATGCTAATCCGATTGCTGCGTGATTTAATGTTGTGCCATTGGCTGCACCATTCAGTCCTTTACTAAGTGATGTATCAGTAAAGGTATGATACATAATATTAGGAATATTGTTATTGAATGTAACATTACCTGGATTGGTGTTATATATGATACCTCCTCCAGCATTATTTCGGGAAACAATGTTTCCATTTGTATAGAATCCCGGTTGATCCCAATTGGCACCATTAAATGTTGTATTATTGTAGCCAATATTAAAGAAACGGGTACCTGCCATACCTTCTTTCGTAAAAGTGAAGATATCATAATTTATATTCGCTAGTGTAGGATTGGTTATGTTTCCAATCATCTGTTGGATCGCTGTAAAGTTAATACCCGGGTTGAAGTTGAAATAATCTGCTGCTCCTACTTTATATTTTGGAAGTGGTGCTGTAGATATCTGAGCGGATGTGATAGCGGATGTTTGATCTGTCCATGCCGTAACATCTGTTCCATCTCCTGTATTGACTGCGTCTTTATCAGCTCTGTACCAATAAGAAAGATTATTCATGACCCCTCCCGGAGCATTTCCAAGGCCTGCAAAAGTGAAGAATTGTCCGTTTCCTAATGTTACACTGGCTGCGTTATATACTATCCCGTTTACGGTAACCTCCGTACTCATTGGTGTAAAGGTATCCGTTACATCAAAAGCAGCATCAGCAGATTGTATCAGGTAAAGGTTTTTCACACTTTTTGGCCATGCAACTGTGATGGTTCCTACATTGTTCGTATTCTGTACTTTCCAAATAGATTCAAAACGATAGTTGGTAATTCCATTTGAACCACCTGTATAAGCTAATGATATAGTAAGGCTTTGCTTCAAACCATTGTCTCCTGTCATTAGATATTGCAGATCATTGACCAGATCTGCGCTGTTGGCAGCATTACTATCTGCAAATCCTGTTGTAGAAATTACAAGCTTTTGTCCGTCATTTACACTTCCTGATTGTTTTTGGTGTAATGCTGTAATATTATCCCTTGCAATACCGAAGATATTGTTGTTATATCCGGCATTATTAGTTCTGTCCCAAACTACAGCACTGGCTGTAGAAAGATAATTTTCGTTTAATGTAGTACCATTCTTTACAGCAAGGTAAGAGTTTACTCTCGATTGCTCGTTAACTGTAAGCGCTCTTTTGTACCACAAAACTTCCATAATGTCGCCTGGAAAAGCACCCGGAGAATCCCAACCAGCATAACCTATTTTCAAGTGTTTTCCAAGTACATTAAAGGTATTTGTTGTGCTACCTAAATTAAAGGTTTCATAGGTCCCATCTAATCCAAATCGTCTTTCTCCTCTTCCCGAATTAAGTACCTGATCTTGAATTGCAGAGAATACAGAACTTTTATTTGTCATAAACACATTAGTAGTACTCATCGTGTTACTATTTGGCTGAGCTGCGCCATTTCCAAAATATTTATACATATGAGGGTTTCCTGAATTAATAGAAATCCCTGGTTCTGATGCATTCGCATCATCATCAATTCCTGTAATACGACCTGTTCCATTCGTAGATGTTGGTCTTACTGCCGAGAAAACAGATACCGAACTTCTCATTGACGGATCCAAATAATTATTAGTTGAATTTAGCTCACTATTTGTATTATAAAAGAATTTTGAAGCAGAATATCCTGTCGTATATGGATGGAAATTGTGCGCCCTGTCTGCAGAAGAAAGCGTTACCCCTCCCACATTCGGGATATTATCTGCATTTACAGATTGATCTTTCCATGCAGTGGCAATAGTACCTGCATCATCAGATTTCACCCAGAAATCTACTCCTGAAACTCCTCCGGCTACCGCCGCTACCACATTAACTGTTAAATCACTTGTACTCGAACATGTTCCCGTTGTCACTGTCCATCGGAATGTGTATGCTCCCGGAGTATTAAACCCTGTAACACTAGTGTTGTATGACGTTGGTGCTGCAATTACCGGATCTGTAGCTCCTGAAGGTTTTGATAATAGCGTCCATGCGCCAGTAGCTACCCCTGGATTATTAGCATTGAAAGTTGTTTGTGAAGTACCAATCAATGTTTGTGCAGATCCTGCATTCGCCCCCACCTGTCCAGATACAAATACAGAAAATGTACTTTCTAAAGAAGCTCCTGAGCAGGCATATTCTTTATCTAAGAATGCTGCTACACTTGCATTATAGGTAGCTGCTTTTATTTTAAATACATATTCCCCCTGCATATTCAGGTTAGAAATCGTAGTTGATGTGTTAGTAAATAATGTATTGGCAAAAGGTTCAAATACAGGATTTGCTGAACCAGTAGGTTTGGAGACCAATGTCAGCTCATAACGTCCGTCAAATTCCTGAAAATAACTGCTATTCACTATACCTTTGAACACAGCAGGAAGCGGAATAGTTGCTGTTACTGTCCCTGAACCAGAGTAGCATACAGTAGTAGCAGGCACTGCCACATTTGAACGGTTACCATCTGAAATGTGAATAGAATAAGATTGTGTAGCTGAACAGGCTCCTGCATTATTTCTGCTTACCGTAAATTTATATGTTCCTACACTCCACCCTCCTGCTGGCGGTGTTACAGTAGCTGTTCTCGTTGCAGTACCTGCTCCGCCGTTTGTCACAATAGGCGCTCCTCCTGGAGGAGAGATGCCAGATTGAACTACACTTGTATTGATTGTAACGGGATTATCGGCAGGATCAATGGTGTAATAAAATGTAATAGGTGTAGACAGTCCTGTATAACCACAATGAACTTCTCCTCCCGAACTACCGCTTTGATAAATCATCATTTGTTCAGGTCTGGAAGATACCGTAAAGTTTACAGGATTAGGCTGTATTCCATTGAATGTATAGGTGATCTCCGGTGTTGTGTAAGTTCCATTGGTATTAGTAACAGTTAAAGTAAATTTGTAGACTCCTATAACGTTGACACCTGTAAAATTTATATTATCATCATAAATATTTGAATAGGCGATATTTCCACCTGCCGGCTGGCTGATAACATTCATGGTAATAGTTGTACCAAAGTTCCCTGAAGAACCAGATGAAGAAGCAAATCCCTTAGAAAACTTAGGGGATGTACTCTGAAGAGAAATAAATTGACTTCCACTACTGGAAGTGCATCTGGAAGTTGACAGTGCAGGCAGTATCTGCGGATTCGGGATAAAACGCACGATTGCCGTATCTTCGTACCAACAGTTCGGATTGTTAATAGAAGTTATTCTCAGGGTCACTACATAAGCCGGATCAATATCATGATTTGCTTTATTGACAAGACTAAACGTTGTTGTTGCTGATGTTGTAGAGCTAAACTGTGAGTTTTGGCTGGTTTTTATGCCGCTACGGTCCCATCTGTAAATGTTATACGCACTCCATGATGCCGTATAACCGGCAGGTACAACACCATTGAGAGTTACCGTGCCTGTTGCAGCTGGTATATTGGTAATATCAGCCCCTGCGCTAAAATTAGAAACATCTCCCGGTGCAGTAATAGTTACTTGAGAAGTTGCCGAGCCAGACGGACTACAGCTCTGCATAATCTGAAATACATAATTCCCCGGATAAGTCATCCCTGTAACATTCGGTGTTAAGGAATTAATATTACTGATTGCCGGGTCGGGTGCGCCGGCAGGCTTGGATATCATGCTCCAGGTCGGAGTTCCGTCCGTACTGCCCGATGAACTTCCCTGCAGTGTATAGGATGTACCACATATCGTAGCATTTCCTCCTGCATTCACGCTACACTGTGCATGAATTATCATATTACCCCAAAAGAGCAATAGGACTAAAAAGATAGTCTTTGTTTTCATTGTTAATAAATTTTTAATAAGTTTTCGACATTATGTGTTTTGTCTCTTTATCAGAATTTCAGGAATCAGGGTAGATTTTCATGAATACCTACTCTGCACTGGTGATAATGTTCAGAAAAAATAAAAGGATGAGAGATGGAAAGATGGTTTTTCCATGTATGAGAAGGTTAAAAGTTTTTAATTTAAGGACTCTTGTTAAGGTTTCCAGAATGTCCAGACTTTACCATTAAATACAGCAAGATGCTTTTTAACGGTATCATACACCATCATCCCTGATGCAGGATTTATGATGGCAAGATGTGGACTGGCGACTTTTGGTAGGATCATCGCTTTATCTGCAGTTTCCAGAACAAGGATTCCTGTGGTAAGGGAAGGAATTCCTATACTTGTTTTAGCAGTGAGCGTTTCTGTTTTATCTATTCCCTGTATGCTCACATCTGCAATTCCAATGGTTGCAGATGTACTATCATCTTCACTCAGATTTACCCATTGTCCGACGTTCTTCAGATACTTTACTTTATGATCTGTGATATCATAGATTAAAGTTCCTTCAACAGATAATCCATTTTTATTTTCAACATAAGGGAGAATAAGCCCTCTGTTTTCCGTATTGGAAAACTCAAGGGATACTGAAGTGTTGGTAACACTTTCTTTCCCTATTGCGACCTGTGCCTGGATAGTGCAGGCTGAAAATACAGTTAAAATTTGTAGTGTTTTTTTCATTATATTTTTGATTTATTATGTAGATAACAGGACCTATTCCGTTAAACGAAATTGAAAATATTCTACATCGAGTAATTCCCTCAACATGTTGTTGCAATATTATTACTACATGGAAAGTTGTACAAGGTTAACATCCTAAGAATTCGGAAAATTTTGTATACTATTTTTCGTTTTACAAATAAACAAACATGATAATCAATACATTAAAAAAACATGCCTACATCAAGATCGCTTGATATAAAAATATTAATTCTAAATTCAGATTAAGAGACCGCAAAGATTAATGCCTATAAACTATATTCTGTACTTTCTGACTTTTATTATGAAATGGATAGTGAAAACAATCAGTTTTTAAAAAGCTAAAAATGTTCTCTTCAATACAGCCTGAGGCATTACATTACTCTAATAACTAATTAAACAGATACCTTACTTATTAGAAGCTTTTAACTCTTTTATAAACTGTGAAGGAGAAATTCCGGTCTCTTTCTTAAAGGTAATAGCGAATACTTCTCTGGAAGAAAAACCTGATTTTTCTGCCAAATAGCTTATCTTATATTCCCTATAGATGGGACTCTCATACAGATGTTGAATAATATACTCTATCCTGAGACCGTTGATATAATTGTTAAAATTATTTTTTTTATGCTGCCGGATTACTTCAGATAAATACGTTGTATTGGTATTCAAATGATGTGATAGTTTGGGAAGGCTTGTATCTTTATTGATAAATTCATTGTTCTCTTCAAAAATCTTCAGCTTTTCCAAAATCTGCTCCAAAGTATCATCTGTAATGGAGGTTCTATTTTTAACTTTCGGACCTTCATCACTTTTACTTTCTATTTTATGAATAAGGGCTTCATATTTCATTCGCATTTTTATTCTATTTTTCCGTATGTGTAGTATGAAGGAGATAACAATTATAATGACTATAAGTATTAAAGAGACAATGATCACTTTTATATTTTCAGAATACTGAGTTTTCTTTTCGGTTATTATTCTATCTAGTGATTTATTGACGCTAGTTTTATTCATCACATACAGGCTATCATTAAGAACTGTATATTTATTTGAATAGTAAGCTGCTGAATCAGCATTTTTACTTCCTAAAAAAGCAAGATACAGAATCTCATATAACTCTTTCCGAAGTTTGGGGGTAGTAGCTCCTTTTTGAACATTTAATCCCTGATGGGCAAAATGTACTGATTTGGAAAAATCCTTACGGGCATAGTAAAGCCGGCTTAAACGGTTTAATAAGTCTGCCTTTTCACGGAAATTTGACAATTGAAACTTCGTATTATAGACTTCATAAGCCTTGAGAAAATAATGTTCTGCAGAATCCAACTGATTCTTTTGATGAAAAAGATGGCCAATATTGGTATTTTGAGCTGCAATCACCCTGTATTTTAACTGAATATCTTCTTGATTCACCTCCTTCACCCGGATAATTTCGTTAAGGCTTTTCCTTTTGTATTCTGCAAATTTCTCAAGATTCCGGGCATTATCATAATAACCTCCTATATTGTCATAGATTAATGACAGTGTCTTATGCTTTTGCTGCTCACTTTTAATCTTATTTGCATAGGTAAGAGCCTGATTGAGACTTTCCAGCCCCACATCATTCATCCCCAACTCGATATAAGAGATCCCTCTAAGCTGAAACATATCTGCTATAGCTTCATTATCATTTAATTTTCTGGCTATGTCTTCACCTGTTTTAGTTTCCCCTATTACCTTATCAAAATCACCGAAATAGTTTATGTAAATGTGGATAATAAGATAAGTACACCTGTATGCTCCTGTCTTATAGTCAATTTTATAGGATTTTTGTCTAAGCTTCTTAAGATCCCCAAGTGTTTCCTTAGGGTTTTCAGAAAGCTTTGCTTTATAGATTTTAATCTCACGATCCACAGACAAAGGGGATGAAATATCCTGGGATTGTAACTTAAATGGTATCAGAACAATCAATAATATAACAACAGATTTCATAGATGTGTTTCTTTAAAGTAGAAGTTTTCTGAATAAGAAAGCAAGCGACTATAAAAATCGCTTTTATTTTATATACAGGTATACAACACAAAGATAGACTCTAAACGTATTATTACAAGCTACAAGTCGATGCATTTTTTCTGTTTTCATACTACATTTTCTGAAATAAGTAGTGCTTAAAATTATAAAGATCAGGAATAAAGCAGTATTATACCTTAGTAATATATGCCCCTAAAGGTTGTGAGGAATTGATAATACTTCACAACAAAAAATATGTAATGCAACTCCCCCTCTCTACATTTGCAAAGACTTTCAACGATACCATTTCTCTTTTTTAATAAAAATACAGCTCATAAAATTCTTAAATAATTTTTTTTATCTGTAAAAATCATATGCACAATTAATAAAATAATAAAACAGAAAAACACAACTGTCTGTATAATCTCCAACTTCTTTTTAAAATTCTAGATTAATTATAGTTTAACATTTTTAAGTTATGAAAAAAACATTATTTCTATTGGGAAGTGTATTCTCATCAATGGTTTTAGGGCAAAATACAAATGTCGGAATTGGAACGCCTCATCCTGATTCTTCAGCAATATTAGATCTTTCAACTTCCAATAAAGGGTTCCTTCCACCAAGAATAGGGCTTAACTCTACTACAGACGTTATTACAATTCCCAATCCGGCAACAGGACTTCTTGTTTTCAATTCAGGGACAGGAACATTAGCAACTAAAGGGTATTATTATTGGGATGGTGCTAAATGGGCCAGATTAAGTATTGCTGATGGTAGTGGGAGTTTACAGGTGGGAGAAGAAAGAGGATACAGATTTGTTGTCCCGGGAACTTTTCAAAATTCTTCAGGAAATACCAATAAAAATCAAATGACGGGCAGAGCTGCTACACAAACAGGAACCATTCAGAGAAAGGCTCTTTCTGAATTTGTGAATATTTCTGATCTTCCTCTTTTTGAAGGACTTCGACTGGATGTTTTAGGAGGAGAAAATAATATTTTAAGACCACGATTTTATAATACAACCATGTCCAATATTGTTGTTTCCTATACTACATTATCTACAAGTAATCCTTTACAGAATTCGCCAAATATGACAATTATACCTAATTATTATAGCACTCCGATTGATGGTGATGACTGGCTTAACACCAGTGATACTAATATGGAACAGGATCTTGTGGAAATTCTATTTCCTGATGGAAAATATTATAGAATGTCGATTGTTGCCTATTCAACAAATTCAGCTTATGACACTACTGCGTCTAATACAGTTATTGGTATTTCATTAAAAAGAGTTCAATAGTTAGAAATTCAGAAGGATCAATAGTAAGTGAAAAATATTAACAAAGCAAATTTTAAAGATATTCATATTGGCTTTTTTCTTAAACAGCGGGTCAGTGAATGTGAGATAGAAATAACAAGGATATGTAACTTTTTGGATTGTGATGACCAGGAAGTACAAAAAATGTTTCAGTCTAAAAATATTGATTCTGAGCTATTGCTAAAGTGGAGCAAACTTTTGAAGTATGATTTCTTCCGGATATACAGCCAGCATCTCATATTATATTCTCCACCTTATTCAGTAGATTTTAATTTTTCTTCAAGAGAAACAGGTCTTCCAACATTCCGAAAAAATATATATACAAAAGAAATTATAGAATTTATGCTAGAATTAATTAAAAATGGAAGCAAAACAAGACAGCAAATTATTAAAGAATATAATATTCCCAGAACAACCCTATATATATGGATAAAGAAATATGAAACATCCTGATTATAAAAGAATTTATTCCGATATTTTAAACGCAAAACATAAAGAAAAGACATCTTACTGCTTACCTATTTTAAACAAAAAAATATTGTCTTCAACAGATATAATAAGACTTAATGAAATTATTTTCGGTACCAAAGAAAATTTGCGTAATCAAAAACATAAATCTTATAATAAATCAGCCATTCTAGAAATACTGAATTATCAAAAAATACACAAATGTAATAATAGCCAATTGGCAAAACAATTCAATGTAAGCAGAAATACTATTGCAAAATGGAAGAAAATGTTTTTGGTATAGCATAACTATTTACTATCAATTAAATAACCAGACATTAAGCAATGAAATATTACTATAAAAAGAGAGCTATCCTCCAAAAGGTTGTGAGTAATTGACAATATCTCACAACAAAAAATAGGGTGTACAATCACCATCCTCTACATTTGTATCAGACTTTCAATCATATTATTCTTCTTTTATTAATCATAAAAAAACACATCATGAAATCTTTAAATAGTTTTTTTCTGGTTACCTGTTTTTTATTTTGGTGTACAAAATATTTCGCACAGGTAGGAATAAATACATCAAATCCACAGGGAATATTCCATCTTGATGGAGCAAAAGATAATCCCTCCTCCGGGGCAGTGCCTCCCGCTCAACAGCTCAATGATTTTATTGTTTCTGCCAATGGTACAGTGGGTATTGGTAATCTAACCTCTACTTCAAAGCTAACCATTGATTCGGGAGCCGGTAATCAGTCCGGAATGAAATTTACCAATCTTACTTCGTCTAGCCCCTCATACAACGGAGCTACCTCCAATATCGCTGTAAAGCAGGACGGAGTTGTAGTTTCCACATCATCTACCCTGTGTGTTCCCGGATTTTATTATACTAATGGTTCAACCGGAAACAACAATACTCCAATAGGCTCAAATGTCATTCTTAACAGCAATACAGAAGCTCAGGAGATTATTCAAAACAGTTCCGGTGATTTTAGACTAAAAAAAGGAAATACTTACAGGCTCGAAGCGGCATTATTTACAGCCAATGCTAATTCGTCCTATTTGGAATATCAGTGGTATTCTAAAAAAGGAGATGGTACTTATCTCAAAATCCCGTCACAAAATCTGGCCCACAGTGGTCAGACTCTGAATTCCGGAGGCCATCAGGCGATGACATTGGCATATTATACTCCTACTTCCGATATGGATGTATCTTTAAAGATAACCGCTAAATCATCGCCTAACATAAGCTTCTGGAATCCACACAGCTATCTATTCATCCAACAAATTAACTCCTGTAAATAAAATGTTATGAAAAAAATATTTAATATTGTTGTTACCCTGAGTTCAATTTATACATTTTCTCAGGTAGGCATCAATACCAGCAATCCTTTAGGAAAATTTCATATTGATGCAAAGAAAAATACCAGTGTAAGTGGTGGAAATATAATCAATGCAGAAGATGATGTCATTATTACCACGGAGGGTAAAATGGGAATTGGTAAAATTCCTGCAGCTAAACTGGAGATTAACTCATCAGATGAAGCTACGCAGTCTAGTCTCAGATTTATACAGCTAAATTCAGAATCTCCTGTCCCTCCAGGGCCAAAAGCCAGATTAGGAGTCAATCAAAACGGAGATATCGTTATTGTAAATACTACCAAGTGTGTTCCTTCTTATCTTCTTTCCAAAGGCTCTCTGGATACTCAGGTCTCTGATATTTCTCTTAATACAAATATTTCAAATGAGCTGGATGATATTAAGATTTCAGGGAGCAGTCCTAATATCAGTATTTCACCTCAAGGATATTATGTATTGGAACCTGGGCATACCTACCGGCTGGAAAGCAGTGTCTATTTATATGGAACAGCAACAGCTACGGGTACTTTTCAGCAGGTAAGGTGGTACAACTGGAATACCAGTACTTATTTTGGAAGTCAGCCCAGATCAACACTGTTTACAGCAGCTGGTATCTATGCTGATGGTGAACAAGGACGGGCAATGGCAATCATAACCCCCATCATAAGAACTTCAGTTTCATTAGTTGTAACCTCAAGCAATGGCCCTGCTCAATACAAACCATACTACTCGTATGCCTCTATCTTACAGATCAATCCATGCGGTGTTGTAGACTGAACAAGTTTTATCCACTAAAAAATACAAAAAATGAAAACTAAACGTACTCACAGACTTTTACTGACCCTTCTCTCAGTTTTGAATTATACGATGATCTTCAGCCAGATAGGTATTGACACTTCCAATCCGCAGGGAGTACTTCATGTAGACGGGGCAAAAAACAATGCGGAAACAGGAGTTCCTACTCTATTGCAGGCCGCTGATGATGTGATCATAAAATCAACAGGAAATGTAGGAATAGGCACCCTTACTCCTTCTTACAAAATAGAAATCAACTCAGGAGTCCTTAATACATCCGGAGTGCGCCTCACCCAACTAACTACCTCCAGTACTCCCGTTGGTAATATAAAAACAGGTATTTTAGGGGTAGACAGTAACGGAAATGTAATCGTTTCAAAAGTAAGTGATCCCAACCTGGTTCCTTGTGTTCAGACATTTGCTTTTGTTTATGATGACGTAAATGGAAACTCTACTGTTTTATCGGAGGGAAATAAAGAAATAACGTTATCAAAAAAGATGGATCCACAAAATATTTTCAGCGGAGGAAATTTTTCACTTAAAGCAGGAAATACCTACCGGCTGGAAGCTGCTTTTTTTAATAGTTATAATGCAACAACCCAAAATGTATCATTCTCTTATGAGTGGTATAATGAAACAGATCAGGTATCATTATCCAATCAAAATATTCCGAGAGCAACGGTATTTCAAAACAATTCCAATAATTTTACTGGTATTCAGCCTTATCTGCTGGCATTTATCACCCCAACTAAGGACATACAGGTTTCTGTACGATTCCGCAAAGTGGAGGGTTCCAACCAAACCTACGTCCTAAAGAACAGTTACACGCAGATACAGCAGATCAATCCTTGTGCAAATTAACTAATGTTCAAAAACAGCATCGTCACTTTCTTACCATCGAAAAAGGGTATTCACAGAACCCTGAACAACTGCTGTTAATTTGCTGTTTACTTCACGTGCTTTCAATTTATTTGATTTTAAATCAGAATAGTAAATTTTACTGTTTCTCATTATTCTCATTTTTATAACAAGAGAAATCTTCTCCCTAAACAAGAGAGAAGATTTTGTACATCATCGTATTCTCAGAATCTGCTCGAAACATTTCTTATCAGCCTTTGTACAGCAATATTATATCTATGTAGGAAACTGCACAACATTAGCTAAGAAGGAATTCGGAAAACAGAGTATCTATTGAAAGTTGTTTTACAAACAAAGCATTACTGATAATCAATATCATATATAGATTATGATTGATTTTTATAAGAAGATTTGAACTTCCCATGTTGGTATTTGTAATATTAATGTAAATATTTATTTTAAATTTGAAAACAAAAAAATTAAATCCTCCAATTATGTTAATTTTATAAAATTCATCTACAATAGGAATGAAGAAGTTTCACATAGGAATAGTAACCTATTTTTTTTACAATTTGCATGTGTAAAAACATCAGTATAGGCTCATTAACAATTTCAACATGAATACATAAATCCATCGAATTATTAATCATTTGTCATAACCCTCCCAAAGGAATCAATTCATTTTTTCCAATGAAAAAAACACTTCACTTATTTTTTATTTTATTTTCATTTTATAGTACTTTTGCTCAAAATACGGAACAATCAGGCACTTCCCCCATTACAAAGAATGCCCTTCTTGAGAAACTGAAATACCTTGAGAAAAATCAATCTTCCCTAGATCCCAAACAACTGGAGTCTATGTTGCTTCAGCTAAAAACGACATCAGAAAAATTTGCATTTGAAGATGGAGTCTTACAGTGTGGTACTAGCCTGATGAGATTATATGGAAATCAAAGCAGGTTTCAAAAAGTCATTCATCTGGGAGAACAACTAAAGAAAAAAATTAATAATAAAAAGACTAATACCTATTATATCTCCAGTATATATCGCAGTACTGCACTTGCTTTGGGGCAGCTCGGTCTTGATTCTGCAAGTATAAAAGACTTTAAAACCGCAGTTAAATATGCACAAAATATTGAAAATAAAGATAGAAGATCATATCATCTTTCTTTGTGTTATGAAAACATGACTGTATATTATAACAATAAACAATTTGAGAATAAAAAAAATATAGATACAATTTTATATTATCTCAACAAAAGTCTCTATGAAATAAAGAAAGTCAAAGATAATAACGGAACTATATCAGATGCCCTTAAGTATGACCAACTTGCCTTTATTGATATGAGTTTAGGTACATACTTTCTTGGGA
Organism: Chryseobacterium sp. BLS98; assembly: GCF_001045445.1. GTDB lineage: Bacteria > Bacteroidota > Bacteroidia > Flavobacteriales > Weeksellaceae > Chryseobacterium. The sequence continues at coordinate 513,737 of NZ_LFNF01000003.1, read as the reverse complement.
AGGAAGATACTAAAGAAAATATAGAGCAAGCTGAAAAATATCTTTTAGAGGCTTTGAAAATACACGAAAATGAGAAATATATTATACCTTTAGCTAACAAAATTACCCTGTTAAACCAGGTAAGCTGGTTATATTTAGAGAAAAAGGAATATCAAAAATCTATTGATTATGCCAAACACGCACTTGAATTGAATAAACAATTTCCTGACTCTTATAACAAAATGGAATCCTTTGAATTTCTTGCTGATTCTTATAGAGAATTGGGCGAAAAAGCTCAATCACGATTCTATATGGATAACTATATATTTCTTAAAGATAGCTTGAATTATATTCAGAGGAACGCAGTAGATTCCAGAATGACAAAAATTGTGAATGAAGCAGGAAACAAGCATAAGGAAAATTCAAAGAAACAATTAATAATTATTGGAATTTTGATTCTAATTGCCACAACAACTACAACTATTTTGTGGAAAAGAAAAAATAAAATCACTCATAAAAAATATGAAGACCTCATTGCCAAAATAAGAAATGAGCAGAATAACATTCCAACAGAATCTGCAAAAACCAGAAACGATACAGAAGTCAAAACCTCTATCAATATTACCGATGAAACAGCCAAAGTACTGCTTTCCAAACTTAGAAAATTTGAATTATCTGAAAAGTACCTCAGGAAAGATATGAGTCTTACCTGGATGGCTAATCACTTTAATACCAACCCTAAGTATCTTTCGGAAATTATTAAAATCTACAGGGATAAAAATTTTACGAGGTACATCAATGGGCTTCGGATCGTTTATATCACTAAAAAACTCTATGAAAATCCTATTTACCGCGAGTATAAAATCAATTACCTTGCTGAAGAATGCGGTTACGCTACTCCACATGTATTTGTAACTGCCTTTAAAAAGGAAACAGGCTTCACACCATCTTATTTTTTAGAACAGCTTAAAACTTCAATTTAAAGATGATGTATTAAATAATCTCAGATATGATTAACGATAATATGAACTTGCAACTATTTTTGAGACAAAATTTATATACTTCTTTATGCTACATTTTTAGATTGATTAGACATTAAATTTTGATACTCTTTTATGGTTAAATTCCCTAAAGCAGAATGCCTTCTCTGAGTGTTGTAAAATGTTTCTATATATTCAAACACAGAGTTTTTAGCATGGTCTCTAGTTTCATATTTATTTTGATAAATAAGTTCTGTTTTTAAGGTCTTAAAAAAACTCTCCGCTACAGCATTATCATAACAATTTCCTTTTCCACTCATACTTCGGGTAATGTTTTTTCCAACTATTGACGTAAATTCTGTGCAGGCATACTGTATTCCTCTGTCCGAATGGAAAATTAAACTATCATGATTTTGTAAAGGACGGTGAAGCCGTGCCATTTTCAAGGCAGCAATACTGGTGTCCTGAGCCTTCATCGTCTCACTTAGCGACCATCCTATAACCTTTCTGTCAAACAAATCAATGACCGTCGTGAGGTACAGCCAGCCCTGACCTGTACGGATATAGGTAATATCAGAAACCCAGACTTCTTTGCTGTTGTTAGTCTGAAAATTTTGATTCAAATAATTTTCTACAACAGGGTATCGGTGCGAAGAATTGGTAGTTTTCTTAAATTTTTTCTTTACTATACTTCTCAGGCCACGTTCTCTCATCAGTCTGGCAACGAAAGGACGTGAGGCTTTCATCCCTTTTGCTTCTAATTCTCTGGCGATGCGAGAACTTCCATATCTACCACGGCTCCAATGATAAATACTGAAGATCTCAGCGGATAAAACGGTTCTTCTTTCTGATCGTTTACTAGGTTTTCTTTTCTTCCAATGATAAAAACTGCTCCTGCTTACTTTTAACACCTCACACATCTTCCCGACAGGAAACACACTAACGTGATCCTTGATAAATTTATATCTTACCCGTCTCTCTTGGAGAAGATGCCTACCGCCTTTTTTAAAATGTCACGTTCTAGCTTTGTTTCTTCCAGTTCCTTGCGAAGCCTCAATAACTCTTCCCTTATCGGGTCAGAGGAAATTTGCTTTTCTTTAGTAAGTTTACCCTCTCTGTGAAGTTTTCTCCAAGTGACCAAACTTTCTTTACAGATTCCAAGCTCCTCGGCTACTGAAGAAACATTGCCTCTTTGCTCATTTAATGAAACTGCTTGGATCTTAAACTCTAAACTGTAATTTTTTCTAACTTTTTTCATAACATTAAAGTTTAGAGTATAAGAATCGTGTCCGAACAAAGGTAGCAACTCCAAAGTGATTGTTATCATAAACAGATCCATTGGAGACTCATTTTTTAAGTTTAGTTTATTTTCACTTTGTATTTTTACGTCTTATCGGTAAATTTGCACAAAATTAAATTAATGAACTACACACTTGAACTCAATACACAGAACCCGGGTTCTCATGTTGTTTTCAACACAATTGTATTTGATTCGTTCAAGGTCAATATCGTAGAAAGGTATAGCGGAAGAATGAATTTCAATCCTAAATTATCTTATGCCTTATTTAAGGTCAGGACTCTTGATAATAATATTATTAAAACAAAAAACGATCATACAAGGGTAAAAATCAAAGGAAATGACTTTGATAATTACCAGCAGATAACAAAAGTCTTGAATTCCTATGATTATAAAAACAAACTGATCAGTAATGAGGAGGTCAACCAGCGTTATGTTAATTTTATTTTGAGCCTGGTCATTAGCAATTATCAGTTAAGTTAATGGTTTTTTCTGATTATTAATTTTAAGAATAATTATCGATCATACCAATAAAAAAGCTCTCCTAGATTAGTAGGAGAGCAGATAAATGGGTGCAAAAATGATGTAATTCTATTTCAAATTATCGATATACCATTTCTTACTATGATTAAGGGCTTAATAGCTGCATATAAGTTACTTAACAGCAGTCTTTGTTTTTTCCGATTCCATTAAGTGGTGTTCCAAAGTAGGCAGTGTTTTACTGGCAAACGATTTTAAGTCTGCCTGCTGACCATCAGAGCTTTCTTTTTTAAACTCTTCAATATCTTCTTTATGATCGGAGACCATTAAATCAGCATACATTCTGTCAAAATCAGCTCCTTTCTTTGCTTTAAGATCATCGTATTTTTTTTGTTTATCAGCGTCTAAGCCAGCTGGAAGTTTGTAATTAATTGACGATGCCCATTTTTTAAGTTCCTCATTGGCTTTGCTGTGATCTTTAGCCATCATTTCTCCCAAGGTTTTTACGGAAGCATGAGTACCGTTAGCAGCAGCCAGCTTTCCCATCATTACTTCCATCAAGCCTCCCCTGGCGGCAGCATCAGCAAATTTTTTATCCTGATCACTAAGAACATTTGAAGCTGGTGTATTGGTGACTTTTGCGGAATCACTTACTGCTATTGGAGAATCTAATGGAGCAGACTCAGATATGCTGTCTGCAGACTGATTTACTGTCGTGGTTTCATTTTTTTTGCAGGCTGTAAGCGAAATTATCGCAAACATCGTTAAAACAGAATTTTTCATAATAATAAATTTTAATGGTGATAAATAACTAAATAAATAATATTTCATAATCATACAACAAATTATCGACCAAATATTTACGAATCATTTATACATTAATGGCAATCCTAAAATCAGATATCAACCGGCTTATCCATCTCCTCTTTCCTGCAGGCATCTTTCACATCATTATCAATTCAAAATTTATGATTCCATCAAGATGTTGTTTATTTCTTTAATCTTGCTACCACAAGTTCCAAACAGCAGGCATGGTTATTGTAAATTATGTTAAACACCAAATAATTTTTTATTATGAACGACGAACAAGCTGTATCAATACAAAGACTCATATAGGCAGCAGAAAAACCAGCAATAACAATACGGGTAATGATGGTACCGATAATATCAACGCAGCAGTATCAGACAGCGCAAGACCTGCCAGATAATTAAATATTTAAAAAATCCTATCCCAGATATTTCTAAGATAGGATTCACACCTAAATAATAAAAAAATTATGTCACACAATAAACAGCCCCGCAATCGCCTGGGCTTCTGTTCCTGTTAAAATTTCATCATAGGCCGCAGATCCTGCCGCTGCTCCGAAAGCTGCTCCGGTATTGAATCCGGCCTGATTTACATTATCTTCCCCTGCATACACAGGATCGGTTGCTGAAGGCATGCTTCCTCCATTGGCCAGTTCTATCCAGCCTTTATTTGCTCTCATTCTTCTTACCTGCGATGCGTGTCTTGCTTCTACAGAATGAATCTGTAATGCGGCCTGTAAAACAACACCGTTGGCCATGACATTTCCAGCCTGCCCTTTATAAGCACGGACACCAGTATCTTCAAAAGCCTGTGCAAGAATAAGAAACTGATTATAATCTGTAAAAGGCATGAAACTTCCGCCAGCTGTAAAGTCAAAATTTGGTTTTGCCCCGGGTGTTACTCCTAAAGAGTTCAGTGTGCTTTTAAGGAATGCCACGTGTGCCGATTCATGTTTTGAGATCTGCATGAAAACAGGCCGGTCCGAATTTGGAATAAGCCCGGCCGCAGCCAGTCCCATCGCATAATATTCGTTTTCCAGATATTCCAGAACCAATGCCAGCTGTAATGCATCGGTAAGGGCATTTTTAAAAACACTTCCGGACGAATGGTCTGGTGTTTCCGCTTTAGCTGGTGTTGTCATCAACGCCCCAAAACCTAATGGAACCGAAGCGACTGCAGCTTTTTTACCGAATGCTGAAATATGGGTAAGAGTTTCTAATCTTGTTGCTTCCGTGGTAAAAAATTTATCATTAGAAAGCTTATCGAGTAATTTAAGAATGTTCATAACTGTAGATTTTGAAAATGAATAATTAGCTGATCCCTCTTTCTTTCCATGTAAAAGGAGTTTTGATAAACCCTCCTGCCGCCATAACGATATCTTTAGGCTCTTTGGCAAGATCAAGTCCATTACTGTCAATCACATCATCACCTGAAAAATCTGCTGATCCGGGATTGATGATATTCCTGATTGCAGAAGCATGTCTTGCCTCTACAGAAACGATTTTTCCGGCAATTACCAGATAAGCGGGATTTGTAATATACTTTCCGGCACCGTTGTAGGCTGCAACACCTGTATCTTCCAAAGCTTTTGCTGTGGCAAGAACTGAGTTTCTGTCGTTAAAATTTACATTGGAATACTGGAATTGAAGCGTAGGCAAGACATTCGAAGTTGCTCCACTGATAGCAGCTTTAAAAAAATCGCGGTGAATTACCTCGTGATGATAAAGATCTGTAAAGATTTCCTTTTCTACGCTTGAAATTCCGGAATAAAAATTATTAACCACTTTGGTATAAAAATCAGCCTCCAGCTGTTCCAGTGCATAGGCATAGTTCAGAACTCCGACATCGCCGGTTCCAAGGTCAAAAACCTTATCACCCATGAATTCGAAGTCATTATCATCATCACAACCGATCAGGGTAAGTCCTGCCATAGCCAGTCCTATACCACCCAGTTTCAAAAAGTTTCTTCTGCTTGTATCCAGAGTTGCTCCCTGGTTAGAAACATTAATAGTTTTTTTCATAATATTATTAGGTTTGAGTGTTGAGAATATAAAAGAGAAAAAAACAGCATAAAAAATTATGCTGCTTAAAAACTAAAACTTTACGGCATCAGCACCGTATCAATCACATGGATCACTCCATTTGACTGGTTCACATCAACTATCGTCACTTTGGCACTATTTCCTTTGGCATCCTGTACATAAAGGTCTTTTCCTTTGGTCCAGAAAGTAAGTCCTTCACCTTCTACTGTTTTCATCATACTTTTACCATTTCCTGCTTTTACGGCAGCCCAGATATCTTTAGCATTGTATTTTCCTGCAAGAACATGATACGTCAAAATTTTGGTGAGCATTTCTTTATTCTCAGGCTTTACCAAAGTTTCCACGGTCCCCTTCGGAAGTTTAGAAAATGCGGCATCCGTAGGAGCAAGTACCGTAAAAGGTCCCGTACCCTGCAAGGTTTCTACCAAACCTGCTGCTTTTACAGCGGCTACCAAAGTGGTATGATCTTTAGAATGTATGGCATTTTCAATAATATTTTTGGAAGGATACATGGCTGCGCCGCCTACCATTACTGTTTTTTCTTTCATCGTTTGTGCAGTTACCTTCCCACTGAAAGCAAATGATAAGGCTACCATTGTAAGAGCTGCGATTTTTGAGTTTGTGTTCATTGTATTGATTTTTTAAGTTAATGTCTATTTTATTGTGTTCTTAGAATCATTTACGACGTTGGTTGAGAATCAGATTTAAAAAATTTACTTTTTTTTATTTTTTTAATCTTTTTAAAATTCCATGAAATAATAGTATCAACGGTATTGACTATTTATTAACATCTTTTAATGGAATGCTTAAAATCATTTACGATATAAAAGATTTTCCGGATGTTCTTTGTAATATATTTTATTTTATTACATTTGAAATGAAAATTACACACTATCAAAACAACCTATTCGGAAGAAGAGCTTATCGTTTTACTTAAAGAAAGAAACGAATCAGGCTTTCACTATTTATACGATCATTATGCAGGAGCTCTGTATGGTGTAGTTTTCCGAATCGTACAGTCTAAAGAATATACGGAGGAAGTTATCCAGGATGTTTTCGTCAAAATCTGGAATGCCGTTCATCAGTATGATCCATCAAAAGGAAGGTTTTATACCTGGATGATTAATATTGCCAGAAATACGGCAATAGATTATTTAAAATCAAAAGGCTTTCAGAATGAGCTTAAAAACCAGTCTCTTCCGGATTTCGTATATAATTCTGCAGAACTTTCAACAACTAACCATTCGACTGATTTTATTGGATTTAATAATGTTCTTAAAGGTCTGGAAGCAGATAAACAAGAACTTATTGACCTGGCTTATTACCAGGGATATACCCAGAACGAGATCTCCGAAAAACTGAAGATACCCCTTGGGACGGTGAAAACCAAAATGCGGAATGCGCTTATGAAATTAAAGGATTTGTTAAAAGATTATCAATAAATTGAACACAAAAGAATACATATCATCCGGAATTATAGAATCTTATATTCTAGGTCTTGCTTCTCCTGAGGAAGCAGGGATTTTGGAGTGTGTGATGAAAAACAATGCTGAAGTGAAGGCTGCTTTTGAAGAAGCACAGAAAACGTTAGAAGATCTGGCAACAAGCCAGGCTATAACTCCTCCTGCTGATTTAAAATCCAGAATCTGGAATAAGATCCAGCAACAGGAGCAGACTGCTGAAAAAGTACAGCCTTTTGTCACAGATATTCCTGCCGCAAAACCTCAGGAAGAGACTCAACTTCAGGAGAAAAGCAGCTGGAAAACCTATGCGGTTGCCGCTTCCGTATTATTTCTGATCAGTGCTGCCGGAAACCTTTTCTGGATGAGCAACAATGCTGAAACGAAAAAAGAAATTGCCAAAATGCAGACTGAGAATAAGTCGCAGCAGCTTGCCATGCAAAAAATGAATCAGAAAATGAATATGCTTTCTAATCCTGATATGCAGATGGTAATGCTAAAAGGAGTGGAAAAGCACACTGATTCCAAAGCAATGGTTTTCTGGGATAAAAAAACGAAAGAAGTATACCTTAACGCTGAAAGTCTTCCAAAAGCTCCGAAGGGAATGCAGTATCAGCTGTGGGCTATTGCTGATGGGAAACCTGTAAGCGCAGGCATGTACAGCGAAGAAAAAGACAGCAAAACAGCTCTTGCGAACATACCAAACGCACAGGCATTTGCCATAACCCTTGAAAAACAGGGCGGCAGTGCAGTTCCTACTATGGAAAATATGTATGTAATGGGTGAAATCTAAAACTATACTTTAGAATGATGATCTTTTACGGTATTTCCATTTGAATCATAATGCTCAAACAGCACACTTGTTAATCCCAAGAGGTTAAATAAAGCTTTGATAAGAAATTTTGGTAATATTTAATGAAATACAGAAGTTAATTATCCTGTCTTTTATTCATTTTCAGCTCTCTTTCTACCTCATCTATTTCCGGTAAAGGATGATCGTAGCTTTCTTCAATGTATTTCATAACTTGTTCTTCTGTTTTCTCATTTACTTTCCTGATGAAAAGGTGGTTGGTAGCTTTCAGAAAAAGAATAAGCTCATCTGATGTCTGTTTCTTACCGAATATCGGTTTTTCGATGAGGGCTCTTTTATCGTCATTTACAATAAGATCGTTAAAAGAAGTATTCATAAGAACAGTCTGGAAAAATGATTCTGCAGGGAGAAACGTATGGAGGTAGTAATCCTCAAAATTCATCACTCTTTTATTATTGGCAAGAAAAGCGCAGGTATCTCTGGTAAAAATAACCCATTTCCCACCAATGTAAGGCGTAACTCCCTTCATAAATTCTCTCTTGTAGATAATTGACGAGATCTTATAAGACAGCTCCGTAAAATGATTCTGTATTCTCTTAAGGGTATCCGGACGGTAAAACTTCTGGTCATAATAGAAAAGATAATTTCTTCCGTTGTTCTCTGTAAGGAATTTTCTGATGATGTTCTGTGATTTCAAAGGGTAATCTTCACCGCTCAGATTAACAAAATAATCCCATTCCTGGCTGACATTAAGCAGGAATTCCATAGCATCAAGTTCAGCCTGAATCATACTGAATCCTCCGGAAACAATGTTGATGCTTTCCAGAATATAGACGTTGGGAAACCTGATGAGATACCTCTGAATCTCATCGGTAAACTCCTCTTTAGCTTTCCGGTCTACATGGATAAGGTAAAACTGATCTCTTGTATAGATCTTCTGAAACATCGCTTTGAATACTTCCGGCTTATGATGAACCATAATGAAGTAGGCAATTCTTACATGCTGGTATGAGTGTGATTCTAAAGTTTGGGTCTGGGGGCTGGTTGTAGGAACAGAGGTCTGCATAAGTACGGATTTAAAAATCATCCGCTTGATGGCAAACAATTCAGTTAACGTGCGAAATCTACAAATAATTTTTTGATAATCAATCATTTAAATCAACCAATATTCAATTTCTTTATTGTAGCTTTGCAAAGCATTTATAAAAACAGGCCACTGCCTTTTGCTATTCTGTAATAGTTTAAAATCTTCATTTTTCTCTTTCAGTTTTGCTTTTTCAGCTGCCAATTAAAATTTATTTTTTAATAATTTTTAATACTGCTTCCTTGGTTTTCAGGTTAAAAGCAGTTATAAAGCTCAGAACGGGACAGATTTAAAATTCCGCTCCCTGAGAATGAGAACGATATGATATTGCAAAACTCAGCAAATATATTCCAACTGAATGTATTGTTAAAGTTAATGCAAGTAAAATAATAATTAAAGAAATGCTTATCAGAACTGATATTCATTATTTTAATGCAAGACAACAATTCAGATCTTAACCGGTCTGGCCACTCAGAACCGGATGTTCCGGTAGAATATGATGAGTTTTAAAAGTTTAAATTTAATCAATCCCATAGTCCGGGCTATTACAGAAGCCGGATATTCCAAACCTACGGAGCTACAGTACATGGCTGTTTCACATATTTTAGCAGGAAGGGATATTGTAGGACACGCCCAAACCGGTACAGGAAAAACGGCGGCATTTGCTATGCCTATTCTCCAGCTGTTAAAAAGAAATACATCGGACCATAAAGAAATACGAATTTTAATATTAACCCCAACACGGGAATTGGTTTTACAACTCGAAGAACATTTTAAAATCTACAGCAAATATTTACCATTGTCACAACTTTCCATCTTTGATGGTGTATTATCAGGAAGCCAGCTGGCAGCTCTGAGAAAAAGAGTGGACATTCTTATTGCCACCCCTGAAAGACTACTGGACCTGGTAAGTCAGAGACATATTGACTTCTCTAAAATAGAAATACTGGTTCTGGATGAAGCGGACAGAATGCTTGATATGGGATTTTCAGACGACGTAAAAAAAATATTAAAGCTGATCTCACCCAAAAGACAAACCCTGTTTTTTTCCGCAACTATGCCATTGAGCGTCCGGAGATTTGCAGATACCATGCTGAACAACCCAATAGAAATAATATAAACGGATTTTTTCTGGAAAATTCAGAAAACTTCCAATAATCAATACAATAATTTTTTAATACCCATTACAATGCAAGAAGGCACCGTAAAATTTTTCAATGAAGCAAAAGGCTTCGGATTTATTTCTCCAGCAGACGGAGGAAAAGATATTTTTGTACACTCTTCAGGATTAGACACAAGATCGATCCGTGAAAACGATAAAGTAGTTTTCGAAGTACAAAAAAGCGATAAAGGTTTAAATGCAGTTAACGTAAAGTTAGCATAATTTGAATATACCGTTAAGCGGACATTCACTGATCAGTAGCAATACTCTTTATTCAGTGTCCGTTACAACCTCTTGCTTAATGTAAGAGGTTTTTTGTTTGAATAAATCTGTATCTTCAGCTAAAAGAATCCCTGAATTCCAGCGGAGAAACAGACATTTTGTTCTTAAATAAGCGGTGAAAAGACTGAGGATGCTCAAAGCCGAGTTGATAAGCAATCTCAGAAACCGACATTGAGGTCGTAGATAACAATTCCTTCGCTTTTTCAATCAGCCTGTTCTGTATATACTGCTGTGTGGTCTGGCCGGTTTGAATTCTAAGCATATCACTCAGATAATTGGAGCTCATGCCAAGTTCGCCCGCCACAAACTGAACGGTGGGAATTCCGTTAATAATTAACTGATCACTTTTAAAATAATAATCAAGTAAGTTCTCAAGCTTAGCAAGGAGATTGTTGTTCACTTTTTTCCTGGTCAGGAACTGCCTGCTGTAAAATCGGTCGCAATACTTTAGCAAGAGATCAATATTGGACACCAGAAGATCCTGGGTAAAGGCATCCATATTAGCCTCCATTTCCTTTCTGATATTGTCAATAATATCCATCACAGACTTTTCTTCTCTCTCAGAAAGATGAAGTGCTTCATTGCTGGAATACGAAAAAAAACCATAATTCCTGATCTCACCGGCTAAAGCATATCCCTGTAATAAATCAGGATGTATGGCCAATACACTCCCTTTTACTTCGGAAAGCAATATATCTTCAAACTGCATGATCTGTTGTGGTGCCGTGAAATACATGATTCCCTCATCAAAATCATAATACTGCTGTCCGTACTTGAATTTTCCTGCACAGTCTTTTTTAAGGGCTACCACATAAAAATCGGTTATTATAGCATTTAACAGAGTCGCCGGATCTACAGAGATTTCTGTAAAGTCGAACACACTGATCAAAGGATTTGAAGGCTTTTTCAGCTGCAGATACCGATGAAGATGGCTAATGGAAGATATTTTTTCCGGTGATTTCATGAGCTTTTAATTATTTGAGGAATAGGAAGTTATTAATGCCGGAATGAACAACTATAAACAGGTTTCATCCTCCCAAGTTCCATCCCTAAAATTACTATTTTTTCTGTTCTTCTTTTATCTGTTCTATCCCCTGTTGGTATGAAGTTATTTTAAAATCCGGGAAACGTGTTCTGAATTTTGAGTCATCAAATATATTATCATTCCCATATCTAGGAAGCAGCTCCTGCAGCTCTTTTGCCTGCTTATTAAAAAGGGCACCTATCTTAAACACAAACTTTGGAATGACAGTATATTTTAATTCCCTTCCATAGATCTGTGATGCCAAGGCTATAAACTGCTTATAGGTAAGCTTATTGCTGTCTACCGGGAGATGCCAGGTCTGTCCAAATGCGTCCGGCGTATTTCCAATCAGGGCCGTTGCTCTGCTGGCATCCGGTGTCCAGATCAGGCTTCTTACCGTATCATCTCTTAAAGGAACTTTCAGTTTTTTATGAGCCTTGATATTATTAAAGATCATGGTATTGGTAATGCTTTGTGTCTTTCCGGGGCCATAAAATTCGGGAGCACGGCAAATGACAGCTTCTATTTGCCCGGTTTTCATTTCTTTCAAAAGCATTTCAGCCATCTGTTGTCTCACTTTTCCTTTTTTTCCGACGGGTGCAAATGGCGTTTGCTCTGTGAGAATCCTGCCGTCCTGGGGATACATATAGGTATTATCAAAAAACACCAATTTTGTTCCGTTGATCTTACAGGCATCGATTACATTGTTCAGTATCACTGAAAATTGTTTCTCCCATAAATCTGTATTCATTGGCATTCCTAAAGTAAAATAAGCAATTTCGCTTCCTTTTACCGCTTCGATTGCTTCTTCCCGTTTTGAAAGATCTGCCGGGAACACAGTGTCCGTATCATTTACTTTCACAGGATTTCTGCTCACAATTCTGATATCTGATGTGTACTTTTGTTTCAGTGCTCTGGCTAATTCTTCGCCAATCTGTCCATTGGCTCCTAATATGGTTTGCATAATTTTTTATTTATTTCCGGTTATTACAGAAGATTTTACTATGACAAAGTTCCGGAATTCTCTCAATGAAACAGTATCCTAATGTAGCGAAGTTGTAACAAAATCTCTGCTTAAAGGTATATAAAAGCTTATTTTTTCACCCTGCAAAACATGATATATTCCCCGAAAACATCCTAAAGTCTGACATCTGTCCCTCAAAAACGACTATATCCTGCTATATTTGCCTGAAAAAATAATTCGACAATTTATCATCATGAATTTATTATACGTTAACTGGGATGTAAGTCCCGAAATCTTCAATATTTCCGGCTTTCCTTTAAAATATTACGGTATATTGTTTCTTACCGGTCTTGTTTTATGCTATACCATCTTAAAAAACATCTATAAAAAAGAAAACCTGAGCACCCAGGCTCATGAAGCCCTTTTTTCTTATGCATTCATCGGAATTTTAGTTGGGGCAAGATTAGGTCACTGCCTGTTTTATGATTTTGATTATTACGCTCAGCATCCGGTCGAGATTTTTCTTCCGATTCAAAAAGGGGCCGACGGGGCTTATCACTTTTCAGGATACGCAGGGCTGGCAAGCCATGGCGGAGGAATCGGGCTGATAATCATGCTTTTGATCTATGCCAAAAAATTTTCCATTAAATTTATGACCGTTCTGGACATCATCGCTATTGCAACTCCTTTAGCCGGAGCCTTTATCAGGCTGGGCAATCTGATGAATTCCGAAATTATAGGAACTCCTTCCAATGCGCCATGGGCCTTTATTTTCAAACAGATCGACAACATTCCAAGACATCCTGCTCAGCTGTATGAAGCCATCTGCTATCTGATCATTTTTTTGCTGGTATACTCTGTTTACAAGAAAAATATCTTCAAGGTGGGCAAAGGATTTTACTTTGGAATCACTACCCTGCTGATCTTTATTGTACGGTTTTTTGTTGAATTTATAAAAGTGGACCAGGTGGATTTTGAAAAAGGAATGAGCCTGAATATGGGACAAATTCTAAGTATTCCTTTTCTGTTTCTGGGACTGTTTTTTATGATTAAAAGCATCCGGGACAGCAGGAATGTAAAAGTTTCATAATTATAAAAATATTTTTAAACCTCCGAGATTAACAATTCCGGAGGTTTTTTATTAAGGATCAAATAGAAGAGTGGCCAAAAAACAATCATACTTATTGTATATAAAAGGCCTGAAAACATATATAGAGAATGGCGGCGGAACATTTCCAACAGTCATAGGATTTCTTACAGCAAAAAATAAGTTAAAACTAAAAACTTCATTTTTTTGATACTTACATAAAGGATATATCCCATTACATACCAGCCGTATACACTCTTCAATTGCCCTGAAATTCGGCATCCGCACAAAAAAAATCCAAAATTTGTGACTTTTAGGCATAGCATTTGCTACTTTACGAATCGTATTATACACCACTTCATTTTTATAATATATTATTTTCCACAATCCTCAGGCAACTGAGGATTTTTTTATTAAGTTCAGCCGCTGAAACTCTACTCTCTGCTTTGAACAATAAAATACATTTTTGATAATCAATGATTTAAAATAGGTTTATTCAGTTTATTATCGTATATTTGTATATTAATTAATAGGCCGCTGCCTTTGCCCTCTGTAATAGTATAGACATTCTTTCTTTTCAGTTCCCGCTTTTTCAGACGCCTCATTTTTTAAAAATCACTTCTTTTACTGATGAACGGCCAAAACAGAACTGCTTTCGACGTTTCGTTTCACAAGGAAGATCAGACGGATGACTGCAACTTACAAGTATTTGGCAGATCAATAACCAATAACTACAATATAAAATTTAATACTACAATAATTTATGGCAGACTCTTTTTCTAAAAAAGAAAATTTCAAGAAAAAAATTCAAAAACAAAAAGAAAAAGCGCTGAGACGCGAAGATCGTAAGACGAACAACAACAAAGGGGCAGAAGATGTTTTCATGTATGTAGATGAATTCGGAAGACTTACCTCTACACCTCCTGAAAACAGAGAAAGACAGGAAGTAAATATCGATGATATCCAGCTTGGTGCCGCTCCGATTGTTGAGGAAGACATCAGAAAGACAGGAATCATTACTTTCCACAGTGAGAAAGGCTACGGCTTTATTACTGAGGACAGCAGTAAAGAAAATGTTTTCTTTCACAACAACAGCTGTGCACACCCTGTAAAAAAAGGCAACAAAGTATCTTTTGAGAAAGAAAAATCTCCAAAAGGCTTCTCCGCTGTTAATATCCAATTAATCAAATAATCAACAGATCTGCTGGAGAACAGCAGAATTTGTAAGACAATAAAAAGCCACCTTTTCAGGTGGCTTTTATCGTAAGAACCAATTCACAATAATGGGTATAATTTATTTTTTATTGAACATTTCCTTCAGCACGGCATACCGGTAATCAAAGATATGCTTCAGCTTCTTTTTAACAAAAACCGGATGGGCTATTTCACCCAAAAATCCCATAGGAAGCTCATAATCTACAGTATCTTTCATTAACACCCCATTTTCATTCGGGATGAATTCATGATGGTGATGCCAAAGTTTATAAGGCCCTTTTTTCTGAAAGTCTATAAAACTCTTTTGAAAATCTACTTTAATAATTTCCGTCTGCCACTTCATTTTGATTCCGAATAGCGGCGAAATGTAATAGTCGATCAACATTCCTTCATAAATTTCGTCATTCTCCATTGTGGTCAGTACAATGAAGTTCATGTCTTTCGGGGTAATTTCTGAAAGGTTATTGGCGGAAGAAAAGAACTTCCAGACTGTTGCCATATCACAGTTTAGCTGCTGTTCCCGAAAAAGTCTGTGCTTCATAATTTTCTTAATATATTTACAAATAGATCCACATGAGTATGGGTTTGCCAGAACTTTTTATCATAGGGTCAATCTCTCTCATTGCGTTGTTGGAAACAGTGGGACAGCCCCATCCCTCAGGCGAACCTTTTGGAAATACTTCATCATCGCTCATCATATCCCAGGAATGAAAAACGATAAATCTTTTTAAGGCATTGCTGTTTGTTTCTTCCAGGCCGTGCATCAGGTATTTTACGTTGATTCCCCATTCGCTGTAGCCCCTTTCCTGCAGCTTATATTTTCCTAATGATGAAAGATGGCTTCCATCTTCATTACTGAACTTCGGATTGTCTTTTGAACCATCTAAACTCCACGCATTTGAACCGCATCCGTGACCTACAAGATATTTTTTTATCACTGATTTCTTTTGAAAATCCCAGATAAACATTCTTTTCACTCCTGAATGAAGACTCATATCGATCAGAATACAGAAATCCGTACTGAGCTTTTTTGAAGTACAGAATTGGAGAGCTTCTTCGGCTTTTGCTGTTATTTCAGAAAGATCAGCCTCTGGTTTTTTTTCTATCTGAATATCAGGGCTTGCTGAAGTCTGATGATTTCCTTTACCAGATTGATCACTGCATGAAAGCAGACAACAACATGTAAGAATTACCGCAAAAAACTTCATTGAAATTATTTATAATGTCTGAAGATACCGAAATCGGAAGCCGTCCAAAGAGCTGCCTTCTGCCCTGCAGCTTTCAGCGCATCATTTGTCCAGGTATTGCAGGTATTCAGGAAGCTGTATTTTCCTTTGGCGTCATAAAATGCATCATTTACATCATACACTGCATCGGTGGGAATCAAGATAAAATTTCCGTTCTGATCCCTGTCGAATTTATCCTCTACAAATTTTACCAACCTCTTGTACTGATCTTTGCTGACCATAATCTTCTTGCAGTCTTCCCCTTCTTTCATAGCTGTATAATACGTGCAGTGCATCGCTGAATCGCTGAGCCAAAACGCCGCTTTAAAAGCTGTGGAAAATTTCAGGTCAGCCCAGGTTGGGGTATCCAGGTAAAATCCTTTATCGCCCCAGCCTATTCCTATATAATTGTAATCTGTTCTTTTTGACTTTGTATTGGAAAACGGGACTTTTGCTCCCCAATCCTGAAGATCATTCTTTACAGGCATTACCACATCCGTATGCACGCCGTTGGTGTAAATATAGATAGGAATATCTTTCGGCTGCCCATCATTTTCCGCAGAAACTTCTATAAGAGGTAGCAGAAGCGCCATAATGACGTACAGAGCAACGATTCCCAAAATAATCCCCAGTGTTTTCAGGAGGTATATTATTACAATTTTCACAGTCATGTTTAATAAAATTTAATCTTCAATTTTCCGTAAAAGTATTTGTTTTAATCGAAAAAATGATTAAATTTAGTTACGAAATATTCACAAATATGCGTAAAAATACAAAATCACAAAAAAGATTTAAAATAAGAGTAAAAACAGCTCCAAAAAGAGTACAAAAAAAACGTTGATTTTCTGTGGGACATTTGTCTCCTGAAAGTCAATTTTTCTTTTTAGGAAAAGTTTTCTGCGGACTCATATTGAATTAAATCTTATCCTCCTTAAGACCTACAGCTTAAGGGATGGACGGCTACCCTCTGAGTTTTGGAACCTTACCATTCCAGATAAGGATTCGTCACCCAAAATTTATCCTACTGCTTTCTGCAGAACGTTCCAAAAACTCGATATTCCTCTTCAGACCTGCAAATTTGGTTCTTTTTACGGGAGATTTTCTGAAGATCTCGGAAAATATTTCCTGGGTAATTTCTTTCCACTCTCCTTTTTTGAAGTTTTTCAATGCATCATTCGGAGTAAACCTGTTCTGGAGATTGGGGGAAGAAAACCGGTTCCAGGGACATACATCCTGACAGATATCGCATCCGAACATCCAGTCTTCCATTTTGTTTTTAAAATGATCAGGGATTTCGTTTTTAAGTTCTATGGTTGCATAGGAAATGCACCGGCTTCCGTCAATGATCTTTTCCGAAACAATAGCGTCTGTAGGACAGGCATCGATACACTTCCTGCAGGTCCCGCAGTGGTCTGTGGTGGCATGGTCGGGGATCAGTTCAAGATCACAGATAATTTCTGCCAAAAAATAGAAAGAGCCGTTTTGCTTGGTGATCAGATTGGCATTTTTCCCTACCCATCCTATCCCTGACTTTCTGGCCCAGCTTCTTTCCAAAACAGGCGCAGAATCAACAAAAACACGGAATCCGAACTCGCCTATTTCCTGCTGAAGCTCCGAAACCATTTCTCTGAGAATTTCTTTTACAACCTCATGATAATCTTCCGCATAAGCATATTTTGAAATTTTATAATTTTCCAGGTCAGAGATTTTTTCTTTTGGAAAGTAATTGTAGGATAGTGAAATAACGGATTTTGAGCCTTCTACAAGCAATCTGGGATCCAATCTTTTATCAAAATGGTTTTCCATGTATTTCATTTCACCATGGAAATTATTTTTAAGCCATTTTTCAAGGTTAGGAGCATCCTCTTCTAAAAATTCCGCTTTCGATATACCACAGCTCTGAAACCCAAACTTTTCTGCTTTGGACTTGATGAGTCGGGAATATTTTTCGGTACCGGCATTGAGGATTTCCATTCTGCAAAATTAAGATTAATTTACCAATCTGAAGATTTCAGATGAAAGGTGGACCAGACTGAACTTTTAAGGTTTTTTTGTGAAAAATTTAAGTCTTGATAAAGAGTTTTTTAAGCAAAAAATTACGTATTTTCGTTATTATTTTTAATCTAAATTAAATATTATGTCTTTAATAGAAGTTATACAGTCAGGAAATTATAAATTAATTGATGTTCGCGAGCCTATGGAGCTTGAAATGGACGGAAATATAGACGGGGCTCAAAATATTCCTTTAGGTGAGGTAGAGGACAGAAAAGAAGAAATTTTATCTGTTGAAAAACCTGTGATCCTATTCTGCAGAAGTGGAAATAGAAGCGGAAAAGCATTGGAGTATCTTAACAGCCAGGGCTTGAAGGACGGTTACAACGGCGGAGGCTGGGCTGAACTGAAAGCAGTATTGGAAGCAAATCAAGGAACTTTTTAAGTTCCTTTTTTTATACACCATTCCATGATGGATCTGCAGGCTAAATTTACGGAGCTTTGTCTTCACTATACGAAAGACCGGAATCTTATTGAAGGTTTGTGGCTGGAAATTGAAAAGAAATATTCCGGAAAGGGACGGCATTATCATAATCTTTTCCATCTGGAAAGTATGTTTTTGGAGCTGGAAAGTGCAGAACGTTATATTAAAGATTATCATACTGTTTCATTTTCCGTTTTTTACCACGATGTCATTTATGATGCCACTTCAAAGTCCAATGAAGAAAAAAGTGCCTCCTATGCCGTTGAGCGGCTTCAGAAAATTGGGTTAAATCCTGATATGATTTCAAAGATTGAAGCCCAGATACTGGCAACAAAATCTCATCATAAATCTGATGATATGGATACGAACTATCTTCTGGACGCAGATCTTTCTATCCTTGGAAAGGATTTTGATATCTATTCCGATTACACCCGGAAGATCAGGAAAGAGTATTCGATATATCCTGATATTCTTTACAAGCCGGGAAGGAAAAAGGTGCTGAAACATTTTCTGGAACTGGAAAGTATTTTTAAAACAGAGCATTTCAGGGACAGGTACGAACAGCAGGCAAGAGAAAATTTAGCTGCGGAACTTAAGCTTTTATAATGACGAAAAAGGAGATGCAGCAGAGCCACATCTCCAGAATGGAACCATTCATTCAAACACAACTTATCCATGAATTAAAACAAAGGGAGGAAATCTTGAAAATTTCCTGATAGAGGGATTCTTTTTCATCAAATGTATTTTTATAATCTCCTGCATCATTGTTTGATAAGTCAAAAATAGAAAATAAAATATCACATAAATGTGATTTTATTTGTGTGTTATATGTAATTTTTCTAAGTGATTTACAGTTCCGGAAAACTGAATTTTGAAATCAAAAAAGGTTCATATTTTTGAAAAAACAGATTTAAAATTTTATTAGAAAAGTAAATTTTTGATTTTCATATTTTTGTCAAAACTTGTACACGGTTAATATATAAACAGCCTGAAAAATAAAGCTCTGGGTTTAAAAAATGTGTATTTCCCTATTGAATTGAAGAATTGTGTGTACAAATTGTATAAATAAACTAAGTACGGTTTATGATAATGCATAAAAAAAGCACCTTATTGAAATAAAGATGCTTCTGTTACTGCTGATTTTGTTTCCGGACAGCTATATTTTTTCCAAAAACCCGGATACTTTAGTGAGAACCAACTCCAGAGCTTCTTTATGCGGCGTATGTCCTATTCCGGGAATGATATATTTCTCTGCCATACCACCAACCTGGGAAACTGTTTTATCAGCCTGATCCAGTGTACCGTATTCGTCGGCCTCTCCCTGAATAAATAATAACGGGCAGTGAATATCTTTTAACAGGTATTCAATATTCCAGCTTCTATAGTCTTCACGGGTCCAGGTTTCCGTCCAGGCCCTAAAAAGTGTTTCCACTTTGTCACCATGATATTTGGCAAGACGTTCGGCAAGGTTGGTTGTTTTGTAAGCATTCATGGCATCATAAATTCCTTTCAAGGTAAGGTCTTCTACAAAGATATGCCCTGCTTCACAGATGACGGCTTTTATTTTTTCCGGATATTTTGCAGCTGTAATAAGGGAAATAGTCCCTCCGTCGCTGTGCCCAAATAAGATGGCATTATCAATATTAAGTTTAACCAGCAAATCATTCAGCAAATCGGCTTCAAGTTCCATATAATTGACCGGTCTTTTGTAGGTAGCCATGGGTCCGGATTTTCCATAGCCTGATCTGTCATATATTAAAACATTACAGTTTACCATTTCGGACAGTTTTAACGGAAAATCCCTCCAAAGCTGCGTACAGCCTAAGGAATCGTGAAGAAAAATAATAACCGGTTTATTTTTGAATTTATGGGTGCAGGCTGTATAAATTTTCTGATCCCTTACTTCAATAAGTCTTTCTTCCATCTGTTCAGATTCTATAAAGACGGTACTTTGGCTTCTTCAAATTCTTTCAGCAGATTCCTGAAAACGGCCTCTACGGGTAATATATCATTGATCAAGGCAGAAACCTGCCCTATTTCCAGCTCGCCATCTTCCATATCTCCTTCAAACATTCCGCGTTTGGCTCTTGCCCTTCCCAGTGAGGCAATCAAGGCTTCTTTGTTTCTTCCTGACTGGTAAATGTCTTCCAGTTCATTGAAAAACTTGTTTTTTACCATCCTTACTGGCGCCAGCTCTTTTAAAGTAAGATGGGTATCGCCTTCGTTCAGTTCTGTGATTTTCTTTTTCCAGTTTTCGTGGGCACTTGCCTCAATAGTAGCAGCGAAACGGGAACCGATCTGCACCCCATCTGCACCCAGGATCATGGCAGCTTTGATCTGAGAACCCAGCGCAATTCCTCCGGCAGCGATCAGTGGCTTGGAAATATGCTTTTTCACATTCGGGATCAGGCAAAAAGTAGTGGTCTCATCTCTCCCGTTGTGTCCTCCTGCTTCAAAACCTTCAGCTACAACAGCATCTACTCCGGCTTCTTCACATTTTACCGCAAATTTGGTAGAGGAAACTACGTGGGCTACTTTTATTCCTTCTTTCTGCAGGGTTTCCGTATAGGTTTTAGGATTTCCGGCAGATGTAAAAACGATCTTTACTCCTTCCTCAAGTATAATCTGAATAATTTCCTCAAGGTTAGGATATAGCATGGGTACATTCACACCAAAGGGCTTATCTGTAGCCTGCTTGCATTTCTGAATATTTTCTCTTAGGATATCGGGATACATGCTTCCTGCACCGATCAGTCCCAGTCCGCCACAATTGGAAACCGCCGAAGCCAGCTTCCATCCTGAATGCCAGATCATTCCGGCCTGGATAATAGGATACTGTATGTTAAAAAGCTCTGTAATTTTATTTTGCCCTGTCTGCATTTCATGAAGTTTTTTTGCTGAGTTAAAATCTATAAAATTGCTCATGCGTAAAAATACTAAAAACAGCTGTTTTTAATGAATAAAAAATGTGAAAATCGTTTTAAATAAAGGATTACTAAGTTTTAAATATATCCAAAGTATCATCAATGAGAGGACTTATTTTTAAAAAATCCCAAGACAAATTAATTATATCCTCTTGAATAGTTTCAATATTTAAATTGATCCAGCCTTGCATTAAAATCAACGGACCAAAATTCACACTTACATTTTCCCACTCATCCTTATATTCAATAAATTGAGTTCTGAATTTTTCAGCGAAATTTCTGCTTGAAATTTTATAGCCTTTCAATTCACGGAGCTTTAAAGCATGAATATTATAATATAGTTTTCCTTCTTTAATGGTTTTATCATTTACCCAAACCGAAAAAAATATTCTGCTTTTTGAGTTTAATTGAGAGTCGAAATCATTTGACCATTCAGGTTTATAAATTTTCAATGCAACGGATTCTAAAACTTCTTCGACAGATAATTTCAGACCCAGATGATCAAATTGTTTGAAGAAAATATCCTCTACTGCTTCCTCAAAATTTCTCCTGTAAAATTTATAATCCATTCTTTATTGTTTTTACCAAAAGTAAGAAGTTTCTTCAATTTTAGATATAAAAAAACCCTCAGAAATTCTGAAGGTTTAGTATTTATTTTTTGATGGATTCTTTTTTCCAGTTGGCTTTGAACTTACAGTTATCGTAACGTCCGTCAATGGATATAAAGGTGGTTGGGAGTTTGGAGTTAACAAACTTCTCAATCATTTCATTACGCTTTTTATTGAGCGCCATCTGCTTGATCCTGTTATAATCTGTTTCCAGAGTGATCTGGTGGGCTGGAATAACGTCTTCCACCTTAATCATCTTCACAACTTTTCTTTTGTTATCTTCATCTTCGAACGGTGCAGTAATATCTCCTTTGTTCAGACCTGCCAATTCGTAAGTAATAGTCCCGGGAATGCTTTCTCTCTCAATTTTGTCCGAACCGTCTGCTCCGGAAATAATTCCGGCATTGAATTTCGTTTTCTTATCATCCGAAAATTTATAGGCAGCATCCTTAAATGTTATTTTCCCGGCAATAATAAGACCTTTGATACTGTCTAACTTTGCTTTTGCCGTTTTTATTTCATCATCCGTAGGGGTAGCTTTCAATAAAATATGTCTCGCATCATATACTTTCCCTGATTTTTTGATCAGCTGGATAATATGATATCCGAATTCCGATTCAACAGGATCTGAAATTTCGTTTTCCTGAAGGTTCAGAGCAGCTGCTTCAAACGGTTTTACCATCTGTCCTTTGAAAATATTTTTGTAAAGTCCGCCATTGGCAGCAGATCCTTCATCTTCGGAATAGATTCTTGCCTGGCTTTCGAAGGTTTCTCCAGCTGCAATATCTGCCTTGATTTTCTTTAATCTGTTGATAAGATCTTCTTTGTGGGCTTCTGTCAGCTTAGGATACACCATGATCTGTGCTAAAGATATTTCATCCTTTACCTCAGGAAGCTGCATTTTATAAAGGTTGTAGAAGTCTGTAACCTCATTGGGCGTTACATCTGCCTTTTCAGTGATACGCTGATATTTCGCCTGACCGTAATATTGGTCAACATCTATCTTTTCGATAGCGTTTTTCATTTCATACCCGTTTCTGAATTTATAGGCAGCAAGCATCGTTTTTTCATCCGGAAACTGCGAAAGTAACTGACGGTATTTTGCATTGGCCTGTTCTTTAATGGCAGCCGAACGGTTATCAATTAATGTATCTTTTTTGGCTTCGTAAACAAGAAGCTTATTGCTGATCAGGTTTTCAAGGAAGTCACATTTATCTGTTTCAGAGGCTCCCTGTTGTTTGGCATAGTTCATCTGCTCATTCACATCCGATTCCAAAACAATTTCATCCCCGATAACAGCAGCAATACCATCCACTAATTCTCCCGGTTTTAGCTGAGCATTCATGTTTGAAGAGAATATCATCATGAAAATCCCAAGAAGAAAAGTGATTTTTAGTTTATTTGTCATTTTACTATTTTAAACAAGTTGCAAATTTAGAATTCTTAACGAATTTGTCTAAATTTTTTATTATAAATATTTCTTAAAAAGACTTATTTATTGCAGTTCAACATCGAATGTTGTTAATTCTTTGAATTGTCTCAATCTGCTGAATACATCAGATTCATTTACTTCCTCAATTCTTTCTGTTCCGAATTTCTCAACAGTAAAGGAAGCCATCGCTGAACCTACGATCAGTGCAGACTTCATAGTTTCAAAATCAAACTTGCCTTTTTTAGCAAGATAAGCCGCAAAACCTCCTGCGAAAGTATCTCCTGCTCCGGTAGGATCGAAAACTTCTTCCAGAGGAAGTGCCGGGATTGCAAATACTTTATTGTCGTGGAAAAGTAAAGCACCATGCTCTCCTTTTTTAATGATTACATAGTCAGGACCCATGGTATGAATCTTTTTAGCTGCTTTTACCAGAGAATATTCTCCTGAAAGCTGTCTCGCCTCTTCATCATTGATGGTAATAACGTCTGTTTTGGCAATCATATCCATCAGAATATCCCAGGCTGAGTCCATCCAGAAGTTCATGGTATCAAGGATAACCAGCTTAGGACGGTTATTCATTTTTTCCAATACGGACAGCTGAACACCCGGGTGCAGGTTTCCAAGAAGAAGGATTTCCGCATCCTGCATAGAATCCGGAATCTTAGGGTCGAAATTCTCTAAAACATTCACTTCTGTAGCCAAAGTATCTCTGGTATTCAGATCATTATGGTATTTTCCAGACCAGAAGAATGTTTTTCCTTCTTTTACGATCTCAATTCCTTCAATATTTATGTCTCTGTCTGTGAACATATCAAGGTGCTCCTGTGGAAAATCTCCTCCAACAACGGAAACAATACCAGATTTAACGCCTAAAATAGAAGAAGTAATACCAATGTAAGTGGCTGCACCTCCTAAAATTTTATCCGTTTTACCAAATGGTGTTTCGATTGCATCAAATGCAACGCTTCCTACAACTAAAAGTTTCATATATTTTTCAATGTATTTTAAAAGTCAATTATTTTTTCCATTCAAAAGTGTCCAGCAGGTGTTTCATATCATTTTTGATATAGTTCACTGCCGGGGCCAGAGAGTCGGGTTTTGGCCTTGTGTTAAAGTATAAATAAGCAGTCACAAAATGTTTTGTGCTGTCTGTAATGTAAAACTGAAGATTGGAAGCACTCTGCCCTTTCAGTTCATAGAAGTTTCCGTACACTTTTTTGTCCGGATATTCGAATGATTTGGTATCGATGGAGCTTGCTTTAATCGTATGCTCATAGACCATTTTCTCAGCTTCTTTGATGTGGTCTGCAAAGTCATTCTGTATTGGGTAATAGGTCACAAAAACCTTGGCTTTCATTTTCGGGTAATTGATATAATACCAGCACGGCTTTTTAGCATCGGAAATAGATGCAAAATCTGAATATTCAAAAGTATAGGCACAGTTATTCTCAAACTTCTGGTATTTCGGTTCCGGATACTCGAGACGGAGTTCTCCATAAGGTTTCGGAACATGATCTTTTCCGCACGAAATTAAAAGCAGTGATACAAAAATAAAAATGACGTTTTTTATCATTTTGCAAAAGTACAAATTAGATTTCAGATTTTGGGAGACAAATTTCAGTCTTTCAGCGAGTTTTGGATATAGTTTTCCAGCGGCTTGGGAAAGGATTTTTCATGGGATGCTTCAAAGTCGGTAATGATATACTGATTTTCGGATGTAAATTTGTTCCAAACCGCTTCTGAATCAACCTCAACACTTGAAATTTCAATCGTCAGATTTTTATGGGTGAGTTTATGGGTGATTGTTTTGACACCTTTGATAAACGGTTCAAGCTCTGCGGAAATAGCGGTAGGAAACTCAAATAATTTCTTCCAGATGAAGTCATCTTTTCTCTGTCTGATCAGGAACTTCCCGTTTCTGTGTACAAAATAATACTTTAGCGACAGGTCCGATGCTTTAACCTTTTTGGTTTTTACAGGATAATCTGATGTTTTTTCCAGGGAAAATGCAAGACAGTCGTTATTTATGGGACATTCACTGCAAAGAGGATTTTTAGGTTTACAGATCTCGGAGCCAAGATCCATCATTGCCTGATTAAAATCGCCTACATTTTCAGGCATAATCAATCCCGCCAGCTGTGAGAAATAGGAAAAAGCCCTGGAATTGGAAATATCAAAATCATCAGCAAAAATACGGCTTAACACTCTGTAAAAATTACCATCTACAGCCGGCATTCTGCCACCGAAACAAATGCTCGAAACCGCAGCTGCAGTATACTTCCCTACTCCTTTTAATTTTAAAATCTCATCATAGTCTGCCGGGAAAACACCATGACAATCGTTCATGATCTGTTGAGAGGCTTTATGGATATTGATCGCTCTGGAATAGTACCCAAGTCCTTTCCAGTAAAGCAAAACTTCATTTTCTTCTGCTTCAGCCAGAGTTTTTACATCCGGAAACCGGTTAATAAAATTGTTGTAATGGCTGAGTCCCTGGCTGATTCTTGTCTGCTGAAAAACGATTTCGCAGATCCATATTTTGTAAGGGTCTTTGGTCTGTCTGAAAGGTAAATCCCTGGCATTTTTCCCGTACCAGTTCAGGAGCTTGTTTCCGATATGGAGAAATTCTGAACTTTTATTATCTTTTTCCAAAAAAGTATTGTCTGTTTAAATTATTGTGGAATTTAAGTGAGCTTTTTAGATGCTTCGACTATGCTCAGCATGACAGTTCTGATACTAACTGCTTTATACAGTATGATTGAAAATTGTCATGCTGAGCGGAGTCTAAGCAGATTTTTGTAACTTGTATTATAAAAGTTGGTAAAGCTTCAAATTCCCGTCCTGCAAAGATAAAACTATTTATCCTTTTTGACCGAATACACGGGAGCTGCTTTCAGCCACTGATATTTGAGATTTCTTTCCGGTGCGATAAAGCGGAAACCTTCCAGTTTTTTCAGGTAAAGGTAAATTGAATCGTTTTTAAGTTTTAGCCTTTGATCTGAAAGGAACATAAAAGGATAGTCTGCAACGGAATCTCTTATTGTTTTTAATACTTTTCCGGATCTCACTTTGTAAAGAAAGAAGTTTTTCCCTCTTCCTTTCGAGCTGTCGGCAAGTTTCACCTCAGAACTTGCGATAACCAGCTCGCTGCCGTCAAAGCATTCTTCTTCATTCATGATGTAAGCTGTTCCCTGCTGACGCTCGTCTTTAAAAAGATCCACGGCATAATGATCCGGCGCCTGATATTTTTTTTCACATCCCGATAATACCATCAGAATGAACAGAGGCAAAAAGCCTGTTAAACTTTTTTTGATCACATTAATTTTCATATGAATTGGCAGTAAAAAACCGATGTAAAAATGCATCGGTTTTTCTATTTAAATTGGGTTTGTTATTATTCCTGAGTGTATTGTGCATCCCATTCGTTGCCATCATCTCCTTTGTGTCCGTCTAACTTGATCACGAAACTTTTTGTAGGGAAATAAGGGGTCATACGGATATCAAGCCATACTCTGTCTTTATTGACTCTGTCCTGCTCGAAACGAACAATCTTGAACTTTTCAATCAGTTTATCCGGTCCTTTGATATTGTCGAGGAATGTTACGATCTGTCTTCTCAAATCGTCTTCATTCTTGGCATTCCAGTTTTCGAAAGCTCTTCTGTTCAGGAAGTCCAGTAACACTTTAGTCACATAGTCGAATACACGAACTACAGAATAGGTCTGAAGACCGATATTATCTCCTGTGAACAATGTTTTGGCAGAGAATGCCATGATCTTCCCATATTCGTTAACCATCGGAACAAGGCCCATTTTTTCCAGCTGAGAAATTTCGCTTTTCTTCAGTTCAAATTTTACAGCATCTACTTCGTTGATGTTACCATGTTTTTTACCTGCAGCTACCTGAGACATTAATGTTTTGTGGATTTTTCCGGCTAATGAAGTGGAAGGTGGAAGCTCTACGTTTTCCTCTTCTCCTACTTCTTCTGCTCTTCCTCTTCCTACCAGCCAGTTACACGTCATAATAACGTTACTTCTGTGAAGCTCGCCTCCGGTAAGGTTGGCAGAGTGGAATAAATCTACTACGTCATCCGGCTTGTCAAGGTTGGCAAAGTCGGTCACCATCATTACTT
This sequence comes from Chryseobacterium sp. BLS98, assembly GCF_001045445.1. Lineage (GTDB taxonomy): Bacteria > Bacteroidota > Bacteroidia > Flavobacteriales > Weeksellaceae > Chryseobacterium. The sequence goes on along the minus strand of NZ_LFNF01000003.1, from coordinate 486,265 downwards.
TGTTCTCGTTACAGATTTTTGCCCATTTTTCAATGACTTTATTTGAGCCTAAATAACCTGGTATGGCCAGGATAGAATAGTTATCTCTAAGATCCAGACGGTCGTAATAGTTTTTGAATTCTTCTGAAATAGCATCGATGAACAAAGGATTATCAAGATCTGAAACCTGTTCAAGGCTTGCATTAACGATGCTTACGTTATCCACTTTATCCAGTTCTGTATTTTTGTAGAATTGGGCTACCGTTCTGTAGTTGGTTTCCAACAAACGCACCGCGTCGAGTGTATTTTTTAAATTGGTCTTTAAATTCTGGTCTGCGGCCTGTGCTTTGGCCTTGCAGGTATCTGCCATTTTATCTGCAGATTCGTTTCCTTCCAAAAGGCTTACCCAAAGGTTTATTTTTTGAAGAAGCTCTTTTCTTTCGTCTGCTTTATTATGGTCGTTCAGGAAAATTTCTTTCCTGGCTTTTCTCGTTGGGTTCATATTGGCGATACCGTCTACAACGGATTCAACAAAGCCAAAACCTCCTATTTTATTAAGCTCTGCAAGCGGGTTGCCCTTCGGCTGCCCTGAATGTTGCTGCTGACCCTGCTGCTGGCTTTCTTGTGCCTGTAATTTGCTATCCATGATTTGATTTAGTGTAAATAATTATTTTTCAAGTTCTTGTGCCACATCTTTCAGTACTTCGATGAATGCAGCTCTGGTCTGTTCATTCTCAAGCATATTACGCAGAATCTTATTAGTTTTCAGCTGGCGCACAATCTTGTTGTACTGCTCCTGTTCCATGCTAAGCTGCTGTAAATAGTCTGATTTCTGAGTAAGATTTTTAGGTGTGAAGTCTGCAAGGTTCTGAAAACGGAATTCCTCTTCCACTATACTTCCTTCTTCCGTTTCGTGCTGTACAGCTACGGATGGTTGAAAATGTCTGAAGACGTCGTCCACTGTTTTTAGTCCTGTTACAATTTCAGGAACATAAGATTCCTCTGTTGTAAGCTGGCTTACTATCAGCGATTTGTTTTCCTGTATTTCCTGAATCGCTTCATTAGCGTCTACTTTTACCTCGTTGCCGCCAACACCATAATTAAACATTGCCATATTATTGTTATTTTGAGATTTCTGATTTTGGTTCGGATCTGTCTTTGAGTAATTTACCGATGAATCGAATAAATTACCAATCCAATGTTTAAATTTAAAAAAAAACTGTAACATACAAAATTTTGTAAAGATTTTTCTTGAAATATTTAATTTAGCCTAATTTATATATAACGTAAAATCATGACTTTACGATATCACTAAACTATGAAAAATAAATAAAACAGGCTATCGGAATATAAAATAAAATCTTTATATGCTTTGCATTTTATAAAAAGCATCAGACTCATGTTAAAAATAAGAATTCCCCCGATGCGAGGAAAAATATTCTTTATATTTAAACAAAGTAAACAGAGTCATGAAAGATGTAAATATCGCGTTTAGAAAGCCAATATATCCTGTTTCCGAAGCATTAAATCAATATCTGGAAAAACATAACAGGACGACCAAGATCCAGTTTTTATATGAGGACCTGCTGAGATTCAGCGACAGTGTAAATATTCTGGATAAGGACGGCAAGGATACTTTATGGCTTGGTGTGTTGTATTCTGAACATGAATTTACAGAAATAGAGGCTAATTTAAATAAGATTTACACCCTTCTTCATTCCGACGGGGATAAGGCTACTCTACCTTATCTGAAAGTGGATACGATTGATTTTTGCACCTTCGGAAACTCTAAACCTTTCCGGATCCGGGTGAGAAACATTCTGAACGACAATCATACTAATTTTTACATTAAACAAGCCGATGCTTCCCGCATATATGGACTGGAAATTGAAGACCTGCTTTCTCCCAACCGTATAAATTTTCTAATTTATAAAAACACCCTGATAGAAGAGCATATCTTAGGAATTCCCGGAGATGTTTTTATCCAGAATCATTTACAGAATTGTACAGAATTGGAAAAAGCACAGATTTCCAAGGAATTTGTAAAGTTCAATGAACGTTGCCTTATTGGGCTACTGGGTGATATGCGCTCCTACAATTATGTTATTATTCCTATTCACGATTTCGATCAGGTTATTTATAAAATTCGTCCTATCGATTTTGATCAGCAAAGCTATGAAGGGAATCTGAAAGTTTATCTTCCCCAGTATTTCAAGGAAAACAGCGTGATGGTTAATATGGTACTGGAAAAACTGAAACCTAATTCTATAGAGCAATATCGTAAGGAAGTACGTTCACAAATTGTAAAAAGAGTGACCAGCAGCAAAAGCAGATTCAACGAGCTTATTTCTATTATGAAAAAAGAAGATATTGCACCGGAAGCCAATGTTACCGAGCTGAAAACAGCTTTACAAAAGCTTACCTACGATGTCAACTTCAAGTATTGCAAAACAATGGGAGACATTATTGAGACCGGAATAAATTTTGTAATCCGGAATTACAGGAAAGCCTATTAAAAAGAGAATCCATCCCACATTTAATGGGGATGGATTCTTTCTTTTCTAACAATTTTCGGTTGTTCTACCAGATTTTTATTCTGTCCTGAGGAGCTTTGTACATTTTGTCTCCAGGTTTTATATCAAATGCTTTGTTGAATGCATCCTGATTCACCAGAGGACCAAATGCCCTGAATTCTCCCGGAGAATGCGGATCTGTTTTCACCTGGTTGATCATATACTGGTCTGTAGATTTTGTTCTCCACACTGTTGCCCAGCTCATAAAGAATCTCTGATCCTGAGTAAATCCACTGATTTTTCCAGGGTTTCCTTTGTCTTTCAGATACATCTGAAGGGCATCATAAGCTACTGCTACTCCACCAAGGTCACCAATGTTTTCACCGCTTGTAAATTTACCGTTCACAAAGCTTCCTTTTACCGGTTCGTAAGCACTGTACTGGGCAGCAAGCTGACCTACTTTCGCATCAAAGTTCTTACGGTCTTCATCCGTCCACCAGTTGTTAAGGTTTCCGTCACCGTCAAAACGTGAACCGCTGTCATCAAATCCGTGAGAAATCTCGTGGCCTATTACCGCTCCGATTCCCCCGAAGTTGACCGCTGCATCAGCTTTAGGATTGTAGAAAGGTGGCTGAAGAATAGCTGCTGGGAAAACGATTTCGTTGTTTGATCCGCTGTAGTAAGCGTTTACAGTTTGAGGAGACATTCCCCATTCTGTTTTGTCCACCGGTTTTCCTACTTTGTCAAGGCTTCTCTGGTACTGCCATGCCGATACATTCTGAAGGTTAGAATATAATGTAGCCCCCTGTTTCGGAGATTCTACTTTTAGCTGGGAATAATCTTTCCATTTGTCCGGATAAGCGATCTTTACCGTAAATTTAGAAAGTTTTTCCTGAGCTTTTACCTTTGTGGCAGGAGACATCCAGTCGATATCATTGATATGCTGCTTGAACGATCTTAAAAGGTAATCGATATAGGTTTCCATCTGGGCTTTTGCTTCAGGAGTGAAATATTTTTCAACATATAATTTCCCGAAAGCTTCGCCAAGAACTCCGTTGACAAGAGAAAGACCTCTTTTATCCATCGGACGCTGCTCTTTCTGGCCCTGAAGGTATTTTGAATAGAAATCGAATCTGATCTGTTCCAGCTTATCATCAAGATTGCTGGCGTTCCCGTTAATCAGGTGATATTTCAGGTAGTCTTTTAGCAGCGGAAGATTGTTCTGTGTCAAAAATTGGTCCATGTTCTGGTAATATTTCAGTTCACCAATGATCACTTTATCTGTATTGACTCCCGCATCCGACAGGTATTTTGCCAGATTGATATTTTTAACAACTCCTGATAATTCAGATACATTTTTCGGGTTATATCTTAAATTGGCGTCTCTGTTCTGCTCTAATGTCAATAGATAATTGGCCAGCTGTTTTTCAAAATCAACCACATTTTTTGCGGCGGCCTCAGAATTTTTATACCCTAAAACACCAAATAGCTTGCCTACATAGGTTTGGTATTCCGCCAAAGTTTTGGTATTGGCTTCATTTACTTTTTGATAATAATCTCTTCCCAATCCCAGGTCCGGGCCGCCAAGATATACGGCATTCATTTTGGAATTCTTCATGTCTGCTCCTACTCTCCATCCGTAGAATGAGTTATCGCCTAATTTTGTGGCTTCAAGAAGATACTTTTGAAGATCATTAAGGTTTTTAATGGCATCAATTTTTGCCAGATCTCCTTTAATCGGAGAAAGTCCTTCAGCATTTCTTTTATTTACATCCATGAAAGATGCATACAGATTCTGAATTTTCTGTCCTTCTGATCCTTCGGGATAGCTTTCTGATAAAATTTTGTTCAGGATATCCAGGGAAGCATCATCCACATTTTCTCTCAAAGCATTGAAAGAACCCCAACTCGCTTTATCTGAAGGGATCTGAGTGGTTTTTACCCAATTTCCGTTCACATAGCTAAAAAAGTCATCCTGCGGGCGAACGCTCTTATCCATATAAGATAAATTGATTCCTTCTTCTTTCACTTCTTCTTTTTTTACTGGTTCTGTAACGGCAACTGTAGTTTCAGTTTTAGTTTCTGTACCGGCAGTCTTAGCCGTTCCGCATGAATTTAAAAATACAATACCTGAAAGGGCAAGTACTCCAATATTTAGCTTTTTCATTAAAGATAATTTTTGATTTAACACAAACTTACCAAATATACAAACTTTAATGATAAGTGATTAATGATAATTGATAAATGATGAAAGGTTGGTGGTTTGGGAGGGGTTTCTAGTTTAGGGTTCCGGGTTTGTAAGTTTAAGGTGTGTGCAATAATAAAAGTGTTTAAACAACTCAGGATAACCAGGGTATTTAAAATAATTCTGTATTGCTATCCTGAGTTGTATTTTATTAAATTAAGCGTATTTCGCCGGTAATACCTATGATATTTTCACTTTCATAACCTGTTCTTTTTACATCAATCGTACCATCAGGATTTACTACAGATTCTAAAACTCCGGAAGCAGCAATTCCGGAAGTTGTAAATTCATAAAATGAATTCCCCACAAAGAAACCTCTGAATGTTTTTGTTCCGGAAGTAGTTTCAATTTTTATATTTACATACACAAGTTGTGTCCAGGTGTTTTTAATTTTAGTTTTAAGGTGCACAAGATTGGATATTGTAGAATCAGCTTCAAAACCTGAAGGTCCATCATAACCACGGGTATATTGACCTGAATAATTTCCGGGAATCAACCCTTTCGCATTTTGAATGTTGGCTAAGTAGGTAGGGAATTTTGCTTTCCAATTAATATTAAAATTAGCCCCGAAGTCATCGGTAAGAAGATCATTGATAGAACCGCTTTGAATAGGGTTGAAACTCATTTCCATACCATATCCGTAATCATTTTCTGTGCTTACAAATAATTGTCCATAGTTTGTAATACCAACCATATTATTGGTGGAAAGAAGATGAATATTATTTAATGGCAGTCCTGTATATTTTATGAGTCTGCGTGAAGGATCATTTACAAAATTAAGATAGTTATTATCTAATGTAAAGCTATCAATGTAGCTATTAAATTCAAAAGCTAAATCAAAATTTTCTATATAGGAATTAACGACTGAGCAATCATTGATTTCAGAATTAAACTGCATTCCTGTAGTAACTCCTTCTACAGAAACAGCATCAAAATGACAAGCTCTTAAGGGGCCATCAAACTTGTAGCCAACTAACGAGTTTGCCGCCACTAATGCACGAAAAACGTTTAAATTCATCTCCCCAGAAAAGATAAATCTTTCTCCCAATCTGGCATTATTCTCATGACTTGTCCTCAAATCATTAAATACTGTATAATAATTATTGACTGACTTTAATAAAGTTGAAAATTTAAATGAAGAGATATTAGATATTTCACAACCCTGATGCCAGTCTTTAAAGACAAGCGCAGGAGAAGTAATATTATTTAAACTGGTTGAAAGTGAAAAATTTCCAAATTTAATTCCTAATGAATATTTATAATCAGGATCAGTTCCTATTGCACTTACTAAATTTCCATTAGCATCGTAGTATCCCGATTCAAAAACTGTTGTATCTGTATGCAGTAAGAATATAGATTCATTAAAATCATATGTTTTAGAAAACATCCCGAAATCATGATTCTGCGGAATATATATTTTCTTTGAAATAACATAAGTTCCTTTTCCGGCTGTTACCGATAATTTATACTTATCTGCCGAAATGATAGCCTGCTGAATTGCATCTGAGCAATCTGTAACACCATCAGGTAGTGCTCCAAACCATCTGATATCTACCCTGCTGTCTTCCAAAACTCTCCTGTAATAAACATTCCCTACCTTTTTGTAAAGAATATTATCACAATCCGCATCCGTGATATTAGTATTGTTATAGGTTTTATCTGTTTCTATAAAGGTTATCCATTCACCCACGTAAGGGTCATTAAGTTCAATTGTGTTCATTTTTTGTGAAATTTGATGTTAATAAAAAGAAATACTACACTTGCAAGATTTATTTCTAAACCAAATATATCAGTAGAACACGACAAAAGATGACGCATTATAAACAAAAAAACCGCTCATTGCTGAACGGTTTTGTTATTTCTTGGTAATGATTACCAGATTTTGATTCTGTCCTGAGGAGTTTTGTATAATTTGTCTCCCTGTTTTACATCAAACGCTTTGTAAAAAGCATCCACATTGATGAGTGGACCGAAGCTTCTGAAATATCCCGGAGAGTGCGGGTCAGTTTTCACCTGGTTTACCATATATTTTTCGCTGGATAAGGTTCTCCAAACGGTCGCCCAGCTTAGGAAGAATCTCTGATCCTGGGAGAATCCGCTGATCTTCCCTGGATTACCTTTATCTTTTAAGTACATCTGAAGGGCATCGTAAGCGATATTTACTCCACCTAAGTCGGCAATATTTTCACCGTTTGTGAAAGTTCCGTTTACGAAAGTTCCTTTTACCGGCTCGTATTTGTCGTACTGGGCAGCAAGGGCTTTTGTTGCTTTCTCGAAGTTGGCTTTGTCTTCCGGTGTCCACCAGTCTACTAGGTTTCCGTCTGCATCAAACTGAGCTCCTGAATCATCAAATCCGTGGCTCATCTCGTGACCGATAACAGCACCGATTCCTCCGAAATTAACGGCAGCATCAGCTTTAGGATTAAAGAAAGGCGGCTGAAGGATTGCAGCAGGGAATACGATCTCGTTGTTTACCGGATTGTAGTATGCATTTACCGTTTGCGGCGTCATACCCCATTCTGACTTATCAACAGCTTTGCCAATTTTTGCAAGATCTTTGTTATACTGCCATTGTGTAATGTTCTGAAGGTTTGAATATAATGTTCCTCCTTTAGATTCAGGAACAATATCCAACTTTGAATAATCTTTCCATTTGTCCGGGTAAGCTACTTTTACAGTGAATTTATTCAATTTCTGCATTGCTTTTTCCTTCGTTGTGGAAGACATCCAAGCTAAATTGTTGATGTGAACCGCAAAGCTTTTCTTTAAATAATCGATCAGCTCCACCATCTGAGCTTTTGCTTCAGCAGGGAAATATTTTTCAACATATAATTTTCCGAAAGCTTCACCAAGAGTACCGTTGATAAGCTCAAACCCTCTCTTGTTCAATGCTCTCTGCTCCTGCTGGCCTCTTAAGTATTTACCATAGAAATTAAATCTCATGTCACCTAATTTCTCACTTAAATAAGAAGCGCTTCCGTGGATCATGTGGAATTTTAAATAATCCTTGATCACAGAAAGGTTCTGAGCGTTAACCAGTTTATCAAAATCTTTGTAATACCCGATTTCCCCGATGATTACCTTATCCGTACTTACGCCTACTTTTTTCAGGTAAGCAGGGATATCAACGCCTTTTACCAATGTTGAAAGTTCAGCCATTGTTCTTGGGTTGTACTGTAAAGTATTGTCACGGCTCTGCTCGTTGGTAAGATAAGTCTTTGCAATGCTTTTCTCGAAATCAACGATTCCTTTGGCAGAGGCATCAGCATTTTTATAACCTAATTCTTTAAGCATGGAAGCCACATACTTTTGGTATTCAGCGATAGCTTCCGTATTTTTTTCGTTTACTTTCTGATAGTAATCTCTTCCTAATCCCAGTGAAGCATTTCCTAAATAAACCGCATTCATTTTAGAGTCTTTAAGATCTGCATCTACACCCCATCCGTAAAGCGTATTTTCTCCGTCTTTAGTTACAGAAGTCAGGTAATTCTGAAGGTCAGCCATGTTTTTGATGGCATCAATTTTATTCAGGTTTTCCTGAATAGGTTTAATTCCGTCTGCATTTCTTTTCTGCATGTTCATGTAAGTAGCATACAGATCCTGGATTTTTTTACCTTCACTTCCGTCTGCAAATTTATCTTTCAGAAGGGAGTTCAGAATAGTCATTGAGTTGTTATCCGTATCTTCAGCCAGTTTGTTGAAGCTTCCCCAGGTTGGCTTATCAGACGGAATTTTGGCTGTTTTCATCCACGTTCCGCTTACGTAGTTGTAAAAATCATCCTGCGGACGTACAGAAGTATCCATAAGACTAAGGTCCAGACCGTTATCTGTACCGTTAGCGATTGTTTTTACAGTTTTTGCCTGCCCGTTCACTGTGTTTAGTGCACAAACTCCGGCTAATAAAAACAAAGAAAGTGTTAGTTTTTTCATTATGATAGCAAATTTTATAATAAGTCTGTTGTTTTTATCATTTGTTACTTTTTATCAATAACAAATTTAAACAAATCTCAGGAAGCTGCTATCTCTTTTACATTTCCTGTTCTTTTTAAAAATCCCCAGGACTGCATTTCCCCTTTCAATGCTTTTCTCAGACTTCTGAATAATACAATATACATCAGCCATCTATATCCGAATCTCTGCGGAATAACATACAACAGATTAGATAATTTCTCCCGCTGCATAATGAAAGCGGCCAAAGCCAAAGATGCATCTACCAAAAGGAAAATCAGATAATAGGTGAATATTTTTCCACCATTTCCGGATAAAATTCCAAAGAACATGATCAGATCTGCCAGAGGTGAAAAGAACGGAATAATATATTGAAACAGTAATATATTCGGCATTGCCCAAAGCCCGAGTCCTTTATATTTAGGATTGAGAAATGTCTGGCGCTGTTTCCAGAACATCTGCATAATCCCGTAGGTCCAGCGGAAACGTTGTTTTAAAAACTGTTGCACACTTTCAGGGGCTTCGGTTACGGCAACCGCTCTGTTTTCGTTGGCAACCGTATATCCAGCTCTTAAAATTTTCACCGTAATATCACAGTCTTCTGCCAGGGTATCGGTAGAATATCCGCCTGCTTCAATGATCACGGATTTTTTGAATGCCCCGATCGCACCGGGAATTACTGTTACTGCATTGATGTAGGCATAGGCCAACCTGTCAAAATTCTGGCTTGTAGTATATTCTATCGACTGCCATCTGGTGAGCCAGTTCACTGTGTTTCCTACTTTTACATTCCCTGCCACTGCAGCGATCTTTTCAGCAGGATCTGAATTTAAAAATCGGGCAATCAGATATTTTACTGCATTATACTGAAGTTTGGTGTCTGCATCAATACAAACCACATATTCCGCATCAGTCTGGGAAATTCCAAAATTCAGTGCTGTGGCTTTTCCGCCGTTCGGTTTCGTGAAGATTTTCAGTTCCGGATGGTCGGGGAATGCTTCTTTTGCTTTCTGGTAGGTTGAATCCTTACTTCCGTCATCCACCATGATGATGTCGAAGTTGGGATAGGTTTGTTTTAATAAATTATTCAGAGAAGAAACAATATTCACTTCTTCATTATAGGCAGGTACAATGATGGATACTTTCGGATAAGTTTCCAAAACAGGAAAATCGCCCAGCAATTTTTCTTTTTTTCTTTCTTTAAAAGCCCAATACATCATCAAGATCAATCTTATCAGACCTAAGCCGATAAAAATGGTGAAAAGAGCCACCAGAAAATGACTTATTCCATAGATTACCGTAGCGAGGATCAGATTGAGCTGCATGATATAATAAGATCTTGTTTTAGGAACTTCCGGCATCAGCACATTTTTACTCTTGTGTAAAATACTGGCAAGGTTCGTAAAATGATAGCCTTGTTTCTGAAGTGTCGGAATTAAGGTTTTGAGAGCCTTTACGGTTTCTTCTCTGGTATCTCCGCCCGCATCATGCAGAAGGATAATATTTCCCCGCTGCTGTTTGATCCCTGCCATCACCCGTTTTATGATCTCATCTGCTTTGATGCCGGGCTGCCAGTCTTCAGGGTCAATATTTTCTCCGATATCAAGGTAGTTTTGCTGTCTTGCCAATGCTACAGGAATAATTTCCTCGGAAGTGGTAGGTTCGGAATCCGCATTATAAGGCGCCCTGAACAGAATAGTACTGTGACCTGTTACACATTCTATAAGCAGTCTTGTAAGTTTCAATTCCAGCAATGCTCTTTCCGGGCTTACTTTTGCTACGTTTTCATGAGTGAACGTATGGTTTCCTATTTCGTGACCTTCGCGGTAAATGCGTTTAACTAAGGGAAGGTTTCTTTCAGCATTGAGTCCTACGAGAAAAAATGCAGCCGGAACATGGTATTTTGACAGTACATCTAAAATTTGCGGGGTGTAGGTCTCGTCCGGACCGTCGTCAAAAGTCAGCACCAGTTCTTTCTGTGGTGCTTCTCCGTATTTTTTCACTTCATAAGAGCTTGGATAGGTGATGTAGTTCTCATCTGTGATTATTTTTTCTTTGGCATCGATTTCCAAAGCTATTTTTCCGTCATGAGGGGTATTCAGAACATCCAGCACTTCTCCATCGCCGATGTAATCTACCATCGTCTGACCTTTTACATTTTCCAGTTCTTTCAGATTAAGCTTAGACATACCAGCAGAGGTAAGATTTTTATCATAAAAATTCCAGATCCGGCTGTCTTCACTGCCCAGTCTCCAGAGTGCAGTTCCCGCCAGCGGATATTCGGAGGAAAAACGCATGGTATTGAATATAGAGGCGGCATCGTTGAAAAATACAGTGTGGGTATTGTTTTTAGAATCCGTGTAGGAATAATTTAAATTGAATGTATTATCATCAAAGTTAATCGCAGCTTTGCTCGCGCTGGCTTTTGTGATGGCCTGCATATAGGTAACGGATGTATTGTCTTCCTTGTTGGTACTCCAGTCATAGCCATACGCTCCCAAACCAAGGATTATTTTTTCCGGAGAGGTTTCCTTGAGGATTTTTTCCGTTTGGGCTTCTATCCATTTTTGTGAAGAGACCGGCCCGGCATCGCTGTCCTCTGCATATTCATCATACGCCATCAGGATGAAGTAATCTACATAAGGATTCAGTTTCCGGATATTGTAGTCATCATTATCCGTCATGATATCCATCGTAACCAATAGCTTATTCTGCTTGAAAGTTTCTGAAAGCTCTTTCATAAAGGCAATAAGGTATTCGTCAGAATCCAGGTTCATATCTTCAAAGTCAATATTGATCCCCTTGAAATGAAATTTCTGACATTGCTGCACAAGTTTCCGGATAAGTCCGGTTCTTTTCTCCGGATCTTTCAATACTTTTCCAAGTCCTTCGGAACGGAATTCCCTGTCAGAATTGTTGCTTAAAATAGGCATCGCTGCCACTCCTGTTCTTTTGATAATTTTATAGCCTTCAGGATCTACATTGGTTTTCAGATCTCCAGATTTAGGATCAAGGAAGAACCATTCGGGAAAAACGAGATTAATATGCCTGATATTCCTTTTCAGGGACATCAGCGACTGCGGGTCCCAGGCTACGTAGAATGCCGAACGGATGCCGCCCGGAAACTGGGACCAGCTTTTATTCTGATTTTTTAGTCTTTCAACTCTTGCCTGGTGGATTTTAGCCAGATTGGTATGCATTGTTTTTTCAGAAATAAAGCTTCTGAAACCTTTGTATTCTTTGGAAATTTTATTTTCCTGCAGATAAGGCTTACTGGCCGTCATTACTGCTTTATAATCTTCTTTGAAAGGTATTTTCGGGCTTTTGTCGAGCTTCATCATCAACCCTAAAGCAAGAATAAGCAATACTGCAACGAAAATAAAAATGCGGCTGCCCCATTGTACGCTTCTCCAGCGTTTTTTATTATCAGTCTGAAAAATCTGTTTTGAATCTTCCACGTTATGAAATTTATCTAGGGATTTCAAAAAGCGTGAAAAAGGGCTTCAATTTTAATTAAAATAAAATTAAAAAATCAATTGGCTTTTAAGTATTTATAAGAAGTCCTACCAGATCCTGAAGGATTTTCTGAGAAACGAAATACATGAAGTCCAGCCGGTCCAGATGAGGCATATATAATTTTGAGGTAGATTCCTGGTCTTTTATCCGGATGGTATAGAAAACAGTCCCTACTTCTTTGCCGTCCTCTCCTTTTCCCGGGCCTGCAACCCCTGTTGTAGATAATGAAATATCGGTATCAAACAGTTTTTGGCATCCTTTGGCCATTTCGCTTGCTACCTGTTCGCTTACAACGGTAAACTGATCCACTGTTTCCTGGGAGACCTTCAAAATTTCGATCTTTTTATCGGTAGCATAAGGTACGATACCTCCAATAAAATGTTTGGAACTTCCGGAATTAGAGGTGATCATCTTTGCAAGATCTCCTCCGGTACAGCTTTCTGCCGTGGAAATGGTGAGTTTTCTTTCATTAAGGATTTCTGCAAGGATTTTTTCTATTTTATCTTCTGAAACAGCGATTACATGATCTCCAACCAATAGAAGGAGTTTCTGAATCTCATCCTCTGTCTGCTGTTTCAATACAGTTTCGTTATCCCCTGATGCTGTAATTCTGAGCTTTACCCGGGTTCCTACGGGCAGGTAAGACAAGGTAAGGTTTTCAGGGAGTGCAAGTTCCCAGTCCTCAATCATATCTGCGAGAATACTCTCAGGAATTCCCACTACAGAAACGATCCTGGTATGGATATAGTAAAGGTTGAATTTTTCTTTTAAATAAGGAACAATCTGGTCTCTGATCAGCGGTTTCACTTCATAAGGAACACCGGGAAGGCTAAAGGATAATTTCCCGTCCTGTTCCATCATTATGCATGGCGCCGTTCCGAAATGGTTCTGAAATATTACGGATTTTGTGGGAACGAAAGCCTGCTCCCTGTTTCTTTCAAGAATATCAATTCTCCCCCTTCTTTCCATATAGTTTTTAAGGTGGTTGAAAGTAACCTCATCCAGTGCAATTTCATCATTGAAAAACTCTGCCAGCGCTTTTTTGGTTTTATCGTCCCTTGTCGGACCCAGACCGCCTGTTGTTATTACCAGATCACCTAATTTGAAGGCTGCTTGTAAAGTATTTTTAATGGTTTCGATCTCATCTGAAATGGTGAAGATCTGGATAACCTGTATGCCTATATTTTTAAGCTCTGTGGCAATAAAATTAGAATTGGTATCAACGGTATTTCCTGAAAGGATTTCATCACCGATAGTAATTAGAACAGCTTTTTCCATATTTAAATTCTTGAAAAAAAATCTTCTGCAAATGACGGTAAAAATTGTAGAAGGGCAAAATTGTGAAGGAATTAAAACGTGAAAAGGTTAAATGACTAAAAGGCGAATTTGCTTTTTGCTTTTTGCAGTTTAACCTTTTTTGCCCAGACTAACTATTGATTATGTTTCACCCAGATCAGTTCATCCGTATTGTACCCGATTTTTTTAGCTTTTTCAATGAAGCGCTGTCTCATACTTTCAGGAAGGTTTGGTGTACGGGAAAGAATCCACAGGTACTTTAGGCTGCTTCCTGCCACTAATGCATATTGGTAATCTTCATCAATATCAATCACGTTATATCCTGCCCAGATTGGTTTGAAAAAGGATACTTTAAGCCGGGCTTCTGTTTTATCTTTTACAAATTTTGCCTCTCCTACGGATTCTTTCCATTCTTTTTTAATGTAATCGTAGCCTTTATTGCTGACCCGGATGGAACCATTGGGGTTTTCGGAGTATTCGGCAGTTACATTGTCCATATTTTTCTCGAACCTGTAATCGAAACGGGCAATTTCATACCATCTGCCTAAGTATTTTTTAGCATCAAAGTTATGAACAGCCGTCGCCCCTTTGGGAATTCCCGCGGAACAGGAATTTAAAATAATCAGCCCCAATACACCTAATGTGACCGGAACGGCAATTTTCTGAAGAGTTTTCATAATGGAATATTTTTGTGTGATGGGGTGAAAGCTTCAAAAATAATGCCTTTAAGCTGTTAAGGAACGATAAATTCTAGGAAAAGACTTTCAGGAAATTATCTTTAAAACTCCCGGAAACTTCAATTTCGGTATCGTCCGAAAGCATGACGGTTCCACTTTTGTGATAAGATTTTACAAATCCCGTATTGATAATGTGGGAACGGTGGACCCTTACAAACGGGCTTTCAAGAAGGTCATCGAAATGCTTCAGGAAACGGCAGACCATTTTTTTCGAACCGTCGGTAAGATAGACCTGGGTAAAATTCCCGTCTGCCTGAAGTCTCAAGATATCTTCGGTTTTTACCACATCAAATCCCTGAAGTGTCGGAAGGATAAGCTGCTGTTTTTCAGGCTTCAGCTTCAGGTTTTCGAGAAGAATTTTATTACGGTTGAGCTCTTCTTTGCTTTCGATGCTTTCGGCTACTTTATTGACTGCCAGAATAAGCTCCTGGATATCAATCGGTTTTAAAATATAATAACTTGCAGATTTATTGAGTGCCTGCAATGAATATTGGGAAAATGCCGTGATAAAGATGGTTTCGTAGGAAAATTCCCTGGTGGCTTCCAGCACATCGAAGGCGTTGCCGAAAGGCATTTCGACATCCAGGAAGACTAACTGCGGCTGTTTCTCAGCAATCAACGGAACGGCTTCCCTGATGTTTTCCGCCTCACCTGCAATTTCTACCTGCGGGCAGTATTTTGTGAGATAGTTTCTGAGAACTTCTCTGGCAATGATCTCGTCGTCTACGATTACGGATTTTATTTTCATTTTTTTCAGGTAATAGGTGGCGGTTATCAATATTTTCCGTTTTTAAATTTTAAGGTCCGGTAGGTGGTTTTTGATGTTTCATGTTCTTTACAGTCACCGTTTACTTCCTGGTTTTTGGTTTGAACAGATATGGTTTTGATCTTCAGATCTGTGAAATTATTGGTCTTTGTTTTATCCATTATGATTACTGAATGATCATCGCTGAATTCCCCTGAACATCTGGTGTCCCATTCTCCCCCGTGAGAACTTAGTTCAAATGTATTTAAAACTTTTTTAAGGGTTTTACCTTCAGAATAATACAGCGAAATAGTCTCCGAGGAATACGGATTGGGCTGACTTCCGTTGGCCACACTTACCGTTACACCAAAGGCACGGATACTCTTGCTTATGTTGTATAGCCCGGTGTCTATGGTTATACTTCTCAGCATGACAGCATCGGAAGTGATTTCCTCAGGATCGAAATACTGATTCTTTACAGCTCCATTCTCATCTGTGATCACAATATAGTTCCGGACTGTGAAGAAGTCGTCTTCCTCTTTACCCTGTAGAATGGGAAGAACGGTAATATATGAATCTTCCGCATTCGGCATTTTCTTTTCCGTACAGAATTCTTCTTTAATGGCAGCTTTATCAAGTTTTAAGCTTTTCACTATATTTTCAAAACGGATACTGTTTATTTCCTGTCCGAAAATTCCTACGGACGAAAATATCAATATCCCTATGAATAAACGGTTCTTCATTTAGGCCAGATTAATTTTAATAGTCACCAAAACCCCTCTGTTATTCTCCTTATCCTTTATGGAACAGGTGATTTCTTTTTTATAAAGATCGTTCAGCAGACTGATCCTTTCGAGGGTATTTTTCATTCCCCTGCCTTCTCTGGTTTTCTGGTGCAGGGTTTTCTGCTTTTTACTTTCTTCAATACCAATTCCATTGTCTTCGATAGTGATCTTTAAATGCTGGCTTTCTTTTTCAAAGCTCAGTTTTAAAAATCCTTTCTCAGTTCTGTAGCGCAATCCGTGCCATACTGCGTTTTCAAGGAACGGCTGAACAAGCATTCCCGGTACTTTCAGGCTTTGCATATTCAGGCTTTCATCTACTTCAATTTCATAATCGAATTTATCGGCAAAACGGGTCTTTTCGAGGGCAAGATAATTCTGAAGCAGATCCAGCTCCTGTTGAAAAGGAATGAAGTCTTCGGCAGAATTCTCCATCACACCACGCATCAGCTTGGAGAATTTTGTAAGATACTGATTGGCTTCCAGCTCATTATTAGTCGCGATAAAATGATTGACACTGTTTAAACTGTTAAAGATAAAATGTGGATTCATTTCACGCCGCAAAGATTGAAGGGCTATTTTTTTATTTTTGATCTGAACTTTCTTCAGGGTCCTGAAAATAAAGACAATCAGCCCGGTAAGCAAAACCAAGGCTCCGATCAGGCTGTAATTAAATATATTTTTTCTTCGGATTAATGCATCTTTCAGCTCTTTTTCTTTTTCAAGCTGTGAAATTCTCTGTTCTGTATCTTCCAATATCTTATTGTCTACCAGACTCCTGTCCTTGGAAACCAGATCGGGAAGCCTTCCCAGAAAATCCCTGTACAGGGAGACTGAAGCGTCGGTATTTCCTGCTATATTGTAAAGGCTGTCCAATCTTTTTACACTTTTCTGGGCTTCCAGGGTATGCCCTTTTTCCAGAGCAATTCCGTAGGCATTTTTCAATAAGGCTACAGCTTCTTCAGGCTCATTTTTTTTAATATAAATATCCGCTAATTCCTGTATCTGATTGACTTTTTCCTGTGAATTGTCTTTAACAAAATCTTCTTTCAGGACTTTCTTTTTGGCTTCAATAGCTTTTTCGAAGTTCTTGTTTTCCACATAGAAATTGGTCAGCTTCTGATTGATTTCCAATGCCTGCTGCGGGGCTTCTTTTTTAGAAAGCACATAAGCATTATTCAGGTTCTTTTCTGCTTTGGGAATGTCTTTCTGCTGTATATTGACATCTGCCATCTGGCTATAACTCGTTGCAAGATCACCTTTATCTTTATCCTTGAGGCTTATATTGATATTATCCTGGATTGCTTCTGCTTTCTGCTCTGCTGAAGGAGAAGAAAGCCTTGCAGCATCGTTGGTATTGACTGCCCTGCTTTTTTCGCTGTAGCTAATTTCAGCCGCCCTGCTGTAATTGCTGATAGCCGGGGTTATTTTGTTCTGCTTTTCCTGTGACTGGGCAATTTTCCGGGTCACGGATTCCAGATTTTTTTTGTCATCGAGATTTTTATAAATATTTCTGGCTTTCACCAGGAATTCTTCGCTTTTGGCATAGTTCCCCTGATTGTAATAATCATTGGCAATGCCAACATAGGTATCTGCAACGCCTTTATTATCATTATTATCAACAGCTTTTTTTAGCCTTGCAGCAGATTTATAGGCTTTGGTAACCCGTGTGGAATCCTGTGCTGTACAGATATTTCCTGCAGCAAGAATTAAGATAAACAGTATTTTGAAAACTAATTTCACGGATTTCGGATCTTTACTGCAAAGTAAGTAAAACTTTATGTATCCTTATCTACTCTTTACCAAGTCAGAACTCTGTTTCACCAAGTTCTGAGGATTAAAAATGAGAATATTAACGGTTTATATTTTTCAACGAACCCCTCTGATTTCAAATTTTAAGCAAAGCTTGCCTTAATATCCTTAATTACTTAAAATTTCTTAATGGTTAAAATGTCTTCTGCTGAAGTTTGTTGTTTTAAGCCATCCACCAAGTCAAAACCTTGTTTCACCAAGTCTCGCATTTTCGGGTTCCGGATCGCGGTAATTTTACTTCAGAATTTAAAACAAGAAATTATGAAATTGAGACATTTTTTATTGATCGGAATCTTTACCCTGGGAAGTTTTGCGCATGCACAGGAAGTAAAGAAAAATGCCATTGAAGTAACAGGTATTGCAGAAATGGAAGTGGAGCCGGATGAAATCATCTTCAACATCGGCATTAAAGCGGATAACAAGAATGATCTGGCAGATAATGAGAAAAAGCTGTTCGAAACATTGAAGAATGACGGAGTGAAGAATGAAGACATCAAATTTAAATCGATGTATCAGAATGTGTATGCAAAGAATGGAAAATTCACGAAAAGCTATCAGTTCAAAGCGGGTACAAAAGCCAATATCAGTAAAATATTTGAAGACCTGAACCAAAAATGGGTAAGCAATCTGAATGTGGCAGAAGTGAAAAACACTAAAATTGCAGATTTCAAAAAAACAGTTAAGATCAATGCTCTGAAAGCCGCTAAAGAAAAGGCAGACTACCTGTTGGAAAGTATGGGCAAAAAGGCAGGAGCCCCGCTGGAGGTTATCGAAATTGAAGATTACACCAGCGACACAGTTCTTCCTGTAGCCTATAAAAGCAGCCTCAGAAATGTACAGCTGGAAGCAGCAGATGCCCCGGTCGATTTTTCTTTTGACAATATCGAGAATATCAAACTGAAATACAGCATCAAAACAAGATACGAAATCCTTTAGAATTAACAGATTTAAAAGACAGTCCGAAAGGGCTGTTTTTTCTTTTTCCACCCTGATCTTTGAACTCACCAAGTGAAAGTAAGGTTTCACCAAGTCTGCTGATTTTCAGCTGTAAATACAGATAATTTTACTTCAGGAAATAGAAAGAAACTGATAAAATCCCAGATTCAATATTACAAGAGATAACCAATAAAAAATAGTATTATGACTCCTTTAAAAATCTTAGCACTGGCCGCAGGTACCGCTTTTTTAAGCTCCGGCAGCTTATCAGACATCCGATGCTCAAACAGCCATACAGCAGACATGACGGCATTCATTCAAAATGCTTCTGTGAAAGATCTGACAGCCTCTTCAAAAGATAATAAAATTCAGGTTGCCCTTCTCCTGGATACTTCCAACAGTATGGACGGGCTGATTGATCAGGCAAAATCGAGACTGTGGAACATTGTAAATACCTTAACCACGCTGAAATACAACGGACAGGCTCCCCAGATTGAAATTGCCCTGTATGAGTACGGGAACGACGGTATCCGTGATGATAACTATATCCGTCAGGTAACCCCTCTTACCCAGGACCTGGATTTGGTTTCCGAGAAATTATTCGCTTTGAGAACCAATGGAGGGAGTGAATATTGCGGCGCTGTAATCCGGGATGCCTCCATGAACCTGAACTGGGACGGCAATGAAAAAAGTATGAAACTGATTTACATTGCAGGCAATGAGCCGTTTGACCAGGGAAGGGTAAATTATAAAGAAGTCATTTCCAAAGCTAAAAGTAAAAATATCTACACCAATACTATTTTCTGCGGAAGCAGGGATGAGGGAATCCAGACTTTCTGGCAGAATGGTGCTTCATTAGGGGAAGGGAAATATTTCAATATCGACAGCGACAGGAAAGTGATTTATATTGAAACACCTTATGATGTGAGAATTTCAGAATGCAACACAAAATTAAATGATACTTACATTTTCTACGGTAGTCACGGTTCCGAATATAAACTTAAACAGGCTGCCCAGGATAGAAATGCTGAGGTACAGTCAGTATCCAATTACGTAGAAAGAACCGTGGCGAAGTCTAAGAAAAATGCTTATAAAAATGATCACTGGGATCTGGTAGACAAGGCTGAAAAAGATGCCGGTTTCATCGCTACGGTGAAGGAAGATTCACTTCCTGCCGAACTGAAAGGCAAAAGTACGGAAGAGATCAAAAAGGCTGTTGCTGTAAAATCTGCAGAGCGTGGAAAAATCCAGAAGGAGATTGAAGAGTTATCTAAAAAACGGCAGAATTACATTGATGCCGAAATGAAGAAACGAGGTACGTCAGATTCTGACGATCTGGGAAAAGCTATCGAAAACTCTGTGATAGAACTGGCCAAAAAGAATGGCTACAGTTTGTAATAAAAAAGCCGTTTCAAAGTATTGAAACGGCTTTTCATTAAGGTTTACAATGTAGTAAAGGTTTTCTTCATATTCTATTTTATCTGATAAATATTAAAGAGAGATGAACCTCCTGAGACTAAATTTAAAGAAACAAGTGTTGTTTTAACGCCAAAGAACATCTGATCTCCTGCATTCAAAGCGACTATAGTCTGGGTCTTCCTTACAGGCGGCGACACATTAACCGAAAGGACACTTGCAACTATATAACTTTCTTCTGCCATTAATACAGGCGCTGCAGTTCCTTTCTTCACAAAAATCCCTACTCCCAGATCGTCTGCAGAAATAAGGGTTGAAGCCTTTATCTGTACATGCACACCATAAATTCCATCTTTTGGTGCTGTAAATGTATTGTTGGAGATATTGAAATCATTATGCTCGTCTATAAGCTCTTTATCAAATGCTATCTTTAGCCAGTTGGTAAACCCTGCAATAACAACCAAGGGAATCGTGGGATCTGCTCCGGTACCTGAAACATAGGATCTTCCACCTGCATTCAATATCTGATCTCTTGAAACTGTCTGAACATACCCGCCGCTGTTTCTTACCAAAAGAGAATCTGTACAGGCTGCTTCTACACATTTTTCTGCCACGCGAAGTCTCAAATTACCATTTACATCCAGCATTGCCGTTGGATTTTCTGTATTTATACCGATCTGGGACCAAACTTTTGCTGCTAATAAAAAAAACAGCAATACTAAAATTTTTCTTTTGCTTTTCATAATCTTTATGATTTGTATTATGAAGCAAATTTAGATTTTAGAGGTAGAATACATTTAAAGTAAATTCAAAAAACAGTGACTTATTATCCAACGTTAACTCACTAATTAACAAATGTTAATTATAGAATTAAATCTACATTTATTGTCTAAATAAATCGAATAATAATTTATAAATTCCTAATTAAAAAACACGGTATGGATTACGATGAATTTATAAAAATCTATTTTGAGCAAAATAAATATTTAGATGAAAATGATAAACAGAAACTGTTAGCGATGGTAAAAATAATAAATTACCCCGCCAATAAAATAGTATTATATAAAGGGGAACAAACAGAGTATGTAGGCATTATTGAAAGAGGATTAATACGTGCTTATGATAAAAATAACAAAACAGTCTGGTTTTTTCATGAAAATAGTGTTTATGGCTCGCTGGAGGTTTTGATGCAGAAACGCCCTTCATCACTTACCTATGAAACCCTGGAAGAAACCACAGTGTTTTTATTCAATTATAATGATCTGGAAAATGTTATTAATGAATATCCCCATATTTCAACACTGCTTTTAATGTTTTGGAAGAATACTGCGAAGGAAATTTATCTTAATTTTTCTGCTTTTCTACATTTAACTCCTGAAAAAAGATACCTCCATTTACTCAGCCAGAATTCCAGATTAATTTTACGGGTAAAATCTAAAGATCTGGCCACTTATCTGGGCATGCATCCTGTTTCATTAAGCAGGCTGAAAAAAAGGTATTTCAATCCCAACAATAAAAAGTAAATTGGTGGCTTCGAGTGCCTCAGCCACCTGCCCTATCTGCCTATCTTCCAAATTTAAAATACTCTGACAAAAGATGTTTTTTGTTTTTCATGAATCGGGAAGCCATTTCCATTCCAGTTACTGAGAAAGTAATCCCGTTTCCTCCAAATCCCAGGACGAAGTAAGAATTCTTAAACTTTTTATGCTCACCAATATAAGGCAGCCCGTCTTTGGTCTCTCCAAAAGTTCCGGCCCAGACAAAATCTGTATAGAAATGATAATCAGGTTTTATTTTTTTCAACGTTTTCAGGATTTCCTTTTCCTTTTTACTCAGAAGAACATCGCGTTTTTCAGCATCATAAAAATCTTCGTCACCGCCGCCTATCAGGAGCCTTCCGTCATCTGTTGTCCGCATATAAATATAAGGGTCATCCGTATTCCAGACCAATGTATTGTCTATATTTTTGAATGTATCGACATCTATTTCCGAAACGATTGCATAGGTACTTTTTAAATTGACAAATTTCTCTTTCAGCAGGTTTTTGCTTTCGTAACCAATACAATAAATTACCTTTTTTGCTTTGATCTGGAAACCGCTGTCTACCGTCACCAGATTAAAACCTTTATGGTATTCCACTTTTTTCATTTCAGTTTTATCGAAGATTTTCAGTCCCTTTTTTATATTGTATCCAAACAGATCATGAGCAAATTTAAAGGCATCAATACTGGCTCCCTGACCGGATACAATGCCGCCATAGGTATTTTCAAATCCGAACTGCTTTACAATTTGGTCTGCATTCAGCCATTTAACCTTAAATCCTGCATTTTTCCTGGCTTCATATTCCTTTTTAAGCCAATTTACATCCTTCTTTTTTGAAGCAAAATACAAAGACTTTTTCCGTTTAAAGCCGGCATCGGATCTGATTGTTTTTGTAAGCTTTTCAAGAATATCAATAGCATCTGAACAGGCTCTGTAACTTTCCACTGCCCCTTTTTCCCCTATCAGTCCGGTAAGTTCATAGAGAGGAACATCTATTTCGTACTGCAGCATTGAAGTGGTTGCAGAAGTACTTCCGTTACAAACCTCCCGTTTATCAATCAGGATGGTTTTATAGCCATCACTGATCATTTGATGGGCAATCAGGCTTCCGGTAATGCCTCCGCCTATAATTAACACATCACATTCTTCGTTGGATTTCAGGGACGGATACGAAGCTGTTAACCCGTTTTTTAAAAGCCAGAAAGGTTCATTCGATTTTAGATCCATAATTGAATATTACATTTAAAATAATAACATTTATAAGTATTTTAACTATTTTTTGCCAATTTGTGGTGCAATTATTGTACCCAGTTTTAATCCAACCACTAAAATAATTACTATGATAACGATTATTCCAGAAGCTCCGGAAAATGTTGCGGCATTCAATGCGACCGGAGAAGTGACTAAAGAAGATTTTGACAACCTTGTCATTCCTCATGTAAAAGAAAAGGTAGATCAGTTTGGTGAACTGAATTACTTATTGTATTTGGATACTGATCTGGATAATTTTACCATGGGAGCATGGCTTAAAGATGCATTTTTAGGGTTACAGAACCTTACAAAATGGAACCGTACAGCTATTGTTACAGACAAAGAAGGGGTACAGAACTTTACAGATATATTCAGTGTTCTGATGCCGGGAGAGTTTAAATCTTTCCCTAAAGAAAATTTGTATAATGCGCTTTATTGGTGTAAAAACGGTAATGAAGTAGAAGTTTAGCATTACTTTAATAAAGAAAGAGCCTTTGTTTACTATTGAACAAAGGCTCTTTTGTATTTAAAAGTTTTCAACGCAGGCTTCTATTTATCGCACGGAATACATTCTACAACTGCATCGTCACTGTCAGGAGCTCCTTTACCGTACAGATATCTGTATCGCAGGCTTATTGCCAGGCCAATGAACGTCATCCCTACTCCTACCAATGAAGGATATTTGAATGAAAACCCGTATTCCAAAGGAATTCCCCCTAAAAATGCACCCATCGCATTAGCAATATTAAAAGCCGCCTGCATAAATGCTGCAGCCATCATTTCACTTTTAGGAGCAGCCTTCATCATCATGATGTTAATAGGTGCGGCAACAGACATAGACAATGCCCCGCATACAAAGGTCAGGATAAGCGCCATATTCTGATGGTCTGCAAAGAAAAATACACCTGCAAGAGCAATCATCATCAGGAAGATTAACAGTACACATGTTTTTTCAGGTCCCAGCCGGTCAGAAATAAATCCTCCGGCCAGATTTCCAACAACCATTCCCGCCCCTGCCAGGATCATCACGTAAGCCATCTGATTAGCCTGAATTCCTGCTACTATTGTCATTAAAGGCGTGATATAGCTGAGCCATGTGAAAAGTCCCCCGAACCCAATTGCCGTAATTCCTAAAACCAGCCACGACTGTTTGTTTTTAAGAAATTTAAGTTCCTCCAGAAAGTGGGTATCCTGGTTGGCCTCTGTGGCAGGAAGCCATAATTTAAGAAACAATATGGCAAAAAGTCCGATGAATGCTACAATTGCAAAATACAGTCTCCAATGATAAGCATGACCGATATAGGTAACCAGTGGAACCATGATCAGGTTGGCTATCGTAAGTCCTGTAAACATTAAAGATATGTAAAAAGCCTCTTTTCCTTTTCCGGCCATCCTGGCTGCAACCACCGTTCCTACACCGAAAAATGCCCCGTGAGGAAGCCCGGACATAAACCTGATGATCAGCATGGTCGTATAATCAGGAGCTACCGCAGAAAGTCCGTTGAAAAGTGTAAAAAGGATCATCAAAACCATCAGTACTTTCTTAGGTGGAAATTTCACCGAATACCCGATCAGGATCGGAGCTCCGATCACAACTCCCATCGCGTAAGCCGAAATCAGGTGACCGGCTTCAGGAATGGTAATCTTTAAGGTATTGGCAATATCAGGAAGCAGCCCCATTACGGTAAACTCTGTAGTTCCTATTCCAAGACCGCCTATAGCCAGCGGTATTATTCTTTTATCAATCTTCATTGTCAGTAAACTTCTTTTTCGAATTAATTTTTTTAGTGATTTTTCTAAAAAATAAAGACGCGGGACTCTATTTTAGTTTGAAAATGCAAAATTCGACAGAAATATTGTTTTTTACTTCTCTTGAAATGATCATAATTTGCTCCGTATTAACCTTTTTATGTATTTTTAAAATCAGAAACAATCAAATGAGAACAGGATGAAGATTCAGAAAGAAATTATTGAGTTTGAAGACGGGAAGTCTTTCAAGCTTTTTTCACCTTCTTTGAAAAACTGCTTTTTCTGGCATCATCACCCGGAAATAGAGCTTGTTTATGTAGAAGCAATCAATGGAATACGGCACGTAGGACGGGATATTTCCGTTTTTACAGAAAGTGATCTGGTTCTGATAGGCTCCAACGTACCTCATCTTAATTTTGATTATGGCATTCAGACAGAATGCAGGCAATTGGTATTACAGATGAGAGAAAATTTCCTTCAGAATACTATTCTTCCCGTTCCTGAATTTGAAAACATTAAAAAACTTCTGGAAAGATCCTACCTGGGGCTTTCATTTTCTGGAGAAACCAAAAGTACCGTTATTGAAAAACTTCATGACATAAAGGATAAAGGTTCTTTTGATTCTCTGATAGGACTGATAGAAATCCTCCAGATTCTTGCCGATTCGGACGAAGTAAAGGAACTTAACAAAGAGGACACGAGGATAAAATGGTTCCTGAACGATAAGATCAGAATGGGAACCATCTACGATTACATTCATGGAAATTATGATAAAAAACCAAATGTCAACGAAATTGCCAAGATTGTAAGCCTCAGCACTCCGGCTTTCTGCCGTTATTTTAAAAAGCAGACGAATATGACTTTCACCGATTTTGTTAACAATTACAGGATCAGCCAGGCTAAAATATTCTTATTGAAAGATTATTCTGTAACGGAGGTTTGTTTTCAGGTGGGTTTTGAAAGCCTGTCGTATTTTAATAAATTGTTCAAGCAACATACTGGTGAAACACCTTCAGAATTCAGGAAAAAGCATTTGAAGAATATTGAGGTACGGAATTAAGAGCTATTATTTAACTAGTTCTAAAAGCTGCAGCATCATTGTAATGGCCATAAAAGCTATTGTTGCAAGATATCCAATATACGATACATAAGTACCTTTTCTAAAAGAATAAAAATGTTTAATATTAACTATAAGGCCAATAATATTTAAAATAATTAATACAGAAAGTACTATTTTCCTACCGGAAAAATGATTTTCCAATATCCAATAATAGAATATAATTCCAAGTAAAATAATTAGTGCGGAGAAAATTTCAATTTTTCTCATCATATCTTATACTTCTTGAGAATTTATATATAAAATATTAAACTGTTCAATTTTAGCTTTGAATTCGTTTTGTAAATTTTGGTTTTTTACAAATTCAAACTGGTTTAAATAATCATCCAATATAGGAATTTCTTCCTTCCATATGTTAGGGTAATCCGACCAATATCCATCAGGATCAAAATCGGCAACAAAATCAGAATAAAAGCTGACATAATTGGATCTATGCAAATCTGTCAAAAAAATATTGGATTTTTCTTCTTCTTTTCTGATTAACTCGAAAGCAAGTTGATTACTTATATACTCTTTATATTCTAAAACTATATTTATTCCTAAAACTAAATTTGAAAAATATTTGTATTCAACTTTTTTGGTCTCTTCAAAAATATAATCAAGGAAAAAAGTAAATTTATTGATAAATCGTTTCTTTTCTGCTTCGTTATTTTTCTCCATAATCCACAATTCTATCTTAATTAGTTCAATAATAAAATTATTTTTTTAACAAATATGAAAAAACCGCTTCAAAAGGAAGCGGTTATATTTTAGTGAATATGTTTTTCAGCGTGGTAAGAGCTTCTTACCAATGGAGAGCTCTCCACATGCCTGAATCCTAAGCTTCTTGCAAAGTCTCCCAATTCATCAAACTCTTCCGGTGTGATGAATTTTTTTACCGGCAGATGTTTTTTGGTAGGCTGAAGATACTGTCCAAGTGTGATGACATCGACGTTAGCATTTCTGATATCTTCAATGGTTTGAAAAACCTCATCTTTGGTTTCTCCCAAACCAAGCATTACTCCTGTTTTCGTTCTTCTCTGGCCTGCTTCCTTTAAATATCTGAGAACGTCTAAGCTTCTTTCATATTTAGCCTGAATTCTAACCTCTCTTGTCAGACGTTTTACTGTTTCCATATTATGAGAGATCACTTCCGGAGCCACTTCTACCAGCCTGTCGATATGCTTGGTAATTCCCTGAAAATCGGGAATAAGTGTTTCCATAGTTGTTCCCGGAGAAATTCTTCTTACGGCATTCACGGTTTCTGCCCAAAGAATAGACCCCATATCTTTCAAATCATCCCGGTCCACAGAAGTAAGTACAGCATGCTTAATTTTCATCAACTTAATGGAACGTGCCACTTTCTCCGGCTCATCCCAATTGACATCAAGCGGTTTTCCTGTTTTTACACCGCAGAACCCGCAGCTTCTTGTACAGATATTTCCTAAGATCATGAACGTTGCCGTTCCTTCTCCCCAGCATTCACCCATATTCGGACAGCTTCCGCTCTGGCATATGGTATTTAATTTATATTTGTCCACCAAAGTCCTAAGCTCTCTGTAATTTTTCCCGGTAGGAAGTTTTACACGGATCCACTTTGGCTTTTGAACGGTAGTATCTTGAACTAAATTCTCCATTTATTTCTCAAATTGAGCCTCAAAGTTAGTGATTTTTTTATCGAAACAATCAAAGACCAACATTGATGAAACATATAATTTAGTAATTTTAAACCACTAAAATTAAATCATGAAGAAGATCTTTTTTACCTTATCTGTTATTATCAGTATATTTTGCTTTGCCCAGAAAGAACTTCAACCGGCAGGTTCGGAGATCCTTGACACTGTGGAAGGCGATCTGGATGGTGATAAAATTCCTGAAAGAGTGGTTATTTATACCACAACAGATGAAGGGGAATTAGGTAAAATCCGTGAGATCCAGATTCAGAAAAAAAGCGGCGGAACATGGATGGTTTTAAGTAAATCAAGAAACGCTATTCTTGAAAGCGCCGGCGGCGGAATGATGGGCGACCCTTACCAGGAAACAACTATAGAAAAAGGAATCCTGAACATTACCCAGGCGGGTGGCAGCAGCTGGAAATGGGGCTACACAGATAAATACCGGTTTCAGAACGGTCGTTTTGAGCTGATAGGCCATTCTTCAACATATGGCAGGCCGGTAGATTATTGGACAGAAGTGGACTTTAATCTTTCTACAGGACAGCTTAATTATAACAAAGAAGTAGAAAATACTGCTGAATATGGTCAATCCATGCAGGAAATTTACATTAAAAAAGGATTGAAAATAGACCTGCAGAACAGGAATCAGAAAGAGCCAAGGAAAATTATTCTTCCTAAAACAAAAGAGGAAGTTTATCTGTGAAAATTTTGATCCATTAAAGTTTAGCTAATCTTTAAGACCATAAGATGAACTTTGCCTTTTAGACTCCGGTGGTTATTTTGATACTCTGAATGACTAATTATCATCAAACTCATTATTCTTCAGCAACTCCGCAAGGACCTTCTTGGCACGCATCACCCTGACTTTGGTATTGGCTACGGAAATCCCGAGTTCTTCCGCAATTTCTTTGATGCTTTTTTCCTCAAAAAACCTTAATCTGATGATGTCCTGATAATTGGCATCCAGCGATTCGATGGTCTTGATGATCTTTTTCTGTTCTTCATTGGAGATCATTAGCTCTTCCGGAGATTTTGCAAACTGATTTTTAACCTCATCAAGGTTTTCAGTAGGATCCTGGTTTTCGCGGCTTCTTTTTCTCCAGAAATCAATAACGGTATTTTGCGCAATGGTCAGCACCCAGGTTTTGAACTGAAAATGTGGATCGTACATATCCAGTTTCGACAGCACTTTTGAAAAAACATTCACCGTAATTTCATCTGCATCATTTTCATCTTTCACTTTCTTCATGACAAAAGCAAAAACATCCACCCAAAAAATATTGATGAGTTTGGTCTGGGCCTTCTGGTCCTTTTCTTTTGCCTTTTGAATAAGCAGGAATAGCTGTTCGTCGTTCATTATTAACAAATATAAAGATTTGGGGCGAAAAAGCAAAGGGTTAACAGTTGAGAAGGAAAGAAAGCAATATATCTCGATTTATTCATTTTCCCGCTCAGCCTCTTTGCCTTCTTTGCTTTGCGGTTTTTGCTATTTTGCTTTTTCGCTTTTTTACCCGTCATACTTCTGAATTTACTATCTTTGCCCCGTTAAATTTTAAAGAAAATTATAGATGAATTCCTTTATAGAAGAACTGAAATGGCGTGGTCTTTTTGCCGATATGATGCCAGGAACCGATGAACAACTGAATAAAGAGGTAACTACTGCATATATTGGTTTTGACCCGACTGCTGATTCTTTGCATATCGGAAGTCTTATCCAGATCAAAATTCTGGCACATTTCCAGCAGCATGGGCACAAACCCATTGCCCTGGTAGGCGGTGCCACGGGAATGATCGGAGATCCTTCGGGAAAATCTGCAGAAAGAAATCTGCTGGATGAAGCAACACTTCTTCATTATGTTGACTGTTTAAAGAACCAGCTTTCAAGATTTCTGGATTTTGATGCTGACGGGCCAAATAAAGCTGAACTGGTCAATAATTATGACTGGATGAAGAATATTTCTTTCCTTGATTTTGCCAAAAATGTGGGAAAAAACATTACCGTTAATTATATGATGGCGAAAGACTCTGTGAAAAAGAGATTTTCAGGAGATGGCGGAGCGGACGGGATGAGCTTTACGGAATTTACGTACCAGCTTATTCAGGGATATGACTTCCTTCATCTGTATCAAAATAATAATGTAAAGCTTCAGATGGGAGGTTCTGACCAGTGGGGAAATATCACCACGGGTACAGAACTGATCCGCAGAAAAGCCCAGGGAGAAGCATTTGCTTTAACGGTTCCTTTGATTACAAAAGCAGACGGCTCTAAATTCGGTAAATCGGAAAGCGGTGAAAATTACTGGCTGGATAAAAAGAAAACGTCTCCGTACAAATTCTACCAGTTCTGGCTGAACGCTACTGACGATGATGCCGAAAGATTTATTAAATTCTACACATTCTTAGGCAAAGAAGAAATTGAAGCTTTGATTGAAGAGCATAAAACAGCTCCCCACGAAAGAAAGCTTCAGAAAAAATTAGCTGAAGAGGTAACGGTATGGGTACACGGCAAAGAGGAGTACGAAAAAGCGGTGAAAGCCTCAGAAATTCTTTTCGGACGTTCTACAGCAGAAGACCTGGTAAGTCTTGACGAGGAAACATTCCTGGAGGTTTTTGACGGTGTTCCGCAAAAAGAGCTTCCTAAAGCTGATGTTCTGGGAATCAGCATTATTGATCTTCTTTCTGAAAAATCAGGATTCTTAAAGTCTAAAAGTGAGGCCCAGAGAGAAATCAAAGGAAACGCAGTTTCTGTAAACAAAGAAAAAGTAAATGATACTTATACAGCTAATGAAGGCGATCTTATCGACGGTAAGTTCTTACTGCTTCAAAAGGGTAAGAAAAGCTATTTTATTGTGAAAGTACAGTAAAATCTTTAAATAATTTAAAAGAGCGGCTTTGGAATCAAAGCCGCTCTTTTTAATACAAAATTCTAACCTGAAAAGTTACTTCATCTTTGAAGAGAGTTAAAGATAAAAACTATAAAGCCTTACTGTCTATAAATAATCATTTAATTGAATGAATACTGCTTCGTAAAATCGGCCCCGTTGGTTGTTAAATTAATATTCTCATCAACCACTGCTGTTCCGTTTTTTTCAATTTTATAAGTTCCTGTAATGGAAGAGTTATAGTTGATCACCTGAATTGAAGCTGCTAAAGCCGCAATAGGGGAATTGGTCTCAATAATATAGGTTTTGGTAGAACCGGTAAAACTATTGTCGTTTAATCCTACAGCTGTTTGTCCGTTTTGAACGGTTCCATTAATTTTCCATATGGAAGTACTGTTTTGATGATCACTTCCTGAAGCAACTACAGAAACATAATCATCGGTAGAATTTACCCCATTCAAAGTAACAGTTATTTTATAATTGGCGCCTCCGCCTATAACTCCTCCTCCTGCATCATCGTCATCATCTTTGCTGCATGAAGATACAAAGCCTAAGAGAAGCGCTGTCATTAAAAAAGCAACTGCATTTCTGAATGTTTTGTGTAAACCGATTTTTTTCATAATTCTCATATTTTAATTTATAAACTAATTCTTACCTGTACTTTATTTATATTTTTTCATCAAACCTTGCAATGTTTCACAAAACTATCCTGTATGCCCGGAAAGGACAATACATAAAAAAGAGTATTTATATCTACCTATTTTTAGGTATTTTGTACCTATCTCCAAATAGCTACTTTAAAAAAATGAAGTAACTTACGAATGCATATTATTTTTTTTAATAAATTCATAAAATATTCATAATATAAATCATGATTACACAAAAAACATGAAAAAAAAATTAGTTGTATTATTAATATTGTTTTTTGGCATACTCAATATTGAGGCGCAGTCTCTTTACTTTTATTCTCTGGAGAAAAAGAATAATAATTTTGACAGTCTGGTTCTGGCTGCCAACAATGAAACTGTTGATACAGTAAAAGCCATTAAGTCCTATCAGATTGCCGCAACCTATTTTACAAAGCAGGATATTGAAAATTATCAGAAGTATCTGAAACAGGGGTTGGAAAATTCGTCCAACAGTCCTGTGTACAGAGATATAGGACTTTACTATCAGTCCATTATAAACTATTCAAAGCCCGATGCCGTCAATCTTCTTGAAAAAGATTTCACAAACATAGAATCGATTCTGAAAAAGTATAAGAGTAATGAAGCCAAAAAAATAAGGATCATTATGTTCCAGAATAAAGCATTATTCAGGATCATTCAGAATAAGGAAGTAGAGTCTATGAACATTCTCACCAATAAAGCAATACCGCTGGCTAAGACTCTAAAAGATTATGAGCTTTCCGGCGCTTTATACAAAAGTATGGGTATTTTATTCTATAACTCAAAAGACTATCCAAAAGCAATAGAATATATGAGCCTGGCTGAAAATTCTATCAACAAACTGAAAAAACAAACAGCACAGGCCAAAGCAATAAAGGGAGAAGTTGTTTTGTTTAAGGCAGATGCTCTGATGAGAGAAAACAAAATGTCTCAGGCAAAGGCAGAATTAGAAAAAACCTATGCTATCATAAAAGACTATCCGGAATCCAATTTTTATTCACTTTATTACTGTACTTTAGGATATTATCATATGAAGCAAAAAAATTATCCGGAGGCGGTAAAGCTTTTTGCCAAAGGATTAAGCAATGCCGAAAAATATAAAAATACAGTTATCGCAGAAAGAATAAAGCTGTTTGAAGGACAACTTAACAGTGAACTGAAAGACTACAGCAAATCCAATAAAATTTTTAAAGAAGTTTATGCCAAGACACCCTATCAAAAAAACAAGCAGGAAGTTTTAAAAGAACTTTCCAAAAACTACTCCGCACTAAAGGATACAACTAAAGCCAACCTGTATGCCGAGCGTTATATAAATTCTTTTGACAGCCTCAACACGGTTTCTATCCATAAAAACATTGCTGTTCTTGAAGCAAAATACAGAAAATCCGAAAGGGATAAAGAACTGGTACAAAAAAAGCTGGAGATCAGCAAAAAAAACAAATATATGTGGATTCTGGGACTCGCTTCCCTGTTATCTGCCGGATTTATCATTTTAGGTTTTTTAAATTTTAAAAAGAATAAAAAAATTTCGGAACAGCGCGAAATAAATCTTCAGCAGGAAATAAAGGAAATTCAGCAGAGAGAAGAGCTGGCCCTTACGAAAGCTATTCTGGAAGGAGAAGAGAGAGAAAGAGCCCGCATTGCCAAAGATCTCCATGATGGCCTTGGCGGAATGCTTGCCGGAGTTAAAATAAATTTTTCTACCTGGTCTTCAACCCACCTTGAAGCGGACCGGCATAAGGATTTTTACAAAATTTTAAACCAACTGGATAATTCTGTTACCGAACTTCGCCATGTGGCCAGAAACCTGATGCCGGAATCCCTTTTGAGCTTCGGACTGGAAACCGCCCTTAAAGATCTGTGCGAGTTCTATATCCGAAAAGACCTTAAGGTAGACTTTCAGGCTATTAACATCAGCAAAAATACTCCTTTATCCATACAGCTTAATATTTACAGAATTGCACAGGAACTACTGGCCAACTCTGTTAAACATTCGGAAGCCACCAATATACTGCTGCAATGCTCACAATCTGATGAAAACTTCATGATCACCGTAGAAGATAACGGAAAAGGATTTAAAGAAGAAGATTACAGAAAATCTCAAAGTATGGGTCTTCATAATCTTAAAAACAGAGTAGATTATCTGAAAGGCAAAATGGAGATCAATTCAGATGACGAAGGAACAACTATTAATATTGAATTAGATACCCATGCAGTCTCATAAAATAAATATCGTTATCGTAGATGACCACCCCATCGTCATTGAAGGATTAAAAATGATGCTGAAAAGCCAATCGTTTCTTACTGTTTTGGAAACTTTTACAACCGGTTCAGACCTCATCAGTTTTCTCCGGTCCAATGAGATAGATATAATTCTTTTGGATATCACACTGCCGGATACCAACGGAACAGAACTTTGCCGGGAAATCAAAAAAATATCACCCAATACTTCCGTAATTATGTTCAGCAACCGCTCGGAACGAAGCATTATTATGCAGGCTATACAGAATGGAGCCAGTGGATATATCCTTAAAAATACGTCAATAGATGAACTGGTGATATGCATTAAAGGAGCTCTCTCAGGAAATATTGTTTTTTGTGAGGAAACAAAGCAGATCATCAGCAGACCTTCCCAGAACGATCTTCCTGTGCCAAGGATCACCAAACGGGAGAAACAGATCCTCCGGATGGTAGCAGAAGGGAAAACAAGTGCAATGATTGCCGAAGAGCTTTTCCTAAGCCCTCTCACTGTGGATACCCACCGTAAAAATTTATTACAAAAGTTCCAGGCCAGAAACTCTACAGAGCTTATTAACCGTGCTATACAGCATCAGCTAATTGAGGAATAAAATGATTATAAAATTCTAATGAAAACACAGAAAAATCAATTCATAAAAATAAAAAAAACCGCCTTTTAAAAGCGGTTTTTATATATGAGTAAGTATTCTATAATTCTAAGAAGCTGTAATCAATAGAAGCGACTAGCGGCCCTGCTCCCACCATCTTTTTGGTTCTTACGATTTCGCCATCTATCCAAAGATTAACTACCAGTTCAGAGGTGGCATCCGGAAGATCTGCTTTAGCATCAAGGTTTAACTGTGCCTGACTTGAATTTACAAAAAATTCACCACTCGCCCATGTAGTTCCTACAGGATCGAAAATGTCGGTTTTTGTGGTTCCTACCTGTGTTACGATAGCTCTGATCACTCCTCCGGTAGTTGTTTTCACTTCAAACTGAACAACGTGATCCGTGAACTCATCTTCATCGTCATCCTTTTTACAAGAATTAACTACAGTAATTACCGAAAATAATAAAACGAATAAAAAAGAAAGTCTAAGTAAACTTTTTGATTTGTAAAATTGCTTCATTTCTCCAAATAGATTTTTAATGTTTCAAATATAGGTTTTTTATTAATATAAAAATAACTTTTATGAAAAATTTCCAATAAAGTTTTCCAAATAATATCAAATCAGCAAAAAGCATAATAACAGTAACAGCCTATCTTTGAGCGTGCATTGCTTATGGATAATCAGGATAAAAAACAGCATCCATATTTTGGATTTATAATATGATTTATTAATTATATTTGCTGTATGAATTTAGATTATATAGTAAGAGAACCGGAACATATCACTCCCAATACCACTGTTCTTTTTATGCTTCACGGCTATGGAAGCAATGAGCAGGATCTTTTCAGCTTCAGGGAAACTCTTCCCGCCGACTGGCTTATCGTAAGCTTCAGAGCCCCCAGAGATACTCAGTTTGAAGGCTATTCCTGGTTTGACATTGATTTCAATAATCCTGAAAACTTCATCGACATTTCCCAGGCTAAGGAATCACTGGACAGTGTGCTGGAGAATATATTAAAAATTATAAACCATTACGGACTTACAGAAAGCAAAGTCCATCTGTGTGGTTTCAGCCAGGGTGGAATTTTGTGCTATGCCTTAGCATTAAAACATCCGGAGCTGTTCAATTATGTAGCCTGCCTCAGCAGCTATCCTGAGGAGAAACTTCTGGCTGGTATCGTAAAAGACAAAAAAAAACTGGAAAGGCTCCGCTTCTTTGTTTCGCACGGAACCGATGATGCCGTTATCCCAATGGAATGGGGAAGAA
Source organism: Chryseobacterium sp. BLS98 (assembly GCF_001045445.1). Classification (GTDB taxonomy): domain Bacteria; phylum Bacteroidota; class Bacteroidia; order Flavobacteriales; family Weeksellaceae; genus Chryseobacterium. Next base: position 451,359 of record NZ_LFNF01000003.1, on the reverse strand, counting down.
AAGCCGCAGATCTGCTTTATGATCTGAGCTGTTATTTTACTTTCAGAGAGTATATGAGCGGGCACGGTGTAAATCAGAAGAACTATATGGACTTGATGGATTTCTTCTCGAAATAACCCCTGTCAATTTAAAATATTTTCAACTAACACCACTGCCTCATTGCAGTTTATACAAACATTCCTGTTTTTGGAATGTTTTTTTATGGATATTAAGGATTATTTCAGTAAATTCAGTAAATGAAACTTAAGCTTTTTTTACTGGCCTTATTCTTCAGCATTTTTATCGGTGCACAGAATTCTTTTGAGCTGGTTGACGTTAAGAAAGCAGTTATCCCTTTTAAACTTATCAACAACCTTATTTTCATTCCCATCAATGTAAATGGCGCCGAGCTCACCTTTATGCTTGATACCGGCGTTGCCGAAACCATTCTTTTCAGTCTGGACAATAAAGAGGTTAAATTACAGAACATTGAAAAGATCAAATTTTCAGGTCTTGGAGGAAACATAAGCATTGACGGCTTTAAATCTGACCGCAATACTGCCAAAATAGGTGACCATATCATCAATTCTTCTATGCTTCTGTATATCGTTATAGACGAAGAATTCAACATTTCATCTCATATAGGAATTCCCGTGAATGGTGTTATCGGGTATCATTTTTTTAAAAACCATCCGATTTCGATAGACTATATCTCTAAAAAAATCACCGTCTACCAGGATGCCGATGTTTTCAAAAAGAAAATCCGGAAGTTTGATGAACTGCCTATAAGCGTAGAAAATGATAAACCTTACCTCATTGCCGACGTTGAGATGACGAATGAAAAGAAGGAATCAAAACTGCTGATCGATCTTGGTAACAGTGATGCCATATGGCTCTTCCCTACCCTCATTAAAGATTTCGTCTACAACAGGCCGAATATTGATGATTACCTGGGACGCGGCTTCAATGGAGATATTTACGGGAAACGAAGCCGTATTCACAATTTTTATCTCAGAGATTTTAAATTCGAAATGCCTCTCACTGCAATGCCTGACGAATATTCTATTCAGCATGTTACTTTGGTAAAGGACAGGAAAGGATCTGTAGGTGGCGAAATAATGCGAAGATTTTCTGTGGTTTTCGATTATCCGAACGGAAAATTATATTTGAAAAAAAATAAGAACTTTGATGATCCTTTTCATTTCAATATGAGCGGGCTGGATTTTCAGCAGGATGGGCTGGAATGGCAGGAAGACCGGATAAAAATTGAACCTAAAAAATTATCTGAAGCCAATACTGAAATTTCCGTAATCAATAATTTTCAGTATAAATTTATCTTAAAACCTATCTTTTCAGTAGCTGGCGTAAGGAAAGATTCTCCGGCGTTTAAAGCAGGGCTGAAGAAAGATGACCGCGTTATCACAATCAACGGAAACCGAACCGCCGATATGACCATGGAAAAGATCATAGAAATGATGAAGTCCGAAGAAGGAAAAAATATCACGATGGTAATCCAGAGAAAGAATAAGGAAATGACTTTTAGTTTTGTACTGGAAGACCCTATACCATACCAAGAATAAAATATGAAGACAGAAGAAAGCACAATCGATAAAATAAGAACCCGGCCGAGATTCAAAATGTTTACGCATCTTACCAAAGAAGAGTATGCAGAAAACTTAAAAAAATATCTCGCCGATCATAAAGATGAATTTTCCGGAAATATCAATAAGGAAGTGGCTACCATATGCGTAGAAACAAAATATGACAATTACTGGAAACCGAGACTGTCTTTACGGATAGAAATAGAAGACGGGGAAACGGCTATACGGGGAGTATTCGGCCCCAGCTCCGCAGTATGGACGTTCTTCATGTTCCTCTATTTTTCCTTTTCCATCTTATGGATGACTTTTTTTACGATGTATTACGTAGAAAAGCAAATAAAAAGCGCTGAGTTCCCATGGGCTCTCAACGCTTCATTTGTTATGTTATTTTTTATTCTTCTTACTTATGCAGCAGCCAGATTCGGGCAGCACAAGGGTAAAGAAGAAATGCTCAAGCTTAGACGGTTTGCAGAAGAATCTACTTCCCAGTTCGAAAAGAAAGTTAATTAGCCGGAATTTCAGCTGGCTTTTCAGTCTGAACAGGTGCCATAGCTTTAGCCGCTTTAATTGAATCCGATACTTTTTCCCTGTTGTCCTGTTCTTTGATCATTTTGTCAATATGAGGTTCTAGAAGCTTCGTCATTTCTTCCACTGAAATATTATTCGCATTGGGATCATCCAAAAGTTTTCTCCATGGCTTTCTGCCGCCCCATTTGTAATCACCGAAAACCATTACAGGGGTTCCTTTTGCTTTGGTGGTGGCGCCTCCCGGGTTCAGGATCCAGGTATCGGCATAAGAATACAGCCACTGGGCATCTTTCATCAGCAGACGCAGGCATGAGTGCGATGCAGGATACCCTGGAAGATCATACTGATGCCATCCGATACCCCCTGAATTATGAATATTAAAATTATAGGGAAGCTTCCACTCGCTGCTTACCGTTGAGATTGAAAGTTTCTTTTTCCAATTGGCAAAAGTAAGTCCGCGTGTTGTCTGTGCAGCCTTTTTTCCCATACTTGTTGGCCCCCATTTTACCAGACTTCCATTGGAGTATACTCCATAAGCCTGTATTGGATAAGAGAAAATCACGAATTTTTTCACTCCGCTCAATATGTCCAGCTGCATTGGAAAAGGTGAATATTCCATCAGGGTTGTGTCTATCTTTGCGGGAACTACCAATGTATCAGCGTTCCATTTATTTTTAGAATCCAGTCGGTTCAATGCAAGAATAGCATATCGTTCTTTCTCATTGTATTTTTTACTGAATTCCGCATAGACAGAATCTCTGAGTTTTTTATTTTTAGGAAGAACAAGGGCATTATAGAACCCGTTTTCCTGCATTGCAGGCGGAACAGATTCTTTTTTCACCACAGAATCTTTCTTTATGGAATCTTTTTCCACACCGGGAGCTTCTGATGATGAAACCGTATCTTTAAAAGTATCGCTTATTTTTTCTATTTCTTTTTTACACGAAATAAGCATTGCAGTACAAACAAGTGCATATAAAAATGATTTCTTCACAGATATGTTTTTCATAAATAAAACAGGCTATTTAGTTTGGCTATCTTGTGCAAATATCAGACCTAAAATTGAAACCCCAAAGACATAATAAAAAATACCGTAAAAAAACGGTATGAAAGTATATTGGTTTACAGAAGTTTATTGGTTTTTGCATAGGCAAGGGCTTCTGCAATATTATTTACTCCAATTTTTTCAAAGAGCTTTTTACGGTGAAATTTTACCGTATCGGCAGAGATAAATAATTTTTCCCCTATTTCATTAATGGTCTGCCCGCTCATATACAGACTGAGGATCTCGTGTTCTCTTTGGGAAAGCCTTATTTTCTCTCCTTTTTCCCATTGGTCTGCTTCGGGATCATACTTCCAGAGTTCATCGGAACCTTCTTTACTTACTACAATATTCCCGGCCGAAGTACTGCCGGAAAGTGATACAATGCACAACGATTTCCAGATCTGCCCTTTTTCCGTAAGAAACATCGGTGTAAGTTTATGATTAACCAATACCATATTCTTCTTGCCGTTCATGAGGTGAAAATCGTAAGAAATAGAATAAAGTTTACGCTCCTCAACAGGAATTTTTTCATAAAATTCAAAACCGGCTTCATTGATCTTAATTAAAAGCTCTACATCCTCAGGCTTTACATTCTGAAAATAAAAAGCATACCCCATTTCTTTTACTTCCTCTGCAGATTTTCCACATAAAAACAATGGATTATCCGAGACGTATTCGAATGCCCTGGTCTGATAATCTATAACGTACAGGCTCTGATAAGTAAGTCTGGAAAATGCCTTTACAGCCTCCAGATATTCTCCTGCCTGGCTGCGGTCTATTTCTGCATCGCTGCGAACCTCATTTTTATCATTAAAAAATCTGTTGATCTCTTCCATATTTTTATAAGCCGATTATGGCTACCCAAAAGGGTAGTATTTTCGATCCATAAGCAAATCTACACAAAAGTGTAGCGGATATCAAAATACAGTGATCTATTTTTGTTAAAATTAACCATCAATTCTATATCAAAAAAAGAAATTTAATAATCTGAAGATGAAAATCATATATTTTATTCAGTTTTAATCCTGCTATCCATTCATCCTATAGGTTTTACTTCAAGAATGCAATCAATAACCATGAAATAAAGAAGCTGCATGTAAATGATTCGGTCAAGTTTAATAGATTCATCATCAAGTTTTTATCGTAAATAACTCAACCTGAAAAAGGTTAATTCAGACTGAAATAATAAGCAATAACGACCGAATTAAAGCAGCACTTATGATCAGCATTCCAGAATTTCTACAAAAAACACACAAACGATCGAAACATCATACTGCTGATCTTATTACTGTCTTTAGGCAGTAATTTTTGTTTTTATTGTTTTGGAAGACTTAAATGTTTAAAAAATCTTTCCGGGCAAATATAAAAATGGGTAACGCCAAAAGCTGACCTAACAAAAATTACTGAATAATTAAAAATTCTTATCCGTACTAAAAGAATTAATAGATCAAACCAGATAAAGTACATTGGAAACTTTTATCTAGATTTGTCCTAAAACAGTAAATAACAGAGTTTATGAAAAAGATAGGACTGGTAGGCGGTATAAGCTGGGTATCTACATTAGATTATTATAAATTCATCAATGAAGGAGTCAATGCCCGTGTTGGAGGGCTGAATGCTGCCGAATGTATCATTTATTCCTTAAACTTCGGAGATATCCAGGCAAAAGGATGGGTTCATTCTTATGAATTGTTACTTAATGCCTGTGAACATCTGAAAAACAGTGATGCAGAAAGTATTGTTCTCTGTGCAAATACAGCTCATCTCTTCGCAGATAAACTTGAGGCCGCCTTACAAATTCCCATTATTCATATCGGAACAGAAACTGCAAAAGCAATCCGTAAAGCCGGTTTAAAAAAAGTTGGGCTGCTGGGAACGAAGTTCACCATGGAAATGGATTTTTACAGAAGCAAACTTGGAGAGTACGGGCTTGAGGTACTAATTCCCGAAGAGCAGGAAACGAGAGATTATATCCAATATACTGTTAAGGAGGAACTGGGAATTGGATTGATTAATCCTGAGACCAAGCTTAAATATATTTCCATTGTGGAGAATCTTGTCAGCCGTGGTGCAGAATGTATTATCCTGGGCTGCACGGAAATTCCCCTGCTGATCAGCCAGGATGACTTTACAATACCTGTTTTTGATACTACAAAAATACATTGTGAGGCTATTGTAGAGTATATAGTTTCATAAGCCAGTAACCATAATATTTCTCACCTTCATCATCTCTTCACCTAATTAAATGAAGACAAACAAAAACCCCTTCAAACAATTTGAAGGGGTTTTAAGATCTTGCGATCCGGACGGGACTCGAACCCGCGACCTCCGCCGTGACAGGGCGGCATTCTAACCAGCTGAACTACCGGATCAATTTTTTTAAAAGAAATTGAGAAAACTTCTGCGATCCGGACGGGACTCGAACCCGCGACCTCCGCCGTGACAGGGCGGCATTCTAACCAGCTGAACTACCGGATCTAATTTTTTTTTTAAGTAAATTATAAACTTCTGCGATCCGGACGGGACTCGAACCCGCGACCTCCGCCGTGACAGGGCGGCATTCTAACCAGCTGAACTACCGGATCATTTTCTGTTGTTGTAAAGAACGTTGTTTCTTTTTTGTGATTGCAAAATTACACCTTTTTTAATTCCCTGCAAATTATTTGTTAAAAAAAAGCCTCCCAAAAATGGAAGGCATTCATTATCAAAGTTATTTTTTTTATAAGTGTGCACTTAGTTTTTCTGCGATCACCTCTTTTGGAGCCACACCAACTAATTTATCCACTACTTCACCGTTCTTAAAAATCAGAACTGTAGGGATATTTCTGATCCCATACTGCATAGAAATTTCCTGGTTGTTGTCTACATCCACTTTTCCTACTACTGCTTTTCCTTCAAAATCTGATGCTACTTCTTCGATGATTGGTCCTAAAGTTCTGCATGGTCCGCACCATACTGCCCAAAAGTCCACCAATACCGGCTTATCTGATTTTAAAACCGTTTCCTGAAATGAGCTGTCCGTAATTTCTAAAGCCATTTTGTTTCTTTTATTTTAATTAATATTATATTCTTATTTCAATCCTTAATTGGATATTCAAAATTACGATTTTTAAGCAATAAGACTATCTATGCTCAACATTTGTTTTTTCTATAGCGAAGTCTTTTGAAATTTCCGCCAAAGCGTCTGCAAGGGCGTCTATTTCTGCCTTTGTCGTCAGATGGCTGAAAGAAATACGTAATGGAGTGCAATGATCCATTTCATCCTCTGTAAGTACCATCATCATTACCATAGATGGTTTTGATGCTCCTGAAGAGCACGCACTTCCCTGAGAGATTGCAATTCCTTTCATATCCAGCTGAAGCCCAATCAAAGGATCTTTGTATGGAAGCAATGCACTTAAAACACTGTCTACACTATTCTCCATCTCACCGCTTCGGCCGTTGAACTTAATATTCGGAACTTTTGCAGACAGTTGTTCAATAGCGTATTTTTTAATTTCTCTTATATGACCGGCATATGCCTCCATATTGTTGATGCAAAGCTCTAAAGCCTTCCCCAGACCTACAATACCGGCAACATTTTCAGTTCCCGCTCTCAGACTTCTTTCCTGAGGGCCACCGGTAATAATACCTTTAAGACCAGTTGATTTTCTAATAAAGGCAAAACCTACTCCTTTCGGACCGTGGAATTTGTGGGCACTGCAGGAAGCAAAATCTACAGGGATATCTGAAAAATCGAATTTCATATGAGCCATAGTCTTCACCGTATCAGAGTGGTAAAGAGCATTGTTTGCTTTGCATAATTCTGCAATTTTTTTAATATCTACAATATTTCCAATCTCATTATTGGCATGCATTAAGCTTACCAAAGTTTTTTTATCTGAAGATTTCAGAAGTTCTTCCAGTTTATTAAGGTCAATATCTCCTTTTTCATTAGGGCGAATATAAACTACCTCTACTCCCTTTCTGTTCTTCATATCTAAAATGCTCTCCGAAACGCATTTGTGTTCCAGTGGAGAACTGATGATTCTTTCAACTCCAAGGTTTTCTACACTGGATTTGATGATCATATTGTTTGACTCTGTTCCGCACGAAGTAAAGATAATCTCCGCAGGAGTTACATGAAGATAGTCTGCCACCTGTCTTCTTACATTTTCGATAAGAATCTTTGCTTCCTGACCAAAGCTGTGGGTAGAAGAAGGATTTCCGAAATTCATCTTCATGGTATTCACCATTGCATCTATGACTTCTTCGGCAAGGGGTGTTGTTGCAGCGTTATCTAAATATATTTTGTTCATTTTAATTGGAATATTTTAATTTTACTGAGGTAAACTGATAATCTGAAGGAACGGCAAAAATAAACCATGGATTAGAAAGTACCTGAATCTCCATTCCGCCTGATGGCTGAGCGGGAACTTCCACATACAGGGTGTTATTTTCCACGAATGCATTTTTGATACTGGTAATCCTATGGCTGCCTGATCTGAAAATTCCCATATGGTACAAAACTACTTTTTTGTTTCGCGGAAATTCCGGATAGTTGACAGACGGTTCTTTTTTTAAACCTATAAGACCGAAACTGCCTTTAATGGAGTTACGGAATTCCTTTTCATTCTTAATAATAGTAAATCCAGCTTCATCTGTACCTCCCTGCGATTCAGAAACAAGCAGCTCAGCATTTTCAGCTCTGTCTGATGCTTTTTGAGGCGGCGCAGCGGTACAGTTCATTAAGATTGCAGTAGATAAAACAAGCAGTCTTTTCATTATTACATTTTTACCACCCAAAATTAGTGAAAAAATTGGTAATGTCCTTCATTTGCCCATTTAAGCATCTGGCGGTCGCCGGAAGTATCTCCGAAAGCAATTATTTTATCGTATTTGGAGTCGTGTATTTCGGCTTTTATTCTTAAAAGTTTTTCTTTTCCGTTGCAGTTTTTGCCAACGAAATTGCCTGTAAAAACACCATTTTTAAACTCTGCACGCGTGGATACAAGCTGCATCTGAAGTTTTTCGGCAAAAGGTTTTACCCAGATATCCAGTGATGCAGTGACCAATAAACTTTGTGTATTTTCTCTATCGATATTATTAATAAAGTCCAGAGCGTTTTCCCTTACAATTTTCGGGTAATGCTGTTCAAAGAACTGTTTGGATTTCATTTCAATTTTTTCCTGGGTCTGGCCTTTCAGGATAGAACCAATAAAGCTTTTCTTTACTTTTTCAGTTTCAGCAAGCTTTAGTTTTAATAAAATAAAAAGAGGAACGTGTCTTAAAAATTGTATCCGGAATTTGGTAGAATCATAGAATTTAAGATACATAAACATGGTATCCTTATACGTAATAGTTCCGTCAAAATCAAAACAATACAATTTTTTCATTTTACTAAAGCTTTAATTTTTTAAATATAAATTCAGGGATATTTCTGATGATCATCATTATAATACCCCAAACCGGCAATACATAGGCAACATTCTTCCGCTTTTTGAAAGCTTTATAAATACAGTCTGCTGCTTGTTTCGGGGTTGCGGTCAGTTTAGGATTCAAAGGCAGCCCTTCCGTCATTTTTGTGGCCATAAAACCCGGTTTTACGGTAAGAACATGTACTTTTTTATCAAAAAGGTAATTACGGAGCCCACTAAGATAAGCCGTAAAAGCTGCTTTTGCACTTCCGTAGATAAAATTACTCTGTCTCCCACGGTCTCCTGCTACCGATGATAGCCCGATAATTGTTCCTGACCTTCTGCTTTCAAATTTCTGAGCAAAAAAGTTCATCACGGGAACCAGCTTCGAATAATTGATATTAATAATCTTTTCTGTATTCCTGTTATCATAAAGACCTTCCTCCGTACCATCTCCCAAATATCCTGCAGCACAAAATAATACATTTGAACTGACATGATCAAATTTATTGTAATCAATCTCTTTCATCAGATCAATTTCAATGACTTCAGACTGCTGCAGAAACTTTACATCAATGTGTCTTGCGAATCTTTCCGTTGTTTCCCTACTTGAAGTAAAGAGATATATTCTTTCAAACTTTTCGCCTTCCTGCAGGGCTTTTTCCACAAATGCCTGTGCCACTTCAGACGTACTTCCCAGAACTATCATTATGAATTGTTGTTTATGATTCTTTTGTGCTGTAAAGACACAAATTTTGAACTTTGAATATTCTTAAGGTAATTGGTAAGCGAAGATCTGCTCATGCTGTCTTTGGTAAGATAGATCCTTCCTCCGAATTGCTGTACAATATCATCCAATTTATCCACCAATTTTTTCAGTTTAGAGTTGACCTTAAAATCAAGTGCCAGAGTATATCCTTCGAACGGAAATGAATTATAAGCCTCAGGATTATTTTTTCCGAATAGCTTTAAAACCGCCAGGAACGATCCGTTGCCACTTGCAGCAATGGTTTCCAGGATTTGCTTCATTCCTTCTTTACCTGCTTCTTTCGGGATGACCATCTGGTACTGGATGAATCCTGATTTCCCGTAGATTTTATTCCAGTCAGTAATGGCATCTAAGGGATAGAAAAATGTTTCGTAATCAATGAACGATTTAACTTCTTTTTTAGTCTGCTTTTTATAATACAGGAGGTTGAAGATTTTCACTGTCAAAGCATTCAGGACAAAGCCTGGAAAATAAAAAGGAACTGTAGGCTGTAGCTTCTTCTTCAGTCTTAGCGGCTGTTTCGCAAGATTTTGAGGAAGTTCATGCTGAAAAGCGTGTTCACCTCTCATTAAAATACTTCTTCCTAAGTTTTTGCCTTTCTGAAGACAATCGATCCAGGCCACTGTATACGTCCAGCTTTCGCTTTCTTCAAAGAGCCTGAAAATTTCATCCAGATTCTCTGCTTTTATGCTTTCCTGACGAATGTAGGCGGATTGTATATTTTTAAGTTTAAATTTTACAGTAAGGATAATTCCGGTAAGCCCCATTCCTCCAATGGTAGCCCAGAATTTATCTGAATTTTCCTCTCTGGAGCATGTGATGATATCTCCATTTTCGGTCATCAGTTTAAATTCAGTCACATATTCTGAAAAACAGCCCTCTGCATGATGGTTTTTACCGTGAACATCAGAAGCAATTGCCCCTCCTACCGAAATAAATTTGGTTCCCGGTGTTACATACAAAAAATAGCCTTGTGGAACCGAGATTTCAAGTATATCTGAAAGCAAAACGCCGGATTCACATTCGATAATCCCGTTAAGACGGTCGAAACTGATAAATTTGTTCAGTTTTTTGGTAGAAAATATGGTTTCTCCCAGGGAAGCATCACCGTAGCATCTTCCATTGCCTCTGGCAATAATTTCGTTATGACTGAGTACAAATTCTTTTATTTTTTTGAAGCTGTCCTCAGATCTCATTTCTTTCTCTACCACCGGGAAATTGCCCCAGTTGGTAACTTTCTGTATGAAATTCGGCTTCATTTTTTAAAATAAATCTGGATTAAAAAGGCAGCTACCCAAAGTATTAAAGTGATCTGAATATACCGGTCTCTGTACACAATTTTCGTAGGAGATTCTGTTCTGTTGTATACCAATGTCTGCTGCAGGTATCTTAAGAATGCAAAAACTACAAAGATGACGGTATAAAAAACTCTTTCATGGAATCTTGCCTGAACTTCAGGGGAAAGGGTAAACATCAGATAACAGACAATAGCCAGTGTCACTGAAATAGACAGGGCAATGTCTGCAAACTGTACATTGTACCCATCCAGCGCCTTCCTGGTTTTACCGGAAACCTGGGCATTGATAAGCTCTCCTCTCCTTTTTCCAATAGCTAAAACAAGGGCAAGTACAAAAGTAAGTAATATTGCCCATTGTGAAATCCCAATCCCCGTAATGTATCCTCCAGCTAAAACTCTGAATACAAAACCTAAAGCAATAATAAAAATATCAATAATCGGTACATGCTTAAGCCTGAAGGTATATGCCAGATTCATCACAATATAAAGCCCGATAATTGTAGCAAACTTCCATAAAGGCTCAAAAAAATAAAGCTGGGCAAGGAATACCAGCGCAACATCAATGATAACAAGCCCTGTGAGAATTCCTATGGCCTTGGATTTTGAGATAGCTCCGCTTGCAAGAGGCCGTCTTCTTTTTTCAGGGTGTTTTCTATCTGCTTCTATATCGTTATAGTCATTAAGAATATAAACCACACTTGCTGCAAGGGAAAAAATAATAAAAGCAAAAATGCTTTTCGTAAGTAAGTCTACATTTGTAATGTTTCCGGAAAAGAACAAGGGAACAAAAACAAAAAGGTTTTTCACCCATTGCTCCACACGGAGGAGTTTAAGATATTTCTTCATTTATGCTATTTCGGTTACAAAAATAGGGAATTCAAAATTTACACCATAAAAATACAAAAAAAACCGCCGAGGCGGTCTTTTACGAAAATATTTATATAAAATTAATTACTGCCCTTGCTGAGCATCATTAATCATTTTCTCATTAGCAGTAATGGCAAATTCCACTCTTCTGTTTTTAGCTCTTCCTTCTTCTGTATCGTTGCTAGCCACCGGCATAGCTTCTCCTTCTCCTTTAGTAATCATTCTGCTGGATGCAATTCCTTTTCCTGAAAGATAAGCTTTTACTGCATCTGCTCTTCTTTGTGAAAGAGACAGGTTGTAAGCATCTGTACCTTTACTGTCTGTGTGACCATAGATATTGATATTGGTATCCGGGTTATCAACAAGTACTTTTGCCAATTTATCAAGGTTTGCCTGAGCGGTAGAAGTAAGATTTGAAGAGTCAAAAGCGAAGTTCACAATGCTTTCGTTCATGGTAATCTTAATACCATCTCCTACTCTTTCTACTTCAGCTCCCGGTAAAGTTTCTTTGATCTCCTTAGCCTGCTTATCCATTTTATTACCAATCACGTTACCTGCAACACCACCGATAATCCCCCCAAGCACTGCTCCTAGAGCTGCATTTTTACCTTTACCTACATTATTCCCCAGAATACCCCCGATGACAGCTCCGGATGCAACACCTACTGCTGTACCTCTCTGCTGGTGGTTAGAATTCTGAACCGCTTCACAGCTGGTTAATAATAATGCTGATGATAAGAATAGAGCTCCTATATATGTTTTAGTAAATTTCATTTTTTTAATCTTTATATGTTGATAAATTATTTCATTCCTGTTCTCTGGAAGTTGTAAACAACCTGCACTGTGCTTCCGTCGAAAGGAACGTTCTGTACAAGTGAAAACTGGTCTGTAGACTGATTAGTGATTGTTAAAGAGTATCCTACAGTATTTTGCTTAGCTTTTGTTCCCGCAGCGATTTTTTTAAACAGGAAAGTATTGCCGTCTTTTACTTCAAATTTGATTGGCTGTGTAAGGCTTGGGCAAGCTCCACCTCCGTTTAAAGTATAGGCACCGGTGTAGTTATTTGGAATTAATCTCCAATGACTTCCTACAAAACACTGAGCATCTGCTCCTTCATCAAAAGGCTTGATTTTAAACCCTTTTTCATAATCTACACTTACAATTTGCCAATCACCTTTTAATTTCAGGTATTCGACTCTCTGGTTTTGTGATGTTTCTGCTTTTTTCACTGAGGAACAAGACACTGCAAAAAGTGATGTTCCGATCATCCCTGCAAGTAGTAACTTTTTCATTTTGTTGTTTATTATTTTGTTATTTATAAAGTTACAAAAAACCGTGCCAAATTGAATAATAAAAATAAAAAAAGTCCGAAAATTTCGGACTTTAAATGCTTTCTCCTTATATACAGGGAGATATATTATTTTTTAACAGCCTTTTTTACGGATTTCGCAGGTTTGGCATTACTTGATGATTTACCATCATAAAAGTTGGTATAAGCATATTCTGCCGCTTTCTGAAGATCGATCACTCCTCCAGCCTGAGAATAGTCCGGGAATTTATTATCTGCATTAGGATTACTGCTTTTCACCAATGCTTCAATGACCTGGTAAGGCTTCAGATTAGGCATATAAGCCAATAATACAGCTGCGGCTCCGGCTACCACCGGCGATGCCATAGAAGTTCCCTGAAGGTATTTGTATTCGTTTTTAGGAACTGTAGAATAGATTTCTTCCCCTGGTGCAAAAACGTTTACCATTTTCTTATTGTAGTTGGAGAAACTTGCTCTAAGCTCATTATTTCTGTTGGTACTTGCCCCTACAACCAATACGTTGTTTACAAATGGTTTTTCATCTGCTACATTTTTAAAGTTGGTAGGGTAAGCAAGATGCTCAGCCACATCTTCATTTTCGTTACCGGCTGCTTTTACCAAAAGAACTCCCTTGTCTTCAGCATACTTAAAGGCATCCCATACCACATTTTTACCAGGAGAAACCGGTTTTCCGAAGCTCATATTCAATACTTTAGCACCGTTATCAACTGCATATCTGATGGCGTTGGCAACGTCTTTATCTCTTTCATCACCGTTTGGAACGGTTCTTACAGACATAATTTTAGCTATTTTGGAAGCTACCCCATATTGTATTTCTTTTCCCTGAGGAAGTCCGGCAATGATTCCTGCAACATGTGTCCCGTGCTCCGCATCCGGTCCTTCATAATCATTATTCCCGTAATTTTTTTCGGAATAATCATCATAGTTATCACCAACGATTTCTTTTCTCGGATCATAACTCAAATCGTACTGCTTGGATTGTGGTGCAAAATGGTCGATAGCTTCTTTCATCTGCTCTTTCATCAGTTTTTCGAAATCTGCTGAAGATTTCCCTTTGAATTCAGGGCTTTGAGAAACCTGTCCCAAAATATTAAGAGCAATAGCATCTTTCTGGTCCGTCGGAGGTTTAATTGCATTAATAGTTTCTGCCGTAACAGGCTTACCTCCTAACAGTTTTACCATATTCGGGATGAGAGTGTTGATCATGGTATAGGTCTGAAGGTTCTGCTTTGCCTCTACACTTTTTTTAGTGAAAAGCTCTTTAGACTTCATGTACATGGCAAACTCCTCCGGCATTTTTGCCTGGTTGGCTTTGTTTTTTGCAGAGTCGTCTCCTTCGAAAACGGGTTTGTATTTAGAAACAACTCTTGTTACCTCCATATTGTCGATATCAATATCCCCGTTTTTTCCGCCGATAAAATTCCAGCCATGGATATCGTCGATATATCCATTTCCATCATCATCTTTTCCGTTTCCGGGAACTTCATTGGGATTTGACCAGATATTTTTAACAAGACCCGGGTGGTCTACCTGAACACCGCTATCCAGAACCCCTACTACAACAGTTTTTGGCTTAAGGCCTTTGGATTCCAAATATTTATATGCGTTCGCCGTATTTACTCCGTATACTTTAGAGGTAGAAAAATCTTTATGATACCAGGTCATAAGATCTTTATCTTCTTTAGGATCAATGCTCTTCGCCTGAGATTCCTGAGCGTAAGAGAAACTAAAACCTGCCAGAAAAACAGCAGCTAATAATACCTTTTTCATATGTTGATACTTATTTTTTAAGGTCATATGTCATTGCCAATTGATTGGATCATTTCCGGTTAATGGCCCTTCCATATTATAATTGTTTAATACTTTTTATATAAGTCAGAGATTCGGGGCCTTTGTTACAAATAAGATCCAGAACCGACAAATCTTCCAAAAATCCCAGTTTATCAGAGAAAGTCTGGTAATATTCTTCCATTTGAAATTCAGAAGGAAGTTTAGCCGAAAATTTCTCTCTGAAATTAATGCTTTCAGGATTTTTGATATATTCTTTATTCAAAGACTGTGCCTTTTCTGTTTTAAGGATCTGCTGAATAACTTCCAGTCCTTTCAGGTTGAAATCAAGGAGAAATTTTTCTTTCAGATCATATATTTTCCTGAATTTATCTTCATAATATTCAAAATATGGAGAACTCTGATAGGCTGTTTTGATGGATTTCCAATGCAGGTTTCTCCAGTCTTCCCTGTAAGAAATTTCGATGTCTTTATATTCTCTTTTACCATTATGGTTGATGGGAATGATCAGGGAAAGCTTCCCGTTTGCCCCGTAGATATTGGTTCTGTTTCTATAGGTCTGTTTCGGAAAGTTTTCATACTGTTCAAATATAATCTCATTTTCAGGATTTAAAAACACTGAAAACCATGAAACCGGAGGCATATAAAATACCGGCAATAATACATTTGTCATATTCATCATATAAAAATGAAGTATTTTTTCAAATACTTCATTTTATTTTAATTTTAAATTTAGTTATAATTCGTCTTCTGTTTTTTTCTTTCTGAATAATTTCATGAAATACTCCCAACCAAAGAATAATATAAGGATCATTGCAGCGATCCACCAATATGAAGTTTTATTGGCTTCACCTGTATTGGTTGCTTTAAACATTCTCTCCCAACGGATCTTAAACGGAGCCTGGTAAGAAGAGCTGCTGTCCTTGAATGCCCCCTGAAGGCTCATCCATGTGAACATTGGTTTTCCTACAATATTTTCTTCCGGAACAAAACCGAAGAATCTTGCATCCAGTGAAGCGTCCCTGTTATCCCCTACCATCATATAATAGTCCTGCTGGATGGTATACTGACTGGCTTCTTTCCCGTTGATCAGAATTTTTCCGTTGCTTTTCTGAAGGCTGTTGTGTTCATACTCAGAAATGATCCACTGATACATCGGAAGTGTTTCGCTGTTTATGGCTACTACATCTCCTTTTTTAGGAATCTTCAAAGGACCGTACCAGTCCTGGTTCCAAGGTTTGTTGATCGGGAAGATAGACTGTGTAGTATCTATTTTTGTTTTGGCTTCATCTTTATAATATACCGCTGCTTCACCTTTTGCCGTAACATCCTCTTTCATGTCAATTACCTGGGGAAGCTGTTTTATTTCCTGGGCGGTTTTATCGGTTAGTCCCTGGAAGGCATAAATATACCCTTTTTCCGCCTGAATCTCCTGTACAGGCAAGAATCCATAGGTGTTATATAATGCAGGAATATCCAGCTGGCTTCCGGTATTTACAATATATCTGTGCTGTACTTCCTGATCGCCTAAAACGGTCTCCGGCTTTCCATTAACGAAAAGTCTTCCGGCTCTCATTTCAAAAGTATCACCGGCAACAGCTACACATCTTTTAACGTAAGGGTCTTTTCTGTCGATCGCTGTATGCACAGAATCCTGAGGATAGTTGAAAACCACCACATCATTTTTCTGAGGCTTACTGAACTGGAAAATTCTTGTATAAGGAAGCTTGATAGCATCTACGTAAGATTTGGGATCATCTTTTGGATTGCCTTTCTGTCCGGTATCCATAATGGTTCCCTGAAGGAATGGTATGGCAACAGGACGCATCGGCATTCTGTAACCGTAGCTCCATTTGTTTACAAAAAGGAAGTCTCCCACAAGAAGTGTTCTTTCCATAGATCCTGTAGGAATCCCGAAAGGCTGCGTTACAAAAACGTGGATAATGGTTGCAAAAACAACCGCAAACGTAATAGATCCTATGAATGTATCTTTCTTTTTTGCATTTTTTTCTTCGTCTGTAATGAAGAGATCATCAGCGTTTTCATCTTCTATTTCCACATCTTTGGAATAGTTCACCGTAGCCATGTAAATAAATGGCAGAATAACAGTGAGAAGCTGATTTTGAAACAGACTTTTTCCAAATTTCTTCATTAAATAAATATGGAAAACAGACATCATAATAGGTCCTACTATCGGAAGGTAAGACAGAATCGCCCACCATTTCGGATGTTTTGTTTCCTTTAATATAATAAAGTAATTATAGAAAGGTATAAATGCAAATAAGGGGCTGTACCCCATTTTTTTGAACAGCTTCCAGGTGGAAATCCCCATCAGTAAAGACAAAATGAGAACATATACTGTATAAGTTAAAAAATAATTCATAGTTTTTTGTGCCTATTCTAAATATATAAATGATAAATGATGAGTAATAAATGATTACAGCATTCTGCTATTTATAATTTACTAGTCATCATTTTTCTTTTTAATTGGTCTGCAATTTAAAGAATTTGTTACAATTAAAGTCCCAAAACATCCTTCATTGTGAAGTTTCCTTTTTTGTCTTTGATCCATTCTGCAGCGACTACCGCTCCGAGGGCAAACCCGTTTCTGTTGAACGCCGTATGCTTTATTTCAATTTCGTCTACTTCGCTTTTGTAATAAACGCTGTGGGTACCCGGAACTTCATCTTCACGGATAGCAAAGATTCCAAGCTCTTTTCCCTGGGTTTCTTCCAGCTTCCAGGCGTTAAATTTAGGGTTATTTTTGATGATTCCTTCGGCAATGGAAATTGCGGTTCCGCTTGGGGCATCTTTTTTGTGTATGTGGTGAATTTCTTCCAGCTGGCAAGAATATTCATCCACATTTTTCATGATTTCGGCTACTTTTTCGTTCAATGCAAAAAATAAATTAACACCCAAACTAAAATTTGAGCCGTACAGGAATGCACTGTCATGATCCACAGCCATTTTTTCAACCTCTTCTTTTTTCTCCAGCCATCCTGTGGTGCCACAAATGACCGGAATTTTATTTTCAAGGCATGCTTTGATATTATCATATGCAGCTTCAGGCAGTGAAAACTCGATCGCTACATCGGCATTATTTAGATTTTCAGCTGTTGGAGTCTCTTTAAGGCGGGCTACTATTTCGTGGCCTCTCTTTTGTGCAATTTCATCAATAATCTTCCCCATTTTACCGTATCCAACTAATGCTATTTTCATATGATATTTTATTTTAATCCATGAACCTTTCAGTTCACATGATGTGTATTATTCTTTTTTTAAAATCTGTAAC
Source organism: Chryseobacterium sp. BLS98 (assembly GCF_001045445.1). Lineage (GTDB taxonomy): Bacteria > Bacteroidota > Bacteroidia > Flavobacteriales > Weeksellaceae > Chryseobacterium. The sequence goes on along the minus strand of NZ_LFNF01000003.1, from coordinate 433,467 downwards.
TTAAACTTAAACCTGTTTTAGGGGTAGAAAACCCATACTGATCCTGAATTACTGTAGGGTTGAAGCTGAGATCCGGATCGTGGCGGCTTTCGTAAAGATGCGCATCTACTACAGCATCTACAATGTTCAGAATGTAAATGAGACCTGTAATGGCTATAGCGTAATCTCTTTGTCTTTTGTATCTGTCCTGGGCATTTCCGAAAGCTTTTTTATCCAGCCAGGGATGACTGTCTACAAATTCATTAGGAGTTCCGTTAAGTTTTGCCACATAATATTCCCTGTATTTTTTGTACTGGTTGTTACTCCATATCGTATATCCGATCCCGGCTCCCACAGCTCCCCATACAATAGGAATTTTGATGTATTTTTTATTATAATACTGTCCCAACCCAGGAAGTACGGCAGAGTACAATCCTGCTCTCGTAGGATTGAGCTTAACAGTTTTTCTGGTAGGTCCATTTGCATTTTCAAGATCTTCAATGATCTTCGCTTCCGTTTTTACAGGTTTTGTTGTGGGTTTTACAGTTTTAGTAACGACCACACTATCCTTTGGAAGAGGCTCTGCACGAATGGTATCGCCGGGAGTAACCTGCGAATAGGTGAAAGCAAAAATGCACAAAAAGAATGTGAAAAATAATTTATTCATTATTTAATATGGGATAAAATATACTCCAGTTCTTCTTCATTTTTGAAGTCAAGGAGAATTTTACCTTTTTTCCCGTTTCCGGAGGTTTTGATTTCTACTTTTACGTCTAAAATATCAGCAATCGTTTTCTGTGCTCTTTTATAGTTGTTGGAAAGCTCAGTATTTACTTTTTTTGCTGCCGGTGATTTAGGATTCTTCAATGCTGTAGCAGCCTGCTCGGCCTGACGTACATTGAGTTTTTCTTTAATAATCAGATCAAATAAGATCTGCTGGTGTTCTTCATTTTCAAGACTGATGATGGCTCTACCGTGTCCTGCAGAAATTTCACCGCTTCTGATGGCGTTCTGAATATCAGGGTTCAATCTCAGGAGTCTGATCGAGTTGGTAATGGTACTTCTGTCCTTTCCTACTCTCTGGCTCAGGTTTTCCTGGGTAAGACCAATCTCATCCAAAAGCCTTTGGTAGGTCAGAGCAATCTCAATAGCATCAAGATCTTCTCTCTGGATATTTTCAACAAGAGCCATTTCCAGGAGCTCCTGGTCATTGACTAAACGGATATAAGCAGGAACTGTCGGAAGACCGGCAATTTTACTGGCACGGTAACGTCTTTCCCCTGATATGATTTCGAATTTCTCGCCGTCTTTCCTTAGAGTAATAGGCTGGATTACCCCCAGATTTTTTATTGACAGGGCAAGTTCGTTTAACGCTTTTTCGTCAAAATAAGTTCTCGGCTGGGTGGGATTCGGATAAATATCTTCAAGGGCTACCTCTACGATGTTTCCTACAAACTTGTCTGCTCCTTCATCAGTAGCGGAGTTGACACTCGCTTTGGATTCAGCACTCAAGATGGCGCCCAAACCACGTCCCATAGCTCTTTTTTTGTCCTTCATATATATAATTGATAAATGATGTTTGATAAGTGATGGTGCTCATTCACTTATGAGTGCATTTATTTATTAAATTAATTTTTTACTAAATTTTCGTTTTTCAATAGAACCTCTTCAGCCAACTGGATATACTGAATGGCTCCTTTGCTTTCTGCATCGTAATTCAGAATACTTTCACCGAAGCTAGGTGCTTCGCTCAACCTTACGTTTCTGCTGATGATGGTTTCAAAAACCATGTCAGGGAAGTGAGAGTTCACTTCTTCCACCACCTGGTTGGATAATCTTAACCTACTGTCGTACATCGTAAGAAGCAGCCCTTCTATACCAAGATCTTTATTGTGGATCTTCTGCACATTTTTAATGGTATTCAGAAGCTTGCCAAGTCCTTCCAATGCAAAATATTCGCACTGAATCGGGATAATCACAGAATCTGCTGCAGTAAGGGCATTTACCGTAATAAGTCCTAAACTCGGCGCACAGTCTATAATGATATAGTCATAATCATTTCTCACTTCTGCCAATGCTTTCTTCAGCATATACTCACGGTTTTCTTTGTCCACGAGCTCAATTTCTGCTGCTACAAGGTCAATATGAGAAGGAATGATATCCAGATTGGGGCTGGCAGTTCTTTTGATACATGTTCTTGTATCTGCACTGTGCTCCAGAAGATTATAGGTAGAGTACTGAACATCTTCCACACCCAGACCTGAGGTTGCATTAGCCTGAGGATCAGCATCAATGATCAATATTCTTTTTTCCAACACCCCCAATGCAGCTGCAAGGTTTACAGCCGTAGTAGTTTTTCCTACTCCTCCTTTTTGATTAGCGATACCTATGATTTTTGCCATTATTAGAACTTTAGGTTTCAAAAATACACTTTTTTCTTTGCTCCCGATGAGTGGCGAAATCCAAAATTGAGTTAAAGTATTGTTAATAAACGGTTTAACAATTAAAAAAATTATCCACAAAAAAAATTCTTTGTGGATAACTATTTTAAGGTTTGTTTTTATGCCGATTATTCAAAGTTCATTGTGATTGGAAATTTGAAATAACTTCTTACGGTTTCACCTTGCTTATTTTTAGCCGGCTTCCATAATCCTTTAACATTCTTAATGGTTCTTATCGCTTCATTATTAAATTCAACATCTTTACCATTAGCCTTTAAACCGGAAATTGTTCCATCTTTCTCTACAACGAAAGTTATAATTGTTCTCATGGTATCTCCATTCCCTTCAAATCCTGAAATGTCAAAATTGTTCATCACCTTATTTCTGAATACATCAATTCCTCCGGCAAATACCGCTTCAGAAGCAAGTTCGTTATCGCTTGCAATATGATTATCGGGAACTTTTGCAGGCGGTGTAGGCGGAATATAAGGCACTGCAGGCCCTGTTCCTGCCTGAGGTGGCACAGGATGATAATTTGTTGTTGCAATCGTCCCTTCCAGATTACTTGTTGGTCCGGCAACTGCTCCTTCAATTTTTTCTACCACTTTTTCCGTTTTTACAGTTGCTTTAGGCTCAGGAATGGTTGCATCATATGTTTTGACCTTTTCAGGTTGAGCCTCAGGTAAATTGACTTCCACCGGCGGCATAACATCAGGCTGATCAACATCTTTAATATCAAAGGGACCAAAATCGCAAGCTATAATGCTATCTATAATTTTAGGTCCTTGTAATGCCGAAATCACAAACGGCGTTACTGAAATTGCAGCCAGTAAACTAACGCCTACAAAAAGGGCTTTGGTCAGTATTTTATCTGATTCATTTCTTAATACATAAGCACCATATTCTTTGTTGCGGTGCTCAAAAAGAACTTCGTTGAAACGAAATTCCTGATTTTGATTTAGGTGTTTCATCACTATTAAATATTTAAACTGTTAAAAAATAAGTGATTATTAGTTTGGTGTGTTCTTATCGATAAGTATTGTTTCGATATCAAAACATCTGCCAAAATTTTATCAAAACATCAATATTTTAAAAAAAATTATAACAATATGCAAACTTTAACATTCCAATCTATCCGAAATATTTAAAATTCAATCTTAATGCATTTTATTATTCGCAAAAAATCAATCTTAATTTATAAAATATGCATCATAAAATTAAAAACAGTAAAAACCCCATTCAAAAACAGGAAAACCACTGATGAATTAATTTTAAAACCAGTATACATTTGTACCATAGAAAATCGGGGATGCTGAAAACCATAAAGAGTAAGCAACTAAAAAAAACTTATAATTATGCCAACTTTAACACAAGAAGCAAAATCAACTTCATTAATGAGCATGCTTTTAAAGCAGGTTTATGACACACTAACCAACGGAGGAAATCCTGAATACCTGGGAACTGATGATTTTATAGCATTTGATCCGGTAGGGATTACCTTATCAGAAGACACTTTCGATTATGCACTGAATGGCCTGTTCGGGGATGCCCCTTCTCCGAAACCTATGCTGGACGGAACAGGAAAACCTATCCTGGATGCCAACGGAAATCCGAAAATCGATATGGAAGCCTACCAGACTGCCCTATCCAACAGTAAATTCAAAAAATATCTTCAGATGGAACAGTTTGCCGCCATGGTAGATTCAGTACCTTCTCATTTACCTCCGCTTACTGAAGACGGAAAAGGAAGAGCCATTACCATCATGACTGATTCTGAAAAAAAGGTTTCCAAAGTATATGAGGATCTTTTACAATGGTCCGTAGTCGTGGATACAGATTTTGATAAAAAAGTAGAAAAGAAACTGGACTCTCTGAGAGACAAATTGTTCAAAATAAAAAAGGTAAAAAATCCTGATTTTGATGAGAACGCCCCGGTAGATGACCTGAACAAGCCTGAACTGATCCACACGTTTGTAGCACCTACTTATGCAAAATACGTAGAGTACCAGATGAAATATTATGACATCGTGGATGCCAATAACGAGATCAGAACCGCTGCTGATAACGGGGATACTGATGCCATGGCCAAATTATCCATTGACGGGAAAAACATGAAAAAGCGCGAAGATGCTGCTTTGAAGGCATGGCAATCTTTAGGCTACAAAGAAGCTGTGGAAAGAATTCAGAATTACCTGAGCGAAATTGAGGAAAAGCACATGCTTGTGATCAAGAAAAGAATCCAGGCAGAATTCAGGAACAGCCAGAGAACAAGAATTTTAGATTATACCAACTATTCTCCATGTATTCCGGTAGCAGCCAATGCATTAAGAGAATCAAAAGGCTGGCCTGAAATCTCCATATCACAGGGAAAATCTAATTATGATTATTCTAAAACCATTCATAACTGGAGTGCTGCAGGAGGTTTCAGCATGGGATTATTCTCCATTGGAGCAAAAGGAGGAGGAAAAAATGAAAAAACCCAGATCAACTCTGATTATTCCAGCATGAATATCTCTTTTAAAATCGGAAAGGTAAAAGTAGAAAGAGGCTGGTTCAATCAGCAGTTTATAGAATCAAAATACTGGAAACTTCACGAGCAGTCTCCACAGACGCTGAACGGCGACATGATCAGTGATGGAAACGGAAAAGGACTAATGCCATCCATCATCACAGAACTGATTATTGCCAAAGATGTTTCCCTGGATTTCAAAGACAGCGCCTCGGCTTATACCGATGCTAAAAATTCCATATCGGCAGGAGGTGCTGTAGGAATAGGACCTTTCGTCATCGGCGGAAATTACAGCTACGACAATCAGAATGTAAAATCCAGCTATGAGTGGGATAATAAAAAACTGACCTCAAAAGGAATTTACATTATCGGTTACAAATGCCACATCGTACCGAAGTCTCCAAACCCGAACCCTGAAATCAAAAAATGGGCAGACGGAAAATCGTAGTCAGATAAAGAAGTCTGAAGCCGGAAGAAAGAAGTTACTTAAAGCCGAAAGTATAAATTTTGCAGTAACTATTCAAAAAAACAAGTACCCACTAGAGCTTCACGCTCCGGTCTTCAAACTTCCAGATCTTTCAATCTTAATTTCACTTACCTGAATTTAGATTACTTATATCCTTCTCAATAAGAATAACCGGTGGAAATATTTTCTGCCGGTTATTCACCTAAACTAAAAACGATAACCATGAAATATTTCGTAGCCGTCTACCAGAAGCTGAAGAACATTTATATGTCTCAAAGCTCAATGGAAAATGACCTTCCGATGATATGCCCTTCCCTTCGCATTTATGACAATGAGGAACTGGAACTTCTGAAACCCCAGAGCCTACTGAATGATGAGCAGAAGAAAGCCCTTTCGATTATTAAAAAGCAAAATGTAGCGTATGAACTGAATTCAGTTCCTATTTCGCCCAACTTCTGGGATCTGAATCCCAATAACTCCCTATTTGATATTTACAGGGATATCCTGGATAAAAATAATCTGAAGGACCTAGAGCAAAACCTGGATAAAGTCCTTGAAACCAAAAGCACGGTTCTTTTTGATACCAAAAACAGCGATACCAAGGAGTTCAAAGCTTATAAAAAATACAGAACACTGCACGAAGATACCGTAAATAAAGTGACTGATCATCTGCTTCTGTTCGACAGCCTTGAAACTGATGAGGAAAAAAGCAACTGGAACGACAGGCTTATCACTTTAAATAATCTGAAAGAACTGGCTTTTTCCGAATGGAAGGTAAAAGGCAGTAAGGATCTTATTGAAAAAGAACTGACAAGGATCAATAAATCTTCCGATGCCGATCTGTATCTTGCCATGGCACAAAATGCCAAACATACCTTTGAAGCTGCAGAAAAAACGGATGTGATCAGCAATTCTTCCATTCACGACATCCATTTTATTCCATATGATTTCATGGAAAATGAATCGGGATGGAACAGCATGCGTATTGAAAGATCTGAACTTGAAGGGCTTCACTCCGAGGCAAAAAATGGTAATGAAAATATCCCTTCAGAAATTTTATCCATAGATTATGACGAAAGCATGATTCAGGCTGTGGAAGTGGATTATTCGTTTGTCCATTTGAAAAGGAACTGGTTCAATAAAAATTTTATGCTGTCTGATTATTTTGAATGGAAAGAACCTAAAAAAATATCGGACGGGCTGACCATCTCCAACGATTTCAAGCTTCCAGCATTTCCAAAGACAATGATCCTGATCAAAAACCTAAAAGTGATTTTGGATCCTTCCATTAACAGCGCTAACGTGAGCAACACTGAACAGCTGGTTTATTTCGGGCCAATGGTCATGAAGCAGCAGGTCTTTATCAATAAAAATAACAACCAGAAGTTCCTGAAAGCCATTACCAATGTAAAAACAATCAAATCTGACCAGCTGAATTATTTAGCCAAGAAAACAATGATTGCTGAATCTCAGAAGGCCAATGTAATGAATAATTTTTCTGCCAGAACAGCACTTGAACCTGAACCGGCAGAAAACATGAAGACTGTAGTAAATGCATCATTTGCAGGAAAAACAAATATGGGAAATATTCTGAACAACATTAAGAATTTAAGCCCTCTCAATCCGGCTCCACATGGAGCCAGCCCGGTACAGCCTGCTCCTCAGCCTACCAACCCTATTAAAGCACCGTGGGGATCATGGGGTCCAAAGTTTCCGACTATTCCCACTCCTACTCCAACCCCTTCGCCCACTCCAGTGCCAACACCAATACCTATCCCCGTGCCCGTTCCGCTACCGCCCACAGATGCTGTCGTACAGTTCCGGATCTCTGATAAGGTCAATAATGAACCTATCTACAAATGTGCTATTTCCATTAAAGGAACCAACAATAACAGGATTTTTGAGATTGAAAGCAATGAAGCAGGCATCATCAGCCAACTGATCCCAATTGGCGAATACAGCATTGAGCTGAGAATTGATGATTATGCGGTTTTAAATCAGAATTTCAGTGTCAACAGTTCCATGCCGCTTAATCTGGACTATAAACTCCAGAGGGAAGAAGTGAAATTCAAATCTTTTTTTCTGATTGGAATGATCTGTGAGAGAATGCCGAAGATACCGGTTAGTAATTGAGAAAGAGCCAAGAGCCAAGAATCAAGACATCAGATATCAGAATTAAGACTTAAAATACCTCATCGTACTTTATCTAAAAATATCATTCATCATTCATCATTCATCATTCATCATTCATCATTTATCATTTATCATTTAAAAAAACTATCATGAAACTTTTAAAATATTATACAAAAGCACCGGAAGTGCTTACCCTATGTGAGATCCTTTATCAACTTGGATACAGCATTAAGATCTCAGATTCATTTACTCTGGAAGTGGGTGCTGCCGTGAAAGATTTTCAAAGAAAAAACTCTTTGGTCGTAGACGGGATTGTGGGAGTAAAAACCTGGGCCGTTCTTCTTGAAAAGGATGAGAGACCCGAAAGCCAGACTCAAAAATTCCTGCAGGAAGCCGACCTTATCCATTTCGCAGATGAATACAGCCTTGAATTGGCAGCTGTAAAAGCAGTTAATGAAATTGAAAGCAGCGGAAAAGGTTTTCTGATCAATAATAAACCAAAAATATTGTTTGAAGGTCATATTTTCTGGAATGAGCTTAAAAAAAGGGGCATTGATCCCAATTCTTACTATAATTCAGAAAGCCAGAACGTCCTTTACCCGAAATGGACAAGGGCATATTATGAGGGCGGCGTAAAAGAATACGATCGGCTCAATGAAGCCATCAGCCTGGATGCCAATCCTGAATTCAAAGAAGCGGCACTGTCTTCCGCTTCATGGGGAAGTTTCCAGATCATGGGTTATCATGCCAAAAGTTTAGGATATGCTGATGTAAGTGACTTTGTTTCGAAGATGGAAATCAATGAAGGGGAACATTTGAAAGCATTTGGAAAATTTCTTGAAAAAAACGGCTGCCTGATCCACTTGAGAAGTAAAAACTGGGCAGGATTTGCCAAACTTTATAACGGAGCCGGCTATAAGGAAAACAAATATGATGAAAAGCTTGCGAAGGCTTATGCAAAATATTCCCAAAATTAAATAGGTTGTTTTTACAGTTCCCACAGATAGTATGGATTTTGAGAGAATTCCGTGCAGTTTGTGGGATTTTTTGTGCGGTTATAAACCACCCCGTCAAAAATTCTTTGAATTTTCGCCACCCCTCCACAGGAGGGGAATTCTGGGCCGACAAATTATCTTTTCCCTTTACATGCACTTCAGGCGGAACTCTTCCGTATGGTACTCATCCTACCAATCTGCCGGAATTCAGTTTTTCTTAAAAACAATATCCAAAAGTTATCTATTGATAATCAAACGGTTATATTTGTTATTTTTTAACATTAGTTTAACATTTTTGTTTATCTTTGCTTTTCGTCAAATACCCAAGAATGTCTTTATATCAAAAAATTGCAGAAAAACTACAATATATAAGTCCGAGTTTTTACAAAAAAAGGTATTTTAAGAATTTAAACAATCTTACTAAGAATAATTTTTCGGCACGTAATGTAGAACCGGAACTGGTATGGATCAAGGAGTATCTTCCAAAAAATGCTGTAATATTGGATATAGGAGCCAATGTGGGAACTTTTCTCTATCAGTTGGAGCACAAGCTGAATCATGAACATATTTATGGCTTTGAACCCAATAAAAAGCTTTACCGTCGGCTGAAAAGACTTTTCCCGAGAATGAGTATACTTCCCCTGGCTCTGTCTGACGAAAATACAACTGCTGAATTTAAGGTCCCGATCATCAATGGCAAACTGATTGCCTCCCGCGGAACTTTAAATACTTCTTATAAAGAAAAAGGCGAAGAAAAAAGCTATACGGAAAAGGTAAAAGTGATCAAGCTGGACGAATGGGCTGCTATAGAACATTTTGACAGGCTGGATTTTATAAAAATAGATGTGGAAGGCAATGAAATGAAGACTTTATCCGGCGCCCAGAAAACCATCAGAAGATTCCTTCCGACACTGATGGTCGAAATGGAGCAGAGACACCACGAAAGCCCTATCTGGAAAGACATTTCTGAAGTCAAAAGCTGGGGTTACGAAGCAAAATATCTTAACCGCGACAGTTTTAAGCTGGAACTCCTGACGGAAGAGATCTTAATACATAACACCAACGATGAAAAAAACAAGACCAGCTATATAAACAATATTATTTTTACGCCAAAAAACCATTAAAAAAACAGTATGAGTGTAGTAGCGAGACAGGGCTTCAAATATTCCATCATAGGTTATATTGGTTTTCTGCTGGGTACCATATCCGCCATTTTTATTTTTCCATACAATTTTGAATTTTATGGCAAGCTCCGGTATATTCTTCCTACTGCCGAAATGCTGGTTCCTGCCGTAGTACTAGGGATTTCTTATTCGAATGTGAAGTTTTTCCATAAAGTGGAAAAGGATGGTAAGAAGCAGAATATGCTGTCGCTGTCTTTGCTTACGGTCTTCATTAATTTCATCATTTTTATGGGGGTATTTTTTATACTTCCCTATATTTTTCCAAAATTCAGGCATTCTGAGGCGTGGAAACTAAAGGAAATGATTCTTCCGCTAATCCTTATCCTTTCTTTCTGTGCTATCTTTAATAAATATACTTCTAATTACAAAAGGATTGTAGTTTCCAATATCTTTGATAATCTTTTTCCTAAAATAGCGAATCTGGGGGCTTTCTGCCTTTTTGCTTATTTTTTACTTTCCCAGGAGATCGCGTTTGCCTTCTTTTTCGGAATGTTCGCCTTAATGCTTTTCGGATATATTTACTACACGAATAAACTTGAAAGGATAGAACTTGATTTCAATACGGATTATTTCAAAAAGGATGGTTTCTGGAAAGAGTTTTTCAATTACAGCTTTTTTGGATTTTTGGGAACTTTCGGGAATTATTTAGCCATTAACAGTTTTATGATCGGTGAGTTTCTGGGAATGGAGGAAGTGGGAATTTACTCGGTTCTTTATGCTCTGATTTCTCTGATTTCTATCCCACAGCTGGGTCTGTTCAATATTTCTGCCCCTATCATTAATAAAACGCTGGCCGACGGCGATATGGAAGAACTTGACAGATTTCACAAAAAGACTTCTTTATCATTATATTTTTTAGGCGCAGTACTGTTTTCATGCATCATGGTCGGGTTTCCTTATCTGACGCAGTTTATGCCCAAAAACGGAACCATGTTAAGGGAATATGAGCCTGTTGTATGGATCTGGGGATCTGCAGTTCTTATTGACCTGGCGACAGGATTTAACGGGAATATCATTTCGCTTTCCAAATATTACAGGTTTAATATCCTGATCATGCTTCTCCTGGCCGGGCTTACTATCTGCCTGAATTATTATTTCATTAAAAATACGGATCTTAAACTGATAGGAATTGCTTTATCTACAGCTATTTCACTTACCACTTATAATGTGATCAAAATAGCTTTCAATTACTTTGTCTTTAAAGTTTCTCCGCTGACAATCGAAATGATCTTTGTTTCCATTATCTGTACTTTAGCCATAACAGTGGCTATCGTACTGCCTAATTTTAACAGTAATTTTATCAACTTGATATACAAACCTGCCGTTGTGCTGATCCTGATTTATATCGGAAATCATTTCACAAAAGTATTCCCGCTCGAGGATTACCTGAATGCAAAGTTTATTAAAAGTATCTTTAAATTTAAATAGAAATAATAGCGGATAGAGCGTCTTCCAGCTTTTTGAGGACTGACTTTCTGCTGTAGTTTTTCTGGAAATCGAAACGGGTGTTTTTAAGCGCTTTAAACTGCTCGATGATATTTTCTTTCTCAGGAACAATGAATTCCAATTTCGAAGGGTAATCTTTGGGAAAAACGGCTGTTTTACCATATTTTACAGCATCACCAAGGTTTCCGGTCATTTTCGTAAGACCATAAACTTCTTCCCTGCTGAAAAATTCTGTTTTCTGCTGAATCGGGCACCACAAAACATCTGCTTTCTGCATTCCCTTTTCAAAATCATCATTCGAAACCCGGTCTGAAAAATACTGGATGGAAACATTTTCAGGAAGTTTTTTGGATAGTCTTTCAAGCTGTTTCAGCTCATTATCTTTAGCTTTTCCAAGAAATATGAACTCCCATTTCTCTTCTGTTTTTAAATGTTCAATTGTTTTAAAGACGTGATGATAATCCCTCCTTTTCTGCGAAACACCTCCCGGAATGACAACGGTAAAGCTGTCTTTAGTCTGATTTTCAAAATATTTATTGTAAAACAGAGGCAGAAACTGATATTTTTCTGATGAAATCTCTTCATCCAGCACCCATAATTTTTTAGTATTCCTATAGACTTTAGAACTGTAAAACAGTCCTTCTTTCCACCAAAGCTTCAGCCTGTAAACCAGATCTCCTTTAAAAATGCTCTTCATTAAAGCTCCTTTTGATGCTTTTGAAAAATTGATATTGTGAACAATGACCGATGCATTGTATTTCCGAACCAAAGCATGAAAAGTATTGAAATACCGGTGAACCGTTCCTATAATAATCAGGTCATATTTCTTTAACTTCAACTGTTCCAGGATCATAGAACTATCTGATAAAAACACGGTTTCTCCATTTTCCTGAACCAAATCCTTTATCTTTTTCGAAAAATAATAATCTACGCTGAATTCTGAAGAATCATGCATAATGTCCATGAAAGCCTGCGCAATTTCTGCGTGGGTATCTATTTCTATGTAGGCGATTTTCTTCAACGGGTTTCGGGTTTCGGGTTTCGGGTTTCGGGTTTCGGGTTTCGGGTTTCGGGTTTCGGGTTTCGGGTTTAACAAAGGTAAAGGGTATGGTTGAATACGAACTGTTTTTTTATAGTTTTTTACTATTATTTTTTCAGTTTTTACATTTTGTGATGCCTCTATCTTACTACATTTTGAGCCATTTTTTCTTCAGCATTTTCCATCGTTTGTCATTGATGGCTTTTTGCTCTTCTTTTGAGATTTTAAGCTCCAGCTTTTCTGATTTACAGGCTTCATAGGCTTTAATCATTTTAAAGAAAAAAGAAACAGACCTGCTTTTAGCGGCTTCTTTTGCGGAGGCAGTATAGGCAAGGAACCTGTTCAGCCCTAAAAAATAAAAATACCTGCCGTAGTAATCTGCAGGCCTTATGGTGTAATCTGCTCCTTTTACCTTGATCAGCTTTACGTGCAGTTCAGGAAGAACAATTTCTTTCCAGCCAAGATTTTCCAACAGAATGGAATCAATATTATCCCAGCCCAGGGTTTCCCTCAGTCCTCCGATCTGAACGAAGCATTCTTTACGGTAAGCCTTCAAAGGCCCACGCACATGATGCTTGTTTGAATTTCCTTCATATACCCAGATCCCCTCCTTTTCTACATACAGTAAACCTCCAACAAGTCCATATTCAGGATTGTTTTTAAAGGCATTCCATACTGTTTCCAGATAATTTTCAGGAAGAATGATATCGGCATCAAATTTACAGATGATATCAAATTCATCTATATTTTGGGTCTTCAATCCGTTTTTGAATGCATTTACCACCTTAGATCCAGGCTGATGAGCAGATTTCTGAAGATCTACCGTTTCAAAACGGGGATCATTTTCTGTATACTTCCTGATGATTTCCGCCGTTTGGTCCGTAGAACCGTCATTAACCACTACAGTTTTGAAATCTTTAAAGCTCTGCTGCTGTAAAGAATCCAAGGTGAACGGAAGATTGCCTTCTTCGTTATGGGCAGGAATTATGATTAAAAACCTCACGCTTTTATTATGAGTAATGATTAAGTAATGAGCAATGAAAATGATAAGTGATAAACTATTGACATGAAATCAACATTCACCACTTATCATTTATAATTTATTTGTTATGCGGTTTAAGCATGTTTTTAGGATTAAGAATCTCATCCAGCTTTTCCTGGGAAAGAACTCCCTTTTCCAAAACGAGGTTGTAAACACTGTTTCCGGTTTCCAACGCTTCTTTTGCAATTTCTGTAGACTTTTTATACCCGATATATGGATTAAGTGCGGTTACAATTCCTATGCTGTGCTTTACCATATTCAGGCAGACCTCTTTATTGGCAGTGATTCCCACTACGCATTTTTCACGAAGGGTATCCAGGGCATTGCAAAGGAAATTGATGTTTTCCATGATGGCATGGGAAAGCACCGGTTCCATGACATTAAGCTGCAATTGTCCGGCTTCTGCCGCAAAAGTTACCGTGAGGTCATTTCCAAATACTTTAAAACACACCTGATTTACCACTTCCGGGATAACAGGATTTACTTTTCCCGGCATAATGGATGATCCCGGCTGCATTGGCGGAAGGTTGATCTCGAACAATCCGGCTCTTGGTCCTGAAGAAAGTAACCTCAGGTCATTACAGATCTTGGAAAGCTTTACGGCAAGACGTTTGGTAGCAGAGGAATAAATAACATAAGAACCTGTATCCGGTGTTGCTTCAACAAGATCCGGTGCAGAAACAACAGGAAAACCTGTAATCTGAGCCAGGTTTTTTGCACAAAGAGTTGCGTAGCCTACCGGAGCATTCAGTCCCGTCCCGATGGCAGTGGCTCCCATATTAACTTCCACAAAAAGACTTGCATTATTATTCAGTTTAGAAATATCTTCTTCCAGAGTAGCAGCATAGGCTTCAAATTCCTGTCCTAAAGTCATCGGAACCGCATCCTGAAGCTGGGTACGTCCCATTTTGATCACATCGTGGAATTCTTTTCCTTTGGCACGGAAAGCTTCAACAATTTTCTCAAGTCGGTCAACAAGTCCGGTATTCATATGCAGAAGTCCCATTTTAATGGCTGTAGGATAGGCATCATTGGTGGATTGGGAAAGGTTGATATGATCATTTGGTGAGCAGAATTCATATTCGCCTTTATTCTTTCCTAATTTTTCCAGAACAATATTGGCAATCACTTCATTTGCATTCATATTGATTGACGTTCCGGCCCCTCCCTGAATCATATCTACAGGAAACTGATCGTGGTATTTTCCCGCTACAATCTCGTCACAGGCTTCTGCTATTTTGAAATATAAATTCTCATCAAGCAAGCCCAGTTCATAATTGGTTTTTGCTGCCGCTTTTTTTACAAAGGCAAGACCTTTAATAAAGTCCGGATATGCTGACAGAAGCTGCCCTGAAATCTTGAAGTTATCGATCGCTCTTTGCGTCTGCACTCCATAATAAGCATCTGCAGGCACTTTGAGCTCACCAAGCAGATCACTTTCTTTTCTGAAATTTTCCATTACAGATTATTTAACTTTTTATTTTTTAAATATAGCAAAACGCACCTTTACCGATGCGTTCTAATTATTATTTCGCCGGATATTTCTGATTTAAAGCCTGAAGAACAGCCCAAGTTTCAGCATCCATAATCCCGTCATAATTCTGAGGACGGAAATGGTACTGTAAAGCCTCGATGGTTCTTTTTGTTCCATCATCCCATTTTCCGCTCATATCCAGATAATACCCAAATTTCTGCAATGCTGTCTGAACAGCAAAAATGAAGGACGGATCGTTATATTTTAAAGGCACCTCTTCCTGTGCCAAAGCGAAGAAATTTTGTTTAACCGCTTCATCATACCACATCCCAAGCTGGTATTCGTCATACAGCTTTTTCCATGGAAACATCGGGCCCGGATCCTGCTTTCTGGTTGGTGCAATATCCGAATGGGCCAGTACATTGGTTGCAGGAATCTGATACCTGTTGACAATATCTTTCGCCAATGCTGCTACTTTTTTCACCTGCTCATCGCTGAAAGCTGCAAATATTTTCTTTCCTTCAGCATCTGTTGTATATCCTGTATTAACGATTTCAATACCTATAGAAGTATCGTTAAGGTTTTTATCATTTCTCCAGTTACTTACTCCTGCATGATAAGAACGTTTGTTTTCATCCACCAGCTGGTAAATCTCGTTATCGCCGGTATTATTAACCAGGTAATGGGCACTTACTCCCTGCTGGGTAAGAACAGTGATGGATTTATCGTCCGGAAGTGCGGTATAATGCAGTATAAGATAACGCTGTCTGAAGTTCTGCCCTATAGCAGGAAAATAGGTCTTTACCACTTTATATCCTGCCGGTTTTGCTGACACGATAGAACCGTAGCTTATAGTGTTATCATTTTTTGCGGCATCAGCTATATTGGTTGTAAAAAACTCTACTCCATGATCATTGGTAATTTTAGGTTTCGGAGTTTCGGCTACCGGTGTTTTAACTGCCGGTTTAGCCTGTGATACCGGGGCTTTTGGCTTGTAAGTATTTTTCTTTACATTTTGCTGGGAAGTACATGAAAAAACAAAAGTACTTAATCCGATGATATATAATGTCTTACGCATCCGTTTAATTTTTTAATCATTTATCAGCTCAAAAATACGCAAATTTTTCTTGAATTTTATTTGGTAAATAAAGAAATCTGTTCTATATTTGCACTCGCAATAACGGAACAACGATCATTAAAAAATAAGAAAAAAGGAGGGTTGCCAGAGTGGTTAATGGAGCAGTTTGCTAAACTGTCGACGCGAAAGTGTCGCAAGGGTTCGAATCCCTTACCCTCCGCATTTTTTCTTACATCAATATACACTTCGGGGCGTAGCGTAGTCCGGTCATCGCGCCTGGTTTGGGACCAGGAGGTCGCAGGTTCGAATCCTGCCGCCCCGACAGTTTTATTAATTTTCACAAAATTATTTAATGGGTGCGTAGCTCAGCTGGATAGAGCATCTGCCTTCTAAGCAGACGGTCAAAGGTTCGAATCCTTTCGCGCTCACTTAATGCAAGAAAGTCTTTACATTACTGTAAAGACTTTTTTTATTTTTACTTAGGTCTGGGCTAGGCATTTAATAAATAGTAGCAGAATCTAAAATTATCTTGACAAACATTCAAACTCTTCTACTCTTTCAACAAAACTTCAAGCAAATCTATTTTTACCAAATCTCAAAAAACTTAAATTAGTATTTCACTTTTCAGTCACTGGATAAAGCCAGCTAAGAAGTTTCAATCCTGCTGCCAGCTCTTATTTAGAGCAACTGCAGGAATCAAAAAAAATATAGTTGGCACATCATTAAAATAACTTGCCAACTACTGTATAATTAAATTACCTATATAATCTATTGCGCCAAAAATTCCAGTGCCTTAACCAAGAACACCTCATGATTCTGATAGAAAGCAGCGTGCCCAGAATCTGGGAACTCCAGGAGTACAGAATTTTCTAAATTTTGCTTCATATTATAAGCATTTTGAACTGATATAGGCAGGTCTTTATCACCATAAATGATTAGAACAGGCTTTTTTATCATTTTTATCTCTTCCAACGCACCCGCATCAGGTTGGGCCCACGCCAAAACAGCAGTAAACTGTGCTGCAGATGTAGCATCGCTTAAAAGAAGATCTCTGCCGGTCGTACGTAAATGCACCCTTGCAAAGGACGCTTTTCCTGCAGCAATGCTTTTTTCCGAATCAGTAAAACCAAATTTTAAGTATGACTCTTCCGGGCTAAGTCCAGTTGTTCCAGCAACGATGTTGGGCAGATTAGACAAACCGATTGCCCCCTTAGGTCCACTATCCACTAAAATAATCTTATTAATAAGCTCAGGTTCTGTCAAAACGATTCGCTGCGCTAGAAACCCACCCATTGAGAATCCCATGATATTGACCTTTCCAAGCTTCATCGCTTTAATGAAATCAATAGCATCGTTCGCCATTGCTTGCACAGTATTGGGAGTAGTTCCTTTTGAGCTCGCAACACCTTTATTATCAAATATGATTAATTTATACTGCTTTGCCAAGCCATCTGTGACTGCCGGATCCCAATCGTCCATTGATCCTCCTGTTCCCGGCAATAATACTAAGGGGACACCACCTTCCTTACCCCAGCTACGGTAGGCAAAATCAGTTCCTTTAACATTGATAAACATTGTTTTTGCATTGTTATGACTTACTGCCGGTGTTTCTTGTCCTGTTGGAAAATCATTATCTTCACTACAGGAGATTGTTACTGCTGAAAAAAGACTTGCACATATCGCACTTGCCATTGTAAATTTTCTGATTGCATTCATGATATTTTTTTTAAATGATTATGAAGCAAACCTATTGCATATTGCAACAGCATGTAACCATAAAATGGTTCAAATGGACATTTTCAGTTATAAACTGGACATTTTACAGTTTGAAAAATATAGGAAATTTTAAATTTCATTAGGAGTAATATTATATTCATAACAAATGATAAATTAACATGCGTTCCATCAATTCATGTGGCGATCCTAGACCTGAACCTTAAAAATTAAAAACTTTTTCCAGCACGTATTTTATTTTTGTTTCTATTTAAAATTTAAAAAGCATCTCTAAGAGATGCTTCGTAATAAAAAAGATTATTGTTACAGTACAACCTGCTTTTTCTATTTTTTTATCATTTTAAACGGTTCTGTATTTCCCTTCTCAGTTTTGCCTGAAATAATATACATTCCTTTACTTAAAGCTGCAACATTGATATTTCCATTATTCGAATCTACCCTGCTTGTCTGTATTTTTTTCCCAGCCGCATCATAAATATTGATTTCGTGTATTTTTTCATCACTTGTATAATTCAGAACCTCTTTAGCCGGATTGGGATAATACTTCACTGATGTTTTCACCAGTTTTAAAATATCATGGGTACTTAAATCGGCATTACTTATTGTAACACCATCTATTAATGTTGAATACCCCTGAGTGCTTTCACATTCTATAGCTATCTGGTAAATATTAGGAGGCATTCCGATATTGGCAAAAAGGTACCAGGAAGCAAAAGGAGGCTGAAATCCTAACAAAGTTATCCAGGGATCTGTAGCTGACATTCTGTAATAGATCCTAACCCAGTTCGCATTTCCATTCAGCTGTGGATTAATAAGACGAAAACTAATTTTTGGAGAAGTAAGACTGGCTGTATTAAAAGGCGGACTTACCAGCTTGGTTTTATCCGCAGAAGAAGTATTCGCCGGAAAATTAGCAAATTTGACCCCATCAAAAGCAACAACTCCTGTACTTCCTGTAGTTGCAGCGGAAACAAAGGTCCAGTCCACATTATTTGTTTCGTGTATTTGCGTCCAGCTAGCTCTTGTCGGCGAGTTATCT
Organism: Chryseobacterium sp. BLS98; assembly: GCF_001045445.1. Classification (GTDB taxonomy): domain Bacteria; phylum Bacteroidota; class Bacteroidia; order Flavobacteriales; family Weeksellaceae; genus Chryseobacterium. The sequence continues at coordinate 414,908 of NZ_LFNF01000003.1, read as the reverse complement.
TCAAAAGTTTCCCTCCATGGAAATATAGAAATCTGCGCATTAAAACCCATTGATAAAAAGACCAATAAAAACACTAAAAATTGACGATTAACTACAATTTTAAAAAATAAATTTGCTTCCATTATTAATTAATTAAATATTAAATTCACAACAAATCTATAAATTAAATTGAAATAAAACATTATAATTAACAAATGATTAATATAAACTAAAAACTAATAGAGAATTAAAAAATTTATAATTAATTAATAAAAGTCACAAAAACAACAGTTATCATAATTTTAAACATACCCTTATCTTTATTGTTTACTTAAATGTTCAATTGTTTTACCTCTAATATTGATCTCCTTATTGAACAATTAAACACTTTTTGGGTGCTTGTTTTAAAACTTCGTTCTTTACTCAATTCATCTTTCAACGTTTGTAGTTATCATTATTTTTACCTGTGGGATATCTCCTACGCTCTTTTTGCAGGATCCCACAGATAAACATTCTTCCTTTTTATTCTATCATTTATTGTTGGACCTAAAAATGCAATCATTAATTTATTACCTCGGTATTTTTTACACATGAAATAATATTATTTATCAAATGAGCATATATTAAAGAAAACTAAAAAACACTTCCATATAAAATACTGATATATAATAAGTAATACATTTTAGCTCTAAAAATTTAGAAATTTCCACACTTATAATCGCTTGTAACATCTAATAATAATTTAATATTTTTTCAATTTTCTCTTTTTTATTAAAAATAAATTTCTATCTTTGCACTCGCAAAAACGAAGTAAAATTCGCTTAGATGACCATCAATCGGGGCGTAGCGTAGTCCGGTCATCGCGCCTGGTTTGGGACCAGGAGGTCGCAGGTTCGAATCCTGCCGCCCCGACTTTTTTAGTAATTTTTCAAAATTATTTAATGGGTGCGTAGCTCAGCTGGATAGAGCATCTGCCTTCTAAGCAGACGGTCAAAGGTTCGAATCCTTTCGCGCTCACTTAAAAACTCACAATTTCTATTGTGAGTTTTTTATTTATAGATGATTTTAGGTTAAGCTATTTTGTATTCTTTTTCAAATTATAAATATACTCGGTGGGGGTTATACCTTCGATCTGTTTAAAAACCCGATTAAAGGTTGATTGGCTGCTAAAGCCGGATGAAGTATAAATATACATAAGAGTAATCTTGCTGAGATCATTCTCGTCGATTAATTCCTTAACATACTGTATTCTACAAGAATTGATATAATGGCTAAAACTAGAATATCCATTTAGCTTGATTGATTTTGCAATATATAAATTATTAATTTTCAGGAGATAAGATAGTCTTGAGGTAGTAAAATCTGCATCTTTAAAATAAAACTGTTCTTCAACTACGCTTTGTACTTTCTGAAAAATCTCATTGTACTTATCGATATCTTTATCATTGCTGGAAAAATCTTCTTTCAAAATTTTGTTTTCATTTCTGTTTTTCTCCGATTCCAATTTGCTTATATTATTATGATTTACATCCTGTACAAAATTGGCCATAATTTTTACAGATTTTATTTTATCATTATAATATAACAATATGGTAACAATAATGATATTGGCAGTTCCTACTATTGCATCTGAAAAATCAGTCTCTTTGAAATGTAGAGTTTCATGCGTCAAAAACTTACTCAAAAACGTCACAAAAAATACAATTAACAGGACATATAAGGTATATATATAAACATATTTTTTTTCTAAAAATACATACGCACCAACAGGAATCGGCAATACCCATAATGCTGTTCCAGCTGAATATCTCCAAAAATACAGCATCACAAAAGCAGCAAAAAGAGGATCAAAAATTAAATAGAAATGCACTAATGTTTTAATCTGATAATTTTTTCTTATCAGAAAAAATCCACCCAATAAGACAAGAAAATACACAAATACAGCAAGTGCAAGATCCCTATCTTTTAATTTGATATATACTATGATCGAGTACAGACAGAAAGCTCCACATAATACATATACAATTAAAGATAAACACCGCCTTTTTAAATTATCTTCAGGTTTATGAGATATACCATCTTTGTACAAAATCATATAAATATCAAATTTAACTTAAATAAATAACTGATTATTAAATAATTACCATTTTTAAATCAATTTAAAAAAATGATTTATTCTTATAAATTATGATTACTTCATGAAGCTACCTTTGCACGTAAAGATAATGACTATATGTTGGGATACAATAAGATTATAATTGAACCTTTCAATTAAAGATGAACAATAATCAATTATCCACTTATGATGTTTTTAAAACCATATCAAAAACCAACATTATAATCATTAAAATCAAATAAAGCCATCCGTAATCAATAAAATCTATGGATTGACATTTATAAGTTTCGTGTATATAAAACCTTAATTCCCTCATTCTAATTCTCACCCAAAATATCATCTTGGGTGAGAATGTATAAAGACAAATAAACACTGTCTTCTACTAGCCAAGCAAATAATGAAAGCCTTACTACATCATCTCAAGCTTAATCTGCCTTTACACAAGGTAGCTTTATTGGTGTGGCTTTTATTTACAATAACGCTCAATGCTCAGTCTTTTTATTTTGTAAAAGGCACCCAAATTACCATTGATGAAACTGCAACATTCTTCATTACAGACTCAGGAAAAGTCAATCAGGCAAAATTAAGGGATTTTGAAAAACAAATTTTGGTAAGAAGAGAGCCTTCAAATGAAAAACAGATTGTATTCCATAATAAAAAATCCAGTACCAGAAAGAACAGAAAAAAATCAGTATCCAAATTCTATAAGCTGAGGGCTAAAACTGATAAAAAAACAAAACCTGTTGAATTCATAAAGCATTGTCCGGGCAATTTATTTTTGTCTTATCATCCGGGAATAGTTATTTCAATATCAATTCCCGATATAAAATACACTACGAAATTTTTAACTAACAATATACGATTAAGGCCATTACGCAGATATCCGATAAATAATAATCATAAAATAATCAATAATAGCTTTCTTTTAAATGATTATCATTTGTCGCAGTACAGAAACCGTCCACCACCATTCTATTCTTATTTTAAAGAAACATATTCTACTATTTTAAATTTTAAAGAAACTTAAGGTGAAAAAAATAAATACTTTAATCGGAGTATTCCTGATACTGAATACGCTCATGCTTACAAAAGCCCAAAGTCCGGGAGGAATCGCCGGAGCACAGCTATGGTATAAAGGTGATGCCGGAATAGCTACTGCCGGGAGCAATGTGATCGGATGGAGCAATAGTGCTTCCACTTTTTATAATTTAGCTCAACAGGGCGCGGGCACTACTTTGCCCACATCAAGTCAGATCAATTTTAACCCGTCCGTAAGGTTTGACGGTATAGATGACCGTTTAGCGACGGGTTCTGCTATCCCACAAACTGTAACAACTACAGCTTCTGCGCCTTATACGACATCGCAATATGTTGTTTATAGAAAACTGGGCTCTGTAATGAATCCTCTTTACAATCATTCTGACGGTTCCGGAGGAACATGGAATGTGGGCAGCAATTCAAACGGTGAGATGTTGGTAACAAACCGTAAAATCATCACAACAGCTCCAGCTCTAAATGAAACCCGCCTTCAATCATTAAATGGAACTTCTAATGCAGCTACAACATATCTTAATGGAAGTGCAATATCCAGTACTTTTATCAACAGTACTGATACAGCAGGATCCGCAAGATTCTGGGTCGGAGGTGAAGGCACCAGTATCAACAAGTTTACTAATGCTGATATTGCTGAAATTGTAATTTATAATACAACACAAACAGCGGGACGTCCACAGATAGAAAGCTACCTTTCTTTGAAATATGGAATTACAAAATCCGGAAACTATGTCGCCTCAAACGGGACAACCAATTATTGGAATGCTGCTACCAATGCAGGATATCTCAATAACATTGCCGGAATTGGTAAAGATGACGGCTCTGCATTGTATCAAAAACAGTCCATGAGCGTAAATTCCGGGCAGCAGATTCTGATTGGGCTTACAGGTATGGCCAATACAAATGCATCCAATTCCGGAGCATTAACGAATCAGCAGTTTCTCGTTGCAGGTGATAATGGTTTGGCAAAAACACCTTCGGTTGCCATTAATGGCATTCCTGGGGTTAATTATCGTTTTGGCAGTGTCTGGAAAGTTCAGAATACCGGTTCTGTAGGCACAGTAAGAGTGATGTGGCCCCAAGGGCTTACAAATTTAAAGCTGGTTCAGAATAATTCAGACCCTACCTTTACGACAGGTAATACAGCTACTGATATGTCGGCCAATACACAGACTATCAACGGAGTTGTTTACAATTATTCCGATGTTTCGCTAGCAGATGGACAGTATTTTACTTTAGCGGCTCAGATATATGCTCCGGGAGGAGTTGTTAATAACCTTCAGGTTTGGAATAAAGCCGATTTCGGAACAAATACAACAACCGAAAGTGGTCCCGTAACATCCTGGACCAATTCAGCTGCTTCCGGCGGACAACTTCAGGCATTATCAGGATTCATCAATCACAGTGCAAGTGCTACTTATATGAATATGGGATCCAACTTCAACCCGGCAGTAAGAATGGTTGCAGGGGCAGGATTAGGAATGCTTAATGCCTTTTCTGCAACAGCCACGTCATCAGGAACCGGAGGAACATTCTATAGTGTATCTAAAGCAGGTGCAGGAGGTTCTCCCACAGTAGGGTATAATGTACAAATGAATGTAAGTGCAGCTCCATTAAATTTATCTGTGATTTCACCCTATAATTTCGCAGAAATGGGACCCTATATCTCCAATGCTACTACTGCAGGGCTATTTACATGGAATACAAGTATAGACAGAATAATAGCAAACTTATTAAATCCAAGCACTAATAATATTTTAGGTTGGGCATATACTACTGGAGTAGCAAGCACTTATCCCTATAAAATAAATGGTAAAAGTGATATTCCAGCCAGTTATACCCCGCCTTTATTTACAGGGAGAAACTTCCATCTGAATACAGATACGGACGGAGGCCTGGAAAGAGGCGGATTTGATTATCAGGAAACAATTGGATACGAAAGACAGATAACTTCTGCTGAGCAGAACAGAATTGAAAGTTATCTGGCCATTAAATATGGCATTACTTTAGGAACCTTTACATCTCCTGTAGATTACACAGCTACCAACGGTACAAATGTATGGTCTACAGCTGCAAATTCTTATCAGACCAATGTGATTGGTATAGCCAGGGATGATATTGAAGGTTTACATCAGAGAATTTCAAAATCACAGGATCTTATAGCAGACATTATCACTATAAGTACAAATAATGATTTTACAAGCGCAAACAAAAGCACGAACCATACGGATATTGTTAATGATAAGTTCTACTTTATAACAGGAAACAACGGTGCAGCAACGACTTATAATACCCAGAACATGATGAACCGCATATGGAAGGTACAGTCTACAGGTTTTGCACAGAATCTGTATATAAAGACTTCCGACGCACAGGCTACCCATCTAATCTTTGCCGATGACGCTGCAATGACCACCAATGTAGTGAATATACCACTAACAAGCGGTGCCACTCCCGGGATTCAAATTCCAAATGGAAAATTCTTTACGTTTGCAAAATTCAGCTTCTGTACAAAAGACCCAAACACCTCTCCTGCTGATACCATTACAAAAATCGGCATTACCATTCAGACTAAACAAAGCGGATGGCCGGAGAATATCCCAAATGGCGCAGTAGCCCTGGAATCGAAAACAAAAGGGTTTGTCATTACACGTACACAAAGTTCTTTAATTGCCAATCCTGTAGAAGGAATGCTTATTTATGATACAATAAGCAAATGCATGAAACTTTATAACGGAACAAGCTGGCATTGTGTAGTAAGAAGCTGTAACTAAACTTTTTAATTAATCAAAATGAAAAAAATAATAATTCTAGCATTTATTCTTGCCAAATTCTCTTTCCTGACAGCACAGGTGGGTATGGGCAAAGCTTCAGTAGACGGAGATGCTATCCTGGATTTTCCTCTATCAAATACCGGCATTATCCTTCCCATGGTAGACGCTCTTCCTACAGCAGCAGCGGCAAGCAATGGAACATTTTTGCTGGACAAAACAGATTTTAGAGTAAAAATGCGTGAAAATGATTTGTGGGTATCGTTATCCGATCCGGGTAGTCTTACGGGAACCATGCCTAATTCATCTGCCGAAGCAGGAGGAGGGGTTATCATTGGTGCGGCAAGCTCTCCGGCACAGGGTGTATTGGTCCTTGAATCAGCCAGCAAGGCATTGGTTTTGCCCAAGGTTAATGACCCTGTTACAAGCATGAAAAGCCCTGTAGCAGGAACGATATGCTATGACACAGTGAGTAAAACAATAGCTGTGTTTGACGGATTAAAATGGAATTTTTGGAAGTAAAAGCATTCAAAAAAAATAAATACTGAGGTCGGTACATGTTTACCGGCCTTTTTATTTGAAGACTAAATGATTAATAGGACACAATAATTATAAATGAAAGCCATCCTTTTTTTTCTCCTCATTCATTATTGTTATAAATTTAGAAGGTGTTATTCCTTCAATCTTTTTAAAAACCCTATTAAAAGTAGATTGATTTGAAAACCCTGATTCTGTATAAATGTACATTAAAGTAACCTTGCTGATATCATTTTCATAAAGCAGTTTTTTTACATTTTCAATTCTACAGGTATTCAGATAATGATTAAAATTTGAAAAACCATTTAGTTTAATTGCTCTGTATATATATAAATTGTTAGATTTCAGAATATTAGATAATTGAGAAATCGTAAAGTTGATATCTTTAAAATAAGCTTCTCCTTCCACAATATTTCTGATATCTTCAAATAAAGAAACATACTTATCTATATTCTCATGCTCCGGGAAAATTTCTTTGTCATTTTCAGCTAATTCAACAGATTCTGGAACTTTAGTATCAGTGAAATTAACCACTCTTTCATCATCTTCACTTTTTTCAAAAAAAAGCATCTTATTAAAGCTATTCTCCTGTATTTCTGCTTTTCTTATTTCTTCATTATAATACAATAAAATAAGAAATACAGCAAGATTCACCAAACCAACAAACGTATCAGAAATTACGATAACATTGACATCGCTGAGACTGAAATAATTAAACTCAAATAATCTATTAAGCACACTCACTGCTACAATGATCAGAAATATATAAACAGAATAAATATAAACGTATTTTTTTCCCAGAAAAATGTGTGCTCCCAGCGGTACCGGCAAAAGCCACATAGCAGTAGCAGCAGAATACTTCCAAAAGTCAAGCATTACAAATCCTGCAAATAACGGTGCATAAGTCAAATAAAGATGAACAAGGACTTTTATATTATAGCTTTTGCGGATGATCATAAATGTATAAAACATTAAAACCGAATAGGCTAAGGTACAGGCTGCAAAAAAAGAATCTTTAATAACAAAATAAAATACTATAGAATAACCCAGTAATATTCCAGACATTAAATTCACATATTGAGAAATTAATTTTCTCTTTAGTGCCTCTACAGACCGATTTCTAAATTCGTTGTTAATTATCATCATTGTGTATTTAAAAAATAACTTATACAAAATATTGATATACAACACATTATAAATATTAATGAAATTCAAAATTCAATTTAAATATGAAATTTTTGATTGTTTTTATCAATTAAATTTGCAAAAGTAATCCACAAATTTAACAATAAATAGTGCATCAAAAAAATCAGAAAGATCAATTGCTTTCCAATTTTACTGATCCAACTTTTTTATACAAAGCAGAATTAGGATAAAAAAAACACTAATAAATGAAACACTTACTGAAAAAAATGCAAATGAATTTTGAATGGATATAAGTCTTAATTCTTATACAAATATTCAGACACCCTATACAGCTATATATTCAGATCAACATTAATATATAGCTTCTATAATTTTTACTTCAACATAACTTATTTAATGAATTTCAAAGATATCAACATTGGTCTGATGATCAATCAGCGAGTATTAGAATGCGATATACAAACTTCCCGGCTTTGTAATTTTTTCGATTGCTCTACCCAGGACATTTTAAATATGTATAATAGTAAAAGCCTTGATTGTGAAATTCTCTTAAAATGGTGTAAAATTCTTGAATATGATTTTTTCAGATTGTATTCCCAAAATCTGCTGCTCTATGCTCCAGTTTCTGCAGATCATAAAAAGAACAAGGAAAATTCACAAATGCCATATTTCCGTAAAAACATCTATACTAAAGAGGTCATCTACTTTATATTGGAAATGCTTGAAAAGGGAGAAAAAACAAAGAATCAGATTATCAAAGAGTATAATATTCCTAAAACCACATTGTACAAATGGATAGAGAAAAACAGAAAATAAGCCATCCTTATTATAAAAAAATCTATTTTGATATTCTTACTAAAAAGTATCCTGATAAACTCAATGAATGCAACAAGATATTATCAAAAGAAGAATTAAGTGTCTTGGATATCATACAGCTTAACCAGAAAATTTTTGGAAACGATGAAATATTTTCAGAGAATCAACGTCTCCGCTCCTATGATTATGAATCTATTGTCAAAATACTGAATTATCAAAAAAAAAATAAGCTCAGTAATACCCAACTATCAATTCATTTTAAAATGAGCCGAAACACTATTGCTAAGTGGAAAAGCAAATTCAAAGTTTAAAAAAATATCTAACACAAATTTATGATTAAAATTATTTCGACAGTACTCTTAGGCAGTACTATCTTCTTTGCACATGCTCAAAGCGCAGGAAATGTTGGCATCAACACCCCTTTTCCTGAAAAAGAATTGACGGTGAATGGCACCATGAAAACGTCAGGAATGACATTAAAAGATCCGATTGAAAAACTGGGACCAGATGAAAATTATTCTTTTTTAATTAAATCGCCGGCTCCCCAAAACAAAATCACATCTTATAATGATTCTTTTGTGCCTACTACACCGGCACCCATTAATCTTATTCAGTTTAAAATCACCTGCAATGATGATGATAAAGACTGGATAGATGAGTATGATACTAAAATCAATTCAAGCAAATTTTTAGTGGTCATAGCTTCCCATGGGTTTACTCAGCCTGTATATACAGTTACTGCACCGTGGATTACTCCTATGCCCGATATTTTTGCTTACAGTTCAAATGGCACCTGGAAGATCAGGGCAGATTATGTAGGATTCTCAACCGATGATGCTCTTCCTAAAGGGGTATGGACGCTCAACTTACTGGTTTTCGACAGAGCATATGCTAAAGAATTCAATTCTGTACAGACCGTTAATACAGCCGGAACAGGGGCTGCATCTGCCCCACTAATCCAATAATTTAATAAAATAGTATGAAAAAAATAACCACCATATTACTTGCTGCTTGTACCAGCCTAAACATTAGCGCTCAAGTTGGGATAAACACAAAAACTCCACAAGGAACACTGGATGTTTTAGGAGGAACATTAATAGAATCTTATGTAATTGATACTGTCAATTCATACGCATCAGGGAACTATTATCTTCTTACCCGTTCAAAAGATACAACGCCAATAGGTAAGGTAAAACTCCTTGATATTGCCCTTCGAAACGTGGCCCCTGTTAATACCTATAACATCACTCTTAAAAATGTAAGCCAGGATGATGTTGTCAGCTTAAATACAGGATTGGAAACAAACAAATATGTCGTTGCCATCACGGGTGCCGTTTTTACAGATGCCACACCGGGCGTCAATACAACAACAAGCATCAAATCATTTGGCGCGTATTCTACAGAAGTAACTTCCGTGATAAACGGAGGAAAAACTTATAATGCTGTTAATTTAAGCTTTCAGGGAGCCGGCACAACATCTGCCCAAAACGGGACCTGGTCACTCACCCTTTGTGTTTATGAAAAAGCACTTGTTAAAGACTGGGGAACCTATACAGGAAATATAAACAGCTCATTTACGGGAGTTTCAACCAACACCCCCATAGGACTTCAATAAAAAATCATGAATAGAAAAATAAATACAGTAATAATCATTTTTATAGGATTGTTCATTAATGCTCAGAATACAAAAGTAGGAATTAAGACAGCAAACCCTACAGAAACACTGGATGTAAACGGCTCAAGCTATACCAACTCCTTATACCTTAGAAATCCCGGTGAACCTGATAAAACAGGCGGACATTTTCTTGCCACTTCCAAAAATACGCTTGACCTGTATGATCCAACGCTTGAAAGCAGTGGACTGTTTAATTATATAAAGCTTACCATTTCAGGAGTTCCTGCAACGGGAATCACAGATTATGACACGAAAATAGATGCTACCAAATTTTTAGTAGTTGTTCATAATTATTCTTTTCAGCTTAATAATGGCTCTACGAAAGTAGCTCTTGATTATGGCAGTAATGGTGTCAATGATAATAAGCAAGGGTCTCCCAATATCAATACGTTTAAAAGCAACGGAACCTGGCACATCAGAGCCAATTTTATCAACAGTAAATTAATGGATTATATAAATCCGGATGGCACTTACAACAATTTTAAAGTTAATCTGTATTTAATGGCTTATAAATATCTTATAACCAAACAAAATATTAATGATGACACTAAAGATCTTGGTGGAACCAATGGTTCCACGGAGGCTTTAAATAAACCTTCCGGGTTTTGATATTTTCAATATTATAAATCTTAGATTAACATTCTCCTGAAAGATTACAGACGCTTATTTCTTTAATAAAACTTCTCTATATTTATTATATTGAAGCCTAGTTCAAAAGACCTCATGATAAAATTGTGAGGTCTTTATTGATTATACCTACAAGAATACCTCTTTCTTTGAATGTAAAATAATTGTTAGATTTGGATGTTGGATTTAGCAGGTAAATCCATAGATGGCTTAGAAGAAAATAAAATTGCAAAATGACTGATGTATTTGAAAATTATCTATCCTCAACGGGAGGACTCTCAGGCGAGGAAATTAACTTTTCCACACAGTTCTTCAAACCCATCCATTTAAAAAAGGGCGATTTTTTTATTCATGAAGATGAGCCCTGCCGTTATATTGGGTTTATTGCCAGTGGAGCGGTAAAAGCATATGCTATCGACCAGGAAGGAAAGGAAAATATAACCTGCTTCAAGTTTGAAAATGAATTTGCCACCTCGTTTCCGGAGTTTGTAGCGCAGGAAAAATCCAGAAGAAGTATCAGAGCTGTAGAAGACAGCATAATCTATAGAATCAGCTATCCGGATTATCAGCATCTGCTTAATCAGGTGCCCGCCTGGAACGGAGTCATAAAATCGGTGATGGAGCAGGAGTATAATCAAAAGGAACGTTATCTCCTGAATTACAATAATAGGTCGGCTATGGATAAATACCTTCATGTCCTGTCTAACGAACCGATGCTTATCAAGCACACAACGACACAGGATCTGGCATCGTATCTTGGTATCACGCAGCGATCGCTTACACGGGCAAAGGGACAAATACACAAATCCAATACATTATAGGACAAATGTCCTTATGCAATCCTGACCAGCGAAGTAGATTTGCAAAAAAAAAATTATGTTACGTCAAATTGCTCCTGAAGTCTTCCATATTCCGCTGATGCCACGAAACAGTATCAACAGCTATATTATAGAAGGTGCATTGGTAGATTCCGGAATACGAAGCTCATATACAACTGTAAAAAAAGCTATTCAGAAAATCCCCGTTGATCAACATATACTGACGCATGCGCATGCGGACCACCAGGGCTGCAGCGATCAGATATGTGATGAATTTGTGATCCCTTTATTCTGCCATCCCAACGAAGTCTTCAGGACCGAAACAGGTATGGTAACCAACGATTATCCAACTCCGCAACATTGGATCGCAAAACTTCAGCAAAAATACTGGGCAGGACAGGGACATAAAGTCGAACGGACAATCGTCGAAAACGATAGTATCGGAAATTTCCGGGTAATAGAGACACCCGGACATTCCGCAGGTCATATTTCTTTATTCCGCGAGCGGGATGGTGTCCTGATCATCGGAGATGCGGCAACCAATATGAACCTGCTCACAACAGCTACAGGTCTTCATCTTCCACCAAACATATTTACCTCAGATCAGCAGCGCAATATCAGATCACTCCAGAAGTTGGCAGAACTAAACCCTTCGATGATCTGCTTCGGCCACGGACCTGTCTTACAAAATACAGACCGGAAGTTTGAACGATTCGTGGCTAAATACAGCGCAACAGTTTAAAATAAATTTTGCTTTATTACATATTGCGCAGCTGAATAAATCCTGAATTTGTCCCCAAGCCTTTGAAACTATATTTATTATCTATTAAACCCCCAACCCGTATAGTTTAGATTTAACTTTTCCTCATCGTCATTCTATAATTCTTGGGAGTCCACCCTGTTTGGGATCTGAAAAAATAGGAGAAATGGGAGAAATTATTAAATCCAAGTTCAAAGGCTATTTCTTTGATTGATTTATTTGAACTGTGTAATAATTTCTTGGCTTCCAATAGGATTCTTTGTCTTATAAATTCTAACGGAGATATTTTATATTGCTTTCTGCACAGCACCCCGAGGTAATTGGGAGTAATGCAGAGCTCTTCAGCATAAAAGGCCACCCCTTTTTGGTTTTTATAATAGGTTTCAACAAGTTCATGGAACCGGAAAGCAGGATTATTGTGATCATTTAATGCAGATTTTCCATGGATCTGCTCTATCCAAAGATTAATCATCAGCGCCAAAAGCCTCACCCTTGCATTGATAAGCTCCGGAAATACAACTTCCGAATGTATTTCTTTACGGATCGCATCAAACTCTATACTGAATTTCTCATAGGCTTCTCCATTGGTCTGGATCATTTCGTAGGTACTGTGAGGTGAAAAAGTATATTTTAATGTTGGGGAAAATGTTTCAAGAATGGAGTCATTAATGATTAACCTTCTTCCGCTTGCCTGCAGGGGCAGATCCCATGTATATTTCCTTTTGGGAAGATGAACAAATAATTGTTTGGAATGTAAAGCATACGTATCAATATCTGTAATACAATTACCGTCAGGACATTCATCTAAAATAATAATTGTGAAAGAATTGTCAGGAAAACGGTTAAGCTCAGAAGAACTTATTTCGCCCTGATAAATAACATCAATGTCTTTCATATCCTCACCTTTCAAAACAGCTGAATTATTCTTTTGTTGCATCCTTTATTTAATGTCCGATAAAGCTACTTAAATTCGATATTAATACCATCAATATCCGGAATTGTGAAATAAATATGGTCTATTATCTGCCAATGTAAAAATACCTCTTTCGGAGAGAAACATTCAGTATATTTGTCATAAGACTTATTCTATTTAAATGTTGACAGATCAATTTGGAAGGAGCATCAACTATCTTCGGCTTGCTATCGTAGACCGGTGTAACCTCCGATGCACCTATTGTATGCCGGAAAACGGTCTTGCCTGGATTAAACAAAATGAATTAATGACGGATGAAGAAATGCTCAGAATCTGTTCAGTATTTACAGAAATGGGAGTAGATAAAATCCGGATAACAGGAGGAGAACCTTTTGTCAGGAAAAACAGTATTGGACTTATCCAAAATATATCCCAATTAGCAGGGCTCACCGATCTCAGCATAACCACCAATGGTCTTCTTACCGAACAATATATTCCGCAACTAAAAAAATTAGGGATAAAATCTGTCAACCTAAGCCTTGATACTCTTGATAAGGACCGTTTTTTCAAAATTACAAGAAGAAACAGTTTTGATAAGGTGATGAAAACATTAGATAGTCTCTTACAACATGATATAAAAGTAAAAATCAATACAGTGGTGATGGAAGGGGAAAATATTGAAGACATTATTCCATTAGTAACGCTTACAAAAGAGCTTCCTGTTGATGTCCGTTTTATTGAAGAAATGCCTTTTAACGGTGGTAATAATGATGTTTCCCTGAAATGGAATTTCACACAAATTTACAGCTATATTAAAGATCATTTCCCTGAGATTCAAAAAATAGAGGATCCTAAAAGTTCGACCTCATACAATTATAAAATCCCTGGCTTTACAGGGAGTTTAGGAATTATTGCCGCTTATACCCGTTCATTTTGTGGAGACTGTAACAGAATTAGAATCACGCCTTCCGGTATCCTCAGAACCTGTTTGTATGAAGGAACCGGTATCAATCTGAAAGATGAAATCCGTATGGGAAGAACAGATGAAGAGCTGAAAAGTATTATTATCAGTAGCATACAAAAAAAACCGAAAGACGGCTGGGAAGCTCAGAAACTGAATTTGACTGCCTCCCAAATACATCAGTCAATGGCAACAATAGGAGGATAATTATGGAAATGATCAGTGTACAGCAGGCAGAAGAAATCATCTTTTCACAGGTCAGAAATTTCAGAACAGAAGAAATTTTCTATGAAAATGCCTCAGGAAGAATTTTAGCAGAAGATATTCTGGCAGACCGCGATTTACCGCCTTTTGACAGACCGACGGTAGATGGAATTGCAATTAATTTTAATTCGTATGAAAAAGGAATCCGTGACTTTACCATCAAAGCCGTACAGGCAGCAGGAGAAGCTCCGTTTTCTATTGATGAAGAAAATGAATGCATAGAAATTATGACCGGAGCTGCATTGCATTCTTCAATGGATACGGTTATTCGCTATGAAGATATTCTGATCAATAACAATGTTGCAAACATCAATATTGATATAAAAAAAGGACAGAATATCCATCTGAAAGGAAGGGATAAAAAAGCCGGAGAAATACTGGTAAAAGCCAATCAGGTCATTACTCCTTCTATTCTCGGGATTGCCGCATCAGTCGGGGAAACATTTCTGACAGTGAAAAAACTTCCCAAAGTAGCCATTATTTCCACTGGTGACGAAATGGTTCCACCTGAAAACACTCCTACTCCATTTCAGCTGAGACGTTCCAACGGAATTACTATAAAATCTGTTTTGGAAAAATATAAAATCGACGCTGACTGGCTGCATTGGAATGATGATTTTGAATTGATAAAACATGAACTTTCCCAATGCATTCAGAATTATGATATTTTATTAATGAGCGGCGGGGTTTCCATGGGGAAATTCGATTATCTGCCCAAAGCCTGCGAAGAGCTGGGAATAGAAAAACTTTTTCACAAAATAAAACAAAGGCCGGGAAAACCGTTCTGGTTTGGAAAAAGCCAAAACGAAAAATTGGTTTTTGCATTCCCGGGAAATCCGGTTTCCGTATTTATGTGTCTGCACCGGTATTTTATTCCCTGGTTGGAAAAATCTTTGGAAATCCCGGAAAATCCTCAATATGCCGTTTTACAAAATGATATAAACTTTCCTTTTTCATTACAATATTTGGCTCAGGTAAAACTCAGCGTGAACCCATCGGGACAGTTGATCGCAGAATCAGTTAATACTAATGGTTCCGGAGATTTTTCCCATCTTGCGGAAACCAATGCATTTATAGAACTTCCTCTGGAAAAAACTGAGTTTAAAAGAGGCGAAGTCTATAAAATCTGGAAATATAATTTTTAATTGTGCCATGACAAATTTTTCACATCTTAATAAAAAAGACCAGCCGGGTATGGTGAATGTGGGTGGTAAAAAAATTACCCACCGGAAAGCCACTGCCAAGGCTATTGTGATACTTCCTGAACATATTCTGGAAGCGCTTCAAAAAGATGACTTTAAAACTAAAAAAGGCTCTGTTTTCCAAACCGCTATCATTGCAGGAATAATGGCTGCGAAAAAAACAGGTGACCTGATTCCGCTCTGCCATCCTATTGGTATGGATAACTGTGAAATAGATATTGAAATCAATGCTCAAAATGAAATTGAAATCTATTGTACTACCGAAATCGAAGCTAAAACAGGCATCGAAATGGAAGCATTGACAGGCGCATCTGTTGCCGCCCTTACCATTTATGATATGTGCAAAGCCATGAGTCATGACATCGTAATCAAAGAAATACAACTCATCGAAAAAACAGGAGGAAAAAATGATTTCAAAAGAGACTGATATTCCCAAACTCAACGGATTGGTATTGGCTGGAGGAAAAAGCCAGCGAATGGGAAATCCCAAAGATAAAATCGACTGGCATGGCAAAGAGCAGCAGTATTTTGCAGCTGATCTTTTAGCTCGGTTTTGTGATGAGGTTTTTATTTCCTGCAGACAGGATCAGCTAGAAAATTTTGATCCAAATTACAAAGCCCTTACCGATACGTTTCTGAATATGGGCCCTTTCGGCGGCATACTTTCAGCATTGCGTTCCCAGAGAGATAAGGCATGGCTGGTCGTTGCCTGCGATTTACCTTTATTGGATGAAAAATCGTTAGAATTTTTAATTGAAAACAGAAATATAGAAAAAGCAGCAACTACCTACGAAAGCCCTTTTGATGGCTTACCGGAACCATTGATTACTATCTGGGAGCCCAAAAGCTATCCGTTGCTTCTCAAATTTTTAGGATCAGGAATTACCTGCCCGAGGAAAGTTCTCATCAACAGTGATACCTTAATCCTGAAACCAGGCAACCCGGATTGTTTAATGAATGTGAATACGCCTGAAGATATGGCAAAAGCACAGGAAATTTTAAGAAAACAGATGTAATCGAAAACAGAAACAGATGAGTAACCCGTTTGAACGTTATCATTGCCAGATGGCTTTACCCGGATTTGGGGCTTCTTCTCAGGAACTTCTTAAACATGCGAAGGTTCTGATCGTGGGCATGGGAGGGCTTGGCTGTCCTTCGGCACAATATCTTGCTTCTTCAGGCATAGGAACAATTGGTCTTGCTGATGATGACACTGTCTCTGAAAGCAACCTGCACCGGCAGATTTTATATGCTCCGGAAGATATCGGAAAATCAAAAGTTGAAATTGCAGCAACAAAATTACAGCAACAAAATCCATCGGTGAAAATCATTCCGTTTAATTTCCGGGTAACCTCTGAAAATGTCATGGATTCAATTTCTGAATTTGATTTGATTATTGAAGGGACTGATAATTTCGAAACAAAATGCCTGCTGAACGATGCTTGTGTATTAATGGGAAAACCTGTAGTCTATGGTGCTATTTACCAATACGAAGGCCAGGTAAGCATCTGGAATGTTCTCCAGAAAGATGGCACCTACTCTCCCAATTACCGTGATGTTTTTCCGAATGCGGAAGAATCACAGGTGCCGAACTGCAGAGAAGGCGGCGTAATACCTACACTGGCAGGAATTGTCGGATGCATGCAGGCTAATGAAGCCATAAAATATTTTACAAACCCAGAAAATTTATTGGCAGGAAAACTCTGGATGATGAATGTTCTGAACGGCAAAACACAGATCATTAAATTAAGAAAAACTTCTGTGCAGATTACAGGTTTAGCTCAGACCGTTGAGATCATTACATTTGAGCAACTCATGGAGAAGAAAGATCATTTTGAAATCATAGATGTCCGCACACCACAGGAACATGAACAGTTTAATATCGGAGGAATCAATTTTCCTGTAGAAGAATTACAGAACCATTCAGATTATATTTCGAATTGTTCAAAATCTATTGTAGTGTATTGTCTTTCCGGGAAACGCAGCACAGAAGCGGTAAGAAAAATCAAGAACATTTATCCTGAGAAGGAAGTATATTCTTTAAAAGACGGCATTCAAAAATACAAGCATACAGGACAGTAATTTCCAAATTCATCATCATTCAGAAGTAACAATCACTTTTGCTTTTAAACATTAATCAATAATATTCTGAGTCTTTTTCTGAGAAACAGCAATATGTTCTCCCACCATCTCATGAATGGTTTCATCAATCATCACACACATGCTGTTAAGGGCTAAATCATTCGCATCAGTTCCAAACGGTTCCTCAATTTCATCAGCTATTGCTTCAAATGCAACAAATGTATACGCTACAAAGACTACAATAAGTGGCATAAACCATCCGAGCGAATCTACCAGCCCGAAAGGTAACAAAAAACAATAAATATATACTGTCCGGTGAAGTAAAACCCTGTAACTGTAAGGGATGGGAGTTGAAATGATTCTTTCACATCCCCCAAGAATGTCAGACAACTTATCAAAATTTTCATCAAAACGGGCCTGCTGAATAGAATCCAGAGAACCTTCACCTTTTAACTGCTGAACCCATTCTGCAAGCAGGCGCATAATCACAGCCGGTTTATATTTTGATTCCGCCACAATTTTCAGCTGATCTTCATCAAGTCTGGATTTTAAATCTTCATAAGCATCCGTTCCTCTAAGCTGATGTTTCAACGCAAACACAAAGGCACTAAGCAGCTGTATAAAATTATGAACTGAAGCCTGATCATCTTTTATATTTTTCAGAGTGATTGCCTGGCGGGTCAGTGCTCTGGAGGTATTCAGCAGAGCACCCCATAGTTTTCGCCCTTCCCAGAATCTATCGTAGCTGGCATTGTTTCTGAACCCAAGGAATAAAGCCAGAACAAAACCGAACAAAGTAAGTGGTGCCGGATTTAAAGGAACTTTAAACGAGAGAATTATTCCGTGAAAATAGCTCACCAGTAAAGAAAGGATTAAAAGCAATCCCAAACGGGGAAGCAGTGCCGGCAAAACAGAGCCATGCCATACAAAAAGCATTCTGAACCAGTGTTCCTTTTTTCTTATGATCATTATTGAATGATAATTTGTTTAAGTATTATATATTTTATGGTTGTTCGAGGCTTGTTCCGGCTGCGGCAATTACATGATCGTCAATCTTTTTAAAAATATCAGGATCGTGTTTGCGGATTTTAATGCGGACATATTTGGAAGCCGGCATATTGGCACCATTCACAACGTTGTTGATGGATACCAGCACATTGGTTTCCGGGAAATAAGTCATGGTACTTTTTTGCGGAATAGGATATTTCACGACAATAAAAAGCGGTGCTATCCTTTCGATTCCATCATCATAATTGAAAAGATCTACGTGCTCGCCTTCTTTGAGGCCTGCCTTTTCAATATCTTTTTCATTCATCATAACCACCCTCCTTTCATTAAAAATCCCACGATAACGGTCATTCAAACCATAAACAACCGTGTTAAACTGATCGTGTGTTCTGGTGGTTCCCATCAGATATTCGTCATCTGCAAGCGAATTATCCGGTACAGCAGTTATATTGAAAGCGGCTTTTCCGGGATTAAATTCACTGTTGAAATTCCCGTCTCTTGGTCCGTTCGGAAGATAAAAACCGCCTTTCTGAACTACCCTTTTATTGTAGTTTTCAAATCCGGGAATGCATTGTTCAATATCGTTACGAACAGCATCATAACTGTTGATAAATTTGTCCCAATCCACTACGGAACGCTCACCCAGAACCGCTTTTGCCATTCTGCAGGCAACGTGTGTTTCATTGATCAGGTGTTTTGAAATAGGATCGAGAACTCCTCTTGACCATTCCACAACCCCCATTGAATTTTCTGTACTTACGTGTTGAAGTTCGCCGTTAATTATATCTTTTTCACTTCTGGAAATGACCGGTAAGATCAAGGCTTCTTTTCCATGGATAAGATGATTCCTGTTTAATTTTACAGAAACAATCGCAGACATTTCCAGCTTGCGCATCGCTTCAGCTGTAAAAGTTGTATCCGGCGCGGCAGAAAGGAAATTACCTCCCATGCAGAACATGAATTTTACTTTGCCTTCATGCATTGCTTTAAGCGCATTTACAACATCATATCCTCCTTTTCTGGGTACTTCAAAACCATAATATTCCTGTAGCCTATCCAATTGTTCTGTTGTAGGATGATGGTTAATAAGCAATGTTCTGTTCCCCTGCACATTACTGTGGCCACGAACAGGACAGGCTCCTCCACCCTGGATGCCTATGCTTCCTTTCATCAGCAGGAGATTCACAATATTGTAAATCATTTCCACCCCGTTGTGCTGCTGCGTGATTCCCATTCCCCAACAAATGATAATCCGTTTTCTGGAGGCAATCATTTGGGCTGCTTCTCTTAGCTTCTCAACGGAAATGCCGCATTCTTCTGATAAGTAATTAAGGTCATACCGTTTTAATTCTTCAACCAGTTCATTGAAGCCGGCAGTTTTATTCGTAATAAAATCCTGGTCAAGAACTTTTCCCGGGTTTTGGGCTTCTTCTTCCAGCACGAGAATTTGCAGTGCTTTTAAAAGCGCCATATCCCCATTGATCTTAACAGGAAGATACAGTTCTGACAGTTCATAGGGTTTATTAAGCAGGGCACGGACTTCCTGAGGATTCCTGAAACCTTTTAACCCGGCTTCAGGAAGCGGATTGACAGCCATAATTTTTGCCCCGTTTTTCTTTCCCTTAGTTAATGCGGAAAGCATTCTCGGAGAATTGGTTCCGGGGTTCTGTCCTATGATGATGATAAGGTCTGTATCATAGAAATCTTCCAGCTTTACGGTTCCTTTCCCGATGCCTATGCTTCTGGAAAGTGCATAACCAGAAGTCTCGTGGCACATATTGGAACAGTCCGGAAAATTATTGGTTCCGAATTCACGAGCAAATAACTGATAAACCCAGGTTGCTTCATTACTTGTTCTTCCTGATGTATAGAATATAGCTTCATCAGGTGAATCCAGGGCGTTTAGTTTTTCTGCAATTTTCTTAAAGGCATCATCCCAGCTTATCGGCTGATAATGTGTTCCTTCCTTTGGCAAATACATAGGTTCTGCGATTCTTCCTAACTGGCTGATTTCAAAATCTGTCAGCTTTGCTAAATCATACACTGAATTTTCTCTGAAAAACTCTGCTCCGATCTTTTTTGAGGTAGCTTCTTCTGCCAGGGCTTTTGCACCATTTTCGCAATATTCACCAAGTCTGGAACGTTCGTCATCCGGATCAGGCCAGGCGCAGCTGGGGCAATCGAAACCGTCAAACTGGTTCATGCTGAAAAGTGCCCTTCCGCCACGAAGAACAGAAGCATTAAGCACTAACTGGTCCAATGAATGAATTACTGCAGGAACACCGGCCGCCCAGGATTTCGGTGGTTTCAGCTTAAGATCCAGCAGTTTATAAGGCGGTTCCGCAGAAGGTAATCTGCTGTCCTCTTCTTTTTTATCGAATACATCTTTATCTTCCATGATTTCTACCTTTAAAAAATGAAAAAATTAGCATTTCAGGTTCGGATTGGGATAATTATCGCTTTGATCTTCCAAAGTATTATCGATACAGACAAAGTCTTTTTCTATTAAGAGTTTAATTTTTCCGGTCTGCCCTTCAAAACCTACCCTGTCTGTGGTAATCCATTCGGCTATCATTGCTGCAGGCATCTTCATAACCATTCTGTTCTCGATGAAAGCGGCTGAAAGTTCTGCATCTTCGGTTCTTTCAATAGCATAAATAAACGGACGGTCTACAAATTCCGTGAAGCTTGAAATAACACCATTTTCCCCTAATTTTGCCACTTCGGACTGGGTAAGACGGAATCTTATGGAGTTGTCTTTAATTCTTATTTTCATAATAGATTTTCAATGTTAAAATAGCTGCCGGAATGGTAAATATTAAACCGGTTGTCCCGGAGAAAGCCTAGTAAAGTAATATCAAATTCTTTAGCCAGATCTATTGCCAGACTAGATGGAGCTCCTATTGCTGCAACAATCGTAATTCCCGCCATTGCAGCTTTCTGAATAAGCTCAAAACTGGCTCTTCCGCTTAAAACCAAAATTTTATCGTCGAGAGGAAGCAAACCTGCTGATAACGCATAACCTATGAGTTTGTCCAGTGCGTTATGCCTTCCTACATCTTCACGCAGTGCCAAAAGGTTGCCTTCCAGATCAAAGATACCGGAAGCATGGATTCCACCTGTAGCACTGAAATTATTCTGGAATGACTGCAGTTTTTCGGACAACTGATACAGGGTTTCCAGGGATACTTCCGTGTTCCTTTTTGTGTGGTTACGGAAAGCACTTACTGTTCTTATAGATTCTATAGATCCTTTTCCACATACACCGCAGCTGGAAGTGGTATAAAAATTCCTATCAGCCTTCATTAGCTCAGGAACAAAATCTTCTGTAAGCTCAACAATGACAACATTTTCGCTGTTTCTGGAACATTCTGCCTGCGGAGAATATATGCTTTTAATCTGTTCACGGCCGGAGATAATTCCTTCTGTGAATAAAAATCCTGCAGCAAGTTCCGCATCATTTCCGGGAGTCCGCATAGTCACAGAAATATTTTTGGATTCTTTTTTATCTTTAGCACCATAAGCAACCCTGATCTCCAGAGGTTCTTCCACAGAGATATCATCTGTATAAGGAAAACCGCTGTTTTCCCTGACTTTGATGATTTCTATCTGCTTTACAGATTGATTTGACAACAGATTTGCTTTCATAATGTAATGACTGGCCTAGTAAAGGTACAAAATTTAATTCCTAAAATTATGGATGTGCCGAGACCCATTCTTCACCATCTTTAAAAATTTCTTTTTTCCAGATGGGAACCGTTTTTTTTATATTTTCAATTATAAAGCTGCATGCATCGAAGACTGCATTTCTATGCCCGTCACTCACTATGATGATCACAGCGGCATCACCGGGAAATAAGACTCCTGTGCGGTGATGAACGACAATATTCTTCACTGAAAATAAGGAAATAGCTTTATCTGTTATTTTCTGTATTTCCTTCACAGCCATGGATTCATAGCATTCATATTCCAAACGGGTAACAGATTTACCTTTGGTGTGATTCCGTACTGTTCCTACAAACGATGCCATTCCTCCGCATGCAGGATCGGAAGCAAGGGCAAAGCAATCCGTAAGATCCAGTATTTGTTCTGTTATTTTTACATCAACCATATTTGTTATCCGCCGCTTACTGGAGGGATTATTGCTATTTCGTTAGAGACTGTTATGATCTGATCATCCTCTGCATATTCATCGTCAACGGCAATAAAATAGGATTTTAATCTTTTCAATTCCGGAAAGTCTTTTTCCAGAAGTTCCTTGAGTGCTTTGACGCTTGCCTCTTCATGTATTTCTATTTCTTTTTCTGAAATCCCGAAAATATCTTTTGTTATTCCGAATGCTAATATTTTAAGTATCATTTTTAAATGTAGCTTATTACCAATATTTTATTAAAATGTTTATTCCGGCTACCAGAACCAGAACAGCTGTCATTCTTTTGATGACCAAAGGATTCCATTTCAGGGACATCCTGGAACCGATCTGCCCGCCAATGAATACGGCAAAACACAAACTCATTATTCTGAAATAATCCATATCTGCAGACAGCTTGGATAACTGACCGAAAATCCCTGATAATGAATTTACCAATATGAAAACACTTGACGCCGCTGCAATTTTCCGTGGGGTATCCCATTTCATGAGGTTTAACAAAGGAGAAAGAAAAATTCCTCCGCCAATGCCCACCAATCCTGATAAAAAACCAATTCCCCCTCCTAAAAACCCGTTTTTGAAAAGAGAAGTTTCTGTATATTCCAGAGAATTTTCATCATTTTTTGTTTCTGTCTTGATCCACAGCAACAGTGCAGCAATGATTAAAGTACACCCTAATATCAGAAAAAAAGTTTCCTGGCTTATCTTTAAAACAGCTCCCAGGTATGCCATAGGCACGCTTACAATCGTAAGCGGCAGTATTTTCTTCCAGTCAATCTGCTTGTTTCTGATGTAGATCAATACTCCTCCTATTACCACAATAACGTTACAGATAAGTGCTGTTAACCGGATTTCCTGATAAGGAAGACTGTACATTGCCAGAACTGCCAGATAACTGGATCCTCCACCAAATCCCACAGAAGAATAAATGAAAGCGATGATTAAAAAAAATAAAAAAATTTCCCAATGCCCCATATATTTTGCAGAATTAATTTTCTTACAATAATACTCATTTTTAGAGCGTCAAACGAAGGTATCATAAAAAGTTTCTACCGCAATTTGTGAGAAAAATATTCTGAATTGTTTATTTTACAAAACCAATCCCGATATCCCAGCAGCATTTATTAAATTTGATTCATTAAAACGATATATCCATTTCAATGAATACTACTTTTTCTACTGATTATAACGCACAGAATGTTACAGATTATCCGAATAATAACACCTATTTTTTAGTTTGGAATTTTAAAGTCAATGTTGATTCCGATAAAATAAAATCGGTTTTCCAAAGAGTTTGCGCTTTGGTCATTAATCTGAATAATTCGGCACTTGACCGTTTTCCTGACTCCAAAGCAAGCTGCGTAATGGGGATCGGCTACGAAGCGTGGCAACAACTTGAGTTACCTCAACCGCTGCCTAAAGAATTTAAAAAATTCCAGGAAATAAAAGGCAGCAAACATACGGCAATAAGTACAAGAGGAGATCTGCATTTTCACATCCGGGCCGATGAGAAGAGCTTTGCTTATGATATGGCCTCTGTAATTTCCGGATATATGAAGGAAATTGCAGATTGTATCGTTGAGGTTCAGGGATTCCGTTATTGGGACAGCCGGTCTATTTTAGGTTTTGTTGACGGCACTGAAAACCCTCATGGCAAAGACCGTGATCATTTTGCCATCGTAGATGGTTCTGATCCGCACTATGAAGGAGGAAGCTATCTTTTTGTACAGAAATATATCCACAACCTTGATGCATGGAAATCGCTTTCTGTAGAAGAACAGGAAAAAGTAATCGGCAGATCCAAAGACCAGGATATTGAAATGGATGATGATGTAAAACCCAAAAACTCACACATCGCATTAGCTAATGTTGGTGATGATTTTAAGGTTGTGCGCGACAATATGCCTTTCGGAAACGTAACAACCAATGAAATGGGAACTTATTTTATCTGCTATGCGAGTACATTCAGCACAGTTGAAAAAATGCTGACCAATATGTTCATCGGCAACCCGCCCGGAAACTATGACAGGATTCTTGATTTCAGTACTGCACAGACAGGAACCTTGTTTTTTGTTCCAAGCTTAGACGCGCTTGATGAATTTTCAGGATAATCTCCATAAATGATAGCATTCCAATTTAAAAAAGATGGATTAATCAATAAAAACACTTATAAAATCAAACTAAGATAAAATGTTAATTTATTTGCTGTTATAAATTAATTCATAATAGTAGTGAATAATTCAAAACAGTTATAATATTCGTCATAACACCCCTATACAAAGCAGTTAACATAATAAAATTTTTCTCATTTGATTGATTTATATTCTTAAATTAGCTATTCAATTTTATAAATTTATTACAATCATGAAAAAAATCTTATTTATTGCTGCGCTTGGTGTAGCAGGTTTTGCAAGTGCAAAAGGAAACGTAGAGAAAGTAAATTCTAAAGCTAAAGAAGTTACTGTTGCTAAAAGTACTAAAAAGGCTAAGAAAAAAAACCAAATGCAATGTGGAACTTTTCAGGCAAGTTGTACATCTGCTTATACCTGTCAGGACTGGACTGCTGGTCAATGGATAGAGTGGGCAGAAAAAATTCAAGATAATTATTGCCAACTATAATTTCAGACCATAACTTAATCAATTCTTCAAGCTCACCAGGAAAGAAGTCCTGATTAACATTAATCAAAAAAATCGTTCAAACTTTATTTGAACGATTTGTTAGTTTTATAAAAAAATGAATTTTACAAGAAAACAAACTTTAACAATTTTATTTTTATTCTTCTTTTCTTTTTGTTTCTCACAAACAGCTACTAGTGATTCATTAAAAGGAGAATTTACTTATTTACTTCAATACAGACCTAATACTCTAAATCGAGATAACGTTTATAAAGAACTTTTTACAATGCAAATAAGTGATAAACGCGCTTTTTTTATTAGTGAAAACAGATTAAAATTTGATTCTCTTTTTATGGAACAGTACAATAAGAATAGGAGTAATTTCAATATTGACATGAGAGGGATGCCATCATCAAAATTTAAGTTTTTAATTATCCAAACAAATGACAATTCAGAATTTTACGAGTCAGTAGGAACTGCTCTTCTATTTTACAACACCCCTGTAATTAGTGACTGGAAGCTGATTAATGAAACAAAAGTAATTAATTCTTTTAATTGTAAAAAAGCAGAAGTTAATTACAAAGGAAGAAATTGGACCGCTTGGTACTCAACGGAAATTCCTTTTCCTTATGGACCATACAAATTTAGTGGTCTACCAGGCTTAATTGTGAAAATAACAGATAAAACAGGCGATTATGATTTTGAACTTGTAAAATCGGTATCAAGTGCTAAATTGAAGGGAAAAATAATAACCGTAAATAAAAGGCATTATCAAAATGCTAAGTTAGTTACAAAAAAAGAATTAGTCCAAGCAACAACGAATTACAGAGATAATATTAAATATGAATTAGAAAAAATGGGTACTGTATTTTCAGAGGGGCAAAACAGACAAAAAACAAATGAAGCAGAAAAAAAAGGATACAATCCAATTGAATTAGAGTAAAACCAGCAAAAAGGTAACAGTTAATTAAAGAGACATTATTTAATATTGTCTCTTTTTTTATATCATAAATCCGCAGTTATAAATTCCAGCCAGAAACTCTATTTAACTAACGATTACAATAATTATCATTTTATCCAGATTTAAGACCCAATTCTATTTACCTATTAGAAATTATGAATAAAAAAGGCTTTTTTGGTCTTATTATTGAATAATATGAAGGGTCACCCAACACCAATTGATATGAAAAAGCACATTGTAATTGTCGGAGGAGGTTTTGCAGGTATTAATCTGATCAAAACTTTAAAAAACGACAAAAGGTTTCGCATTACATTGGTAGATAAAAACAACTATCATTTTTTCCCGCCTCTTATTTATCAGGTGGCCACTTCTTTTATCCAGGCTTCCAATATCAGCTATCCGTTCAGGCGGTTGTTTTCCAACTATAAAAATGTAAATTTTCATATGGGAAGCCTTCTCAGGGTGAATCCGGAAAGCAAAACGATTGAAACGGATACAGGAAGCTTAAATTATGACTATCTGGTGGTCGCTTTAGGAACAGAATCCAATTTCTTCGGGATGGAAAATGTGCAAAGGTGTTCATTACCCATGAAAAACATTGAAGAAGCCCTTTATCTTAGAAATCATATGCTGCTGAATCTTGAAGAGGCGGCCCGAAATAAAGATGTATCCCAGGCGGAAAAATTACAGAATATTGTGATTGCCGGAGGTGGTCCCACCGGGGTAGAACTTGCCGGAATGCTTGCCGAAATGGGGAATTATATAGCCAAAAAGGAATATCCGGAAATCAAGCTAAGCTTTTCCAATCTGTATTTAATTGATGCTATGCCTACATTGCTGGGACCTATGAGTGAAACGGCCCAGAAAACAGCTTATGAAACTTTAAAGAATTTAGGCGTTAAAATTATCCTGAATGTTTCTGTAAAAGATTATGTGGACAGTAAAGTAATCCTGTCGGACGGAAGTTCTATAGAAACGGAAACGCTGATCTGGACGTCAGGGGTCATTGGCAGGGAGGTTCCCGGTCTTCCGGAGGAGAGCATCGGAAAAGGCAGACGTATTTTAACAGATGCTTATAATAAAGCGGAAGGAACAAAAAATATATATGCCGTAGGAGATATATGTCTGCAGGTTACGGATAAAAACTTCCCAAAGGGACATCCGCAACTGGCACAGGTCGCGATTCAGCAGGCAAAAAACCTGGCGGAAAATTTCAAACGGATAGAAGACGAAAAAGTTCTGGTTCCGTTCAGTTACAATGATAAAGGAAGCATGGCTATTATTTCCAAGTACAATGCGGTAGTGGATCTTCCTAATTTTTCTTTTAAAGGCTTTACAGCATGGCTTACCTGGCTGTTCATCCACATCATTCCTCTGGTGGGGTTCAGAAGTAAGATAAGGCTGGCATTAGACTGGTTCAGATTGTTTATTACCAACAACCCTTCCATACGGCTTATTCTTTATCCGAAACGGAATACCAGCAAGGAATAATTTTGTGAGTTAATCCTCTCCTATTTTAAACTGAATACAGGATATTATTTAGGCTGAAGGATCAGTCTCAATCCTCTGCAGGTCTTTTACCGTAGGACCGGTCAGCATTTTTCCGTTGACATTAAATCTTGAACCATGGCACGGACAGTCCCAGCTTATTTCAGCACTGTTCCAACGGACTTCGCACTGGGCATGCGGGCACTCACTTTTGAGAATATGTACTTTAAAATCCCCAAAATGTAATAAAAAACCGCTGTAATCTCCACAGCGGTTACTTTATTCTTCAACTGGAATTTTACTTAAGTTGATAAGAGTTTCCGTCCCAAAGATAGGTTTTGGAGGATCGTTTTTTCTTTTCCTTGTCTTTATCATCCCTTTCCATTTCTTCAATTTTAAGGATAAATGCATTGGGAATTCCTCCTTTATCGTTAGGAAACACAAACTCTTCGGAATGGTAGTATACATCAGCATCGCCTACATTCATCAGCTGTGGCAGGGCAACCAGTTTTTTGTCTTTGAAAAGAACATACTGAGTATAGCTTGCAATTCCGCAGGCTTCCCCGGAAACCATAGCTTTAAGGGTCAGTTCCACATTCTGCAGCTTATGATTGCTTTCAATGGTGAAGGTGGCATAGCTCATCTCCTCACCTTTCCCGGTATCGAAGTACACTTCATCAATTAAACTGGTTCCTTCAATGACTTTTATCCCGGCAATGTTCTGCTTTACAGTTTCATTATACTCTTTATTTTTCCGGTCTACGGTTTTAGACAACCCAAAAAGAAAGTCGTACCCGTTTTTATTGCGGTAGCCAATACAAAGGTTGCCACCCCAGACATAACCTTCTAAGACCTGTTCCCCTTTCTGATAAGATATTTTATACCAGTTGGCGCCTCTTTCTCCTAGTCTCAGGACCGTTTCCTCCTTTTTAAGGATCATAACCTGCTGATTGGTCTGCAGCGAGTCAGTAGCCTGCGACTTTACATCCGGCTCCTTTCTTACTCTTGTCCAGTCTGTAAATATTTTCTGGGGCTTATTCTCTTCAAAGCCAAAAACTCCGTCCGGATAGGTCATGTTTTCTTCCTGGGCGGAAAAAAATTGCAGCAGCATCAAAAACAGAGCGGTTAGTAAAGATTTCATAGTTATATTGTGTTATTTTTCCAGTAGCAGGCTTACCCATTCTTCACGCTGCAGCTTCTTTTTAAGTTCCAAACCGCTTTCCCTGCAAACTTCCAGAATATCATCCACATCGAAGAAACAAAGTCCGGACAACAATAATTTTCCTCCTTCATTCATTACAGAAACATAGGTTGGAATATCAGAAATCAGGATATTTCTGTTGATATTGGCCAGAATGATATCAAAGTTTTCTTTACCTAAATTTTCTGCGGTTCCCAGCTCAATATCAAGCTCAACATTGTTTCTTGCTGCATTTTCTTTTGAATTTTCCACAGACCATTCATCAATATCAATCGCTTTTGTATCTCCTGCCCCTATCTGCTTTGCATAAATTGCCAGAACCGAAGTTCCACAGCCCATGTCCAGTACTTTTTTACCTTTAAAATCAATATCCATCATCTGCTGGATCATCAGGTGTGTGGTAGGATGGTGACCGGTTCCGAAAGACATTTTCGGCTGAATGATAATTTCATGCATTCCCGGTACGGATTCATGGAATTCGGCACGGATCATTACCTTATCATCAATATTGATAGGTGAAAAGTTCTTTTCCCATTCTTCATTCCAGTTGATGTTCGGCATTTCTTCGAACGTATAGCTGATCTGAACATTTTCGTTTTCAAAGATAGGAAGGGATTTCATATCTTCTTCTTTGAACAGTTCTTTCTGAATATATCCTAAAATTCCGTCAATTTCTTCGGTAAAGCTGTCAAAACCTATTTCAATAAGCTCTGCCATCAGAATCTCATTCCATGGCTGCAATGGAGAAATCTTGAAATTGAATTCTAAATAATTTTGCATGTAGTAAGTAATTTAGTGCAAAAATAAGGATGTTATTATTGTTAAAAAAATTGAAGTGACATGAGTATTGTTATTTTTGAGGATAATTATTTTGATTTTAATCGCAAGGGTGCAAATTTTTTAATAAGCTTGACATTTTTTAGACCGCAAAGGTGTCACACTTAGCAACGGGTGAGTTTTTTTATTTTGGCTATTATATTCATTAAAAAAGCGGGCTAAAGCCCGCTCCTATTGATATTTTACCGTTTTAATTACTATGGTCAACGATCTCGTATCACGAATCGTTACCAATAGCCCGCAACATCTATGGATTTGTAGAGAAAATAGAACCGTTCGCAATCAGCGCTCTTCTGTTCATCTTTAAAATATCTCTTACCCATTCTGCAAAATCTTCAGGCTGAAGTACTTTATCAGGGTTTCCGTCGGTAAGTCCTCCCTGGATGCTCATATCAGAAGCAATAGTGCTTGGCGTTAAAGTAATCACACGGATGTTCTGCTTTCTCCATTCTGCCATCATAGACTGCGACAGGGAAACTACGGCCGCTTTGGATGCTGCATAGGCCGACATATTGGGGCCACCCTTCAAACCCGCTGTAGAAGCCACATTTACAATATCTCCTTCTCCTTTAGCTTTCATAAACGGATACACTGCTTTTGCAGCATAGTATACTCCAAACAGATTGGTTTTAATGACCTGCTCCCAGGTTTCAGACGGCATTTCCTCAATAGTTCCAAAATCTCCGATCCCTGCATTGTTGACCAGAATATCAATCCCTCCCAATTGTTCTGCCAAAGATTCTATCCCGGCTTTTACCTGAATTTCATTATCTACAGAAAAAACTGCATAGGTTGAGTTCACGCCCAGCTTTTTGATTTCTTCAACCGTCATTTTAAGGTTTTCTTCATTTCTGCCCGTAATGGCAACATGTACTCCTTCATTGGCCAAAGCCAGCGCCACAGCTTTTCCCAGTCCTCTTCCGCCACCGGTTACGATGGCATTTTTTCCGCTTATATTCATAATACTATTGTTTCGTTGAGGCAAATTTACGAAAGAACATTTTTACAAGGCCCTTGGAAACCATATTTAATAGAATTTTAATAGCACGGAATCTTTTTAAACATAAAAAGGATAAAAGTTCACTTAAGTCCTAAGAAACTGGGGTATCATTCTACAAAAATTCGTTTGATCAAATTCCCCTCCTTTGGAGGGGTGGCGAAAATTCAAAGAATTTTTGACGGGGTGGTTTACAGGCACAACCATTTCAAATAAAAAAAAACAAAACCGGCTTATAAAAACCGGTTTCTGAATAGAAAGTATAGTAAAAAATAAAAAGCTATGGGATAAGAACTGCGTTCTGTACCTCGAATTCTTCTGAAGCCGTAAACTGATTTCCGTACATATCATAAGCTTTCACTTCAAGGGTATGTTTTCCTAAAGTCAGCTTCTTAGGGAAACCGGCAGTCCATATATGTTTTGATAATTCGGGATTAGAAGGTCTTTTGCCCGGAAAAAGGATTTGTGTTGAATCCCATTTAAACACGGAAAGAGCAAAATTCGGATCTACAGATTCGTCATATTCCATTTCTTCCCAGTTTCCGTTATCAATTCTGTATTCTACCTTATCTTTTTTACTTCCCATGAAGAAGTTAGCCAGGATTTTCGCAGACGTTTTTGAAGGAAAAGGAATCACTTTCGGAACATATAAATTGATCTGGTAATCATCCGGTTTTCCTGCTGTTTTGTATTTAACTTTATACTGATTGTCATTAAAGCTGATGAAAGAGTATCCTTTCGCCGTTCCGTCTCTCATAGTTGAAGTAGGCAATCCTATCTCATCGGATGTCCCTGACCACCAGTCGCCACAGGTAGTTCCCACATTGTATTCATGAAGGTCTTTTAAACCGTTCCAGCCTGCCTGTTTTCCATAGAAAATTTGTTGCTGAATGTGTGTATGTGCTGATAAAATCAGAGCATTCTTAAAAGGAGTCAGGTAATCGAATAATTTCTGACGGTCTGAGTTTCTGAAATTATCTTCGTTCTTATGCTCTAAAGGGATATGGAAAGAAACAACGATCAGTTTGTTTTTGTCAACCAGTTTCAGGTCGTTTTCAACAAATTTCAATTGGTCTTCACGGAAGCCGCCCCAGTATCCCTTACCATCTCTCGGGTCGGGATACAGAATATCATCCAGAATAATAAAGTGCACATTTCCATAATTGAAGGAATAATTGGCAGGACCGAAATTGGACTCAAAGGTTTCATCTGAAAAACGGTCTTCTTTGGCATCGTAATTCATATCGTGATTCCCCATGACGTTATACCACGGAAGCCCAACTTCTTTCATTACATCGGCATAAGGTTTCTGAAGACTGAGATTATCACCCACCAAATCTCCTAAACTGATTCCCAATACTGCATTTTTCTTAGTGCTTTTCACTTCATTCACTATCGCTCTTTTGAAATAGTCAAGCTCTTTTTCTGTGTAAGGCTGCGGGTCCCCGAAAACAAGAATATCAAAGTTTTTGCTTTCGTCTTTTTTATAAAGCGGGAAATTCAGTTCCTTCGGAAGTTCTCCTGTAGGTGCAGTTCCTTTGTACTTAAAATCAGCAGGTGAGCCTTTTGGCTTATGATGATAGTAAAATTGTGGAAGATTATTACCGTTCAAAGCAGTCTGGTATCCTGACGGCTTAATCACAAAGATCGTCTGGTCTTCCTGAACCGGCAGGCTGTATCTTCCGTTTTTATCGGTAAGGACCACCTGAACTCCATTGGAAACCGGAACCCCTTCAATTCCTTTTTCCCTCTTTTCTTTCTTCTGGTTTTTGTTACCGTCTTCAAACACATATCCTGAAACGGAATCCTGTGCAAACGCCATTGCCGAAACCAATACGCAAGGCATCAGAAGTTTTATCCTGATATTCATATCTTTTCTTAATTTTTATTTATTAATTCTTAGCTTATTTATTCCACCACATTTTTACATTGATATCATCACCGCCCATCTGCTGAACTGCAGCCTGATAATTGGCCGTATTCAAAACTTTAGGATTGGGCGGATACATTAACCTGCTTGGCATAGCACTCCCGTTCAGAAGACCTCCATTATTAGGAAGTACAGGGAATCCGGTTCTTCTTTTTTCAAACCACTGCTGCTGGTCCACAAAGAAAAGTGCCACATATTTCTGAAGCATGATCCTTTCCATCTCAGGCTTATAAGCCACGCTGGCATTGCTGAAATAATTGGCCGGCATTACAGCTCCCCACTGTTCAATGGCTGCTTTTACTCCATTCTCGTAATACGCCTGTGCACTTCCCTGGATAATTCCTTTGAAAGCAAGCTCAGACAAAATAAACTGAAGCTCGGCATACGGATATACAAGGATTTTCAAAGGTGCCTTGGCAAGATTCTGATTAAGGTTGGAGGGCTGATAGTCGAAGGTGGTTCCAAAAGCATACCCGGAAGGCGCTCCTTTATAGCCTATGTTTACATTGTTCAAATCTTTTGCCTGCGAAAAGAACATGGCTAAACGCGGATCGTTGTTGGCTTTCAGTGTTGTTACAAAAAACTCTGAGGCTGCTCTTCCCGTAGTAAAATCCTGAGGTCTGGCAATAGGCGGCATCAGAGGAGAAACTCCCGTGATATCCAGTTTCGCACCATCTGCATTACTTTGAAAAACAGGATATACAGTGGGATTACCGATGATCTCCTGAATTCTTGTGTAAACATTCACTTCGCCGTTTTTACTTAAAATCCTTGTCAGCAGCCTTAAGGAAAGTGAATTACAGAATTTTTTCCAGTTGATAATTCCGTTCGCGTCTGATTCGGCTTTATAAAACAGGTCATTTCCTGCAAGGACTTTGTTGGTAATAAAAAGGGAATTGGCTGTTTTCAGATCATCCAGAAGCTGCACGTAAATATCTTTTTGCTTGTCAAATTTAGGCTGCAAAATCCCTTCATCCAGTTTGGAAGCTTCAGAGAAAGGA
The DNA here is from genome assembly GCF_001045445.1 of Chryseobacterium sp. BLS98. Taxonomy (GTDB): domain Bacteria; phylum Bacteroidota; class Bacteroidia; order Flavobacteriales; family Weeksellaceae; genus Chryseobacterium. Next base: position 380,999 of record NZ_LFNF01000003.1, on the reverse strand, counting down.
ATATCACCATACGTATCGGTAAGGTTGGAATAGATCCAGGCATTCAGTACCAAAGCAATGGCTTCATAGTTTTTATCTCCTTCTTCAACAGCGGCTCTTTTCAGGTCATCAACCTGCTTCAGCCAGCGGTAAGAATTATTCCAGAATCCGGCACCTGTATTTTCAGTGATGTAGTAACGGCTCAGCGAGTTTCCTTCATTCGGGAAGTCCAAAGACACCTGCATAAGGTCAAATGTAAAATCATTGGCCCTGTTATAGCCTACTGCAGCCATATTATACTGGATAGGAACCAGTAATGAGCTTGCCACCGGCTTATTGATCCGGCTCTGGTCTTTATTGATCTCATCAAGGCTTCTGTCACACGACACTGTGGTTCCCAAAAGCATGAGAAATGAAGATATATAGATAAGTTTTTTCATTGTTCTGATTTTTAAAATTTAACGTTTAACTGTATCCCGACTGTTCTTGAAGATGGTAGCTGCCCCATTTCTATCCCCGGAGTAATGGTAGAATCATCAAGGGTTGCCGCTTCGGGATCAAACAATGGGAATTTCGTCCACATCCACAGATTTCTTCCGAATAAGGCAAGGGTAATATCTGTCACCTTCAAAGGATCAACAATTGATTTAGGGAATGAATAGGAAATTCTGGCATCTCTAAGCTTGATAAACGAGGTATCGAATGAATTGGTTTCCACATTGGCTCTTCTGTAATAATCGCCATAATAGGTAGGCACAGGAACTCCTTTTGTGTTCGGTGAAAAGCTTCCGTCAGGATTCTGAACCACTCCCTGCCCTACAATCAGCCCATTCGGATTATCTCTTCCCCAAAGGGTGTGCTCAAGTTTCCCCTGCTCGGACATTTTGTGGTGGGACTGGGAATAGGCTATCCCTTTGTACTGCCCGTCAAATGAGAAGCTTAACGTAATATTTTTATATTTAAATTCATTCTGAAGACCCGCTCTCCATTTTGGATAGGCATTTCCTATCTTTTTCATCTCCGTTGGTTTTGCCGTCAGTCCGTCGCTGCCGTATATGACCTGTCCATCCGGAGAATACATCAGGCCATAACCGTACATATCTCCCAGCGAACCGCCTACTACAGCATTGTAATACACCACACCGCCTACACTTCCAATGGTATAAGGTTCACCGTGGAATTCTTCAGGAAGGGAAAGGATTTTATTCCTGTTCATGGACCAGTTGGCGCTTACATTCCAGGAGAAGTTTTTATTCTTGACCGGATAAGCATTTAAGGTCATTTCAATTCCTCTGTTTCTGATCTCGCCGGCGTTAATAATCCTTTTGTTATAGCCTACTTCATACAATACGGGGATTACAATAGTCTGATTTTTGGAATTGTTCTGATACGCCGTGATATTAAAGTTTAATCTGCTTTTAAGGATCGTAAAATCCATTCCGCCTTCAATATTGGTGATCATTTCAGGCTTCAGATCAGGATTGGGATACAGCAAAGGAGATTCCACGGAACCGGTAAATGAGCTGTTTTCATAGTATTTATCCAGCATATAATTGTAGGTATCATTTCCTACTTTTGACCATGAAAGTCTCAGTTTCCAGAAGTTAAACTGGTCTGATTTCATTTTAAAAATATCAGACAGGATAAAAGATGATGACACGGACGGGTAGAAATAAGACCTGTTGTGCTTAGGAAGTGTACTGCTCCAGTCATTTCTGGCCGTAACATCTACAAAAACAAGGTCTTTATAGCTGAAATTCGCGAGTGCATACATACTGTTCACCTGATTGTCATTAGGCTTCGGAAGCTTATTATCCAGTGCGATGGCGTTGGTCAGCTGGTATACTCCTGCTTTATTAAGTCCTATTGCTCTGTAATCGCTCATGGTCTGCTCATAATACCTTATGTTTCCTCCGGCAGAAGCAGTTACGCCAAAGTCCCCGAACTTATTTTTATAAGTGAATAAAATGTCATTATTCAGGTCTAAATATCTGATGTACTGCTCCCTGTAATAGCCTTTCAGGTAATTGGCAGAACTCCAGGGTCTTCTCTGGGTACGGAACTCATTGCTCCATTCCAGACCGGATTTGAAAGCAACATCAAAGTTTTTTGTAAACTGGTAATTCAGGTTAAGATTTCCGGTAATAATCCTCTTGTTTGTGGAATTCAGGTTCTCATAAGCAATAATGTACGGATTGTCAATATATGAGCTGAATGGATGGATCTGGTCTACCTGTTCCTGTCCGTTCTTCCAGATAGGTCTGTACCACTCCAGATCTACGTTTGGATTCTGGAAAATCATGAAATAGGAAATCGACTGGTTGTTGTACCCTGTAGCCGGAAGGTTATCACTTTTGGTCTGGCTGAAATTCAACTTGGTTCCCACTCTTAATCTGCTGCTCATCTTATGATCAACGGAAACTGCTGCATTCAGCCTGTCAAAGCCTGTATTCGGCATCATCCATTCATTTTTAAGATAAGAAATAGATGATCTGAAGGCCGTGTTTTCATTGGAATGTTCTAAGGATAAACTGTTTGAGTAGGTGCTTCCTGTCTGCCAGAAATCTTTGATGTTATTTTTATAAGGTCTCCAGAGCTGTCTTTCTTTACTTTGCCCCTGTACTGTGGGATCGTACTGAAAATAATACTGTCCGTCAAATTTAGGTCCGAAGGCGCTGCTGGTAGATCCTGTGTTCACTCCGTCCGGAGAAGCTCCGTATGAGTAATAATAGTTACCATTTTTATCTTTCTGCATCGTTCCCTGCCCGTACTCATATTGGTAATCCGGCCATTTGAGAACACTGTCAAAGCTGGTATAGGAGTTTAAGGTAATCTGTATTTTTCCTTTTTTTGTTTTTCCGGATTTGGTGGTGATCATAATGGCTCCCCTGGAACCTCTGGAACCGTACAATGCGGATGCACTCGGTCCTTTCAGGACAGTAACAGATTCAATATCATCCGGGTTGATACTGTTATAACTGTCCCCGTAATCGATAGGTAGATCTCCTCCCGAACCGGCGCCGTATGCCGAAGTTCCGGTTCCTGTTTTTTTGTCACTTAAAGGAACACCGTCTACAACGATCAGCGCCCCGTTATTTCCCATGTTCATAGAAACGTCTCCACGGAGTGTTATACGGCTGGTACCCAATGGTCCCGCTCCTGCGGTCTGAACTTTCAGCCCGGCCACTTTTCCTTCCAATGACTGAGCCCAGTTGTTATTCTGGGTTTTGAGAATCTCTTCTGATTTAACGGTCTGGGTAGAGTACCCCAAAGACTTATCCTGTCTTTTGATGCCCAAGGCGGTTACCACCACCTCATCAATGCCTTTAACAGTATCTTTTTTTACTTTCTGCTGAGCTGCCAGATTGACGCTGACTAATCCCAACAGCGACAATACAAGCAGTTTTTGTGTCTCTTTACGCATATCCTTTTTGTTTGCGCAAAATTAAAACGACATTATGGCTATGGTTTTAACACGGTCTTAACATTTATTAAAATATTATTAAACAAAATATGAACATAAGTTTAACATATAATATAAATCATTGATAAACAACAGCTTAAACAATTAATAATTTTTAATATCATTTTACAGATTCATTCTTGTATCTTTATTGTCTTTCTCTGAGAAAATAAGAAAAACCTTTAAACAGGAGAAATATACTTACTTCAAATCGTTACCTAAAGTTTTCTTTAACGCAAAGGTTTAATTTTGCAGTGCGGACTTGAGAATGCAAAGAAGGAATCAATCTTCGATTGATTTGACTGAGAACGTATTATCCTATGTTTTTATATTATATAAAAAGCCTGCCCCTAAAAAGAGACAGGCTGTACATTTAAAAATCTGCTTTATTTTAGGCAAATCTGTTATTTATTCTTTAACTGATCAGGAATATTAGTGGTTACAAAACCTATCCCCTGTTTTTTCAGCTCTTCATAAACTGCCGGATCATTTACTGTCCATGAGTTAGTGATAAGGCCTAAAGTTTTTGCTTCGGCGATCCATGTAGGATTTTTCTGGAAAACACTGTAATGATAGTCCATTCCGTCAAGACCTTCGTTTTTGATCTGCTCAGGAGAGAGTTCACCGTTCAGATACTGTACTTTGAATTTCGGCTCCAGCTTTTTGATCTGTTTGCAGATGTTTAGGCTGAAAGAGATGTATTCAGCCTGGCCTTCAAGCTTCATATCCCTGATCATTTTCAGGGTTTTCTGAGTGATCTCGTTTTCTATTTCCGGAGTTTTGGCAGGCTTGATCTCAACAATAAGCTTTAATGAGGGATCTTTTTTGCCTTGCTTCAGGTAATCTTTTAAGGTTGGAAACTTTTCTCCATTAGACAGCTTCACTGCTTCCAGTTCTTTGAAAGAAGTTTCAGAGATTTCCATTTCACCATGATGCTCATCATGATTAATGACAAGAACACCGTCTTTGGTCATTCTTACGTCAAACTCCGATCCGTATATCCTTAATTTCTGGGCATTTTCCAAAGACTTCACAGAATTCTCCGTAGTGGTCGGCTGGGCCTGGAAAAAGCCTCTGTGTGCAATTATCTGGGTTTGTGCCTTCATTACAACTGTGCTTAAAACTGCTAACCCTAAGATATATTTTTTCATAATATAATTTTGATAAATTAATAAAAAACTTAAAAACGTTTGATAAAGGTAGTGTTTAAATGTTAAAAACTATATTTGGCCCCGATCTGGATCTGGTAAGGATTCCCTGAAAGAGGTGCCAATCCGCTTGTATTTTTCACATACTCAAACTGTTTGGTCTCCTGGTTGAATTTTGTTACTCTGTAAAGCGCCATATTTCCATAAGATTTATTTACTCCCCATTCTTTATTAAGAAGATTGGCTACGTTAAAAATATCTACAGAAAGTTCAAATGCTCCAATCTTTTCAAATTTAATTTTTTTGGCAACACGAACATCCCATACGCCGTAGAAGCCATTTTTACCACCATTACGTTCTGCAATGGCATTGTTATATTTTGCAACATAATCTTTCAGGGCCTGTCCTACTTCAGGATCATTAAGAAGGGGCTGGGTAATGATTTCCGGGAAAATGTAGGCAAGATCGTTGGAATCTACAAAATCCCCGTTGATATTTCCTCCTGCAGTTACCGAGAAACGTGTTCCACCGATTCCTGAATAACGAACTCCCAGTGTAAATCCTGCAATGGTAGGCGAGTTACCGTAAACTACGATTTTATTCCTGAACTGGTTGTCAGAATAACCCATTCTTAAATCTCTAGGATCGCTCTGAACCGGAGTGGAAAGGGTTGCTGAATTGGCTACGTTTCCGTTGTATGAAGTGTTGTCTTTGATATCAGACCAGGTATAACTTGCCGTAATCTCCCCGTCTTTCCAGTAACGGTAACTGGTATCCACCACGAATGAATACTGATTGACTTTACCCTCACTTACAAGCTCAAGTACTCTTCCGAATTTTTTATTGATTCTTCCCTCTTTCCAGTCGATACTCACACTTTTATTATCGTTATTGATAATGGTACCGGCAGGCACATACACCCCTCTACCATCTTCATTGGCTAAAGTGAAAAACGGGTTGGCCACCATGTTTCTGTCATAGTAGAAATAATTGTTTCTTCCCAGCGCCATATATCCTGCGATTCCAGCTCTGAATCTTTCGTTAAAGAAGTGAGTATAGGAGATATTCGCTTTATAAACAATTGGAATTTTTGCATCTTTTCCTGTGTAATTGATGGTAGGGATCTGATACTGTGAAAGTGAAGGAACCGTTCCGTAGTCATTTCTGTACGCAGGAAAATCAGGGATCAACCCAATTTTAGTAGGATTCACATCTACTGTTGCCAGATGATTTCCATCAAATACAAGGTTGTTAATGATCATATAGTTGTTGATATCCGAAGAGAAAATTCCTGCCCCGAATTTTACGAAATCTTTATTTCCTTCATTAATATTCCAGTCAAACTGAAATCTCGGCTGAATGACAAAAGATTTGATCTGGTTATCTGTTCTGATCCCCATTTCGTCATAAAGCTTCTGATTGAATTGAGCTTTCGGATACCCTCCATAGTCGAATCTTAATCCAGCCATGAAGTCAAGGCCTGTTGTTATTTTAGTTTGAATCTGTCCGTATATTCCTGCATTCCAGATACTGGATTTTACAGACGGGTCCTCCATCAAAGGAACTTCCCTGTAGAACCGGTAAGGGGTAAGATTGGCGAAATTTGTCATTCCCTGGAACTGGAATCTTCCGTTCACTTCACTTCCGTAGATGGATTTCGATCTGGTGTACATAATGTCTGCACCAAAAGTATATTTAATCTTATCTGTGTTATAATACAAGTTATCTACAATCTGGAATACATTATTTCTAAAACCTTCCTGACCGAAACGGTGTCCTCCGATCTGAATATTAGTCGATCCAACACTGGAGGCAACCCCTTCTACAACAGCTCTTGGAACCGGATGTCCCAACTCATTGTTTTGGTAGCTGTCCTGGAAGGTATATAAATACTGTGCTTTTAATTCATTCGTGATATTTGGTTTAACGTTTGTTCTTAAAGTCAGGAGCAAGCTGTTATCCAGGTTTTTATCGTTCCCATAAGATTCAAAGAAATTGATATTGGTATTATCACCAAGACCGTTTTTATTAAGATCGTAAGTAAAGTTATTTCTAAGCGTTAACAAGTTTTTTTCGTTGATCTGCCAGTCTAAACGAAGGAATCCTGCATCTGAATTTCTTACTTTGTCAAAACTTCCGAACTGCGGGGTATTTCCTACCCCATATTTTGACCTTGCAATATCTAAAAACTGGTTCAGGGTCTGGGTAGTTGTATTAAATCTCTTCTCATCTTCCGGAGACTTGATATCCGCAATGATCAGCGGTCTTGAATCCAGCTGGTGATCCCACGCCACAAAGAAGTGCAGTTTATTTTTAATAATCGGTCCGCCCAATGAAAATCCGAACTGGGAAGTAGAGAAATCATTCTCTCTTTTGTTTCCTCTGATATCATACGGGCTGGAAAGCCAGTTTGTCCTTAGATATTCCCAGGCACTTCCTGAAAATTTATTCGTCCCGGATTTAGTAACAGCACTTACCGTACCTCCACCGCTTCTTCCCAGCGTTACATCATACTGATTGGTGGTAATTTTAAATTCACGGACAGCTTCAATAGAAATAGAAAACGGGGCACCACTTCTGCTGGTTGTAGACCCTGCTGAGGTTGGATTTTTAGCCGTCATCCCATCAATCGTAAAGTTGGTTGAAGATCCTAGCTGGCCGGAAAGGTTTCCTCCTTTTCCGCTTAGCGGGGAAAGCTCAGTAAGGTTGGTAAAGTTTCTTCCGTTTACCGGCAGCATGCTGATATTTTTTGCCGAAATAGCTGTAGCCGCTCCGAGGTTTCCGATCTTGTTTTTCAGATTTCCGGTAACAACCACCTCTTCTATCTGCTTTTCGCTGCCACCCAGGCTCATATTGACGGTCACCTGATCTCCAAAATTGACGTTATACCCTTCTTTCTTTTCCTCGTTCACCATAACCGTATAAGGCCCGCCCAAAGGAATTTCTTTGAAAATGTATTCCCCTTTCGAGTTGGTCTCCGTTTCCGTCCTGAACCCTGTAGACTCGTTCACGATCGTTACTTTCACTTTTTCCTGAGCAGTGCTGCCCAGCCCGGTTACTTTTCCCACAATAGAGGCCTGCGTAGTCTGCGCATAAGCCAGTGTTCCAAATCCCAAAAACAATAATCCTAGTACAATCTTTACTTTTCTCATCTCTTCAAATTAGATGTGCAAAGGTATTTTGACTTTGTCCACTACCTGTTTAAGGGAGTTTTAACAAATTTTCAATTAAATCATAACGTTATGTTAAATTAATTTAAACAAGTGTTTTAAAATAAAGATAATCAGCAACTTATAACATATTACAGTATTTTAATATGTCTATAATATTTAATTATGGTATTTTTTAATGAAATTAGTTTAGCTATTTTTGCTCAAAAGATAGAAAGCAATGCCTGAAAACATACAGCAAAAAATAGAACAGCTCCGGAAAGAGCTTCACCAGCATAACGAAAATTATTACCTTCTGGATGCAGCCACCATCTCTGATTATGATTTTGATATGCTGCTGGAAGAGCTTCGTGACCTGGAGGCAAAGCATCCGGAATTTTATGATGAAAACTCGCCTACCGTACGTGTAGGAGGCGGGATCACCAAGGTTTTCCCTACCATTCAACATAAATTCAGAATGTATTCCCTGGATAATTCTTATGATTCTGATGATCTTGAAGACTGGGAGAAAAGAATCATCAAGACGATCAATGATCCGGTGGAATTTGTTGCGGAACTGAAATATGACGGTGCTTCTATTTCTATCCTGTATGAAAACGGAAAACTGGTTCAGGCCGTAACACGTGGTGATGGCTTCCAGGGAGATGAAATTACTGCCAACGTCCGAACTATCTCGGATATCCCTCTTACTTTGAAGGGTGATTTTCCTACCCATTTTTTTATGAGAGGTGAAATTTATCTGACCCGTAAAAACTTTGATAAGATCAATAAACTGCGTGAAGAAGAAGGCCTGGATCCTTTCATGAATCCAAGAAATACAGCCAGCGGAAGTTTAAAAATGCAGGACAGCGGCGAAGTAAGAAAACGCGGACTGTCATCCGTACTTTATCAGTTTATCTCTGATGATGTTCCTGCACAGAGTCACTGGGAACTGCTTCAGAAAGCTCAAAGCTGGGGTTTTAAGACTTCACAGCAAGCCAAGCTCTGTACAACAATGGATGAGGTGAAAGAGTTCATCAGTTTCTGGGATACAGAACGGCATAACCTTCCTTTTGAGATTGATGGAATTGTTTTAAAAGTGAATTCTTTGCAACAGCAAAGACAGCTTGGTTACACGGCAAAATCTCCAAGGTGGGCTATGGCTTATAAGTTTAAAGCCGAAAAGGTAGAAACCCAGCTTCAGACTGTTACTTACCAGGTGGGAAGAACGGGTGCGATTACCCCGGTAGCTAATCTGAAACCTGTTTTACTGGCCGGAACGATCGTGAAAAGGGCTTCTCTCCACAACGAGGATATCATTAAAAAACTGGATCTGCACGAACACGATTTTGTTTATGTGGAAAAAGGCGGTGAAATTATCCCCAAAATTGTAGGCGTCAATACTGAAAAAAGAACTGAAGAAAGCAAAGAAATAGAATACATCAAGCACTGCCCTGAATGTGGTACCGAGCTTGTAAAAATAGAAGACCAGGCCATCCATTTCTGCCCGAATGATCTTCACTGTCCGCCTCAGGTAGTGGGAAGAATGATCCATTACGTTTCCAGAAAGGCCTTGAACATCGAAAACCTGGGAAGCGAAACTATCGAACAGCTTTACAGGGAACAGTTAATTGAAAATCCGGCTGATTTTTATGCTTTAACGAAAGAGCAGATCCTTCCGTTGGAAAGAATGGCAGAAAAATCTGCACAGAATATTATTTCGGGGATTGAAAAGTCGAAAGAAATTCCTTTTGAAAAGGTCCTGTACGGAATCGGGATCAAGCATGTGGGAGAAACTGTGGCCAAGAAGCTGGTGAAAAATTTCGCCACTATTGATGAACTTAAGGCCGCCACTGTAGAGGAGCTCTGCCAGGTGGAAGATATTGGTGCCAAGATCGCAATAAGCATCGTGGAATTCTTCAGCAACCCGGAAAATATCCTGATGATCGAACGCCTGAAATCTTACGGTGTACAGCTTGAAAAGGGAGAAAGCACGAATGAAATCCTGTCGAATATTCTGGAAGGAAAAGCTTTTCTCTTCACAGGAAAATTATCTTTGTTTACCCGGGAGCAGGCAGAGGAAATGGTAGAAAAGCACGGCGGAAAGAATATTTCTGCGGTCTCTAAAAACCTCAATTTCCTGGTAGTAGGCGAAAAGGCCGGAAGCAAGCTGAAAAAAGCCCAGGATATTGGAACTATTACCATTCTTGATGAACAGGAATTCCTGGATCTGATAGAGAAACAGTAATGCCTTAAAAAATAAAAAATAAACCATTGAGATTTAATTTCAATGGTTTATTTTTGTTTTTTCACGACGAAAAGAATAATAAACTAATAAAACTAATCCATGAAAAAAATCTACTTTATCTTCCTGATAATTCTATATGCTGTATGTCAGGCACAGATTATTACTTTTCCTGACAGTAATCTGAAAACAAAATTGTTAGCCGCAAGTACTGCAAATAATATTGCACAGGATATCAACAATAATAATATTAAAATTGACACGAATTTAAATAATGAGATTGAGGTAAGTGAGGCGCTCAGTGTTTATAATTTAAATCTTGGCAATTCCCCTAACCAACTAACAAACCTTATTACAAATCTTTCAGGAATTGAAACATTTACCAATCTGAAGTATTTAAATATTGACTATAACAATGTAACAACAGTAGATGCAACCCCTTTCTCTAATTTGGAGATATTACATGTTTCTTTTAATCCAATCACGTCATTAAGTGCCAATAATCTGCTTCAATTGAAATGGCTTTGGTGCCGTTCTAATCAATTAACTTCTTTAGATATTTCCAATCTGCCTAATCTGGAAGATTTCCGATGCTCAGGCAATCAATTAACTTCTTTAAATCTTAGTAACAAGCCTCATTTAAAGCTTTTATATTGTGCACAAAATAATCTGGGCTCTCTTAATGTAACCGGCTTAATAAACTTGGAACATTTAGACTTTAGCCAAAATCCTATTTCTTCTATTAATTTATCTGGAATTACAAAGCTAAAAGCTTTCAGTTCGATGTATACCAATATCCAGACCGTTGACCTGAATGCCCAGTATAATCTAAAAACAATTATGGTTGGGAATAATCCTTCTCTGCAATACGTTTTTATGAAGAACGGAAGCTATGAGGATGCCCGAAATTTCCAGAGTGTTCCTAATTTAAAATATGTCTGTATAGATACCAATAATTACCTTGAGCCTCATTATATGCAGCTGCACGCAGTGGAAGGTGGTAATAATTTTACAGTTAATTCCTATTGTAATTTTACACCAGGTGGAACTGTTTATACCATTCAGGGAAATACAAAGCATGATTTTAACGGCAACGGCTGCGATAGTAATGATTTAAATAAGTCTTTCCAGAAGTTCAATATTGTAGGAAGTGGCGGTATTGGAAGTCTGACTGCTGATAATTCGGGCAATTATCAGCTGCCTGTACAAACTGGTTCTCATACTATAACCCCTGTCATTGAGAATCCTGCTTATTTCAATATTTCGCCTCAGAGTATGAGTGTAAATTTCCCAAGTCAAGCCACGCCGTTTACTCAAAATTTCTGTCTTACAGCTAATGGTGTACACCATGATTTAGAAACAGTTATCTTCCCTGTCACCATTGCCCGTCCGGGTTTTGATGCACAGTACAAGATTCTTTATAAAAACAAAGGTACATCCGTGCAATCGGGAACCCTTGTTTTCAATTACAATAATACCATAATGAATATTTTAAGTTCTTCGGTGGCTCCGAATTCACAGTCACCGGGAACCCTGAACTGGAACTTCAGTAACCTTCTTCCTTTTGAAACAAGAGAAATCACTGTAACCGTTCACCTAAATACCCCAACTCAAACGCCACCTCTGAACAGCGGCGCTATTCTTCAATATAATAGCCAAATCAATGGGGCTCAAGATGATACTCCGGCGGATAATACCTTTGTGTTGAATCAAACGGTTGTCAATTCTTTTGACCCGAATGATAAAACATGCCTGGAAGGAACCTTAATTTCTCAGGCGAAAGTTGGAGATTACGTACATTATATGATCAGATTTGAAAACACAGGAACCGCCAATGCTCAGAATATTGTGGTAAAAGATGAAATTGATACTTCCAAATATGATGTATCTACTCTGGTTGCCCTGAATGGAAGTCACAGCTTTGTAACCAGAACTACAGGAAACAATGTGGAATTTATATTTGAAAACATTCAACTGCCATTTGATGACGCCAATAACGACGGATATGTCTCTTTCAAAATCAAAACAAAATCTACTTTAGCAGCTGGTGACAGCTTCAGTAATAAGGCGAATATCTATTTTGATTATAACGCACCGATCATCACTAATACCTATACCACAACGGTACAGAATATTCTGGCTGCATCTGAAGTAATCAATACCAAAAATGATTTCAGCATTTATCCAAATCCTGTTCAGGATATTCTGTACATCAGATCGAATGACGAAGTGACCAAGGCCGAGATCTATGACGCAACCGGAAGAATCCTTCGCACCACGGGTGTAAAGAACAATTCCGTAAGCGTTTCCGACCTCAAAACAGGAAATTATATTATCAAAATATTCACGAAGAGCAAAACAATGACCTATCAATTTATTAAAGCCTAATTTTTTTGACTTCGAATTTTACAAAGGCCGTCTCATTTTCTGAGATGGTCTTTTTATTGCCCACAGGTGAAATAACCCGTCTAATCTTTAATGATGTACAGCTTCAGCTAAAATTTAAAATTATACAAAAGCACACATCCTAATTCAAAATTTCAATTAAAAATAAAATTAACACAAAATCAACATTTAAATAAATTATTTAAATAAAAACAAACAAAACAAACATTATATAAAATAATAAAAATTAAAAAGTAATTATTTTTCATAATATAATTTTTCATATATTTATCAAAACAAATAATCACTCAACCATGAAAAAACTTTACTTTTTTGTGCTCTTTCTGGCACACTTATTCGTCACAGCCCAGATTGTCAACATTCCGGATCTACAATTTAAGGCCAAACTTCTTTCCGGAACGGCTATCAACCACATAACACAGGACCTTGCAGGCAACTGGATACCTATGGACCTTAATAACGATGGGGAAATACAGGTTTCTGAAGCTGCCAACATCAGGAATATTACGATCTACAGTTCAAATGGCAGCCCGTTCCAGATCTCCTCCATAGAAGGCGTAAAGTCTTTTACCAATCTGGAATACCTGGATGTATCCGACAGTCCCAGCCTTCTTTCCGTAGACATCAGCGGTATGCAAAAAGTAAAACTGGTAAGTTTTGAGAATAATATCAACATGTCTTCTGCCAATTTTACGGGATGTCCCCTTCTGGAAAACATTAATGTATCCAATTCCGCAATTGTCAACCTGGATATTTCCAACCTTCCCAAAATGAATATCCTTACCTGTAACGGAGGGAAGCTGCAAACGATCAACTATGCCGGAAGTACAACCATGAAATACCTTCTGTGCAGTGACAATGAAATTTCCAGTATTGATGTAAGTTCACTTGTGGATCTGTACAGCTTTAATATTACAGGAAATTTATTAACGAGCCTTGACGTAAGCAATCTGACAAAGCTTGAAACCCTGAACTGCCCAGCCAATCAGCTTACTTCGATCAACCTTCAGAATACTCCTAAATTAAAATACCTTGAAGCCAGCTTTAATAACCTTTCTACTTTAAATTTAAGCCAAAGTCCGGCCTTAAATTATCTGAGAATCATCAACAACCAGCTTAACAGCATCGATCTTTCTGCGGTCCCTTTACTGCAGACACTTTTCCTCAATAATAATCAGCTGACTTCTCTGGATATCAGCCATAACACGGTTCTGAACACGTTCAGTGCTCCCAACAATAATTTACAGAGCATATTGATGAAGAACGGCAGAATGACATCGGGTATCTATCAGAACAATCCCAATTTGCATTATATCTGCTGCGATGATCTGGAAATTAATAATATCATCAGCCAGAATACAACGTACGGCTATAATAATGTAGTGGTAAACTCATACTGCTCATTCACTCCCGGCGGAACTTTCTATACCATTCAGGGGAATACAAAATATGATCTTAATGGAAATGGCTGTGATCCGGCCGATCAGAATAAGGCATTTCAGAAATTTAATGTTACAGGAGGTGGAACTTCGGGAAGCATTGTAAGTAATAATTCAGGAAACTATTCTATTCCGGTGCTGGCAGGAGCTCATACCATCACTCCGGTTCTTGAAAACCCTGCTTACTTCAGCATTTCACCAGCCTCTTTCACGGCTAATTTCCCGACAATGGCAAGTCCGTTGACTCAGAATTTCTGTATCACAGCCAACGGATCCCACCCGGATCTTGAGGTTGTAATTATTCCATTGGATTCTGCAGTGCCGGGATTCAATTCAGACTATAAAATTGTTTACAAAAACAAAGGTACTACCATGCAGTCCGGAACTGTTGGATTCAGCTATAATGACAGTATTATGGATTTCGTAAGCTCTACCGTTACGCCTAATGCTCAATCTACCGGAAACCTTACCTGGAATTTTACGGGTCTCCTGCCTTTTGAAACAAGAGAAATTAAAGTTAAATTCGAGCTGAATACCCCAACCGATACTCCACCGGTAAATAATGGAGATGTTCTGAACTATACCGCACAGATCAACGGAGCTCCGGATGATACACCGACAGACAATACCTTTACCCTGAACCAGACCGTCGTGAACTCTCTGGATCCGAATGATAAAACCTGTCTTGAAGGAACAATGATCGCACAGACCCTGGTAGGAGATTATGTTCATTACCTGATCCGCTTTGAAAACCAGGGAACTGCTAATGCCAGAAATATTGTTGTGAAAGATGTAATTGACGCTTCAAAATTTGATATTTCTACTCTCACTCCTTTACACGCCAGCCACAGCTTTGTAACGAGAATGACCGGAAATACTGCTGAATTTATTTTTGAAAATATACAGCTCCCGTTTGACGATGCCAATAATGACGGATACATCTCCTTCAAGATCAAAACAAAATCTACTCTGAATATGGGAGATGCATTCAGCAATACGGCCAATATTTATTTTGATTATAATGCTCCGATCATTACCAACACTTACACCACTACGGTAAGGAATGTACTGGCAGTTTCTGAAACCAGAGCAGGCAAGGACAATGTGAGTATCTATCCGAATCCGGTACAGGATATTCTTTACATCAAATCCGGTGAGGAAATTATCAAAGCTGAAATTTATGATGCTTCCGGAAGAATTCTGAATAGCACAGGTATAAGAGCCAATACTGTAAATGTAGCCGACCTGGCTAAAGGAAACTATATCATCAGGCTGTTTACAAAAGACAAAACGATGATTCAAAAATTCATTAAAAAGTAAACTAATAACATGATCTATATCTGCAGGGCTGTGAAATTTTTTCGCAGCTCTGTTTTATGAGGCAAATCCGAACAGAGCAGACACTAGTATATATAATACAAAGAATAACAAAAGGCATCCAAAAAATGCGGTAACCATAAAAACAAAAATGTAGGTCCCATAGCTTCTAGCTGGAAACAAAATCCCAAGTACTAAGTTATGAACAGCTAAGAGAAAAAATGCACAGGCAATAAGTAAAATATTGGAAAATAAAAAGAAGATAAAGAAGTCTTTTATATCACGCACAAGATCATCTGAATCTGCAATGCTTAGAGATATGTCCGTTACAAGCAAAAGAGAAGAAAAAGAAAATAAAACATACAGCATTTTCTTTTTCCAATGATTACGATCTGGAAATAGGAAATAATACAAGTTTGCTATCACAAAAATCAGCACAATATAAATAAAGAATATTATCATGGCCTTATCAAACTAAAATTCTGGAACTATCAAACAAATATAAAATAGAAAAGCTAATAATCTCTCATTTGAGTAAAGGAAAGAAACTTTCCTAACAGATTAATGTACTGAATATACTTCTCCTTATTCTTTCATTTAAATATACCCAACCATGAATCTACCTTTTTTAGAATCTCAAATACCCGAGATGATTCATCCACAAATGGATGTAATTGTAGGCGATATAAAAGAATATTATAAAAACGAAATCTTCAATATATCAAGTGAAAACACAAGGCTGTATGGTGACCATATGTCAACCGGCGCCCTGTATTCATCATATATATATCCTTTGGGAGGCCTTGAGAAAGTGAAGGCTGTTAGCCGCTATTATTGCTATTGGGCTTTGATTGATGATGAGTTTTTTGATAATTCCGTTGACCTTGACAATATTACCCAAACCTTTGAAGGTTTTCAGGCCACCCTGAATGAAGCTCCTGAAATTGAAAAAACATTTGTTCCTATCCGCGAATTCTGTTCAAGAACCGACTGGACTACGGAAGTAAAAGATATATTCAGAAAGGAAATGAACAGGTATCTGGAAAGCGTACTGAAACTACGCACCATAGAAGTACAGATGAAAACAGTTTCCCTTGAAGAATATCTCTCATACAGAGCTTTCGATGTTGCTATGAACGTCATATTTTCCCTGACATGGTATACTCAGGATGATATGCCACCATCTTTGTATTATAGTGATGAATTTGAAAAAATCTTTGAGTATGGAGGCATTAGTATAGGGCTTTTGCTCGATTTGTATACATTAAAGTCCAAAAAGAAAGAGATCAGAAATTATGCACATTCTATTCGAATTATCCAAAGAGTTGAAAATTGCAAAGAGGAAGAAGCAATCAGTAAAGGAGTTCGTCTATTCTATGAATACAACGCTAAACTGAAAGAAGAGTTCAGCCGTTTAGAGGCAAAATATCCGATCGCAATACAATATTTCAGGTATATCCAATCTGGTTCGGTCAGATACTGCAATGAAAGCAGGGAGATCCGTTATAAGCAGGTTGATGATATCGATGAAAATTTAGTTAAAGGCCGGACTGTACTATAAATATCTCAAAGAAAAACAATAAAGAATTTTCTTTATGCTTCCGGCAGCCTGAAATAAAAAGTACTTCCCTGGTTCGGAGCACTTTTTACGCCTATTTCACCGTTTTGTTTTTCAATGAAGTTTTTAGAAATAGCAAGGCCGAGGCCGGTTCCGTTCTGCTGTTCCCCGGGAACCTGAAAATAGCGGTCGAAGATCTGGCGGTGGTATTTCTCATCGATCCCACTCCCGGTATCGGTAATGCTGAACTGGATCATTGAATCAAGCTTTTCTACCCTGATCTCAATATTTTCATCCTGGAAAGAATGTTTTACCGCATTGGTCAGGAAATTATTAATCACCCATACCGTCTTATCAAAATCTGCATTCACCCAAACATTCTCACCTACAAGGTATTCAATATTGATTGGAATATTTTTCTGCTCTGCCAGCTTTTCAACATTTTTTACGGCGGCCTGTACCATCTCTTTTGGTGAACATTTTTCAATGGTCAGCCTGATATTTCCGGTTTCCACCTGGGATAGGTTAAGAAGCTCTCCGGTAATATTCAGCAGTCTCTGACCATCATCATTGATGCTTTTCAGCAGTTCTTGCTGCTGGTCATTCAACGCTCCGAATTTTTGGTTACCGAGTAGCTGTACACCCATTTTTATAGCAGAAATAGGGGTTTTTAATTCATGTGAAATCGTAGCTATAAAATTGGTTTTAGCAAAATCCAGCTCTTTAAAAGGGGTAATATTCCTGAGGAGAATCACTTTCCCGATATATTTGGTTTCTTTTTCACCCGTTTTTACAATATTGATGGGAATAATATCCTGCTCAAAATAATTTTCCTTATTATCCCGGACAATTTTAATAGGTTCTTTCACCGGATGATCGATATTTTTAAGCAGTTCCCGCATAAGATCATTATTGACAGCTACCTCATGAGCGGTCTTGCCGATAATTTCTTCCTTACGCAGATTGGTGATCTTCAATGCCTCATCATTGATCATGTAGATAAAGTGATTTTCATCCAGCCCGATCACTGCATCATGCATATTATTCACCAGTGTTTCGATCCGTTTTTTATCCATCAGCTGTTTCGAAAGGCTGCTGCTTTCATATTCCTGAAGCTTTTCCGCCATGGTATTAAAAGAATCCGCAAGGCTGTTAAATTCCTCACTTCCTTTGAAATGTACCCTTTCGTTATAATTTTTAGCTGCAATCTGCCGGATACTGAATGTAAGCTGATTAATAGGCTCCGCAATGGTCTGAGGCAGGTTAAATAGAAGAATAAAGGCAATCAGGAAACATACGGTTCCCAGACTGACGATCCAGAAAGTAGCATTTTCAGCAGTAATGATGGCGATATCACTTTTCCTTTCAATCCCTTTCATATTCAGGGACATGATTTTAGCCAAATCTTCACGGATCAGTTTTTCCTTTTCCGGAGAAGGCTGTTTCAGATAGCTGCTGAAATGAAGATCCAGGCTTTGAGTGGCTTCTTTTTCGCCAAATTCAGTAAGGTTTTTCTCCTGAAGCTTATTGTTTTTCTGAAAATCCGAAACGGCAACCACACTGTCCGTGCTTATTTTATCTAAAGCAAGGAGCATATTTTTGGAAAATTCCAGGCTGTTGTAGTTGGCGGTAAGGATCTTTTCAGTATCGGATTTCAGTTTATTGATATAGACGGATCCGATCACTGACATAAGAACGATCAGTAAGAATAAAAGACCTACGCCTAAGGTAAGTTTTGTTTTAAGTTTCATTATTTTTAAGATAAAATAATAATATCTATCTGCTTTTCATTCAGTCTGTTCATCAGTGTATAAATCCAGCTGTAGCCTGAAATACGCTGCCAGAGCTTTGCGTGGGGCTTACCGATGCAGACTGTCGTGATATTATGGGCAATTACGTAATCCAGAATTCCTTTATGGACGCTGCTTTCTTTTACCCGGATCACTTTTGCCCCCAATTCCTGTGCTAAATTAAAATTATTAATCAGATATCGCTGCTTGTCAAGGGCTATTTTTTCAGGATTCTCTGATGGCTTCTGAACATATAAAACCGTCCACGGGCTATTGTAATAACTTGCCAGACGGGCTGTTTTCCGGATGATATTTTTAGCAATTTTTTCATTACTGCTGATGCATGCAAGGAATTTGATCGGTTTGAAGTTTTCCGTTTTTATTTCCGTTTCCACCTTTCTTTCGACATGGGCAGCTACCTCTTTCAAAGCAAGCTCCCGAAGCTGCAGGATGTGACCGCTCTGAAAAAAGTTGGTAAGTGCCGTTTGGATTTTTTCCTTTTTATAAATCTTTCCTTCCTTCAGTCGGGTTAAAAGTTCATCGGCGGTAAGGTCTATATTAACTACCTCATCGGCAAGACTCAGAATTTTATCAGGAACACGTTCAGCCACTTCTATTCCTGTAATATTTTTCACCTCTTCATTCAGGCTTTCGATATGCTGAATATTCATGGCACTGATAACATTGATCCCGTTATCCAGGATTTCCAGCACATCCTGCCATCTTTTTTTATTTTTCGAACCTTCTACGTTGGTATGAGCCAGTTCATCTACCAACACAACTTCAGGATGTTCATTAATGATAGTCTGGAGATCCATTTCTTCCAGGCTTTTGCCTTTATAGAAAACAGATCTTCTCGGTATTTCGGGGATTCCTTCCGTAAGAGCTACCGTTTCTTCCCGGCCGTGGGTTTCTATATATCCGATCTTTACGTCAATGCCGTTACGCAACAGGGACTGTGCCTCCTGAAGCATCCGGAAAGTTTTTCCTACGCCTGCACTCATTCCGATATAGATCTTGAATTTTCCTTTGCGGGACTTCTGGATCAATTCTAAAAAATGTTTTGCTGATGACATTGATTCTTCATTTAATTATTTTAAAACCACAAAAGTTTTTTTAACACGTAGAATGCATAAGTAAGTTACGATTATTGAGATCTTTTTTAAACCACCCCGTCAAAAATTCTTTGAATTTTCGCCACCCCTCCAAAGGAGGGGAATTTTGATCCGACGAATTTTTGTAGAATGATACCTCCGGTTTCTTAGAACTTAAGTGAAATTTTAACCTTAAACTTTAAATATTAAACTTCAAATAACTTAAGTGTTAAAAACTTTTGTGACTTTTGTGGTTAATTATATTTTATTTTTCACTCTTCATTTTTTTAAAACCAGGCGGCCAAGCTTGTTGTAATGAAGAAATTCCCTTGTTTCATCTCATCATTTTTCACAAAAATGGCATCTTTGGAAGTAAATCCTCTTGCTTCTGTACGGAATACTACATTCTTCAGAATGGCATAATCTACATTCAGGGAATACCCGAAGGTTTGGAAGCCATTGGGCGTTTTGGCACTGATGATCACTCCATTTTTATCATTATAATATTCCAGCCTTCCTGCCAGTGCCCATTTGCTGTCAAGCTGGTATTTCATTAAAAGGTTTGGAGTATACCAGATGTTATAGCTTCTGCTTCCTTTTTCTTTCTGCTCTGCCCCAATATCGAACCCAAGCAAAGCTGAAAATTGATCTGTCAGCTGAAAATTACCGTAAAGATCATGGAAATATCTCATCCTTTTTTCAGCTTTCGATTTGTCGTTTCCTATGAATGAGCTACTGTTCAGGGTAATTTTTTCTGTCGGCTTGTAGGTTACCTGGTGTCCAAAAGAAATAGTCTGGTTTCCTTCCGGTTTTGCAATACGCTGCCATCCGTTAAGGACCAGCCCGCTAAGAAACCATTTTCCGTTGTCTGAGGTATATGAAATTTTGGCTCCGGTCTCAAAATAAGGTGAGTTTTCAGCAGCAAGACTTCTTGTCAGGTTTACGTTATCTTTTCCAATGGCACTCTCCCAGCCGATATGGGAGGGCATAATTCCCGCATCGATCCATAAATTTTTAGTTTTTGAAATTCTCACTCCTACATTCGCTTCATTCACGTAACGTAATGCTTCCTGTTCCGCAGCCATATTGTCCTGTGCATAGGTTCCGGCCATTAAAGCAACATTGGCACGGAGATTCTCACTCTGATAATTTGCTTTTACCAATCCTAAATTCAGATTAAGCTCATTATGTCTGTTGTAAGAATATAAAAAATTCTGGCGGAGATGATTGGCAGGTTCATTAAAATCATAAGTGTAGAAGAGTTCTGCATAGGCAGAAAAAGTCACTTTATTTTCTGTTTTTAATGAATCTGATTGTGCTTTTGGGAAAAAGATCCCGAATAATATGGCACTGGTAATGATATATTTTTTCACGGTGATAGCTGGATTATTTTAATTGATCCAAAGCGATATTAAGCTTCAGTACATTTATTTTTGACGGACCTAAAAGTCCTAAAAAAGGTTTCTCTGTTTGATTTTTTACTAAATCTCTTAATTTTTCCTCAGAAATATTTCTTATCTGGGCTATTTTTTTTACCTGATACAAGGCTCCTTCTTCAGAAATATCAGGATCCAGGCCGCTTCCGCTCGCTGTAACCAATTCTACAGGAACTTTTGCATTCCCCATTCCCGGATGAGTCATTTTTAAGGTATCTATTCTTTTCTGTACGGTTTCCAGATATTCTTCATTGCTAGGTCCTTTATTGCTTCCACCACTTCCAGCTGCATTATAATTAACCGATGAAGGACGTCCATGGAAATATTTTTCTGATTTAAATTCCTGCCCGATATTGGCGTAGAATTTCTGTCCGTTTTGAGTAATGATCTCTGCATTTCCTTTTGTAGGCATTACTTTTGAACCCGCATACACGATAAGCAGATAAATTCCGGTGACAGCCAGCATTACCAGAGTAAGTCTGAATGCTGTAACAATATGATTTTTCATTTTTTAAAATTTTAATAGAATAAACTGATCAGTAAATCAATGATTTTGATGCCGATGAACGGAACAATAACACCGCCTAATCCATAAATTAAAAGGTTTCGTCTTAATAATGCACTGGCACCGATTGGCTTGTAAGCAACTCCTTTTAAAGCCAGCGGAATAAGGAATGGAATGATCACAGCATTGAAAATAACGGCTGATAATATAGCAGTTTCCGGACTGTGAAGATTCATAATATTCAACTTTTGAAGTGAAGGAATGAAAGTGATAAACAGTGCAGGAATAATGGCAAAATATTTAGCAACATCATTTGCAATACTGAAGGTTGTCAGGGTTCCGCGGGTCATCAGCAGCTGTTTTCCGATCTCTACAATCTCGATGAGTTTCGTAGGGTCGTTATCAAGATCCACCATATTTCCGGCTTCTTTTGCGGCCTGTGTTCCGCTGTTCATGGCTACACCTACATCGGCTTGGGCCAGAGCCGGAGCATCATTGGTACCGTCTCCCATCATAGCAACTAACTTTCCTTCCTGCTGTTCTTTTTTGATGTAGTTCATTTTGTCCTCAGGCTTAGCTTCGGCGATGAAATCATCCACGCCTGCTTTTTCTGCAATGAATTTTGCAGTCAGAGGATTATCTCCGGTTACCATTACCGTTTTTACCCCCATTTTTCTCAGTCTCTGGAAACGTTCCTGAATTCCTGTTTTAATGATATCCTGAAGCTCAATCACTCCCCAGACTTTTTCATTAACGCTTACCACAAGAGGAGTTCCTCCGTTTTCAGAAATTTTAGTAACGGCATCCTGGGTTTCTTTCGGGAAGATGTTCCCGGCTTTTTCAGTCAGTTTTTTTATCGTGTCATAAGCTCCTTTTCGGATTCTTGTATCTTCAAAATCGATTCCTGAGGTCCTTGTTTCTGCTGAGAAATCAATATAGACCGGATTCGGAACCAGAAGATCTTCTGATTTCAGCTGGCTTAATTCTATAATAGATTTTCCTTCCGGCGTTTCATCGGCTACTGAGCTTAATGCAGAAGCTTTAATAAAATCCGGCAGTCTGACTCCGTCCGCAGGGTGGAATTCCGTGGCTTTACGGTTTCCAATGGTTATGGTTCCTGTTTTATCAAGAAGCAACACATCAATATCTCCGGCAGTTTCTACTGCTTTACCGCTTTTGGTGATCACATTAGCTCTCAAAGCCCGGTCCATTCCGGCAATTCCGATTGCAGAAAGCAGACCTCCAATGGTTGTGGGAATCAAACAAACGAAAAGTGATATAAATGCCGCAATGGTAATGGGAGTCTGCGCATAGTCTGCAAAAGGTTTTAATGTAAGGGTAACAATAATAAAGGTCAGGGTAAATCCAGCCAGAAGTATGGTTAATGCAATTTCATTAGGTGTTTTCTGTCTGGATGCTCCTTCAACAAGGGCAATCATTTTATCTAAAAAAGATTCTCCGGGTTTGGTAGTCACTTTTACTTTTATCCTGTCCGAAAGTACTTTTGTCCCTCCGGTTACAGAGCTTTTATCTCCACCGGATTCACGGATCACGGGAGCACTCTCTCCGGTGATGGCAGATTCATCAATGGTAGCCAATCCTTCAATAATTTCTCCGTCCATAGGAATCTGATCTCCTGTTTCGCAAAGGAAAATATCCCCCAACTTCATGTCCGCAGACATTTTAAGGATAGTTTCTACCTGAAATCCTGGTTTGTTCTCCAAAATTACTTTAGCAGGAGTTTCTTCACGGGTTTTTCTGAGGGTATCTGCCTGAGCTTTTCCCCTGGCTTCTGCAATGGCTTCTGCAAAATTGGCAAACAGAACGGTAAAGAATAGTATGATGAATACAGTAAAGTTATAGGCAAAGCTTCCCTGTGAATGGTCACCTGTAAGACTGAAAAGACTTACGATAAACATGACTACAGTTCCGACTTCCACCAGGAACATTACAGGATTTTTAAA
The DNA here is from genome assembly GCF_001045445.1 of Chryseobacterium sp. BLS98. Classification (GTDB taxonomy): domain Bacteria; phylum Bacteroidota; class Bacteroidia; order Flavobacteriales; family Weeksellaceae; genus Chryseobacterium. The sequence goes on along the minus strand of NZ_LFNF01000003.1, from coordinate 357,506 downwards.
CATAATTTTCGGATTCAGCTTGACGAAGGACTGCTTGATCGCTTCGTTCACCAAATCTCTTTGAAACAATGTCTGGGATTGATTTTTCATTTTTTTGAAAGGATTATATAATTGTCAATCAACAACAACCATTAAGAATTTGATTAAAACAGTAAGGAGTAGAAATGGATAATATTTTCAGGTGAATGTTTGATGAGACTGGTTTCCTGATATTTTAATCTTCCTAATGGCTGACTATTGATTTTAATTTTAAATATTATTTAGAGAAATACTGGATCTGTTCTGCAATAGGTCCTAATGTAAGGGCCGGGAAGAAAGACAGAGCTGCTATTAGAAGAATTACCGCCAGCGTCATAAAACCGAAAGTGGCTGTATCTGTTTTCAGGGTTCCCGAGCTTTCCGGAATGAATTTTTTCTGTGCTAATAATCCGGCAATTGCTATTGGTCCTATGATCGGAATAAATCTGGATAAGAGCAATACAATTCCTGTTGAGATATTCCACCAAGGGGTATTGTCACCAAGTCCTTCAAATCCGGAACCGTTGTTTGCTGAAGAAGAAGTGAACTCGTACAGCATTTCACTGAACCCGTGGAAACCGGGATTATTCAATGTTTTGGCACCGAATTCCGGCAAATAGGCCGTTAAAGCAGTTCCAACAAGTATTAAAAATGGATGGAACAAAGCCACAATCATGGCAATCTTCATCTCTTTGGCCTCGATCTTCTTACCCATGAATTCCGGTGTCCTTCCTACCATCAGACCACTGATGAATACAGCGAGAATGATAAATATGAAATAATTCAGAATTCCTACTCCACAGCCTCCGTAGAAACAGTTGATCATCATCGCCAGCAGCTCATTCATTCCTGAAAGTGGCATGGTACTGTCATGCATTGAATTCACGGAACCTGTTGAGATCACTGTCGTTGCGATACTCCAATATCCTGAAGATGCACTTCCGAAACGGATTTCTTTGCCTTCCATAGCTCCAAGACTGCTGTCAGTACCCATTTCTGTGATCAGAGGATTGCCATTTGTTTCATTGACAATATTCGGTACAGCAAGCGCCAGGAAACCAACCGTCATTACGGTAAAGATTACCCATGACAGCTTTCTCTTTTTCAGATAAAATCCTAAGGCGAAAACCAATGCAAACGGAATGATCATCTGAGTGACCATTTCGGTCATATTTGTTACATAGTTCGGATTCTCAAGCGGGTGTGCCGAGTTGGCTCCGAAGAAACCTCCTCCATTGGTTCCTAAATGCTTGATTGCCACAAAAGCTGCTACAGGACCTCTGGAAACATCAACTTTCTGTCCTTCCAGCATTGTGATATGGTCTTTCCCTTCAAAAGTCATCGGACTTCCATTAGCAGAAAGGATCAGAGCAACGAGGATACTGATCGGAACAAGTATTCTGACTACAGATTTAGTAAAGAAATCATAAAAATTCCCTAACTCTGTTGTTGTTTTATCTTTAAAAGCTTTGAAAAGAACAGCCATAGCCGCCATTCCGGTAGCTGCGGTTACAAACTGCAGGAACATCAGATAAAGCTGACTTAAATAACTTACTCCCGTTTCTCCCGAATAATGTTGAAGATTACAGTTAACCAAAAAGGAAATGGCTGTATTAAAAGCAAGATCCGGAGACATATTGGGATTTCCGTCAGGATTCAGCGGAAGCCACGACTGGTTCATCAGGATCAGGAATCCTATAATGAACCAAACTAGGTTGATCGTCAGCATGGCATACATATTCTGTTTCCAGGTCATCTGACGGGCCGGGTTGATTCCCGATATTTTATAAATTAATTTTTCAACAGGTTCAAAAACGGGGTCTAAAAAGGTCTTTTTGTACCCGTATACATTAGCAATATATTTTCCAAGAAATATTCCAATGACTAATGTGATCACAAACATGGCTATAACGCCTAAAATTTCTGTATTCATGACCGGTTAAAATTTTTCAGGTTTTATCAGAACATAGCAGATATACACAAAGGCCAGAACTGAAAGAAAAAATAAACTCCACATAGCTCTATATTTTATCAAAAAATTCAACGGATTTATAGAGAAGCCAGAACATCACTGCAAAAAGCAGGATTAAACCAATAAGCATCATATACAAATTATCAGGATTAAAAGAGTAAGAATTACATACGATACCATCAGCCGGCTGAAGACGGCGTGCTCACGTTTTTTGAACGTTTTTCTTGAAATTGTCATTTTTAAAATATTTTATTTGAAACCTATAGGCCAAAAGAAGGCCCACTCTGAAATAAAAATACTCAAAATACTAATAATCAATTAATTAAAGTAAATAACTCAACCATACCAAAACACAAAAGCTTATCATTTTGATAGGCTCGTTTATTGAAATGATAGGGTTTAGGCGTTAGGTTGTAGAGACTAGGGAATAAGGTTGGTCGAAGTTGTAATGGTGGTTGTGAGTAGTGAATGGTGAATTTTGCTTCGCAAGTGAATAAGTGAATTTTTTAGAGTCAAGAGTCAAGAGTCAAAAGTCAAGAGCCAAGAATCAAGAATCAAGAGCTAAGACTTCAGATGTGAGATTTCAGATTTCAAACTATTTCCTCAATAATTTATCTGTCAACCAGCATCTAGCAACATAAATTAAGCTCTCAAACCCTAAAACACTCACACTCTCCGACGCTCAAACCCCATACTCGCAACTCATTTACCTCAAACTGTATTCCTCCAGCTTGCGGTACAGCGTCGCAATGCCGATCTCCAGCAATCTTGCAGCTTCGGCTTTATTGCCTTTTGTATACTGAAGAACTTTCTGAATGTGTATTTTTTCCAGAGACCGGATGCTTAAAGAATCACTTTCAGGAATCGGTTTATCTGAATAATGCGGAAGGCTTTCTGTATCAAGGGTATTATTTTCCATTAAAATAAGGCTTCTTTCTACGGCATTTCTAAGTTCGCGGATATTTCCTTTCCAGTCGTTTTTTTCCAGGGTTTTATAATAATCGGGACTCACCTGAAGGTCGGAAAGGTGCAGTTTCCGGGAGAAAACATCAATGAAGTTTTTGGCCAGCACTTTCAGGTCTTCTTTTCTTTCCCGGAGTGGCGGAAGGTGGATTTCAAAAACATTCAGCCTGAAATAAAGATCTTCCCGGAAATGTCCCTGCTTTATTTCATCTTCCAGATCCCTGTTGGTCGCAGCAATAAGCCTGAAATCCGATTTAGAGACTTTTGTCTCGCCCATTTTAATAAACTCTCCTGTTTCTAAAACCCGGAGCAGTTTTGCCTGAAGATCTATAGGCATCTCTCCTATTTCATCCAGGAACAGAGTTCCTTCGTTAGCTTCTTCTATCAGACCTTTTTTATCTTTTACAGCTCCGGTGAATGCTCCCTGTTTATGACCAAAAAGCTCACTTTCCAGGATTTCTTTACTGAAAGCAGAACAGTTAATCGCTACAAAATTATTTTTCTTTCTCCCGCTTCCTTCATGGATAGCATTGGCAAAGACTTCTTTTCCCGTTCCTGTTTCTCCGGTCAGAAGAACAGCTGCATCCGTTAAAGCAACTTTTTCGGCCAACTTTTTAGACTGCAAAATTGAAGGCGAAGTTCCGATAATTTGTTCAAATCCTTTTGATATGCCGGTCTTCTGGACAATTTTAGAGCGATTATCCTTTACTTTTTCCAAAGCTTTATATACCAACGGGATAATCTTCTCATTGTCGTCCCCCTTCACCAGATAATCATAAGCCCCGTTTCTCATTGCCTGAACAGCATCGGTAATATTCCCGAAAGCAGTCATCAGAATAATTTCCAGATGCGGATATTTGGTTTTGACAGATTTTACCAGTTCCACCCCGAAAGCATCAGGAAGACGCACATCGCACAAAACGACATCAAATTCATGCTGCTCAAGCATCGTCATTGCTGAACGTGCTGTTGAGGCTTCTTTTACGTTAAAATCTTCTTGGGAAAGGATCATTCCTAGTAATTTCAGGAGCTTGATCTCGTCATCGATGATCAGAATGTTTCCGTGCATGGTGTAAGTTTTTGGAAAACTACTGCAAACTTATTGAATTTATTTTGGAAAGAAGCTGATGAATGTTGAATTAATAAATACATTTTATACTGGAGAGTATTTCATCAGAACACTTGAATCGTCTTCATTTAGCTCCACATCAGGAATTTCTGTGAAGCCGATCTTTTGGTAAAGTCTATGTGCTTTGACATTCGTATTTTTGACTTCAAGATAGATTTCAATGTCTTTAAACTCTTTATTCGCTTCTTCTATAACCTTCTGAATCAGATGCCGACCTATATTTTTACCCTGATATTCTTCTTTAACATACATCTGGTAAATATTTCCTTTGTCATTTTCATCTTTAACAAAAGTGCAGATTCCAATGACCTGATCTTCATTGAAAGCGCCCACTACAAATCTTTCTGCCAACTGATTTTCAATATCATATTCTATTCTGAATTTTTCAGTTTTTAACGCTTCCTCATAATCTGCGCAAAAAGATTCCGGGAATTTTTTTAAGCTTTCGAGCCTGATTGTTCTGTAGATGGTACTTTCTTCGGGTAAAAGTTTTCGGTATTGAATATTCATTGTCATCTCAATTTGTAAAATAGTAATTACGGGATAGTTTTAGTATCTGATCATGTAAATAATGTTTTTATATGATATAAATCAAAACTATAGATGCAATATTAAGGAAATTCGGGTTTGTTCTATCCTGATTCCTTACATTTGTAATGCATTCTGATTTTCAGGAATGAAATGAGTTAGCTTATGATTGACAAAAGATACAAAGAAACAGTTCATACAGATAAAAACAACTACGAATATATCACCATTTCCAATGACGAAAATAAGGTAAGAATTTATACTTTAAAGAATGGCTTAAAGGTTTTTCTTGCCCAAAATTTCGATGCTCCGAGGATTCAGACATACATTCCTGTGAGAACCGGAAGCAATAACGATCCGGCTGACAATACAGGTCTTGCGCATTATCTTGAACATATGATGTTTAAAGGAACCTCAAAAATAGGAACTCAGAACTGGGAAAAAGAAAAGGAGCTCCTTGACCGGATTTCTGCCCTATATGAGGAGCATAAAGCTGAACAGGACCCTGATAAGAAGAAGGAAATCTATAAAAAAATAGACAGCATTTCACAAGATGCCAGCCAGTATGCCATCGCCAATGAATATGATAAGGCTATTTCTTCATTGGGAGCCAGCGGCACGAATGCCCATACCTGGTTTGATGAAACAGTTTATAAAAACAATATTCCTAATAACGAGCTTGAAAAATGGCTTAAAATAGAGAAAGAAAGGTTTTCAGAGATTGTGTTACGTCTTTTCCATACGGAGCTGGAATCGGTATATGAGGAATTTAACAGGGCGCAGGATAATGATTCAAGGCTTGTGAATTATGAGCTGATGAGCGCTCTTTTTCCAACCCATCCAAACGGCCAGCAAACAACACTCGGGAAGCCCGAGCACCTGAAAAATCCTTCTATGAAGGCAATCCATAAATATTTTGATGAATATTACGTTCCGAATAATTATGCCATGGTTTTGGTAGGAGATCTGGATTTTGAGGAGACTATACAGCTTGTTGATCAGTATTTTGGAAGCATTCCCTACAAAGAGCTTCCGAAAAAAACGCCTGTGGTTGAACAGCCCTTAACTGAAATTGTAAAAAAGACGGTAAAAAGTCCTACCACTCCAAGGGTTCAGTTAGCATGGAGAACGGACAGTTATGGGACCAGAGAGGCTATGCTGGCAGATATTACAGCCAATATTCTCAGTAACAAAGGGGAAGCCGGCCTTCTTGACCTTAATATCAACCAGACGCAAAGAATGCTTTGGGCACAGGCATTCTCTGTCGGCCTGAAGCAATACGGATATTTTTCTATTGTAGCTGTTCCAAAGGAAACACAGACTTTAGAAGAAGCAAAAGAAATGGTGCTGGAACAACTTGAATTAATCAAAAAAGGAGATTTTCCTGATTGGATGCTTCCCGCCATCATCAGCGATTTTAAGCTTCAGCGTTTAAAAGGACTTGAAACAGCAGATGGACTGGCCACGAACCTTTATGATACCTACATCAAAGGAAGATCCTGGGAGCAGGAACTGAATGAGCTGGATGAATACCAGGCTTTCACCAAAGAAGATGTGGTCAATTTTGCCAATGCATTTTTTAAGGAGAATTATGTGGTGGTTGATAAAGAAAAAGGAGTAAATGACCAGTTGGTAAGAGTTGAAAATCCAGGAATTACCCCAATTAAAATCAACCGCGATGCCCAGTCTGAGTTTTTAAAGGAAATTACTGCTGAAAAAACAGATGATATACAGCCGGAATTCATTGATTATAAGAAAGAAATTCTCACAGATACAATAAAGGATAAAAAGCTAAGTTTCGTCCGCAATAAATACAATGATATTGCCCAGGTGCACTTTATTTTCCCTTTTGGAAGTGATAACGACAGGGATCTTGGAATTTCCACACAGCTTCTGCAGTACCTCGGAACCGAAGACCTTTCGCCCGAGGATTTGAAGAAAGAGTTTTTCAAAATCGGGATCAGTAATGATTTTAAAACAACCAATGACCAGCTTCTGATTTCACTCAGCGGGCTGGAAGAAAATATTGAAAAAGGAATTGGTCTTCTTCAGCACTGGATGTATGAGGTAAAACCTGATCAGGAAATCTATCAGCAGTTTGTAGAAACTGTTCTGGAAAACCGTCAGGCTACGAAAAAAGACAAGAACCGCATTATGACGGCACTGACCAATTATACAAAACTGGGCAGCTTCTCCCGCTATACCGATATTATTTCGAAGGAGGAACTTGAAGCTGGTCATGCGGAAGTATTTACGGACAGGATGAAGAATCTTTTCAAATATCCTTACGAGATATTTTTCTATGGAAAAGATCTTGAAAACTTTAAGAATTACATCGGAAAGTATGTAGAAAATGTGAGTTTTCAGATCCCTGAGCCTAAGCAATATCCTGAACCTGAAACCAGCGGTAATGTTTATTTCATGAATTATGACATGGTACAGATGGAAATGAGCAAAGTGGGAAGAGGACATGAGGTAAATACTTCAAACTTCGGAAAGATTAATGTCTTCAATGAATATTTCGGAAGAGGGCTTTCATCTATTGTTTTCCAGGAAATCCGTGAAAGCAAAAGTTTAGCTTATTCCGCTTATGTTTCTTATGCGGCTAATTCTGAACTGGGGCATCCTGATTATATCACTACTTACATCGGAACACAGCCGGATAAGCTCCAGATTGCTGTAAACACGATGAGTGAGCTGATGAATGAGCTTCCCGAAGTTCCTATCCAGTTTGAAAATGCTAAAAATGCAGCCTTGAAACAGATTGCATCCACCAGAATTACCCGGAACAATATATTTTTCAATACATTACGCCTGAAAAAACTTGGAATTTATCATGATTTCAGAAAAGATATCTATGCACAGATTAAAAATCTGAAATTTGAAGACCTTAAGGAATTCTACCAAACAGAGATTAAACCGATCCATTTTAACACCGCTATTATCGGCAAAAAAGAGAATCTGGACATGGAGGCTGTAAACCAGATGGGAGCCTTTAAAGAATTAACATTAAAAGAAATTTTCGGGCATTAATCTAAGAATATACTGAATAAAAAAATCGAGAATAGTTCTCGATTTTTTTTATTGATATCTGGAAAAAGAACTGCGAAGGATTTCTTTCGCTTCTTTTTCTACATTCTGATAAGAGTAAAAACCATAGATCGCATCAAAATTTATATTTTCAAATCGCTTTTCAATTTTCTTAATTTCACTCAGGGGTAAAGGAATGCGGTTGGGATAGCTTCTCATGACAGCAAAATGTTTTAATGAAGGGGAAAGATACATTGTGTCACCGATTAACAGTGTTCCTTTTTCATTCATCCAGGGGATTTCAATAACAGAGCTGCCATCAAAATGACCGCCGATATTATGTATTTTAAGGCCGTTCCAAAGCTCTGTCTGATCACCGCTCCAATATTCTACAGAATTTCCGCCGTTAACAACCCATTCTTTATCTTTTTCATGAATAAGAACTGAGCAATCAAAAGTCTCTGCCCACATTCTCATGATGGAATAATAATGGGGATGCGAAAGGGCAATTTTCCTGAGTCCCCCTTTTGATTTAATAAACTCAATGACACCTTCATCCAGCAAAGGAATACAGTCCCACATGATATTCCCGTTTTCAGAAATTATAAAAAGAGCCCGCTGGCCTATGGAAAACCTTGGATTTACCGTAAACTCATAGAGGTTATCGTTTATTTTTTTGATTTTAACGCTGTGCTTTTCCAACAGCTTATCATGAGTGGTCCAGGATTGCCCGCTCTGTGGTACAGACTGCCGCTCATCTTCACAAATAATGCATACATTTCCGGGATAACTGTCTGGATATTGTGTTCCGCATTCCGTGCACATTCTGAGGGTATTACTTTTCATAAGAAGTTTTTGTTAAAGTTACATAGATCAATGCAATTGAAATTTATTTTTCAAGAGGGAAAATCTATATTTAATATTAAACTTCTTTACGGTTATGTCATCATACAATCTCCATCACCATCCTGATACCGGGGATCAAATCCTTCAGGAAGATGTTGGATCAGAAGTTTGTGAAACATATATCTTCTCTCAAAATTACGTTCGTAAATCTTTGGGAATTTTTTAGATTCATCCAGCTTTTTATTGAGCTCTTTCTGGTAGCTGGTTAAGGTCTTCACTTTATTTGTGACAATAAAATAGCTGAGAAATTCAATAAAACGGTCTAAACCGGAAGTTTCCGAAAACAGATAGGGAATCTTAAGGTTTCCGTCCCTGAGCTGCAGCAGTGAACCCGTTATCAAAGTATTTTTGTCATCATAGATTTTCACCCAAATATATTTAAAAACCTCAGCATAACTTGAAAACAGGTAATGATCATCTTTTTTCTTACCTTCCAGTACCCAGGGATTTTTTATAAATACATTAATTTCATCCGCGCTTCTTTTGCTCTGGAATTTTGACAACAATTCTGAGCTTTCAGCATCAATATGATCAAGGGTTTCAAACCTGAATTGAGGCTTTTTTACAGTTGAATTTTTTACTGAAATTAAGGAATTAACAACTGCATCAGCCACCTGGAAAAGAGGGCCCAGCGCCTTTGTCCGAGGCTTCTTTTCAGGAATAATACCCGCTGCATCTGAGCGGAAATAATACCTTTTTCCTGCTTTTGGATAAACATATTCGAAAACGCCCAGCATATTGTATAAGGCTTCTGCCTCTTTGGTAAATTCTGTTGCGATGATGTTGCCGTCATATTCTTCGAACATCTTATTCAGCAAAGCTTTTGCAATTCTTTTCCCACGGAATTCTTCGCTCACAAAAAGGGTACTCAGCCACGCATAATGGAATATTTCTCCGTCGATTAAATAATTATCGGGAAAACAACCGACATATCCTGCCAATTTCCCGTCGTAAAAAGCCAGAACCAAAAGCGTCTGATCATCCAGCGCCTTCAGGTTCCTGATCTGGGATTTGGCCCGGTGTGCTGAAATGGGAAGAAAATCAAAGCTGCTGAAATCTCCTGAAGAAACGAAATTTTCCAGTTGTTTTTTATTAAATGTCTTCAGCTCTGTCATTTTCTCACTATTTTATTTTTGTTGATTATTTTTTTCAATCTGAAATAAGCCGTTTCTTTTTTTAATATTTCTTCTGCACTTGCCCCTATTTCCATCGGAATCCTGTGAAAAAGCCTTTCTACACTATCTAATTTTGCCCCTGCGCTTCCGAAACAGCAAAATAGTTCTTCATTTTTAAATAACTCATCAAAAAACTCTTTCTTTACCCCAAAATCTGTGAACGGAAACGCAAAGCTCTCATACATAAAATCGTTTTCTTTCAAATAATTAAAGGTCCGGTCTGTAGTTTCCATCTGTTCTTTCAATGAAAGTTCACCATATTTTGGATGATCCCAGCTGTGGGATGAAATTCCATACCCTTTTTGTGTGAGTGTCTTTAGCTGGGCTGTTGTGAGGTAAGGAGTGTACTCTTTTAAATATTCATTGCAATCAATTTCCATTCTTTCAATCAGTTTGTCCAGCAAATCTCTTTTGTGATAAATGATCTTTAAAACCTGTTGTTTAAAATCTTCTTTTGATGGATTTTCCAGGGAAAGCATTCTGTAGATTTCCGGATCTGTTATTCGTATCTTTTCTGCTGCATCAATGATTAAGCTCGCTTTACATCTGAACATCAGTTCCTGATTATCAATAAAAGCAGGATTTACAAAGTTACAGGAATAGATCCCTTTCCGTTCCAGAACAGGAAGTACAATATCATAAAATTCTCTGAAACCATCATCAAATGTAAGCAGGGCTATCTTTTTCTGAGGCTTAAAATTCCCCTTCACAAAGTCTTTAAATTCTGACCAGCTGACAAACTGGAAATGTTTTGAAAGACAGTCCAGATCTTCTTCAAACTGCTTTGTGTTTTTATACTGAATGATGTGTTGAATGTGTGGTAAATTTTCATCAGAAACACAGTGATATACGGGCAGACAATAGTCCAGCGGAAAAGACTTTCCGATGTTTTCTGTCTCAAAGGCTGCCAGCATACTGATGATCTTATCTTTCATCTCTGTTAAATAAAAAGAATCTATTCAAAATGTATTCAAATAGATTCTTAAAGGTATGGTTTTTATGTCTTATTTTATCACCTTCATTTCGTCGATCAGCCATTTGGAATCGGCATATTTATCGATAATAAAAAGGATGTATTTGGTATCTACCATGATGTTTCGGCTGAAACGCGGGTCGTAGTTGATGTCACTCATTGTACCTTCCCACTGTCTGTCGAAATTCAGTCCCACAAGGTTCCCATTGGCATCCAGTGCAGGGCTTCCTGAATTCCCTCCGGTAGTATGGTTGGTAGCGGTGAATCCTACAGGAACATCACCTGTTTTATCTTTATAAATGCTGTAATCTTTTTTGTTGTAAAGATCAATCAGTTTTTTAGGAACATCAAATTCATAATCGCCCGGAACATATTTTTCCATTACTCCTGCAAGATGGGTCTGGTAGCCATAAGAAACGGCATCTCTTGGTGTGGAACCTTTTACTTTTCCGTACGTTACACGAAGCGTAGAGTTGGCATCCGGGAAGAATTTCCTGTCTTTATCGGTTGCCATCTGCTGGGCCATAAATTTTTTCTGAAGATCATCAATTTTCCCCTGAAGTGAGGTAAACTGAGGATCCGCATTTTTCATATATGTTTCTTTCATGGAAACATACAGCTGATAAACAGGATCTTTTTTCAAGGTTTTGATCAGCTTGTCCTGATTAGAGAATGCTTTCTCAATATCTCCGTTCAGAGCAGCCCCATTGACCTGGCTTCTTCCTGTGATAATTGAATTTTTAGACATTTCTTCAATCATTGGGATATTCTGGTTCTCGTCCTTGTACTTGGCAAAACCAGCAGGCAGGAACTGTGGAGCTGTTTTATTGGCATATAAAGCCAGTAACTTTGCCGTCACTTTGGCATCTAGCTCAGCGCTGTAATCTTTGTAGAAAGAGGTTAGTTTTGTTTTTAATTTGGTAAGATCCTTATCGTCCATTTTACCGGCCTCAACAGAAGCTATATAGTCGTAATAATCTCCTGCAAGCTTCAATGTTTCAGCGTTTCTTACAACTTCTGTATAATAAGCATTGTTCAATGCGTAAGGGGCCTGGTCGTTGTAGAGTTTATTCAGCTGATCCAAAGTAGCTTTAATCTCATGGTTTTTGGCAACCAGAGAACCTTCGTACATTACTTTTTTCTCTACTGCATTCGACTTTTTCAAGCCTTCTACCTCACCAATCCACTTTTTCCAGTAATTGGCTACTGAAGCATATTTTGAAGCATATTTAATGCGGGTTTCGCTGTCTGTACGCATTTTCTCGTCCAGCGTTTTCAAGGCTACTTCACGTACGGCGATCCTTGCAGGATCTATATCGGTCATGATCTTTTCTACCGCTACTGCAGGAAGATACTCAGTAGTTTTTCCCGGGAATCCGAATACGAATGTAAAATCGTTTTCAGCCTTATCTTTTATAGAAACGGGAAGGTAGTGCTTCGGAACATAAGGAACGTTGTCTTTTGAATATTCTGCAGGCTTGTTGTCTTTCCCTGCATAAATTCTGAACATGGAGAAATCTCCGGTATGTCTGGGCCAAACCCAGTTGTCCGTGTCACTTCCGAATTTCCCTATGCTTTGAGGCGGTGCCCCAACCAGACGGATATCTTTGTAGGTTTCCGTGGTAAAAGCGTAGTATTTGTTACCGTAATACATTGATTTTACAATGATTGACTGGTAAGATTCTATCTTCTGAGAGTTTTTATAAACCTCGATATTTTTATTGATTTTTTTGGTCAGTTCAGGCTCTACAAGGTTATCTGTCCCTTCCAGAATCTGATCTGTCACTTCCTTGATATCTACAATGAAGTCTACTTTTACTCCCGGATTCGGAAGTTCTCCTTCAGGATTTTTAGCCCAGAATCCATTGGAAAGAAGATCATTCTGAACCGTGGAATGTGCCTGGATCTGTCCGTATCCACAGTGGTGGTTAGTCAGTAATAATCCTTTAGGTGAAATGATCTCTGCCGTACACCCGCCGTTAAACTGTACCACTGCATCCTTTATGCTTGGTTTCTGGGTATTGAAAATGTCTTTGGCAGAAATCTTCATTCCCAAATCCTTCATTTCCTTTTCATTCAGCTCTGTAGGAATCCACATTCCTCCATATTGTTGCGCAAATGCCATTGCAGCCGGCAAAAGAAATACAGATAAAAGTATCTTTTTTGTCATAATCAAAATTTTGCCCCAATTTACAAAGAATATTGTACATATGCCTTACGTGGGTGAGGAAATATAGTGGCAGGGATGAAGAGTTGAAAATTTAGAGCCCAGAATCTAGAGTCAAGAACCAAGATTTCAGATGCTAGACTTAAGACATGAGGCTAAGGTTGAGATTGAGTTGGAATATGTGAATAGTGAATTTTGCTTCGCAAGTGAATGGTGAATTTGAGTAATAGCCAAGAATCAAGAGCCAAGGCTTCAAATGTGAGATTTCAGATTTCAGACTGTTTCCTCAATCATTTAACTGGCAACTGGCATCTAGCAACATAAATTAAGCTCTCAAAGCCTCAAACTCTACATCCCTCCAACGCCCTTCTATGGCTTGGTTTTTGTTTCAAATAAAGCACTTAAATTATTAATATATCTAAATTACCTCATCATGATGAATAGCAAAATTTTCATTCTGGGAATTGCATCGGCTGCATTTTTAGCATCGTGTAACCCTAAAGAAAAAACTACTGAAACTACAGATGCTACAACGGATTCCGCAACTGTACAAACTACACCTTCTGACAGCATTGCCAAAGCAACTCCTACCGCTCCAGGTGATACTTCGGAAAATGCTCTTGACTGGCCGGGAACTTACGAAGCCGTGGTTCCGTGTGCAGACTGTCCCGGAATTAAAACCTCTCTTACCATTAACAATGATAAAACGTTCAGCATTACGGAGGAGTATCTGGAAAGAAACTCAAAAAACCAGGATAAAGGAACCTTTGAATGGGATGCTGCAGGAAGCATCATTACCTTAAAAGGAAAAAGTGCCGGCTATAAATATAAAGTAGGTGAAAATGTTCTTATTCAGCTGGATATGGACGGTAAAGAAATAACAGGTCCGAATAAAAATCTGTATGTTTTCAAGAAAAAATAAAGGCTCTGGGTCTTTATTTTTTGTTTTGGCTTAAAATTGATAGGCTGTAATTTTAGAGTCATTGATAAGGCTTTTTATGACTTCATCATGTCTTGTATTTTTCCCGGTAAGCCTCCAGGTTATGGAAAGATTTCCCTGGGTATACTGCAGCTTGAGCATAAAGTACTTCAGATGATGTTCCTCAAATATTTGTTCTAAATGCTTAATATCTTCAGATCCTTCAACAGTTATCATGTATTCCCTGATCTTATGGCTGCTGTCTATAAAATTCTGAAGATAAATAAGCGCATTCAGAATTAAAAGTACCAAAACAGTTCCCAGCAGTGAAAGGTAAACATAGCCGGAACCAACAGCCATCCCTATTGAAGCGGTGGCCCAGATGGTTGTAGCAGTTGTGATCCCTTCTATTTTATTATCTCCTTTAAAAATAACACCGGCTCCCAGAAATCCGATCCCGGTAATGATATTGGCAGCCAGACGGTCCGGATTCTGTACCCCTATTTTAATGGAAAGAATGGTAAATAAGCAAGAGCCGAAGCATACCAGGATAAAGGTACGGAGCCCTGCTGATTTGTTCCGGTATTCACGTTCTGCACCGATCAGCAGTCCCAGAAGGACGGAGATGAGTATCAGCAGCAGCTCGTTTTGTACTGTGTAATGGTCCTGAAGAAATTCCATTGTCTAGAGTTTTACCTGAATAAAATTACAATAAAAAATTATCTTTCAACGTACGGGCTTTGTATCACTAAAAATTCCGGTTTAAAAGAAAAGTTTTGTAATATTACATTTTAATATCAATAAAGAAAATTCACAATGACGCCTACCTTTTTTGCGACGAAGGAAGAATTCAGAAAATGGCTGGAAGAAAATCATGCCAGGGAAAAAGAAATTCTGGTCGGCTTTTACAAAAAAGGAACCGGAAAACCTTCTATGAACTGGTCCGAGTCTGTAGATCAGGCTTTATGTTTCGGATGGATAGACGGCGTAAGAAGATCCCTGGATACAGAGAGCTATACCAACCGTTTTACCCCGAGAAAACCGAACAGTACCTGGAGCCTCATCAATATTAAAAAAGTGGAAGAGCTCACCAAAGCAGGCCTGATGACCGCAGAAGGGCAAAAAGCATTCGAGGCAAGAAAAGAAGACAAAACAGGGATCTATTCCCATGAAAATGAAAATATTTTTCTTGATCCTGCGTATGAGAAACGGTTTAAAGCTCATGAAAAGGCATGGACTTTTTTTGAAGAACAGGCTCCTTCATATAAAAGAACGATCATTCACTGGCTGATGAGCGCAAAACAGGAAAAAACAAGACTTTCCAGACTGGAAAAGGTTATTCATGAAAGCGAACAATTTAAGAGATTAAAATAACATACAATACATTAAAAAATAATTTATGGAGAAAGAGATTTCACACTTTTGGCTGGGATATTTTAAAAATGAAGATGAATTTAATGATTTTGCGGAGGAGGACGAAAGATATTACACAGAAGAGGAAAATGAAGATCTGTACGTGTCAAAATTTGCAGAATCACAAAATATTCAGTGGTTTGACTATGATTTTATAGAGTATGGTTTTGAGGATGAAAGCTTAGGTATTTATGAAAAATTCACAGATTATTCTTATGCCGACCAATGGCTTCCCATTGTGGAACAAAAGATCAACCAACTTGGCCTGGAAACTCCGGTAAATGCTATTATTTTCGCCAATAAACATGTGATTCCCAACCCCGTTTCTGTGAACGATGAAGAATTTGCATTGTACTACATCGGCGAGATTGAATATAATGTCTAACCCTGTATGAAAAGAGCTTCAATTAAGGATTATAAGAATCTTCTGAAGGTTTTTATGATCCTTTTGGATTATGGGGTGATCAGAAGAAATGATATTGCCGCATGGGCTGATTCTGTTTTAACCCGTGAAGAAGAGTCTGAATATGCATTCATTGAACTTTCCACCGTTACCAATTGGCATGATGCTGTACAGCTTTTAAACAAAAATTCTGCAGATGCCGATCCGGAAATTACTTCCAGAGCTTTACTAGGGGTTCTTTATCATATGCTTCAGGATGAAAAAGTAGTTTTAAAAACCGTTTTTGAAATTGCCACCTACATTTCTTATGAAGAGCAGCTTACTCTTGATGAACAATTTCTTTTGTATTCTCTTGATGAATATATTGAACTTAATATGAATGAAGCGTATGAAAGCTTCAAAAATAATTTTATAGATCTTCTCAGCATATATAAGGGTTTCACACTTGAAAATCATGACCAGTGGCCTTCTATAAATGAGGAAATAAAAAAAGATCTGGATATACGGCTTGAAGCAGTTAAAAAAAATTATCCTTATTGAAAATAAAGACTATGCTGTCATTACTTTAGACGGTTATAAAATTTTAACTATCTTAGGTTTAGTAAACCAATGATGAAACAGATTCTACTCATTTTGCTGATATTTTACACATCAACTGCATTTGCACAGAATAAATGCACGTTAAAACTTGAATCTAGTACCGTTTATCTGCAGCAAAAAGGAATTGTGGAATTGTCTGTCACGAATGCAGGAAACAAAAAGATTAAAATTAACAAAGAATTTTCGCCTTACAGATTACAGCTTGTCAAAATCCGGGAAAAGGAAAATAAAATAGATTATACCGCTGATGTGGACTGCTTTGCCGATTGTATAAAAAGCACAGTAAAACTAAAACCAGGAGAAAGCTACAGGTATACAATTCCTATAAAAGAAACCATTCAGTACAGCAAGTTACTCAAAGACAGAGCCTATAGTTTTCATCTGCTTTTCGATCTTGTTGATCTTACTCCTGAAGACTGTAATATTTATGGCTTGACGGATAAAGAAGTTGTATATATAAAATAAGCATTAACAAAAGTCGTTTTTAAATAAGCAAAGTTCTGATATGTACAAAAAACTTATAAGCATTAATTTAACTGTAATCTTTCTGCTTACTGCAGTTTATATTGGGGGATATTATTGTATTAATTATCCTTTTCCGTTTGATTTATGGTATACACTTAAAGAATGTCAACTACAATACCTGCTGGCTGGCTTTGCTATAACGGCTTTGATTTCTTACCTTATCAGCAGTTTAGTTTTTAAGAAATTAAATTTTAAAGATAAATTTTTGAGGATACTTGCCGTTATAAATTCTCTGATTCTGATATTCCTCATTTACATTGCATCCACTGCATTTATAAAAAACAAAAGAGAGCTGAGCAATCTGGAGAAACATTATATCCTGGAAGCTGAAAAAGATACTAAAAGAGATCAGATCGTTATGAGATATGGCGGATTTTATATTCCTGCCTATGATGAGGAAACCACCCGGAAGATAGATGGAATTTATAAGAAATATGGCATCATTTCAAAAAATACTGGTTGTGTAATTGAAGTAATGGACACAAAAGCCCAGGAAAAATATACAGAACTTGCCAATTCTTACCTTGAAAAAAGAAATGGAAAAGACTGGAAGTACAGGATGAAAAAGGAAATTGATGATCTGAAGAAAATTAAGAATCCGGAAGCTGAATAGAAATCAATTGTTGAAAATCATCAACCAATATTTTTTTAAAACTAATACAAAAGTAGTATTTCACAGGAAGTTAAAATTTCTTATCTTTATCTGGTATTGAATTGAATGAAACGTCATTCTTTTGACATACAGACCTTAAAAAAAACCGAGACGAAGGTAAAATCAATGAGGTGAAAAATGATTACACAAAATTTTCCGCATATGCAGGAAGTTTTAGAAGGCTAATTTTTAGTCTTCTTTTTGTTTAAAATAACTTATCTGAATAAAATTAAGATCAAAAAAATAAGGTGGGCCAACAACCCACCTTATTTTAATTATGCAATATTTTATTAATGTGCTTCCAGCCAGTTGTTCCCTACTCCCACTTCTACCAGTAAAGGCACCTGGGTTTCCAAAGCACTTTCCATCTCGGTTCTGATCAGTTTTGAAGCGGCTTCAATTTCGTCTACCGGAGCTTCAAATATAAGTTCATCATGCACCTGAAGAAGCATTTTAGTCTGCAGCTGCTGTTCTTTAAGCTCCTTATCAATTTTTATCATCGCCAGCTTTACCACATCTGCAGCACTTCCCTGTACCGGTGCGTTTACGGCATTTCTTTCCGCATGGCCCCTCACCACAAAATTATTGGAATTAATATCTTTCAAATGACGTTTTCTTCCTAAAATTGTTTCCACATACCCTACCTGGCGGGCTTTGCTTACCTGTTCCGCCATATATTCCTTGAGTTTCGGATAGGTTTCAAAATAAGCTTCGATCATCTGTTTGGCTTCGGTTCTTGAAAGACCGGTCTGTTCTGCCAATGCAAAAGCTCCCTGCCCGTAGATAATTCCAAAATTAACAGTCTTGGCCTGGCTTCTCTGAGTTTTGGAAACTTCTTCCAGAGGAATTTTAAATAATTTGGCTGCCGTTGAAGCGTGAATATCTTCTCCATCCTGGAAAGCTTTAATCATATTCTCTTCTCCTGAAATCTCAGCAATCAGACGAAGCTCGATCTGAGAATAATCGGCAGAGATAATTTTTTTGCCTTCTCCGGACACAAAAGCCCCTCTGATCTGTTGCCCGCGCAGTGTCCTGATCGGAATGTTCTGAAGATTGGGATTTACACTTGCCAAACGTCCAGTAGCAGCCGTAGTCTGGGAGAAATTGGTATGTACCCTGTTGTCCTGCTTGTCGATCTGTGAAGGAAGTGCATCTACGTAAGTAGATTTTAATTTCTGATAGGTTCTGTATTCCAGGATATGCTTGATGATTTCATGTTTTGAGCTTAGTTTTTGAAGAACATCTTCTGAAGTTGCGTACTGTCCTGTTTTTGTTTTCTTGGCTTTAGGATCAAGCTGCATTTTTTCAAAGAGAATTTCTCCAAGCTGCTTGGGTGAATTCATGTTGAATTCTTCTCCGGAAAGTTCAAAAATTTTAGATTCCAGCTGTCTCAGATCGTTTTCAAGATCGATGCTTTCCTGTGCCAGCCATTTTTCATCAAGTGAAATACCGGCCAGTTCCATTTTTGCCAGGACTTCCATCAGCGGCATTTCGATTTTGAAGAAAAGCTCTTCCAGGTTTTCTTTTTTCAGTTGCGGGGCAAAAAGTTCGTACAGCTGAAAGGTTACGTCGGCATCTTCTGCTGCATAATCGGTTTGTGTTCTCAGGTCTGCATCCCGGAAAGTCCCTTGTTTTTTACCTTTTTTTCCAATAATGGTTTCAATGGAAACCGGTTTATAGTTGAGATAGACTTCGGAAAGGTAATCCATTCCGTGCCTTCCGTCCGGGTTCAGCAGGTAATGGGCAATCATGGTATCAAACATGGCCCCTTTTACCGTGATATCGTACTGTTTTAATATTTTATAATCGAATTTCAGATTGTGTGCAATTTTCAGAAGATCTTCTTTTTCAAAGAAAGGTCTGAAAATTTCAAGGGTCTGCAGTACTTCTCCTTTATCCTCGGATAACGGGATATAGTACGCCAGACCTTTTTTATAGGAAAAGCTCATTCCTACCAATTCTGCTTCCAGCTCATTCAGTGATGTGGTTTCCGTATCAAAGCAGACTGCTTGCTGCTTTAACAAATTATCCACCAGCACTTTCTGGGCTTTAGGGTTATTAACAAACTGGTAGAGATGGTCATTATGTTCAATGGAACTCTTGGTGGAAGTTGCCTGATCAAGTTCTTCAAAATTGGCAAAAAGATCCAGCTGCATTACCTGCCCTTTTATTTCTGTAACTACTGCGGTCTGCTTTATCTCAACTTCACTTACCACCACAGTTTCTACAGGAGCCGAAGCAAATGCACGGTAAAGGTTTTCGTACAATCTCCTGAATTCAATTTCATCGAAAACTTCTTTTACTTTTTCAAAATCCGGGGTATCAAGATCATACTGTTCCTGATGGAATTCTATCGGTGCATCACAAATGATTGTTGCTAATTTTTTGGATAAAATTCCTCTTTCTGCAGAAGCTTCTACTTTCTCTTTCAGCTTTCCTTTCAGCTTATCCGTATTGGCCAGCAGAGTTTCTATATTTCCGAATTCTTTAAGGAATTTCATGGCTGTTTTTTCTCCCACACCCTCCAATCCGGGTATATTATCTACGGCATCTCCCATCATGGCAAGGAAATCGATGACCTGCTTGGGATCTTCTATTTCGTATTTTGCTTTTACTTCTTCTACTCCAAGGATTTCTATATCGCCCCCTTTTAAGCCGGGTTTGTAGATTTTAATTTTATCTGTTACCAACTGGGCAAAATCTTTATCCGGCGTAACCATAAAAGTGGTATATCCTTCTTTTTCTGCTTTGCAGGCAATGGTGCCTATCACATCATCTGCTTCATATCCTTCAACTCCCAGTATGGGAATATGCATTGCTTCCAGAATTCTGTGAATGTATGGAATAGCAATCTTGATAGCTTCAGGAGTTTCGCTTCTATTAGCTTTGTAATCCGAATAATCATCCGTTCTTACGCTTGCCTGCCCAACATCAAAAACAACTGCCAGATGGGTCGGCTTTTCTCTTCTGATTAATTCAATAAGGGAATTGGTAAACCCGAAAATAGCAGAGGTATCCAAACCTTTACTGGTAAGCCTTGGATTTCTGATCAGTGCGTAATATCCTCTGAAAATCATCGCATAAGCATCGATGAGAAAGAGTCTTTTATCTTGTGTTGCGTCCATAATGTCTATAATGAACAAATATAAGAAAATAGGAAGTTTCTTCGGGGTAATAAGTGATGAATTGTGAGTTTTGAGGTGAAGGTAAGGGTTGGAGAGTTTGAGAATTTTAGGGTTTGAGAGCTTGATTTATGTTGCTAGATGCTGGTTGACAGATAAATTATTGAGGAAATAGTTTGGAATCTGAAACCTCACATCTGAAATCTTGGTTCTTGGCTCTTGATTCTTGGCTTTTGAATTTTGACTTTTGACTTTTGACTCTAAAAAATTCACCTATTCACTTGCGAAGCAAAATTCACCATTGACATATTGTTCTCATGTCTGATATCTTCCCACTAAAGTCCTGGCCTTAATCAGTTCCCATAAAAAACGGAACAGCATTTCTGCTGTTCCGTTCAGTTGTTATTTTTTTACTAAAAGACTTGGGTCTATTAATGACCTGATGAAGGCCACATTCCGCGGTACTCAGAGTTACCAAGAGTGATAACTTCTGCGCTTACTACGAAACTGATCAGCATACTGTTGCTGTCTATTGCATCAAAATCTACTTCATGCTGGATTACATATCCGTTTTCCCACTTCAAAGTAGTTAATGTACCTTCTTCGTGAGATTTGTTGAAGGTAACTTCTCCTGTTGTAGGCTTGTATTTCCCGTTCAATAAACTTTCAAGGATATCAGATTTTTCAGTAGCTTCAACTGTAACTTTGATAAGAGCATTTGACGGATCTGATGCTACACGTCCTGAAACATCTGTAGATCTGGATACGCTATAGTTAAGCTTTAATAATTTTTGACCTTCTCCGTTGTTGAATTTTAAGATTCCTCTTGAATTTGCTGCCATGATTGGTGATTTTAAATGTTATATATTATGTGAATAGTGATTGATTACAGAGCAAAGATAGACCCGATATGGATAAGGAAAAAGTTTTTGGATGCAAATCTGAAATATTGTAGTAATTCTACGATTTGATGTAGTAATTCTACGACTTTTGAGTTAACATAATGCTGTAAATGCCTGTCTGCAATAGAAATTTTGTCTTTAAAAGTATTTAATGCCGTTATAATTTTGCACTATCATGGGAAATATTAAAACAAAATCAGACCTTGATGATCTGATTTTGATGTGGGATTAAAATATTGTTTCCGCTGCTTTTATTTTCCTTTTACAATAGCCAAATCTTGCTGGTACCGGTTTTCACCGTAATTCTTTTTGAAGTTTACGGATATTTTATCTTTAGGACTTAGATTTTCATACAATTTTATTCTGAGTT
Source organism: Chryseobacterium sp. BLS98 (assembly GCF_001045445.1). Taxonomy (GTDB): domain Bacteria; phylum Bacteroidota; class Bacteroidia; order Flavobacteriales; family Weeksellaceae; genus Chryseobacterium. The sequence continues at coordinate 335,739 of NZ_LFNF01000003.1, read as the reverse complement.
TAGCTTCTGCTACTGTATCTTTTTGGTAAGGAAACTTAACATTGTATTTTTCAATCAGCTGTTTTTTAAATGCTAATATTTCGTTTAAATTTTCAGTTTTATTAAATTTCCTTTGATTTTCTTCCTCAAACTGAATATAGCTAGCCATCGGACAAATATTCGTTCCAGGAATAACAGGCTGCCCCCCCTTTTCTAAAAAATAAATAGCAAGGTTTAGATCATCTCTTGCTGCTGCTTCCATAATATTACTTCCATTAAAAGAGATATTATTAATATCAGCACCATTCTGAATCAAATAATCGATCATTTTTCTTTCAGTATTCTCAAGCCCTCCAATCATCATAGCGTCACATAACGGGGAGTCTCCTAAAGCATGATTAGGATTAGCTTTATACTTAAAAAGCAATTGAAGCATTTCATAGTTATTAAGGGCAACTGCATGATTCAAAGGAGATTCTAATCCTTCATTAGGAACTATAATATTAGGATCCGCCCCTAACTTCAATAATTTTTCCATTGCTTTAAGATCTTCTATAATAGAAGCATACATAAGCAATGTATATCCTGTTTCTTCCTGCAATTTGTTAAGATCAATGTTTTTTTCTTTAATAGTTTGTTCCATACCGGTAAGATCACCATCAAACATTTTTTGAGCAGCTAACAAACCGTCTCCTTTAAACATTTTTGAAGGTGGATATTGGTTTCTATTTTCTTTTTTACGCGACCTAAGGTTAAAATCTGAACAGGAAAAAAATGTCATGATCGAAAGTATTATTAAAATAATTGGTTTCATATTATATATTATTTGCTACAACGTCTGTATTGATATTGGCTACCATTGCCTGAAGTGCATCTGCATACGCACCATGTCCGCTCCCTAAGGTTTTAATACCAAGCCCTTCATTGTCTTCAATATATCCGAAGATTTCATGTTGTTCTCCTAAAGCTCTTGGTGCAGCTCCGGTAAGACCACCTACTAAGGCAATTTTATTAAGTCCGGGAATTCTTGAAAATGCCAATGTAGCAAGTAAGCCTTCCCTATTATTTTGTAATCCGTTAAGGATATCATTACTTGTACTATAGTTGATGATATTTGAAGTTGATCCTACAGCTTTCTTTTCATCAAGATACTTCAGAGTATTACTATGTACCCCTCTTGCATTAAAAGTATAACCAGGAAGTCCTGTATAGTAGGAAGCCATTGCGCTATTCCCTCCTCCTAATGAGTGCCCTGTAAATTTTACTTTTCCGTTAGTTGCCTCATTCATCTTTTTGGCAAGGTTTCTCGTCTTTTCTATCTGAGGCGTATTAAAGCCAAATGCTTGTCCTCCATCTTCTATCACCCAGTCTTTTATAAACTGATCGCCTGCTTCTGAGCCCCTGAAAGCTACAAAATAATCTCCAGTTTCTTTATTATAGTATAGGGAAGAAAAGAATCCATTATCTTTATTTGTATTAAAATCTTTTGTCTTTAATACTCCAGGTCCGAATAATTCATCTAATTTATTCTGATCATCGGTATTGATGCGGGTATATCCGTCTATAGTAGTATTTTGTCCTTTATTGTCTTCGTAAGAATCCTGTGCCATTTTACTGGCAGTAACAGCTTCCTGCAATTGGACAACCGGTAAATGAAAAGTAACCTCTCCTCCTATAAAACAATGTAAACTGGAATTTTGAAGTAAAGGTTTTTTATTTTCGATTCTAACTTTCGGATGGGTATTTTTCCAATCGCTTCCCTTACATAAAAATGAACAGATATTCAGGCAGTCATCAATCAGGGCACTTCCGGCCCAGGCTGCAGCGGCTAAAACAAAAAGTCCGCCGGAAAAAGCCGCTGCTACAGCAACTCCGGCTAAAGCCCCGGCGATCATCATTTCCGGACAAATAAAATTGTCTTTAAAACGGTCGTCCTCCGTAGCCATTAGCTTGGCCCCTTTTTTCAAGTTTACTGAAGACTGGGAACTGACTCCAATTCCTATAAGCCTTCTGCCTTTACTACAAATAAGCGGCGTCCCCTGTGCGATATATAACTGACTCATAGTGATCGTGAATTAATGTGTTACTTTTTATTTAACCTTATATGATATCTGCAGACATAAATCATTTTTTCATTAAGCTCTTCCTTCACATGAAATATAACTTCTGACAGTACCGAATCCTGATTATAGATATATTCTCCTTCTATTGCATATTTGTATTCCAAAGCATTGACCAGGGTTCTCTGATACTTTTCCTTATATACATTTTCAAACCGGGATTGGCTTTCCTTGCTTTTTCCTTCCAGCTTTACAGTATATCCTCCGTCTTCGTTTCTGTAAATCCTGTAGGCAGAGCTGTAATTCAGTTCTTCTCCGGGGAAAAGCGTTGATAAAGTGGTCCTTACAGGAATTTCCTCGGTAAAACTTCCTCCGCTGAATGCCGGTAAGGGATAAAACATAATCTGGTACAATAAATTTCGTCCAATATTACGGTCTATATTATTAAACTCTTTATCGTAAATCTGAATAAAAGTTTTATAACTCTCTTTTACCAGCTCAAAAAAATGCAAATCTTTCTTTATCTCCTCCCACTTCCTTAAAACTTCATTCTTGTTGGTAACTTCATGAATGCTTTTATCCGTATTCAAAGATAATTCTACTATGTCTGTTGCCTTATTTATTTTTTCAAGAATTTCATAAAAAGGTTGCATCTGACCATCTGACTGAATATAATTCTGGGCAGAAGATTCTACAGTGATGTGGTTGTATTCTCCCGGTATTACGGTCCAGTCTTGTTCTATTTCTGTCTGGTTCGCTTTTCCTGTTCCTAATGTAAGATAGGATTTTATATTGATTTGATATTCTGCTTTTTTATACCAGGCATATTTAAATCCTGATAAGTCATTATTTTCTTCATTATTCGGTTCCAATGCCATGCCTTGCTAAGTTTTTAGAATAAATTGCCCAACACTAGTTGATATCAACTTTACTTCCGGTGATAAACAGATCTCCTGTTGCATTAATTGAAGTGATCGATTGACTGTGGATGCTCAGTTTATCCTGGGTTACCAATAAAGCATTCTGTAAAGAATTCAAATCCAGCATTCCTTCTTTGGCAGAAATAGTGATTCCTTCTTTGGTGATGGTAATGCTGTTTTCACCTACTTTTAATTCAATTTTTGTTTTTCCTTCCACCGATATGTTTCCGCTGGCATCCATTTTTAAAACCGATTCAGCCGCTCCGCCGTCTTTTCCACCTACGTTAATAGAGCTCGTGCTTCCAGCATTAACCGTATTATTGTTTCCTACGTTGACTGTTTTATTATTGTTGGCATTGGTCTGTGCATTTCCTGCTCCGTCAAATTTCATATTGGCGCCGCCCTGATCGGTCAGAAAAACAGAACCTTCACCATCATTCAATTCCAATTTATTTCCACTTCTGCTGCTTAAGCTTTTGATGTTATTCCCGGTTCCGCCTCCGCCTCCGATTCCTCCATGAAACATTCCTCCCATGACAAACGGACGGTCCGGGTGCTGATGCACAAAGTTGACAATAACCTGGTCTCCAACTTCCGGAACAGCCATAAATCCTCTGTTCTTGCTTACCTTGTCACTGCTTCCCGCATCCGGAGTCATTACCCGTATAAATTCGGTAGTGTCCGGTCCTCCCTGCCAGTCAAACTGAACCTTTACCCTGCCTTGGTTTAAAGGATCGGTATTGGAAATTACTTTGGCAAATTGCGGTTCTGCTTTCGGGGTTTCAAATTCCGGGCGGGGAATAAATCCCGTATCTGCAGCAATAGCCTCAAAAGTTCCGTCATAATACCCTCTTGCATTGACTTCATGGGTAACTTCCACAATCATTAATTTGGTAAAATAAGAAGTATCGTTAGTATCTGTTTTACGCATTTCAATATCTGCTGTACATCCGGGATACAAGAAGGGAACCGTTGTAGATCCTGAAGTAATAAAAACCTCCGATGCTTTGCTTCCTGCTGTTCCTTTCTGGGAGGCATCAATATCCATAAATGAAGTAGCTTTGATAGGAGCTACCCGTAAAGAAGGTGTTTTAAAGGTCTTCTCTGAAATTTCGTAAGCCCGTTTGGCAATATCTGAAGTATGGTTGATCTTTGAGCTTCCTGTAACGAGCTTCTCATTTTTACTGCTGTTATAGCCATAAAAACTCGGACTTACATGCTGGGCCCTCATTTTGATCGCAACATCATTTACGCTGCTTCCATAGGTAAGCTTTACCGGTTTTTCCTGTGGCGGAAGTTTACCGAAATGCAGAACTTCACCGTCATAGTAAAACTGTTCGCCATAGGCTTCTGCAATTCTTGCCAGGTAGTTATAATGGGTTTCTTCATATTGGGAGCTGTAAGGAACGTTTCCGTGCTGGGCATCTACCCTGAAATCGAACTTATTCTGTCCCAGTCCTTCCCTGATGACATGATCAGCAATACTGTTAAGACTTACTTCCTGGCCGCCCCCGAAACTCTGAATGTGCGGTGCAGCATCCAGCAGCACAGTCGGGCTGAATCCTTTAAGGACGATATTTCCCAAGCTTCCTTTTTCCTGGCTGAACCCTACTTCTGTAATAACACCCACAAAATTACGTTCGGGGCCCTGCTCGATATCTTTATATTTAAATACTACTGTGATTCTTTTTCCTAAAAAGCTCTGCGCTTCCTGCAAATTATGGTTTTCTGCACCTCCTAAAGTGTCGTGAGCGAGAATAAGGCTGAATTCGTGATGCTTTGAAGCACTCTGCACCAGCTTAAAATGTTTAAAATGCCTGATTACCTGTCCCTCTACTACAATATCAAGCATGACAACACGGTTTATTCCCGCAATAATGCTTTCCGGGATAGCCTGAGCGTTATGTATTTTGGAAGTAGGCTGTTTGGACCATACCTTGTTTTCAGTAATGGCTGGATTATTGGGAACCATAGTCTGGTTCATGAACATTTTGGAGCTTTGGGAAGCGCCCGAATAAATGTCCTGTGCGTTTTTTGCAGACTTCTTAATGGCTTCATCCGCTTTCCGAAGCTTATCATCTGCTTTTTGTATAGCCATATCTTCAGCATGGTTAAGCTGTTCTGCTGCTGTATCTTGTATACTGCCTTTCGGACTCTGCACTTTTATCGATTGATCATCTTTAAACATAATAGGTGTTTTTGTTTAAATTATAATAAATTATGAATAGCTTCCAGTAATACGGAGGCAGCTTCCAATCCTAACGTAACGCTTATAATAAGGTTCCGGAGGAGTATTTTGGACGTGATTTGTCCAAATACGGCAAAAACAGAATAGTATATTCTTGCGAATACACTATTCTGTACCAATTTATTTTTACTAAGATGATTGTTCAGGATTAATGACCTGATGAAGGCCACATTCCGCGGTACTCGGAGTTACCTAAAGTGATAACTTCTGCGCTTATAACAAAGCTGATCAGCATACTGTTTTCGTCTACAGCGTCGAAGTCTACTTCATGCTGGATTACATATCCGTTTTCCCACTTCAAAGTAGTGAGTGTTCCTTCTTCGTGAGATTTGTTGAAAGTAACTTCACCTGTAGTAGGCTTATACTTTCCGTTCAGTAAGCTTTCAAGGATGTCCGATTTTTCAGTAGCTTCTACTGTAACTTTGATCAGTGCATTGGAGGGATCCGATGCTACACGTCCTGAAACGTCTGTAGATCTGGATACGCTGTAGTTCAGCTTTAATAATTTCTGCTCTTCTCCTCCGTTGAATTTTAAGATTCCTCTTGAATTTGCTGCCATGATTTGTAAATTTTAATCGTTAATATTTTGTGATTTGGTGATTGATTACATAACAAAGATAGAACGTCATATTTTAATAAAAAATCTTTTGAATGTAAAATTGAAATTTTGTAGTAATTCTACGATTTGATGTAGTAATTCTACGACAATAGATTTAAGCACAACATTCAAATATTTGATTTACAATATATTAAATCAAATTAAAACGTCCAATTAATAAAATTATTTTACACTTAAAAGAGAAATATTAAGAATTTTTTAAGAATAATTAGTACGCCTTTAACAAAGCTTACCATTGAATCATAAAAAACCGCCACTAAAAATAGTGACGGCTGTAGATTATAATCATTTAATTTATTGCTGTTGTACCCGAACACCTTCTTTTATGGAACGGGAAAGAATTTTATTCTTTTTCAGAAGAAAATCCGGCATAAGATCGGTAGGAAGATAAAAAAGACTTTCTCCTTTTTTCTGTAATTCTTCAGTAATTCCGGGGTTCCAGGCAAGGATTTCATTCATTTCCACATCCAGCTCATCAGCAATAACATCCAGATTGAATCCTGCATTAATTTCGGTCTCCTGAAGAGGTGCAGCATTGTTTCTGCCACTCCCGCCTTCTGTAAAGAAAACTTTATTAAGCCTTGCAGAATTATAATTATTCAAAACACTTTCCAGCTCACCGGTTGCGTAGCAGGCATTCAAATATTTTTTAACGTGATTGATGGTTTCGGCAGGAAGATATTTAGAATACACATGATACTGCGTAGAACCTGCGTTTTGCATTGCTTTGGCAATATTCCCTTCACCGCAGTTATAGGCCGCTACAACTGTAATCCAGTCGCCATACTTTTTATAGAGATTTCCCAGGGAAACCACTGCTATTTTTGTACTTTTATATACATCTGTGCGATTCTGCTCAGTAAGTCCATATTGATTGGCGTGTGCAGTCATAAACTGCCATATTCCTACTGCTCCTGCTCCCGAAGTTATATTCCTGTTGAAATGGGACTCTATCAGGGCAAGGTTTCTTAAATGTCTGGGCAGTCCTTTTTGTACCAGGGAATATTCGATGAATTCAACGATTTCTTTATTGGCATTGATAATATTGTTATACCTCCTTACACTACTCTCTGAAGTATCAGAAGGTTCCAGAAACTGTGCGTTCATCATTGCAAAACTCCCTGTCAGCATCATTGCTGTAAAGATATTTCTGAATGCGGTTTTCATTTTTTAATATGTTTTATGGCTAAAAGGCAGAAAGGCTAAAAGGTTAATTCCCCAATGAGCCTTCTGTGTATTATCCGTCTACTTTCCAGGTTAATTTTTCTTCTTCTGTATTCCAGTCTACATGAATGGTCTGCCCGGATTTCACTTCTTCTCTCACGATCATTTTGGAGATCGGTCTCGCCAGTTGTGCGCGAATCACTCCTGAGATCTGTCGTGCTCCGTATTTGCTGCTGAATCCTCCGAGTGCCAGGTTTTTCACAGCTTCGTCACTGATTTTTAAGGTCATTCCCAATCTCGTTAAAGATGTATGAAGTGATTTCAGCTGGATGTTGAAAATTCTTTCTGCAATGGATTCGGTGATCGGCGCAAAAGGAATAATCTCTGTAATTCTTGCTAAAAATTCGGGTCTGAATCTTCCTGAATTGGACATAATCTGCATCAGTGAAGAGGATTCCGGAACTTTTCCTTCTTCAAACTGCTTGACAATTTCTTCACTTCCGATGTTTGAAGTGAAAAGGATCAGGGCATTGCTGAAGTCGCCTTCTTTTCCCAACTTATCATGAACTTTTCCTTCATCCATGATCTGAAGGAACACATCAAACACAGAATGGTGCGCTTTTTCAATTTCGTCAAATAAAACAACGGTATAAGGCTGCTGTCTGATTTTATTAACGAGCATTCCTCCTTCTTCGTAACCGACATAGCCCGGAGGCGCTCCGTACAGTAACGCTGCGGAATGTTCTTCCTTAAATTCGGACATATCGAAACGTACCATTGCTTTTTCGTCGTTAAAAAGGAGCTCTGCCATAGATTTTGCCAGCTCGGTTTTCCCTGTACCGGTAGGTCCCAGAAGGAAGAATGATCCGATTGGCTGCCCCGGTTTGTTCAATCCGCTTCGGTTTTCAACAATAGCGTCTGAAAGAATTTTCAAGGCATGATCCTGCCCTACTACTCTGTTTAATAGCAGGGATTCCATATTCAGGAGCTTTTCTTTTTCCTGGGCCTGAATTTTCCCGATCGGAATATTTGTTTTTGCCGCCATTACTGCTGCCAGTTCCAGACGGTCTACTTTTTCTCTTTTTTTGGCTGCATGCTGCAATAGTTCGGCATAAGTATCATCAATGATCTTGTGGATCTGATCCACAGGCATGGAATTGTCAATAACAGGCTGCTCATTTAATGAACCCCAAAGAATAGGGCTTATTTTGTCTCTCAGAAGGTTATAATTCCAGATCAGTTCATTCGCCTGGTCTTTGCTGTCGGTAAACTCTTCTTTTAAAATGGCTTCATAGGTTTCTTTCCAGCTTGCGAGTTCTTTTTCCGAAAGCTCATCAAGCATTTTGATGGCGGCCATAGTACGGTCCAGCAAGTCAATGGCTGCATCAGGCAGTTTTTTTCCTTTTGCATATCTTTTTGCAAGACGTACGCATTCAGGAATGGATGTTTTTTCTACTTCGATGCCGTGGTGTTTTTTGTAGCCGTCAAGAAGGACATCAATCATTTTCACGCACGTCTGTTCGTCCGGTTCATTCACGGTCAGGACTTCAAAACGACGGTTAAAAGCCTGCTCAGGTTCGATAATTTTTCTGTATTCTTCCTGAGTTGTCGCTCCGATTACTGTAATTTCACCTCTTGCCAATTCCGGCTTAAGAAGATTAGCTACATTTCCGATACTTCCTTTAGGGTCTAAAAGGGTATGAATTTCATCGATGAAGAGAACTGCTTTTTCAATTTTCTTGCATTCGTTGATTACTTTTTTCAGGCGGTCTTCAATTTCACCTTTATAGGAAGTTCCGGCTAATAATGCTCCAGTGTCCAGCTCCAGAAGTGTTGCGTTTTTAAGCATTTCAGGAACATTTCCTTTGGTAATTTCTATGGCAAAGCCTTCTACCAATGCCGTTTTTCCTACACCCGGCTCACCGATGATGATTACATTCGGTTTGCTTCTGCGGCAAAGGATTTCAACGAGCATTCTCAGTTCTTTGTCTCTTCCTATGATATTTTCAAGATCTCCTTTTCTGGCTTGTGCTGTTCTGTCTACACAATAGCTTTTAATCGACGGAAATGAAGAATCCGTATAATCCGACCCGTTTGAAAAAAGTGAGGAAAAATTACCGTCTTCTGACACCGCGAAAGGGGTATCTTTTCTATATAAGTTGAAAATTTCGTGTTCTCTAAGCGGGAGTGATTTCAGCTGCTGCAGTGAAAAGACAACTTCAGGTTTTACAATGGCAGTAAGGATGCATATCGGAGTGATCTCATCCAGCCCTAGTTTCAGCCTGATATCGTCTGCTTCTTCATTAAGTGTATCTACAGCATCATCCGGGCGTACTTCATCCGGAAGATGGGCTGTTTTCGGATATTCTTCAATACGGACATCTGCCCATTCATAAAAGTACCCTGGATCTTTATCAATATTTTTCAGGAATTCATTAAGGCCGATATCTTTATGCATTAAAGCCTGCAGGATATGCGGGCCGCCATAGGTGGCATTATAATTTTCCTTTGCTATTGACTGGGCAATATGAAATAGCTGCTTTACTGTTTCGTTGGTTACTAGTACTCCCATTATAATTTTTAATATTAATATGTTTGTGTTTCTTCGGTTTGTATCAGATTATTTGGTGTTATCTGCCAAGGCTTACCTTTTTACAAATATATCTTTTTTATATAAAATGTTTGTAACATAAAGGTAGTTAATTCTTTGATCAGAGAAGTAATAAGTTTTCTTAATGGCAAATCAAATAGTTTTTACTTTTTAAACAAAAAGACCGCCTTTGGGGACGATCTTTTTTATGAATGTTGATGTGTAATAGTGTGTCTTCGTTAAGTGGCACAATCCTTAGATCATCATTGTATTTCAGTTTCAATAACTTCTGTTATTCCCCTTCATTTATGATTCTTTGAATTCGTCATGATTGTGCCTTTTATCAGTATTAATATTTTGTGATGTGGTGTGATTGTTTAACAAATATAAAGCGGTTATTTTGATCTCAAAAATATTTCAATATAAATTTCATATTTTGTAGTAATTCTACGACTTTTGATTTAAAAATCCTTGCTATATCTCATTAAAAAAGGATTTGAAGTCCTAGGGATATATACCAAAAAGTGGAAATTAAACACTTAAATGAGAAATAGTTGTGTTTTGAAGTACAAAATTAAGGTTTAAAATGCGGGATTTCAGACCTGATGTTTAAAAGTAACATAACAAACCGATTTTTGAAAGTTCCTGAAATAAAAAAAGCAGAAGTAATACTCCTGCTTTTGATATGATTTAACGAATGATTAATGTTTGGTGTATTCCGGCTCGTCTACGGTTTGGGTAGTCGGCATAAAATACTCATTCAGCCAATAGAAGGTCTGCCCGTTCTGCTGGATTTTCACAGCCGGATTGTTTCGGTGGGAAAGCATATGTTCTGCCAACTGTTTATAGTTTTTGAAGTATGCTCTTGCTGTTTCTTTTAAAACAACCTTGGATTTCTTCCAGCCTTTCAGCTTGTATTTTGACATCAGTTCATCTTCAGAATTATCGAATCCTGTACTTAATCCTACTGCGTATGACATTGGTTTTTCATACAGTTCAGACTTATCCAGGAATTTTAAAGTAGGATTGTATTTTTTAAGAATCCTGATATATTCTTTTATAGCTCTTGACTGGTTGAAGTCTGCTCTTTCCGGTTCTGTTTTAAGATAAACTTCCGTATAGAAATTCTTCAGGTTATCATATTCCGTTTCAGAGATAAGAATTCCTTTTTCTATGCCCGGTTTGAAATCTTTCAGCTCTTTCGGGATATATCCTTTTACAAGGAACGGGTTCCCGTAGTTGATCAGCTGGGCTGCAATTCCTGCAGAAACCGGATTGGTAAGGCCAGGGAACAGGTATTTATATTTCAGGTCTACATCTGTTCTTCCTGCCCCTACTGAAGAATGGAAATATTCATTCAGAGATTTGTCAATGGTCTGGTTATCCAAAGTAACCTGTGCAATAAGGCTGTCTACCGATTTTTTCAGGTAACCGGGTGTTGCTACGTCTCCTTTTTTAGGGAAGATTACAAATCCCTGAGACATGCTCTGTTTTGGATAATCCAGCGAGAAGAATCCTTCATCGCCCTCTACAAGGTTAAAGTTATTTTTAGTAAGAACATCACTCTGGTTGATGATCTTCTGTTTTTTAAGTTCAGCAATGTTCTTTGCAGTATTGGTGACTACATTTTCTGCCATTAATACGAAATCGTTGTAGGTATCGGATGATCTTGCACTGGTCTGGAACATGATCAGCCTGGCCTGGGCCTGAGTAAGAGAACTGATTACACTATACATATTGCCGCTCTGGTTGGCAGAGGTTCCTACAGTCACCACTACATTGGTTTCATCCGGAACATTGGAAAGCAGATTTCCTGCGGCAGTAAGCGCCTCTCCCACCGGCTGGTACCCGCTGTTGCTGGCACAGTTCATTTCATTGGTTCTTTCGTCTATGAATTTGGTGATCTTACTATAATCCGAACTTAAGTTGGAAACCAGAACATTTTCCCCACACGGATTATTTTTATACAAAACAACACCGTATTTTACTCCATTGAAATAAGAAGGTTTTTCAAATCTAAGCTGCAGATCCTGGAGAAGGGACTTTACAATCGGGGCATAAGGAGCGTTAGGGCCGCTTACATCCAGAGCAAATACAATATTGATATTTTTGTCTCTTTCCGTGATCTCCCTGTAACGGTCGAAATAGATTTCCTCTCCTAAAACATTGAATACATAGTTTTTACTGTAATCTAAAATATTAGTGAAATATTTTGTCTTGGAATCCGGTGTTGGAGCTTCATTCAAAGGTAAACTTACCGGATAAATATTTTCCAGAGGGGTTCTTTTGTTGGTATCCGTAAGGAGAATGGCCGTTCTGCTATCTGAATCTGACGCGCCCGGATATCCTTCATGGATTCCCAAGGTCGTTTCCGTAACTTTGGTATCGTTTTTCAGCTTTACTGCAGAACGCTCACCCCACGCAGAGATGACATTGGCGTTGACCCATCCGTAAAGGTTGGTACCGATGCTGTCTATATCAATGGAAGGTTTTTTACCTACCAAAAACCGCTTGTTGTTTTCTGCCTGCTTATAGACATACACCATTTGTCCGTTTGGAATTTTGACATTGGCGGCTTCTATAAGGCTTGGTGAATTGAACACCATGATGGAATCGTTCTTATAATATCTCTCGGCACTTCTGATCACTTCACTGTGATTCGGTACCACAGCTACTCTTACAGGGAAACCTGTTTTTTCGCTTTTTAAAGAATTGTTCCATAAAAGAAGGTCGGATTCCGGGATCCATCCATAAGTTTTAATGGATTTTGACGAAACTTTTTTCATTAAAGCATCGGGAACGTATTCCGCTACTTTTACCATTCCGTCTCTATGCTTCAGAACCATTAAAGGCTCAAGAAATTTAACTTCTTTGTAAGATTTTTCGTCACTTTTATCAAGATAGGCTGTATTTCTGGATCTGTCTGAAATAACGATCCAAGGGACGGATTTTTTAGGAAATCCGTTCACAACCGGCGAGTTGTCTACCTGGCCGTACTGTGACGGTTCAGGGGTCCTTTTAGATGGCAGCTTCACCTGACAGCTTGCTAACAATACTGATAATCCTATATAATATGCTGCTAGAGGAAATTTATTCTTCATCCTATTTTATTTTTATGATTGGGTGGTGTATCCGGGAGCCCGGACTTATTATTTGCTTTGGTTGATGTCAACCTTGGTTACACAGTTCTGTTTGTCATCCAGGTTTACTTTTACACTCTGGATCACAACATTTTTGTCAAACTGAAGGCCTGCACAGTACATATAAAAGTTATTGGCTTTACTGTCGCTTACTTTTACTACCGTGTTTTCATTGTTACACAGGTACGTTCTCAGCAGGTAGTTATAATGCATGTTGAAACTGTTTCCGTTGGCAATCTGCTGCAGGTGGTATTTGAAATCATCATCAACCTTTTTGTAAGAATCTTCCACCGGAATTTCATCTTCCTGTAAAGCGTTGTAAGCAGGAAGGATCTTGATCAGGTGGTAAATAGGTTCCTGGCTCTCTTCAGTAAACAATGCTACACGGTAGTCACCCGGTCTTTTATAGGAATAGATGGCCATTTTTTCTTTGGCGTCTATATTGCCCGTTTCGCCAAACTTCCAGGCAAACTGTGTAGCCTCAGAAACTGCACGGAACTGCACATTTTCATTTTGCATCGCCTGTGTAGGCGCATCAATAATGGTGCTGATCTTCGCGCTGTCTTTTGGCTTCTGGTATCTTGGCGAAACCATTACAGGGAAGGTTTTGGTATATTTGTTATCAATAATCAAGCTTACCGAATAATAACCCGGTTTGTTGTAAAAGTGGATTCCAGTGCTTTTGTCAGAAGTGGTCCCGTCCCCGAAATTCCATCTTTTGGTTTTTGCGAACTGGGTTTTATCCTCAAATAAAAGCGTATCTCCTACCGATAGTGAGGAAGGATACACTACCCCCACAATATCATCAGCAGAATGGATCACCTTTTTCTGCAGCCATAACGCAACGAGCGCCGCTATCAGCAACGTTGCGATAACACCAATAATAATGTTCTTTTTGTTTTTTTGAAAATAATTCATAGTTAAGTGATTGTGATGTGTTTGTTCCTTGAATGTTTATTTCTTGATTACTGGGTCCTTGCCCTTAATGCATTTTGTCTTTCGTAAAGTCGGTTTTGTTTGTCTTTGAAACCAATCCTGCATTCCTCCACCTCTTTTTCAAATCTTTTTACATCTTCAGTTGTTGTGGAAATCACTTTTTTGTCTTCAAAATACATTTTGTAGAATTTAGCGATCTGCGGATAGGCATCCTTGCGGATATCCATGACGTCGTTTCCATGAAAATAACTGGCAAGACCATTAATCCCATTGAAGATATTATTTTCTGCAAAAGGCTCCGGAGACTTGTCTGCAATTCTGCTGATCATGGTATAGGTACTGTCCATTTCAGGCTGTAAGACTTTTTGTTCGCGATCGAATGCCGCTTTCTGTTCCAGGCTTTGTATTCCCCTGACATCTTCTTCCGAGAACGGAGAGTCATAACCTTTTAAAAAGATGATTCCGAAGAATATCATAGCTGCCAAAAGCATCAGTATTAAATAGAGAAACTGGTAATGCCTTTCTTTTTTAGATAGTGTAATAGATCCCTGCATATGCTTTCTTTTTTATTATCTTCTTCTACCTCCTGTAAAATTTCTTGTAGGATCTTTTCTGAGCTGTCCATTGGCTCTTCCTACTTTTGCAATACAATCTTCAAGATCCCTAAGGACGATCTTCTTATTGGATTCCACTCCTATAATATCATTCTTTAATTTCAGCATTGGCTCTATCTGCTTCATCAGAACGGCATAATGCTTGAAATTATCCACACTGTCTTTACCCATAATGTTTTTCACTTCTCTTACATCATCCATAATTCTGGTTCTGAGAAAAACATCATTTTCCACCTTATTAATGTTTAGCTGGCTCATCTGATCATAGATTTTATCTACATGAATCCTGAGAACATCACCACGCATCATAAGTTCTTTGTAAGCATCAGATTGTCTGACAATTCCTTCCCGTTGTATATTATAGCTTTTAAAAAAGAGGAATAAACACAGAAAAGACACCACCGAGAGAACGGCGAAAGACAGAATAAACTTCCAAATGCCTATTCTCACGTCAGATTTGTTAAGTTTTTTTTCCCTGTTAGAAGACATATTTTTGCGATTTGTTTGGCCTGTGAAAATATAAAAAAAAAAATTTATGCACAATACGTATTTTCCCTAATGTAGTTTCGTGAAAACCCCTATTTAACGAAGTTTAATTTTAACTTTCATAAGTTTTTCATAAATTAGGCCTCTGAATTTTAAATATCACCACCAAATCGATATTAAAAAGTGAGTAAATTATTATCAAATACAGTGCGATTTTCTATAGCTGACAGTGATTTTTATTTTAAAAAAATCATGATCAAAACGCTTATGGAAAATCCCTTCTATATGCTTCTGAATGACTGTAATAACGGCCATGAGCTCGTGAACAGGATTTACAGAAGACAGGAAGATGTGTTTATTATAGAACTGTTTATGCCCGTATTAAGTGGTATGGAAGCCATTAAGTACATCAGGAAAAATAATACGGAAACCCCTATTGTAACCTATTCCAGCACCTACCAGGAAGACATGGCTGAAATTCTTTCCAAAATTCCCAATATTTATTACTGCCAGAAAAAAAGCACCATTATAAAAGACCTTATCAAAGGAAGTATCGCTTCTGACAGCTTCGATTATGAAAAGTATTCCAAGGAATGGGAGCAGCAGCCACTCGCTGTACAGAACTATATGGAAAGGCAGAAGAAAGGCCAGGAAGAGCTGAACCCTACCGAAATACAGCTTATGAAATTCTGCTACGAAGGCTACAGCAATAAGGAAATTGCAGAAAAGCTGAACCTCAGCACCCGTACGATAGACACCTATATCAACAGGCTTACTGAAAAGCTGGGACTGAAAACAAAACTGCACCTCATCCGTTTCTGTGTAGAAAATGGATACTATAATTCCAGCATGTAGAAAGATTTAACGTAATATTAATATAGGCTCAACACAAAAACTCCAACTCTTTAAACAAAAATATTTTGCCACTAATTTGCTAGTATTCAATTTTTTTAACTAAATTTGCACACCTAAAATTTAAAATTAAAAAAGGAAATGACAAAGGCAGAATTGGTAAACACCATCTCAAATAAGTTGGGAACAGAAAAGAATGAAACACAGAAAGTTGTAGAAGCTTTTATGCAGGAGATCAGAACTTCTATGTATAATGGGGATAACGTTTATCTAAGAGGTTTTGGATCTTTTATCATTAAAACAAGAGCTGCTAAAACAGGAAGAAATATTTCTAAGAACACTGCAATTGAGATTCCTGCTCATAACATTCCTGCTTTCAAACCTTCAAAATCTTTTGTAGAGAAAGTAAAAACAAAAGTCGCAGTAAAATAAAAATTAACTGAATATTAACTAGTTACTAAAAAATTAAAATTATGCCAAGCGGAAAGAAAAGAAAAAGACACAAGGTTGCAACTCACAAAAGAAAGAAAAGAAGAAGAGCAAACAGACATAAGAAAAAATAATCTCTTTTTTTCGGGATTTACAATATAATAATATAGTTGGTGGTTTTAATTATTTAGAGTTCACCGACTATATTTTTGTTTGCAACGATAAGATTCAAAAGGAAAAATAAAGGCTTTTGCAGATATTTTTTAAAAATATACAGCAATTTCATTCTAAATTCTTATATTTAAAATTATTTAATTGCTAAAAAATACGCCAGTTTCCTATAATCTTAATAAATTTTTATCTTATACAAAATGAAGAAAGAACTAATAGTTTCGCATGAAGATGATCTTACAAAGATTGCACTGCTGGAAGACGGAAGACTATGTGAACTTCATGAGCAAGAGGACAAAAGCGAATTTATAGTTGGAGATCTGTTTGTAGGAAGAGTAAAAAAGCTGGCACCCAACCTGAATGCCGCATTCGTAAACATCGGCTACGATAAGGATGCATTTCTTCATTACCAGGATCTGGGGCCCCAGTACCTTACCTACAGAAAGTTTTTAAAAGACACTATTTCTAAAAAACAGAGCACTTCAAGCTTAAAAAATTTCGAGATACAACCCGAAATAGACAAAAACGGAACCGTAGAAAAAGTCATTGCCAAAGATGATCTTGTTCTGCTTCAAATCACTAAAGAACCTATTTCCACAAAAGGTCCGAGGATCTCTACCCAGGTTTCTTTAACAGGACGGTTTCTGGTCCTGATCCCTTTCGACAACAAAGTTTCCATTTCTAAAAAAATCAGAACCACTGAGGAAAAAGAAAGACTGAGGACACTTATCGACAGCATCAAACCTGAAGGTTTCGGTGTGATTATAAGAACGGTAGCGGAAGGAAAAAAAGTGGCAGACCTTCACAATGATATGAATCAGCTGATCCAGAAATGGGAAAGCACATTCAAAAACATTCAGAGAAGTAAAGTTCCGGCAAGAGTTTTAAGCGAAGAAGACAAAGCTTCAGCTATTTTAAGAGACAATTTCAACCAGGATTTCGTAAGTATCATCTGTGATGATGAACAGATGGTAGGTGAAATGACCAACTACGTGGAGGTTATAGCCCCGGAAAAAAAGAATATTGTCCAGTTTTACAATTCACACATCCCTCTTCTCGAATATTATAACGTTGAAAAACAGCTCAAACAGAGTTTTGGAAAACACGTTAATATTCCAAGTTCAAAAGGTGCTTATCTCGTTATCGAGCACACAGAAGCACTTCACGTAATCGACGTCAACTCCGGAAACAATATCACCACCGGAAATTCCGCCAACAAAGAACACGCACTCAACGTGAACAAAATGGCAGCTACCGAGATTGCCAGGCAGCTTCGTCTCCGTGATATGGGAGGCATTATTGTAATCGACTTCATCGATATGCAGAATCCCGAACACAGAAGGGATCTGTACGAACATCTGAAAGAAGAAATGAAGCGTGACAAAGCACGCCACAAAATTCTTCCCCCGAGCAAATTTGGCCTGATCCAGATTACCAGACAAAGAAACCGTCCGGAAAAACAGATCGAAACCAAAGAAGAAAACCCGAACAAAGACGGAGAAATTGTAGCTCCGATCGTGATCGTTGAAAGAATGGGCGAAACGCTCAGAAGCATCCTGCAGAAGGAGAAAGGAAAAATTTTCCTGCATGTACACCCTTTCGTGGAAGCCTACCTTACCAAAGGCATCAAAAGTATCCAGATGAAATGGTTCATGAAATACAAAAAATGGGTAACCATCATCCCAAGGGATTCTTTTAAATATTTAGAATACAAAATTTACAATTCGAAGAAAGAAGAATTGATCGAGTTTTCTAATTAAAATAAAATTTAACCTCCGGTTTTTCCGGAGGTTTTTTTGTTATATTTGCAATCCTAAAAACACACGTACATAATGATAAAAAATTTATTTCTTGTGCTGCTTTTTGCAGTACAGACTACCTTTGCACAAATCCTATCATACGACAATTCTTTTGCTTCAAACGGGAAGTATAATTTCACAGGTGCTAATTATTACGAGACAAGAATTCTTCAAAATTCAGACAACAGCATTTATTTTACTTATGCAAAGGACAATCCCTCATTGACAAGTCCTGAATGTGTTGTATCTAAACTTACTGCCAACGGAACAGTTGATACCTCTTTTGGAAATAACGGAGAAACAGTAATTAATAATTATTTCAGCGCCATACAAAGCGAGCTAAAAAAACAAGCAGACGGTAAAATTCTTGTCATGTGCTTTTATGCTAATGGATCTGCTATTGTAAGATTACTTCCAAACGGACTACCCGACCCTACATTTGGAATAAACGGAATTGCTAAAATTGATAATATCGGTACAGATTTCAACAGTGTAGGTTATGGTTTTTATCTTCAAAATGATAAAATAATTGTTTACGGGCAAGCAACATCCGATCCTGGACCATATATCCATTATAAAAGTATTTACAGATTAAACAGCAACGGAAGTATTGACACCTCTTTTGGAAATAATGGTTCTTTTAATACTCCCGGAAATTTTATATTCTTAGATAATCAATCCAATATTATTAGCTTTATCAGTAATCACAATAATACAAACACATATACGTATGGTGCTTTAGAAAAATATGACTATAACGGACAATCCCTTACGAGTTTCGGGAATAATGGTATTTTAGCTTTTACATCAAATCCGGGAGGCATTGGTTCTGCTTTTATGGATAGCAATAACAATATTGTATGTTCAAATATAAATAATGAAATCTTTAGAATAAAACCCAACGGAGATCACGATAATAATTTTGTGTTTGATAGCAATACTTTCCCTTTCAACGTAATGGCATTATCATCCATAATTACCGAAAAAAACGGGAATTATTACATTTCCGGATTAACCGGATCGACGGGTGAAACATTCTTTATTTCTAAAATTACATCGACAGGAGCAGTTGATCCTATCTTTAATCATTATTTTGAAACAACAGGAACACCAGATTTCATCGGTGAAATGGTTATTAACGACAACAGTATTATTACTACAAAAGGTGCAAATAAAATTTTAAAATTCAAACTGAATACTTCTACATTATCTGTTTCAAATGATACAAAAACAAATATCCCTTCTATTTCATTTGAGAATCCTGTTAGGCAGAACTTAGTTTTCAGCACAAATGAAAAAGTAAGCAAAATAGAAATCTATTCTACAGATGGAAAAATCGTGAGAACTCTAAAAAATAACAATACCAATCTTTCAGAATTATTAAAAGGCACTTACATAGCAAAAGTCACATTTGAAAATGGAAAAACAGTAATTAAAAAACTTATTAAAAATTAAATTTTTCAACTATTTTCAGATAAAAATCTTCTTCTAAAAAAATTATTAAACCTACAAGCTCTGAACGATTTAATAATTTATAAATTCATAAAAAATATATAATTTAAAAACTCAAATGAAAAAAATTTTATTACTGGTTATTCTGGTGATCCAGAATATCTCTGCACAGATTATTTCTAAAGATCCTTCCTTTGCATCCAATGGAGTATCTAACGTTGCCAATTATACGTATGCCTGGACTATGGCCCAGGATTCTAACGGCAGTATTTATTCATCTTATTCTATCCCAAATGGTAACGAAACATTTGTATATAAACTTACAGCTAATGGAGTTCTGGATTCAGCTTTTGGGAACAATGGAAAAGTTCAGTTACCTTATTATACCTATCAATGTCAATTAAAAGTACAGCCTGACGGGAAACTGGTAATTTTTGGTTATGGTAATACCAATGGTGGAGTTTCTGGCTCTAGTGATGCATGGATAATATATAGAGTGCTTCCAAACGGGCAATTAGACGCTACTTTCGGAAACAATGGCACTTCGATAATTTCCAATGGTATTGGTAGTGATGCAAATGGACGTTCTTTAGGACTGACCTTACAAAATGGAAAAATCATCGTTCATAACTCCACTACTATATATAGATTAAAAATTGACGGAAGTATTGATACTTCTTTCGGAAACAATGGATCTGTAGCCACTCAGGGAAACTTTTACTATGGTGCATTCGTACTGCTAGATAATCAATCCAATCTTATCTGTCTCAGTAAAATCAACTCTTCTTATGGTAATGGTATTATTGAAAAATTCAGTCCGGACGGGCAGCCTGTAACAAGCTTTGGAAATAATGGCCTATTACAATCGAATTTAGTTTTCTCGCCTTTAGGTACTGCAATCATAGACAGCAATAATAGAATTGTTATTTCAAAATCAAATTCTACCGGCAATGAAATCTTGAGATTAAACCCGGATGGAAGTCTTGATAATACATTTAACTGTGCTTTATCTTTAATATATCCCAGCGCTTTAGCTAAAAGCATTATTGAAAAAGATGGATATTATTACGTTGGAGGAAACCAATCATCCCATCCGTATACTCCGTATGTGTCAGATGAATCGCCAACCTTTTTTACAAAGCTCACTCAAAGCGGCTCGATAGCTCCTGATTTTGGTTATTATCCAGATAATTCATTTTCCAGTGTTGAAGAAATGATTGTTAATAACAATAATATTATCGTGAACGGAGATGCGTATATTGTAAAATATCTGCTTAATAACGCCACTTTATCAGCAACAGACATCACAAAAAACAATAATGATATTTCTATTGAAAATCCGGTTAAACAAAACCTGGTTTATCGATCAAAAGAAAAAATAAGCAAAATAGAAATCTACTCTCTTGACGGAAAAATTGTAAAAACCTTGAAAGACAGCGATACTGATATTTCAGAATTACTAAAAGGAAATTATATGGCAAAGGTTATTTTTGAAAATGGGAAAATCATGGTAAAAAAACTTATAAAAAACTAAAAAAAACACCAATTTCTTTTAAAAAGTATTTGCTTATTTTTAGCAGATACTTTTTTTATTTCCAAACTACAATGAACAAAGATCACCATTACAAAGCAACTATCCACTGGACAGGCAACAAAGGAACCGGCACCAGCGGTTACAGAAATTATGAAAGGAGCCATACCATTCAAATTGAGAATAAAGCTCTTATTGAAGGTTCTTCCGATCCTGCATTTCGTGGAGATAAAACCAGGCATAATCCGGAAGATATGCTTCTCTCTTCCCTTTCTTCGTGCCACATGCTCTGGTATCTTCATTTCTGTTCCGAAGAAGGCATCATTGTTACCGATTATAAAGATGAAGCTACCGCCGTTATGACTGAAACAGCGGATGGAAGCGGACATTTTACATCTGTTACTTTACACCCTACAGTTACTGTTACGGAAGAATCAATGATTGAGAAAGCCAAAGAACTGCATCATAAGGCAGGCCAGTTTTGCTTTATTGCCAGGTCTGTCAATTTCCCGGTAGAACATATCCCTACCCTGTTAGTTAAATAATTTTTATTTTAAATATAACACCATAAAAACAACCATCAATACTAGATTTAAATTATAATAACTCTAAAATTATCATTTAAAACTCCACAATAAGAGAATTATTTATCAAATAATCAATAAAAATTCAATTTCTTAATCATTATCATTGCAATAAATTACAATTAATTGTTATTTTTTTATATAATGTGAATATTTTTTTATATTTTTATATAAACAAAACTAACCATGATGAAACCAAGATTAACTATTTTTGATGAGCCATTGCTGTATACAGAGGGTTTGTCAAAACTACTCTCACAGAGTAAAATTTTTAACACGATTGACATTTGTAATTCTCATGAACATTTATTCGAACAATTAAAACTGGATCCTCCGGAAATTCTGGTCATAAGCTCCAATATGCTGATGCTTACAGATATTTTCCGGCTTGTAGAAGACATTACCTCCACCAACAAAAAAATCAAGATTATTGTTATAGGCAATAGTTATGATATGATTGATATCCGGAAGCTCTTTAACAAAGGCATAAAGAGCTATCTCGACAAAAACAGCAGATATGATGAATTCCTGAAATCCATAAACATCCTGCTTTTAAATGAGATCTACATCTGCGATAATGCAAAAGAAAGAATGATCAACTTTATCAGCAGCGAAGAAGGAAAATCCAATCAGCACATCAAAGAGCCTCTTACGCGCAGAGAAATGGAGATTCTTAAACTGATATGCGACGGCTTCAGCAGCAAAGACATTTCTGAAAAGCTTTTTATAAGCATCAATACTGTAGAAACCCACCGCAAAAGAATTCTCTTAAAATTAAACGCAAAAAATTCCGTAGGGATTGTAAAATACGCCTTAGAAAACCACATTATCGACTGATGAAAAAAAAGACAATTTCGATTACTCCCCAAAAAAAGTTCCAAACCTTCGGTTTGGAACTTTTTTAAAGTGAAGAAAGTCAATGGTGAATTTTTGCTTCGCAAGTGAAAAGTGAATTATATACCAACATTATTACTGGTGGCTTCGGGAGCCTCAGCCACCAGATATCAACCTTCCTTTTGAATATTTCAGCATTGAAAAATTTCAGTTCAAGTTTTTTAAGTAGCAAATCCGTCATTTCCAATTTAAAACTATTCTCCATTAAAGCATCCCAAAAACTATAACCCTAAACTTTAAACTCATAAACTCTCAAACACTCAAACCTATCTCCTACTCATAATCCGGCATTTCACCATTACTGAAAAGAGAAGCCCTTGAAAGATCGGTCAGTGTACTGTTGAGATCGATAACCATCACATTTTTCTGGGATATATTGTCATTGGAGGTATTCATGAAGACCACCTGGGCATTGTTCGGTGAAAATCTTGGATCGAGATCATTGGTTCCCATTGGTTTTTCGCTTTCTGCGGAAATATCGTATACGGTATCGCTGGTCAGATTATAGATAAAAATATGGGAATCGAGCTGGCGGTAATTCCCGCTTCCGTCCTGGTAACCTGAAATGTCGCGGGTGAAGACCAGCATCTGGCCGTCTACTGAGAAATTCAGTCCTCCGGCTGCTCCTGACGTTCCGGACAGAACAGTTTTTAATACACTTCCTGTCATATCAATAATGTAGATTTTGGTACCATATCCACTGTAATCATTTGTCTTTAAAGCAATCCTGCTTCCGTCATAGCTCCAGTCGCACTCAGAAATCATACTACCGTCCGGCGTGGTGTATACTAAAGTCAATCCGCTTCCGTCCTTATTAATCCTGTACAGTTTATTAAAGTTTGAATAAAGAATTTCCTGTCCGTTTGTACTCCATGCAAAATCCATTTCATAATTATTAAATCCTGCCGCAGGTACTGTAGTGACTTTAAAAGGATTGGATCCGTCAGGATTCGCTGTATAGATATGAGTACTTCCACCTTCCGTCCGTAGAAATGCTATCAGCCCGGCATTGTTGTTTTTCCTTGGCCTCCAGCTGTTATAGGATGAGTTGGTAAACTGGAAGCTGTTCCCTGCTCCGTCGCTTGACATAATGACAAAATTCCCGCTCTGTTTCTGTACATAATGATAGCGGTTGGCAGGAACCGTATTGGTGGTAAATTTACTGATGGTACTTAAAACTGGCGGGTGAATGCCGTCCGAAACAGACACCTGCCAGAAGTAACTAACACCAAACTTCAAATTGGACAGCGAATAATGTTTCGCTGCCAAATCATTAACCTGAATCACATTCGTATCAAGGTTATTTTTAATTGTTAAACTATATCTTAAAACATCAGCCGTATCAGGATCCGTAGCGGTCCATGTCAGCTCAACGTTTAAAGGCTGATTCACCGCATTGTCTACCGGACTTAGCAGCTGCGGTGCAGAAGGGGGAGAATTGAGCGATTCATCATCGTCCATTTCAAAAACCACGGTGACAACCTGGTTTTGATTCTGTATATTGACACCCTGAAAATTGGTGAGATAGCCGGAGAGTTCGGCCTTCACAGAATAATTTCCTATTGGCATTGCGGCAATTTCAAATGTACCGTCCGTTCCGCTGAAAACCGTCTGTGTAGTAGGTGCCGTAAAAATTTTCACATTAGGAATAGGCACATTGGTACCTCTTTTTACAACTTTTCCTTTCAATGAGCCTGTCTGAGCCTGTTCTATCAGATCTTCATTACATGAAAACAGACAAAAGGCAAGGATGAATATGGTGAGTATTTTGATTAAAGTTTTCATAGTTCATGTTTTTATTTGTTTCCAAGGTAAAAATTGATTCCAATGGCAAACCGGAGTGCCTGATCCTTTCTTTTTCCGTTCACCATCCCTTCCCAGTCATCTTTAAAACCGATATCATATTGAGAAGATGCCCGGATTGCGGTATTATTTCCGATCATAAATTCCAGTCCTCCGCCAACCTGGCATTTGTACTGAGGTTTATATTTTGAAAACATTGCCCCCGCTCCTCCATAGATATATGGGCTGAGTCTGTATTTTGGAAACAGGAGGAATTCAAGATTAAGCTCGGGAACAAGGTAATTTCTTTTAATAATATTTTCGTTCTCTAAAGTGAAATAACTGCCGCTGGCTTCAACATTGAAATTGGGACTTATAAAATACTTCACTCCCACTTTTCCACCGACATTCATTTTAGCATTTACATAATCATCCTTGATTTTCTGAGCTTCCACACTAGCGAAAACAGACATTTTCTGCCTGTAATTTTCCGGAAACTTATTACCAACCGTCCTGCCAACATTCGCCTCCTGCTCTTTGTTGTAATCATTAATGAGGGCCTGGTATCCGGTTAAGTTTTCTGATGCTTTACCCCATATTTTATCTCTGGTCCCTTCAATAATCAGGGATCTTACAGCTTTCTCTATCGCTTCGGTTACTGCAAGCTGTACAGGTTCGTTTTGGGTAAGTCCCACCTCCGCTTCCAGCAGTCTTTCCGTATCGATATATCTGAAAAAGCTGCCGTTCACGCTGGTAGAAAGAATTGTTTTTGAAGTGTAAACCGTTTTAAGAATTTCACCGTTAAGAGTAGAAACGGCACGAAGATAAATGGTGATCCTGTCCTGGCGGTACTGCGTGGAAGCTCCTATGCCGAAATATCTTGCTCCTAGTCCTCCGGTCATAGTATTGCTGTCATAAGAGATCACACCACCCTCCAGAAGAATTCCGGCATAGAGAAGAGGGGGAAGAGACTGGCTGTTTTTATCGGCATCTTTCATATATTCCTGCCTTGTGGACCGGATAATCTGTCTTTCGTTTAAAAGATTGGCAATATTCTCTCTTTCAATAGGAATAAACCACCGGCTGTCTTCCAGCGCTTTAATCAGTATGGTTGTAGTTCCCTGAGGCACCGCCGTACTCCAGTTGTTCCCGTTTTCTGACGGTTTATACTGGCCGGTCTGGTCCCTGAATTTGTAGACGCCTATGACGATTTTTTCATTGGGAAGAGGAAGATCCCTCAGTTCCGCAGTGGAAGGTGTAAGCTCTCCCATAGTGGATCTTTCCGGGTCGGAAGGAAGACCCAGGATCGAACTGCAGCCCTGCATTAAGCACAGCAGGAACGTACAGAAAAAAATTCTGGTGTAAGTGTAAGTTCTCATGGTAAGTTTGGTTTTTTAGTTATTTTTTATTTTGGAATGACGATCTCGGACTGATCACCTGTGCTGGTATCCAAAATATTGATCAAAAGTCCCTGGGCTGTAGTAGTGATCTGCAGGTAAAGTGATCCGAAAAGATAATTTCCGGGCTTTATGCTGCCCTCCCCGAACTGATCCTCAAACAATTTCCTGGAAAGTTCACTCAGTATCTGCCTGTTCAGACTCTGGCTGAAACTGTCCAGAGAATTAACATTATCAAGCAAACTGCTGAAATCATTTTTTTCATCGAACTGATTCTGGGCATTTGCCGAACTTAAAAGCCACTGGTAATTAAAGGTATCACCTCCAAATGCCGGGTTGACGGGCTTATAAACGAGCTGCTGAGATTTTCCGGAGAAAATACCCGCAATAAAGGTTAAAATAATGATACAAGTTTTCATGGCGGACGTTTTTAGTAGATAAATTCATTTTTAATAAGGTTTTTCTTGGCATTAAATTCTTTGATATATTTCAGGCTGGCTGCCAGCTGTTCTTTCAGGTAATCTTCGTTTGGGTTGGTCATAAAGCTGTAAATCACTTTATCATCAATCTGGATATTGATCTGCCCGCTGGTACCGCGAAGTGGAAGTTCAGAAATGGTAACCGCGCCGTTGCTTTTGTCGGGAATCTGGCTGTATTCAATATAAAAAAGGTCATAAAAGTCTTTTCCAACCTTGGTTTTGGTCTCATCAATAGTAAGTCCTTTCAGTTCAAAGACGGCATCTTCTTCTACTTTGGCCGTTTTTTTTCTGAACAGGTCAGTATTAATTTCAAGACTGTCTTTCGCAACAAGCTTCTGGGTTTCTTCATCTTTTATATAGAGAAAAGCTTTCAGGGCATCTTTCTGTTCAAGATTAACACTGATCTCGGATAAAACTTTTACTTCATTGGGATTAATAGAAAACTTCCCGCTCTGCTGATTATTGGAAAGGTTTCCTGCATTTCCTTTTTTAATGGAAACCAACAGGTAATTCAGCTCTTTATAGACTGATGTATTATTGGTAACAACTGCTTTAAGCCTGATCTGGTTTTCAAGAATACTCTTCTCAATCTTTGCATTTACTTTTTTATCTTCCTGCCCATTCACTGTAGCGGACAGGAAGATAAGTAAAGTACACAGATTTAAGGAATATAAAAGTTTCATCACTTGTGTTTTAATAATTTCTCATGAAAATGGTTTTGTTATCCCCTTTTACATTGATCTGCATTCCGTCTGAGACGCTGTTGCTCCCGGTAATATCAATAATATTGTTATTTCCCTGGGCAGTAACGGCTGTTTGGGTTTCTTTATCTGTAAAAGAATTGATAAAATAAAGTGTATTGAAGTCTCCCAATTGCTGTACGGCAATATTGGTTTTAGGATTAAGAAAAAGTTCTGCATTATTGTAATCTCCTGTCTGGAGAACGCTGGAGCCATAAAGTCCCTGCTGCTCCGTCTGCTGTTTTGCCATAAGATCAAGAACCGTATTGCTGTTGACCTTGTCCCAATCCAGCTGTTGTGCATTTACGCACAGCACTGCAAAAAGTGTAAAGGCACCCCATCCCGGTTTAAACATGGTATTAATTTTTAATAAAGGTACATGAATAGAGGATTGAGAAAAACACACCCAGCAGGTACAGATGTAAAATCATGGTTTCTGGGTATGTTCATCATGAAAAGCTTAAAAAAGGAGAAAGCCTCAGCCTCTCCTTTTATTCTGAATTACAGTACATTATTAATTGGATTGGTTAATAACCATTGAGTTTCCGTTACCCATCTGAGTTCCTACGTGGATGTGGGAATCTCCGCTTTGGGCTACCCAGGTAAAGTTATTGTTACCCATCTGAACATCGATTGCTGTATTGGAATCCCCTAACTGTAGTTGATATAATTGGTTGCTGTTTCCAACCTGTACTCCCATGGATGTGTTATCATCCCCAACCTGAACTGCAGCAGCAATATTATTGTTACCTACCTGATCGTTTGTGGCACTGTTATCATTTCCGTCCTGGTATTGTACTAAAAGGTTAGCATTACCTACCTGAAGGCCACTTGCATCATTTCTTCTTCCAAGCTGGATCTGGTAAGCATCATTTCCGATACCCACCTGAATTGCTGAAGCATCATTTCTTCTTCCGTCCTGATATTGTACCACTGCGTTTCCTAAGCCCAATTGGGTAGAAGAGGCTTCATTTCTTCTTCCGATCTGAGTCTGTTCTGTAGAGTTGAATGCACCAAGCTGCCAGGTTACTGCAAAGTTTCTGTTTCCTGTTTGGCTTACATCGTTGGTATTGGCAAGACCTGTTTGATCTACGTCGATTGAGTTTCTGTTACCGATACTTTCAGCAGTATTCACGTTCAGAGCTCCTATCTGGTCAATATCCGCCGTATTACGGTTTCCATCCTGTGTAAGGCTGTTAATATTCAAAAGCCCTGTCTGACTAACAGTAGCGGTATTCAAGTTTCCGATCTGGGCAGTAACATCAATATTTGATTGTGCGAAGCTGAAACTCATGGCCATTAGTGTAAATACACCAGTAATAAAGTTTTTCATTTTGACAAAAATTAATTGGTTAATAGTATGACAAAGGTATAGGCTAAACCAAAATAAAAAACCACTGCTAAAGTGTAAATTTTCAAAATCACTGTTTACCGTTTTGAAAGTAACTGTTTACTGTTTTCTCCGGATCACTTGTTTCAGTTACGTAAAAATACGGTATATTACAAATTGATTTTCATACAAATATGATAAATAACTCTAATTTTTATATTGAAAAATTTTCTCCAATTTTTTGATTCTCCGTTTTTTTATTTCTTTAATCATTCCATTTTTAAATGACTTACCAATGGTTAATTAATGTTAATGGCTGTTCTTTTCTTCAGTATATATTGCTAAATTTGAAGTATGGAAAGTTTTGGAAAAGATTTATTGAGGAAAATTACAAATGTAGAGCTGCCGGGGATTAATGCCCATGGAGTATTCTCGCCTCCTTCCCGGCCGGTGTTTACCTATGATGAAGTGCTGGCAAAAAATCCGAAATTTGCAGCCGTTAATATTGTTCTCTATTTAAAAGATAATGAATGGTATTTTCCCCTGATTCAAAGAACCGTCAATGAGCACGACAGACACAGCGGGCAGATCTCTTTACCCGGCGGCAAGCGTGAAGAAATGGACAGGGATTTCGCAGAAACCGCAGTACGCGAAACCTCAGAAGAAATCGGAATAGATAAACACTATGTCAGAGTGATCAGGGAAATGTCTCCCATCTACATCCCGCCAAGTAATTTTTATGTATATCCTTATATTTCGTATACCAAAAAGAATCCGCTTTTTGTTCTTCAGCAGAGCGAAGCGGTAGAGACTATAGAATTTCCTATCACCTCTTTTCTCAGCCTGCCGGATAAACCTGAAATCATGGCAATTCCCGGTGCGGCCGGACATGAAGTTCCGGTCATTAATTTCAACGGATATATTATCTGGGGCGCTACAGCAATGATATTGAGCGAGTTTAGCCAGTTGTTGAAAAAAATGTAACTTTGCACTACCGTGTTTAATTGAGAGATGGCGAAGAAAAATATTTTCACCGATGCATTCGGAACACCTTATTTTTTAAAAAGGTTTATTATTTTTATTTTAGGGGTTGTATCTTACAGAAGGTTCAACGGCTTTAATAAATTAAAGATAACCGGTACGGAACATCTTGTGGATCTTCCTGATTCCAATGTGCTTTTTGTATCCAACCATCAAACATATTTTGCAGACGTAGCAGCAATGTACCATGCATTCTGTGCGGTAAACAATGGTTATCTGAATACAATTAAAAACCCTATTTATCTGCTCAACCCCAAAATTGATTTTTATTATGTAGCAGCAGAAGAAACCATGAATAAAGGAATTCTTCCGAAAATTTTCAAGATCGCCGGTGCTGTAACGGTAAAAAGAACATGGAGAGCAGAAGGTAAAAACGTCAACAGAATGGTGGACATGACCGAGGTTGACAATATTATGAAAGCTTTGGACAACGGCTGGGTAGCAACCTTCCCTCAGGGTACTACATCTGCTTTTGCACAAGGAAGAAGAGGTACAGCCAAGCTGGTTAAAAATCAGCGCCCGATTGTGATTCCGATCAAGATCAACGGTTTCAGAAGGGCATTTGATAAAAAAGGTCTCCGGGTAAAGGTTACGGGCGTAAAACCTACCATGGAGTTCAAAGCACCTCTGGATATAGATTACGACAACGAAAAAGCGCCTGAAATTTTATTGAAGATTATGACTGCGATTGAGCAGACAGAAGATTTCAATGTACTACACAATTATGATGAAGAACTTAAAGCTAAAAAATTAGAGCAAAAGGATTCAAATAATTAAAGTAAGTAGAAAAATTATGAACAAAATATTAGGGATCATAATCGCGGTCATAGTATTAGTTTCGTGTAACAGCCAGAAAGTATATTCAGACTTTGATATAAGCTATTCCAGAAGCGGAGGCTATGCTCCCATGTATGAGAATTTACTGATCAAAGGTAATACTGCCCACTATTCTTTTGATCAAGGGGGGAAAAAGTACAGACAGGATTTTAAAATTTCTTATGAAGATTTAAAAAAACTGGATCAAACCCTTTCCCAAAACAATTTCAGAAGAATACAGGAAGATCACAAAAAACTGTATGATCAGGTGACCACTTCCATCAATGTAAAAAAAGGCCCGAATGAAGGCAGTAAATCGGATGCCAGCACCATCATGCCTAATTTTACAACGAACTGGAACAACATTCTGAATGCTTTTCAGGAGATCATTAATAACAATGTAAAAAAAAGTAAATAAAGTTGAAAACCCACTTCATTGCTATCGGCGGAAGCGCCATGCATAATCTTGCTATTGCATTAAAGGATAAAGGATATCAGGTAACCGGTTCGGATGATGCTATTTTTGAACCGTCACGATCCAGGCTGGAAAAGAAAGGTATTCTGCCTCAGGAAATGGGCTGGTTTCCGGAAAAGATCACTCCGGATATTGACGCAGTTATCCTTGGTATGCATGCCCACCAGGACAATCCTGAACTGGCAAAGGCAAAAGAGCTGGGTTTAAAAATTTATTCATATCCTGAATTCCTTTACGAACAGTCAAAAAACAAAACAAGAGTGGTCATTGCCGGATCGCACGGTAAAACGACCATTACTTCCATGATTCTTCATGTCCTGAACTTTCATCAGAAAGAGGTAGATTTTATGGTAGGCGCACAGCTTGAAGGCTTTGACTGTATGGTAAAACTAACTCAGGAAAACGATTTTATGGTGCTGGAAGGTGATGAATACCTTTCCTCTCCTATTGACCTTCGTTCCAAGTTTCTTCTTTACCAGCCGAATATTGCTTTAATGAGCGGTATTGCATGGGATCATATCAATGTATTCAAAACATTTGATGATTATATAGAGCAGTTCAGAAAATTCGTTGCAAGCATTACCCCGGGTGGTGTTCTGGTATACAATGAAGAGGATGCGGAAGTGGTAAAAGTAGTGGAGGCCGCTGAAAATTATTTCAGAAAAATCCCTTACAAAACTCCTGAATATGAGATCAGCAACGGAAAAGTATATCTAAAAACTGAAATGGGCGATGTTCCTCTTTCTGTTTTCGGGTCTCACAATCTGCTGAACATGGAAGGAGCAAGACATATCTGCCGACAGCTGGGTATTATGGATGAAGATTTCTATGAAGCCATTATGAGCTTCAAGGGAGCATCAAAGCGTCTTGAAAAAGTAGAAAGAGAAGATCAAGGTGTTTTATACAAAGATTTTGCCCATGCACCGAGTAAAGTAAAAGCAACGGTAAAAGCATTCTGTGAGCAGTTTAAAAAGGAAAAAAAATACGGTTTCCTTGAGCTCCACACGTATTCAAGCTTAAATCCTGTGTTTCTTGAACAGTATGACCATGCTATGGACGGTTTGGATGAAGCTGTTGTTTTCTATTCTGAGGATGCTTTAAAAATCAAAAGAATGGAACCTATTTCTCCGGAATTCATTAAAGAAAAGTTTAAAAATGATTCTTTAAGAGTATTCACAAATGCTGAAGACCTGCATGCCTACTGGGAGACTCTGGATAAAACAAACGGTGTTTTCCTTATGATGAGCTCCGGTAATTTCGGAGGTCTGGATCTTACAAAATAAAGAGTTTATTGCATATGCCCTAAAAACGTTCTTTAATCAAAGAACGTTTTTTATTTTACATTTCCGATGAATTCATTCCGGATTTAACAAGTGTTTTATTCTGCTTCCAGGATAAGCTTTTTCAAAATGTCCTCCGTTGAAAGTCTGCCGTATTCATGAACAGACTGCCCTGCCCAAATGCTCACAAAATCTGCATTGTTCAATGTTTTTGAAACCTTACGCAATTCATTCGTAAGCTTATTCTGATAAGGATAAGGCATGATATAGCCTGACTCTTCGATGCTTTCTATGAATTTATTTTTTATCCCTCTTGCGTACCTTCCCGAAAAACTTTTTGTCAGAACAATATCCTTTTCCGTTACATTTTTCAGTCTTTCTTTTTCAAAAGGCTGTAAAGCGCTTTCCTGCGATGCCAATAACATACTTCCTACCTGAAAGCCCTGTGCACCCAGTTCTTTTGCTGCTCTTAATGTTTTTCCATTATAAATTCCGCCTGCATAAATCAAGGGAATTTTTACATGATCATAAATTTTTGAAAATAAAGACATTCCTCCGATTTCCGGAATATCATCTGTTTCAAAGGTTCCTCTGTGTCCGCCGGCTTCAATTCCCTGAACGCAAATAATATCAATCCCGGATTTTTCCAGGATTAATGCTTCTTGCAATGAAGTACAGGTTCCGATAAGCGTCACTCCGTTCTCTTTCAGCCTTTCAATACTTTTCTCATCCAGATTTCCGAAAGTAAAGCTTAATATTTTGCACTCTTCTTCAATAACAGCCTCTACCTGATCATGGTAACTGTTCAGCTTAATCTCTCCGAGATCCGGGAGCTTAACTTCTATATGATTTTCCTTTGCCAGATCTGTGATCAACTGTTTAGCTTTAATAAATTTTTCTTTCAAAGAGTCGGTAAGCTCAGGAATATCGTGAACAAAAATATTAACCGCAAAAGGCAGATCTGTAAGTTTCCTGGTCTCTCTGATCAGTTCAGCCGATTTGTCCGCAGGGAGATCAGCCAGGGCCAATGATCCAAGACATCCGGCTTTTGCGGCTGCTACAGCCATTTGGGGTGTACTTACTCCAAACATCGGAGCCTGGATAACAGGATATTTTACTTCTAAAAGCTTACTGATGGAGTCCGGCCAAAACATAAGAATAATTTTACCTGAATTTACAAAATCTAACAACAGCTTCAGATTGATAAGATATGATATTGATCACAGTATTCAGCATTCACGCTTTTTTCTAATTAAAAATCCCGCAAATTAAACTGATTGAGCAAATGATTATAAATTTGCTGTCCGTTTAATTTGCGGGAAGTGTTATAAAGATCTGCGATTAAATATCTGCTACAGATTTCAGCATTTTTTGTTCCCATTCAGGATCTTTAGGATCAAAGAACAGTCTTTTTCCTGTATCAAGAGAGCGGACGATATTCATCTCATCCTCCGTCAGTTCAAAATCGAAGACGTTAAAGTTTTCTTCAATTCTGGAAGGAGTCACAGATTTCGGGATTACAACAAATCCTTCCTGAAGGTGCCATCTCAGAATTACCTGCGCTACTGTTTTATTGTATTTTTCTGCAATAGCTTTTAATTCAGAATTGTTTAAAAGATCTGTATTTCCGTTTCCAAGCGGGCTCCATGGCTGGGTAATGATGTTGTTTTCCCTGTCATACACCTGAAGTTCTTTCTGCTGGAAAACCGGGTGAAGCTCAATCTGATTGATCACAGGAAGAACCGTTGAATTCGCTTTCAGCTCTTCTAATTTCTCAACGGTAAAGTTGCACACCCCAATAGCTTTAATTTTTCCTTCATAGTAAAGCTCTTCCAGCGCTTTCCAGGCTTCCAGAAAATCTCCGAAAGGCCAGTGAAGAAGGTACATATCCAGATAATCCATCTGCAATCTGTCCAAAGTTCTCTGGAACGCACTTTTTGCTTTTTCGTAGCCGTGATCCTGAACCCAGATTTTTGAGGTGATAAATAGCTCGTCTCTGCTTACACCACTATCTTTTACAGCCTGCCCTACTGCGGTTTCGTTTAAGTAAATAGCTGCCGTATCAATCATTCTATATCCTGTGTGAATGGCTTTTACCACAGCTTTTTCACATTCCTCCAGGTTTTCCATCTGCCATACTCCAAAGCCTAAAGCAGGAATATCCACTCCGTTATTTAATGTTACTACAGGCTGTCCTGTATATGTTTTCTTTTGCATTATTCTTTAATTTAATTTTTTAACATAAATCTAAGCTTAACAAATTTGCGATAAAAATTGGAAATTCTGCCTACCAATTTTACAGTTTTTTCATCTATTTTTAACCATCCGTTTTTATACCCGGAAAGCTTCTATCACTTTAGAACATTAAGAAAATCTCTTATTTTCCTTATTTTTGTGACAAACCAAAACTATGTTATATCAGATCAGGCTGGCAGAAACCGAAGATTATCCCAAAATCATGGAAATCTGGGAATCTGCTGTTACTGCAACCCATGATTTTCTTACTGAAGAAGATTTTAATTATTTTAAAGAAGCCATTCCGAAAGATTATCTCCCGCAACTTAATGTTTATCTGATTTCGGAAGATGATGAGGCAAAAGGTTTTGCTTCTGTAGCCGGGGATACCCTGGAAATGCTGTTTATTCATAATGATGCCCGGGGAAAAGGCTACGGTAAAAAGCTGTATGAATGGATGAAAGAAACCACAGGTCTCACTAAAGTAGATGTGAATGAACAAAATCCTCAAGCCATCGGGTTTTATGAAAAAATAGGTTTTAAAAGAGTCGGGAGATCAGAAAAAGATGGCTCAGGGAAAAATTATCCACTGATCCATATGAGTTTATAAATGGAAAATTTTGTTTTTAATAAGATCAGTTCAGGAATGGATATTCCATATGAATTGCTGCTGCTTGCCGACGAAACTGTAGAAGCAATAGACAAATATATCTTTGATTCCTTTATTTATGTTTTACATGACGGGTTTCAGGATATAGCTGTAATGGTGCTGCATCCGAACAGCGCTGAGGAACTGGAAATCAAGAATATCGCGGTCATTGAAAGCTACAGAAGTAAGGGAATAGGCAGTATTCTTATAGATAGGGCAAAAGAAATAGCCCGGAAAAACAGATATACAACCTTAACGGTAGGAACTTCGGATACGGGATTCCAGCAGATCAGATTCTATGAAAAGAACGGTTTTATAAAAAAAGGAATACGTAAAGATTTCTTTACAGACCATTACCCATTCCCCATTTATGAAAACGGTTTACAAATGCGCGACATGGTTGTTCTTGCCCATGACCTTTCTGAATAAGCCTTTGATATGATCGATCTCGGACTGGTAATTTGTTTTTTTTCTGCAGCCGAAATAGAGCGTATTTTCCAGCTTTTTCTCACCTTCCCAGATCATTTTGACCTCCCCGCTTTCTATTTCATTTTTGCACAGAAAATTAGGAATAACAGCCAGTCCGGTTCCACCTTTCAGGCAACGGATGATGGAATTTAAATTAGGGACTATATAATTGGGACGGAAGTTCGGTTTATGGCCGAAATTCATGATCCAGAACTGGAAAAGGTGTTCCATATCCCCCGTAGTGCCGTACCATTTTTCCTGTTTCAGCCATTCTTCGGCGTGTTCTATTCCTTTGGTATCTAGTGTTTCCCGGAAACTTTCCGTATCGATATCTTTTCCGCCTACAAGAATGATCTGCTCGGAAGAGAAAGCCTCATGTTCAATATTGGGAGAAACTCCCTTTTTAGGAGTAATGATCAGGTCCAGAATTCCTTTGTCCAGCTGGTCCAGCATTTCCGGATATTCCCCGAAGCTGATAATCAGGTTGAAAGGCAAAGTTGAGACATACTGTTCCAATGTGGTCTGAAAGGTCTCGAAGCACATTCCAACACTGATGGTCGGAGTCAGTTTTTCCGTGGATTTCTGAAAATTTTTCTCTACATCTTCAAGCTTGGAAAGCGGTTCTGATACGGCATTAAATAACACTTTTCCTCTTTCGGTAGGTATCATTTTCCTTCCGGTTCTGTCGAATAGTTTATATCCTACATACGCTTCCAGTGAACTTAAATGGAGACTTACACCTGGTTGTGAAATGAACAGGGAATCTGCTGCTCCGGTGAGAGTTCCGGTTTTATATATCGCTTTAAAAGTGCGGTACCATTCTAAATTGACCATAACTTTAATTATAAATATTCTGATACAAAATTACAAAATAATTATAATACTGATTCTTTTTTATTCTTTAGAAAGGAAGCATAATAATCTGGAATTTCGCTTTCTTCGATAGCCAGGGCAGTTTGTTCAAGTGGATAAGGTATCTGTATAATTTCAGGAATAATCTGATCATCAGTCATCGTAATAATCAGATAGGAGGCCAGGCGGTTTTCTTCTTTTGAACGGCCTACAGATCCACAGTTAACAGCCCGTCCCTCAGACTCAAAATATTTTTTGAATGATAAATGGGTATGTCCCATTACAACCATATCAGCTTGGGATTCTTTAAGCATATCCACAAAAACCTCATCATTCTCAGACTCATAAAGATAGGTATCATTACTGGTGAGACTTGAATGTACGAGCTGAATATTCCAATATCGCTTTCCTACTTTATAGTTTAATTTTATATGAAAAGGTAATTCCGATAAAAACATTTTATTGTTTTCTGTAATATACTTTTTGGAATGATCAATAGCTATCAATCTGGCTTCTGTTTCTTCCGGTGAATGTTTAGACAAAGGAATAACGGGGATATTAAAAGCGATTCTTTCATCGTGATTTCCCATAAGACAGGGAATATTCAGATTTCTGATTTTTTCAATCACTTCATTTCCCCAGGGAGCAAAATCAACCAGATCACCCAGGCAGAATTTCTGCGTAACTCCTCTTTTCTCCATATCCTCAAGCACTGCATTCAGTGCGGGAAGGTTTCCATGTACATCACTAAAAACAGCAATCCGTATCATATTCATTTTATTTCCTAACAAAATTACAGGAGAAGTGTGACAACAGGATCAACTGGTTATATGATATTTAACCATGAATGAGGTTTCAACTATCATTATTCTAATAGTTACTTATAATTTATACTATTTTTATTATACAATACCCGGATGTAACTTTGCATCATAAAATTTAAAACAATCATAAAATGAAAAAAGTATTGATCATTAATGCAGGACAAAATTTCGGACATTCCGGAGGAAAATATAATAACACGATTGCAGAAAATACACTTGCAGTACTTAAGAAATTTGAAAATATAGAGGTAAAAACCACACATATTGCTGATGGTTTCGATAAGGACGAAGAGGTAAAGAAATTTGTCTGGGCAGATTTCATCATCTATCATACTCCGATCTGGTGGTTCCAGCTTCCTAACGGATTCAAGAAATATATTGATGAAGTTTTCACAGCCGGTCATGCCAAAGGAATCTACATGAGTGACGGAAGAAAAGCTGACAACCCGGAAATTAATTATGGAACCGGAGGAATGCTGGGCGGAAGAAAATATATGGTAACCACAAGCTGGAATGCACCAGAAACAGCCTTTACACTTCCCGGAGAATTTTTCAATGAAACCAGTGTAGATAATGGACCGCTATTTGGATTCCATAGAATGAATGCTTTCGTTTCTTTAGAAAAAATGGAAGGTTTTCACTTCCATGACGTAGAGAAAAACGCCAATATAGAGCGTGATATGAAGCTTTACAGAGATCACCTTGAACAGGTTTTTGAAAAAGAACTTAAACCACAATTAGCCTAATGAAAAATATACTGATCACTGGAATAACCGGTTATATCGGGGGTTCCGTAGCCAAGAAGCTGACAGAACGCAACTATAGCGTTACAGGGCTGGTTCGTACTGCTGAGGCAGCAGAAAAATTAAAGCAGGCAGGAATTGAATCCATTATAGGCAATATACATGATGAAGCTGTTTTAAATGCTGCGATTTCCAATGCTGATGCCATTATCCATACTGCAGATTCTGCAGATGATGCCTATGCTGCAGACAGTTTTATCAATGCGCTGGAAGGAACCGGTAAAACATTTATTTTTACTTCAGGTTCCGCTATTTTCGGAGGAAAAGAGAACGGAGAAAAAAATGATTTTGTTTATACAGAAAACATTCCCCTGAATCCAAGACTGGAAATGGCTTCAAGAGTGCTGATTAATCAGTACATTCTTCAAGCTGCCAAAAAAAATATAAGGAGCATTGTCATTGTACCTACCATGGTTTATGGTGAAGGTCTGGGTTTAAAAAAAGACAGCATTCAGCTTCCGGCCCTGATCAATTTCTCTAAAGGAAAAGGATTTGGAGCTTACTTTGGGAAAGGTGAAAATATCTGGTCGAACCTACATATCGAGGACCTTGCAGATCTGTATGTACTTGCACTGGAAAAAGCAAAAGCAGGTTCCCTTTATTATGCAGAAAACGGCTCTTCCACCATCAGAAATCTGGCAGAAAATATAAGCAGGCAATACAATTTACAGCCGGCACAGTCTGTCAGCATACAGGAAGCAGTCAATACATTTGGACCTGCAGGTGGATATTTTGGATTTGCTTCAAACAGTTTGTGTAATTCGGATAAGGCCAAAGCAGAACTGGGCTGGAATCCTCAATATCAATCCATCGAAAATTTTATTTAATATGAAAATTTATCTTACAGCAGTTATAAAAGCCAAAGAAGAATATCAGACAGAAGTACTGGAAACCCTTCAGAATATGGTGCAGGAAACAAGAAAAGAAGAAGCCTGTGAACTTTACAGTCTTCACCAGGGAATTGAAGATAAAAACCAGTTTATTTTCTATGAGATCTGGAAAAGTGAAGAAGGGCTGGCACAGCATAACCAGCAGCCTTATATTCAGGCTTTCGGAGCCATTGTTGACGAAAAGCTACAGGAAAAACCACAAATTTATACCACCCATATTCTTTAACATGAAAAAATTAGCAATTTTATTTTTAGCCTTGCTTACTGTGGGGCTTATTCAGGCACAACACCAAAAATCTAAACTTATGAAAAAGAAAATTTTATTTGTCGTAACAAGTCATGACAAAAAAGGAAGCACCGGTGAAGATACCGGATATTATCTTGGCGAAGTTTCCCATCCGTGGGAAGTGCTTCACAAAGCAGGATACGAAATTGATTTTGTGAGTCCAAAAGGCGGAACTCCTCCGGTAGACGGTTTCGATTTAAAAGATCCTGTCAACAAAGAATTCTGGGAAAATACGGAATACAAAAATAAGATCGATCATTCTTTACAGCCTTCTCAGGTAAATCCAGACAATTACGCTGCGATTTTCTACGCAGGAGGTCATGGCGCTATGTGGGATTTCGCAGATAATACAGAATTGGCAGGTATTGCTTCAAAAATTTATGAGAAAGGCGGCATTGTATCGGCAGTATGCCACGGCCCGGCCGGTCTTGTGAATATTAAATTGAGCAATGGGAAATATCTTGTAGACGGTAAGAAAATCAATGCTTTTACCAACGAAGAAGAGGCTGAAGTGAAGCTCACGAATGTAGTTCCTTTCCTTCTGGAAGAAAAGCTGAAAGAAAGAGGAGCCAAATTTGAAAAATCAGGACTTTGGCAGAATCATGTCGTAACAGATCAGAGAGTGATTACAGGACAAAATCCCCAGTCTGCAAAAAGTGTAGGTGAGGCTATTTTAAAAGAGCTTAGTAAATAATCCAGCATTAACCACAAAAGAATAAAGCTCTTGCCTTTTGTGGTTAAATTTTAATATAATTTTTTCAAAACAAAAAATGGAATACAGAAAATTAGGAAATACAGAACTTGAACTGTCTGCTATTACTCACGGAGCATTTGCCATCGGAGGAAATATGTGGGGCGGAAATGAAAAAAAGGATTCCATCAATTCAATTCATGCATCGCTGGATCACGGCGTAACTTCTATTGACACGGCACCCTTCTATGGATTCGGGCTCAGCGAAGAGATGATCGGAGAAGCTATTAAGGGAAAAGACCGTACAAAAATCCAGCTGCTGACCAAATTCGGACTGGTATGGGACGGAAGCAATAATGGAAAAGGAGAATTTTTCTTTGATGCCGAGGATGAAGGAAAAACCTTACCGGTTTATAAATATGCTTCAAAAGCCAATATCATAAAAGAAGTAGAGGAAAGCTTAAAAAGGCTGGGAACAGATTACATCGACCTTTTACAGCTTCACTGGCCGGACAGCACCACCCCGATCTGCGAAACAATGGATGCTATGGAACTTCTTATCCAGCAGGGAAAAATTCTTGCAGCAGGAGTGAGCAATTATACCGTTTCACAGATGCAGGAAGCCAACAGAACCCTTCATCTGGCAAGCAACCAGGTTTCTTACAGCATGCTGAACAGAGCTATTGAAGGTAATCTGGTCCCTTATTCTTTGGAAAATAATTCGGGAATTATTGTTTACAGCCCGATGGAAAGAGGTCTTCTGACCGGAAAATATTTTAAAGAAGATAAATTAAAGGATAACGACCACAGAAACGGTTATTTTTCACAGTTTGATTTAAATAAAGTGAAAACTTTCCTGGAAAAAATAGAACCTGTTGCCCGGGAAAAAAATGCCTCCCTTTCACAGCTGGTATTACGCTGGACAACTATGCAGCCCGCCATTACCGTTGTATTGGCAGGAGCCAGAAATGCTCAGCAGGCTATCGAAAATGCCCAAGCTATGTCCATTGATCTTTCTCACGACGAATTGAATTTCATCAACACAGCGTTGAGCGAGATATAATATAAAGGCTGGAAGAGGGAGGCATGAAGATGGAAGGCTTACTAGTGTATTAATAATTAAGAGGCTTCTATTGTATTTTTCTGAATATAACAGGGATTCCTAACCCTAAATCCCCTCTTCCAGCTTCCTTTCTCTTAAATCATAAATCTTTAAAAAATGAAAAAAAACCTGATCAAAATATTCGGGTTAGCAACCCTATTGACTATAAACAGCATCACATTAAAGGCTCAGACACTCGTTAATCCGGAAGACCAATCCTGGTATCCTTCTGCTTATGGCGCCCAGGATGAGATCGGTGCAGCTAATATGTTAACTCCTGAAGTCGTAAAACAAGCTTTAGGACTGGTAAAACAAGGTAAAACGCTGGCACTTGCTGTTCCTATTAATAAAAACCTTCCGGCTTTCAGACACAGAAGTTTCAACTTATACAATATCCAGCCCGGAGAACAGGGAGGAAAAAGTATAGGTCCCAATCAATTTACCTTCAATGATGAGCTTGTGAACGGATGGACCGGAGTGGGAACCCAGCTGAACGGCATCGGACACATCGGAATTGATAATATGTACTACAATGGAAACAAAGCTACCGACTTTGTAACCGTAGAAGGAGTAAAAAAACTGGGAGTTGAAAAAGTGCCGCCTTTCGTTACCCGTGGTGTAGTTCTCGATATGACATCTCATTATGGGAAATCAATTGTACCCGGAGGAACAGAGTTTACTGTTGAAGACATCAAATCCGTTTTAAAGAAACAGAAATTGGCTTTGAGAAAAGGCGATATTGTCCTGTTCAATACCGGATGGCTGGAACTCATCGGAAATAATAATCAGAAGTTTTTAGAAACCGAGCCGGGAATTGGTATGGAAGCTGCGCAATGGCTTGCTGAGCAGGGAATTGTTGCCTTTGGAGGAGATACCTGGGCATCGGAAGTTTATCCCAATCCAAAATCTAAGGAAGAATTCCCTATTAACCAGTTTATGCTGGCCAAAAAAGGTATTTACAATCTTGAACTGATTGACAGCCGTCCATTGGTGAAAGATAAGATCTGGGAATTTCTGTTTGTTCTAGGACAGCCATTATATGTAGGATCTACACAGGTGAATATCAATCCTGTAGCCATCTATTAGAATCCTGATTCTAAAATAAAATACAATAGCCTTCAGTTCTGAAGGCTATTTTTATTAATATTAAATATCAATTACTTAACAACTATTTTCTTCGAAACAGTATTCCCTTCTGCATTTATTTTAACAAGGTATACTCCTGGCTGTATTCCGCTGCCATTCACTTTATTAATGCCTTTTTCCAGTTTCTCAGCCGGTTTAATCAGCTTGCCTGAAAGATCATAAATTTCATAATCTGCAGCACCTTTTACATTGGATTCAATAGTGAATTGCCCATTGGTGGCCGGGTTAGGATAAATTTTAATATTTTGAAGTTCAGATTTAGCAGTTTCATCAACGGCGAGCAATTTGGCACAATTACCAATTCCCACAGCACACCATGCATTTTCTACCTGCTGCAGTTCATTAGAGTTTGCTCCATAAAGATCAATAGCTGCCTGCTTTGACTGATCGTAAGCGTTAATATAACCACTGTTCGCAGTAAGATAGGTAGTCAAAGTCCTGAATGCAATTTTTTCCGCTTTCTGGATGGTAATTCCTGTAACATTGAATGCTGTTCCGTTATCATTAGTCCCTGAACCTCCCTGAGAAAGCAGATAAAACCAATAGTTTCCCACCCCACTGTTTTTATGCACGCCCCCGTGATCGTTGGTCTGGTTATACGGAGGAGCTGTATTGGCCCAGTTAGTCCCCTGATAAGTATCAGGCTGCTGCCCGCCAATTTGATTGGAACCAGCATTAGGATTGGCCATATTTCTGAAATAATTCGCTCCTAAACCAGGATTAGGAATTCCCTCTGCAATAGTCCAGTTTGGATTTACATTGGAATAGAATTCTATAGCTGTACCGAACATATCCGCAAAAGATTCATTCAAAGCCCCGGATTCGGCCTGATAGGCAAGGTTAGCTGTTCTGCTGACCATTAAGTGGGAGTATTCGTGTCCTGCGACATCTATCCCTACAATTGGGCCAAAATATCCTGCCTGTCCCTGATATAAACCACTGCCATACACCATGGCTACAATTCCCTGCTGGTCAATTGCTGCCGCATTAGTCCCGTCAATTGGTGTCTGGCCTGCTCCGGTGGTTGTATTCCTGTTAAAATTAATATTATAATAGTTTCTTATGATAGATCCGCTGCCGTCATAAGAGTTCCTGTTATGTCTGTTTACATAATAGTCATGCGCTTTTTCCATTGCCCAATGTACTTCTACAGCGGGTTTAGTAGCCGCTGCCGTATAGTTGGCCGTACTGTTGGAATATTCATTAATTGTCCCTGTCAAACCTGAAGCGGCGCTTCCGTTGCCGTCCCATCCGGTTCCGTCAAGGGTATGCACATTTCTTGCGTTATCCTTCA
Source organism: Chryseobacterium sp. BLS98 (assembly GCF_001045445.1). Classification (GTDB taxonomy): domain Bacteria; phylum Bacteroidota; class Bacteroidia; order Flavobacteriales; family Weeksellaceae; genus Chryseobacterium. The sequence goes on along the minus strand of NZ_LFNF01000003.1, from coordinate 292,691 downwards.
AACGGAAAGCTCCGTTGTAAGAATCTACAGTAATCTGCTGGTTTCCTTTATAATAGGTAGCACTTGTAGAAGAAGTATCCAGAAAAGGGCTAAACACAGATGTCAGTCCTGCTGAAGGTTTGACGGTTGAAATATTATTAATAACAGGAGCTATATTATGATGATGAATTTTTTCCAGTTTCTTTACGATCTGCTTTGTTCCGTTATCTATATAATACATATATCCCTGTAAAGTTTTCAGAGACAGCGCATCTATCTGGGAAACAGAATGCAGCTCTACGCCTTTACCGGCATATACTTTTGTTATTACCTGCTCAAAATCCGCAAAAGTTACATCCGGTGTTCTCAGATCAGCATTGACAATATTTTCAACTTCTGCTTTGGTAAGAGGCTGGTGAACAGTCAGGTTAATGTTCGGAGTTAATTCCCCGTTTACATAGGTTACCTTCCCATCTTTTTCGTGCACAAGGATTAATTCATCTGCAACTCTGACATTTTTAAAGTAATGCTGAAAAACAGAATGTCTGATCCCCAATTCATCCGTTTTGGCACTAACCAGTTCAAAAGTATGGTTGGCATCTGTTCCCAGCCACTTTTTTAAATTTGTCATCAGAAAATCTATGGGAATATTCTGTCCGCTAAAACTTGCATAAAAATTTCCCATTGCAGAGGAAGTGGAAATTTTAGGTAGATTCTTTACTGAAACTTCTGTCTCTTTGTCCTGTGCATGCACTGAAACAAAAGGAGCAGATCCAAAAAACAATGTGATGACTAAAGTTTTAATGATTGTAGTTGTTCTTTTCATATTTTTTTATTGATTTAGCAGTTAGTAGTAAAATGTCAAAAATGTTACAAATAGCATCACATTTAAAGATGAAAAAAATCAAAATCACATTATTTTGCAACAAAATACAGGAATAAAATTTTAAACATAACAACCGCTAACAGTGATCACGACAACAAAATAGCCTTTCAGTTTTTGCAAGGCTATTCTGATCATATTTTTTACAAAAAACTATTTTGGAACGTCCATGTGGGTACTTACGGCAATTCTGTTCCATGCGTTGATGGTTACAATAGCCATGATAATCTGTGCAATGGCTGCCTCATCAAAATACTGTTTTGCCTTCTGGAATGTTTCTTCTGTAAGACCTTTATCGCTGATCAGGGTAATTTCCTCCGTCATTGCCAGGAGAACCTGCTCTTCTTCCGTGAAAAAATCCTTTGCTTCCCTCCAGCCGTTAAGAATGAAAATCCTCTGCGTTGTTTCACCGTATTTAAGGGCATCTTTTGTATGCATATCAAGACAGAAAGCACATTTGTTGATCTGTGAAGCCCTGATCTTAATCAGCTCCTTCTGGATATGGTTGAGTGAAATGGTCTGAAGGTATCCTTCCAGTCCAAGCATAGCTTTGTAAGCTGCTGAATCTACGCTGGCAATATTTAATCTTGCGCTCATACTATTATTATTTATGGGTTAAATGATCTATACTCAAAAAATACTTTGGCTGAACCGCCAGTAAAAATGCTCCGGCACTTCCTACCCAGACAGAGTAATCAAGCGGTGCCTTAGCTCCCAGTGCGATGGTCATGGACAATGCAAATACCAGCAACAAAAAACCTGCTCCATAAGCTGCAATCCTGGTTTTCCAGCCCACGAGAAGCATCAAAGGAAAAATGATTTCAAAGAAAGTTGCTGCATAAGCAGAAACAACACTTAAAGATTCCGGAAGGAAAAAGGTGAGTTTTCTGGTATACGCCTCAAAATTTGCCCAGTTTCCCCAGGCTGAGCCCGCGCCCCAGAAACCGAACCTATCCGCCACTGCAGAAAGCATGGTTACGGCAATGGCAAGCCTTAAAAACAACTGCGGAAACTTCACATTTTTGTCTGTCATGATACTGGCTTTTAATAACATGACAAATCTCCGACTTATTATCGGTAAAAATCTTAAACTGGTTTAAGAACGTAATTTTGCTCTGATTTCGCTCAGGTATTCCGGAGTAAGGTTTAAAAAAGAAGCTATTAAATATTGTGGAATTCTCTGGATAAACCAAGGGTACAGTGTACTGAAATGTACATACAATTCTTCTCTGGACATCTCATACAAATAACGGATCCGTCTTTCCGAAGCTGCGTAAGCTCTTTGATAGATCATTCTGAAGTAACGTTCCATAACAGGATGCTTTTTCAGCAGAAGCTCCTGCTGCTGATTGTCTATCATAAGAATGGTAGAACGCTCCACCGCCTGGATACAAAAATCCGATTTGATTTGTCTTTCAAAGGCGAAAGTATCTGTGATCCACCAGTTTTCTATGGCAAATTCAGTGGTCTGCTCCGCCCCTTTTTCGTTGATAAAGAACTTTCTGAGGCAGCCTACAGACACAAAATACATCGATTTACAGATTTCCCCATTGAGCATCAGATTCTGCTTTTTCTTCACTTCCACTTCTTTAAAAAAAGAAAAAATGGAAGCAAATTCCCCATCTGTAATCTTGATAAATTTATTTAAATGTACTTTGAAGCTCTCCATCTTTGCAATTAAGTAACCAAACTTAACTTTATTTTTTTAGTTTTACAATGTTAAAAACATAAAATCATGGAACTCGTTGCTAAAATTCTGATCGCTGTCGTTGCACTTGAACATATTTATATCCTGTGGATGGAGATGTTCGCCTGGGAAACCAAAGGGAAAGAAGTATTCAAAGCTGCATTACCGGCAGAAATGTTTAAACCTACGAAAGGATTGGCTGCCAATCAGGGGTTATATAACGGTTTTCTTGCTGCAGGATTAATCTGGTCATTCTTAATAGATGATCCGAAGTGGCAGGATAATATTGCATTATTCTTTTTGGGATGTGTTGCTGTAGCCGGCATTTACGGAGCAGTTTCTGCAACAAAGAAGATATTTTTTGTGCAGGCTTTACCGGCGATACTCGCTATTATTGCTGTTTTATTGAAATAGCTTATAAGCTAAATTATAAAAGAACTTCCTTAAATAATCTGAACGTCCATATTCTCTTAACTTTAATGATAAGAGAAAAATTTCCGTAAAATCATCACTCTAAAATCAGGATTGAAAATCACCACTTTACATCTGTGAAAATCCATTTAATATAAAATCCGTAAATTTGCACCGTCATAAAAATTGATATACAGTTTTTGATGCTGGCAAGCATTTTGATCAAATGTAGCCATTCAAGTTGTTCAGTACACATATCTGTAATTACCTCATCAGTAATTTAATTGTAGAATCTATATAAAAGACCAGCTTCTTTTATATAATACACTCTTTTTCTAGAGTATAATCTATTGAAATATTTAAAATAAACATAAGACCATAACGGTCTTTATGCTGTTATTTTTTTGTTTAAAGCTTTTATCATTAAGGGCTTAGCAAATTATTTTATCCTATTGCCAACAGCAGGACAACTCATGCTAAACGTATATAATGAATTGGTGTACAATTCTTTATATCAAATTATTAATTGAAAAACTCTGAATATGGAAAAAAATGAAAACACTAAAAAAGTAAAACTTAAAGTGGAAGACCTGACGATCATCTTTGGTAAAAACAAAGAAAAAGCACAGGAACTTCTTGACAAAGGTTTTTCCAAAAAGGAAATTCTTGAAAAAACAGGCTGTACCATAGGAATCAACAAAGCCAGTTTTGAAATCTATGAAGGAGAATTTTTTGTCATCATGGGACTGTCGGGAAGTGGAAAATCTACCCTGCTGCGCTGTCTAAACAGGCTGAATGAGCCTACTTCCGGAAAAGTATACATCAATGACGATGATATTACCGGCAAAAACAACAAAGAGCTGTTGGAAGTAAGAAGAACAGAAATGAGTATGGTATTCCAGAAATTCGGATTGCTGCCCCATCATACGATTTTAGACAATGCCGGTTTCGGGCTGGAAATAAGAGGAGGAGATAAAGCTTCCCGTGATAAAAAAGCACAAAAAGCCCTGGACATCGTTGGATTAACCGGTTTTGAAAACCAATACCCTTCGCAACTTTCAGGGGGAATGCAGCAGAGAGTAGGATTGGCAAGAGCTTTGGCAAATGATCCTGAAGTTTTACTTATGGATGAAGCTTTCTCCGCACTGGATCCACTGATAAAATCTGAAATGCAGGACCAGATGCTTGAACTGCAGAATACATTGCAAAAAACCATTGTCTTCATTACCCACGACCTGGATGAAGCGATTAAAATCGGAGACCGTATCGTCATTATGAAAGATGGAGTCATAGAACAGATAGGAACGGCCGAAGAAATTTTAACCAATCCTGTAAGTGATTATGTAAAAGCATTCGTAGAGAAAGTAGACCGTAAAACGATCATCACCGCAAAATCTTTAATGTTCGACAAAACGACGGTTGTACGTTTCAGAAAAGATGGTCCTGAAGGCGCTTTAAGAAAAATGAGAGCTACCGGACTAGAAAACCTGCCTGTGGTGGATTTTCAAAATAAATTCCTGGGTTTTGTAACTCTTAACGATGTTGTACGCATCGCCAAAAAGAAAGAACCTACAGTAGAATCTATTATCAACAGTAATGTTCCGTCGGTTTATCCAGAAGTAACTGTAGAAGAAATGTTACCATTAATTTCCGGAAGCAAATCGGCCATCGCTGTAATTAATGAAGATAATAAATTTTTAGGTCTTGTTACCCAATTATCACTCATTATAGAAGCTACCAAGTTTAACGAAGAAGAGATTATAGAATTAAAAGAAATTGCAAACAATCAATAAGATGAATAAAACTATAGATATAGGCCAATATGTAGAAACAGCAATCAATTGGCTCACAGAAAACGGAAAGCCTGTATTTGATGTCATAAAACATCTGGGAAATTCCTCCATTATGGGGATTGAATGGATTTTAACAAACACTCCTTTTTATGTAATCATTCTCTTTTTTACCCTCCTGGCATTATGGAAAGCCGGAAAAGGCATTGCCGTGGTAACCGCAACGGGATTAAGCCTGATATTTTTAATGGGACTTTGGAAGGAAACCATGGAAACGCTGGCGCTTATTTTTGTTTCCACCATTACAGCTCTTATTCTTTCTATTCCCTTGGGAATTTTAGCTGCTAAAAGCAAAATAGCAGACAAAATCATTCGCCCTTTACTCGACCTGATGCAGACTATGCCTGCATTTGTCTATCTGATTCCGGCTGTGCTGTTTTTCAGTATCGGTAAAGTACCGGGTGCTTTTGCAACGATTATTTTCGCTATGCCGCCTGCTGTTCGGTTAACGACATTGGGAATTGAAGCCGTTCCGAAAGATATTGTAGAAGCGGCAAGGGCTTTTGGAGCCACAAACCGTCAGATTCTCTTCAAAGTAGAGCTTCCTTTAGCAATGAAAACGATTTTAACGGGGATCAATCAAACCATATTGTTATCCTTATCTATGGTTGTTATTGCAGGAATGATTGCAGCAGGCGGTTTGGGAGAAAAAGTACTGGAAGGAATTAATAATCTGGATATCGGATTAGGATTTGAAAGTGGTTTATCCGTCGTGATTTTAGCCATTATCCTGGACCGTATTACGCAGGGATTTGTAAAGAAAAAACAATAAAATGAAGCGATTAAAATATCTTTTTTTTCCCGTTTTAATGCTGATATTTACAGTATTAAACTCGTGTAAAAACATAAAAAACTCAAAATATATCACCATAGGAATGGTAGATGGCTGGGCGGAAGATGTTGCGATTACACACGTAGCAAAAGCCATTCTGGACAAACAGGGTTATCATGTTATTATTCAAAAAGCCTCTACGGATATGATCCTGGCTTCAATGAATAATGAAGATACAGACCTTTTCATGGGAGTATGGCTTCCTTACACCCATGCAAAAAAGCTGGCTAAATTTCCGGGATTGACTCATCTTGGAACCAATTATGACAACGGCCGTATAGGATTGGTTGTGCCGGAATACGTTACTATTAATTCCATTGAAGAACTCAATCAGCACAAAAATCCATCCAGGCACAGAATTATAGGAATTGAAAAAGGGGCCGGATTAACCACCGGTACAGATAAAGCCATTATAGATTATCAGCTGGATTATCAGCAGATCAACTCCTCTACCATTGCCATGATCACCGAATTACAGAATGCCATACAGCGTAAAGAATGGATTGTAGTTACCGGATGGCAGCCCCACTGGATGTTTGGAAAAATGAAGCTTAAGTTTCTTGATGATCCCAAAAAGATATTTGGTGAAGCGGAACAGATTAAAACTTATTCCAGAAAAAGCTTTGCGAAAGACCATCCCGAGCTTGCAAAATTCTTTTCCAGACTCCATTTTGATGACGAGAACATGTCTGATCTTTTAATGAAAATGGAACAGAGTAAAAGCAAAGAAGCCACTGCCCAGCAATGGGTGGACGATCACTCTGAACTGGTAAAGTCGTGGTTGAATAAAAATTAATAAACAAAACAGTTGATCAAACTTAAAATCCTCAACTCTCTACACGGGTTTGAGGATTTTTTTATCTATACATCAGAAGAACTCATTGATTCCTTGATCTTCTCCCTGTGAATAATCCCCCAGTTCACAAGCGTTTCAGTAACCGGTAAAACGGATTTTCCGTATTCTGTAACAGCGTACACTACTGTAATGGGTTTTGTATCCTGGATGGTTCTGGTAATAAGAAGATTCATTTCCAGCTCTTTCAGTTCTTTGCTGAGCATTTTGGCAGATATCCCATCAATTCCCCGCTGTAACTTTTTAAAATGAATCTGCTGGTCTGGTCTGTTGGTCAGGTAACGTAAAATCATCAGCTTCCATTTTCCGCCCAAAACATCCAGGCTGTCGCGCATGGCAAAGAGTTCTTCCGTGCAGCTTGCTTCCCTTTCTATACCGTTTTCAATAATTTTTGCCATAATGGTTTCATTAAGGTAACTAGTTACCAATAGTTAACTGGTAGCAAATATAAACTATTCTCATTTTACATTTGTGTATCAAATTTACTGATATGAAAGTTATTGCATTAAATAAAAATTTCCAGCTTGAAAATGCTGTGTTCGAAAAGCCAGTTCCAAAAGATCATGAAGTTTTAATTCAGATCAAAGCAAGCGGCTTCAACCCGATTGATTATCAAATGATCGAAAATGAACTTGAACGGAAACTGCTCAGCTCACCTGTTTTAGGCCGTGAGCTGTCCGGTATTGTCGTAGAGAAAGGCGCCGCTGCCCATCAGTTCAATATCGGAGATGAAGTATTTTGTGGAAGTGGATCGATGGGAAGCAATGGTACTTATGCCGAATATATTGCCGTTCCGGAAGCTATCGTTGCATTGAAGCCCAAAGGAATTTCTTTTGAGCAGGCTGCAGCCATTCCTTCAGCAGGACTTACCGCATTGCAGACCTTCAAACGTTTGAAATTAAAGACTGATGATACAATTTTAGTAACCGGAGCTACAGGCGGAGTCGGTTCTTTTGTGGTTAAATATTTAACGGCAAATCATTTCAGAAATATTGTGGCAACCGTTGGAAGTGAGGAAAACAGACAGATTTTATTGAAAATCGGTTTACAAAATCATCAAATCATTAATTACAAGGAAGAAAATCTTGTTGCCCATCTTTTAAAAGCCAATAACAATAATCCTTTCGATTTTGGAATAGACCTCGTCGGGAATTATATGTCTGAAGTCACTGCAGATGTCTTGAAAATTAATGGAACCTATGCTGATGTTACTGCACTTATTACAAAAGATGCCCATGAAACCCTTTTCAATAAAGGAACCGTAATCGTGAATATTTCCAATTATTCCTATAGTATGAGCAAGGATTATCAATATTACAAAGGAAATCTGGAGGAAATCTCTAAGCTTATTGAAACCGGAATTATCAGCCCGCCTCAATATAAAACAATCGGAAACCTTTCTCTGGAAACAGTTTTGAAAGCCCATTCCATTCTTAAAAATAACCAGACCCAGGGTCACAAACTCATCATGAAACATGAATAAAATACCCAGACGCATTGTCACAGGAATCAAAAACGGGAAATCTGTTATTATTGAAGACCAGCAGACAGAAAATGTAGTTGAACATTTTCCGGGGCTTATCATTTCAGATATCTGGAATACACAGGAAATGCCAGCAATACTGGATCTTGAGACCAAAATTCCTAATACAGGATTTCCGCAAACTCCGAAAAACGGGACTTATTTCCGGTATGTTGTCATCCCTCCCGATAAAGATCTCGGAGTAGAATTCAAAGCAGGAGAACCTCATCCCATGATGCATCAGACGCAGACTTTAGATTACATCATCATCCTTTCCGGTGAACTCTACCTGATCATGGAAGAAGGTGAAACTTTACTTAAACCGGGAGATATTGTTATTCAGAGGGGAACCAATCATGCCTGGAGCAACCGGTCGGAGGAGCCGTGTATTCAGCTCGCAGTGCTTATTGATGCTGATAAACATTAGATATTAAAAGATTGAAAAATTATCCTGCAAATAGAGAAATCTGCAAAATCTGCAAGAGAAAATATCTTTCATTACGAACCTTAAGTGAAGCAATCTAAAATTTTGAGATTGCTTCGTCGCTTCGCTACTCGCAATGACAAAAAAATTACAAAACAGAAATTTCCAGAAGTTTCTGCTTCATATTTTCCGGCACCCAGAAACCTTCATGATAATATACTAACTTCTGATTCTTATCCAGAACAATCCACAAGGGATAAACAAGTTGGTCCTTATTTTTAGACAAAGCCAACGCCAACTCGTGAATTCCGGAATTTCCATTCGGCAGATATTCAAATTCTCTTCCCTGAAATTTTATATTTTCCTTCGTTTTTTCAGTCTCAAAATTGATCAGATAAAAATTTGCATTGATAAGATCTGTAATTTCTTTATCATTATTCAAAGCCTTTTTTTCCATTTTACAAACCGAGCACCAGTCTGTGTACAAATGGATGATCACCGGTCTAGGATCTTTTCCCATTAAAGTTTCTAGATCAGAAAAAGTGCCTGTCTTCATCTGCGACAGACAAAAACAGGGCACTAACATTAAAAATAAAATAAAATTTTTCATTTTAAAGTATATTTTACACCCAGAAAACCTCTGATCCTTTGCATGGGTGCATATCCGTAGGCCGTATCAAAAGTATAATGATTCGGGTTGCTTACCGGATCATCCGCATGCTTGTCAAACGGGTCGAAAGGCCTCATCAAAGGATCTTTCGGCGTAAAATTGAACAGGTTTTTAATCCCGCAATACACTTCAAAACCGGATTGGAAGCTTTTTGAAACCTGAATATTGGCTAAAGAGTAAAAAGGTGAATATTCAGGCCGATAATCATCAGGCAATACCGGAAGCCTCATTGGCCCGTAGAACTGTCCTGTGAAATCAACACTAAGATCATTCGGAAACTTATAAGACAGATTGTAGGTTCCACTCCACTTCGGTGCATGTAATTGCTGCGACTTTTTATGGTCTCCGTCAAATTTCTGATAAACATCCAGATAGGTAACCCCCAGACCTACACTTAAAGGAAAGTTAAAGCTGAAATCCACATTCAGGGAAGCACCTCTTGAAATCCCGTATCCATGGAGATTGTCATAAATAATTTTATCCGGATTGGTATCGAAATCCCCTACAATCTTATTGCTGAAATAGGTATAAAATGCAGAAGCATCCAATTGCAGCATACGGTTTCCCACCGGAATTTTCCAGATGTAGTTCAGATTTCCGTTGACCGATCTTTCAGGTTTCAGGTCAGACCTAATCTGTACCTCGCGCGAGCCTGTAAGAGCGGCATGATCTTCTGTAAAAAGATTCACCACACGGAAACCGGTCCCAAAATTGAACCGCAAAGTATGATAAGGATTGGGGGAGTATTTCCATGCCAGCCTCGGCGAATGTACTTCATGGTGAATCTTATCATAATCGAACCTGTATCCGAGCAATAATGTATTTTGATCGTTAATTTCCCACTGGTCCTGTATAAAAGCTCCCCAGATCGGCGATTTCATCGGGGCATTGGTGATTCCGTCCGAAGATAATGTTCCAGGCGTATTATCATCATAAAACGTTCTTTTGAAGGTAATTCCTCCGGTAAGATCATGGCTTCTCACTTTTTTACTCCAGTAGGTCTGTATAAATGTCACTTTTTGCAGGGCGTTATAGGGATTACTGCCGTAAAAAGAATTCTGATCATGGTAATTGTAAGAAAACTGGGTAACAATATATTCTTTCAAAGGCCACTGATACAGCCCAAACACTTCCGCTCTGTTGGTATAAATACTTTCGCCATATACATCACTGCTTCCCCGGTAAGATTTGTTCCACTGCATCTCACCACCGAAACGGTCTTCATATAAATACCTCAATGCTATGCTTGCCTGGCGGTTTTCTTTTCTCTTAAAATTCCATTTATTAAAAACGGAAACTCTGCTCTGCAATGCTGAATCCGTAAAATTATCCTTGTTCTGGTCTATCTTTTCTTTAAAACTGAAATAATTGAAACTCAGCAGAGATGCCGCATTCTTTCCAATATTAAATTTCGTTGAAACATCAAGATTATTTTCGCTCCAGGTACTCGTCATCAGGTCAACACTTAATTTAGGAGCCGTCAATGCATTCTTGGTAATAATATTAATAACTCCACCCATCGCCTCGGAGCCATAGATTGAAGAAGCCGGACCTTTTACCACTTCAATTCTGTCCACAAGGCTGTTGGGAATCCCGCTTAAGCCGTATACTGTGGAAAGAGAGCTTACAATAGGCATTCCATCAATCAGAATCATTGTATAGGGTCCTTCCAGACCATTGATATGGATATCGCCCGTATTGCATACTGAACAATTAAGCTGTGGTTTTACTCCATTAACCATTGCTATGGCTTCAAAAATGCTTGGGGTAGGATTTTTCTGAAAAAATTTCTGGATATAAACCTCTACGGCTACAGGACTTTTTGACCTGCTGAAAGGTTTTATGGTTCCGGTAATGACAACATCTTCAATAGTACTCATTTTTATTCTTGTTTTCGAAACTCCTGCAGAATCGGCTTTCACAGTTGGCTGTAAATCCAGACTGTCTGTCTCCTGAGAAAAACAAAAAGAGGATAAAAGAGTAATAGAAAATAATATTCGCTTCATGAAATTAAAATTGTTAGACAAATCTAACAATTATTTTTTAATTACAAAACACCATGATAAATGTTGTTGAAATGAATTCATGAAAAATGATTAAATTTGAGAAACTACATACAAAAGTAAAATGAGATATCATCAAGCGGGAAATATCCCACCAAAAAGACATACGATTTTCAAATCGCCGGAAGATAAATTTTACTATGAACAGCTTTTCGGAACAGAAGGCTTTCACGGAATCTCCTCATTGTTATACCATACCCACCGCCCTACTCAGATTAAATCGATAGGGCCGGCAAAAGATGTAACACCAAAGATTGCAATAGAAAAAAACGTTGCTCCAAGAATGTTTAAAGGAATGAATGTAACGCCTGAAGACGATTTTATGGACAGCCGAAAGATTCTTCTGATGAACAACGACCTGAAAATGGGATTGTCAAAGCCGAGAAAGTCTATGGACTATTTCTATAAAAACGCAGAATGTGACGAGCTTTTATATGTTCATCAGGGAACAGGAATCCTGAAAACTTTTGTGGGAGACCTGGAATTTGTTACCGGTGATTACCTTATTATTCCCCGTGGAACTATCTACCAGGTAGAGCTGAAATCAGAAGACACTGTTTTTTTTGTACTTGAAAGCCACTCTCCTATTTATACCCCGAAACGCTACAGAAACGAATTCGGGCAACTTCTTGAACATTCGCCTTTCTGCGAAAGAGATATCATTGCACCGGTTTTTAAAGAACCTAAAGATGAAAAAGGGGAATTTTTAATTAAAGTAAAAAAAGAAAACCAGATCACGGACTTTATCTATGCAACACACCCTTTTGATGTCGTAGGATGGGACGGATATTTTTATCCTTATAAATTCAATATTAAAAACTTTGAGCCTATTACGGGAAGAATTCACCAACCGCCTCCGGTACACCAGAACTTTGAAGGCCACAATTTCGTAGTCTGCTCGTTCTGTGCCAGAATGTATGACTACCATCCTTTAGCTATCCCGGCACCTTATAATCACTCAAATATCGATTCTGATGAGGTTTTATTCTATACGGAAGGTGATTTTATGAGCCGTAACCACATCGACCTGATGGACTTCACGCTGCATCCGGGAGGAATCGTACACGGACCTCACCCGGGAGCTATGGAAAGAAGTATCGGTAAAAAATTCACGGAAGAATATGCTGTAATGGTCGACCCTTTCCGTCCGTTGAAAATTACAGAAGAAGCTTTAAAAGTGGAAGATCCTTCATATAAAACATCATGGCTGGAAGAATCTGATAAAACCATGGAAGACCGTTCCCAGGAATAAAAAAATTCACCCATAAAAATTTCATTATGTACAATTATATTAGTGCAGAAGAAGCGATATATACTGTAAAAAGCGGAAACCGTGTATTTTTCCACGGAAGCGCATGTACTCCGAATTATTTAATTGACGAATTGGCAAGACAGTCTCACCGCCTGCAAAATGTAGAGATGGTTTCCATCACCCAGCAGGGAAACGTTGAAATTGCAAAACCTGAATACAAAGATAGTTTCTTCGTTAATTCCTTATTTGTATCAACTCCAGTGCGGGATGCAGTAAATTCGGACAGAGGAGACTTTGTTCCTGTATTCTTAAGTGAAATTCCTATTCTGTTCAGAAAAAATATACTTCCTCTGGATGTGGCTCTGGTAACTGTTTCTCCACCGGATAAACACGGTTTCTGTACTTTGGGAACTTCCGTAGATGTGGCAAGGGCTGCTGTTGATACCGCTAAAATTATTGTTGCCATCGTCAATCCTTTAATGCCGAGAACACACGGAGACGGAATGATTCACATCAGCAGGATTCATAAGCTGGTGTGGCACGAAGAAGAACTTCCGACTGTAGATTACGGCTCAAAAGTAGGTCCCGAAGAAATGCTTGTGGGGAAAAATGTAGCTGAACTTATTGAGGACAGATCGACATTACAAATGGGTATCGGAACCATTCCCGATGCTGTTCTGAAATGTTTAACCAATCATAAAGATCTTGGCGTTCATACAGAAATGCTGAGTGACGGTGTTATAGACCTGATCCAGAATGATGTGATCAACAATAAATACAAAGGCTACAACGATAATAAAACCATCACAAGTTTCTGTTTCGGTACCAGAAAGCTTTACGATTATGTAGATGACAATACGGTTTTTGCATTCAAAGATGTAAGCGATGTGAACTTCCCGATCAATATCATGCGGAACAAAAAAATGGTAGCGATTAATTCTGCCATTGAAATTGACCTTACCGGGCAGGTATGTGCAGACTCCATCGGGACATTGCAGTACAGCGGAATAGGAGGCCAGATGGACTTCATGAGAGGTGCAGCGCTGAGTGAGGACGGAAAACCGATTATTGCCATCACATCAAGAACCAAAAAAGGCGTCTCAAGGATCGTTCCTTTTCTTAAACAGGGAGCCGGTGTGGTGACAACAAGAGGACATATCCATTATGTAGTGACAGAATACGGTACCGCTTATTTATATGGTAAAAACCTCCGCCAAAGAGCCCAGGAACTTATCAGCATTGCCCACCCGGATGACAGGGAAATGCTGGAAAGAGCTGCTTATGAACGGTTTAAACACTAAGGATATTGCTGCTTTATTCCGTCCGACAGTTTTTCTTACAAATTATGGTTAGCATATTAATAACTCAACAAAAATGGTCTTAGAAATAATTTAACATTTTGGCAGTGTTTTTGATAAACTCATTCAAAACCAAAGGAAATTGAAAACTATATATAATTCGATAAGAGAAGAAGTTGGAAAGCATGAAAAAGTAAGAAATTCAGTTTTAGGGAATGTAGATGAATGGAAAAGAAGCCATTATATTATTCTTTCTGAAATTATAAAAGATGAATTATCTGAAGCTGAAGAACTAAAAGGGGGAAAAAAATTTGAAATAGGAAATACAATATCACATGTCACCCTGCAGCGTTTTTTCGAAAACGACTACCAGGACAAAACACATAATGATCTCAGATTCCTGAAAACACTGGATAAAATCTGTATTTTTCTGGGCTATAAAGACCTTAGCGACTACATACAGTCCATGAAATTAAAAGGTCCGGAAAAGCAACCGGCAGAAGGTGACCTTGAATTCCTTACCAAAATGGTGTATGATTATTGCGCTACTGCATTTGAATTTTACAAAAAATTCCCGGAGCATAATACCGAAGTTTTCAAAGACCTGGTATTTGATGGCTCTCCGTTTCTGGAAAGAACTTCCGGGTTCAGTAAAGAATTATGTGAAAGAGACTTTCACCTGGTGACTAAAAACAACCGTTCCAACTACGAGGTTTTTGATATCCACCTGGTTACCGACGAACCTGAAAAAAAAATACTGGAAACCCAGGAATTCTGGAATCTTCTGTTCAAAGTAGGTGAAACCGGAGAGGAACATTTTGTAAATCAGCTTAATACCCAGATTTATTTTATCCGTAAAATAAATAATACATGGAAAATATGGGATAATTATAATCCCGATGCAGGCAGATTAAACAGAAAAGCCTGAATAAAAGAATAGAGAAAGCCGTAGAAATTTCTACGGCTTTTCTTTTTTCGAAAATATTTTTTTTTCACTTATTGGTGTATCAAAGATAGATATCCAATTTTAGTATAAAGAAACTTAAATATACTTAAATGAACTCTTCTTTAACATTATGTTAAGTATATTTAAGGAATATGTTTCAATACTTTCGCTATTTCTAAGATTTTTGTAATTTGCATTCATTAAAATAAAAGTAAAAATAGAAATATGTCAACACTTACATTTGCCGAAAAAATTGCTCAAGCTGAGAATTTTTTACCTATCAACGGTACAGATTACATTGAGTTTTATGTAGGAAATGCTAAACAGGCTGCCCATTATTACAAAACCGCTTTCGGTTTTCAGTCTGTAGCATATGCTGGTCCTGAAACAGGAGTAAGAGACCGTGCTTCTTATGTTCTTCAGCAGGGGAAAATAAGATTGGTATTAACAACAGGGCTTAAATCCGACTCACCTATCAGCGAGCACGTAAAAAAACATGGTGATGGAGTGAAAGTTTTAGCACTTTGGGTAGATGACGCTTACAAAGCTTTTGAAGAAACTACCAAAAGAGGCGGAAAACCATATCTGGAGCCTGTAACTTTAACAGATGAGAATGGCGAGATAAGAATGTCCGGAATTTACACATACGGAGAAACGATCCATATGTTTGTGGAAAGAAAAAACTACAAAGGAGCTTTCATGCCAGGATATGAAAAGTGGGAAAGCGATTACAATCCTGAAGAAACAGGTTTATTGTACGTAGACCATTGTGTAGGAAACGTAGATTGGAACAGAATGATCCCAACCGTAGAATGGTACGAAAAAGTAATGGGGTTTGTGAATATCCTTTCTTTTGATGATAAGCAGATCAATACAGAATATTCTGCATTGATGTCTAAAGTAATGTCTAATGGAAACGGATTTGCAAAATTCCCAATCAATGAGCCGGCAGAAGGTAAAAAGAAATCTCAGGTAGAAGAATATCTTGATTTTTATGAAGGTGAGGGGGTACAGCACATTGCCGTAGCTACAAAAGATATTATCCACACGGTAACTGAATTAAAAAAACGCGGGGTAGAGTTCCTTTCCGCTCCACCAGAGGCTTACTACGATATGGTTCCCGAAAGAGTTGGTCATATTGATGAAGATCTTAAGAAATTACAAGACTTAGGCATCCTTATTGATCATGATGAAGAAGGATACTTGCTTCAGATTTTTACGAAGCCTGTAGAAGACCGTCCTACTCTATTCTTTGAAATCATTGAAAGACACGGTGCACAGAGTTTTGGTGCCGGAAATTTCAAAGCATTATTCGAAGCATTGGAAAGAGAGCAGGAAAGAAGAGGAAATCTTTAATTTAAATATAGAATACAAAGTTTTGTCAGGATGAAGAGTCTTGGCAAAACTTTTTTTTAAACACACATTTATGAGAAAATTATTAATCGGGGTTTTATTTTTCGGAACATTGGGGCTTAAAGCTCAGTATGGAACCCTTAATGAGATCCTGAACCGTTTGGAAGAAAGAAAAGGCATCAATCAGCATCTTGAAAAAGTGAATGTAGATAATAAAAAATTCATCTTCATTAAGGATGCAGAGGATCATACGGAAAGAGATTTTATTATTATCAAAGGTAAAGAAGCCACTTATGTAGAAGTTTTTGATGACAAAGCAACCGGGGAAAGCAGTTCAAATGTTTTTACGGGAGATATCATCAGGAAAAAAAACATTCTTTCTTTAAGAGCTGACAAGCTTGAAAATAAAAAAGTTCCGCTGCCCGTTACCAAAACTTTGCTGCTGACCAAGCAGGATGATATCCTGTATCTTATTGATGTCAACACAAAAGACAGGTGGATAGATGAAGCCTCTTATTCCAAAAAGAAATAATTCCCGAAGAATCAGGTTAGCAGATCTGGATAGATTTGTTATCTTACCATTTTAATTTAAACTCCAAAAAATTATGAAATCATTTGTAGAATATTCTTCAGATTCAGACTTTTCTATACATAATATTCCTTTCGGGGTAGCCGTTTTTAATAAAGAGTATATCGGATGCTGTACAAGGATTGGTGACCAGATCATCGATCTTGCCACCCTTTATGATCTTGGATATTTTGAAGACATTGAAGGATTGGACGACAACGTGTTTGAAGCCTATACCATTAACGAATTCATCGAACTGGGAAAACCCGTAACCAATGCAGTCCGTACCAGAATTCAGGAATTCCTTCAGGAAGGTTCCATCCTGTCAAAGGACGAAAAAACCATAGCAGATGCTTTCTATGACCTTGACAAGGTAAAAATGATGATGCCTGTACACATCCCGAATTATACGGATTTCTACAGCAGCATTGAACACGCAACGAACGTGGGGAAAATGTTCCGCGATCCTGCTAATGCCCTTCTTCCAAACTGGAAGCACCTTCCGGTAGGTTACCATGGGAGAGCTTCATCCATCGTAGTTTCAGGAACGGATATTAACCGCCCAAAAGGCCAGACAAAACCTGCAGATGTAGAAAAACCTATTTTCGGACCAAGCAAGCAACTAGATTTTGAGCTTGAAATGGCCTTTATTCTTAACAGAAATACAGAAATGGGTGAAAGCATTTCTACAAAAGATGCTGAAGACGCTATTTTCGGAATGGTTATTTTCAATGACTGGTCTGCAAGAGATATCCAGTCCTGGGAATATGTTCCATTAGGACCTTTCCTTGCCAAGAATTTTGGGTCTTCTATTTCTCCGTGGGTCGTTACCCTTGAAGCCCTGGAGCCATTCAGAACAGCTTCTCCAAAGCAGGATCCTGAAGTTTTAGATTATTTAAAATTTGAAGGCGATAAAAATTACGATATCAATCTTGAAGTGTATCTACAGCCGGAAAATGGCGAAGAAAACCTGATTTCCGAAAGTAATTATAAATTTATGTACTGGAATATGACCCAGCAGCTGGCTCATCATACCGTAAACGGATGTAATGTAGAGGTTGGCGACCTGTATGCCAGCGGAACAATCTCCGGAAGCGATCCGAAATCATTCGGTTCTATGCTTGAGCTTACCTGGAGAGGACAAAATCCTTTACAGCTAAGCAATGGCCAGGAAAGAAAATTCATTGAAGACAATGATACGGTTACCATGAAAGCCTGGGCAGAGAAAGATGGGGTGAGAGTAGGTTTTGGTGAGGTTTCAGGAAAAATTATTCCAACAGTTTAATATCTTTTCACCACAAAAGTCACAAAAGATTCTATGATCACACAATCATATCTAACTGATCTAACTTATAAGATAAATGGTGCCTGCATAGAAGTTCATAAAATTTTAGGTGCTGGTTTACTTGAAAGTGTATATCATAAGTGTTTGGAAGAAGAATTCAGATTAAGAAATATTAGTTTTAAATCTGAACTAAAAGTTCCAGTAATGTATAAAGGAAAAGAAATGAATTGTAATTTCTTTTGTGATTTTCTTGTTGAAGATTTAATTGTCGTTGAATTGAAGTCAATCACCGAATTCAATGACATTCACCGATCCCAAATTTTAAATTATATTAATTTAATGAAAAAGCCAAAAGGAATCTTAGTCAACTTTAATGTAAAAAACTTATATCATGAAGGTCAGGAAACTTTTGTAAATAAATACTACAATATGCTTCTCTAAACTTAAAAAAATTATTTTAATTAAAAACTTTTGTGACTTTTGTGGTTAATAATAAACAATGAAAACAGTAATCCCCTCCGAATTATCTCCCGTACAGCTTCAAACCATTATGCAGACTGCTGTGTCGCCGCGACCAATTGCTTTAGCTTCTACAGTTGATAAAAACGGAACCATCAATTTATCTCCGTTCAGTTTTTTCAATATGTTCAGCACCGTTCCTCCGATCTTGATTTTTTCGCCATCGAGAAGAGTTCGTGACAATACAACAAAACATACTTTGGAAAATATACTGGAAGTTCCTGAAGTAGTAATCGGGACTGTAAATTTCCCGATTGTACAGCAGATTTCTTTAGCTTCCACAGAATATGAAACCGGAGTCAATGAGTTTATTAAATCCGGCTTGACCATGAAAGAGGCTGATCTGATACAGCCCAAACTGATTGAAGAATGCCCCGTCAACTTTGAATGTAAAGTTTTAGAGGTGAAATCATTGGGAGATCAGGGAGGTGCAGGAAATCTTGTGATCTGTGAAGTGCAGAAAATCCATATCAGGGAAGAATATCTGAACGAAGCAGGGAATTTAGATCAGCACAAGCTGGATATGGTAGCCCGTTTGGGAAGTAATTGGTATTCCAGGAGCAATGAAAACAGCCTTTTTGAAGTTCCAAAGCCATTGGTAACAAAAGGAATCGGGTTTGATCTTTTACCGGATTCCATCAAATACAGTAAGGTATTTACAGGAAACGACCTTGGAATGCTTGCCAATGTAGAAGTTCTTCCTCCCGGAGATTTTCATACAGATGAGAACATTCACCTGAATGCTCAGAAATTACTGCTGGAAAGCAGAATTGAAGAAGCATGGACACTTTTAACAATACAATGATTCCACAATAAAAGAACCAGCCTTATCAGGCTGGTTTTTTATTCTTTGTACAGATCTGAAGCTGCTTACATAGACTTGAGTACCTCAGTAACCTTAATCCTTTCTTTCTCAATAAAATCTGTTACCTTTCCATTTTTGTCAATAGCTACATTTAGATTATCGTTCTTGGAATCATAGAAGATGGATGTTGAATACCCGGGGCAGTCATGCTGCTTACAGCCTGTTACCTTATAGATTCCGTTTTCGGACACGATTTGGGATTCTACATTAAAGTTTTTAAAAATTTCATCGTATTGCGCTCCTGTAATTTTCTTAACCCTGTCTGCAAAATCTTTATTTTCAAACAGTTTGATATCATGAGGGTATTTTCCTATATTGTTCGTGATGATATTTCGGGTGGAAGATGGTGCGGAAGAAGTAGCAGAGTCTGCTTTTATTGTTACAGAATCTTTAGTCATTGCTGAAGATGGATCAATTTTTGTCTCTTTTTTACAGGAAACTACTGTCAGTAACGAAAACGCACAGGCGCTTAAGATCAGTTTTTTCATAATATATATCATTAATATGTGAAAACCTGATACTCAAATTTTATGCCATATATTAAGGTTATTTTATATTTTTATTAATAAAATCAATGCATTTTTCGGTTACGATTTTAAGATTTTCAGGAAGTCTGTTTTCCAGCCAGGGTTCTTTTGCCCCAAAAGTATGATCTGCACCTTCAACTAAAAACAGCTCTGAGTTAGGGTTAAGAATATGAAGATGTTCCGCATTTTTCACACTTACACTTTCATCATCAGTTCCGTGAATGATCAAAACATAAGCTTTGGCCATTTCCGTTGCCCTTTCCACATCGAAGCGGTGAATGTTTTTTTCAAAATCTTCATAAAACTGGTAGTAATGCGGCATTTCCTGTTTTGTCCTTCCGTTCAGCACATAATATACGCCTGCCTTTTTCCAGTTCTCCAACGCCTCATCTTTTGGAAAACGTTCCAGAGTATCCACACTGGCGAGGGTGATAAGGCCGTTGATTCTTTCATCTTCAAATGTTTTTATGATGGAAATTCCTCCTCCTCTGCTGTGTCCGATCAGAATGATCCTCTGGTCATCCACATTCGGATCTTTCACGAAATGATCAATCACCACACCCAGATCTGAAAGTTCTTTTGAATAATTATTATTTCCGAAAGCCTCGAGATCGCCAAAATTGTGGGGATCTTCAACAGTAGTGCCGTTATGGGACGAATTGAATTTAACAAAGAAAAAACCTGCCTCTGCAAACTTTTCCGCCATCATATTCCAGGCTCCCCAGTCTTTGTAACCTTTATAGCCATGTACAAAAATCACTAACGGCATTTTTTCACCGGTATCAGGATATAGAGCATCGGCCAGAAAATCTCTGGTTTCTTTGTTTTCCAGTTTTATATTAAGCTTTTTTATCAGTTCCATATGAAAATTTTAATTGCTGTTCTTAGTTATCGTTCAGAGCTTAACCCCTCACTTTAATTTAAATATATAAAAAAAAATTAACCCGGAAAAGTTAATCTTCTGCCCTGCACTTGGTTCAATAGTATAAAAAATAACCTTATTTTTGCGGTATGCTGGATTTAAGAACGGTAACCGTCATGCGTTACATCCTGCCGCTGAGAGAAGGCGGATCCCTTCCTGCTTTGGCAGAAGCTGATGATGATTTTAAATATGTACTGAAATTCCGGGGCGCTGGCCACGGAGTCAAGATGCTGATCTCTGAACTTTTGGGTGGCAAGATCACGGAAGCTTTAGGACTGAAGATCCCGGAGCTGGTTTTTGTCAATCTGGATGTTGATTTCGGAAGAACGGAAGCTGATGAGGAAATCCAGGATCTGCTAAAATTTTCGGAAGGTCTGAACCTTGGCCTGCATTATCTTTCAGGTTCCATTACCTACGATCCCAGTGTAAAGGTAGACCCGCTTCTGGCATCAAAAATCGTCTGGCTAGACGCATTTATCACCAACATTGACCGTACTTTCAGGAATACAAATCTCCTGATGTGGCACAAAGAGCTTTGGGTGATTGATAACGGAGCATCGTTTTACTTCCATCATTCATGGCAGAATTTTGATACCGCTGCAAAAACACCGTTCAAATATGTGAAGGATCATGTGCTTCTTCCAAAGGCAAAAATGCTGGATGGGGCAGATCAGTTTGCCCATGAAGTACTGAATGATAGCCTGTTCAGGGAAATCGTCAATTTAATTCCGGAAGCCTGGCTCCATTGGGATGATGCTGATGAAACTCCTGAAGAAATCCGTGAAATTTATTTTCAGTTCCTGAAAACCAGGTTGGAAAATTCTCAAATCTTTGTAAACGAAGCTAAAAATGCAAGAGGATAAAATATACGAATACGCCGTTATACGCCTGGTGCCTAAAGTTGAAAGAGAAGAATTTTTCAATATCGGGCTTGTGATGTTTTCCAAGAAGGAGAAATTTATCCGTGTGGAATTTTATCTCTGTCCGGATAAATTCAGACTGATGCACAGCAAACTGGATTATGATGATGTGATCCATAATCTTGAGAGTTTTCAAAAAATTGCCAATGGTGATAAAGAGGGAGGACCTATTGCCCTGATGGATATTCCGGAACGTTTCCGCTGGCTTACGGCTGTAAGAAGCTCTTCCATTCAGACTTCAAGACCTCATCCGGGAAAATCCAAAGACCTGGAAAAAACGTTTGGTAAACTTTTTGAGGAGTTAGTAAAATAATACTCCACGGCAAAAAGTATACTATGAAATCTTCAATCAATAACATATCAATCTACAGGTTTTTCACAAACCTGTTTTTTGTTCTTTTTTTAGGCCTTTTCAATTTAAGTTATTCACAAGGCCCACCAGAGCCTATCGTCAAGAAAAGTATTCTTCTTCCTGAAATTTCTTCAGTCTCAGAAAATATTATTTATAAAACCAATGCAAAAGGAAATCCTATTGCTTTGGATATGTATATTCCCAAAACATTTTCCGACAGTAAAATGCCTGTCGTTATTTATGTACATGGCGGTGCGTGGGTAAAAGGTGATAAAGCAATCACGGATAGCAGCTATATTGAAACCTTCATTTCAAAGCTGCTCGACAAAAAATATGCAGTCATCAGCATCGCCTATACTCTTCTGAACGACAGCATTCATTTTCCCCTTCCGTTGGAAGATACCAAGGATGCAGTAAGATGGGTCAGAAAAAATGCGGCAAAATATAATTTCGATCCGGATAATATCGGACTTTTCGGGGCTTCATCAGGCGCACACCTTTCGATGCTTGCAGCCTATACACCTGATCATCAATTTCCCGGAAGTCCCGAGCTTTCTTCTTATTCCTCAAAGGTGAATTATGTTATAGATCATTACGGACCTTCTGATATGAATAAGCTGCTTCATACCAGACTGGGAAAAGTACCCGTATTCTTTTTCGGACTGGCTGCAAAGAAAATCGTAGATCTCAGGAGCGATCTTGTGAGAGGGCTGTCAGGATATGACATTAAAAAAGATAAAAGCAAAGTAATAGACTATTTTAAAACTATTTCACCAATAACGTATGTTTCACAAGGAGTTCCTACATTAATTGTTCAGGGAAATAAAGATAAGATTGTTCCTATGAAGCAGTCTAAAAAACTCCACAGAAAGCTTAAAAAAGAAAATATCCAAAATACTCTGATTATTGTTGAAGACGGCCTGCATGGCTTCAAAACCACAGATAAAAACTATATGGACAAGCTGACTGATCAGATGGTGGATTTTGTTGACTCTCAACGAAAATAAACAATATATAGTTTTTCATTTAATAAAAACAATAAGCACCTGTAAATCAAATTACAAAATACATAAATAAGTTTTAAAAGGCACAAAATTGCTAAATTAATATACATTTCATCATTTTTTATTCATAAAATAATTAACTTGGCTTTTGTTTAAATTATTCTTAACAAAACATCCAATATTTTTAATTATTCATCCTTAAAAAACCGATGACATGGATTTTCTGAATAACACCAATGCGCTTACGCTGATTTTTGTGTCAGTACTTGTATTTGCAATTGCCTACCGTTTTTATGGTATTTTTATTGCCAATAAAGTTCTGAAACTTAATGATAAAAACACGACTCCTGCGGTAGAATTTGCCGATGGTAAAGATTATGTTGCCACCAACAAAAATGTACTTTTCGGGCATCATTTTGCTGCCATTGCCGCCGCCGGGCCTTTAGTAGGACCCGTTCTTGCCGCCCAATTCGGATATTTGCCCGGCGCATTATGGATCTTAATCGGATGTGTTCTGGGTGGCGGAGTGCACGATATGGTTGTTTTATTTGCTTCAGTGAGGCATAAAGGGCAAAGTCTCGCGACCATAGCCTCCAAAGAAATAGGCAGGGCAACCGGAACTGTAGCAGGTTTTGCCATTTTATTCATCCTGATTCTTACACTTGCCGGATTGTCACTAGCTTGTATCAATGCAATGCATGAAGCTTCATGGTCGCTTTTTACTGTGGTAATTACCATGCCTATTGCAGTCATCATGGGCCTTATTATGAGATACAGAAAAAACAGTGTGCTTTTTGCCAGTATCTTAGGAGGTATACTTTTGGTAGCGGGTATTATCGGCGGCCATAGCCTGATGCAGAACGAAACAATGAATAATCTGTTTTCGTGGGACATCAAAACCATTTCTATTGCCATTCCTTTGTATGGTTTCCTCGCTTCCGTGCTGCCTGTATGGCTGCTTCTGGTACCGAGAGATTATCTTTCAACCTATCTTAAAATAGGAACCATCATTATGCTTGCCGTAGGGGTAATTGTCATTCATCCAACCATCCAAATGCCTGCGCTTACGGAGTTTGTAAAAGGTGGCGGCCCCGTTATAGGAGGTCCTGTACTGCCTTTTATCTTTATTGTTATCGCATGCGGAGCAATTTCCGGTTTTCATGCCGTAATCGCAACTGGGACAACACCTAAAATGCTTAATAAAGAAAAGGAAATTCTATTTGTAGGTTACGGTGCAATGCTTGTAGAAGGTTTTGTAGCTTTAATGGCTTTAATTGCCGCCTGTACATTAATGCCCGGTGATTATTTTGCTATCAATACCCCGAAAGAGTCCTATGATGCTTTCCTTGCTGCCCACCCTTCTCTTCATGGGGTAGATATCGATTATTATTCACAGAAAATAGGCATCGAGCTTCACGGAAGAACCGGCGGGGCTGTATCTCTGGCAGTGGGAATGGCCCATATTTTCAACAAGATCCCGTACATGGACCAGCTGACTGCATACTGGTATAATTTTGCCATTATGTTTGAAGCTGTATTTATTCTTACCGCCATTGATGCAGGAACAAGAGTAGGCCGGTTCTTTTTGCAGGAAATGCTGGGTTCTGTGATTCCTAAATTCAATGATAAAAACTGGGTTCCCGGAATTATTATCAGCAGCCTTTTATTTACCTTCGCCTGGGGATATCTGGTATTTACAGGCAACGTAAGCAGTATCTGGCCGTTATTCGGGATCAGTAACCAGTTGTTGGCAGCCTGCGGCCTGATCGTCTGTACAACCATGCTGATCCGGATGAACAGAGGTAAATATGCTTTATGTTCTGCAGTTCCCGGAGTTTTCATGGCTGGAATTACTTTCTGGGCGGGATACATTCAGGTGACAGCTATTTATCTTCCTAAAGAACAGTATCTGCTGGCTACTTTAGCAGTTACAGCCATGGTATTAATGCTTATTGTGTTCATTGGGGCTTTTATCAAATGGTACCAGCTTCTGCAGATCAAGACCACAGAAACAGATTATTACGGAGAGCCTGTAAAAGAGCTTGTAGAAAGATAATCAGAATGAAATTAAGATAAATACAAAGCCAGTCCGGAATATCCGGGCTGGCTTTTCACTAATTACTATTTATTTAAAAATTGAAGTTGAGTCTTGTAAACACATACCTTCCGTTCTGCCCGAACTGGGATGTTGAACGGGAATAGATAAACTGGTCATTGTTGGTAGATGCTGTAAGGTTTTTATCGGGATAAATATCAAAAAGGTTGTTTACTCCCAATGTAAGCCCTACATTCTTTGTAAACTGGTAGGCCAGTGAAAGGTCGGTAATGATTTTATGCCCGATTTGCTGATGTTCATTGAACCCTACAACTCCGTCACCGTTGACATCAATAATGTCTGCACCGGTCACTTTTCCGAAATAGGTATTTCTAAGATAGAAACTTGCATTCTTCCATGTAAGAGTGTGGGATAAGCTTGCTTTTACCCTTGGAACGGCCTCCTCCAGGTAGACTCTGGACTTTTCAGAAAAATAGATTTTCTCAAGATTCGGAGACTGCAGAAGTCCTGCGGAGTGAATATCCCCTACTTTCCTGGTCTCACTGATATTGGCAGCAAAGCTGTTATCCAGTTTCAGGCCGGAAAATCTTACGTTATGAGAAATTACAAGGTCTATTCCTTTTGTTTCCGTATCTATGGCATTGGTGAAGAACTGAGCTCCATTAACTTCCTGTGCATCAAAAGCAGCCTGTGCTGCAGCAGGGACATCTGATCTTAAGAACTGATCCGTAAGAATGATCCTGTTATTAATTCTTGTAAAATAACCGTCTGCCGTAAAAGTAAGGCTTGCAGAAGGAATCCTGTAAGTAAACCCTACGCTGGCAGATTTAGAAGTTTCCTGCTTTAGTTTTGGCATTTCCAGCAACCCTGCAATTTCTGAATCATTGCTGAAAGTTCCCACATCCAGAAGACGGCCTACTGGAAACTGAGGAGAAGTAACAAATAATGTCGATGTTACATTATAATAAATCTGGTGGATGGATGGCGCCCTGAATCCTGTGGAACCTGCCAATCTTATGTTAAAATCGGGAGTCACCTTAATTCTTGAAGCCAATTTATAATTAAACGTAGATCCAAAATCTGAATAGTTTTCATATCTCGCGGCTGCATCTACCAATAACCAGTTGGTAAAATTGAATTCCACATCTGCATAAGCGGCCACTGCCTGTCTGTTTTTATCTACAGCATTGACCGGTTTGAACCCACTGAAAACCTGTGACCCGCCGGGAAGTGTATTTCCAAAGAAATCCGTACCTCTCGGGCTGGTATTATTCCATACATTTCCTGCTGCATCATAAGTGGTGTAAGAAGCTTCATCACCCGGTGTTATTTTAAAATTCTCATACCGGTGTTCTGCCCCGAATGCTACATTGATCCCATTCCAGACATCATATTTTTTAGAGAAATCTAAATTGATGGTGTTCTGGAAAAATCTTAAACCTCCTGCATTGAATTCATCAGGAGAGGCAAATCGTAAAGAGGTATTTCCCGTATTGCTGATATTATAATTAAATGAGTTCTGCCCGAATGTATTACTCAAATCGACATTCCAGCCATCCCAGTTTCCTTTGATCCCAGCTGAAAGTGACAGATCCTGGATATCCGTTCCGATTTGCGGCAGATAACCGTCTGAATAAAGCCCTGTAAAAGTTCTGCTCTGGTTAGGTTTTCTGTAAAAGCCACCTGAGCTTCCGTGTCTGAAACTGTATCCGCCGAACGTATATACTTTCCAGTTGTCATTAATGGGAACTTCAATATTGGCAAAAAGTTGATGGTTATTTAGTTTCGACTGCCCTACCTGCATATTGAAATCTTTTCTGTCCAGCCCTCTGTAAGCCAATTCCTGATCTGTAACATCTCCTTTTAATAAACCTTGCAGAACACCGATTGTATTGGCGCTCTGAATCTGATTCTGAAACTGAGGAGAGAAATAGCTTACTCCCTGGGCATACTGATGAATATAATTAATAAGCTGCTGCGGATTGGGAACATTGTTGATATTGGAAAAAAGTGAGGAAAGATTTACACCGTCATTCAGGGCACGTTTTTCAATAGCATTATATGCATTATAGATTGTTCCGCTTTCGGCTCCGGCTCTGAAGGTCGGGTTTCTGAATTGTGAAGACCATGTGATATTATAAAAACCTCCTTTATTCCCGATTTTATTTCCATAATTAAGATCTACCTGAATATTCTGTCCGTCAAAATTTCCAGTATGGTCATTGGCTGTCGGAGTTAAATTTCCACCATAACTTACCTGTCCCGTTAATTTTCCGATATCCTTTTTCAGTTCAAGGTTGATTACACCTGCAATAGCATCTGATCCATACTGAGCTGAGGCTCCGTCACGCAACACTTCAATTCTGTTCAAAGCAAATGAAGGAATGGAGTTCAAATCTGTTCCCACCGTTCCTCTTCCGGGTGTTCCATTCACATTAACCAAAGCAGAAGTATGCCTTCTTTTGCCATTCACTAAAACCAGTACCTGATCCGGGCCTAATCCTCTCAGCTGGGCAGGATCTAAATGGTCTGTTCCATCCGAATTGGTTTGAATGGTCGATGTGAAAGACGGTGCGACCGCATTCAGAATCTGCCCGATACTGGACTGTGGAAGTACCACTGAAGTTTCTTTTATATTGAAGACATCCACAGGAACCGGACTGTCTGTTTTGGAACGCGCACCAGCTCTTGAACCCAGTACCACCACCTCTTCTACATTATTGGTTTTTATGCTGTCTTTTTCTTTTTCCTGCCCGAAAGCATACGTCGTTCCAAGAAAAAAAAGAACAGAAGCAGATAAAATAGTCTTTTTATTTTTCATACTCTTACATCAATTAATAGTTTATGTTTTTTTGAGTGGCAAATGTAGAGTAAATTTATTAGTCTACAAAATCAATAGACTTTTGTTTTACAAAAAATGATAATAGTCTTCTTCTATTGAACATAGAATGGTAAAGTTTTATAATAAGTTGATGAATGCTAATTTTAGAAAATCCGTTGTTTTAAACTACAATATTTTTTTTAACACTTACTATTTTGAGGAAAGCAAAGATAAATGGCTAAGCCATTGATTAAGCTGTTGTGTTATCGCTTCATCAATCAATCGAAGATTGATTTCTTCTTTGCATTCTTAAGATTTTCATTATTAAAATAAACTTTGCGTTAAAAAAATCTGCAATTAAAAAACGGATCCCAAAATGGAATCCGCTTTAATATTATTACCAGTTTTTACAACTGAGAAATGCAGTTATATTTTCGTAAGCTTGGCATATTTTAAGATAAGGTTTTTCTCCCCTTCATGAATGAAAATTACCTTGGCTTTAATATTCTGCGGATCCGTACCATCCAGGAAAGAAACCTCTCCTATCCCGAAACGGTCATGTCTTACCTTATCACCAACCTCAATATCCTGGGAAGAAGCACCACTAGGATTGATAATTTTCGCTGTACTTACAGGTTTTAGTTTTCTGACTTCCGGTGCCGGTTTTGAACTGTCTCCTTTGTCAATAGTTTTCTTTTCAACCCTTCTGAATGCTTTTTGTTCGGAAGGATGCTCATCAAAAATATTGGATTTGATACCGGCATTATTGATAAACCTCTTTTCCAGAGCAGGATTCAGAAATTCGATATATTCGTCATCTATTTCACTTAAGAATCTTGAGGGTTCAGCATCAGTGATTTTTCCCCACTGAAAACGTGAAACCGCGTAAGAGAAAAACACTTTCTTTTCAGCCCTCGTCAGAGCCACATAGAAAAGACGTCTTTCTTCTTCTAAATCTTCCCTCGTTGCTGAGCTCATAAAGCTCGGGAAAAGATTTTCTTCAAGACCCACAAGGTGTACCACCGGGAATTCCAGGCCTTTTGATAAGTGAATGGTCATCAATGAAACCATATCTTCATCTGTATTTTTATCCTGGGTATCTGCAGAAAGGGCAATATTTTCAAGGAAGTTCGGAAGGCTCGGATCTCCATCCTCCAGCTGCAGCTGTTCTTCAATGAATCCCTGCATGGAGTTCATTAATTCCTGAACGTTTTCTACACGGGAAATCCCTTCCGGAGTCTGATCATCTTTTAAAAATTTGATCAGTCCGCTTCGTTTGGCCACCTCCATTGCAACACTGTAGGCAGTGTCCGTTTTCAGCAATACCTGAAAGGCTTTGATCATAGACCAGAAGTCGTTCAGTTTATTTAAAACACCATTATTAAGACCTAGTTGGGGGGCATACATAGACAAATTGCTGAGTACTTTTGAAACAGCAATATTCTGAGAGTCTGCAAAAACGATCAGTTTATTCTGTGTGGTTTCCCCTATTCCTCTTGCAGGATAATTAATGATTCTCATCAGGGCCTCTGAGTCATTTTCATTGACCAGAAGACGCAGGTAAGCAATCAGATCCTTCACTTCTTTCCTTTGGTAGAAAGAAAGCCCTCCATACACTTTATAAGGGATATTTTTACGTCTCAGTGCATCTTCAAATGCCCTGGTCTGCGAGTTTGTCCTGTACAAAATGGCAAAATCACTGTATTTTCTCTGATCTGTATTTCTGAGTTCCCAGATATTCCCGGCTACGAAATTGGCTTCATCCGCATCGGAAAGGGAACGGTAAATCTTGATTTTATCTCCTTCTTCATTATCACTGAAGACATTTTTTTTAAACTGCTGAAGGTTTTTGGCAATAACCACATTAGCAGCATTAACGATGTTCTGGGTTGAACGGTAATTCTGCTCCAGAGAAACCGTTAAGGCATCAGGATAATCTTTCTTGAAGTTTAATATATTGTAGATATTGGCACCACGGAATGAATAGATGGACTGTGCATCATCTCCCACTACGCAGATGTTTTCAAATTTTGAGGCCAGTGCCTTTACAATAAGGTACTGGGAATGGTTAGTATCCTGGTACTCATCCACCATGATATACCTGAACCTGTCCTGGTATTTGGCCAGCACTTCAGGAAAGCGGGTCAGTAATTCATTGGTTTTTAACAATAAATCGTCAAAATCCATAGCTCCGTTTTTGAAGCATTCTTCCACATATTTCTGGTAAATCTTTCCTATGAATTTCATATTCGCCTTTTCATCTGCCTCCATTAGCTCAGGATTGTTGAAATAAGCTTTTACCGTAATCAGGTTATTCTTGTAGGTTGAAATTCTTGCCTGAACTTTTTTAGGTTTATAAAGATCAGCATCGATATTCATGTCTTTGATCACTTTCCTGATGACATTCAGTGCATCCTGCTGATCGTAGATCGTAAAATTGGAAGGATATCCCAGGTAATGACCTTCAATTCTCAGGATTCTTGCAAAAACCGAGTGGAAGGTTCCCATCCATAAGCTTCTTGCATTGCTTTCTCCTACCACTTTTGCGATACGCTCTTTCATTTCGCGGGCCGCTTTGTTGGTAAAGGTTAATGCCAGGATATTGAAAGGATCCACCCCATTGTGGATCAGGTGGGCAATACGCATGGTAAGCACACGTGTTTTTCCGGAACCGGCTCCTGCAAGTACCATCAAAGGTCCCTGTAGAGAGGTAACGGCTTCATATTGTGATTCATTGAGTCCTTTCAGATAATCCATACTGCAAAAATTTTGGGAACACAAAATTAATGTATTCGGAGGACAATTCAAATTTTGGAGTGTAGAACTGAGAATTAAATATCAGAAATGTCTTTATTATCTTCTGTTTTGTTTTCCCATATCCATTTTTTATTCATTTACCTTAAATAACAAAAATCAAAATATAAGTTCTTTAATGGTTTATTATTGCTGATCTCCCGTATCTGCTATTTTATAAAAGGATAAAAACAGCCAATAATAAATTCTCATTATAAGATACTCCGTTTTACAAATAGACAAGGATTGAAAAAAAATAGAGTAGAAATATGTAACAAATACCCTATTTTATCTACTAATTGTTGCAAAACAATTTCTACTTTATGAAAAAGCGACTTCTTACTGCTGCAGCGGCATCTTTCTTCGGAATGATTCTGAATGCACAGCAAATAAAATTCGAAGAGTATGACCTGCCAAACGGCCTTCACGTCATTCTTCACCAGGATAATTCTGCACCGGTAGTTACTACAGGAGTAATGTACCATGTAGGGGCAAAGGATGAAGTAAAGGGAAGAACAGGTTTTGCCCATTTCTTCGAACACCTTCTTTTTGAAGGAACACCTAATATCAAGAGGGGTGACTGGTTCAAGATTGTATCTTCAAACGGAGGTCAAAATAACGCAAACACCACGAATGACAGAACGTATTACTATGAAACTTTCCCTTCCAACAACGAACAGCTTGGCCTGTGGATGGAATCTGAAAGAATGCGTCATGCGGTAATCAATCAGATAGGAGTAGATACTCAGAGAGAAGTTGTAAAAGAAGAGAAAAGGTTAAGAATGGACAACCAGCCTTATGGAAACCTCTTCCCTACCATTCAGAAAAACTTATTTACGAATCACCCGTACAACTGGCCTACAATCGGTTCTATGGAAGATCTGAATTCAGCAAAACTGGAAGAATTCCAGGCTTTCTATAAAAAATATTATGTTCCGAACAATGCTACATTAGTCGTTGCAGGAGATATCAAGCCTGAGCAGACTAAAAAATGGATCCAGGAATATTACGGAGCTATTCCGAAAGGAACGCTTTACCCGAAAGATTTCCCGAAAGATACTCCTATCACACAGGAAAAAGAAGTAACGGCTACGGACCCGAATATCCAGCTTCCTGCCTATATTTTCGCATACAGAACTCCTGCCAACAAAGAAAAAGATGCATATGTTCTTGATATGCTTTCTTCTTACCTAAGCAACGGTAAATCTTCGGTTTTATATAAAAAATTAGTTGACCAGGACAAAAAAGCGTTAGCTGTACAGGCTTTCAACCAAGGACTTGAAGATTACAGTATTTTTGCTTTCTTCGCGATCCCAATGGGCCAGACCACAAAACAGACGTTACAGGCCGATATTGATGCTGAAATCAAAAAATTGCAAACCACTCTGATTTCTGAGGAAGATTATCAGAAGCTTCAGAACCAGTATGAAAATCAGTTTGTGAATGCTAACTCAAGCATTCAGGGAATTGCCGCTTCATTGGCAACGAATCATGTACTGATGGGTGATACCAATCTGATCAATAAGGAAATTGACATCTACAGATCGATCACGAGACAGGATCTGCAGAACGCTGCCAAGAAATATCTGAATTCTAATCAAAGGGTTATCATTAATTACGTTCCTGAAAAAAAGTAATCATTTAAAACTTCAGGTTTAAAAGATGATTATTAAAAATTAAATTTTTACAAATGAAAAAGCAATTAACATATATAGCTGCAGCGTTTTTATTCGCAGGAACGGTTTCAGCACAAAAAATTGACATTAATGCAATGCCAAAGCCGGGACCAACTCCTGCGATCAACATTGCGAAACCAAAAACTTTCCAGCTTAGCAACGGCCTTACGGTAATGGTAGTGGAAAACAATAAATTGCCACGGGTAAATACTACTCTTTCCATGGACAGACCTCCTTTTCTTGAAGGAAGTGTAGCCGGAGTAAGCTCTATCATGGCTGAACAGTTTGAAAACGGAACAACTAATCTTAGTAAAGAAGACTTCAACAAAAAAGTGGATTATCTGGGAGCTAATCTTAATTTCTCTTCCAATGGTGCTTTTGCCAACTCTCTTTCAAAATATTTCCCTGAAGTATTGGGCTTAATGGCCGATGCAATTATTAATCCTAAATTCTCTGCTGAAGAAATCCAAAATTCCAAAGAAAGAGCCATAGAGGGATTAAAATCTGAAGAAAAAAATGCTTCTGCTATTGCTTCTAAAGTTTCCAATGCATTAATGTACGGTAAAAATACCGCAAGAGGTGAATTTGAAACCGTGGAAACCATCAACAAGATCCAGTTAGCTGATGTACAGAATGTTTATAAAAAATATTACGCTCCGGACAATGCTTATTTGGTCATTGTAGGTGATGTGAAATTTGATCAGGTAAAATCGTTGGTAGAAAAAGCTTTCAGCGGATGGAAAAAGGCCAACACCCCGGCAACTGCCCTGGAACCGACTGCCAATCTTACCAAAACGGAAATTAATATAGTCGATGTTCCTTCAGCTGTACAGTCTGTAGTTTCGGTGAACAACCTTAACAATCTTAAAATGAAAGATCCGAACTATTTTGCTGCCACAATGGCCAACTACATCTTAGGCGGAGGCGGTGAAGCGAGACTTTTCATGAACCTTCGTGAAAAGAACGGATTCACTTACGGCGCTTATTCCAGTATGAATGCCGGTAAATATTCTTCCGATTTCTCTGCTGATGCCAGTGTAAGAAACGAGGTTACAGATAAGGCGGTTAAAGAATTCATGAACGAGCTTAATGCTATTTCTACCGTAAAACCTGAAGAACTGGAAAACGCTAAGGCTAAACTTAAAGGTTCTTTCATCATGTCCCTGGAAAAGCCGGAAACGATCGCAAAATTTGCATTAAACCAAAAGGTTCAGGATCTTCCTTCTGATTTCTATACCAATTATTTAAAGTCAATTGATAAGGTAACTGCTTCAGATATTTCGAATGCTGTGAAAACTACTATTTTACCAAATCAAAGCAGGATTTTCATAGCCGGTAAAGCATCTGATATTTCTGCTGGACTTGAAAAACTGGGCTATCCTGTAAAATATTATGATAAAGAAGCCAATCCAGTGGCAAAGCCAACGGTACAAAAAGTGGATGCTGCCGTAAGTGTAGCTTCTATCGCGGATAAATACATCAATGCAATCGGAGGAAAGGCAAATATTGCTAAAATTTCTTCATACACGATGAACGCTTCCATGTCTATGCAGGGTCAGAATATTGATTTTAAAATCATAAAAGCTCAGGGCGGTAAAGAATTAACGTCAGTTACCGCGATGGGACAGGTGGTTCAGAAGCAGGTTTTCGACGGAAAAGAGGGATATTCTGAGCAAATGGGACAGAAAAATCCTATGAAACCTGAGCAGATTGCAGAAAAGCAGAAAAATACTGAGCTGTTTGAAGAGTTAGGTTTCGCCAAATCTTCAGATTACAAGGTAGCAGGCATCGAAAAAATTGGTGGTGAAGACTCTTATGTTGTAAAAGGCAATAATGTCACCTATTATTACAGTGTAGCTACAGGATTAAAAACAGGAGAAACCAGAACTGCAAAAGCACAGGGGCAGGAAATAACCATTCCTACCACTTACTCTAATTATAAGGAGGTAAACGGGGTGAAAATGCCATACACCATCTCTGTCAATCAAATGGGAATGGACATGGTGATGAATGTAAAATCATACGAAGTGAACCAAGCTAAAGATTCTGATTTTAAATAAGAATACTTTTATAATAAAAAACGGCTGCTGATGCTGCCGTTTTTTATTTTTAGCAACATTTCTTATATCTTCTTTGTCATTCGATAAAAAAAGATTAAATTTGCCCATTCAAAAAGATATCAGAATTAATGGATACTATATTTATACTATTGATGGTTCTTATTATGATTGCCAGCGTTTTATTGGTAATCATCGTTATGGCTCAAAATCCTAAGGGAGGAGGCCTTTCCAGTACTTTCGGAGGTGCATCATCTGCACAGTTTGGGGTACAGAGAACCAACGATTTCATGGAAAAAGCAACATGGACTTTAGGCGCGGTCATTATCGTCCTTATCCTTATAAGCGTTGTAATCACAGGTAAACCTACTGTAGCAGCTCCTTCACAGCAACCGGTGAAGAAAGAGACCCAGGCTCCTGCAAAACAATCTGCTCCGGCAGCAACTACTACTACTCCGGCTCAGACACCTGTAGCTCCGGCAAAATAATAGAAGATTACACGATCTATATAAAACAAAAGCAGTTCAAATTGAACTGCTTTTTTATTTTAACTTGATCTTCTCTATTTTGTGACGAAGCTTTAGACCCGCCTTTAAAAATGAATACTGCATGGGCTTGGATTCTTTATAATATTTATCAATAAAGATCTGCATTGCTCCATAGAAACGTTCAAGATACACTTCATCTTTTACGGTGCTTTCTCCTTTATGATGAAGAAGAGAAGCTTTTCCGTAGTAATAATTTTTATAACCGTTTCTCAATAGTGTATAACAAAGATCAATATCTTCACCATACATAAAATAGCTCTCATCAAGACCACCGGTTTTTTCGTAAACATCTCTTTTTATCAGTAAAAAGGCTCCGGTAACTACATCTACTTCAGCTATTGCATGTTCATCAATATCACTTCTGTAGTAGGATTTGGAATTGCTTCTTTTAAAATTGGTAAACAGCTTTTCAAAAGAATTGAACATATCAGGAACAGAACGCTTGCTCTCAGGAAGAAAATTTCCTTCAGCATCATGCATCATTATCCCGAGACATCCGAAATCAGACTTTGAATCTGCAAAGTCCAAAAGATCTTTCATATAGAATCCTTCCAGCTCGGTATCGGGATTTAAAAGAAGAATATACTCTCCGGTCGCTGTTTTTACTGCCTTATTATTGGCAATCGCAAAACCGTCATTATGTTCTGAAGATATAAAACGGACTTTAGGAAATTCAGGAATAAGATCGCTCCAGGAATCGTCTGTAGAGGCATTATCTATCACAATCACTTCATAATCCTCTCCTTCCGTATATTTCTGGATAGACAGAAGGCAGTTTCTCAGCAATCCGGTCACATTATAATTCACAATAATTATGGACAGCTTCATATTAATCCTTTTCGTTGTACGGCAACCTGTTAATAATGGATCTTCCCAAAGACACCTCATCTGCATATTCCAGCTCATCGCCTACTGCAATTCCTCTGGCAATACTTGAAAAATTAACATTGAAATTCTTAAATTTTTTATAGATATAATACGCTGTTGTATCCCCTTCCATAGTGGCACTTAATGCAAAAATAAACTCCTTCACTCCACCTTCATTCAGTTTTCTTTCGATGCTTGGAATATTCAGCTGGTTAGGGCCAATTCCTTCCATCGGGGATATTTTCCCGCCCAGAATGAGGTATTTGCCGGTAAACTTTCCTGTATTTTCAATGGCAATTACATCACGTACATCTTCAACAATGCAGATCAGCTCACCGTTTCTTTTTTCATTACTGCAGATTTTACAGACATCAAAATCCGAAAAATTATGACATTCCTTACAGTATTTTATTTCGTTAACAAGATTGATTAATGAGTTTCCAAGGATTACGGCTCTGGAACTTGGCTGTTTCAACAGATGCAATGCCAGCCTTAAGGCTGTTTTTCTTCCGATGCCCGGCAGCCCTGAAATTTCGTCCACCGCTTTTGCCAAAACTTTACTAGGATAATCCATAGATACAAAAATAAGGAATATTGTTGAGAATTGGTGTGGTAGGAACGGGTTTCAAGTTTCGGGATTTTAGTTTCAGGAGGCGGATTCGAAATAAGACTGTGTTACATCCCTCTCATCTCTGAAATCTGACATCTGGCATCTGATATCTAAAATCTCGATTCTTGGCTCCTGGCTCTTGATTCTTGATTCCTGATCCCTGATTCTAAAAAAACCTTTATCTTTGGGGTTCTAATATGAAAAAAATAAACTAATGGTACTTAAAAATCTAAATTATCCTTTGGATTTCAAATTCAAAATCTCTACTCTAGCGAGTGATTTCAATATTACTGACAGAAATGGAAACTATGTAGCTTATGTCCGTCAGAAGATGTTCAAGCTGAAGGAAGATGTTATTGTTTTTAATGACGAAAGTAAAACCAAGGAGCTTTTCAGAATCAAAGCCAATCAGTGGATTGATTTCAATGCTTCTTATTCTTTAAATGATCTTACCGATAACAAAAACTACGGAAGACTGGCAAGAAAAGGAATGCGTTCCCTCTGGAAATCTACCTATGACATTCTGGATGAAAATGATCAACCCAAATTCACTGTTACAGAAGATAATGCATGGACAAAATTCTTTGATGGAATGGTCAGTGAGATTCCACTCATAGGCATGTTCACAGGTTATTTTCTTAACCCGGCTTATACTGTAAGAGGTATAGACGGAAAGGAATATTTTAAACTAAAAAAAATGCCTTC
The DNA here is from genome assembly GCF_001045445.1 of Chryseobacterium sp. BLS98. Lineage (GTDB taxonomy): Bacteria > Bacteroidota > Bacteroidia > Flavobacteriales > Weeksellaceae > Chryseobacterium. The sequence continues at coordinate 255,573 of NZ_LFNF01000003.1, read as the reverse complement.
ATTCTTCGGAAGAAGATTCCAGCTTGACAGGATGATCGATATTGATGACGAAGACGAAAGTTTGGTGATCCTGTCATTACTGATGATGGTTCTTCTAGAAAGAGCAAGAGGCTAAAAAAATAAAAATCACAGGCAATGAAATATTTAATCATTTTCTTTTCAGCGTTTCTTTTAATCGCATGTAAAAAAGACAAGGAGACCATTCACAATTCCACTTCTGCAGATTCTTTAACCGTTGTTAAGGATTCAGCAAAAGCACAAGCAGCATCAGGAAAAATACAGGTAGACATTATCCCTTTTCCAAAAGAGATTAAAGAGTGCTCTTGCTATTTTGCCAGAAATAAAGCGGATTTTGAAGCGGAGAAATACATTTACGCCGATGATGCCGGAAAAACAGCCTATATGAAACTGGACGGCAAAAGACTGGCTATGAATCTTATCTCGTCAAGCGACATGGAAGTAGATGAGGAACTGACGAAAGAAATTGAAAGCGACAACTACAAGATCTCTGTAAAAGGCAAAAAAATAAAAAATGAAGAAGCGTTATTATTCGAAGGTACACTGACGATTGAGAAACCGGATGGTACTGTGGAAACGCTGCCTATTTATGGAGAATGCGGATGCTAGGAGATAATGAGCGAAAGGACTAAAAGGCGAATTTGCTCTCTTAGCCACATTAGCTTTTCTGCCTTCTTGCTGTTTAGCTTTTTCACCGTAATACAACACATAAAAATGCTTCCGGATTCACGGAAGCATTTTTTATTTTGTAATTTTGATAAAAATAAAATTTCATGGAATTATCGAACATAGAACCGCAAATAATCTGGAAAAATTTTTCCAAATTAAATACAGTTCCAAGACCGTCTAAAAAAGAAGCAAGGGTGATTGCTTTCATCAAAGAATTTGGTGAAAATCTGGGATTAGAAACAACCGTTGATCAGGTAGGAAATGTCATCATCAAAAAACCTGCTACTCCCGGAATGGAGAACCGTAAATCTGTTGTCCTTCAGTCGCACCTGGATATGGTATGCCAGAAGAACAATGATGTAAACTTTGATTTCGAGACTGAAGGAATCAAAATGGAGGTTGACGGAGACTGGGTAAAGGCAAAAGGAACCACTTTAGGAGCCGACAACGGTTTAGGAGTGGCAACTATCATGTCTATTCTTGAAAGTTCAGATATTCCCCACCCGGCTATGGAAGCGCTTTTCACAATAGATGAAGAAACGGGCATGACAGGAGCATTAGGATTAAAGCCAGGACAGCTTACGGGAGAAATCTTACTAAATCTTGACACTGAGGAAGATGATGAGATTGATATCGGTTGTGCAGGTGGTGTAGATGTAACCATTACCCAAAATTACGGAACAGAAACTGTTAAAGGACAGATTGTAAGACTTGAGGTAAAAGGCCTTCAGGGAGGACATTCAGGAATGGATATCCATAAAGGCTTCGGAAATGCCAATATCATCCTAGGAAGACTTTTTTACAGCGGCTTAGCCAAGCAGAATATCCAATTGATCTCTGTAGACAGCGGCGGATTGAGAAATGCTATTCCAAGAGAAGGTGTAGCCCTTATTTCTGTGAGAAATGCTCATGAGTTTATTGAAGAAGTTACTGTTCTGAAAAAAGAAATTCTTGAAGAATTTGCTTCGGTTGAACCAGGTTTACAGATCAATATCGAAAACTCTACGACTTCTGACAAAGCTATTTCCGAAGAAGATTCAAAGAAGATTATTCTGGCTTTAAAATCTCTTCATAACGGCGTTTACAGGATGAGTCCTGACGTGAAAGATCTTGTAGAAGCTTCTAACAATGTGGCACGGGTTGAATTAAAAGGCGGCGAGCTTAAAATTTTAAACCTTACGAGATCATCTGTAGATTCATCCAAATATTCTGTTGCAGAACAGTTAAAATCCGTTGCAGAACTGGCAGGAATGAAGGTAGAATTCAGCGGATCTTATCCGGGCTGGAAACCAAAACCGGGTTCTGAAATCGTACAGCTGATGGAAAAGATCTACACAGAAAAATTTGGTGAGAAACCTCACGTAGTAGCATGTCATGCAGGTCTGGAATGTGGGATCATCGGAGCCAATTATCCTGAAATGGAAATGGTAAGCTTTGGCCCTACGATCAGAGGAGCACACTCTCCTGATGAGAAAGCCAATATTCCTTCTGCCCAGAAATTCTGGAGCTTTACTAAGGATATTTTAGCAAATATTCCTGCTAAAAATTAAAATAACACTCAATGGATCCGATAATTTGGAAGGGCCTGCTCTATCATTCTCTTGAATATTTCAATCTGATTGAAAATGAGGAAAATTATATGGTGACCTCAAAAATTATCGGTTCTTTTGATAATACAGCCTATTTCGTCCATTATCAGATAACGATCGACAAAAACTGGCTTGTTCAAAATTTCACCGTTGAATATGAAGTCAATGGGGAAAAATTTAAAGTTACAGGACTAAAACACGGGAACAACTGGACTATTAATGATACTGATCGTCCCGAATTTTCAGATTTCAAATACATTGATATTTCATTAACTCCTTTCACCAACACATTACCTATCAATAATTTAAATTTATCCAAAGGCCAATCCAGTGAAATAAATGTTATCTATATCAATATTTTAGAGGGCAAAATCAAACCTGTCAAACAGCAATACACCCATATAGGTCAGTCTGAATATCTATATGAGAATATTCCCAAAAACTTTGAAGCCTTGATTTCCATTGATAATTCAGGGTTGGTTGAAAATTATCCCGGTCTTTTTGAAAAAGTTTACTATAAATGATAATGAAAAGTATAACAGTATTCTGCGGCTCAAGCTTCGGCTCGCATGAAATTTATAAAGAACAGGCAACCTTGCTTGGAAAGACATTGGCAAAACAAAACATTCAGCTTATATACGGTGGCGCAGATGTAGGTTTGATGGGAGCTGTAGCAGATGGAGCTTTAAGTGAAAACGGAAAAGTGACAGGAGTTCTCCCCCACTTTCTTCAATCCAAAGAAATTGCCCATAAAAATCTTACGGAACTTATTATCGTAGAAACCATGCACGAAAGAAAAACGAAGATGAATGATCTTTGTGACGGTGTCATCGTTCTGCCCGGCGGCTACGGAACCCTGGAAGAGTTTTTTGAGATGATCACCTGGGCACAGCTTGGGCTTCATCAAAAACCTATCGGTATTTTAAACATTGACGGGTTTTATAACGATCTGATACAACTGGTTCAGACGATGGTTGATAAAGGATTTCTAAAGCAGGTAAACCGTGATATGCTTCTGATAAGTGGGAGTATTGATGAGCTTTTGGATAAAATGGGAAATTATCAGGCTCCTACCGTAGGGAAATGGATTTCGAAAGAAGAAGTTTAGTACATTTGCAGTATTAAATTTTTCACACAATCAAGAAATAAAATAATGAATAAATTCTTTTGGTCTGCAGGATTATTTTTAGCCCAGATAGTTTCCGCGCAGTACAATTATCCTGCAACGCCGGAAAAACCGGTTGTTGACGATTATTTCGGAACTAAAATAACCGATAATTACAGATGGCTGGAGGACCTTAAAAGTCCGGATGTACAATCCTGGTTTAAGGCACAGTCGGATTTCAGTAATAATATTATTGATAAGATTCCGAACCGGGAAACACTTTTCAACCGGATGAAAGAGGTACAGGAAATGAATGGAGATTCCTTCGGAGTGGTAATGCAAAGAAAAAATCTATATTTTTACGCCAAAACCAGGAAAAATGAAAGCCTTTCCAAGCTTTACTCCAGGGATCTTTCTACAGGAAAAGAAACTTTGATATTCGACCCGGAAACGCTTGGTAAAAATACACAGATTACCAACTTCACTCTCGATTTAAAAGCTGAGAAAATAGCGATATTATTGTCAAAGTCAGGTGGCGAGATCTGTAATCTTAAAATATTAGACCTTACTACAAATAAACTGTTGAAAGACGAAATAGGTCCTATCTGGAGCGAATTTTCTTTTGAGTTTACACCAGATGGAAAATCTGTCATTTATACCAAAATGAGCACGGCTGATCCTAACAGCAACATGCTTTTAAAAGACATGAAGGCTATGATCCATGAGATAGGAACGGATGCAAAAACAGATAAAGTACTCGCTTCCAGAGAAGATTATCCTGAACTTAATGCCTTAACCGAACAATTCACCAGCATCGGCTTTACGGATGACTATCAGTACATCATCCTGAGATTAAGCTCTGTACGGTCTGAAAGTCCAATTTTTGTGGCTCCTTATTCAGAATTAAAAAATAAAAAGATCAAGTGGAGACAGATCGTAAAACCGACAGATGATATTACGGACATCCATATTTCAGGAGATAAACTTTTCCTTCTTACCCATAAGGATGCTCCCAATTATAAAATTACACTGACCAGTCTTTCAAAACCGGACATTAATAATGCAAAAACTGTTATTCCGGAAAGTAAAGATGCTGTAATCATAGCGATTCACAGCTCTAAAAATTATCTTTTTTATTCATTAGGAAACGGTATTACAAGAGATAAATACCAGATCAATATCAATACTTTAGAACCCAAAAAAGTTCAGCTTCCGCCGGGTGTTAACAGTTCATTACCCTTAAATGCCCATGAAAATGACAATATCTATTGTAACAATGTAAACTGGCTGACTCCGCTGACAACTTATGAATATAATCCTGAAAAAGGCAACGCAGTAAAGAGTAAATACCTTAATTCTGAAACCTCCTACCCTGACTATAATCAGCTTTATGAAGTAAAAGAAGTAGAAGTAAAAAGCCATGATGGAGTAATGGTTCCTCTTTCTATCATTTATCCTAAAAATATAAAAATGGATGGCAGCACTCCTGCTTATATTACAGGCTATGGAGGTTATGGAATATCCTACGAACCTCGTTTTTCTACCAGACTATCCGTACTGCTGGAGCAAGGTACCATCATTGCTATTGCCCATGTAAGAGGCGGAGGTGAAAAAGGTGAAAACTGGCATAAAACAGGTATGAAAGCCAATAAGCCCAATACCTGGAAAGACTTCATCGCATGTTCGGAATATTTGGTAAGCCAGAAGTACACTTCTCCTTCCAAACTGATCGGAAATGGGGTAAGTATGGGTGGTGTTCTTATAGGAAGGGCTATTACCGAAAGACCAGACCTTTTTGCAGTTGCCATTGCTGAAGTGGGAATGACCAATGCTTTACGATCAGAAACTACAGCAAATGGGCCCAACCAGATTCCTGAGATAGGATCTATCGAAAATAAAGAAGATGCAAAGCACCTGTTGGAAATGGACGCCCAGAGTAAAGTGAAAAAAGGAGTTAAGTATCCTGCTGTAATCATTCGTACCGGAATGAACGATTCAAGGATCGTACCTTGGGAACCCGGAAAATTTGCTGCCATATTGCAGAAAAATTCAGGTTCAGGAAAACCGGTCTTATTGTATGTAAATTATGAAAACGGACATTTTACCAGTGATATGGATGTAGTTTTCAAGGAATATGCAGATATTTATTCTTTTGCTTTATGGCAGGTAGAGCATCCTAAATTTCAGCCTTCTAAAAATTAAAATAAAAACTCCTGAAAAGTAAATTTTCAGGAGTTTTTTTTATATTAACTTAAATTAAATATTTTCTAAGGATAGGGAGCAATCTCCACTTCAAGGCCTTCCATTTCATCCACCATATGTAGCTGGCATCCCAGTCTGCTGTTCTCTTTTACGTGGTAAGCTTCCGCCAGCATGGCATCTTCTTCATCGCCCATCGGCTCAAGGCCCGGATCATTGATCACATATACCTGGCATGAGGCGCACATGGCCATTCCTCCGCATACCCCGATAGTTCCTTCTTCCGCCAATTCATAAGAACGGATGATCTCCATCAGGTTCATAGACATATCTGTAGGCGCTACAACATCATGGGTTACCCCTTCCCGGTCGGTGATCTTAATATTGATATCTGACATAATACCGCAAAATTAGTCAATTTTTTTCACAACTGCTTTTTCTGCTTCCTTACGGCTTCCGTCAAATCCGTCTACTCCACTTACGGTTGTATATTTCAGAACAAATTTCTTCCCTGGATTCAGCCTGTTGTAAACACTCTGACACATTAGCGTTGCTTCATGGAAACCACAAAGGATCAGCTTTAATTTTCCAGGATAAGTATTGATATCTCCAATCGCGTAAATCCCGTCAATATTGGTTTGGTAATCCAATGCATTGTTTACAACGATGGCATTTTTCTCGATATTCAATCCCCAGTTTCCAATCTCACCCAGTTTTGGAGTCAGTCCGAATAAAGGAATGAAATAATCCGTTTCAATATCATAAGCTTCCTGCCCTTCGATCTGTACCGTGATCGCTTCCACTTTTCCATCACCTTTGATTCCGGTAACTTCAGCAGGAGTAATTAATTTAATTTTACCTTCATTCTTAAGATCCTGAACTTTTTCCACTGAATCCAAGGCACCTCTGAACTCATTTCTTCTGTGGATCAAAGTCACTTCACTGGCAACATTGGAAAGGAAAACACTCCAGTCAAGAGCAGAATCTCCACCTCCGGCAATCACCACTTTTTTATTTCTGAAATGCTCAGGTTCTTTAACAAAATATTCAAGACCTTTTTCCTCATAATCAGCAACATTATCGAAAGTAGGCTTTCTTGGCTCAAAAGTTCCCAATCCACCGGCAATGGCAATTGCCCTACATCTATGAACCGTTCCTTTGTTAGTAATCACTTCAAACCATTCATCGTCCACTTTTGTATAGGAAACTGCCGTTTCTCCCAAAGTAAATCCAGGCTGAAACTGCTTGATCTGTTCCATTAAATTATCCACTAATTCTCCGGCATTTACAGAAGGATATCCCGGAATATCGAAAATAGGTTTTTTAGGATAAAGCTCTGCTAGCTGTCCTCCCGGCTGCGGAAGTGCATCGATAATATGGCACTTCATTTTTAGTAAACCTGCTTCAAAAACAGCAAAAAGCCCGGTAGGTCCGGCCCCTATGATCAATATATCAGTGGTTATCATAATAATAAGATAATTTAATTATACATGTAACTGCAAATTTACTAATTTTAATGCGAAGCATATTTAATTGATTCTAAATAAAAACCTGAGATTTATCAAATCTCCGTAAATACTTAAGAATCTTAAATTTGGCAATGTTTTTGTTAAATGTCATACCATGAAGAAAATTTTAAATCTTTTTGCAATATTCACGTTCCTTTTAGGCCATGCCCAGATCGATAATATTGCTGACGGTGAATCTATTACATTCAGAATCCACTACGGAATCCTGAATGCCGGAACCGCCAATCTTACTGCAAAAAAAACCAATTATATGGGCGCTTCGCATCTTTACGTAAAAGGTACAGGACAGACTACAGGTGCTGTAAAAGCGTTCTTTAAAGTAGAAGATTTATATGAAAGCTTCATTAATATGGAAACCGGACTGCCGAGCTTTTACGTGAGAAATGTACGCGAAGGAAGCTATCGCCAGCATTTTGAAACCGTTTTCAACCATAGCAATAATACCCTGATCCTAACTGATAAAAAAACGCCTGCCAACGGCTCAAAAGTGATCAAGTCTGTGAAAGGAGTTCAGGATATGCTTTCATGCTTTTATTATTTAAGAAGCAAAAGTACAAGTGAGCTGAAGGTGGGAACCGTTATCAACATGAATGTATGGATTGATGATGAAATGTTTCCTTTCCAGCTAAAAGTGACCGGAACAGAAGATCTGAAAACAAAATTCGGCACCATCAACTGTCTAAAGATTATCCCGTCTGTAAAAAGCGGAAGGGTTTTCAAGGAAAAAGAAGGCGTAACGATGTGGGTGACCAATGATGCCAACCATATTCCTATGCTGCTAAAAGCTGAATTGGCTGTTGGATCGCTGAAAGCAAGCATTGATGATCTTAAAAATGTGAAATATCCTTTAAAATATAAATAGAAGACCATCAAGTCTTTTAACTAAAAAATACCGGCAGACTTTTTTTGCCGGTATTTTTTTATTCTGAGAATGTAATAGATTTTAATTTTTGATTGTCTTATTAATAACAGAAGAGGTAAAAGACTGAGAGAGTTTAAAATATTCATATCACGCTTCGACTCTGCTCAGCATGACAAAGCTGGAAAAAGAAAAGTTAATATAAAGTAATGTTTCACTGTAACAGAATAAGACAATCACGTTGTAAATTTCAATAAGATCAGCTTTTAATTACGTTTTGTTTCTTAGGTCAGTAATTAAAAACAAAACCTCCGGAAATTCCGGAGGTTTGATTTTTTATAGTGTTTTAAACTGTTCTAAAGTTCTTATATCATTTTCGAAGAACATTCTGATATCGCTCATCTGGTAAAGCAGCATCGTAATTCTTTCAATACCCATCCCGAAAGCATATCCCGAATATTTTTCAGAGTCGATGTTTACATTTTTCAGAACAGCAGGATCTACCATTCCGCATCCCATGATTTCCAGCCATCCTGTTCCTTTAGTGATTCTGTAATCGGTTTCAGAGTTTAATCCCCAATATACATCAATTTCAGCACTAGGTTCTGTGAACGGGAAATAGGAAGGTCTCATTCTGATCTTTGATTTTCCGAAAAGCTCGGTTGTAAAGAATTGGATCGTCTGCTTCATGTCTGCAAAGCTTACATTCTCATCAATATACAATCCTTCAATCTGGTGGAAGATACAGTGTGAACGTGAAGAAATAGCCTCATTTCTAAACACTCTTCCCGGGGAAAGAATTCTGATCGGCGGCTGATTTTCTTCCATATAACGGATCTGTACGGAGGAAGTATGTGTTCTTAAAAGGATATCCGGATTCTGCTCAATAAAGAACGTATCCTGCATATCTCTTGCCGGATGGTATTCAGGAAGATTAAGCGCCGTAAAGTTATGCCAGTCGTCCTCTATTTCCGGACCGTCCGCTACTGCGAAACCTATGGATTTAAAAATTTCAATAATCCTGTTTTTCACCAGATTGATCGGGTGTCTCGACCCAAGGTCCAATGGAAAAGCAGGTCTTGTAAGATCTTCTTTTTCGGTAACAATAGCAGCCTGGGAAGCATCTTTCAGATCCTCCAGTTTTATTGCAACAGCCTGTTTTAAAGAATTAATCTTTTGCCCGAATTCTTTTTTCTGGTCGTTTGGAACTTCTTTAAATTTTTCAAAAAAATCATTCAGAACACCTTTTTTACCATTATACTTAATCCGGAAGTTTTCAATTTCCTCTTTAGATGTAGCATTGAAGCTGTTTACTTCGGTAAGTAGTTCTTCTATCTTTTCTATCATTGTTTTACCCTTTCAAAATGTTTTGCAAAAATACGTTTTTTAAGTTTAATAATGAATCTGTGACAAAAAAATCTGCCCCTTTACGGGAGGCAGACTTCAATCACTTATTTCACTTAAATAAAAAAATTATTTCTTTTCTAAAGCTTTAACGTTGATCTGAAGAGTTACCTCATCCTTAATCACTCCGTTTTCAGCAGGAGCCTGGAACTTTACGCCAAACTCTTCTCTTTTAATATCCTTAGGTTCAGTAGCCACACTTACTTCTCCGTCTTTTACAGAAACATTGGCTTTAAACTGAACCGGCTTCGAGATCCCCTTGATCGTTAAATTTCCATCAAGAAGCGTATTATAATCTCCTTCTGCAGAAGGTGTTACTTTAGTAATTTCAAAAGAAGCTGTAGGGAATTTTTCCACTTCAAAAAAATCGCCGCTCTTAAGATGCCCGTTAAGTTTCCCCAGCTGCTCAGCATCGTCCTTAAGGTCTACAGAGGTCAGAGAACTCATATCCGCCACAAATTTTCCACTTTCAAGTTTTCCGTCTTTTACCGTTACATCACCACTTTCAAATTTGATGGTTCCGAAATGGCTTGTACTTTCTGACTTGAATATTTTATATCCTTTCCACTCCACTTTACTGTTCAATGTATCCAGTGTATACTGGTTCCCGTCTTTTGTAGTAGTCACTTCGTTGCTTTCGCTGGTCACCGGTTTGTCTTTTTTACAAGAAACCGCCACAGCTGCTACAAATAAAGCAGGAATAGCTAATGAAAACAGTTTTTTTCTCATTTTTGATATATTTTTATTACTTCTGCTAATATAATAAAAAAAATTATTTTTTCCTAAAAACCTTACATTTGTATTATGCTTTTAGAAATAAACAATTTATATTTTTCCCACACCAAGGATAAACCCTTGTTTCAGAACCTTAATCTGGGTTTTGAGGAAGGCAGGATCATTGCACTTGCAGGAGAAAGCGGCTGTGGAAAATCTACATTGCTCAATTTGATTTATGGGCTTCTGGACTGGGAAAGCGGCGAAATTATTTTTAACGGAACCCGGCTTTTAGGCCCCAAAGGAAATCTGGTTCCCGGGGAAGCTGAGATGAAGCTGGTAGCCCAGAATTTTGATCTGATGCCTTATGCCACTGTTGCTGAAAATGTAGGAAAATTCATTTCTAATATCAATTTAGCCCAGAAAAAAGCAACGGTTATGGAGCTTCTGGAAGTGGTCGGGCTTCAGGAATTCGCCCATGTTCTTCCCAAATATTTAAGCGGAGGGCAGCAGCAGCGTGTGGCCATAGCCAGAGCACTTTCTGTACTTCCTAAACTGCTTATTCTGGATGAACCTTTCAGTAATCTGGATTTTCCGAGAAAAATAGAGCTTAGGGAAAGACTCTTCAGATATGTGAAGCAGCACCGGATTTCCCTGATTATTTCTACCCACGAACTTCAGGACATTATGCCTTGGCTTGACCAGATCGTTATTCTGAAGGATGGAAGGCTGATCCAGAACGACAGCCCGGAGGAAACCTATAAAAGTCCTTATAATACTTATGTTGCCAGGCTTTTTGGTGAAGTGAATATATTTAGTGAAGAGGAAAAAGCAGAATTCCAACTTTCTAAGTTTTCTTATTATCCCAAAGACATCAAAATTTCAGATAACGGAACTGAAGCGGAACTCCTGGAAAGCAGGTTTGCCGGTAATCATTACTGGAACAAGGTTAAAGTAAGGAATAAAGAACTTATTGTCTACACAGATTCCAAAGTAGAAGGAAATATTAAAGTATCATTTAAGTAAGGCAACATTTCAGAAAAGCTAAAGGGCAAAAAGTCAAATCAACCCTCTCAGCCTATTAGCTTTCTTCGCCTTATAAGGACGCCTTCCAACGTTTTTGCTTTTCGCTGTTTCACGATTTAGCAATCTGTAACTTCTACATTTCCTTATAGTTATTGTTAATTTGTGGATAAAAAAAATACAAATCTAAGAAGCGGTTTGAAACTTTTTCTTACATTTGTATTTCCACAGCATAAGGAAATTTTTGGTTAATTCTCTTTCTGCCTTAAGACGGACATTAGCACCTCCCTGCAATTAAGTCTTTTGAAAGATTACACTGTCCAATTCTTTCCTTTTTTTATTTTCCAGCCTTAAGCTTTCTTCACAAATTCTGATTTTAAAGCCATAGACCCGAAGCCATCAATTTTACAGTCAATATTATGGTCGCTGTCCGGTCTCAGACGGATATTTTTAACTTTCGTCCCCGCTTTTACAGGTTTTGGTGCTCCTTTCACAGGAAGATCTTTAATAACCACTACAGAATCCCCATCCTGAAGTTCATTCCCGTTTGAATCCAGTATCTTTCCTTCATTAGCTGTTTCAGCAGCTGTTTCCTCCGGGCTCCATTCGTAGAAGCACTGAGAACAGGTCATCATATTATCAGTTGGGTAAGTAAATTCGGAGCCACATTTTGGACAAAGTACAGTATCACTCATATTTTTGATTTTTGCAAAGGTAAGATTTTTGAGTTAGAGTTAGAAACCGGATATGGAAACTTAAGAATCAAGAATTCAGATACTAGATTTCATATTTCAGACTGTTTACTCACTAATTTAAGTGTCAACTAGCATCTAGCAAATAAATCAGGTTCTCAAACCCTAAAACTCTCCCACTCCAAATACGAGCCCCGAATCCCGATTCAATTCTCAACTATAATTTGTACCTTTGCAGATTCAAACAGCGAAGCAAATTTATGGAACTTATTCACAGAAACCTGGCCATCGGAATTCACGATGCTTTACAAGAAACATTTTTCGAGAAAAACAAATATGCCGATAAGGTAATCGAAAGACTTTTAAAAGCTCATAAAAAATGGGGAAGCCAGGACAGAGCCGTTGTTTCTGAGATTTTCTATAATATCATCCGCTGGAAAAAACGCCTTGAATATTATATGGGTGAAGGGGTAAAACCCAACAATATTTATAAGCTGATCATCGCTTATCTTCTTTGGAGCAAAACCAATTACAAAAAGTTTGAAGAATTTGACGGAATTAAAATCGCAGATATCCTTACCAAACTTAAAAAAAATTCGGTTCCTACGAAAGCTATTGAACATTCCATTCCTGAATGGCTGGCTGAAACTTTGGAAAAAGAATTAGGTCCGGGCTGGGAAAAGGAAATGCATGCTTTAAACGAGCAGGCTCCTACCGTATTAAGGGCAAACAGCCTGAAAACAACACCAAAAGAACTTATTTCTGATCTTTCAGACGAAGGTGTGGTGGCTTACACGGTAAGAAATTATCCGGATGCCGTACAGCTTGAAGAAAAGAAAAATGTTTTCCTTACAACAGCTTTTAAAGAAGGTTTATTTGAAGTGCAGGATGCCTCTTCGCAGAAGATCGGATATTTCCTTGATGTAAAAGAAGGCCAGAGAGTGGTGGATGCATGTGCCGGAGCAGGTGGAAAAACGCTACATTTGGCTGCATTGATGGGAAATAAAGGTCAGATTGTAGCTTTAGATATCTTCGAATGGAAGTTGGCTGAACTGAAACGCCGTGCAAAAAGAGCGGGAGCCCATAATATTGAAACCCGAATGATCTCTGACAATAAAGTGATCAAGCGTCTTCATGATAAAGCAGACCGACTTCTGATTGATGCTCCATGTTCAGGACTTGGTGTTTTAAAAAGAAATCCGGACAGCAAATGGAAAATTGACCAGGATTTTATCGACAGGATTAAAAAAGAGCAGCAGCAGATTCTTCAGGATTATTCTAAAATGGTTAAAGTAGGCGGAAAAATGGTGTATGCTACATGTTCTATCCTGCCTTCTGAAAACAATTTACAGGTAGAAGAATTCCTGAAAAACAATGCAGGTTTTAAGCTGGTTAAAGATGACAAAGTGATGCCAAGTCAAGGTTACGACGGATTCTATATGGCATTGATCGAAAGAGTTTCTTAATTATCTAAATCCACTATAATAAAATATACAGCTGCTCTATTTCAGGGCAGCTTTTTTGTTGAGCATGGATTTTTATTCATATTAATAAATTTATTTGTAACATCTGCATTGCAAATCCCTACTTATAAAGAAATTAAATTATTTGAGGAACCTTTGCTTATGCACAAAAGAACTCTCTTTAAATTGCTTTCATTATTCAACGGAGGCTGGGAAAACGGTAATGAATTTGTTCCTAAAACTAATCCCATCTACTCAGACGGAAAAATGACATTTTCTTTCGTTTCGTGAAGATCAGATTGTGTTCTTAATCATACAAGGTAAATCCCTCAGGGCACAGCAGAAGGTACAAGTTTCAGCTTCAGAAATGTTTCAGGCGCTTTGTTAGGGTCCCTATAAAACAAAACCTTCTTGCAAAGAGAATTGCAAGAAGGTAAAAACACAAATGATGAAAAAAAATTATTTCGAGCCACAAAGTAAGGGCTAAAATTCATATAATAAATTACCATATATTATTAATTATTTCATTTTAATTTTGTATAGGATATAAGCATCATTTTTACTCAACGAAAAAAATCAATTAAACACACTCAAATCGATTCAAAAAGTTAATATTTTTCATTTAATCGATTTAATTAATTAAAAAATTTAACTTTTATTTATTTTTTATTGTTATTTTTAAACATCAAAACTAATTTTGCTTCAAATAAGTAACAATATGTGTGGAATTGTATGTTTGTTTGACGCCAAACAAAAGACCGAAATATTAAGACCTCAGGTTTTAGAAATGTCGAAAAAAATCCGTCACCGTGGTCCGGACTGGAGCGGTGTATATCAGGATGACAAAGTTGTATTTTCTCATGAAAGGCTTGCCATTGTAGATCCTACTTCAGGAAAGCAACCTTTATTCACTAAAGATGAAAAAGTGGTGCTTGCAGTGAACGGGGAAATTTATAACCACAGAGAATTAAAGGAAGAATTTCCGGATTTCGAATTTCAGACCCAGTCGGACTGTGAAGTGATTCTGGCACTATACAGAAAATATGGAAAAGATTTCATTGAAAAACTTAACGGAATTTTTGCATTTGCCCTTTACGATATAGAAAAAGGAATCTATCTGATTGCCCGCGACCATATGGGAATCTGCCCTCTTTATCAGGGATGGGATAGAAACGGAAACTATTATGTGGCTTCCGAACTGAAAGCGCTGGAAGGTGTTTGCAAAACCATTGAAACCTTCCTTCCCGGACATTTTGTATACAGCACTGACGGAACTGAACTTCAGCAGTGGTACAAAAGAGACTGGGAAAGCTTTGACCATGTAAAGGATAACGAAACCGATATATCCAAAATAAGAAAAGGCCTTGAAGATGCCGTCCACAGACAGCTGATGAGTGATGTTCCTTATGGAGTCCTTCTTTCCGGAGGCCTGGATTCGTCTGTTATTTCAGCAGTTACTGCAAAATTTGCACGACAGAGAGTGGAAAGCGGTGATACTCAGGAAGCATGGTACCCAAGACTTCACAGTTTTGCAGTGGGACTGACAGGATCTCCTGACCTGGCCGCAGCAAGAAAGGCGGCTGACCATATCGGTTCTGTGCATCATGAAGTAAATTTTACCGTTCAGGAAGGACTGGACGCTGTACGTGATGTGATCTATCATCTGGAAACTTATGACGTGACTACCATCAGAGCTTCCACCCCTATGTATCTTCTGGCAAGAGTAATCAAATCCATGGGAATCAAAATGGTACTGTCTGGGGAAGGTTCAGATGAGTTGTTCGGAGGTTATCTGTATTTCCATAAGGCACCCAACGCCAAAGAATTCCATGATGAAACAGTAAGAAAATTAAACAAGCTACACCTTTACGACTGTTTAAGAGCTAACAAAGCTTTAATGAGCTGGGGTATTGAAGGCAGAGTTCCTTTCCTGGATAAAGAATTTATGGACATTGCAATGACCGTTAATCCAAAAGATAAAATGATCAGCACTGCAGAAGGGAAAATCGAAAAATGGGTATTAAGAAAAGCTTTTGAGGATATTTTACCAGAATCAATCGTTTGGAGACAAAAGGAACAGTTCTCAGACGGTGTGGGATATTCCTGGATCGATACTTTAAAAGAAGTCGCTGAAAAAGAGGTCACTGACGAAATGATGGCTAATGCAAGGTTCAGATTCCCTCTGAACACTCCTCAAAACAAAGAGGAATACAGGTACAGAACTATTTTCGAAGAACATTTTCCGAGTGAAACGGCGGCAGCAACCGTTCCGTCGGTACCTTCAGTAGCCTGTTCCACGCCTATCGCTTTGGAATGGGACGAAGCTTTCAAAAAAATGAATGACCCGAGCGGAAGAGCAGTGAAAGTGCATGAGACGAGCTATGAGTAAGGAGTTCCGGGATGGATGTAAGGTTGGAGAGCTTGAGGGTTTGAGAGGTTTAGCTTATAGGCCAAATCATTAGAAAACAGTCTGAAATCTTAAATCTCACATCTGAAATCTTGATTCTTGACTCTTGGTTCTTGGTTTTATCTTCAATCTAAACATCCACCCATAATCTCAATAACACAAAATTATCAATCCTGTAGAAATACGGGATTTTCTTTTGAATAACGTTAATAATATCAATATAATTTAACTGACAATCAAAAATAATATCTAATAAATAATTATATTTGGACAACGAAAATATCAATTATAAAAAAATGAGAAGAAATCTTACTGTTTTGTTTGCCTTACTATCCATCAGTTTTGCTTTTGGACAGGGAAAATATGGCAAATACTTAAATTCAAAAAAGCTTGCCCTATCTTACAAAAGCGTGAAAGATGTAGATAAGGACGACTATTATCAGCAGTTTTACTGGCTGGTAAAAGCAGAACAGCTTAAAACGTATCCTCACCTGAAAGATGTAAAACCTGTCGTTTTATATGAGTTTGTAAAAAAAGTAAACCCTCAGAATCCTACCAAAAAACTGGATGAAAGAGGAAAAGAACTCAGAGCAACAGCAGAATTATCTTTAAATCAGTACTTTAAAAATAAAAAATTTGAGAACAATTCAGTTTTGATGTACAACCTTGAAACCTATGTGGATCCGTCTAAGGGACAGTACTATACTAAAGTAGATCCTGAAAAAATCAAAGAACTGGTTCCAAAGGAGTTATTTGCCTTCAACTCCTTAAACAGAAACCTGGGTGAAGAAAAAACCTATTACCTGTGGATCGACAAGAAAAAAGATGATTTCAATATTGTAGATATCATCCCTGATGAAAAAGAAGACAAAGCTTTTTATACAAGACTAAAACAATATCTTCCCAACTATAAGTTTTCCAAATATGTTCCATCTGTGAAAAAAGGAAACAAATCGGACAAAACAGACGTTGACTACTATTACATTATGCCGTTTGAACAAAATACCGATAATATTGAATACAAAACAAAAGATTTCAAAACTTACATCCTAAGCCAGTACAGAAAAGCCGGCGACGAATGGAAAGGAGTAGAAAAAACAAAAAAATAATTAAAAAAGTCCTGTGAAAATTCACAGGACTTTTTTAATTTTATAGGGAATTCTTTATCTAAAGATTAAACCGCTTCACACGGAAGCTGATTTCAATAAAAAAAATCTGGAAGTAAAGATACCTCCAGTCTACATCCAATGACAGAAACAAGTCCGCAACAGATCTCTGTAAAAAAAATACTTCCGCTCATCCTGGCCACTGCTATTTTTATGCAGATGCTGGATTCTACCATCCTGAACACTTCCCTGCCTTCCATTGCGAAGGACCTGAATGAATCACCGCTCAATATGCAGAATGCCATTATCAGCTACGTTCTGACTCTGGCGGTTTTTATGCCTGCAAGCGGTTTCCTGGCAGACCGGTTTGGAACAAAAAAAGTATTTATTTTTTCACTGATCCTCTTCAGCTTGGGTTCCCTGTTCTGCTCTATGTCACAAAATCTTACCCATCTTGTTATTTCAAGAGTTATCCAGGGTGTGGGAGGAAGTTTAATGACGCCTGTCGGAAAATTGGCACTTATTAAGACTTTTGATAAGAACGAATTGCTTAAAGCCATGAATTTCGCCATCATTCCTGCCCTCATTGGCCCTGTACTTGGTCCGCTGGTCGGAGGGTATATGGTAGATTATCTTTCATGGCACTGGATCTTCCTGATCAACATCCCTATTGGTTTTTTAGGAATTATCCTTGGCTTAAAATATATGCCCGACTACAAATCTACGGATGTAGATTTTGACCTGAAAGGGTTTTTAATCTTTGCTGCTGCATCGCTTCTACTGTCCATTTCACTGGAACTCTTCGGAGATATGCAGAACATTACCCCGGTTCTTGTTGTATTTATCCTGGGATTTTTATTTCTGTACTACTATTACAAACATGCCAGAAGAGGCGGAAATCCTATTTTCCCTTTAGATCTGTTTCAGGTAAGAACTTTCCGGGTAGGAATAGTCGGTAACCTTGCCACACGTTTAGGAATCAGCTCTGTTCCTTTACTGCTTCCCCTGATGATCCAGATTGCTTACAAGCAGTCGGCAGTGACGTCAGGATGGATCATTGCTCCTATGGCCCTTACTGCAATATTCGGGAAATCATCCGTTATAAAAATTTTGAATAAATACGGTTACCGCCAGACCTTAATGGTCAATACCTTCATTATCGGAACCCTGATCTGTATGCTTGCTATTCCGGATATCCATACTTCTTTATACTGGTTTGTCCCTATTATTGCCATATTAGGATTCTTCAACTCCATCCAGTTTACTTCAATGAATACCATTTCCATTGCAGATCTCAGAAATTTCCAAACCAGCAGCGGGAATTCCCTGATATCGGTCAACCAACAGCTGGCTATCGGATTCGGGATCGCTTTCGGACTGATTGTTTTAAAACTGTTTGAAAGCTCTGATCTTATCGAAGGAGAAACACACAACGCTTTCCGCTATACTTTTCTTACTGTAGGCATCCTGACGATTATATCCGGCTTTGTTTTCAGAAGACTCCATATTTCGGACGGGAAGAATATGAAATCGAAGGAGGATTAGGCGAAAAGGCTAAATAACGAAAGGGCGAAACTGTAAGAACAAAGTAGGCAATAAAGCAAAGAAAGCAAATTTGCTGATTCGCCTCTTTGCCTTTTAACTATTTGGCCTTTTCACCTTTTACGAACTTACCACAGATCAATGTCTCCGATTTTCTGCTTCAGTATTTTTGTTATATAAAATTCACATATTATGACAGCGAAAAAAGTAGAAATCGTGGTATCACCAAAACCTGCACATTTTGTAGGAGATGGTTTTAGAGTTCATAATTTTATCCCGGGCGTACAAGGTTTGGACATGAAAAGAATGGACCCGTTCATTATGCTTGATTACAATTCGAAATTCCATTTCAACGGTTCGGAAAGGCCACGTGGTGTAGGAGTTCATCCACACAGAGGTTTTGAAACCGTCACTATAGCTTATCAGGGTAAAGTAGAACATCATGACAGTGCCGGCGGTGGTGGAATCATAGGAGAAGGTGATGTGCAGTGGATGACCGCAGCCAAAGGAGTTCTTCATAAAGAATATCATGAAACCGAATGGTCTAAAAAAGGCGGTATTTTCCAGATGGTCCAGTTATGGGTCAACCTTCCGGCAAAAGATAAAATGAGCTGCCCGAAATATCAGGCTATAGAAAATTCAGCTATGAAGCGTGTTGACCTCGGTGAGAACGGTTTTGTGGAAATCATTGCAGGAGAATATGATGGGCAAAAAGGCCCTGCATATACTTTTACACCGCTGAACATGATGAATGCCAAATTAAAAGCCGGCGGAAAAGCTGAATTCAGCTTCCCTGCTCATTTTAATACCGCTGCATTAGTGATTGAAGGAAGCATTACTGTAAACAGAGAAGAAAAAGCTGCTTCAGATCATTTTATCTTGTTTAAAAATGAAGGGGAGATATTCAGTATCGAGGCTCAGGAAGATGCAATCGTGCTGATCATCAGCGGAGAACCCATCAATGAGCCCATTTATCCTCACGGACCTTTTGTGATGAATACCAGGGAAGAAATCATGCAGGCATTCGAAGATTACAACACCGGAAAGTTCGGTTATCTGGAAGATTAAGAGAATTAAATTTATCTTAATCTTAGATTATTCCTTTTTTATTAACTTTATATACTTGTGTTTGGTGAACTGCAAAGACATCATTTAAAACTTGTGTCTTTGCAATCCGCCGGCTAATTTATCATACAGAAAGAATTATGAAACCTGAATTTGAAAATATTCCTCTTGTAAAAACAGGAAAAAGATTTGAAATAGAGATTGACGGGCATTTCGCCTTTATCGATTACCGCGAAATGGGGCATCAGATTGCCCTGGTACATACCGAAGCAGATCCCGAACTTGCAGGGACGGGCGCAGCTGTTGCTGTTGTAGAAAAAACTTTGGCTTATATTGAAGAGAATCAGAAAAAGCTTCTCCCGTTCTGTCCGTATGTTTTTGCTTACATCAGAAAACATCCGGAGTGGAAACGCATCGTTGATGAAAAGTTTGAAGGATACGACAAATTGTAGCTGCCATCTAAAAGATCTATTTTCATTAATGCAAACTAAAAAACATCCAATTTTATTATGTCAAATATCGGACTTATCATAGAGGAAAAAGCAGCAGATATAGGAAATTTCCTGGTAGGAAGACTTCTTCCTTTCCGTGAAAAAAGAGCAGTCGGGCCATTTGTTTTTATCGATCACATGGGACCTTCTGAATTGAAGGATTATCAGAATCTTGATGTTCCGCCACATCCCCATATCGGATTATCAACCCTGACTTACCTTTTAGAAGGATCTATTTTTCACAGGGACAGCATAGGAAGTGCTATCGAAATAAAGCCTGGAGCTGTTAACTGGATGACCGCCGGAAAAGGCGTTGTGCATTCGGAAAGAACTCCTGAATATTTAAGACACAGCGATAAAAGACTTCACGGATTCCAGATCTGGGTAGGTCTTCCAAAACACCTGGAACAGTCAGAGCCTACATTCCATCATGTTGAAGCAGATGAAATCCCGGTGTGGGAAGAAGAGGGTATCCAATATAAACTGATTGCCGGTGAAGCATTCGGAAGAAAATCTGCAGTTCCTGTTCACAGTAAATTATTTTTCATTGAGATCAAAACCAAAGAGGCAAAAAAAATAAGCATCGGAAAGGATCTTTACGGAGAAGCTGCCATGTACGTACTGGACGGAACGGTTTCCACTGAAGGTAATTCTTACGGTTCAAAACAATTAATGATTGCCAAAGATACCACGCTTTGCGAATTCGATATGAGTGAAAACGGTACGGTCTATCTTTTCGGTGGTGAGCCTTTTGATGAGGAGCGTTTTATATTCTGGAATTTTGTCAATTCGGATAAAGAAATGATCGAGCAGGCGAAAGTGAACTGGAATGATCAGAATCATGACGCTTTCCCTCTGGTTCCCGGCGATGAAAACGAATATGTTCCGCTTCCTAAAGCTACTTTAAACAGAAAACCTTAATAATGAAAAAAATAATTCTTGTATTATTAATGATCATATCTTTTACAGGTCATGCACAAACAGTAAGTGAACCCAAAAACAATCCTGAAGAATGGTCAAAAATTTACGAACCTTTCAGAATTGCAGGAAATCTCTATTATGTAGGAACTTATGATCTGGCATCTTATCTCATTGTTACCGATAAAGGAAATATTCTTATCAATACGGGATTAGCAGATTCGCTTCCGGTCATCAAAAATAATATCAAGAAACTAGGTTTTAATTATATGGATATCAAAATCCTGACTCTTACACAGGCTCATTTTGACCATATGGGAGCAATGGCTGATATCAAAAAAGAAACAGGTGCAAAGCTGTATGTTGATGAAAAAGATGCCGGGGAATTAAAAAGCGGTGGAAAATCAGATTACGAAATGGGAAAATACGGAGTAACTTTTAAACCTGTAACCCCTGATTATCTTTTGAAAAACAATGGTAAAATAAAACTCGGGAATACTACCCTGACTTTGCTTCATCATCCGGGGCATACAAAGGGATCATGCAGCTTTCTATTCGAAACCAAAGATAAAGATCAGACTTATAAGGTTCTAATTGCCAATCTGCCCTCCATCATTATTGACAGGAAATTCTCTGATGTAAAAGATTATCAAAATATCCAGAAAGATTATGCCGAGACATTCAAAGCGATGAAAAATGTAGATTTTGATATTTGGGTAGCCTCTCATGCAAGTCAGTTTGACCTTCATACAAAAAGAAAAGTTGGAGATCCTTATAATCCAAGATTATTTGTGGACAAAGAAGCCTATTTTCAAAAGCTTGGAAAATTAGAAGCAGATTATCTGGAAAAAATAAAAAACGATTCATCAGAAAAATAACATTTAAGTATTAATAAACCATGAAAATACTGGCATTTGCAGGAAGTACTTCTTCCACTTCCATTAACAGGGAACTGGTAAAATTTGTTCTGAAAGATTTTCAGGATAAGGAAATTAATTTAATAGATTTAAATGATTTCACGATGCCTGTTTTCTCTGTGGATCTTGAAAAGAAAGGTTTCCCGGACGAGGCCCATAACTTTTTGAAACAAATTGAGGAATGTGATGTCATTATCTGCTCACTCGCAGAACACAACAGGTCTTACAGCTCTGCTTTTAAAAATGTTTTCGACTGGTCGTCAAGGATCAATGTGAAAGTGTTTCAGAATAAACCCATGTTCCTGATGAGCACTTCACCCGGAGGATATGGCGGTGGTAATGTGATGAATACGGCCAAGACTTTTTTCCCTCAGTTTGCAGCAGATATCAAAGATACTTTCTCGCTTCCGAAGTTTTATGAAAATTTTGATCTCGAGAGCGGTGTTATTAATCCTGATATGCTTAAAGAGCTCAAAGACAAGATAGAACATTTTAAAAACGAGATTAAAACTAATGACTAAGGGAAGATTGGAAGCTTTCAGTGACGGTGTTTTAGCGATCATCATCACCATCATGGTTCTTGAACTGAAGGTTCCGGAAGGGAGCAGCTGGGCCAGCCTTAAACCTCTCCTTCCAAGATTTCTTGCTTATATTTTCAGTTTTATTTATGTAGGAATCTATTGGAACAATCATCATCACCTTTTTCAGGCAGTAAAAAAAGTGAACGGAAGTATTCTCTGGGCCAATCTCCACCTGCTGTTCTGGCTTTCGCTGATGCCTATTGCTACAGAATGGATCGGGACAACCCATTTTGCAAGTAATCCGGTGGCAGCCTATGGGATCTGTGTCATTATGTCTGCAGTAGCCTATACTATCCTGGAAAACCTGATTCTGAAATATGAAGGTGAAAATTCTAAACTCAAAGAAGCAATAAATTCAAAATTTAAAGAATATATCTCGATTGTATTTTATGTCCTTGGAATCGCTGTTTCATTTTTTTATCCTTATATTGCCATAGGTTTTTATTATCTCGTGGCTCTCATATGGCTGATTCCGGACAGAAGAATCGAAAAATCCCTAAAAGAAAATTAATATGGAAACACACGAATATCCCAATGGTAATATTACGGTTATCTGGCAGCCCAAAAAGTGCATCCACTCGGCTGTCTGCGTAAAAATGCTTCCCAAAGTCTACAACCCTAAAGACAGACCCTGGATAAAAGCCGAAAACGCAAGTCCTGAAGAACTCAAAAACCAGATAGACCAGTGCCCGTCTGGAGCATTAAGTTATAAATTCAATACAGAGCAATAATGGCGGTAACTGTAAAAGCAAGTTTAGGAAAAACAAAATATTATACTGAGGTAACGGCCGGCGAAAACAAGATCATCACAGATGAACCTATCGACAAAGGTGGTCAGAATAAAGGTTTCAACCCACTTGAGATCTTAGCAACCTCTCTGGCAAGCTGTACTGCTGCTACCTTAAGAATGTATATTGAAAGAAAGGAATGGGATGTGGAAAACATTAATGTGGAAGTTGAGCTTGAAAATTATCCTTTAACCAAAAGAGCTGTTTTTAAAAGAGAAATAAGCTTTGAAGGTCTTCTGGATGACGAGCAGATGAAAAGGCTCCACACTATTGCAGATGCCTGCCCGGTACACAAAATATTAACCAACGATATAGAAATACTAACCAAATTTTCATAATATGACCGAAGTAAAACAAAACAACGACGAAAAACACGGAAGTTTTGAAGCTTTCATAGATGGAAGACGCGCAGGAATGATGACGTATACCTGGGCCGGAGAAGAAAGATTTATTATAGACCACACGGAAGTGGAAGAAGCCTACAACGGCAAAGGCGTAGGAAAAGAAATGCTTCTGGCAGCAGTGGAATTTGCCAGAAAAAACCACAAAAAGATCATCCCGCTTTGTCCGTTTGCCAAAGCAAGTTTTCAGAAAAGTGAAGAATTGCAGGATGTTTTAGTCAACTAATGATGATTTTACCCCTCAATATACAGGCCTTTCAGATGTTATATTCTGAAAGGCTTTTTCTTTTTTATCAGAACATAAAAAAACTATATTTGTAAAATTTTAATTGAAAAACTATGTCTCCAGTTATATTACTGTCTATTATTATCGTCTACTTCGCATTACTGCTTTGGGTAGCCTACAGAACAGGAAAAGGAAGTGATAATGAGAGTTTCTTTATCGGGAACCGCAAGAGTAACTGGATGCTGGTAGCTTTCGGAATGATCGGCACTTCGCTTTCGGGGGTAACGTTCGTAAGTGTTCCGGGAGCCGTAGGAAATGATAAATTTGCCTATCTTCAGATCACATTGGGCTATCTTATCGGGTATATTGTGGTAGCTTACGTTCTTCTTCCTTTATATTACCGTTTGAAACTGACCTCTATTTACGGCTATCTTCAGCAGAGAATGGGCCAGCTTTCCTATAAATCGGGAGCATGGATCTTCATTGTTTCAAGGTTGGTAGGCGCTACGGCAAGATTATATCTGGTGGTAAATATTCTCCAGATTTCCATTCTGGATAGCTTGGGAGTTCCATTTATTGTAACTACACTGATTATTTTGGCTATGATCATCCTTTATACTTATGAAGGCGGTGTAAAAACAATCGTATGGACAGATACTTTGCAGACTTCGTGTATGCTTTTAGGACTGATCATCTGTACGGTCTATATGTTGAATCATTTAGGTTTAAGTTTCGGAGAAAGTTTCACGGCTATGCAGGAAAAAGGCTATACCAAAATTTTTGATTTCGATCCTAACCAAAAGAGCTTCTTCATCAAACAGATCCTGGCAGGAGCTTTCATTACCATTACGATGACGGGAATCGATCAGGAAATGATGCAGAAAAGTTTATCTGTAACTAAACTGAAAGATTCGCAGAAAAATATGGTGACTTTGGGGTTTGTTCTTCTTGGAGTAATTTCACTATTTCTTTATATGGGAGGACTTCTTCACCTGTACGGGGCTCAGGAGCATGTAGCAAGCTCAGGAGACCAGCTTTTCCCTGACGTTGCCTTAAATCATATGCCCGGATTTATTTCCATTATCTTCATTATTGCCTTAATATCAGCGTTATTTCCAAGTGCGGACGGCGCCATGACAGCCCTTACCTCTTCCCTATGTATTGATATTTTCGGGATGAAAGAAAAGAAAGAGTGGGACGATTCCAAAAAAGAAAAATTCAGAAAAAGAATACATCTTATTGTAGCACTTTCTTTCCTGATTATGGTAGTTATTTTTAAAGTGATTAATGACAATTCTATGATCGGGCTGATCCTTAAGCTTGCAGGATTCACTTACGGACCGCTGCTGGGACTTTTTGCCTTTGGGATTTTCACCAAATACAAAGTCCGCGACAACCTGGTTCCTTATGTATGTATTGCAGCGCCAGTAATTTCATTTTTCATTGATAAATACCAGCAGAACTTATTCGGAGATTTTAAAATCGGACTGGAGCTGCTGATCATCAACGGATTATTGACGTTCATAGGACTTTGGCTGATCAGAAAGAAATAATGCTCACTTAAACGCGCTAAAGCCCATTTCTATTGAATAGATATTCCCGGAATACAATCAATCTTTACAAAAATTAGCTTATTTTTTGTGAAGGTCATTGGTTTCATTGTATTTTTGCAGAACCGTGCTTTTCCGGCACCTGTAACCACAAACAATATTTTATATGAAATTATCCGTTTTCCTTATCATCGGTTTACTTTTCGGTGAATTCGTAAAGGCTCAGAGCGCCGTTGATTTTGCCAATCTTGCCAGATACAAAGATGACAATACCGTCATTTTAAATTCAAAGAAAAAAGTGGATGTAGTCTTTATGGGCAATTCCATTACAGAAGGCTGGGTAAAAAGCCATCCGGAATTTTTCTCTGAAAATAATTATACAGGCAGAGGCATCAGCGGGCAGACCACGTCACAGATGCTGCTGCGTTTTCAAAATGATGTTATAGCTTTAAAACCAAGACTGGTTGTTATCAATGCAGGGACCAATGATATCGCTGAAAATACGGGAATTTATAACCCTGATTTTACTTTTAATAATATCAAGGCAATGGCTGATATTGCCAAAAGCAACGGGATAAAAGTAATCATTGCATCCGTACTTCCTGCAGCTGCATTCCCGTGGCGTAAAGAAATAACCGATGCGCCTCAGAAAGTGGATGCTTTAAACAGTAAATTAAAACAGTATGCACAAAGCAATAAGCTGATTTTCGCAGATTACAATACAGCTATGCGTGATGCAAAGGGCGGCATGCGTGAAGGCCTCGCCAAAGATGGCATCCACCCTACTCCTGCAGGATATGCATTGATGGAACCGATTATTAAAAGCGCCATCAATAAAGTTTTAGGAAAAAAATAATACTCAAACAAATTCAATTCAAGACCTATATTATTAACCATGAAAAAAATTATTTCACTTTTCGTATTCATTTTGGCATTCAGTTTTATGAATGCGCAGGATTTTGAGGTTTCTACCCTGAGAATCGGACCTTACAAGATCTTTATGGAAAGAGCGGAAGCTGAAAAGGTAGCAGGCACAAAACTGAAGATAACGGACGGAACCATTAAAAACAACATTAAATACAACGGTGAACTCATCCAGATCGATCTTTATGAAAGCTATATAAGCGAAGCAAAACCCAATGTGGCAAGCGTTATGGGATTAACTACTACCAGTAAAAAATTCAAAACCAAAAGCGGTATCGGAATCGGAAATACCAAAGATGATCTGATTAATGCCTATAGAAATCATCCAAGTTTCACTGTTCACCCGGCCTGGGATGAAAAGGGTGAAAAGCGTCTTAAAGATACAGGATATTTCACGCTGGAAGATCTTGATGCCGGAACCCAGCTTTCATTTAAATTCATCAACAATATTATTACGGAAATTTCAGTATACCTGAACGAAGGTTGTTAAAATCAGCATTTTCATTAAATAATTCTAAATCCGGATCGATAATCCGGATTTTTACATTTCCATAAGCCGTTAAAAAATTGTAAATTCGCGTGCAAATAAATCAGATATAATGAGTAAAAGTATCGAAGAGCTGAAATCTCTTACTACACAAATCAGAAGAGACATTTTAAGAATGGTCCATGCTGTAAATTCAGGACATCCGGGCGGAAGCTTGGGCTGTACAGAATTCTTTACGGCACTTTACGGAAAAGTAATGAACTATAACCTTCCTTTCACCATGGAGGGCAAAAATGAAGACCATTTTTATCTTTCAAACGGACATATTTCGCCGGTTTACTACTCTACTTTAGCGAGATTTAATTTCTTTCCGGTAGAAGAGCTGAAAACGTTCAGAAAACTGGATTCAAGACTTCAGGGACACCCAACGACACACGAAGGTCTTCCGGGAATCAGAATCGCTTCAGGATCTCTGGGACAAGGACTTTCTGTAGCACTTGGGGTAGCTCAAGGTAAAAAACTGGATGGCGACAAGTCTCTAGTTTATACGCTTCACGGGGACGGTGAACTTCAGGAAGGTCAGGTTTGGGAAGCATTTATGTATGCTGCCGGTAAGAAAGTTGACAATATCATTTCAACAATCGACTATAACGGACGCCAGATTGATGGAGATACTGATGATGTATTGAGCTTAGGGAATTTACATGCTAAACTTGAAGCATTCGGATGGACTGTTTTAGAAGAGAAAAACGGTAACGACCTTGAAGCTGTTATTGCCATCCTGGAGAAGGCAAAAACTGAAACTGGAAAAGGAAAGCCTGTAGTAATCCTACTTCATACGGAAATGGGTTACGGTGTAGATTATATGATGGGATCCCACGCATGGCACGGAAAAGCTCCAAATGATGAGCAGCTTGAAACAGCATTCAAACAATTATATCTGGAAGCTCCTGCTGACTATTAATGATGAGTAATCAGTATTGGTAATCAGTAATTTTAAAATCTTTTAAATCTTTAAGTTAATAATGAAATATACATATACAGAAAAAAAGGATACACGTTCAGGATTCGGAGCCGGATTAGCAGAACTTGCAGATAAAAATCCTAATGTAGTAGCACTTTGCGCAGATCTTATCGGTTCTTTGAAAATGGAAAAATTCATCGAAAAAGCTCCGGAAAGATTCTTTCAGATCGGTATTGCAGAAGCGAATATGATGGGAATTGCTGCAGGTTTAAGCATCACAGGGAAAATTCCTTTTACAGGAACTTTCGCCAATTTCTCTACTTCAAGAGTGTATGACCAGATCCGTCAGTCTATTGCCTATTCAGGGAAAAATGTAAAGATCTGTGCCTCTCACGCCGGCCTTACTTTAGGTGAAGACGGAGCTACCCACCAGGTTCTGGAAGATATCGGTATGATGAAAATGCTTCCGGGCATGACGGTAATCAACCCATGTGACTACAACCAGACTAAAGCAGCTACCCTTGCTATTGCTGATCATGAAGGTCCTGTATATTTAAGATTCGGTAGACCTACCGTTCCTGTATTCATCCCGGAAGATATGCCTTTCGAGATCGGAAAAGGAATTCTTCTTCAGGAAGGTACCGATGTAACGATTGTTGCCACAGGACACCTTGTATGGGAATCTCTTGTAGCAGCTGACGAGCTTGAAAAAGAAGGAATTTCCTGTGAGGTGATCAATATCCACACCATCAAGCCTCTGGATGAAGAAATCATCCTTAAATCTGTTGAAAAAACAGGTAAGATTGTTACTGCTGAAGAGCACAACTATCTTGGCGGTTTAGGTGAATCTATTGCAGGAATGCTTGCAAGAAAGAGACCTACAAGACAGGAATTTGTAGCAGTAAACGATACTTTCGGGGAATCTGCTACCCCTGCGGAACTGATGAAGAAATATAAGATAGATGCAGCTGCTGTAAAAGAGGCTGTGAAGAGAATTTTAGCGAACTAGAAAACGCTTTATGATATAGGCTCGGGCTGGTTCTTTGAACCAGCCCAAGCTTTTTTTACCACCCTGTCAAATCTTCGATTTGCCACCCCTCCGGAGGAGGGGAATTTTCGCAGTACTACTTGAAACCATTTTTATAGAACCCCAGATTTAAAACTTCTGATATTTTCTTTTTTTTTGAAAAAATTATCTAAACTCTACTTTTTAAGGTGAATGGAGTTTTAGTGATTTGTACATTTTTTTCCTTTATTACATTTTTTGCATTGTAATTTAAAATTTCATACATATTACAAAATAACCAGGAAATAAAGATATAATCGATACTTTCAGCTGCCTTGAATTTTGAGTTAAATCTTGTTGTACAATAGAAATTTTATATTGTATTGCATTTTTAGTTGATATTTTACTTTATACGAAGGAATATTTTTCTACACTTTCTAAACTGATCTTGTTTAAATTAAACCTTCATTTTCCTGTACAAACCGATACAAAAGCCAAAAAAAGTTTCAAAATAATCGCATATTTTATCACTTCAAAGTGATGTAATTATTTATAGTTTTGAAACCATCAACGTTGATTAAGTTTCGATATTCTACTTATAAGTGTACAGTATGGGATAGAATAAAGAATCAAGCAAACCCATGTCAGGGTTTATATGACAACAAAGATTTTTAAACAAAAAAGTAATCAAATTATGAAAAAGCTTCAAGGAATGAAGAAAGACTTTTCTTCATTAGAAAACAAAAAGATGAATAATCCGGCTAATATTGTTGGAGGAAGATTAGCTGAATCTAATACTAGAACTACAGCAGAAACAGCTCCTAATGGTAATGCAGGAAATACTGGTGATACGCAGATGTACAATGACGGGGTTTTGGTAGCAACAATAACTGTTGACTAATATGAGAGAGGGGGAATTTTCCCCCTCTGTTTTTATAATAAATTCTATGTCGATGAATGATAGAAAACTATTTTTTACCCTACTGATTATTTTATTTCTCTTTTCATGCAAAAGTAAAGAGTTGAACTATATTGACTATTATCATAGAGTATATGCCATTGACAGCGCCCATAGAATCGATAAAGATACCTTAGCCACCATCAGGCAGTACAGAAAGCTGTTCAGGAAATATCCTCCTGTACAGAATGAAAGGCTGGAAGAATACGAAACCTACATCAGGTACGCAGAACGCTTCCATAAAAAATTTGGAGGCATAAAAAGTCTGGATAAGCTCATAGCACAATCGGCCCCTAACTGGAAATACAAAAGAGAGGACCGGGATTTTTTCCAGCTCTACAAAAAATATGGAATTGATAGCATTACTGTTGAGCAAAAAGTCCTTCAATGGAAAAGAAGCTTAAATAAAACATTGATAGATTCTTTCAGTATTGCTTTTGAACGAGACCAGCAAAACAAACGCGTAGGTCCGGAAGTCGTCATTAATGACAGGAAAAATGCAGAGTTACTGATCTGGACGTTCAAAAAATATGGTTTTCCCTCAAAACAAAAAATAGGGCTAAATGGAAATAACGAACAATTCATGCCTATGGGAACCCTTCTTAATCATATGGCGGGAACGGTACATTATGAGTACTTCAAGACAAAGTTAATGGAATATATAAAATCCGGTGAATGTACACCAAGAGATTATATAGAAATGGTTGACAAATACCAGTACATTCATAATCTGGAGCCTGTTTACGGCATATTCTCACATTATGATGTGAATTTTAATGCTACAGATTCTGCAAGGATAGACCACAACCGGAGAGCGGTAGGCTTTCCTTCATTAAAACTGTCTTCAAAGATGACAAAAGACTTTCAGAGAAAAATAAATAACCATTAATGATGATACTGATTATCTCTCAAAATAATGAAATTACGACCACAGAAGTGATAAAAGAGCTGATCTCAATGGGAAAGAAATTCATCCGTGTGCATGAAGATGAAGTGTTTGAAATAAAGGTCCAACAAAAAAGAATTTTACTGCAAAGCTCCCGCAGTATTTTTTTTCTTGATGAAATAAAAAGTGTCTGGTTCAGAAGAGGCGGGTTAACTTTTAAACGCCTAAAATACAACCACACCGCCATTAACCAGAACATGAATGAAACCCAGCACTGGCTTGAAGACTATGTAAGAAAAACACTTGCGTCCAAAAGGCATATCAACAAGGAAAGTAATGCCCATATTAATAAACTTCTGGTGCTTGACAAAGCAAAAGAACTCGGGTTTGATGTTCCTGAATATTATCTGGCAGAAAATACCCATGATGTAGACCTCGGAAATACTGTTATAAAAACCATCAACGGAAATGTAATGCTGGAAGAGATCAGGAAAAACTCAGGCGGTTTTATGTATACATCGGTGGTTGATGAACATGAAGAAGGAGATTTCTTCATTACCTTCTTCCAGAAAAAGATTGAAAAGGATTTCGAGATAAGGACTTTTTACTTAAACGGCCAATGCTGGTCGATGGCTATATTTTCCCAGAAGGATGAACAAACCAAAATAGATTTCAGAAAATACAATAAAACGAATCCTAACCGAAACGTCCCATATACCCTTCCATACCATCTTGAGGAAAAAATACATCAACTAATGGAATGTTTTGACCTGAACTGCGGATCACTTGATTTTATAAAGAAAGGAGACCAATATTATTTCCTGGAAATCAACCCGATCGGGCAATTTCTGGGAATGTCCCATACATGCAATTATTCACTTGAACAAAAGATCGCTGAATATCTATGAAAAAACTGTATAACGAAAAAAACAAACTTCCACTTACATTTAAATACATTGAAATCTTTAAAACAAAAAACGTAAGTAAAATCCATAGCAGCATGGTATATTTTGTACCCTCCGAAAAATACCAGACTGAATATCATGTGAGGGAAAAACCGTTAAAACAGCTTACAAAACTCCTATGACTTATTTTAATCTGTTCAGCAATATCATGGTTACCAAAGGAGCCAGCCGCATCCTGATCTCCGATCTTCAGAGGAATGTTTCAGAATTATATTCTTTAGAATTTTATGATGTTATAGAAGAATTGAGCCAAAAATCCATTGAAAATATCCTGGAAAATTACAATGCAGAATCCCGGAAATTCATCTATGAATATATTGAACTGCTGCTCGAAAAAGAATATGGTTTTATCTCAGAAGGAGACTGGGACAGGAATTTCCCGTCAATCTCCAATGAATATAATGAACCAAATAAAATTTCTAATATTTTCATTGAGATTAATAATCTTTCGGTTTTAGGAACTATAAAACAGTCTGTGGAAAATCTTGGGGTAAAACATCTTGTTATTTACTCCCATGAAAAACTTTCCCTTAGTGGTTTTCAGGAGATTGAATTACAATTTGCAGGCTCTGTTTTAAACGGTATTGAAATATTTTCGCCTTACCACGATGCGGTAGATGAAAACTTTATTCATTATCTTAATCAAACTGCAAAGAGAATTTACGGACTGGTATTTTATGGCTGTGCCAAAGCTCCTTTTAAATCCAGGGATATTTTCAGATTTCATGTGCAGTTCAGTTCTGAAGATCTGAAAATTTCGTCCTGCGGAAAAGTAAATCTAAAGTATTTCAATACCAATTCCCAGAAAGTTTCAGAAGCTCTCCATCATAATTCCTGCCTGCACAAAAAAATAGGGATAGATGTAAACGGCAATATCAAAAACTGTCCTTTAATGGCTGAGAGTTTTGGCAATATCAATTATGAAAGCCTTGAAAATGCCATGGCAAAACCTGGATTCAGAAAATACTGGAATCTCACCAAGGATAAAGTAGAAGCCTGCCGCGACTGTGAGTTCAGATATATCTGCACAGACTGCCGGGCTTTTACAGAAAGCAGCCATAAAAACAGTGAGGGACTGGATATTTCCAAACCGTTGAAGTGTGGTTATGATCCGTACTCCGGAAAATGGGAAGCAGGAAGTAACCATCCTTTAAAACAAAAGCACTAAGCCTTTATAAGAAATAATTCTAGAAGATTTACCTGAAAAACTTCCATTTCGGAATAATGGCCAGCATCCCAAAACCTGTAAACAGGAAAAGATTCGTTACATCAGTATACAGGAATGTAGACAGATAATAATTGTGCATAAAGAAATGCAGAACGAGTAATGCCGGAAACATAAAGATTCCTATTTTTCTGTAGAAAAACATCAGGACCAGCCCGATGATCATCAGGGCATCAATGGAAAAAATAACGAAGAAATACCACCTCGGGATCTGTAGAAATTCATGCTGAAGATATTCATCAATATCAATTCCCAGCCCCATAATGGTGAAAAGCATCAGTGATGCAAATGCTAAAATAAAGCCCCATCCCTTCTTTGGATCCTCGTCAAAATAACTGTATTCTTCCATAGGTGCAAAAATAAAGAACTTATGAGTAAATTCATAAGTTCTTTAATATAATCTTCGTTTAAAATTTGAATTATATAGAAATAGCGTTGATCAATCTGTTTTTGTCGCTCAAGTACTCTTCCATAGAGATCATACTTTCGGTTCTCATTACATCTTGAATATCGTCTATCTGATAAATAATTCTCTTCGCATCATCCGTATTCTTCGCTCTTACTTTACAGAAAATATTATATTTCCCGGAAATAACGCTTGCTTCGATTACGTTTGGAAGTGTAGATAGCTCTTTAAGCACTTCCTGAGTACGGTTGGATTTTGTCAAAAGGATTCCAATGAAAGCTGTAAAGTGATAGTCCAGCTTACCATAATCGATATTAAGAGATGATCCCAAAATAATACCTGCATCCTCCATTTTTTTCACTCTTACGTGAATTGTTCCAGCAGAAACATCCATCTGCTTTGCAATTTCAGTAAAAGGCATTCTTGTGTTTTCGACTAAGAAATCAAGAATTTTCTTGTCTATTTCGTCCAGTTGATAGTTCATATTAGTTAAATTACAATTTTCTTAAAAAATCTATGTATTTGTTGCAAATTTATAAAAAATAATTTAACTAAAAAAATTATATCAAATATTAACAATAATTAACACGGATGATAAAAATCATTAAAATATTACGATTATTTACCAGTTGATTTTGTAGAATCTGTTTTTATTTCCGCCTTGGCTTCAGGCTGCTTTTTATCTTTTTTCTTCTTTTTAAATAGGGAATTAAAGCTTTTACTCCATACTACTCCCCCACCATAAGCTTGATTTGCAGAACCATTCGTACTCACCATTCCAATATTGGTAGGTTTGGAATATCCTCTTAAAACCAGACTTCCGTCGTTCTTTTTAGAGATGTCATACTCAATAGATCCTTCTCCCGAGAGATAATTTGCCTGCGTGCCCTCGGTTTTGTTTAAAGGAATACCCAATCCGGTTTTTATATTGATCCTTGGTGATACGGCTACACTCACACCTGCATTAGCTCTGTCTCCCGTATTGGAGTTCTGGTCACCTTTTACGTAATTCAAATCGATCTGGAATTCGTTGCTCATTGTGTTCAGCACAGATCCCAGCTGCTTCAGAAGCATATTGTATCCGGAAGATTCCGCTACTCCTGCCACATCAAAATCTACCCCTCCACTATTGGATACGTTAAAGGTATTCAGCAGCAGGATAGAACCAAACTGAAGGACTTTTTCGCCTTCCTGGCTCATTTTGGCGGCTAATGTTTCTTTTACCTGGCTGGAAACATCAAGGGCTGTTACATTAAGGTCTATCTTAGGATTTACCAGTGTCTGGGTAATATTGGCCTGCAGGAGTACACTGATAGGCTGCAATTTCCCCATGCTAAGATATTCCCCTGCGTTGGATACCATTCTTACATAATTAGCCGTAATATCCAGTGCCGGCTTCATGGCATCCCCATCCCATCTGATGCTGCTGTTCTTTTCAATCTGGAACGTTTTGTTAAGAATGGCTTTGGAAACAAATGTTCCGTTATCTACTTTATAGGTTCCGTTCATAGCAATTGCTCCCTGTCTTCCCATCTGGAACCTCAGCCTGTCGGCAGTTCCTTTTACTGTAATATTTCCTACGTCATCTCCTACAAGGACATTCACGGTAGTTCCTTTATCTACATCAAGACTGAAATCAATATGCATATTGGCTCCCGTTTTTTTCTTCTCTTCCAAGGTAATAAGCCCGTCTTTTCCTTCTTTCAGGAACCTCAGCATTTTAAATTCTTCTACATTGGAAGTTGAGCTGGAGTTGAAAGTAAAATTACTTCCGTTCAAAGCTTTCATATTTGGTGTAGTGATGCTCAGTCCTGAAACCGGTCCGTCTACATAGAGATCTCCCTGTCCGTAAACTCTTCCCCAGAACAGATCATAATCCTTCTGAGTCGTGTTAAGCATCAGGAGATTATCTGCCCGCATGATCAGGTTGACCCCCATCGATGAGATCTTCTCAAACTGGATTGCCCCGGAAATGGTTCCTTTAGAGTTCGATCTACCGTCGTGAACCTCAATATTGTTAAGAAGCGCAAGTCCGCGGGAAAGCGGAACCACTGTATCATCAAATGAATAATCCACACCGGTAAACAGAAGTTTAAGACCGAAACCTTTCAAAGCAATATCACCGCTGTAGTCAAGATCGCTTAATTTCCCGTTAATCTTCA
Organism: Chryseobacterium sp. BLS98; assembly: GCF_001045445.1. GTDB lineage: Bacteria > Bacteroidota > Bacteroidia > Flavobacteriales > Weeksellaceae > Chryseobacterium. Next base: position 220,334 of record NZ_LFNF01000003.1, on the reverse strand, counting down.
GATCGCCGGTCGCTTTTCCACGGATGTTTCCGAACACAGCCTGTACAAACTGCTGGGTAAAAGCAAGATCGAAATCACGCATTTCCGCAGTCAGATCAATAGTAGGAGAAGCTGTATTATTATTTACAGTACCCGTCAGATGCAGGTTATTGTTTCCAAGAACTCCTGCCGAAGCAACTTTTACATCAACATCATATACATTCAGAGAGAAACCGTTGGTTGCAGAAATAGTAACGTTACCCATCTGGTTTCCGTTCATCACAATATCATCTACGGTAAGATCTACAAGCGGCTGCAGTGTACTCTTATCCATTTTGATCTTTACACTTCCGTTTGCAAGGCCTTTTATCCCCATAGGATTTCCTCCGGATTGCATTTCAAGAAGCTTTTCAATGGCAAATTCTTCAACATCCGCGTCTAAATAAAAATCCTTAGCTGATTTAAATTGTGCCTCTTTGATAAATAAGGCACTTTTATCTGAATATATCCGAAGGTTCCGGATATCAAAGTCACCCGTATTTTTCCTGTAAGTAATGGAATGATCAAGTTCCGGGCTTGTATCTATAGCCCAGGTCACTTCATTGAATTTAACTTCTGTAGGTTCAAATCTGAAAACATAATCCCCGGCAGCATTGGTAGACTGATCGACATTAATGGCATATGCTTTAAGATTGTCATTCAGATCATCGTCCGGGCTTCCGTGTTTAAAGGTTGTAGCCAGATGAAGGGCTGTATTGTTTTCGTTTTTCCCTTTCAGCTCGAAATCTTTGATGATATTGTTATTGTATTGAAGTTTGCTGATTCTTGCATACAGCTGTTCATTAAGATTGGCCGTATTGATCCTTACCATAACACTGTCGATCATCGCACTGTCTCTGGAAACATTATTCCTGTCATTGATTTTATAATCAGGATTGGCTGCTGCGAGAGCTTTATCGGCATCTGTAATTTCCTCTTTCTTCGTCATGATATATTTCAGGGAATTGGCATCCAGATTCAGAATCAGGTCATTGGAATCCCCATTATATTCTCCTTCTATCACAGCGCCCTGCGGAAGCTTGAGGTCGGGCAGGAAATAATTCACAACGCCCTGCTGAACATCAAAGTTCATTTTAAAATTCTGTCCTCTGTATAATTTCCTTGGCGGAGGACCTACCAGGATTCTTCCGATTCCGTTCTCAACCATCCCTGCAAGATCAGCAAGGTTGTATCTTCCGGATATCTTACCGCTTGCTGCACCTGGTGCATCAACATCTATAACACGTCCTCCTGCTTCAATAAAAGTTTTCAGCTTCGCATTAGGGATTATATATTGCTGGGTAGCTGTAGCAAAATGAAGATTGTTGGCATCTACATCCAGGGTCAAATCATTGATATTAGACATAGACATTTTCCCTTCTACCTGCCCGCTTACAATCTGACTTCCCGGTTTATTGGTAAAATAATTCAGGTTCAGGGAGCTGACATCAGCATTCACATTCATATTGACCCTTGAAGTACTGAAGTCAATAAGTCCTTTGATAGTCGCCTTTGCCTGTTCATCATTAACGGTGATGAGTCCGTTATATTTTTTATGATCCAATAACCCGTCAAGATAGAGGTTATTAATCACTTTATCCATTATTTCTATGCTGCTGATCTGGGATTTGGTAGTCAGGCGCATGGTATTAACATCGAAGCTCTGCCCGTTAAGATTAAATTTACCGGAGATCAGACCAACAGTTTTATTTTTAGTGATCACAGAGGTGTTCAGATCTTTTACCTCCAGATATCCTGAATATTTAGGCATTGCCGTGCTGTATGCAGTAAGAGAAAGCTTGGAGATCTTCGCCTGTCCTATTCCTGTCATCAGATTTCCATTTGAAACGTATACCTGCTCAGGCGTCACCCTTGCGGCTCCGTTGTATTTCAGCTTGCCAAAATCATCGGCAAAGTTCTTCATCTTTTTAGATATAAATGAAGGCATCATTGCTTTAAGATCTTTGTAGGTAAAATCAGTGGAAAGGTCATTGGTTTCAATCGCGAAATTTCCTTTCAGCAGCCTGTCCACCTTCATTGTTCTGGTCGCAATATTAACGTCCGGATTTCTGATGAGGAAGTTTTCCAAATGGAATTTATTCAGCGGACCGGTCATTTTCCCGGCCAGATTGAATGGTTTAAAATTGTCCCAGTTCGTCACAAAGTAGCTGATATCGTATCCACTCAGCTGGCTTCCCTGCTGAATCTCCATATCCCAGCGTACACGATCTGCAAAATCCGACCATGAGCCGTCATGAAGATTAAATTTTATATTTCCCTGAAGCAGTGAATGGTCTGTATTTAAAGTGAGGTCTTTTAAAGACAGAAATTCATGGGTTAAGGAAAGTTCTGTAGAAAAAGTATCTACCAAGTGAGATTTCCCCCATCTGCTAGTGACGAACGACATATTGTTGATCAGTGCCGAAACATTAGCTCCGTTCACCTTTACATTAGGTGCTTTTAAATTGAAATTTGTTGCAGTAAGCCATTTGCCTGGTTCTCCAGGAGAGTTCTGGCTGACAATGGAAACCTTCGAATCAATAATCTGTACACGGGAATCCAGTTGGAAAGGCGGCTTATTTGGGTCTCTTTTCTTACCATTATCGAAAAGCTGTGTAAATCTGATAAAATTGGAAATACTGTCGCCCTTGTAGGTAATTACTTTTATATCGGCATTAACAAGCGTAAGAGAATTAAAGCTCAGAGAATTGCTGTTCCCCGAAATGGCATTGTAGGCAAGAGACATCCAGTCTGAATTGGCACGAAACTCTTTAGCTGTGATAAAATCAAGGCCTTTATAATCCTTAATTTTTAATCCTTTTATAGTTACGTCTCCAAAATAATCTACTTCTACGCTTTCGGTAGTCATTCCGGATTTAAAGTCTTTATTAACGATCTGAAGTGCCTGATCTGCCGCCCATTGCTTGGTTGCCGGAAGATTAATGGCAATCAGTACTCCTCCAACAAGAATAACTCCCAGCCAGAAAAGGATCAGGAGAAGCCGTGCCCACCAGGAATAGCTGGTAACATCTTTTACAGCCTGCTTTCCAAATTCTTCAGCAGTTTCCACGGGATGATGAATGGCATCTGAAGCGAGTTCAGATGCTTCCTTAACTGTCTCCTTTACAGCACCTTCTACATCTTCAACAGTCTTCTGTACCTGATCACCAAGGTTCTCAGCTACTGATTTTTTATTCTCATTCTCGTTATTATTCTCTAACTTTGCCATTATTATGAGCGACTCTATAATTTTAGGTATTGAATCGTCCTGCGACGACACCTCAGCAGCTATCATCAAGGGAAACTGTATTCTGTCTAACATTGCTGCGAACCAGGCTATTCACAAAGAATATGGCGGTGTGGTTCCGGAACTGGCATCGCGCGCGCATCAGCAAAATATAATCCCCGTTGTTGAAAAATCTCTTACTAAAGCAAATATACAACAAAATGCTATTTCAGCTATAGGATTTACACGTGGTCCCGGACTTTTAGGATCCCTGCTTGTAGGAACGTCATTTGCTAAGTCTCTGGCAATGAGTTTAAATGTTCCGCTAATTGAGGTGAACCATCTCCAGGCCCACATTTTAGCCCATTTCATTGACGATGCAAATCCTATGCCGCCAAAATTCCCTTTTCTGTGTCTTACGGTGAGCGGAGGGCACACCATGATCGTATTGGTGAAAGATTATTTTGACATGGAAATCATCGGGAAAACAATTGATGATGCAGCAGGAGAAGCTTTTGACAAAATCGGGAAGGTATTCGACCTGGACTACCCTGCCGGACCTATTATAGACCGGCTGGCTAAGGAAGGAAACCCTGATGCTTTTAAGTTCAATAAGCCTAAAATGGAGAATTACGACTATTCTTTCAGCGGTATCAAAACTTCTGTTCTTTATTTTATTCAGAAAGAGGTTAAAAAGAATCCTGATTTTATCAAAGAAAACCTAAACGATCTCTGCGCTTCTGTTCAGAAAGCTATCATTGAAATTTTAATGACCAAACTTGAAAAAGCGGCCTTAGAATTAAATATAAAAGAAGTCGCTATTGCCGGTGGAGTTTCTGCCAATTCTGCTTTGAGAAAAGTAATGCAGGACAATCATGAAAAGCTAGGCTGGAACATCTATATTCCTAAATTTGAATATACTACAGATAATGCTGCTATGATTGCAATGGTGGCTCAGTTGAAGTTTGAAAGAGGCGAATTTACAGATCTGAGAACAACTGCTACGGCGAAATACGATTTATGAAAATATTGTTAGAAGAAAAAATATTAGGCAAACATTCTAAAAAGAACTCAAAATATTACTGGATATTAGAAACAGTGACGGGTAAAAATGAAGTTTCAGAGCATTCCACCGATTATTTTCCTGCAAGTTCAGAAATAGGATATGTTCAGAATATTAAAGAAGAAATTATTGAGAAAATAAACTCAGAGAACGTTTTTAGTTTTGAGTATGAACCGAAAGAAGGAGATTATCTATCTATCAAAAATAATTTAAGAAAAAACGAATATCTGAATTTAATTTTCTTGAATGACAAGTGGATTGAAGAAATTTATACTTGTTCATACAGAGATTGTGAAGGCGATATTTATACCACGATAAAAACTGGTGTGGCATTTTTAAGCGAGAATGAAACTTACTTTTAATACTCATTTATCAATAAATTCAGGCAGATTCTAAATATTTAAATATGAAACTTTTTTACGGAGAAATTGAAGGAAATCAGGTAACGATCAATGATGACGAACAGCAGCACATGGTAAAGGTTCTGCGAATGAAAGATGGCGAGGAAATTCATGTAACAGACGGTAAAGGAAATCTTGCTTCCGGAACATTAATTATTGAAGGAAAAAAAGCCGGCCTGAAAGTTTCTGAAATTAAAAGAAATGCTCCGGATTTTAATCCTAAACTTCATATCGCCATTGCACCTACAAAAAATATAGACAGAATTGAGTTTTTCGTGGAAAAGGCTGTGGAAATGGGTATATCAGAGATCAGCATTATTATTACTGAAAAAACCGAACGCAAAAATATCAATATTGATAAAATAAGAAAACAGGCTATTGCTGCTTCTAAACAGAGCCTAAGGTTTCATTTCCCTATCATCAATGATGCAGTAAAGCTTACTGATTTTTTAAAAAATATTGATGCGGAACATGCTTTTGTAGCCCATTGCCATGAAAATCTTGAAAGGATTGATCTGAATGCTATTCCTTCAATGGAACAGACCACTTTTTTAATTGGTCCGGAAGGAGATTTTTCGGAAAAGGAGATCCTGTTTTTATCCGACAATAAAATCAAAGCGGTTTCACTTGGCGACCAAAGACTGAGAACAGAAACAGCAGGGGTTTTTGTAGCCGCGTGGAATTATTTTAAGATGATGAAAGGATAGATAAAAGGTCAGAAGATGGAAGCCAGATCAGGATTATTCTACAATGATTTTTCCATTTTTCCGGTATATATTAATCTCGTCACCTTCCTCAATAATATGGGCACTCATCATTAAAAGTTTACCCTTTTCCCACTGATAGGTTTTGCTGTAGGTATTAACAGGACCAATATGATAGGATGAAGTGATTTCTTTTCTTTTCCGATCGAACCCAATGTTCTGGATAGTATCCAAAGGTTTGTAATGATTATATTTCCTGCTTTTTTGATTATACAACCAGAAACTTGAAGACGAAGTGTAATTTCCTGCCTGATTGATCAGTTCTATGTCATTATAGCCGTCAAAATTGGCATCATTATCAATATTAAAAATTACTTCCCGTTCATTCAGAACTGAGATAGTGTCTACCCTAATTTTCTGATACAGCTTATTTTTATTAAGTATACTGATTGATTTAAAACTGATTTCTCCATCAGGACTTTCCAAGCCTTTAAGTGTATAGGTAAATCCGTTTCCTTTCAGAGATTGGGAAAAAGGAACTGATGCCGTATCTTCAGTCTGTACATTTTCTACCTGTTGTACCGGAGCTGTCTCTTTCACCAGATGGTCTTCCTTTAGATCCGCTTTTTTCGAGCAGCAGCAAAAAGTGATCAGGATTAAAAGAAACATTTTATTCATATGGACACGTTGTGATCTTTAAGATATTTTTCAAAAATCTGTTGCCCGCTTCGTATAGAATTTACAGCCCAACGGATCTTCATTCTCAATAGTTTCTCCTCATCAAGCTTATAATCGATATCCGATTTTATCAGCTTTTGCTTTAATTCATACATACAGATGGAAGCAGCAACGGATACATTAAAGCTCCTTGTAAAACCATACATCGGAATTGCCAGTGTTTCATCTGCAAAATCCAGAATTTCCTGGGAAACCCCTTCCATTTCGGTTCCGAAAACCAAGGCAATCGGCTCGGTAATTTCATATTCAGGCAGCATTTTCGCATTATTTTCTAATGAAACAACGACTATTTTGTAGCCTCTGTCTTTAATTTTTTGAAAAGACTCCATGTTTCTGGGAAGTTTTTCTACCTCAACCCAGGTATCGGCCCCTTTTGTAACACGAAGATTGGGTTCAAAACTATATTCTTCCTGCAAAGCCACGACCTTATGAAAACCACAGGCTTCCACAGAACGTACAATGGCAGCAGCGTTCCTGAACTGATAAATATCTTCTACAACAGGAAGCACAAAATCCGAACTCTCCGGTGAGAAGTGTTCAATCTTTGCCAATCTTTCCTCTGTTAAAAACTGTTTTAAATACTCAAAAGTTTGCGCTAAATCTTTCATTCATTTTCAAATCTTTGCAAATTAACGTAATTTTGAGGTATGAACCTGAATGAGGCTCAATTTCTTATTAAAAAGTAATTCATGAAACGAAAAGTCCTGCTTATTTATACCGGAGGAACCATCGGTATGGAAAAAGATTATGAAACCGGAAGCCTCCGCGCATTTGATTTTGGAAATATTTTCGAAAAAATGCCCGAAATGAAACTGATGGAATGTGAAGTATTCGTGCATCCTTTCGCAAAACCACTGGACTCTTCTGATATGGGACCGGAGGAATGGAAGGTGATCGCCAACTATATTCTGAAAAACTACGAGCTATATGACGGTTTCCTGATTCTTCATGGAACAGATACCATGTCTTATACTGCTTCTGCTTTAAGCTTTATGCTGAAAGGTTTGAGAAAACCGGTGATCATGACAGGTTCACAGCTGCCGATCGGTGATCTGAGAACGGATGCGAAGGAAAATCTTCTGACCAGTCTTTATTATGCCAGTCTTTATGAAAATGATGAGGCCGTTATTCAGGAAGTAGCCATTTATTTTGAGTATAAATTATTAAGAGGAAACAGAACCCTGAAATATTCTGCCGAATATTTTGATGCCTATGCCAGCCCGAATTACCCTATACTGGGACAGTCCGGGGTTCACTTAAATATTATCAAGGAAAATCTTTACCGGTGCGATCCAGGAATAAAATTTCATGTAGATGAACATATTTCTGAAGATATTCTTTTCTGGAGAATTTTTCCGGGAATGCACCTGAGCCATTTTAAAGAAATCCCTAAAATGAAGGTTCTTATTCTCCAGGTTTTCGGTTCCGGAACTATTTTCAGCAGTGAAAAGACGCAGGAAACACTTCAGGAGATCAGAAATAATGGAACTGAAATCGTAGTGGTAAGCCAGTGTATATCAGGAGGTATCTCTTTCGGGAAGTATGAAAACAGTAATATATTTTCAAGGATAGGTGCGATCAGTGGTAAAGATATGACGGCAGAAAGTGCCATCAGTAAAGCTATGCACCTGATAGACAATCCGAGCTACTCAGGAACCTTTGCAGACAACTTTACCAAAAGTCTTTGTGGAGAAATAACTGAGTAATTTTAAAGAATAATTTGCAGATTCCAGAAATTAGCCTATTTTTGCAATCTCAAATAGAGAGGTGTCCGAGTGGTTGAAGGAGCTACCCTGGAAAGGTAGTATACGGGTAACTGTATCGAGGGTTCGAATCCCTTCCTCTCTGCAAGAAGATAAGAGTCTTAAACTTAATTGTTTAAGGCTTTTTTTATTTTAGTTTTGTTATAATTCTTTAAGATTTTACACTCATTTCTTTCTGTTCCTAAAACATTCCTAAATCATATAATTAATTTGTCCCGTTTATCAACAGCATTGATGGTTTTTAAATAATTATTTAATGAAGAAAGAAATTACATTCGCAATAATGTACATGAAAGAAAAAATTATTATCGGCCTATTTTTATTGGGTTTAGCAAACAACTTATTATACGCACAGATCAGTCCGCCGGGTCTTGGGGATGCCAATACGGCTTTCTGGTCGGCTTTTGGAGTTAAACGTCAGCTGGATTCTCTTGGAAAGAAGCAGTCTTTAAGTTATATTGCTTTGGGGCGGAAAAGCAGTCCGGATAATTACAATCCGGTTTCAAAACAGGCTATTATTGTTTTGAATCACGAAGTTTATCATTCTTTTGCTCCCAATCAGCAATACAGTTATGCAGTAAGCTACCGCCGGCAGCCAAAGTATGAAAGCTCCGCACCTTATGAAAAAGAGGCTACGGAGCAGGAATTCAGGATCTACGGGAGGTATGCTTATACTTTTAGCTTAGGAAGAAGATGGAAACTGAAAAATACAGTCCGCCAGGAATTCCGTAAGTTTTTTGATGCCGATTTCCGTAAAACGGAGGAAAATTTTCAGTTAAGAACAAGGGTGAAAAGCCAGCTCACCTATAATTTATCCAAGAAAAACAATCAGAAGTTAGCTTTAAGTGCCGAAGGTTTGTTTTCTGCAAGCTATCTTAATGAACCGGAACAGAAATGGACGCCTTTTGGATACAGGGAAATGCGTATTGGAGCTTATTATATGTTCAGTATTCCTCACTCTCCTTTCAGTGTAGATATAGGCTATGTCAATGATCTGATCAGAGGCAGCAGAAGTGTAAAGAAAGGCGGTGTACACTATCTGGCAGCAGGCCTTATCTGGAATTTGCCTTTTAAAGATGGTAAATGATGAGTGGTAAATTGTGAGGGATGAATGATAATCATCATTAACAAAATCCCGGCGTTTCTACCGGGATTTGCTTTTGGAAAACCTTTGAAAGTCTTCCATCAATATAATTTAGATATGAATGTTTGGTGCAAAGTTTAATTACAGATCGTCAAAAACTGATGGCTCATCTGTACTTTGAATTTGGCTTCTGATTTTAATTTAGCATAAACAGTGTATTCAAAAGCACGTACGGCTTTCAGTTTCCTGTCTATATATTCTGCAATCTGCACGACAGAAAAAATAAAATCTCTGTACACAGCAATATCCACTGTCTGTCCGTGGCAAGGAAGATAAGCCTTCAAAAAAGGAACTGCAGCCTGATGCCTGTTGTAATTGACACAATATCCTGCTCCTTCCCTTGCAGTAACCACTTCACTCGTGTTGATATAATCCAGAACTGTTTTATTTTCTTCCGGGGAACTGCTGTTCTTTAACAGGTGTCGGTTGATTTTATCCAGGATATGCTGGGCGTATTCCATCATGGTGATGGTTTTCCACTCAAATATATGGTTCATCCCTTTGGCCTTGAAATGTTTTTCATTTTCACAGTTGGTGCAGAAAGAAATTCCGATTTTTTCATGATAAGGCAAGAAGCAATCTTTAATCTCCATGGAAGCATCAGCCAAAAGCTTGTCGCCCGCAAAGCTGTAATACAGATAAGGACTGTAAAGGTCTGCAAGAGCCTTCAGATAATCAATTTCGCTGGCGTTATGATATTCTTCAAACCATTGTTCAAGGGTATCGTAATAATGGCTTTCAAATTCTTTAAATGTTAAGTAAAACGGCAATTCCATAGCTCTGTAATTTTGATATGACAAAGCTATTGCTGTAATGCGACAAAACTTGACGTGTTATTTTTTTTGTAAAATGTTTTTAAGGATGAGAACCAAGAACCCAGAGCCAAGATTTCAGATTTCAGATGTTTGTAATGGTGGCTTCAGGAGCCTGAGCTACCGAATATTTGTATTTTTGTTCAACATTTCCGGATCCATTGTTTATAAGCAGTAACCGTCTTACGCTCTTACTCTCAAACCTTCAACAAAACTCGCAACTCTCTAAAACTCTCCAACACTCTAACCCCGAAACTAGCACCCCACATCTATTTATCATAATTCATCATCACAAATTCAAAATAATGAATCATTTTCAGGTAATTTTCTATACTGATATACTCATTGGTGCTGTGGATGCTCTGCTGTTCCGAACTGTTGATCCGGATCGGCATAAACCTGTAGATATTTTTGCTTACGATCTGGTATTTATAAGCATCAGTACCTCCCAATGTAAGATATGGAGTCACAATAGCAGATGGGTAAATCTCTTTCACACCAGCTTCTATTAATTTAAATCCTTTCGTATTGGAAGATGAAACGGCCGAAGCTTCCCTGGTGTTATCGATCTCTTCTACCTCAACATCGAAACCTTCTGTTGCTTTTGCAATATGATCATGAACGTCTTTCACTGTATTTCCGGGAAGAAGCCTGAAATTGACTACAAATTCGACCTCGGGAGAAAGCACGTTGGTTCCGTCACTTCCTTTCATCATTGTCAGAGCCGTTGTTGTACGTACCAGAGCATTAGTTGTATTATTTTTAGTGAGCTGTGACAGAAGAAGAGGTTTCAGCAGCCACTGATTCGAAATAGCCAGTCTGCTGGTAAAAGGCATTGCACCGCCAATATTATTGAAAAATTCTTTGATAAGCGGAGTTATTTCTGGTTTCATCTGATCATCTTCAAACCTTTGCATAATCACTGCTGCTTTTCCTATTGCACTTTCCATAGGAGGCATAGAGGAATGCCCACCAAGTCCTTTCACCTTTATTTTTGCAGATAAAAATCCTTTTTCTGCACAACCCACGACAGCAACATCGGAATCTATTCCTGCCACATTTCCTTTCTGCATGATCAAACCTCCTTCGTCATAAACCGTATCGAACTGAAGTCCCTTTTTCTTAAAATAATCTGCAATCTGCATTGCTCCTTTCTGTCCGCCCACCTCTTCATCAAAACCAAAAGCCAGATAAATATCCCTTTTCGGCACTTTTTTATTCTTAACCATTGTATTCATTGATTCCATCAGGGAAAAAAGCATCCCTTTCATATCGATGGCTCCCCTGCCATAAATCCTTCCGTTGGCCACGTTTCCTGAAAAAGGTTCAAAATCCCAATCTTCCGCTACTTTTGAAACAGGTGATAATGGTTGATCATCAGGCTTGAAAATATTAAGTTCTTTATTGATCACATCGGCCTCTCCGGGAGGCACAACATCTATGTGGGAAAGAAAAAGAATGGGCTGTAACGAGGGATTACTTCCCTTAAGCCTGAAAACCAAAGCATGGGTATTGATTTCATTGTTTTCGGTATTCTGGTAAACCAATGGATAAGATGCTTTCAGGTATTCTTTAAACTGATCAAAGGGAGCATAATTGAATTCGCCCAGACTTCCAGTAGAAACGGTAGGAATCTTGAGGCCGCCTGACAGGTGCATTACAGCAGAATCATTTTTTACAGGCTTCCATCCTTCCGACGTTTGTACTGCAATCTTTTTAAAAGGATAAGTATACATTTTGATGAGCAATACCGCAACTAAAATGACAAAAATACCGAGAACGGCTAAAAGGAACTTTTTCATGGTAAATAATTTTGTGTTGTGATTGTATAACAAATATACCAAACAAAAGGGCTATAACCATGTTAAAAGCGAAGTATTTCCCACAGGCAAGATAAAAAAGCAGCTATCAATATTGGCTCAAAAGCCCGGAATTCACCTCGAAAAACAGCTTTGTGTTTTCCAGTCTAAATTTTTCAACGGTTTGTTTTGCAGAATTATTGATTGAAATAAAACGTACCACTCCTTTTTCTGTCTGCCTATAGACTTCGATAATATAGTACCCATTATATTCATAGCCATATAAAAGTCCGTTCTGTATTTCTTTTTCAGGAGTTTTAATGGAGAAATTATTCTTTATATCTGCCAAAGTTTTTCCGGCATAATAAAATCCCAGCATATTGTTATAAATACTGATTTTCGTGTAGGTAAAAAGAACCTGTGAAGAAGGTTTTTGTTTAAGGTTATTAAGAATATTGTCAACATCTTTATTGGTGAAAAAGATGAATTCTTTTTCAACCTTATTGAATATATAATCTCCATAAAAATTAACATCCAGTGTTTCATTCTGAAGAAATAATTTTCTTGTTATGTTTTCGGGATTAGGTACTGCTTCTGTATGGATGGGTTTTATGTAGTTGGTGCAGGAAAATGTGATGAGAAGTGTGATGGAAAAGAGATAGGAGATTGTTTTCATGGATATTGTCTTTTTGTAAATTTAGGTTTTTTTACGGGTATTCAGGTTATGAAGGCATTACCCGGTTCACTATCCGACTGAAGGTAGTACATGAACCGTCGCCAGCCCCTTATACAAGTGTCTCTTGGTATTTTTAAGAGTCTAACATCAGTTAGTGAAGTCTCTCTAAATGATGAGTAGACTGGAAAAATTGCTTGCTAAATAAAACTTCATAATAAATAAAACCTCGCAATCTGCGAGGTTTTATTTATTATCTGTCACATGATAAAATCGTGCAGCAGCGAAGGGTATTCATAAAATTATTAAAACTCTTTAAAAGAGAATTTATATTCTTTTCCATTTTTCTTTTTTAAAACCAATATTTTTTGAAATGGCTTTTTATAAATACTATCCCCTTTCTCTGCAATTCCCTCAAAAATATTATTATCATTTAATGGGCTTGTAATGGGATAAAAAACATATTTATCTTTTTTAAAGGTGATTTTTACTCCTCTTGCATAATAGTCAATACTAATTAACTTTTCTTTTAAATTACTTTCATTAAAATATCTGAAATTTTCTTTGGCTTCTATTTGTGGATTCTTACCACTAAAATAGTAGTAAAGAATGACAATAATTAAAGTAATAATAAAAGGAATGTATACTTTTTTAATCATCTTTTTATCTTTTAATTCCAAAATCTCTTATCATATATGTATTTGAAAAACCAGCTGCAGCATTTACAGGAACAGGTCCTGCAGGTAACCAAAAACCTATATTCACCTAACCTACAGACACTTGCTATCCATCACTAAGTTTGCAGCGAGATTTTATTTATTATCTGCCACACGATAAAATCGTGCGGCAGCACGGGAGTGTAGGAGTAATTTAGTTTTTCTCTTTCCTTTTTTATTTTTAAAATTTCGAAGATGTTAAAGAACTTTTATCATTTTTAAAATGCTCTGAACACAATCAGATTACTCTAATGTACTTGTTTCGTATACATTCTTTGTTAAAATAATCTCTGGCATTCTATAAGGCTGTATTCGAAAATTCGAATCGTTTGATATAGAATCACTTGTATTATTTTACTGTTTGTAACTTATTTCTTTTCAGTAATTTAAATTTTTATAAAACTCCCTCTATTTCCTACTAGGTTAATAGAGCGAGCCTCTTACAAATTAAAATATGATAAAGAAATATCACTACAAGAAATTCTAATATAAGATTCATTCTCGAAAGAGTATACTATTTCATCCCCTTCTTCTGGAAACTCTCTTAAAAAAATAGTGTCTATATCAAAATTATCTTTAGGACTAAAAGAAACATTAGATAATGAAATTTTATTGGCACTTTTAGTAAAAGACTTAAGTGAATAAAAATCTACATTTTTATGAGAAACTTGCAAAATATCATATATTTCATTTTTCCCCCAATCTTCATTTGTTTTCTCAAAAAAAATTATTACCTCATTCTGTACTATTTCTATTTTTCCTAATTCAAAATTATTATGTAAATCAAAATAATTATATGAATCCTGAATTCCAATATTATCTGTGATTTTAAAACTCGCTTTCATATTATTTTATTGTCCGTTTCTATTTTTTAGAACTTTTCTTACTGTACGAATATCTTGCTGAGTCATTGGGGTCGCTTCTTTACTTGTTCTTGTTACGCTCTTGACTTCGCCATTAACAACATTATTTTTATAGGTTTGCTTATGTGGGGTTTCCACTCCATTATGAGCTTTGCCTTCTAAATCATATCTAGTCTGTCCATTTCCAGATTTTACTGTTACTGAATTTTTACCATTATTTAATGTTTTTAATTCCGAAGCTTGTGCTTCTAATGTTGGAACTTCTCTGGGTACCCCCCTACCAGGAGTTGTAGCAACTATAATTACAGCATCAATAGTAGTAGTTCTGTTTTCAATAGCAGTAGCATCTCTGCCTGTGGTTTCCAAAACTCTTGTAAGCATCACTCCGTTTTCACCATTTTTCCAATAGTTTACATCATCCGCTTGCTTTCCAGGCATTAAATCATATGTATAATCATATGAAGAATCAGGAAGTATATTTTTTCCATCATAGCCTGGAGTTCCATTGGTATTTTTTGTATTTACAGATTGATATCTGGAACCTGAAAGAAAACCCATCAAAGCACCATCATCTTTATACCAGGTTCCATGTTGAAAAACAAAATCGCCATCACCATCACTATGCGTTTGTCCTTCGTAACCTCCTTCAGGTGGCCAAACAGACATTCCATCTGGATCAATAAATCTTAAAGGGTTATTCATTACATAATTATAAGGAGACCATCTACGATATTTTTCCGCCAACGGATCTACGACACCCCATCTACCAATATCCGGCATATAAAACCTCGCTCCATAATCATACATTCCATTCTCTTGAAGTTCTTTTCCGTTGTACTTGTATTTGTAAGCAGGATTTCCCGACAAAACATTATACCCTTCATGCTTCAATCCAAACGGATAATAATTACTCTCCTCAATGATCTCTGCTCCTGAGCCATTTTTAAAGTAGCTCAACCTGACATTTCCAAGATGGTCAGTATAATTATATACATACTTCCCGGTCTCAAAATTAAAATACCCCTCAGCAGTTGGCAAAAATTTCAACGTTCCATTTTCATACTGGAAACCGTCTAAATAATCTGTGGTGTCTGTACCGAAGATTTTTTTTACTTTTACCCCATCTGCCCTGTAAGTGTAATCTGTTACTTTGGAATTCTGGGTAACCTTTTCCGGTAAATTTAAATAATTATATTGAATAGAAGAAATACCTTTATCCTGCTGAACCGTCATATCCCCATTCAGGTCATAGATAATTGTACTTCCTGTACTTCCCGATGAAAGTGGATATCCACTTAAAGCATTACCTGTACCTATTTCTTTAAGATAAGCCAGTTTATTGCTCTGTTCACCATTTTCATAATGGTATTCAAGGTTATCCATAACTTCAGGCGCGGTATAGCCTGGAAGCTGTCTTCCTCTTCTGAGCAGGGTTTTAATATTTCCGTTCAGATCATAGGTAAGCTGCTCATGGTATTCTCCCCTGTCCAAATTCATGGCATCCCAGAAACGCCCTTCTTTAAGACGGTTAAGGGCATCATATTCATAGGAATAATTTCTCATTACAGCATCACTCTGGGTAATCCATGACATCTGAGAGATGTTTCCATTGTATCTCGCAGAACCAGAGAACTGGCTGTCCGGCCTGTTATACCTCAGCTCGGAAGCAAAGAGTTTATTCTGCAGATCGGAAGGTTCATTAAGTTTTGTGAGCCAACCTCTGATATTGTATGCATATTTAACATTCTGTAACGCACTTCCTGCAGTATTTCCTACATTTTTTGTCTGTATCTGGCCAAGATCGTTGTAAAGGTTTTCTGCAAGGAGTTCCTGTGCGTCACCATTTACTTGATGCCAATGCCTCACCAATCTTTCCTGATGATCGTACTCAAAAGTTTCTTTGATATTTACTTTTGTTCCATCTGCAGCTCTTTTATGCTCGGTAAGCGTATATTCCGGAACTCCTGAAAATTTCAGAAAACTTTCAGTTTTGGTATACCCTCCGAGATGGTTTACAGAATAGGTGGATATTGCTCTTCCTTTCTTGTCATAATAAGTATAGGTCTTTGTCCAGTTATCATTCTCAACATTTTTCACATAAGAGGCTGTAGGCAGGCTCTTGGTACTAACATTCGAACTCTGAACATCCTGAGGCAATACTTCCTGGCCTAAAATTGTTGCCGGAATGGCCGAAGCATCCTGAGGATAAGTATCATAATAATTGACTGAAAGAACCTTGTCAATACTTGTAGGGTAAGAAACATTTCCATATCCTATATTCATTCCATTCAGAACAAGGTTTCCACCACGGGTTTCATAAGAAGTACCCACCGGCTGGTTATCAATGGATGTCTGAATGTTTTGCCTTGAAGTTCCATCTCTTGAAATTCCTGTGTAAACAACTCTTCCAAACTGATCATACTTTGTGAAAGTCCATGAGTTATCTGCTGTAAAATTAGGTATCCCGTTTTTCAGAACAATATCCCGATACAGAATAATCTGATCTTTTTTGTTGTAAACTATCTGCTCCGGACCTTTTCCCGGAAGCTTTTTTTCTACCAGCCTGTTTCTGCCATCATACTTATACTGATAACATAGGTGGTCCAAAGCTGAAGCAGATATTGATGCAGAAGCAGAAGCCAAAGGAGGAATTACAAACGCCAGCTGATCATATTCATTGTACACATAATAAGTATCTGCATTTTCTGAAGAACTGATGACTTTTCTGACTAATATGGTTTGTCCCTTACCGTTTTTGTATTCTATGGTTTTATTGTTGTCTTCATCCGTAACAGTATTTTTATACAGTTGTGCCTCGCCATAAGTTCCGGGGGCATTTAATTCAGAAGAAGTGGCTCCATCCGCCCAGGTAGTGGTGGTGGTATATTTTTTCACTTCACCTGCCGTATTGGTCTCATAGCCGAAAGTAACAGGTTTATTCTGCCAGTCGGCACCTGGATTTTTCTGGCTCAGAAGCCTGTCAAGCGGAGAGTTTTCTAAATTTTTATGACTGAACGGAAATGAATCATTGATTCCATTCCCCTGGTAATAAGTATTGGCGCTACTTTCCACTCCTGCCTGAATATTTCCATTTTGTGAGGACATAGGAACCGGAAGCCAACTGTCGACCTGCCTTCCAAACCCATCGTAAGGAATATGAGTGACAAGATCTTTTCCTGTAGGGGTAGACTTTATGCTCACTGACTGCTTAGGTCTTCCAAGGCCATCAAAAAACTGCACGCTCTGTATCTGCTGCAGAGATCCGTTTGACACCTCGGTAGGCACTAAATACTGCCTCGTATAAATATAATTTTCAGTATTTGAAATATTAGTCGAATAATCAATGGTGACAGGCGTATAGGTATTCCCCGGATTATTGGAAGAAGATCCTCCGATATAAGCCCGAAATGTTCCGCTAACAGAATTGAAGCTGAATCCCGGAAGCATCCGTATACTTTGAGGATCTGCTTTTTCCGTATTAGGAGCAGGAGGAGAATTCAGGACTACCTGGCCATAGTGATAAATACCCAGTACTAATCCTATACTTATGTATATTTTTTTATGCATATTTTTCAATTAATGGGTAAATATTATAGACTGCTTTTGTTCTTATTAACAGATCGTGGTCTTGCCACATAATTTACAACTGCGGCCGGCAGCTGTATATCGACAATGAATATTAATTTTTTCATATTTGTGTTAGTTTTTATAAGTGTATTTGTATTCTTTCAATACTTTTCCGTTAGCATCAATTATTTTTTCAAGTCGGTTGGCTGTATCATATTTATAAACTTCTCTGATTCCTGATGGTGGTGTAATGCTTCTTACTCCAATTAATGGATCATAGGTATAGGTGGTGATTTTAAAATTAACAAGATTAGGATTTGTACGTAGTTCATCTAGTTTATTGATTAGTTGGGTTTCCGTATTTTCAGGCTGGAGATTGTATAAAGCAGGGTCTGCATCCTTTTCTGAAGCCGAAATAGCTTCTAACAGATCTGAGAGCTCAGCCACACTTCTATATTCAGCACCCTCTATTTTAGCAATAGGCAATGTTTTATTATAACCCCAAACTATTGTTACAGGCAACCCATTAATCATATATTGCATCAGATTCCCTTTCTGGTCGTACCAATTATAAGTAATTTCTGTTGAAGGAGTATTATTCTGAATACTATAAGAAATTAAAGAAAGTGGCATCAAGAGATTTCCTATATCTGATGTTGGAGGGTTATTCTGGTCAGGATAAATAGTTTCAGATCTAGAGATTATCTTCCCAGCATCAGAGTTATTCTGCTTTGCAATAGTCTTGGCTTCAAGAGGGACACCAATCATATGAGCGGCTATAAGTTTTTGATTATTTTTCTCATGAGCATATTGATAGGTTGTTTCTAGAATACTTTTGTCCGGTGACTCTACAGATTGTTTCGTGAGCTGATTATGAGCCGGCATTCCGGTATAATCGTAATCTATGGTGGTTACAAGTTTTTTGTATGATGTCTCAGTACTATCGACAGGTAGCTGACCATTATTCAGATAATCTGCATAGGTTGGATAAATATGTAAGGGAACCCCATCTATATATTCAGTGGTGATCTGTTTTTCCAGTTTAGTATCTATTGTGTAGTTTTTGTAGGTTGCTATATAAAAATTGGCGATCCGCTGTACATTATTATTGGAACCACAAGTGGCAGGTACATTATCATCAAATACTTTCGAAACAAAAAGATTGGGATTGATCCCAAGAATATTATATCTATTTTGATAATTGATTTGTTTGGTTTTAAAGATCTCTCCATTTCTTCTGCCAAAATATTTTATGTTCTCCAATCCTCCACTGAAAGAAGTTCTGTTTCCTCGGGCAGGAAAATAGATCTTGGATAATAAGAAAGCAAAAAAGTTTGGCATTCCTTCGGTGGTATCAAAATATCCGTGACCGGCAGAAGGAGACCCCGCCCCGCCACCTCCTGCAGATGCAGGTCGAATTCTGTCTAAATTATCTTCAGAGTCTTTACGGAATCTTTTTTGATAGCCTCCGTTTTCAAAATTATCTCCTCCAATACTACATGAAACAGTACTATATCTACTCTGGCGACGACTATTATAAAGCGCACTGGTATTATTGGAACTATAGAGCGAATAGGTAACTGCAAATGATGCGGAAGTTAAGCCATCAGTGTGAAACTCATTAAAAGTAGCAAATTGTACATCTGGCATAATAACTCCATCTGCATCACGAAGGTCTTCTTCTCTTAATTTATATAAATCAGCGGCACAATAATAAAATTTTTTGTATTGAACCGGCTGTCCATTCTCTATATTGGTTATACTTTTAAGGCGTAGTCCCAGCCAATCAATAGTTTTTCTATACGTCTGATTAAATTTCAATTCAGCACCAGCAGGGCCTGTATCAGTAAGTTTAACAAGATATCTTTTATTCATTTCAAGAGGTACCATGTAATTCACTGAATCCATAGGCGAATATCCATATACTTTTCCTCCTGTGTGTATTAAAGCTCCAGTATCCATATCTTCCACAGTAAAAGTAGCTGTTTTCATATGGTACTGGCTCTGGGGCCCTGAAAAGGTTGTCAGTACAAAATCTATGGTTTGGTTCGTTGGCAGCCCTTCAATAACTGTCGTAGTTCCAAGGTCGTCAAGATCAGGAAGTATTTTTTTTTCTGATAGTAAAACTTTTGTTTTGGGCATTTCATATTCAAAAACCGTTTTCCCTCCTGTAGGATAGATAACCTCAGTAAGGGTTCCTTTAGATGCAAATGCGAAGTCCGGTGTACGGTCTCCGAAACTGGAAAGAATACTGGATGGTATAGAAAGAGTTGACAATGCTGGCACTCCATAATATTTTGCAATTAAAGAGCCGCCGCCTTTACCATTATAAAAACCAAACATATCTTGTGAATAGCTTAGCCTTTTAGGAAGAGCTTCAATATTGTTATAGCTGAACTGATATTTCTTATCAAAAACATTTCCATTGTAGAAATTTGCAGCACTAATATAAAACCTTTGAATAGGATCAAGGCTTTCAAAAAAATAATCCAGTACAATCTTTTTTGGTATACTGCCACCTGAACCGTATTCCACTTGTGACAGGTAAGCATCAAAATCTGAGTTTGCTTTTTGAGCGTAAATAAAATTGATTACATCTCTATTCACATTGTTACTAATCTGTTGTAATCTCTTTTTATTTTTAGTGAAATGAGTTTGAGTACTGGTTTTCAATTCCGGATCAAGATCTGGCATAATTCCCGAATTTAAACCTGTTGAGTAAAGATACCTGTAGTGGATTTCGGCAATGTCTTTTTTCACCAAAGCAATGTTGCTATAAGTGAAAAATATTTTTTCACTATTCTGATGACGGATCTCCTTAAGAAAATATGACGTTACTGCATAATCTCCCGGAGGATTGCTAGGCATTGCTTTGGATGCTGTAGTTTCCTGGTATTCATCTCCGTTGCCAAAAATATAAACCTCTCCCTCTTTTGTTGTTATTTCAAAACCAATAAACTGTCTATTATTAGTACTGCCAGAAGGAAGAATATTTTTTATTCTTACATCTGAATCATTTTTTAAAAAGATAGGAAGAAAATTTTCATCCAGATAAAAAGAACCAGAGATCACTCCAAATCTAAAATCGAAAATATCTCTTTCTGTATCAATTTGCGTGGGAGAATAACACGCGGTGAGTATATCATTATCCGCGGTACAATCCGAAATTGTTGTCTGTTTGATCTGGTCTTCGGTTTTATTTAGCCTCATTGTGGCTTTTTCGTCAATACGTCCGTTCACGGTTCTTGTAACAACTCCACCTGCATCCAACACCCATGCCATTCCTGTATCTGTAGGTAAGTCATCTACCTTTACACCTGCACCATTATACACTAAGTTTATGCCTGTAGAAAGTTTTCCTGTTATATAATTAAATAGCGGAATATTGACATTTACAGATCCCGTATGTTCATTTTCAGAAACTTCACTGCCAGCTTTTATAAAGGAAAAAGACTGTGGACTAGGTGGAATAAAACCGGCTTCCTGAGAATAAAATAGATTTGTATTAATTAACAGTAATGAAACTAAAATATTTTTTATTAATTTTTCCATAGTCTTACTTTTTTATCAGTTTAGCGCTAGCCGTTTTATTGTTATCCGTTTTTATCGTCACTAGATAAACTCCCTGAATTAAATTCTGGGTATTAATCTTCGTCACTTTATTCTTTGTCTTCAAACTTTGAAGCTGTCTTCCTCCCATATCATAAAGTATAATATCAGATTCCTTGAAATCAAAACCAATTTCTACATAAGCATAATCTGAAACAGGATTAGGGTAAATCTTGATGTCCTGCTTTTCAATCAGCTGGTCAAGTTGCTTATCTCCCAGCTTTACGATCTTCCAGTTCTCTTTGCCTAGCTCTTCCGCACTGGTTCCTGCCAGGATAATCGAGCCGTCTCTGTTCAGCTTTATATCAGATAATCTCTCCTCTCTTTTTCTGGATTCACCTTTCACGTGCTTTCTCCACTTTTCATTTCCATACTGATCCAGATACAGCATCCAGAAGGTTTCGTCATCAGTCTGTATTTTTCCTTCTGCCTGGGTATAACCTCCCAAAAGAATTCCTTTGGAAGATGTATCATCCGCTGAATGAAGCACGCTGGTTCCCATCAGGATATCCCTGTTTCCAAAATTGTAGGATTTCTGCCAAAGCTCTTCGCCTCTTTCATTTAAGGAAATTAGCCACAGATCGGTTCCCTCTTCTATTCCTACGGTTTTGTTTCCTGATCTTTCTGATCTGGATTCTCCACCAATCAGATAGCCTGTAGATGTTAGTGCTAAGGTTCTTATGTGATCATCTGACTTTCCTCCATAGTTCTTTTCCCATTCTACCTTTCCATCTTTATTGAGCTTAATGATCCAGTAATCTCCTTCACCATAGTTTTCAGT
This sequence comes from Chryseobacterium sp. BLS98, assembly GCF_001045445.1. Lineage (GTDB taxonomy): Bacteria > Bacteroidota > Bacteroidia > Flavobacteriales > Weeksellaceae > Chryseobacterium. The sequence goes on along the minus strand of NZ_LFNF01000003.1, from coordinate 198,457 downwards.
TTTCTTTGAGCCTCCTGTATTGCTTCTTGAATAAACTCCTAACAAAGCTCCTCCATCTTTAGTGGGAATCATTTTCTCTACTTCATCTAATCCTTTTCCTCCCAAAATAGACTGAGAGATTTCTTTTCCATCCTTATCAAGTTTTACAACCAGAATATCTTTAGAACCGTAACCTTTAGCCGAATTCTGAACATTTCCAGCTACAAAAAATCCCAGATCTGTACTTTGGATAACTGATCTTGCTTCCTCATCAGAAGAAGTTCCCAATGTTTTTTGCCAAAGCTCATCACCAAATTCATTAAGCCTTACCAGCCAGATATCTGATCCACCTTTGGAATCTTCTTTTTTATCTAATCCTTTTCCGGAATAAGAAGTGCCAGCAACAAGAAATCCACCTTCCTGGGTAGCTACAGAAGCTGACAGGTAATCATGATTCTGTCCTGAAAAGTATTTTTCCCAAACCTCTTCTCCCTGCTGGTTTAGTTTGATTAAATGGAAATCGTAGCCACCATTCTGCTTACTGCCTTCTGCCTGAAGCTTACTGCTCTGAATACTGCTTCCTGTTATTAAATATTGACCGTCAATGGTTGTGGTAATTTGGCTTAGAAAATCCTGGGTATTGGATTTGATATCTTTCTGCCACAATACTTCCTGGGCAGACAAGCTCAGGACTATGCACATCGTAAATGCACTCATGTAGAGTTTTTTCATCTATTGGTGTTGTTAGTTAATATATTTTTGCAAATTTAACATTTTTTAACGCATTTCAAATCCCAACACTGAGATTTAATCTAAATTCATTTATACAAGTATATCTTCTATCAATTTCCTGTGATTAGCGAATAAAATAAATCCCAGCAGCAAAATCTACCCATTAAAAATAAAAAGGGCCAACCCCCGAAAGGATCAGCCCAAAACATTAACTGTTTTATTGAGAATTATGATGTTTTATTTCCAGCCACCACCTAAGCTTTTGTAAATATCTACAACGGTGCTCAGCTGTTTCTGTTTAGCTTCGATCAGCTCCAGTTTTGCATCCAGAGCATCTCTCTGGTTCAGAAGAACTTCAAGATAATCCGCTCTTGAGTTTTTGAATAACTGGTTCGCAATGTCAATAGACTGGTCCAAAGCTTTGGTTTCCTGTGATTTTAACTGATAATACTGGTCTATATTTTTAACCTTTGACATAAGGTTGGCCACATCCAGATAAGCATTTAAGATCGTTTTGTCATATTCATACAGGGATTGTATCTGTCTTGCATCAGCAGTCTGGAAATTGGCTTTGATCGCACTTTTGTTGATCAGCGGACCAGCCAGTTCACCGGCAAGGCTTGTTGCAATAGACTCCGGCAATTTAACCAGATAAGAAGGTTTGAAAGCTTCCAATCCCAAGGTTGCAGAAATTTCCAGTGACGGATAAAATTCCTTTCTGGCAGCTTCTACATCCAGCTTTGAGGCTTTTAATTCTAATTCTGCCTGTTTAATATCCGGACGGTTCGCCAATAACTGAGACGGAATTCCTGTATACACCGTTTGAGGCACTGTAGACATGAAACTCTCTTTCTTTCTCACAATGGGCTGCGGATATCTTCCCAGAAGAGCATTGATCTGGTTTTCTTTTTCCGTAATATTCTGACGGATGGTATATTCTGCCGCTTTTGATTTAGCCAGCTCAGCTTCAAACTTTTTTACTGCCAGTTCGGTGGCAGCAGCAGCTTCTTTCTGAATTTTGGAAATTTCCAGGGCTCTTTGCTGCAGTTTAATGTACTGTTGAATAATATCTAATTGGTTATCCAAGGCAAGCAATTCATAATAATTGTCCGCCACTTCCTCAATGAGGTTGGACAATACAAAGTTTTTCCCTTCTACAGTAGAAAGATAATGGGCCACCGCTGCTTCTTTCTCGGTTCTGAGCTTTTTCCAGATATCGATCTCCCAGTTTGCCATCAGGCCTCCTTCAAAATTACCCAGCGGATCCGGCATTTCTTTCCCAGGCTCTATTTCCGTAGTAGCATCACCCGCTCCTTCGCTTGTATAACGTCCGGATTTTTTCACTCCAGCTCCTATTCCTGCTGAAACCGTAGGAGTTAATCTTCCTTTTTTAGCTAAAACACCACTTTTGGCAATTTCAATTTCCTGAAGGGTGATCATTAATTCCTGGTTGTTTTTTAAAGCTGTTTCAATTAAGCTTACCAGATCAGGATCTGTAAAGAATTGTCTCCAGGGTGTTGTTCCACTATTGTTATTGGCATCCCCCTGATCCTCCTGATTAAAATTCTGAGGCACATTCTCCTTCATCTCGTCTTTTATGACGGTCGCCATTGGCGCCTTACAGCTTGCTAAAACAAGCGATAAGGCAATGGCTGCTATGTATTTATTATAAATCTTCATGTTTGTCATCGTGTTGGTACGGTTCTGTTTGTTCAGTTAAAGGATTTTCTTCTTCATATTTTGCCAGTTTTGATTTTTCAGCAATGGTTCCGAAGATGTAATACAATCCAGGAATAATCATTAATCCGAAAATAGTTCCGATCAACATCCCTCCTGCGGCAGCTGTACCGATGGTTCGGTTACCAATCGCTCCCGGCCCGGTTGCCATGACCAATGGAATCAAACCTGCGATGAATGCAAATGAAGTCATCAGGATGGGACGGAAACGGATCGCAGCTCCTTCGATTGCGGCCTGAGCTACCGGAATTCCTTCTTCTGCCTTTTTCTGTACGGCAAATTCTACAATCAATACAGCGTTTTTACCTAAAAGACCAATCAACATGACCATCGCTACCTGAGCATAGATGTTGTTTTCTAATCCTAATAATTTTAAACATAAGAAAGCTCCGAAAATACCCGTCGGCAATGATAAAATTACCGGCAACGGAAGAATAAAACTTTCATACTGTGCAGAAAGAATCAGATAAACAAATCCTAAACACACTAAGAAGATAAATACCGCTTCATTTCCACGGCTTACCTCATCTTTAGAAATACCTGCCCAATCGATCCCGAAACCTCTTGGAAGGGTTTTATCCGCAACTTCTTTGATCGCTGCAATTGCCTGTCCGGAACTGTAGCCCGGTGCAGGGGTTCCACTTACCTCGGATGAATTATACATATTATGTCTCGTGATTTCAGATAAACCATATACTTTTTCCAAATGCATGAAATCTGAATACGGAACCATTTGTTCCTTATCATTTTTAACATATAATTTTAATAAATCTGTCGGCAGTGCACGATATTGAGGACCTGCCTGAACAATTACCTTATAGGGCCTGTCGAAACGGATGAAACTGGTTTCATAATTGGAACCGATTAACGTAGATAAATTATCCATCGCATTTTCAATCGTTACCCCTTTTTGTTCGGCAAGATCATTATCCACTCTCAACATATATTGAGGGAAACTCGCGGAATAGAATGTAAATGCAGAACCAAGTTCAGGACGCTTTTTGAGCTCCCTTACGAAATCATTACTTACTTTTTCCATTTTCTGGTAATCCCCACTTCCTGCTTTATCCAGCAAACGGAGTTCGAAACCACCTGCAGCACCATAGCCCGGAATGGATGGAGGCTGGAAGAATTCTATATTCGCACCCGGAATATTTTTGGCTTTTTCTTCAAGTTTTTCTATGATTTCTGCAGCGGATTCTTTACGGTCTTCCCAACTTTTTAAGTTAATCAGACACGTACCGGAATTTGAACCTGTACCTTCTGTCAGAATTTCATAACCTGCCAGTGAAGAAACGGACTGTACACCATCAATATCTTCAGATTCCCTCAACAGTTCTTTAGCAATCTGGTTAGTTCTTTCCAGTGTTGAGCCCGGAGGCGTCTGGATGATGGCATAGATCATCCCCTGATCTTCTGCCGGAATAAACCCTGAAGGCAATGAATTGCTCAGGAAGAATGTACAGGCACAGAATGCTAATAATAAAGGTAAAGTAATGGTCTTTTTCTTAACCGTTTTATTCAGCATTCCTTCATATTTATTGGCTCCTTTTGTAAATAAACCGTTGAATTTATCTAAGAAAATGGTAATTGGAGTTCTTTTCTTAGGTTTTCCGTGGTTATTTTTTAATATTAAAGCACACAGAGCCGGCGTCAATGTTAAGGCTACAACTCCTGAAAGGATAATTGCAGAAGCCATTGTAATTGAGAACTGGCGGTAGAAAACCCCAACCGGACCGGACATAAACGCAATCGGAATGAATACAGATGCCATTACCAAAGTAATTGCAATAATTGCCCCGCTGATCTCGTGCATTGCTTCTTCTGTCGCCTTTAACGGAGATAAATGTTTCTCCTCCATTTTGGCGTGAACAGCTTCAATTACCACAATCGCGTCATCCACAACGACCCCGATCGCCATCACAAGGGCAAATAGCGAGATCATGTTTAACGTAATTCCAAAGGCAGACATGATGGCAAATGTTCCCACCAATGAAACCGGAACCGCCAAAGCTGGAATCAGCGTTGAGCGCCAGTCTCCCAGGAACAGGAATACCACAATTGCCACCAAAACGAAGGCTTCAAATAACGTATGAACTACTTTTTCAATCGATGCATCCAGGAATCTTGATACGTCATAACTGATGTCGTAATGCATTCCTTTCGGGAAGGTTGTTTTCTGCAGTTCGGCCATCAAAGATTTTACATTTTTGATAACATCACTTGCGTTGGAACCGTATGACTGTTTTACGGTGATTGCTGCAGAAGGTTTTCCGTTCAGTGTAGAATAGATATCATACATGGAGGAACCGAATTCTATATCTGCTACATCTTTTAATCTGATAAACTCTCCGTCAGGCTTTGCTTTAAGGATAATATTCCCGTAATCTTTTTCATTGTTGAAACGACCCGGATATTTTAAAATATATTCAAATGACTGCGAACGCTTTCCGGAACTTTCTCCCGTTTTACCCGGAGATGCTTCCAAACTTTGCGCATTTAGCGATTCCATCACTTCATCTGCCGAAATGCTGTAAGCCGTTAACCTGTCAGGTTTAAGCCATATACGCATTGCATATTCTCTTGTCCCCAGGATATCTGCGAAACCAACTCCACTTACTCTTCTCAATTCAGACATTACGTTAATATCTGCATAATTGAAAAGGAATTTCTGGTCAGCTTTCGGGTCATCACTGTACAGGTTAATATACATCAGCATGTTGGGCTCTTCACGGGTAATTTTCACCCCTTCACGAACTACCAGCGGCGGAAGCTTGTTTACTACCGAAGATACACGGTTCTGAACGTTTACTGCTGCTACGTTCGGGTCGGTTCCCAAATCGAAAACCACCTGAATAGAAGCTTCCCCGTCGTTTCCGGCATCGGAGGTCATGTATTTCATACCCGGCACACCGTTAAGACCTCTTTCCAATGGAATAACCACTGATTTGATCAACAATTCATTGTTGGCACCCGGATATTCTGCCGTGATGTTTACTTTTGGTGGTGAAATGGACGGGAACTGCGTTATCGGAAGTTTTACTAAAGACAAAACTCCCATGAATACGATAATCAAAGAGATTACGATGGACAGAACAGGTCTGCGAATGAATTTCTTAAACATAATTACTTACTTCATTTATAGAGTCCTACTCTGCTTTTAATTTCAATGACTGAAGAACTTTTTTAGGATCCTGAGCTTTGGTCTGAACTTTCTGATCATCTTTCACTTTCTGAACTCCTTCCAATAAGATTTTATCTCCCGCTGCAAGCCCCGATGCCACAACATAAACATCCGGAAGTTCATAAGCAACCTTAATATTTTTAGACTTTGCCACTCCTTTTTTATCCACTACGAAAACGTACTTTTGATCCTGAATTTCGTAGGTTGCTTTCTGAGGAATGATTAAAGCATTTCTTAACGGCAAAGTCATTCTTACTTTTCCGGTTTCCCCGTTTCTTAATAATTTGTCAGGGTTCGGGAATTTGGCTCTGAAGGCGATGTTTCCTGTTTCACTGTCGAATTCTCCTGTAATTGTTTCAACAGCGCCTTGTTGCGGGAACAAATCTCCGTTTGCCATCAACAGACCTACCTGATTACTTCCTCTTGAAGCTACATTTCTCTGATAATTAAGATATTCCGGTTCTGAAACATTAAAATAGGTGTACATATTGGTATTATCAGAAAGGGATGTCAGCAAATCTCCTTCATCTACCAGACTTCCTAATCTCAAAGGTAGTCTGTTGATAATCCCTGAAAACGGAGCTTTAATGTCTGTGAATGACAAGTGAATCTGAGCTAGTTTAGCTTCGGCATTGGCTGCGTCAAGTTTAGCTTTAGCCATTGCTCTTTCGTTTTTGGAAACGATGTTGTTACTGGCTAATGTGCTTGCATTCTTTAATTCAATAGTAGCCTGAGCAACTTCTGCCTGGGCTTTCAGTAATTCCGCCTGGTACAATTGGGGCATGATACGGAACAATGTCTGCCCCTGATGTACGTATTGACCCTCGTCTACATAAATTTTTTCAAGAAAGCCTTTTTCCTGAGCCCGAACCTCGATATTCTTTACAGATTTTATCTGGGCTACATATTCTTTGTCAATCACCGTATCCATCACTACCGGGGTGGTTACGGGATAAACTGCAGCTTCTTCTTTTTCTTCTTTCTTCTTGTTGCATGCTGTAAACAACAGAAGACTGCTTAGCGCAATACTTGCGACAACTCTTTTGATCATAATTCTAGAGTTTATATAAATCGTTAATGTTTTAAGTGGAAAATGGTAATAGATTACTGCACTGTGATGATTACCGACATACGCAACGCAGCTGCTCTCCATCCGTATAACAGACAGAAAACAGATTGGAAAAAAGGAATTTTAAATTCTGATGGAACGGATCAGAATGAATGTTTTAACATTGGAATAGAGCGAAAGAAAGCCTGGAATAACAGGTTTTCTGCTTTTTGAAGAAGATAAGCCAAAAATATAAGTCAGACTGAAAACCCCAGCAAATACAACAATCATCTGAATGGTATCGGACAACTGAAAATCATCTTCAGCAAGTTCCAGGGTAGAATTGTCTATCTGATCAGCTCTCTGCTGTATAGATAGTTTTTCGAAAGTCTGGTTCAGCCGGTTGGCTTTTTTAGGCATATGATGAGAAACATGACCTGAGTAGTCATTACGGAGTGTTTTAACACTAAGTCTGCTTTCTACTACGAAAAGCAGAAAAAGGCTGGTTAAAAAGTAAATAATAAAATTTCTCATTTGAAGTCGCAAATGTACATCCAGAAAGGCATACGCTCATAACAGATTAACAAAATTTAACGCTTCTTTAAATAAACTGAATAAAAAAAATTGAAATTTTCACAATGAGTTCTAATCGCTTTTAAATTTTGATAATGAATATTAATTCCTTTATTCAAAGGGGTTTCCATAAGAATACCCTTATTTTATGTCCATTAAACGTGAAAAATGGAATCTACAGCAGTATGATTTAAATCATTTTTTGCTGTATATCAGCATTCTATAATTTTTAATAATTTTGCACCCAGTAAAAACAACAAATGTAGAACATGGAAAAACTGTATTATTTTATTCTTAAACCGTCGGCTTAGCATAGCCTTTTTCAACGGTGATCTGGCTTACAATCTTTAAAAAACACAGTGTTTTTCAGGCTTTTTGAAAACTACTGCAAGGACTCTGTAATGCACAACGGATAAAAAAATCTAATTAATTTATGTAAAATTAACATATATTTATTAAAAATATTTGTAAATTTATGTAGTATTAACACCGCTATTTCATGACACACTTACAAATCACTTATCACTATGAAAAAATTATTTACATCGGTCCTTATCGGGCTGGCAGTCCTTTCTTCAACAGCATGTAAACATCCTGGCAAAGAGGCAGAAGTTGTTACAGAAGCAGCTCCTGAAAATAAGGATGAAACCTCAAAAGATGTTTTCACGGACAGCTATGGGGAAAAAATTGAAGTCACTATTAACCATACAAAAGGTACGGCAACAGTTCATCTGGAAGGCAAAACCTATGATCTTAAAAAAAGTGATGCGCTTCCGGAATATACTGCCAGCAATGAAGAATATCAATATTCCAATATAAAAGGAAATATTACCTTACTGAAAAAAAATGTAGATATGGTTCTATTTCATGCAAAACGTGAAACGAATGGATCAGGATCTGCAAAAATGGCCTCTTATTAATCTAAGGCCTGAAATATATTACCACCAAAATAATTATTATGAAAAACCTGTATTACTATTTATCCGCTCTTTTATTACTCGTATTTCTTACGGCATGTAAAACTACTACTCCGACAACAGAAAAAACGACTGATATTACGGGCAAAACATGGAAACTTACGGAACTGAACGGGCAACCGATTAAGCTTAAAAACCCTAAAAACAATCCTTATTTCAAACTTAATACGGAAGGAATGAGATATGAAGGACATGCAGGATGCAATGGGTTTGGAGGTACTTATGAAATCAAACCTGATGTAATGAGGATTAAGTTCAACCAGGGAATGTCTACCATGATGGCTTGTGAGGATCTGGAAACTGAACAATTATTTACCAAAGCAGTGCTTGCTGCAGATAATTATTCGATAAACGGAAATACCCTGACGCTCAATAAAGCAAGAATGGCTCCTTTGGCTAAATTTGTTCTTCAGCCATAAATATAAATTGAATTTAAAATTTTACGATAAAAAAAGGTGGCTTCGAGTTTTCAGCCACCTTTTTATTATATTAAGATTTTCTATAGATCATGTAGCAGATCAGCAAGCTTATATTGACAAGGACCGCAAAAGCATTTGACAAAATAATGGGCAGCTCATCTTTAATCAAGCCATACCAGACCCAGAGTGACAACCCTGAAATAAGCACCAAAAGCATTACCAGTGAAATATCATCTACATTTTTATCTTTTACTACCTTAATAAGCTGAGGAATCATGGAGATGGATGTAAGAATTCCGGCTATTATACCCAGTACATTTTCGTTCATAGTTTAATTCTTTCTCTGAAGATAGGAATTATTTAAATCGGTCAATGGCAACTTCTTCGTGAAGTGGTATATTTTGTTCGATAAACTGATAAAGACTTTTGGAAAAGTAGCAGCCATTAAGAATTCCTCTTGCGCCAAGGCCATTGAAAACATATAGATTTTTGAATGAATGATGTCTTCCGATGATGGGTCTTCTATCCTTTACGGTAGGCCTGAAACCAAAGTTTACTTCTTTCACTTCAAAGTCATAGGGATAAATTTCAGAAAGACCGTTCACAAGCTGTTCGACGGCGGATTCATCAATATGATGATGGAGTTGTTCTCTGTCGTAGGTTCCTCCATAGAAGTGAAGTCCGTTATCTGTTGGAAATAAGAAATGTTTCTTTTTAATAGTTATATCCTGTGGAATTTCTTCTGAGAGTTTTACTTTGATATGATGTCCCTTATTCGGAACTACAGCTATATCTGAGAAAAAAGGATTTTCCTTTACTCCCATGCCTTCACAGAAGATTATATTTTTGAATTTTAAATCCTTATAGGAATCTGCGGAGGTATCCAATTTTTCGTAATCAAACTTTTCTTTAATCAAAAGCTCTTTTTTTTCTAAAAAACCAAATAGACCCATGAAAAACTCGCTTACTTGAAGTCTGGCAGACTGATTGACCTTTCCTGTCTTAAAATCGTTTTTTACTACCTCTAAATGATCGAATTTTTGATCAAGGAAGTCCGAAAGTTCTTCGTTTCCCGATTTCTTCAGCCAAAGGTTCTGTTCGTTCTCGTCATGAAAAATTCTGTGGATGGGTGAACTGATCAGGTAATTTTTTCCGGTGTACGACTCTATTTCATTTAAAGTGACCTTCAGGAAGTCAATTTGCTCCTGTGCTTTCCAGAAAGTAGTAAATTTTTTGAGAACCACGGGGTTGATAATTCCTGCGGAAACCTGAGAAGCACTTTTCCTTCCTTCAGAATAAATCAAGAATGATTTATTATTCTTAATTAACTGGTGAGCGAAAAAGAGTCCTGCGTATCCGTCTCCAACAATGATATAGTCTATATGTTTCATAATAAAAAAACCTGAGTAAAAATACTCAGGTTTTGTATAAATATCAAGTGAAATCTTAGTAATTCCACATATCGTTTTCCATGTTCAGGATTTGAGCCTTGATTCTTTCGCTCTCTTCCAACTGGTCTTCAGCATCTTTAGGGATATAATCCTTGATAGTACCATCACCTAAACCGCTTGATGATTTGTAAATAACCGAAGAGAATCTTCTTCCGTTGATGATATCATCGAAAGAAAGGTCAGCAGAAGAGTTTTTTCTGTTGTAAACATAATTGTTTGCCAAAATATCTCTCGCGTTCGGATAGAAAATCCAGAATAGGTCGATAAGCTCGTCGTTACCGGCAATTGGCTTACCATCAGGTCCTATAACTCCCTGTACAGCAGGATCTGGTCCCATTGCTGCAATACCAAGAGGTCTGTATTTCATCTGTCCGTCTCTCTTATCGATAAACCACATACCCATGATCTTAAGAACTTTTACTTTCTCAGTCGTTGTCTTGAAAACGTCGGTATATTCTTTTTTCTCCTGTTCAGTTAGCTGTCTTCCGGAGTTAAGGATATCAATAGCAGCATCGTTGATAATTACTTTTTCCAGTCTTTTCTGGATACCTTCCGGTGAAAGTTTCACGGTAAAGTTTTCATCGTCATAAACCTGCTCGATCTTTCCTGTTAAGGCACCGTCCAATAATAGCTGGTACAAAGATCTTGTAGGGGTAGCAAGAAGCCCGTCCGGATTGTCATAATAGAATGGCTGATTGATCTTATCATTCATATCAATGATTTCCCAAACAAACATACTCTTAAGGATATCTTTATCTTCTACAAAACCGTATTCAAGAGGCTTTACTTTGTTATCAATAATAGTATCACCAACTTTTTGTTTGTTTTCTTCTCTCATCTGTCTGAACTCTTCCGGAGAAGCTGCGTTCAGGATAGTCTGGGAAAAAGCAAATCCCGAAACTAATACTAAAAGGGTGCTAATATATTTTTTCATAATAAATTACAATTTTAGTCCTATTGAACATTAATAATTATAGGAGTAATGTTTTTAATCTGCTGTCCTTCCAATCCTTGTGCTGTAGCTTTGATATCGAAGATAGAAACTACATCACCTGTTCTAAGGTTTTTCACTAATCCTGCGGCATCACCTAATGTGTTTCCATGAACCAGTAATGCTGCTCTTCCAGGTACTCTTACCATGAACTGTGTCACGCTAAATGAAACAGGGAAGTCGAAGTCCGGAATTGCTGCCTGTACAGACTGGTTAGGAATAGAAGTAGCCGGCATCGACAATACATTCTGTCCTCTCATCTGACCTTGTGGCGGCGGAACATTTTTAATTCTATATTCAAACACCTGAGATACAGATTTTCCGTAAGGATCTATTCCTGATAACGTCAGTTTAACTGTATTTCCTGTTGTAGGTTTTACAATCCATTTTCCTGGACCAGTACCTCTTACAGAAGCTCCCGGAGCAGATAATGAAAGTTTAGAATTATCGGCACCTAAGATTGATCCTGAAACAGGGTTCTCAAGTCCTCTATACATTACATTCATCTTATCAGCAGAAAGCAATAGTCCTTTTTCAAGTTTTACTTCTCTAGGTCCTGCAATTACGTTGTAAGTATGCGTCCATGGGAAGCTTTGAGGTTTTCCTGAAGCATCTGTTAAAGTAATTGTACCTGCTAGTTTATGTTCTCCGATACCAGAACCGGAAATTGGAACAATACCTTTTCCATTTTCTACTCTGCTTACACCAGAAATATTAATCTTATTGCTGTTTGAGTATGTACCCAACATTACTTTTACTTCAGCCTGTTTTCCTGCCTGAATATCAACCGGACCAGAAACGATAGGCTCGTAGCTACTGAATTTAATGCTTGCATCTACTTTTTCCTGTAATAATAATGCTAAAGCATCCGACTGAACGTTTCTTGCATCATTTTGGATAATTTCCAAATTGGACATTGCACCAATCAATGGCTGATGATAGAATTTATTCTGGAACCACGTTTTCGCATTTGGTGATTTTCCTTTAGGATATTCAGCAATAAGAGATGCATTAGCTCTGCTAACTAAATTCTGTAATTGAGGATTTTTTCCAAAAGTAGCATTGATATAGTTTCTTACTGCATCAATCTTACTTTTTAGTTCATCTGCTTCTTTTGAAGGAGTATTTTCATCCCCTTCCTTAAAGAAGTATTCTGTAGCACCTTCATTATTATTAAGCGCTGAAAAATTCTCACTTACATCAATGGCTTTTCCGGTTACCGGATCTTTTTCCATGAATTCAGCCTGTTTCTTCAATTTATCTTTGATGGTTTCCGCATGAGAAACTAAATCATTGATTTTTTGTTTCAATATTTTATATTGTTCCCAAGGCTGAGAATAAGTATCTGGTACTTGTTGAGCTTTAGCTTCTAAAGTTTTTTCAAAAATACCCTCATTTTTCTTTTCGGTTAAAAGACGGGTATCTCTTAATGATAATGTAGAGTCATAGTATGATCTGATGATTTCTGCATCAATATTTAGGGCCATCATCGCGATGAACACCAAATACATCAGGTTGATCATCTTCTGACGAGGGGTCTGTTTTCCTTGTGCCATTCTCTTTTCTTTTAGTTTTTGATTAAGTAGTTAAATTTAGAAATGGTTAGGAATTAAGACTTCATAGCAGTAAGCATACCACCATAAACTCTGTTTAAGCTATTTAAATTAGTTGTTAAACCTTGTAATTCTTGATTGAATTTTTCAGACTGCTCTGCAGATTTCTGCATATCTGCTACATACTTGTTAGCAAACTCAGATTGTTTTTTACCGTTTTCCAGTTGCATTGCATATAAAGCATTCATGCTTTCCATATGCTGTGCAGCTTTGTTAAGCTGGTCGTTATATTTATGAGTAGAAGCAGATACATCCACAGTCTGGTTGATTTGGTCAACAGAGCTGGAGAATTTATCGATACCTGTTCTAAGTCTGTCAAATAACTGAACATCCAGTTTTGCTTCCTGAAGCATTTTGTCTAATTTATTTGAAAGAGAATTTTCTAATTCTGCAAACTGCTGTGCATTGTTTTTGGATGACACATTAGAATGTAAAGGGTTTGGGTTGGCATGCTTATCCAAAAGTTCAGGATAAACATTTTCCCATGCATAAGACTCTTCTGATTTCGGAGGGTCAAATGCGAAAATAATAAAGATAATAGCCTCCGTAATAAGACCCACTGTAAGAGCCATATTACCATTAATTGGTCCCAAGGTAATGTGAGTAATTTTAAGCCAAGCTCCAAGAATTACAATTGCAGCACCGAATGAATAAAAGAAATTCATCCAAGCATCTTTAGTCTTAAACATATTAAGTTAGTTTTTTTAATGTTAAATAAAATTGTTATTGAAAAATTGTCCGGTTAAATTATCTGTTAACTCTTCTTGGCTTAACAGCTGCTTCAGGAATATCCTGTACAGTTCTGAATCCGATATAGCTTCTTGCAGAATCTTTTCTTTCCCAATCTCTAGCACCTGTCATTAGGGCATATCCTATATCTTTCCAAGATCCACCTCTTACAGATTTCTTCGTATCCACCTTATTTTTAGTAGAAGGATTTAACGTAGAAGAGAATCCATAAGAAGAGTTGTTATACGCAGATTCTGTCCATTCAGAAACATTTCCAGCCATATCAAATAACCCAAATCCATTTTTCTTAAATTTCTTTACTGGAGCTGTATATGTATAAGTACCTTTTTTATCGTCTTCCATATAGTTACCTCTCTTAGGTTTGAAGTTGGCAAGGTAGCAACCTCTGTCATCCATTAAATATGGACCTCCCCAAGGGTAAGTAGCATTTTGCATTCCACCTCTGGCAGCATATTCCCACTCAATTTCTGTAGGAAGACGGAACTGCATTGGTCTTTGTTTTTTTCTTTTTAAGCTTTCGTTATAATCTGTTTTCAGTTTAGATCTGAAGTTACAGTAAGCTCTTGCCTGATCCCAAGTTACCCCAACTACAGGATAATCTTTGTAGGCCTTGTGCCAGAAATACTGTTCAAATAATGGTTCGTTGTAAGCAAAGTGGAAGTCTTTTACCCACACTGTAGTATCCGGATAGATGGCAATGCTTGAACTCTTAAGGTAATTGGCTCCTCTTTCGTTATCAGCAAGTGCCGCATCCATATCTCCCCACTGGTAGCTGTATTTTAGTTTACTAACGTCTAAAATTCTTTCGTTTCCTATTCTTGAAGAAGCAGGCAGATACATAGATTCCAAAACTTCTGCATACTCTACATCAGGATACTTTCCAGTACTCCAATGCAAAGGGATTTTCCAGTCTAGTTTTTTGGTTGGATCATAGCCTCCGTCTTCTCTTCCTCCCTGGCCTTCTAAATATTCTTGATAAGGTGTTAAATTTTCTTCTTTTTTAGCAAGATATGCATAGTCTCCAATGCTTGCGCCTTTACGTCCGCCTTCTTCACCGCCTTCCCCAGCAGCTTCGGCTAGCAGAGTTCTCGCAATGGAATCTCTTACATAATTGATAAATACTCTGTATTCTGCATTGGTAGTTTCCGCTTCATCCATAAAGAAAGAGGAAACAGTAACAGTTTTCAATGAAGCTTTTTCAGGAGTGTTTGTTGGATCCTGATCTGCAAGACCAGCAACAAATGAACCTGCTGGAATACCGACCATTCCGTATGGTCTTTCCGCAACAAATGATTTCGTTTTTTCTCTTGGTATCAATTCTCCTTTTGTTCCAGGCTTCCCTACAGAAGAACTGCCACCACCTGAACAAGATACTGATGCTACCGACGCAGACAATAATAAAAGAAATATCCTTTTCATGTTAATTTTTATAATTAAGCCGTAAATATATAATTTTTTTAAGAAACTTTTAAGATTTTTTTTGAAATAACGGAAGAAATCTAAATTTATTTTATTTACAACTGTTTTTTATTCCACAGTTACCGATTTTGCTAAGTTTCTTGGCTGATCTACATTGGCTCCACGGTATATAGCAATATAGTATGCCAATAGCTGTAAAGGCACAGAGGCAACGATTGGTGAGAAACATTCTGAGGTTTCCGGGATTTCAATAACATAGTCTGCCATTGAACTTACCTGTTGGTCTCCTTTATTAACAACAGCAATGATTTTTCCTTTTCTAGCCTTAATTTCCTGAACATTGCTTACAATTTTATCATAATGTCCTTTTTTAGGAGCAATAATAACGATTGGCATGTTCTCGTCAATAAGCGCAATAGGCCCATGCTTCATTTCTGCTGCCGGATATCCTTCTGCGTGAATATAAGAGATCTCCTTAAGCTTCAAGGCGCCTTCCAATGCTGCAGGATAGTTGTATCCTCTTCCTAAATAAAGGAAATTGGTTGTCTTAATAAAGTCTTTGGCAATATTCTGAGTCAGCTCATGAGTAGTGCTCAAAACTTCTTCTATCTTTTTAGGAAGTGCGTTCAGTTCGGTAATCAGGCTCATGAATTCAGCATTTCCGAGGTTCCCGTTATGTTTCCCTAATTTAAGGGCAATTAAAGAAAGAATAGTAAGCTGTGCAGTAAATGCTTTAGTAGAAGCTACCCCAATTTCAGGACCAGCGTGGGTATATGAACCTGCATCTGTAATTCTTGCAATGGAAGAGTCCACTACGTTACATATACCATATATAAATGCTCCTTTTTCTTTTGCCAGCTTCAATGCAGCCATAGTGTCTGCTGTCTCTCCTGACTGGGAGATTGCAATAACCACATCCTTATCGGTGATAATAGGGTTTCTGTATCTGAATTCTGATGCATATTCTACTTCTACAGGAATTCTTGCATATTCTTCAATAAGATATTCCCCGATAAGACCTGCATGCCAAGATGTACCGCAGGCAATAATAATAATTCTGTTGGCATTTTTGAATCTCTCCAAATGATCCCAGATTCCGGCCATTTTTATAACGCCTTCATCTACAAGCAGTCTTCCTCTCATGGTATCATGGATGGATTTAGGCTGTTCAAAGATTTCTTTAAGCATGAAATGCTCGTAGCCCCCTTTTTCAATCTGCTCCAGGCTTAATTTAAGTTCCTGAACTTCAGGTTCAATTCTTGAGTTATCATTAATCGTTCTGATGTCTACTCCATTTTCTAATGAAATAGTTGCCATATGGCCTTCTTCAAGATAGATGGCTTCTTTGGTAAATTCTACGAAAGGAGAGGCATCGGAAGCAATAAAATATTCTTTGTCACCCAAACCAATTGCCAGTGGAGAACCTAATCTTGCCACCACCAATACTCCCGGGTAATCTTCATGAAGTACGGTAATAGCATAAGCGCCGTATACTTCATTCAAAGCATATCTTACCGCCGTAGGGAAATCTGTCTCCGGTTTCAGATCTGTGAAATACTGGATAAGATTTACCAAAACTTCTGTATCTGTTTCGGATTTAAAAGTAAATCCTTTTTCGGTAAGCATTGTTTTAATCGTATCATAGTTTTCTATAATACCATTGTGTACAAGAGCAATTTTTCCATTGTTTGATAAGTGCGGGTGAGAGTTTCTATCACTTGGAACTCCGTGGGTAGCCCATCTGGTATGCCCCATCCCTATTTTGGCCGTTCCTTTCAATTGTGATGAAATATTAACCAAATCATCAACCTTACCTTTCGTCTTTTCTACTTCAAATTTATTATTTGAACCCTCCAAAACAATCCCTGCACTATCATATCCTCTATATTCTAATCTTCTAAGACCGTTGATTACAATATCATACGCATCCTGAAATCCTGTATATCCTACAATTCCACACATATTTTTCTGGTGTTTTTATTTTTTAGTTCCGTAAGTAATTTTTAATTGAATTCTGTTGGCGTTGGTTTTATCTGAACCAACATAAACGCCTCTTTCCGTTGCAAATGCTCGGGTAGTAAATTTATATCCTCCCAGTGAACCTGCTGTAGTTAAAACAAATTTTCCGGTATTAACGAGAAGTGTTTTATTTGTTTCTGAACCTTCAACAATATCTTTTACTGTTTTTGTAACTACAAAGTCGTAATAAGATGGATTTTTATCTAAATCATAAGATTTTATCATACCAAACCCGGCTGTTAAATCTGAAATAAATCCTGAAGAAGTAAGCAGTCCGCTCGTCGCATCTTTCACAACAGGAATAATCATTAAATTATCTGTCGTTCTTTTATAATTATTGCTCCATGTTGCAGCATCTGTATAGATTCTGATCTTGGCACTCATAATGGCGTTCTTGTCTTTTTGATATAACTCCTTAAGACTGGCAATGGTAGTATCAGGAATTTTCACACCAATAGAAGGTCCTCCCATTCCCTGTGCATAAAGCTTGGCATCCCCATCAGTTTCATTGATTGATGATCTTGCAGCTGCCCATGCAGAACCTGTCCTGTCATATTCGTACTGACCGATACGGGCATTGCCCACACCTCCTGTCAGCAAGAACTTAAAGGTAGATTGTGGTCTTGTGATCGTACCGTTATCGTTCTTTTCGTTGGTATAGTACATGATCATTTCCATAGATTCCGGAGAAATCTGCAGAAGATATCCGTCTGTATCTGTTACAGAAAGTTTGATCCCTTTGAAGTATCTTGTAAAGTTAGCTGCATCCATAAGCTCCGGCTTACCATTTTTGTCAAGAATCTTGGTTTGGAAAAAATCTTTGTCCAAACGAATTCTGATTCCTGCATCAGAAGTAAATAAAGCTGAATTATCCGACTTTTTGGTAATCGTCTTAGAAGTTACTGTTCCGTTAAATACAGTAGATCCCAAAGCTGCTCCCGTACCTACAACAACGTTGGAACGTTTGAAAGCAACATCATTCCCATCCAGGAATGTTGTAATCTCATCTACGTTAATGTGCATTAAAGTATGTGTTCCTCCCGGACCTAACTTTGTTTTACCATATTTATAAGTAAAGCTGGTAGGATACGTCTTAATCTCTGTAGAAACAGGTACGGTTTCCGTTCCTACTAATATGCTTTCATCCTTAAGAGGAAGGGTAGCTACTGAATCGGCAACTACATCCGGTCTCAGTACCAGAACTACAGAATCCACCTTTGGAGTAGTCCCGAAACTAAAATTATCCGTGCTCATTCTTAACTGGGTAAGATAAGAGGCTTTCTGCATACCAAACTGTCCTTCGGAAAAAGCTCCAAGAACAAAACGGGATGAGGATATACCTGAAGTGTTTATTACTTCTACCAGTCTGCTGGCATCACTTCTGATTGAATCGTGATTATCAATATTATAAGCAATAAGGTCATAAGAAGATACATTGCCTTCCGCAGCACCATCTATAAAAAGCTGTTCGCCAAGCGAATCCGCCTCCGGTTCGCAATTATAAAGAAGAGCGCTCCCGAAAACCGCCATAAAAAGTATGGCTAAGGTCCTTTTAACAGTATGAGTCATTAAAAATGTGTTTAATAAAGTTGGTTTATAGAATCTACGTCAACGTATTCCGATTTTGAAGTGGCTGTTTCGTTGAAACCCTTGTCAAGGTCTGCATCCAGAAACTCATCCCCTTTCACTACCATGTCAACATAGTTCATACTTTCGATAACAAAATTTTTGATTGTCGGATTATCTAACGCTTTTAATCCTGAAATATTATCGAATGTCAGTTTTTCAGCAATGTTTTTGTCCAGTGCGGCATCCTTTTCATTGTATAAGGAAAGGATAATTTTGGCGTCTTTGAAATACGTATCGGATTCGTAGTACGTTTTTAGGTAAATAGGAACAAAGGAAGACATCCATCCGTTTAAGTGAATGACATCAGGAACCCAATTTAATTTCTTGATGGTTTCTATCACTCCTCTTGCAAAGAAAATAGCTCTTTCGTCGTTATCGTCAAAAGGATTTCCTTCATCATCTACGTAATATTGTTTTCTTTTGAAGTATTCTTCGTTATCAATAAAGTAAACCTGAAGTCTTTCCCCCGGAAGAGATGCTACTTTAATAATTAAAGGCTGATCCAGATCATTGATAATAATGTTCATTCCCGAAAGACGGATTACCTCATGAAGTTGAAATTTTCTTTCACTTATTTGTCCAAATCTTGGCATAAAAACTCTTACATCATTGCCTTCATTGTGCATCTTAAGTGCCATTTTGTTTACCAATGCAGCCATATTCGTATCTTCCTGATATGGATACATCTCTGTAGTAATGTACAGTATTTTTTGATTCGGCATAAATTCTATCTATATTTTTGTAAAAATGCTTTAATGTGCAAAATTACAAAAAAACATTCAACATTATTTTAATTAACATTTTTTTACGATAATTCCCAATTTCAAATTATTAAAAACTCATATAATTATATGATATTTTTAGTATTTTTGAATTAGTATTAAAATAAACTATGGAAGTTATAAAGAATAAGAAAACCCTTCAGGATTTCATTGAAAGACAGAAAGAAATGGGAAAAAAAATAGGCTTTGCCCCTACCATGGGAGCCCTCCACAAAGGCCATCTTTCTCTGTATGAAGAAGCCAGAAAAGATAATGACCTCGTGATTTCTTCGATTTTTGTAAATCCTACCCAATTTAATAATCCGGAAGATCTTGAAAAATATCCAAGAGATGTGAACAGGGATATTCTTATCTTAGAAAATTCGGGATTGGTAGATGCTGTTTATATCCCTGAAGTAACTGATATTTATCCTGAAAAAACAGAAAGCCAGCATTATGATTTCGATGGACTGGAAAACGAAATGGAAGGAAAATCCAGACCAGGACATTTTGATGGGGTAGGAACCGTAGTAGAAGAGCTTTTCAGACAGGTGAAACCGGACCATGCTTATTTCGGTGAAAAAGATTTCCAGCAGCTTGCCATTATTAAAAAGATGGCTGAAAAAAAACATCTTCCTGTAAAGATCATAGGAGTTCCTATTTACAGGGCTGAAAACGGCTTGGCCTTAAGTTCAAGAAACCAAAGACTTCATGAAGATAGGAAAGAAGCCTCAAAGGTGATTTACGAAACCCTGGTTAAGGTAAACGATTGGTTCCGGGTGATCACCATCCCTGAAATAAAAGAAAGAGTAACGGATATTTTTGACCAGCAGCACGGAATGAAATTGGAATATTTCCTGATTGCCGATGAAAATACCCTGAAAGAGACAGATTTTTTCTATAAAGACAGAAAATACAGAGCATTCATCGTGGTGGTTGTAGACGGGGTGAGACTTATTGACAACATGCATCTGGATTAATATTAAACAACCGTTCAACAAAAATACATCTGTATATTTTTTATAAAAACACAACTCTGGTTACATGATCAGAGTTTTTTTCTTTTTTATAAGACTGTTATATAAAAAAATCAAAGGCCTCTTACGAGACCTTTGAAACACCAAATCACAAAATATTAATATGAAAAAAATTTACTTTTCAGTAAATTAGTGACCCGGCTGGGATTCGAACCCAGGACCCATACATTAAAAGTGTATTGCTCTACCAGCTGAGCTACCGAGTCGGCCACAATTAAAACGATTAACATTTCTGATATCGTTTTTTAAGCGGTGCAAAGATATGATTCTTTTTTCATTCCTGCAATAGTAATTATAAAAAAAATCAAAGGTCTCTTACGAGACCTTTGAAACACCAAATCACAAAATATTAATATGAAAAAAATTTACTTTTCAGTAAACTTGTGACCCGGCTGGGATTCGAACCCAGGACCCATACATTAAAAGTGTATTGCTCTACCAGCTGAGCTACCGAGTCGGCCACAATTAAAAGTGAAATAACTTCATTTTTAATTATTAAATTTTCTTTGCAGTGCCTGCGACTGGACTCGAACCAGCACATCCTTAGGAAACCACCCCCTCAAGATGGCGTGTCTACCAATTTCACCACGCAGGCTATAAAATTACAATAATTCAGTAATTTTTTCGCTTGTGACCCGGCTGGGATTCGAACCCAGGACCCATACATTAAAAGTGTATTGCTCTACCAGCTGAGCTACCGAGTCGGCCACTTTACAAACGATTTATATTTGAATAATATCCCTCGTTTTCAGTGGTGCAAAGATAGGTGTTTTTTCATTATCTCAAAACTTTTTTGCAAATTTGTTTAAAAAAAATTCATGGTTATTTCACTGATCGGATACATGGGATGTGGCAAATCTCACATTTCCAAAATTTTAAGCGATAAAATAAATTTTAAACTCATTGACCTCGATAAAGAGATTTCCAGGAGAAATAAATTAACCATTCCTGAAATATTCGAAAAAAAGGGGGAAATTCAGTTTAGAAAGCTGGAAAGAGAGGCGCTGGAGGAAATTCTTGCTTCAGAAGAAAATGTGGTTTTAAGCCTTGGGGGTGGAACACCGGTTTATTATAATAATATGGAAATTATCAACCACAGCTCAAAAAGCATTTTTTTAAGGGCTTCCGTAAACACTTTATATGAAAGACTTTCCAAACAGAAAGAAAAAAGGCCGCTGATAGCCAATATCCCGGATGAAGATCTGCCTGAGTTTATCGCCAAGCATTTATTTGAAAGAAATGCATTTTACAGCAAAGCCCAGTTCAGCATCAATACCGATTCAAGAACCCCGGAAGATATTGTTCAGGAAATAGTAGAAAAGCTCTATCTCTAGAGCTTTCATTTAATCTTCATTTTCTTCGATACCATCTGCCGTTTCTCCAAAGAAATCATCCCAGTCTGTAAAGTCTGAAGCAATATCATTTCCTACATATTCATCCATCTCACGTCTGTCTTTTTTCGTAGGCCTTCCTTCACCTTTGCTTCTGTAATAATCCTGTGACATTTTGCGAAGCTTTAATAATTCATATTGCTCTTTATCCGTCACATCCTGAATATGAAGAGGAACAAGCTTTGCCCCCATCCTGCTTTTCGGGATCTGGGTAACTTTTATTTTATAATCAATCTGATTTTTACGAATCTTGATGATATCCCCTTCTTTTACCTCCTTAGACGACTTTACGGCGGACGTTCCTATAGAAACCCTGTTCTTTTTAATTTCCTCTGCTGCAATACTTCTCGTCTTATAAAA
This sequence comes from Chryseobacterium sp. BLS98, assembly GCF_001045445.1. Classification (GTDB taxonomy): domain Bacteria; phylum Bacteroidota; class Bacteroidia; order Flavobacteriales; family Weeksellaceae; genus Chryseobacterium. The sequence continues at coordinate 176,387 of NZ_LFNF01000003.1, read as the reverse complement.
ACGAATGCACCATAAAAATTTATCTATTCTCATAATTTTTTATACTTTTGCCGTTATATTATTTGTAAAGTAATTAAAGTTTTTTGAAATGAAAAAAATATTTTTATATATCCTTGCGGGATCTTTGTGTTTTTCTGCATGTAAGAAAGATGATGAAATTGAAACGTATAAAGAACCGGAAGATATTACCGTTCAGAACAGTTATGATGATCAGGCGATTAAGAAGTTCATGAACGAGAATTATCTGGACGCCCAGGGGAATATAAAAGCTTTCAGTACTACGGATACCAGTGATGATAATGAGAAGAAGCTGATAGATATGCCTTATGAAACGCTTCCATCAGGAACAATCTATATTGTCAGGGAAGGAGCACAACCCTCAGCAACTGATGCTCAAACCATCGGCCCGAAGGATATTCTTACTATGATGATGAAAGCTAATGCTCTTTTAGCCGTTAATACCGATGGAAATGTGGCTTTTGCTTCAACTCTGGCCATTACCAACACAATTAATGGCAACGGACTTCCAATCATAGATCCTATGTATTATTATGTAAAGCAGTCTGTGCTGGATGCAGCTACAACAGATGCCGCCAAGCAGAGAAGCTACTATGAAGTGGAAGGTTTCCGTGAAGCCATGCAGAAATTTAAGGCATTTAACAATCTTCCAAGTGGAAACCCATACAATCTTCAAGGTGTTATTATTGTGCCTTCAAGAGCTGCCTTTGCAAGAGATCCACATTATCCTTACAATACGCAGTATTCTCTGAGAAATTACTGTATGGTATTCAACTTCCAGGTATACGGAAGAGCAGACAGACCGGATGGACAATAATTTATATTCAATAAATAAAAAAATCCGCCTTCATCTGAAGGCGGATTTTTTATGGTCTCTGTCGATTAAGATCTTGCTTTCTGCTTTACATTTCCTAAAATATCCGGGAAATAAAGGTCTGCCAGATGGTCAAATTCATCACCTCTCATAAACATCGTAGCATCTACTTCTTCGTAAGAGCTTCTTCCTGCTGCTGCAATCAGTTCGTTACAGGTATGAAGGGTATTTTTATGAAAATGATATACTCTTTCACTTTTGTCTGTAACATCAAGTCCTTTAACCAGCATTTTATCCTGAGTGGCAACGCCTGTAGGACAGTTGTTATTGTTACATCTTAAAGCCTGAATACATCCTAAAGAAAACATGAATCCTCTTGCATTATTACACATATCCGCCCCCATGGCTATCGCTCTCAGAATATCTAAGCTTGTAAGCACTTTTCCGCTTGCAATTACTCTCAGTTTGCTTCTTAAATTATAATTATTCAATGTTCTGTTCACAAAGATCAGAGCCGGCTCCAAAGGCATCCCTACTCCATCCGAGAATTCCGGAGGTGCTGCTCCTGTTCCTCCTTCTGCCCCATCTATGGTAATAAAATCAGGATAAATTTTTAAAACATTCATCTGTACACAGATATCCTCAAATTCCCTGGTATCTCCAATACAAAGCTTGAAACCGACTGGCTTGCCTCCGGAAAGCTCTCTAAGCTGCTGGACAAATCTCAACAAACCTGCCGCATCAGAGAATGAAGAATGGGATGGCGGTGAGATTACAGTCATTCCCGGAGTGACGTGACGGATTTTTGCAATCTCAGGCGTATTCTTTACACCCGGAAGCACACCCCCATGGCCAGGCTTTGCCCCTTGGGAAAGTTTAATTTCAACCATTTTTACATTAGGCAGGATTGCATATTTTTCAAAAAGTTCCGGGTTAAATTTCCCTTCTTCATCACGGCAGCCGAAATATCCGGTTCCGATCTGCCAGCAAAGGTCACCTCCTTCCATATGATATGGAGAAATACCACCTTCACCTGTATTGTGATAGAAATTTCCTTTTTTAGCTCCTCTGTTCAGGGAAATCTGTGCCCTGTCGCTTAACGCTCCGAAGCTCATTGCCGAAATATTGAATAAAGAGGCATGGTAAGGCTGGGTACACTGCTCTCCCCCAACCCATACCCTCGGAAGCTCTTCTTTAGGTGATTTTGCATAAATGGAATGCTTGATTCCCTCATATTTTCTGTGATTAACTTCTAACTGTGTTCCGAAAGCAACGGTATCACTCAGGTTTTTTGCACGTCTGTATACTGCAGAACGCTGATTTCTCGGAAATGGCTTGCCATCTGTCTCTCTTTCGATGAAGTACTGCTGCATTTCGGGTGATATACTCTCGAAAAAGTACCTGAAGTAGCCCAACACAGGAAAATTCCTCAAAATAGCGTGTTTCGACTGGTAAGCGTTATAAACGCCCAATGCATAGATGGCAGATAAAAGGATGGGTATCCAGTAATGTGCTCTGATCAGTAACGCAACAATCCATGTTGCAATTACCAATACAATTCCCCAAGATAAAAACTTATCTCTCATGAATGTAGTATTTAAAGTTAAAATAAATTTAGTTGAAATTTTGCAAAGAGACTACGCTTTTGCTAAAAAACTTTCGAAGGATGACTGCACAGAAACCGTGCCATCTGACAGGATTTTTTCTAAATTTAGAAATTCAATCTGATTAACGGACGCAGGATCAAAATCTTTCTGGACTCTCACATAGTTTTCTGTGAAGCCATACATTTTGCCGTCTTTATTTTCGTGCTCCCAAAGAACAGGAAGCGTTTTTCCAAGCTGGGTCTGGTAAAATGCCATTTTCTTCTTTTCAGAAAGTATTCTCAGCATTTTATTTCGTTTTTTCCTTTCCGGAATAGGAACAACACCGTCCATATCGGCAGCTTCCGTGTTTTCTCTTTCAGAATAGGTAAATACGTGAAGATAGGTAATAGGAAGCTCATTCAGGAAGTTATAGGTCTCCATGAATTTTTCTTCCGTTTCACCTGGAAACCCTACAATAACATCTACTCCGATAGCTGCATCAGGCATTACCTCGCGGATCTTATTAACTCTGTCGTTGTATAACTTCGTAAGATAGCGGCGCTTCATTCTTTTCAACAGGTCATCGCATCCTGACTGTAATGGGATGTGAAAATGAGGAACAAAACTTTTGCTTCTGGAAACCAGTTCAATACTTTCGTCTTTTAATAGATTGGGCTCTATGGAAGAAATACGGATTCTTTCAATTCCATCAACTTTATCAAGTTCCGAAATTAAATCCAGGAAAGTATGTTCGTGTTTTTTGTTACCAAATTCACCTTTACCGTAATCACCGATATTTACACCGGTAAGAACAATTTCTTTGATATCTCTCCCGGCAATTTCCCTGGCATTTTTGATTACATTTTCGATGGTGTCTGAACGGGAAATCCCTCTCGCCAGCGGAATCGTGCAGTAGGTACATTTGTAATCGCATCCGTCCTGTACTTTAAGGAAAGCTCTGGTTCTGTCACCAATGGAATAACTTCCGATAAAGAAATCGGTTTCTTCAATTTCGCATGAATGAACTACTCCTTCACTTTCAGATTTTTCCAGATCATCAAGATAGCTCAGGATATTGAACTTTTCTTTGGCTCCCAGAACGAGATCCACTCCTTCAATCTGCGAAATTTCTTCGGGTTTCAGCTGGGCATAGCATCCTACGATAACTACCAGTCCTTCTGGATTGGCTTTCATGGCACGCTTCACATGAAGTTTACACTCACGGTCTGCGTTTTCAGTTACTGAACAGGTATTGATCACATAAACATCTGCTTTGTCATCGAAACCTACCTTATCATAACCTGCATCTGTTAATTGACGGGCAATAGTAGATGTTTCCGCAAAATTTAATTTGCAGCCGAGGGTATGAAATGCGGCAGTTCCGTGAAAAGTAGACATTTATTTACTCCTGAATTTTATGGGTGCAAAGATAGTAATTTAAATAATAATTCAGAATTGATTCAGTCTATTATTTATATTCATCCCTTACTTCCGGACTGTTCTGAAAGCATATCGGTGATGAATTACCAGGTTCTTCCGGCTTAGAAAATTGTTCTTTCATTACAGCATTAAACTCCTGAGACTTGTTTCTTGCAATAGAAAGTGTTTTCCACTCCTCATTTTTGAGCATTTTTGCAATAGAAACGATTTGCCCGATATGATAAGGATAATGGGCTACTTGCCGTACAATTGCATCTAAAACAGTATGGGCTTCCCTTCTTATATAAATTGTAGAATATAGGTTTTCATCCTGTACCTGCTCCAAGGCATTAAAAAGACATTCCCAGCCTTTCTCCCAATACTCTATAACTTCTTGTTTGGTTTTAAAAGTATTCACAAATTCATCATCCCTATTTCGCCAGGGCTTTTCACCGTCCTCCGTTAGAAAATTGGTCCATCTGGAAAGCATGTTCCCGGCAATATGCTTCATAATTACCGCAATGGAGTTACTTTCCTCATTATACTGCCAGAAGATCTGCTCATCAGAAAGCTGCTCAAATGATTTATCCCCCAGAGACTTATAATACTTAAAGCGTTTTACAAAAAGTTCTTTCATATTTTTCATTTTGTACGACTAAAATAAGGGTATTTTAACAACAAAACCACTTCTTTCGAAATGGTTCTGTCTATATAGTTTATTATTAAAAAGCTTAATCCCTGTTTTTAACAACGATCCATCCTGAATACTTGATCGGAGTGTTCAGCTTATCATTTTCATTCCAGCTTACGGAATACCAGTAATTTCCTGTAGGTACTTTCAATCCGCCTCTGCTGGTGCCTTCCCACTTATAGCCGCTAAACTTATCCATCTGGAAGATCATGTTACCATAGCGGTCAAAAATATTCATTACAAAATTTTTCTTATTGGCTAGTGCAGAATAATCAATAAAGTCATTGTAGCCGTCACCATTTGGAGTAATTACATTCACCAGATTAGGAACCACAATACTGATATCTATAGGATCACAATCATAAGAATCTTTTACAAATATCGTCGCGTCTCCTCTTTTGACATTATTAAATTCATTGGAATCCTGCCAATTAATATTATCCATCGAATATTTATAAGGTGGCGTACCTCCTATTACAAATACCGTAACGGTAGTATTTGAAATTTCAATACTGGAAACAACCGGTTGTTCCGAAGGATATACTTTTACGTTCTGAACTACGGTACAGTCACCTGTTTTAAGTTTCACCCAATAGGTTCCTACACCTACATTTGTGATGGCTTGGGTGGTAGCTCCTGTACTCCACTCATAGCTATTGAATCCCGGTCCGGCATCCAGGGTCGTCCTGTCTTCTACACAGATAATCTTATCCTTTAGAACAGTGGAGTAAACCGGAGGAATAACCACCAGTGTAATTTTAGCAATATTATAACATCCCTGTGCATTGGAAACTCTTACATAAACAACGCCGTCAGGAGCAGTATAAGGTGAAGGGATTACAATTTCATTGGTTTGATTGACCGCATCTGCCGCTGAAGGGTAATATTTCTTCCCTGCACCAGTTTGTGTAGTGACGGACGCTACCGTAAGATTAAAAGATCCTAAGGAAGGAGTACCTTCAATAGCACAGGATCTTAATGTAGTATCATTTACGACAACAACGGGATAGAATTTCAGTGTAATTTGTGCGACAGCGGTACATCCGAATGTAGAAATCACTTTTACATAGATCGTTGCTTCAGCAGAAGTGAATGCCGATGGGTTTGTGATTTCATTGATTCCTGCGTTCAGATCTGAAAGCGTGTTGTAATATTTTTTGATTACCGTTGGATCTGCAATAACATCGGCTGTTGTCAGGTCAAATACTGCTGTTCCAGCATTATTGTTGTTACATTGGGTCAGTATTGCATTTTTTGCGGTAATTTTACCATCCCTGAATTTAAATGTTCCAATCTGTTTACATTGATTGAGCGGACTGTTTGGATTGGTAGGATCGGTATAGCTGATACTGTAATAATAAACAGAAGTTGTATTGACGGTTGTAGGAACAGTGATCGCATTATTTCCTGTCAATGCATCATTCTGGCTCATATGATAGCTTACGCTAAAATGGGGGTTCCCGTTTAAGATTCCTGCAGAAAGGGTAGAAAAATCAAATACGGCAGGATTTGTACAGATAATTACCTCTTTCGGATCTGCCGGATTAGCAGCAGGAACTCCCGGCGGAATGAATGGGTTCGGCTGTAAAGCAGGATCTGTAAACGGAGAAGCTAATGTTGCAGTTCCGCCCCATGTCAGAGAAAACGGGGCAGTTGTGCTGCTGGTACTGCTCACCCAGTTGTCAATAAACAAATAATAGGTTTGTCCGGGTAAAACATCCATATACTTACAGTAAGGGGTAAGTGAACCTCCTAAAGCATTGGTTATCGTACTTGTCATATTTAATCCTGTAGCTGGTCCGGGACCTATAACTGTTGCAGCGTTGCAGCGTATGGGTGCTCCTAAAGCCCCACAGTTTACATTGGGGCCGAAAATAGCCCAGTCATAGTCGGCATCCGGATTATTAGGAACAAGATCGAAGGTGAGTGTTCCACCGATAGCAATCGTAATTTTATACCAGATCGAATTGTGCTCGCCGGTCGCATCAATACAGCTTCCTGAATTAACCAGCTCTCTGATGTTACCATAACCGGTCGGACTATAGGTAATATTGGAATTCCCACAGACTGCAAGAGCCGTCGAACAATCTGCCTGTGCAAAAAACATCTGCGAAATACCGAAAAAAATAAGAAGTAAAAGTTTTTTCATAGATATATAGTTTTTAGTAAATGACTTGAAAATCACGTGGTACGTGCTGATTTACAACACGTACATCAAATATACCTATAATTTAATCACAAACAATAGAATTTTAAAAATATTGAATTATTACAAATAAAAACTCATAATAATTATGATATCAAACGATAAACATCAACTATTTTATACTTGTAATATTTCCACACAGGTTTTCCAGATGAAAAATTTTATGAAAAGGACTCTTCACCTGCTGGAGGTGCTCTTTGTCCTGGATAAACGTATATCTGGACGCAATAGAATTCATATCGGAAACAATCACCAGCCAGCACTCATCCACAGAAGTATCATAATAAGGGAACTTTTCGTTTTTCTTATCGATAAGCTCAAGGATTTTCTCAGAACAAAGCTCATCGAAAAGATTCATGCTGTATTCATGGGTAATGAAAACATTCCTTCGGTGAAAAGATTTCCTCATCCCTTTTACACAGCCCACCGGCTTATTTTTTTTGATGCTTTTACAAATACTCAGGATATTTTCTTCCTGCTGTTCTATATTGTCAAATTTAATATTCGGATAAAATTCTAAAAAATAAACACCACGATACTTCGCGGTGTCTTCCTGTTCTAATAATATTTCTGCCTGGCGGAACATTTTATTTAAAGTGCTTTCCACCTTTTTCATTTCCAGATGGTTGATCACTTCGGTCAGTTCTATGCCAATTTTCTTGTCGTTGAGTTTTGCGATAAAGTCAGGACTTTCGCAGGTAAGATCTTCAAATTTCACTTCGGGGAAGTGGTGCATAAATGAATTAAGCAGCAGAATCTCAGATTTCTTTCTATACTTTTCGCGGTCGTGAAGAAGAGATTCGTCTATTTTACGGTGATATTTCTCTATCGGCTTTTTTTTCAAATGCCGGTTCATATAGTATAGGCTCAGATTCTTTATTAAATCTTCATCAGAAAATGTCTTTTTCATAGGTGATTTTTTTATGTGACCAAAGAACACATGCCATATTGGTTTTCACCGTTAGAAGTTTTTGATTTTCAAAAATTTACCTAATAAAGGTAAGTAAAAAAACTATTCACAGGATACTTTTAAATTAATTTATCAAATAATTAATGTAAAGTTTATTTTCATAATCAATACCTTTAGCGTTCAAATTATAAAACTGTGACTTATATGGATTTTAAAAACTTTAAAATACCTTACAACGTTAATCCACAATATTCTAAAAAAACCGTCTATTTTTCGATGGAATTTGCCATTGAACAGGTTTTAAAAATATATTCGGGAGGCTTGGGATTCCTCGCAGGATCTCATATGAGAAGTGCTTATAACCTGAAACAGGATCTTATCGGGATCGGAATTCTATGGAAATTCGGTTATTACGACCAGGCAAGAAACCATGACCAGACCCTGCAGCCGGTATGGACGAGAAAAATGTACAGCTTTCTTGAAGATACAGGAATAAAATTCCAGATCGAGATCCACAGCGCACCGGTGTGGGTAAAAGTCTGGTACCTTGACCCTGAAATTTTCAATACGGCACCAATGTTTTTTCTTTCTACAGACGTTCCGGAAAACGATCATGTTTCCAAAACCATCTGCCACAAGCTTTATGACGCCAACGAGTCTACAAAACTGGCCCAGTATATTTTATTAGGAAAGGGAGGGGCCAAATTATTGGACGAGATGAACACAGAAAGAGAGGTCTATCATCTGAATGAGGCACATGGCCTTCCCGCAGCCTTTTACCTTCTGAAAAAGTACAACGGTGATCTGAACAGAGTGAAAGAAAAACTGGTTTTCACCACCCATACCCCGGAAGAAGCAGGAAATGAAAAGCATAACCTGAAACTGTGCTACGATATGTCTTATTTCTCAGGCTTCAGCATGGAAGATGTGAAAAGCATTGAAGGATCGGAAGATGACCGTTTCAATCACTCATTGTGTGCTTTGAAAATGGCACGGATGGCAAACGGCGTATCCAAGCTGCACGGTGTGGTATCAAGGGCTATGTGGAGCAAATATCCGGGAATCTGCGAAATTACTTCCATCACCAATGCCCAGGAATTTAAATACTGGGCGGATAAACCTCTGTACAATGCCAAAGACGAAAATGACGAAACAGTTTTCGATTATCGCAAAAAGCATTTGAAGAAAAGGCTATTCACGATTGTTGCAGACCAAACCGGAAACCTTTTCAATCCAAATATTTTCACCATCGTCTGGGCAAGAAGGTTTGCCGGGTACAAACGGGCTGAATTACTGCTTCACGACAAGGAAAGATTCTACAAATTACTAAACAACCCTAAATATCCGGTTCAGATCATCTGGTCAGGGAAACCCTATCCGATGGACTACTCTGCTATTTCTACCTTTAACACACTGGTGGAAGAAAGCAAGAATCATAAAAACATGGCTGTTCTTACGGGTTATGAACTTTCTTTAAGTAAATCTTTGAAACAAGGCTCGGATCTATGGCTTAATAACCCAAGAGTGCCGAGAGAAGCTTCGGGAACTTCGGGAATGACAGCTGCCATGAACGGATCTGTTAATCTTTCTACCGATGACGGATGGATTCCTGAATTTGCCAAACCGGGAGAAAATTCGTTTGTAGTCCCGAAAGCTGATTATTTGAATATGAGCATCTACGAACAGGATACTTATGACCTGAATAAGCTGTATGAAATTCTTGAAAACGAAATTCTTCCTACCTACTACGATCACCCGGATAAGTGGAGAAAAATCCAGTATACCGCTATGGATGATGTTCAGGAACATTTTAACAGCGATAGAATGGCAGATGAATATTACAGGATATTGTATAACGGGCAAAAAGGCTAAAAAAGCAGATAAGCAAATGGGCATGTGAATCTGAATGGCAAGAGAAGTTTTTTAACTGTTTTCGCAATTCAGCCTTTTTGCCTTCTTAGCCCTTCAAAATAAAAATTCCGTGAATTTTTTTTTCACGGAATTTTTATTTTGAATTTAATCCTTTTTCTTATTCGGTACCTTCAGCCCTTTCTCCCTGGCTTCGGAAATACCTATGGCTACTGCCTGTTTTTTACTGGTCGCTTTTTTTCCTGAAGAGGATTTCAGCTTCCCCTCTTTAAATTCGTGCATGACCTTTCCTACTTTGTCCTGAGCTTTTTCTGAATATTTAGTCTTGCTCATGATAAAAAATTTTAAGGTTTTGGCAGGGATACCCCTAGTTCATATACTTCAGCGTGCTTCAAATATTTTGAGCGTTCTCTGGAAGTTACCGATTCAAAATGATCATTTTTGATCACAATAATCGGATCTTCTGCATTCTCAATCTCGAAATTGGCCAGATACCTTTCGTCCGGTGCATCCTGGCGTATTTTTGCCTTTATTTTCTGTAATTCATCTGCGTATTTTCTGAATCCGGGATCAGAAGAATGGATAAATTTATATTCTTCTCCGGCATATACATAGTAATGAAGTTTTTTTTCAATTAGTCCCGCTTCATGGGTAATCTGCGGATTATCATTTCCATCTTTAAAACCTACCTCTACTAAAGTTCCTCCTTTTTTGTTTGCACATTCTTCCGCATCTTTGAAACTTGAAAATCCAGTATAAACAATCTGATCAGCTAAAACATAGCGGTTCAGTTTCTGGTTGTATGCATTCGTTTCCATAATTATTATTTTAATTTGATATATCGTTATATATTCAATTTTTTTGCCAAAACCCGTGGAAAAAAAGCTTTTTTGTCCATTTAATAAAATTATTATCTTTGAGATCCATTAAAATTAGAAATGAAAAAACTACTCTTAACTCTTACTGTAGCCGTAGCATTCCATAATGTATCTGCACAGGAAATTACTTTAGATAAAATATACTCAGGATATTACCGTGGAAAAGGCATTGCCGGTATTACATCCATGAAAAACGGAGAAAATTATCTGGTCATTGAGCCGGCCGGAATCGCAAAGTATTCTTACAAAACTTCACAAAAAGAAGGAAATATTGTAGACGGTAAGTTTGAAAGCTATGAATTTTCCGATGATGAGTCGAAAATTCTTCTTTTAACCGAAAGCCAGCCTATTTACAGGCGTTCTTTTCTTGGAAAATTTGATGTAAAAGATTTAAAATCGGGTAAAACCATCAGCCTGAATGAAGGCAAAACAGTTCAGGAACCCAGATTTTCTCCTGATGCCACGAAAGTAGCATTTATCTCTGAAAATAATTTATTTTACCAGGATCTCGGTACCGGAAAAATCACCCAGATTACTAATGACGGTAAGAAAAATTCCATTATCAACGGGCTTGCAGACTGGGTATATGAAGAGGAATTCGGGCATGCAAGACAATATGAATGGACAAAAAATTCAGATGCCATTGTATTTGTAAAATCCGATGAGAGCCAGGTTCCGGAAATCTATATCCCGATCTATGGAAAGACGCTTTATCCGAAGGAAATGCGTTACAAATATCCTAAGGCAGGAGAAAAAAACTCTATCGTTTCTGCACAGCTCTACCGTCTTGATACGGGAAAAACAATGCCGATCAACCTGAGTTCTTTCAAAAATTATTATATCCCGAACGTTATCCAGACTGCAAAACCTGACGAAATGGTTCTGGTGACCTCTGAAAGAATTCAGAATGCTTCCGATATTTTAAAGGTGAATACCAAAACCGGAGCCGTTCAGAAACTGTTTACAGAAACGGATGAGAAATGGATCGATACAGACAGCCCTACCCTGGAGTTCCTTGAGGATGATTCTTTCCTTTGGGCTTCTGAAAGAGACGGAAACCGCCATCTGTACTGGTATGACAAAGATGGGAAGCTTAAAAAGCAGATTACTAAAGGGAATTGGGAAGTAACCGATTATTACGGATTCAATCCGAAATCTAAGGAAATTTATGTTCAAACCACTGAAAAAGGAAGCATTAACAAGGTAGTTTCCAAAGTAAATATTGAAAACGGAAAATCCCAGCTTATTTCAAATGCGGAAGGTAACAACTCTGCCAACTTCAGCAAAAACTACAATTATTTCATCGAAACTTCTTCTACCGCTGCAAGACCTTACACTTTTGTTTTAAAGGACGGAAACGGTAAAGCAGTAAAAGAGCTTCAGAACAATAATGAACAGCTCCAGAAATTAAAAGCTGATAATTTTGTAGATAAAGAATTCATCACCATTCCAAATGGCGCCGGTGACCAGATGAATGCATGGATCATGAAGCCTAAAAACTTTGACCCGAATAAAAAATATCCGCTGTTTATGTATCAGTATTCAGGACCGGGATCTCAGCAGGTTGCCAATTCATGGGACAATGGAAATGCTATATGGTTTAATCATCTGGTGCAGAAAGGTTATATCGTTGCCTGTGTAGATGGCCGTGGAACAGGGTATAAAGGAGCTAAATTCAAGAAGGTTACCTACCTGAATATGGGTAAATATGAAATTGAAGATCAGATTACTGCAGCAAAATGGTTCGGAAGCCAGTCCTATATTGACAAAACAAGAATCGGAATGTTCGGATGGAGCTACGGAGGTTATATGACCAGTCTGGCTATGACCAAAGGTGCAGATGTTTTTAAGGCAGGAATTGCAGTAGCACCGGTTACCAACTGGAGATATTATGATTCCGTATACACAGAAAGATTCATGAGAACCCCTCAGGAAAACGCTGACGGATATGATAAAAATTCTCCAACAGAGTATGCTAACTTATTAAAAGGCAAATTCTTACTGATCCACGGAACTGCTGATGATAACGTACATTTCCAGAACTCTATGGAATTCTCTGAGGCTTTGATCCAAAACAAAAAACAGTTTGAATTTATGGCTTATCCGGATAAAAACCACAGTATTTATGGAGGGCAGACAAGACCGCAGCTGTATCAGAAAATGACGGATTTTATCTTGAATAATTTATAATTTCTTCTAAACAAATTTTCAAAACCTCTCAATTACTTTGAGAGGTTTTGTATTTATTTTATTAATCATTTTCATAAAATATTATTTATTTTATCAATTAAAATTAAAAACCTATTTTTGAGAAATTTGAAAATTGATTATATGAAGACTAAACATCCTAAAGGCCTGCCCTTCCTCTTTTTCACAGAAATGTGGGAGCGTTTCGGGTATTATCTGATTCTTGGAATCTTTGTTCTTTATGTCATTGAGCCTACTGGACTGAAAGGAGGACTTGGACTTCCGGACAAAACTGCTGATGATATTTTCGGAACTTACATAGCTTTAACTTACCTGACCCCTTTCCTTGGAGGCTTTTTGGCAGACAGGGTTTTAGGGTATATCAAATCTATTTATTTGGGAGGAATACTGATGGCAGCCGGTTATATAGGAATGGGCGTTTTCAAGGAGCTTCCTCTTTTTTACGGTTCCCTGGCATTAATCATTATTGGAAACGGTTTCTTTAAACCTACCATTTCCACCCTTTTAGGAAACCTTTATTCAGAAGAACCTTATAAAGCCAATAAAGACTCCGGTTATAATATTTTCTACATGGGGATCAATATCGGGGCCTTTATCTGTAATATTATTGCAGCTTTCATGCGTAATAAATTCGGATGGGGAGAAGCCTTCATTACCGCAGGAGTGGGTATGCTAATTGGAATGGTTATTTTTACCATCGGAAGAAAACACTATATCCATGCTGCACAGATGAAACCTGTACAGGAAGGTGATACAAAACTTTCTGAAATTTTAATTAAGGTTTTCGTCCCTGCCATTGCAGTTGGGGTCATAGGATGGTTCATCCCGGGAAATATTTTTGGAAGTGACAGTACGGACGCCTTTATTTTTGCCTGTGTTCCTGTGATTTATTTTTATGCTTCCCTTTACTTTAAGGCAAAGCCGGAAGAGAAACCGTCAATCGGAGCCCTTCTTTCTGTGTTTCTGATCAGTATGTTCTTCTGGGCAGTTTTCAAGCAGAATGGTACAGCTCTTACAAGATGGGCCAATTATTATACGGACAGAAGTGTTCCCGCTTCTTTGGAAAAACCTCTTGAGAACATTTATATGGTAGAAGGAAAGAGTTACGAAGACAAGGAAGTTCCTGTCTACGATAACCAGTTTCAGTCTCAGAAAGATAAAGACGGAAATACCATTAAAGAAAACGGGAAAGATGTATACTTCAAAAATATCTCCGCTGAACAGCGCGCTACTTTAGAAAAGAATCCGGAAACTAAGGTCTATTTATATAATACGGAATTATTTCAGTCTATCAATCCTTTCTGGGTAATTGCTTTAACACCCGTTATTGTAGGATTCTGGGCTTTATTAAGAAGAAAAGGAAAAGAACCTCTAACGCCTACCAAAATTGTATTGGGATTATTTATCTCCGGATTATCATGCCTTGTGATGGTTCTTGCTGTTATGGCCGGGGATAATGGGGCTGTAAAAGTTTCACCATTATGGCTGGTTGCTGGTTATGGAGTCATTACAATCGGGGAACTATGCCTTTCACCTATGGGGCTCTCTTTTGTGTCCAAACTTTCACCGGCAAGAATTACAGCTTTGATGATGGGAGGTTTCTTTCTTGCCAACTCGGTAGGAAATAAGCTATCAGGAATCCTTGCCAGTACCTGGTACAGCTATGACAACAAAATGAATTACTTCCTTGTTAATTTTGCTTTGTTAATATTTGCTACACTTTTAGGACTGTCTATGTTAAAAAGACTAAACAGGATCATGAAGGAAAAAGGGCATTAATCCTTATTTATCATAAAGAATATCAAGCTGTAGAATGATTCTGCAGCTTTTTTATTTAAATATAAAATTAAAACCTTGCCAAAAACCCAAAAAAAACTATATTTGTCAGTCTTAACAAAAATTAACAATAGAATGGATAATACTGAAGCATTAAGTCCGAAACCGGATGAATTTGTAGAGAACAAGAACTCAAGGCATCCGAAAGGATTGTGGGTTCTTTTCGGAACAGAAATGTGGGAGCGTTTCAACTTTTATGGGATGAGAGCACTTTTAACGCTCTTTATGGTAAATTCCTTATTGATAAAAGAAGCGGATGCGGCAATCATTTACGGTGGATTTTTAGCTTTATGTTATTTAACACCTCTTTTAGGAGGTTTTATTGCAGATAAATATATCGGAAACAGAAATGCCATCTTAATCGGTGGATCTTTAATGGCTATTGGTCAGTTTCTATTGTTTATCAGTGCTTCTACTTTCTCTGCCGATCTTGGCAGCTCTAAAATGATTATGTGGCTGGCTTTATTCGTTATTATCTTCGGTAATGGATTTTTCAAACCCAATATTTCCTCAATGGTGGGAAGCCTTTACCCTAAGCAGGAAAAATCTAAATTAGATTCTGCTTTCACCATTTTTTATATGGGGATCAACATTGGAGCATTCCTGGGACAATTTATCTGTCCGTACGTAGGAGATGTGAAAGATGCTGCTACCGGAGTAAGAGATATTTTTGCGTTCAAATGGGGCTTCTTAGCAGCTTCAATTGCAATGATCATCGGAACAGTAACATTCTTTATCCTTAAAAACAAATATGTGGTAACGCCGGAAGGAAGACCTATCGGTGGATTACCCAAAAACAATACAAGTGCAGATTTTGAAGAAGGGGAAACTCAGACTGCAAAATTCTCAGGAGCTTCTTTAGGTATTACCGGAGTTATATTTGTTGTTTTATTCTTCGCTTTCAGATATTTACTGGTAGGAGAATTTGGATTTAACTCTGTAGAAATGGGGCAGATGATCAAAGGAATTATTTATCCTTTCATTTATGCGGCCGGTATTTCCCTGGCATTCCTGATCATGACTTCTGCTGAAAACAAAATAGAAAGACAGAGAATCTGGGTAATTTATATTGTATCCTTCTTTATTATTTTCTTCTGGGCAGCTTTCGAACAGGCAGGATCTTCATTAACGTTTATTGCGGATAACCAAACCGACAGAAACATCTTCGGCTGGAATATGCCACCTTCAATGGTTCAGATCTTTAATGGTATTTTCGTAGTACTGTTAGCGGTTCCATTCAGTTTAACATGGGATAAACTAAGAGCAAAAGGAAAAGAGCCGGTATCTCCTTTCAAACAGGCAATGGGTCTTGCATTAATAGCTCTTTCTTACTTCATCATTGCACACAATGTAAAAGATCTTGGAAATTCAGGATTATTAGCTATCAAATGGTTAATGCTCCTATACTTCATCCAGACTTGTGGTGAGCTTTGCTTATCTCCAATTGGTCTTTCGTTGGTTGGTAAACTGGCTCCAAAAAGATTTGCATCCCTGTTATATGGTGTTTTCTTCATTTCCAATGCTGCAGGTTACGCCCTGGCAGGTTCATTGGGAGCTCTTATCCCTGCAACAGGTGATAAGTTTAAGAAAGCAGAAGAAATCGGAGTTAATCTTCAGGATGTCTTAGATAAAAAAGTAACGCTTACTGCTGATCAGGCAGCGGCATTTGAGAAAGCTCAGTTGCCAATGCACAATCCTACATTTGCAGGATTTGAGATCCACAACCTATTTGAATTCTTTATGGTATTCGTAGTGCTTTGTGGTATTGCAGCTGTAATTTTAGCATTCCTTTCTCCAATCTTAAAGAAAATGATGCACGGTGTGAAATAACCGTATCAATAAATATAATAAAACCTCTGCCAAGTCAGAGGTTTTTTTTATTTTCGTATGATGGAAATTTCCGAAGATTCTTTATTCCAGTCCGTAAAGGAAATTATTAGGCAGTCGCGCGAAAAAGTATTTCGGATCGCGAATTCTACTTTATTGCTTACTTACTGGCAAATAGGAAAACTGATCGTGGAAGATGAACAGCAGGGAAAAGAACGTGCTGAATACGGAAAGCAAACGTTGAAAAATCTTTCTAAAAAACTTTCTCTGGAATTTGGGAAAGGTTTTGATGAGAGTAATTTAAGAAATATGCGCTCTTTTTACCAGACTTTTCCAAAATGTGACGCATTGCGTCACGAATTGAGCTGGACCCATTACAGATTACTCGTAAGGCTGGATCATATTGATAAAGTGAACTATTACATTAATGAGACTATTCAGAATAACTGGAATTACAGAGATTTAAAAAGACAGATCAACTCGCTTGCCTACGAAAGAGTTCTGGAACACAAGAAATCTCCGGCAGAAAACATCCACAGCTTATTAAAAGATCCTTATATATTTGAATTTTTAGGTTTAACAGCCGATCAAAAAATATCAGAAAAAGAAATTGAAACGGCCATCATTGATCATATTCAGAAATTTCTTCTGGAATTTGGGAAAGGATTTGCTTTTGTAGCCCGACAGCAGCATATTTCCACTGATACTTCAGACTTTTATATAGACCTTGTTTTTTACAATTATATTTTAAAATGCTTTGTCATTATCGACCTTAAGACCGGAGAACTCTCCCATCAGGACATCGGGCAGATCGATATGTACGTAAGAATGTATGACGATTTGAAACGTGGCGAGGGTGATAATCCTACCATTGGAATTCTACTCTGTTCAGAAAAAGATGAAACCATCGTTAAGTATTCTGTTCTGAATGACAAAAACAACCTCTTTGCCAGTAAATATCTTCTCTATTTACCAAAAGAAGAGGAATTAAAAGAAATCATAGATCAGGACAGAATCCGTTTTGAACTGGATCAGAACAATAATAAACAACCCTAAATTAAATTATATCATACCCAATTATGAGCTTAACTCTAGAAGAAATACAAAACTTTAAAGGAAAATATCCTCAACAGATCTGGAGCCTGTTTTTCTCTGAAATGTGGGAGCGCTTCTGTTTCTACGGAATGCGTGGAATGCTGGTTTTCTTTATGATCTCACAGCTTAATTTCCATGAAA
This sequence comes from Chryseobacterium sp. BLS98, assembly GCF_001045445.1. Classification (GTDB taxonomy): domain Bacteria; phylum Bacteroidota; class Bacteroidia; order Flavobacteriales; family Weeksellaceae; genus Chryseobacterium. Next base: position 158,889 of record NZ_LFNF01000003.1, on the reverse strand, counting down.
AAGAAGCCAACCTTCAGTATGGCGCTACCCAGGCATTTGTTTATGCCTTTACTTTCGTTGGTGGTCTTTTCGCCGATAAAATCCTTGGATTCAGAAAATCTCTCTTCTGGGGCGGACTTTTAATGATCGTCGGAAGTTTGATCCTGGCAACCGATCCGCACAAATTCTTTTTCTTGGGAATTGCATTTACTGTAGTAGGAACAGGATTCTTCAAACCCAATATCTCATCTATGGTCGGGCAGCTTTATAAACCTAACGACTCACGTGCTGATGCCGGATTTTCTCTTTTTTATGCAGGAATCAACCTTGGAGCCTTACTTGGTGGATATTTATGTATTGCTATTGGAAAAGGAGAAGTATTGAGTCATATTATTCCGGAAGGAATGAGATGGAATATAGCTTTTGGATTGGCAGCAATAGTAATGGTAATCAGCCTCATCAACTTCATTTTCACTCAGAGAACACTGGGCACCATTGGTCTTCAACCGGGACATCCTCTGGCAGAAGTGAAATCTGCGCCCATCCCGAAATGGAAAGAATACGGCGTTTATGTATTATCTCTCATTTTTGTTCCGATTATTATGACGATGGTAGCGAAAACGGAATACACGGATTATTTTATGTGGACCATCGGACCTTTGACATTAATCTACCTGTTCTATGAAATGTCCAAAGTAACCGCATCAGAACGTAAAAAGCTTTGGGCTGCTTTAGTTTTCATCATTTTCTCTATTTTATTCTGGGGAATCTATGAACAAAGTGGTGGCTCATTAAGTATTTTTGCTGCTAAAAACCTTAATAAGGACCTTTTCGGACTGGATCCGAATGGGGTAAATAATTCAGGAGGAGCCTTTTTCATTATTTTCCTTGCCCCACTTATTGGGCTTCTTTGGATTTGGCTGAATAAAAGAAAAATTGAACCTAATACCATCGTTAAATTCGGTTTAGGATTTATTTTTCTTGGAATTGGTTATTATGTTTTATTTGCAACCAGACTTTTTGCCGATCTTCAGGGAATAACATCACTGAACTTCTTCACACTGGCACTATTGATTATTACTCTTGGAGAACTTTGTCTTTCCCCGATCGGATTATCGATTATGACGAAGCTTTCCACCAAAAACCTGCAGGGAATGATGATGGGAATGTGGTTCCTGGCTTCGGCTTACGGACAATATGTTGCAGGGATTATAGGAGCAGGACTTGCCACTGCCAAAGAAGGATCTACTAACTATGATGCTTTGATCACTTACACCGATGGATATAAACAATTGGGTTTGTATGCGGTAATTGCCGGTGTGGTATTAATTTTGATATCTCCGTTCGTGAAAAAATTAATGCAGGATGTAAAATAATGTAAGCAGATTATGCTTATTTTTATGTTAAATATCAAATTATGAAAAAAATTATAAGCATAATACTCTTATTTTTAGTTAGCTTCAGTTTTGCCCAGGTAAAATGGATGACCATTGAAGAAGCCTTAAAAGCCCAGAAAGAAAATCCGAAAAAAATCCTGATCGACTTTTATGCAGACTGGTGCGGCCCATGTAAGATCATGGATAAAAAAACATATGGTCATGACATCATTGCCCAGATCTTAAATGAAAATTATTATCCCGTAAAATTTAATGCTGAAGAAAAAAAATCTATTGAAGCTTTTGGGAGAACATTTTCCAATGACAATACCGAGCATAAGAAAGGAAGAAATTCCTTGCACGAATTCACTCAGTATATGAACGTTGCTGCAGTTCCGAGTACGGTATTTCTCGATGAGAACGGCGGGCCTATTACTATCCTTCAGGGAGAGTTATCTGCCAAGGAACTGGAACCTTATTTAGAATTTATCTCTAAAGATCTGTTTAAAAAGATCCGTTCCAGAGAACAGTGGGAAGATTATCAGAAGAAATTTAAATCTAAAATAAAAGACTAAACCTTACAGCAGCTTTCAAATTGGAAGCCGTTTTTTTTGATTTTATTTTAGAGAAAAAATTTTAATCTTAAGCCTATTTTCCCGAAATTAGGGCTCATTTTTAAAATGACTTTAGAGACCTCTATAGAATATGTAAAAGGAATTGGTCCTGACAGAGCCAAACTCATCAAAGGTGTGTTGGGCCTTTCCACTGTTGAAGACCTTCTGAACTTCTACCCTATCCGTTATCTGGATAAGAATAAAGTATACAAAATTTCCCAGCTTGAGGAAAGTGCCATTGAGGTACAGCTTAAGGGAAGAATCACACAGGTACAGGAAATACAGACCGGAAAAACAAAAAGGCTTTCTGCAAAATTTAATGACGATACGGGAACAATGGACCTTGTTTGGTTTCAGTACTCAAAATGGCTGAAAGAGCAGATTCCGGTGAACCGTGAAGTTTATATTTTCGGGAAAATCAATGTTTTTAACAGGCAATTTTCCATGCCCCATCCTGAAATTGAAGCTGAAGAGAATAAAGAAAATGACAGCCGCCTGAAACCTATCTATCCCAGTTCGGAAAAGCTTACCAAAAGAGGTTTGAATCAGAGGTTTTTCCAGAATGTTTTAAGAAATATCTGCAAGGAGATTCCCAATCTTATCGAGGAGAATTTCCCCGAATATATGATCAGAGCTTTTAAGTTTTTATCCCGGCAGCATACTTTTTTAAACATGCATTTTCCAAAGGATATGGAACACTTTGAAAAAGCTGACAACAGGCTGAAATTTGAGGAATCCTTCTTTTTCCAGTTGGGTTATGCCCTCAAAAAACTCCATCATAAAAGCCATTCGCCAGGTAATCCGTTTCCTGTTATAGGAGATCATTTTAATGACTTTTACAATCATCATATTCCTTTTGATCTTACCAATGCACAAAAGAGGGTTTTAAAGGAGATCCGGGTGGATATGAAAAGACCTATCCAGATGAACAGACTTCTTCAGGGCGACGTAGGGTCCGGGAAAACGATGGTCGCTTTGCTTACAATGCTGATCGCTATGGATAATGGCTTTCAGAGCTGTATGATGGCTCCCACTGAAATCCTGGCGCAGCAGCATTACAACGGAATTAAAGATCTTTTAACAGAAACAGATATTAATGTGCGCCTGCTGACAGGTTCTACCAAAACTTCGGAAAGAAAAATCATTCATGAAGAGCTGGTAAACGGAACCCTTTCTATTTTGGTAGGAACACATGCTGTTCTGGAAGATAAGGTAAAATTTAAAAACCTTGGATTAGCCATCATTGATGAGCAGCATAGGTTTGGGGTAGCGCAGAGAGCAAAATTATGGGCTAAAAATAAAATCCCTCCACATATTCTGGTGATGACTGCTACTCCCATTCCAAGGACGCTGGCCATGAGCTTTTACTCCGACCTCGATGTTTCTGTGATCGACGAAATGCCTGTGGGAAGAAAGCCCATCATCACCGCTCACAGACGGGAGAAAGACAGAACCTATGTATATAACTTCTGCAGGGACGAGATCAGAAAAGGAAGACAGGTTTATTTTGTTTATCCATTGATCGAGGAATCGGAAACTTTAGATTATAAAAACCTGATGGAGGGTCTGGATCATGTGATGAATGCATTCTCCGACTATAATGTCACAATGCTTCACGGAAAGATGAAACCTGCTGAAAAGGACGCTGCAATGAATTATTTTGCCTCCGGGAAAGCAGAAATTATGGTGGCAACCACGGTAATTGAAGTAGGCGTTAATGTTCCGAATGCTTCTGTAATGGTTATAGAAAGTTCGGAAAGATTCGGGCTTTCACAGCTTCACCAGCTGCGGGGCCGTGTGGGAAGAGGGGCAGAACAAAGTTATTGTATTCTTATGACCTCGGACAAATTGTCGAAAGAAAGCAGAACCCGTATCAGGACTATGACGGAAACCAATGACGGATTCAAGATTTCTGAAGTCGATATGCAGCTCAGAGGGCCGGGAGATATCTTAGGAACGCAGCAAAGCGGGGTCGTAGACTTTAAAAGACTGGATCTGGTAAATGATTCTGCCATTATCAAAACAACAAAAAATACGGTTGATAAAATCCTCGAAGCAGATCCGCATCTGACCAGGCCGGACAATCTGATTATTAAAAATTACTACTTGAAATACTATAGGGGAAAGAATAAATGGAGTAAGATTTCATAAAAAACCGCGAAAAGAAAAATCTTTCCGCGGCCCCCTTATAAAACTGTTATTTAGAAGAAATTACTTTTTGATCTTTTAAAAAAATTTATTTTAATAGCAAGAACTAATATCTTGTGGTTTGGTGTGAAAATATTTATATACTATTTGAATTTTTCAGTCCTGACTATTAAAATAAATTAAAAAAACAAAATGAATTATTTTTCCAACTGCTTATTATAAAAACTAACTGTTCAAGTTGAAGGAGTGGGAATGAAACGAATAAATACCCTCCAACTCTCTTAAGTTTTCATGATTGTACCGTTTTGTTTAAAGATCTTCTATGCTTTATAGCTGGAAATAAACATAATTCATTTTGTTAAAACTAACATTGTGACTTATATCTTGTTTCTATGTGAAATAATCTGTTTTCTTATCATCCATTGCTTTTATATATAACTAATTTGTGTTGCAATGTTTACATTTACAAAATTGACCATATTACATGGATTTCTTCTTATATTATTTTAATTATTAATTATACAATTTTCACTTTTGTGTGAATAGTATGTAATAAATATAAACTTTTTTCTAAAAAACCAAGTGTTGAAAAAACTTTGTTCATCATACTTTCATGATAAAATTATCAATGTTCAATCCTGAAGAATGGTACTGCCAGTTGATCGTAATAATTTCTGTTATTGCCTTTTTCAGCCCTTCGTAAGTTTCCGGCTGTCTCATAAAAACATTAGCTCCGTCAACAAATACTTCTTCAATTTCAATTTCAGAAATCTCATGAGCATATACTACAGTTACTATACTACTGAATTTGGGATCTGCTTTAATTTCTTTCAGACAATCCATACTGCTTTTTCCCGGAATATCATATCTGATAAAGATTACTTCCGGAATAATAGCCCCGCAGCTTTTCAGATATTTCATAAGCCCTTCCCCATCGGAAAAACATTGCGATTTCACGCCTATCTTTAAATCTTTGAAAATATTTTTAAAGAATATGATGTTTCCTTCGTCATTATTTACCGCTATTACATTCAGATATTCCTTATTCATACAGCATTCTTGAATTGATGGCTATCGCTTGCTTTTTTCTTCTTTTCATAACGATCTTCTGGAACTGGGAAGGTGTGATTCCGGTGGTATTTTTAAATTGGGTACTCAAATGGGCTACACTGGAATAATTCAGCTTATGCGCAATTTCTGTCAGACTCTGCTTATTATTCAGGATCAGCTCCTTGGCATATTCTATTTTCTGAAGAATAATAAAATTTTCTATAGATGTGTATGCAACCTCAGAAAAAAGATTGGAAAGGTATCCGTAGCTGTGATTCAGCTTCTCAGCAATGTAAATAGACGCCTTAACGGGAACTGCATTCTCAGAAAAGACAAGTTCTACGATGGCATCTTTTATTTTCTGTACCAAAGCCGTTTTCTGGCTTTCTATGATTTCTATTCCGTAATCTTTAAGGTTTTTCTTAAAAAGATTATGCTGTTCCTGGGTAAAGGGTTCATAGAATTCTACTTCGCCAAAGTTCAGAAGGCGATATTTCAGCCCATGCTCTTTTAGCTTTTCATCCAATACTTTCTTACAGAGAGCATTGAAATCAAATTTTACATACATTTTCATCCTGGTATAAGTGTGTTGAATTTCGGAGTAAATATAACAATTTATTTCATTTAAAAGTGAAATAGAATTATTTTTTTAACATAATGTATAAAAAAGAAAAAACTCCTGCATTTGAATACAGGAATTTAAACACTAAGGATGAAAAAAATATACTGATAAAAAGCTATAAAAGCTCAAAACCAAGCATATGAATGTATTATTGAAAGTGATTTGGTTCTGATACAAAGATGAAGTAAAAAGAAACATCACTTGTTATAGAATTAAAATTAAATGTTACAGAATTTTAAGTCAATCATTTGTGAAATACATATTCCATCAAATAATCGTCCATGACGAAATTTCCGCCTATATCCAAAACCACTTCATCATATACTCTATATCCCTGAGATTCATAGAATTTTTTAGCGGAATTCTCTTTATTTACGTTTAATATAATTCTTTCGTTTCCGCTCTCAGATACTTTATCTTTTAAAAAGTTCAATGCCTCTTTTCCAAATCCTTTCCCTTTGCTTTCAGGAACTAAATAAATCCGATGAAGTTTTGTGGTTCTTGCCTCATAATTATTTTCATAACCGATAAAGCCTTCAAAAGAATTATTATTTTCATCAAAAATGAGATAATAATGATAGTCCGGATTTTGAAGCTGATTTGAAATTTCTTCTTCCGAATACATTTTATTAAGCATATACTCTATCTGTTCCTGGGAAATGATTCCCGCATAAGCACTCTCCCATGATCTTCTGGCCAAATCGCGGATCAATGGAATATCTTTTTCCGTTACTTCTGTTAATTTCATATTTTAAATTTTATGATTAAAAAAAGTGAAAAGCCCGAGCTTTTCACCTTTGATATTTGATGTCAACGATGAATCGCCAACGGTATATTTTTAAGATTGACTATCCACTCGTGAAGCAAATTTTACCAATTGACTGACTTATCCGATTTTCGCCATTTCCGCTTTGATCTTCGCATAAAGCCCCTCTGAAGCAGGAACTAACGGAAGTCTCAAATAGTTTTTAATGATTCCTTTTTCCGCAAGAACTACTTTTATTCCACATGGATTTCCTTCTGCAAAAATCAGTCTTGTGATGTCAACTAATTTATTGTGGATTTCATAAGCCTCTTTTACCTTTCCTTCAAAAGCAAGCTGAACCATTGCGGAAAATTCTTTAGGATACCCCTGCCCGATGACAGAAATTACACCATCTCCACCAGCTAAAGTCACTGGAAGTGTATATTCATCGTCTCCCGAAACCAGTGAAAATCCTTCAGGCTTCTTCCTTAAGATATCAAAATACTGAAGAATATTCGGTGTCGCTTCTTTGATCATGAATAAATTCGGGAATTCATTGGCAAGACGAATCGTAGTATCAGCTTCAACATTCTGGCCTGTTCTTGACGGAACGTTATAAATGATAATATTTTTACCGGTAGATGCCAGCATTTTATAGTGCTGGTAAAGCCCCTCCTGGTTAGGCTTGTTGTAATACGGGGATACAGAAAGCACGGCTTCGAATGCAGAAAGATCTGTTTCTTCAATCTGTTTCTTGACTTCAAGAGTATTATTACCGCCAATTCCTAAAACCAAAGGAAGACGTTTATTATTAACCTTAATGATATGCTCAATCACCTTTTTCTTCTCCTCATCAGAAAGCGTTGCAGCTTCTGCTGTAGTTCCCAAAACAACTAAATAATTGGTTCCGTTTTCGATATTATACTCAACAAGTTTTGTTAAACTGTCGAAATCAACGGATAAATCTTCATTAAAGGGTGTTACCAATGCAACACCTACTCCTTTTAAAATGCTCATCTGCTAGAATTATTTTTGCCAAATTTAATAATTTACGGCAAGAATTTGTAATAAATAATAATGTTTTATTATACATATAATTATATTTGCATATACTAAAAGATAGTATGGCATCGCTGCGACCAAACTCAGTTATAAAAAAACTATAAATACCGGCGATTACATATGACCTTTAAAAATAATTTGCAACATATGAAAAATAAATTCTTGTTACTAGGAATTGCTCTGGCTACACTCACTGCCTGCAAAACAGCATCCACGCTGCAGCTGGCTCAGGTTCAGCCCCAGAAAAACATTTCTATTAATAATGAGCTGAAAAATGATGAGGCGTTTGTAAATGTCATTGAACCTTATAAGCAGAAACTGGATAAAGAGATGAACCAGAAGATCTCCCACACCAGCGTAGATCTTACCAAACAAGGGGATAACAGCAATCTTGGAAATCTTTTGGCCGATTACACTTTTGAAGGTGCTGATGCATGGGCAAAAAAGAATCTGAATAAAAGTGTAGATGCCGCTCTGATCAATATCGGAGGAATACGTACAACAATCGGAAAAGGCGACATTCTCCTGAAAAGTATTTTTGAAGTAATGCCTTTTGAAAATGAGGTGATTATCGTAAAAATGAAAGGATCAGACCTTCAGGGGCTTTTTGATTACTATGCAAAAACTCAGGTCAACAATCCTGTTTCCCATTTATATATTGAAACCAATAACGGACAGCTCACTCAATCCCAGATCAATGGCAAACCTATAAACCCTTCACAGGATTACTATATTGCCACTTCAGATTATCTGGCATTAGGCGGGGACAATATGAAATTCTTTTCCAAAGGGGAATCTATTTCCACGGGGATTAAACTGAGGGATCTTTTCATTGAATATTTTAAGAAAACTCCTGAAGTGGTTCCGAATACAGATGTTCGTTTAAATTTTATCGGTAAGAAATAATGGATAGAAAAAGATTTTTAAAAGTAATAGGTGGCGGATCTTTAGCAGCAGCTTTAGCTCCCAATATGATGATGGCGGAAGAATTGAAATTCAATCCTTTTAAATCCGCAAATAAACTGACCATTCTTCATACCAACGATCAGCACAGCAGAATAGAACCTTTTGATGCAAGCTATACCAAAAACCCCAATCAGGGAGGTTTTGCAAGAAGAGCGAGCCTGATACAGCAGATCCGAAGCCAGGAAAATAATGTTCTTCTTCTGGATTCCGGTGATATTTTTCAGGGAACTCCTTATTTCAATTTTTTTGGTGGCGAACTGGAATTCAAACTGATGTCTATGATGAAGTATGACGCCTCCACTATGGGAAACCATGATTTTGACAATAGCCTGGATGGTTTCTTAAAAGTGCTTCCCAATGCACAGTTTCCATTCATCTGTTCAAATTATGATTTTAAGAATACAGTTCTGGACGGGAAGACGTCACCATATAAAATCTTTAATAAAAACGGAATAAAGGTCGGAATTTTCGGTGTTGGTATCCAGCTGGATGGTCTCGTAGGCAAGAAACAATATGGAGAAACCGTATATTCGGATCCTGTAGATGTAGCACAACACTATTCCAACTTCCTTAAAAACGAACAAAAATGTGATCTTGTCATCTGTCTTTCTCACATAGGCTATGATTACAAAGATGAACCTGATAAAATAAGCGACAAAATTCTGGCTGCCAAAACGGAAAACATTGATATTATCCTGGGCGGGCATACCCATACTTTTTTACCTGAACCACAAACATTTACTAACCGGCAAGGTAAAAATGTTCTGGTCAACCAGGTAGGATGGGCAGGTCTTCTTCTTGGCAGAATAGATTTTTACTTCGATGCAAATAAAAACGTAAAGCACATTTCCTGGAACAACCAGGCAATAGACAGCAGCATAACCGTATAATATGAAAAAACTCTCTTTAATCTCTCTGGGTATTTTTGCCTCCCTGCAATTCATGAATGCGCAGGTTATTTCATCAAAAAAATGGACGGATCTTTTTTCCTATAATAATGTCCTTGCCATGAAGGAAGACAATGGGAAAATAATTGCCGCCACCGAAAACGGGATATTTTACTATACCATTTCAACCGGGGAGATTACAAAGCTGTCAAAAGCTAACGGGCTGCATGATGTCAGTATATCTGCCTTTGATTATAATCCGCAGACTAAAATAGGGATTATAGGATACGCAAACGGTTCGATGGACGTTATTACCCCGCAAGAGATTAAATATATTGTTGATATTCCTATTGCAACTGGTTATAACGGAAGCAAAAAGATTAATCATATTTCTATTACAGGAGATCAGGCTGTAATATCTGTAGGCTATGGAGTTTCTATATTTAACATTAATAAAAAAGAATTCGGAGATTCTGCATTCTTTGTGAGCGGCGGCGTATATGAAGCCAGTAATGAAGCAACCCTGTTCGGAAATAAAGTCTACTCCGTAACAAATACCGGCCTTAAAAGCCACGAAATGAATACTACATTTCCGGTGTTTTCTACATGGACAAATGAAATCCCAGGATCATACAAGCATATTGACGCTGAATCATCCCTTATATTTTCCTCTACAACATCAGCATACATTTACAATAACGGTACCGGTACGCCATTACCTGCCAGCTTTTCAAATATTCAGGATATTGTCATCAACGCCAGCAATATTGTAGTAACGGATAACAGAATATATACTTTTGGATTAAACGGAGTATCACAGAATGCCGTAAGTGTAGGAGAAGACTGTAATACAGCAATTACCGCCGGCGGGAGAATATATGCCGGGACAGTACTGTCTGGGATAAAAGAAGAAAGTGGAACAACCTACAAGCCATCAGGTCCATATTCCAATTCTTCCTATAAGATCAATTTGTATGACAATAACCAGCTGCTGGTATCATCAGGATCCAGAGTGAACAGGTATAATCATCCTGCGGAAAATCCTAAAAAACCAGGATTTTATTACTTTAATGGTTCTGAATGGATTTATCCATCTTATTTCATAGGCCTTACTACTCCTGTTAATGTTCTGGATGCAGTAATGAATCCTGCAGATAATAGTGAAGTCTTTTTTACTAATTATACAATAGGTTCGCAAGGTGTTTATAAAATGAAATATAATTCTGGTAATAAAGACTTTGATCTAGTAAAATATTATGATATGGGAACTCCCGGTCTTTCCTATCGTCGTCCTGTAGGATTTGTATTTGACAATCAAAATAATCTTTTTGTTTCTGTAGGTTTTAATGATGGATCTCCATCTATAGGTATATATGACAAGGTAGCAGATAATTTTATTGTAAAAAAATTCGGCTTAACAAGTGAAGGGATGCAAAAGCCAATATTTTATGAAAATATGCTGTGGCTGCCTCTTCCAAGAACCAATAATTTCATTGTATACGATTATAAAACCCCTACCAACCTTTCGGATGACTCAGATTATATTTTAAAAGATACCAATGGCTTTGCAGGGAACTCAAAAGGAACTTTATCTGTAGCTTTCAGCAAATCCGGAGACGCCTGGATCGGTACCGACAGTGGATTAAGAATACTGCCTAATGCTGCTACGGCAATAAAAGAGCCCAACCCTACAGTAGAGCCCATCATCATAGAACAAGGAGGCCTTGGTGAAGAACTATTCAGAGATGGCCAAATACTGCAAATAGAAGTAGATGCCGGGGATTACAAATGGCTTTCTGTAGACGGAGGAGGAGTATATTACCTTTCTTCCGATGGACAGCAGACTATAAAGCATTTTACAAAAGAAAACTCACCTCTTCCCACCAATTCCGTTACCGATATAAAGGTTGACAGAAAAACCGGAAAAGTATATTTCGTAACTTTTAACGGTATTGTGGCCTATCAGGGAGATGTTGCTGATGTGAATGCCAACTTCGGAAATGTAGTGGTCTATCCAAATCCTGTTGTGTATTCGAACTTTAAAGGAAAAGTAACCATTAAAGGACTTGCGGAAAAAACAAATATCAGAATCACAGATGCAGCAGGAAATGTAATTCACTCTGCAGTAGCCAGAGGAGGTTATTATGAATGGGACCTCAATAATCAAAAAGGCACCAGAGTAGCTTCAGGTATTTATTTTGTCCTGATGACTAATGAGGACGGGTCCGATAAAGCTACTGCAAAAATAGCTGTAGTTAATTAATGATTTCACAAAACGGATTTTTATTATCATTCATAAAATATGGTGAAAATGATGCGGTCCTGCATTGTTTTACAGAAGAAGACGGCTTTCAGACGTATTTCATAAAAGGTATTTATTCCAAAAGAAATAAAAAGAAAGCCCTGCTCCAGCCATTGAACATGCTTAATTTCACGGTTAATCCTGCAAAAGGAAACGGAATTCCATTGATTTCTAAATTTGAACTCGTGAAAAACCACGATATGTATATGGATATCAGAACCAATACTGTCATCTTTTTCATATCGGACTTTCTGAATCAGGTTTTGAGGCACGAAAATAAGAATCCCAGGCTTTTCTTTAGTATTGATCAGTTTATAGACGAGTTGATGGCCAAAAACTACCAGTGCCATCTTCTGTTTTTAATTACAGTATTGAAAATCCAGGGAGTTGCTCCTCTGATGCATGACGGCCCCTATCTGGATCCGGAAACCGGGACATTTTCCGAGGTACCCGCCCATCAGTTGTTCAATCATGAAATTTCCGGATTATGGAAAAAAATTCTTTGCGCAGAAAACCTTTATGCTACAAAAATTCATTCTTCGCAGCGAAAAGATTTTCTGGACAGTATTTTAGTGTACTATCATTATCACATCACAGATTTTAAAATCCCGGCATCGCTTGAAGTGATACAGCAGATCTTTGAATAGCAGATAATATTTAAGGATACAAAAATCGATTTCCAAACTGCTAACTCTTCACTTCTCCCGGCATTTCTGTTTCGGATTCAGCAATTTCTTTTTTGGAGAACCTTGGCTGGAGGATTTTTGCAATAAGTCCTGTCCATCCGGTCTGGTGTGATGCTCCTACTCCTCTTCCATTATCTCCGTGGAAGTATTCATAGAACAAAATATAGTCCTTAAAATCAGGATCGGTTTGAAATCTTTCGTACTGACTATTCACAGGACGTTTTCCGTTTTCATCCATTAAAAATATCTTAGAAAGCCTTTTGCTTAAAGAATCTGCAATCTGGTCCAGATTTGAATAATTTCCGCTTCCCGTAGGATATTCTACCAGGAAATCCGGACTGTAATAGAAGAAAAATCTCTGGAGACTTTCAATGATCAGAAAATTGATCGGAAACCAAATGGGTCCACGCCAGTTGCTGTTTCCTCCGAAAAGACCACTATCACTTTCTGCTGGTGTATATTTCACACAATAATCTGTGCCGTTCAAATTGAGTGTATACGGATTCTGTTCATATTCTTTAGATAATGCCCGAACTCCGTAATCGCTCAGAAACTCTTCAGGATTTAGCATTCTCTTTAATAACCTTTTCAAACGGTGACCGCGAAGCAGTGAAAGGAGATGCTTTGAGTCCTGCCCTTTTACTTCCCATCTAGACACAAGGGAGGCCAGTTCAGGTTTATTTTCGAGAACCCACTTCATTCTTTTTTTGAAATTGGGAAGCTTTTCGATCATTTCATCATCAATGACCTCAACAGCAAACATAGGGATCAGTCCTACGATAGTTCTTAATCTTAAATACATATGGTTTCCATCATCGGAACTGATGGCATCATAGAAAAATTCATCTTCCTCATCCCAAAGGCTGAACTTTTCGTCCCCCATATTATCCAGTGAATTAGCAATGGAGAGGAAATGTTCAAAAAACTTCATGGCCATTTCTTCATATACATTGTTATATAAAGCCAGTTCAAGGGCAATTCGCATCATATTAAGGGCAAACATAGCCATCCAGCTCGTTCCGTCAGACTGTTCCAGCTGCTCACCGTTTGGAAGCGTTAAATTTCTGTCGAAAACACCAATATTATCAAGACCTAGAAATCCTCCTTCAAAAATATTATTGCCATTGCTGTCTTTTTTGTTTACCCACCATGTAAAATTCATGAGCAGTTTTTGGAAGGCGCTTTCCAAAAATTGTAGATCAGGTTTCCCTTTGATATATTCATCAATTTTAAAAACCCGGAAAGCTGCCCAAGCATGAACCGGAGGATTAACATCGCTGAAATTCCACTCATAGGCAGGAATCTGGCCGTTTGGATGCATATACCATTCGAACAGGAAAAGTTTCAGCTGGTGTTTGGCAAAATCCGGGTCAATAAGTGAAAAACTGATTGTATGAAATGCCAGATCCCAGGTCGCATACCAGGGATACTCCCATTTATCAGGCATTGAAATGATATGTTCATTATTGAGATGCTTCCAGTCGTAGTTCCTGATTTTTTCCCGGGATTTGGGAGGCGACATTTCAGCAGGATCTCCTTTCAGCCATTTTTCAACATTGTAATGATAAAACATTTTGTTCCACAGCATTCCTGCAAAAGCCTGTCTTTGGACTAATTTTTCATCATCTGACGATATCCCTTTCTGAATTTCAGCATAAAATTCATCTGCTTCTTTTTTTCTGAGTTCAAAAATAGCTTCAAAATCGGCAAAAGGATCTTTTAAATCTTTTTCCGACATTCTGAATTCAAAAATTTTTGTTTCTCCCGCTTCCAATGTTTCATCAATAAAGAAAGAAGCTTTGGTCCCGGTACTTTTAGGGTTTACAGCCTGTGAGTTTCCGTTAATAACAAAATCATTAATTCCGTCTTTACAATATCTTGACTGATTCGGAGATTTGTAGAGCTTTTCAGTATTGGTCTCATTATCACAAAATAATGTCTTCAAAGACTGTTTCGCATATACGTTTTTAATTTCTATATTTTTATGGTTGACGGTTATATGCTCTGCGTCTTCACTGTTAAGCTTTGGCAGGTAATCATCGTAGCCCCAGTTCCATGTATTTCTGAACCACAATGTAGGCAGTATGACAATAGGAGCTTCTTTTTCAAATTTATTGACTACTGTAAGCTTAATCAGGATATCGTGTTCACTTTCTTTGGCATATTCAATGAACAGATCAAAGTATTCATTCCGATCAAAGATTCCTGTATCAATCAGTTCATATTCAGGTTCATTTTTATTTCTTTCTGCATTTACTTTTAAAAGATCTTCATAAGGAAAAGGATTCTGCGAATATTTATACAGCATCTTCATGTAAGAATGCGTAGGGGTAGAATCCAGGTAATAAAAATATTCCTTGACATCTTCCCCGTGATTTCCCTGCCCGTTAGTAAGCCCAAAGAAACGCTCTTTCACCATTTTATCTTTTTTATTCCAGAATCCTATGGAAAAAACCAGCTGCTGAAGATCATCACAAATACCACAGATCCCCTCCTCGCCCCATCGGTAGCTTTTGGCTTCTGCAGTATCATGTGTAGTGTAATTCCATGCATCTCCGTTTTCACTGTAATCTTCGCGGACAAGCCCCCATTCACGGTTACTGACATAGGGACCCCATTTTTTCCATGCTATTTCTGAAAGTCTTTGTTTTTCGGACATGTGTTTTTTGCAAAATTTATTGGTAATAGAGACAAGAATAAAGAGAAAAGATTTAAGATATCAGACATCAGATTTCAGATGATTGAAGATGATGCGTCTTAATTACCGTCAACCAGTAACTAGCAACTCCTCAACCCTAAAATGATCAATCCTGAAACTAGTCTATCCTCCTGTAGAAAAGCTTTCAAAAGTGGTCATCGCCCCGTCTACAAATATGCTGGTTCCTGTAATATAATCGGCGAGATCACTTGCTAAAAAAGCAGCTAAATTACCGATATCCTGTGGCTGCCCGATCCTGTTGTAAGGAATAAGATTTAAAAGTGAATTTAATGCCTGAGGTGTACTCCACGCATCTTTATTGATAGGAGTCTGAATAGCACCCGGACAGATAGAATTCACCCGGATCTTATCCGCTCCATATTCCTGAGCAAGGGTTTGCATCAGCATTCTGATGGCTCCTTTACTGGCTGCATAATTGGCATGGCCAGCCCAAGGAATAATTTCGTGAACGGAACTGATATGAATGATTTTTCCACAGGCAATGGATCGGGACGGATCTATGCCTCGACGCAGAAATTCTTTGATGGCCTCTCTTGCACAAAGGAACTGCCCGGTAAGATTAACACCGATTACTGCATTCCACTGGTCGAGAGTCATCTCTGTAAATTTGGCATCTTTCTGAATTCCTGCATTATTGATAAGAATATCTACTGTTCCAAACTGTGAAACAGTATCCTGAAACATTTTGATCACCTGGTCTTCTTTGGAAACATCACACTGGTACGTAATCCCGTTTCCGCCGGCATCTGTAATTTCTTTTAAAACAGCCTGTGCTTCTTCTGTAGATCGTTCCGATGAATGATTGACTATTACGGTAGCTCCTGCTGCTGCAAGAGATTTTGCAATTCCTGAGCCTATTCCACTGGAGGCACCTGTAACTACAGCTACCTGATTTTGAAGGGATATTTCCATAATTTATTTGTATTTCACTCAAAGTTAATGGAAAGAATCAAGCCAAACAGAAAATCTGGAATTAAAATTTTCTTAAAGTTTTTTATGCATGAGGTATTGCGGACCGCTTCTTCCTATCCTGCTTTTCCCTTCGTACAGGTAACCTGTTTTAAGGTAAATCTGATAGGCCGAAATATTCTTCTGATTGACTGCAAGAACAATTTCATCACAATCCGGGAAGTTTTCCCTGACCAACCGATCTACCTGCTGCATCGCTGCTTTCCCGATTCCTTTCCCCTGTAAATTTGGATTGACCGATAAAGATCTTAATAAAACAGATTTTTCATTGTCGGTAAACTCAAGCTTATCTTCCCCAAAATCGAGCACGAAAAAACCGGCAGGCTTTTCATCCTGAAGGATGGTAACTGCCAATGCTTTATTATCATTTCTTTCTTTAATTCTTTCCAGAGCTTTTTCTACTGTTGAAGTATACTGCCCTTGATTTTCATCCAAAGCATAATCAAGCTCAGGGAAATCAGATATCTCGAAAAACTTTAAACTGACCATATTTTAATGATGATAAATGTCCTGGTACATCACTCCGGCCCTGATCTCTACAGGAAGTTTATTTTCCTCGGGAACAATCGGGCAATTGTAGTCGTAAGCATTATATGCACAATAAGGCTGATAGGATTGGTTGAAATCCAGAATAATTGTATTGCCTTTCGGAATTTTCAGATCCATATATTTTCCGCCGCCGTAGGTTTCTTTTTCGTTAGTGGCATCACGGAAGGGAAGAAACAGATAGTCTTTATATTTTTTTTGCTTCATCAGATCAAGACTTTGATATAAAGTAAGGGTATAAGATTTCCCATCCAGCTGAAATGTGGCTTTCCCATATTCACGATAAGACTTGGTTTTTCCGGAAGAGGTAGGAAGATCAAAAGGCTGAGGATTTGTAGTCTTCACCAGTTTCGCAGTAACCCTGTATTTTAAATCAAACGGAAAGAAAGGATGCCCTTTAAAGTTGGTAAAATTATCTCCCCTTAAAGGCGTTTCCTTAGGATTCAGATATTCAGCATTGAGTTCTTCCTGGAATTTCTTAACTGCTGTAACTTCCGGGGACACCATTTTTTGAGCAAAAGCAAAAAACGGAAAAAGCAGAATCAGGATCAGATATTTTTTCATCTTTGATGCAAATTATACGTAAAACTAAGGATTTTCTATGGCACAAAAAGTTAAAATACTAATAAAAAGCACAATCTATTTTAAATAATCCGAATTCCATTTCTTTTAGCATATTTTTTGACCAACAGAGCACATGGACAGGAAGAAATTCATTAAAACAGGTTTATTGGCAGTATCAGGATTTTATTTTCTTAATTCTGAGCTGTTTCAGGCTATACAACCCAAAACAATACAACCTGGTAAAGAGGTCATAGAAGCGCCAATACTTATTATCGGCAGCGGTTATGGCGGCGCTGTATCTGCTCTCCGTCTCTGCGAGGAGGGGAAAAAAGTCGTGATGCTGGAAATGGGTCTTAATTGGGAGAAATCCGGGATTCCGTTTTCCAATATGCTGAAACCCGGAAAAAGCGCAGCATGGCTGAAAAAGAAGACCATTGCTCCTTTTATGAATATTTTTTCTTTAACCCCATTCACGGGCACACTGGACAGGATGGATTTTGAAAACATCAATATCTGGGTAGGCAGAGGAGTTGGCGGAGGTTCCCTGGTTAACGGCGGAATGGCCGTTACTCCAAAGGAAAGCTACTTTAAGGAAGTATTTCCTGATCTGGATGCCGAAAAATTTTACAACCATTATTTTCCAATGGTTCATAAGGAGCTGAAGGTCAATGTTATTGATGAGCAGTTTTTACAGGATTGTCCTTATTATCAATTCACGAGAGTCGGTGAAGCAGAGGCTCATAAAGCCGGATTTAAAACCATACGGGTTCCGAATGTATATGATTTTCAGTATATGGAGAAGGAATACAGAAATGAAGTTCCCCGCTCTGCTTTCAACACGGAAGTGATCTACGGAAATAATCACGGCAAAAACAGCCTGGACAAAACATATCTTAAAAAAGCCCTGGAAACTGGAAATCTTGAAATCATGGATCTTCATCATGTTGAAAATATAAAACTAAACGGAGATAAAACCTATACTTTACAGGTCCGGCAAACCGATACTTCGGGAGCTACAGTTTCGGAGAAAGAATTCAATTGTAAAAAACTGATTCTTGCCGCCGGAACAATGGGAACTTTACAGCTGCTCCTACATTCCAATGCAGTCAATGACTTTCCTGTTCATGATCAGATAGGGAAAAACTGGGGAAACAACGGCAATTTCATGACGGGCAGAAACTGGGTAAAACCTCTTTCGGGCGGAACAGGAGCTAAACAATCTACCATTCCTGTGGGTGGTATAGATAACTGGGAAGATGAGGAGCATCCTTTTTTTACAGAAATAGCACCTCTTCCAATGGGAATGGATGTAGCAACAGCACTGTACCTTCTTATCAATAGAGTGGATAAAAAGGGAGAAGTTTCCTATGACCCAAACACCAAGAAGGTCAGCTTAGACTGGAACAAGAGCAATACTGCCAAAATGAAGGAAAATGCCGACTATTTTATCAAAAAGATGAACAGGGCCAATGGCGGAACGAGAAGTCATTTTTTATTTAACAACGGTTTTGGGGCAGATGTATGCTATCATCCGCTGGGTGGCTGTGTGTTGGGTAAAGCGACGAACGAATACGGAAAACTAAAAGATCACGACAATCTGTATGTTTTAGATGGTTCCCTAATTCCCGGAACCATTGGCGTTAACCCGTTTGTAACGATCACAGCCATTGCAGAATACTGTATTGAAAATCTGATCCGGCAGAATGAGTTTGCTTAAAATCAAGGTATTGATCTTACCTCATCGAAGTATTTCCTGATATCATTTTCCAGCTTCTGAGGATACTCAAATTTTAAGTTTTCTGCTAAAATTACCCCAAGCTCATGTACCAGGTCTGCAGTGGCATATAAAGCACGCCAGTTTTCTTCGATACTGCTTGCTGAGAAGGTTGCCTCTACCCTTCTCCAGAGTTCTTCGGGCAGGTATTTTTTGAAAAGACGGCCATGTTTATTTGTGGTGATATTTTCCCAGTTATGATTGCTGGCAATATACCATTCAATCAGAGGAACAAGATAATCTGTCCTGATCCCACCGGACATAAATTGGGCATAAAACAGATCTTCGCGTTTAAGGCATTTTACCACATAGGTCGTATCCCACCAGAAATCGTTCATCAGTTGCCTGAACTTCTTTTCCGTTGGTTGTTTGATCATAATGGATTGGTATGTAGGCAATTTCATATTTTCGGTCAGATGATCCTTATCAATCAAAACCTTATACCCAACATCCCAATCATCGGGAAGTGACTCTTCCTGAATTTCTTTTTCAAACTCTGATTTCTGATACAGCTTAAAATCCACTTTTACATGATCCGTATAGAGTACCATTTTCATGGCATGCTTCCCGTCAAAATACGTTTCATCTTCTTCCAGCATTGAAATGGGCTCGCCAAAAAGATCAATCCATTTCCTGTCAGCCTCATAATCTTTCATATTTTCGAAAACAAGCTCTATATCCAGGTCACTGAAATCATCTACCGGAGCATAAGGGTTCACTAGTGAACTGGTAAGCAATACGGTGCGGATGTCAGGGTTGTTTTCTGCCCAGCTGATGATCTGTTTTAATTTTTCCTCGCGTACTGCCATTATATACTAATAAGATTCTGAAATTTTCACACGGTAAACATCCAGAGCATTTCTTTTGATGGACTCTACAAAGAATCCTCCTTCTTCCGGAATAACTTCTTTAAGATCAAAACTTTTACAGTCTCTTGGCAAACCGGAAAACACCAGGGTAAACCAAAAATCCCTCATAAACGGTACCGGAGTCCAGTTAGGATAAATGCTGATATTTTCTGCATGAATCAGCTTGCTTTTATGCTCAGACTGATTGTCCAACAGATAAGTGGAGTTCCAGATCCTGATCAGGTTGCCTAAAAACGGGGATGCCGGAAAACAGCAGTGCACAATCACCTGCTTTTCCTCTTCTACCTTGGTTTGAAGGGATTCCAGGAGTTCTTTGGCGATGATGGGCTTTATAATAACTTCTTCCACCTTTTTATAGTCATCTATGTGAATAGTGAAACGTCAATGGTCAATTTTAATCTCACTCAAAATTCACTTGCGAAGCAAAATTGACCATTCACCATTCACTTTTTAATATTCCAGTTCTAATTTCTCTTTGGTATAATTTCTAACCTTATCAGTAAGTTCAGGATTCTGAGCTAACTTCTGGCCATACGAAGGAACCATTTCAAGTAGTTTATCTTTCCATTCGCCGTGTAGTTTTTCAGGGAAACATTTCTCAAGCACATTCAGCATGGCAAATACTGCTGTAGAGGCTCCGGGAGAGGCACCAAGCAATGAGGCAATCGTTCCGCTTTTGTTGACAACCACTTCAGTTCCGAATTCCAGTTTTCCACCGTCTTTTTCATCTTTCTTGATAATCTGCACCCTCTGGCCTGCTACTTTCAGTTCCCAGTCTTCTTCTTTGGCATCTTTAATGAATTCCCTCAGGTGCTGCATTCTTTGGGATTTTGTCATCGCTACCTGCTGAATAAGGTATTTAGTCAGCGGGATGTTGTGCCACCAGGCTCCAAATAATGATTTCAGGTTTTTAGTATTAACACTTTCAGGCAGGTCCAGATAGCTTCCTTCTCTAAGGAATTTTGTGGAGAACCCAGCGAAAGGCCCGAAAAGGAGTGCTTTTTTACCATCAATGATTCTAAGATCCAGGTGGGGAACAGACATCGGCGGTGCATCTACTGTCGCCTGGGTATACACTTTGGCGTGGTGCTTTTCTACCAGTTCCTGATTATGACTTACCAACCACTGTCCTGAAACAGGGAAACCTCCGTATCCTTCACTTTCTTTAATATCCGAACTGTCTAGCAACGGAAGTGCATAGCCTCCGGCACCGATAAATACGAAATCAGCAACGACTTCCTGCTTGTGATTATGGATCCTGTCTTTTACCTTCATTTCCCATTTACCGTCTTCCCGCGGATCGATATCTTTTACTTCATGGTACAGGAATACTTCCACATTGGAATCTTCCAGCAGATGCCGTCCCATTTTTCTGGTCAATGTTCCGAAATTAACGTCTGTTCCCATATCCATTTTGGTAGCTGCCATTACTTCAGACTGATTTCTTTTGCTCATCACCAATGGAATCCATTCTTTAAGCTGCTCATGGTCTGTAGAATATTCCATTCCGGAAAAAAGGACAGAGCCTGACATTTTTTCATGGCGTTTTCTAAGGTATTCAGCATCTTTTTCGCCGAATACAAGGCTCATGTGAGGACAGGAATTAATAAATTCTTTGGGATCTTTTATGTATCCCTGGGTAACAAGGTATGACCAGAACTGTTTCGACATCTCGAACTGCTCTGCAATACTTTCTGCCTTTGTAATATCAATACTTCCGTCCGGTTTTTCAGGGGTATAATTTAGTTCACAAAAAGCTGAATGTCCCGTTCCTGCATTGTTCCATGCTGCCGTACTTTCTTTGGCAAACCTGCCAAGCCTTTCAAATATGGCAATTTCCAGATTGGGATCAAATTCGTGAAGCAGCGTTGCTAAAGTGGCGCTCATGATTCCGCCGCCTATCAGTACAACGTCATATTTTGGTTTCGGTGTTCTGCTTATAAGCGATTGTGGCATAATTCTAAATTTTATTTCAAATTTCGGGAAAAGTTTTATAAGTAAGAGTGCGTTTAACGATTTTAACACGTTAATTTTTACGATAAAAACAGTTTTTAAACAAGCAATAAAATTCTATGGATACTGTCAATAATCCTCTATTGAAATAGCTGATTAAACAGGCAAAATATCTACTGTAATCAAGGGGTTCAAAACAAAATAACTTAAGCCCGAAAAGACTTAAGTTATTTTTATTATTCAGTATGAAACTTGAGTAAAGCTCCTTTTAATTCAATTTAGCAGTCAGCTTTTTGAACTGTTTCTCTGCATTTTTTCCTTCATACAGGATAGCATAAACGGTATCTATGATTGGTAGTTTAAGGTTTTTCTGTTTTGCCGTTTTGTAGATGGAATCTGCTGCATAATATCCTTCTGCCACCATATTCATGGACTGGATTGCAGATTTTACGGTGTAACCTTTCCCGATAAGGTTTCCTAAACTGCGGTTTCTTGAGAAAAGGGAATATGCGGTTACCAGAAGATCTCCCAGATAAGCACTTTCGTTAACATCTCTCGGGGCTTCATATACAGCTTCAAGGAAGATTTCCATTTCACGGATGGCATTGGAAACAAAAACGGCAGTAAAGTTATCTCCATAACCTAATCCACTTGCTATTCCTGCTCCGATGGCGAAAATATTTTTAAGAATTGCGCTGTATTCATTTCCTAAAATATCTTTGCTGGAATGTACTTTAATAAAATCTGAACTGAAAATTCCTTCCAGTTTCTCAGCAGTTTCATCTTCCGCCGCAGCAACTGTAAGGTAAGAAAGTCTTTCCATAGCTACTTCCTCAGCGTGGCATGGTCCTGCAATAACTGCCTGATTTCTGAAGCCTATTTTAAATTCATCCCTCAGATAATGAGCAACTACATCATTTACTTTAGGAATGATCCCTTTAATAGCAGAAACAAAGATTTTGTCCCCATATTCACAGGTCATCTTATCCATGGTATCCGAAAGATAAATGGAAGGGGTCGCCAATACGATTACATCACACGCAGTCACGAGTTCGTTGATATCTGTGGTAAGTTTCAGACTTTTAAGATTAAAATTAACTGCCGTAAGATAAGACGGGTTGTGCCCACGAAGTTCAATCGCTCCTTTTACGAATTCATTTCTAACACACCAGTGCACTGTTTTACAGTTTTCAACAAGCATTTTTACAATAGCAGTTGCAAAACTTCCGCTTCCTACTACTCCTACAGAAAGGTCTTTTTTATTCTTTTTCGGATGAGAAGATTCTGAAATTATTTTCTTTTTAGCCATAATTGGAAAGTGAACTGCAAATATATTAAAACAAAGACGGAACAAGGACTTTTGAGGCTATGATAAAAACCATTTTCTGAAAAAATTAACATTTGAACACAATTAAATATCTAATCATACGTTAAATACAGAAAAAACTAAGTTTTCTCTAAAAATATCGTACAAAGAGTATTTTTAATTAAATTTGCACGCTTAAAACCGTTTTGTAATATACTAAGAGAAGAAATATGAAGAAATTTCTAAACAGCAAGAAGAACGTGAACCTTCTCCTCGGAGGGCTTTTGCTAGTAGTTTTTGCACAGGCTGTCTTTATCGCAAAGTTATTTTCCGAAAAAGATGACAAAATGTACGAAGTAAATCTGGTTAAGATAAACACCGAGAAAGACAGCGTGGATTATCTAAAAATGAAAACAGATCTTACTATGGTAGATCAGACTGTTGCCGAGCTTAATTCTTTCCTGAGATCTAAAAACATTACTGACGAAAAGCTGACCGTGCTCAGCAAAGACAGTATCTCCAATTCCATATACCTTGCCAAGCAGGCCAACCGCTACAGCCAGTATCTGATGAATCTGCAGAAAAAACTGATGGAAGTTCCCCTTGGGATGCCTACCGACGGATATATTTCCTCTAATTTCGGCATCAGAAAAAATCCTATTCCATTTAAAACCGTATTTGCCTCTGTAAAATCAGGCGCTGTTGCTGAATCTAAACCAGCAGCCGTTGCTGCAGCTCCGAAACCTGAAGTAAAAGCTGAGCCTGTTGAGAAAATCATAGAGTTAACAGACAGCTATGGCAATAAAAGAGAAGTAAAAGTAATGGTAACTCCAAAAGCTGCTCCTTCTGCTTCTGCCCCGGCACCATCCCCTGCTGCTGCTTCAACGAAAGCTGTTGCCGGCAATACTGCCGATAAAGCTCCGATGGAAAAGAACAATCCTCCTGCTGAAGCAGATCAGATGCAGTTTCATAAAGGCCTAGACATTGCGGTTGCTTACGGATCAGATGTAAGAGCTGCTGCTGCAGGAACCGTTATTTTTTCCGGCCAGAAGGGCGGTTACGGAAACTGTGTTATTGTTTCTCACGGAAATGGGCTGGCTACACTATACGGACACCTTTCCCAATTGGTTTCAAAGGTGAATGACAAGGTAAAGGTAGGTCAGGTTATTGCAAAATCCGGAAATTCCGGGCGTTCTACAGGCCCACACCTTCATTACGAAGTCCATAAAAACAACACTCCGGTTAATCCGAAATTGTTTATGAATTTATAATAAAATGGCCGTCTTTCTGACGGCCATTTTTATGTAATAATATCAAAAGAATATCTGTGTATTCTGAGAAATCTGTGAGAGTTTTTATGAAAAAAATATTTTATTTGACCATTTTTTCAACCATTACCGTTCTATTAAGCTTTTAGGAATATTAAGATGAGCCTCGCTTTAAACAAGGTTACTTTAATAATCATAATGAAACTTAAACGCTTAACAATCTTAATGGTTCAATAAAATCTGCATCATCGGCTTAAACTATGAGAGTTTTTTCTAACGCAAAGTTTACGATGCATATTATAGATTTTAATGAAAGCAAAGAATGAATCAACAAGTTGATTTGATGAAGCATATGGTTGTAGGAACCATAAAAAACTGCCGTCTTGCGACGGCAGTTTCAGTATTTATTTCAGAATTTTTAAGGTTCCTTTCAGATGGGTAAAGGTCCCGTTTGGATCTGCAATATTGGTATAGATTATATTTTTATTATAATCCTGAATATGGGTAACATTAGAGCCTAATTTAGGTTCGTGCCAATACACCATGAAGACATTCTTTGCTACTTCTACAGCAGTATACTGTACGGTATCCGTGCGGCCTTTTACATTTTCGGAAACTCCTGTGAAAGACATTTCTTTATTGTCTTTAAAATCCAGAATGAATTTAAGTGTTCCGAAATCTACTTCTACTTTATTTCCAATAGCCGGATAAGGTGACTTCAGATCCCAATCCATTTCTCCGAAGAAAACTTTTGCTCCCATGGCCAGCTCATCTTTTCCGTGAAGATCAGGATATTTTTTAACCATAAAATCTACAACTCCGGAAGATGTTTTATTTTCAGTAACAGCTGTTTTATAGTTTTCCAGATAGTTTCTGACAAAATCAAGAGATTGGGGAGACAAAGACAGCTTGGCAAAGTGGGAAGGCACCACCTGTTCAGGCTTCAGTGCTTTCATAGCATCAATCTGGGCAATCCACTGGTCAATGGCTTTCACATTCTGCGTATCTGCCATCCAGATGTGTGAATCTACGGAAACGGAAATACCTCCTGCAATTGTTTTCAGTGATGGGATCCACACAAAACTGTGAGCTGTATCTTCAGCATTCTGCCTGAGTTCAATTTTATTTCCTTCCAGGTCCGGAATGGCATTTGCAGCTTCAGGAACGATGATTTCTGACGGAGCATCTTCTTTCAGTTGTGGCTTCCATACTGCCATTTTATCATCTTTGGAGGCAGATATAAGATAGGCAGTCTGTGCGGTTGAAATGATTTTCACGTTTGGGAATGCCTTTTTGATGACATCCAGCCCAAAGTAAAAATCCGGGTCACTGTGGGAAATAAATACCGTTTTCAGGTTTTTTCCTGTGGCTTTAATTTCCTTGACCAATTGCTCTGCATATTGCTTCTGAAACTGGGCATCGATAAGCATTGCATCCTTATCTCCGTAAATAATGGTGGAAGTAATGGGAAAAATGGCTTTTGAACCGGGATTATATACTTTGATCTTTAAGTTTCCGGCCAATAAAATACCTGCAAAGCCCAATATTGCCATCAGCGATAATAATTTCTTTTTTAACATTGTTGATTTTTTTTGAATTAGTAAGCTGCTGTAAAACGCTCACGGATGTGGTTATTCTGTTCCAGTTCGTCTGCCAGAACTACAGCTACATCTTCTACAGAAAGACGGCTTCTTCCGTTCTCGTCAAAAACAGGAGTTTCCAGGGAAGTTCTGTATTTTCCGGTTCTTTCCCCTACATTCGCCTGGTTCATTTCAATAGCAGGGCTGAAAAAGGTCCAGTCAAGGGTATTATTTTCTTTGATTTTGTTTAAATAATCTCTTGCTGCGGTGGCTCCCGGCTTGTAAGCTTCAGGGAAATCTGGAGTATCTACGATCTGTACGTTGTCCGGAGTATAAAGGCTTCCGGCCCCTCCCACTACGATCAGTCTTTTTACGCCTGATTGTTCTACTGCTTTTTCAATATTGATGGAACCGTTCAGAAAATCATTATAAAGGTTTGGGTTGGTCCAGCCTGCGTTGAAGGCACTGATCACGGCATCATTTCCTTTTAAAGCTTCTGCCAGTTCTTCTGTGTTGTTCACGTCAACACTTTTTGCGGTTACATTTTCTTTTGATTCTACTTTAGAAGCATCTCTTACCAAAGCTTCCACTGCGTATCCTCTTTCTGTTAATTCATTTACGATTTGGGTTCCTACGAAACCTGTTGCTCCAATTACTGCTACTTTTTTCATAATATTTTATTTTAAATTAAATTGTAATAAAAATTGTTACATTTATGATTAAAAAATTTTACTCAAACTGTTCGGAAAATTCTTTCAGAGATTTGTCGCCTAAAAATTGAGTAACCAATCGATCTGTTTCTTCAAATAATGTATTTAAGTGGGTATTAATCTCCTTCCCTACACTGCAGGCAGGATTGGGATTTTGATTCTTCTTGCCTAAAACTTCAGTATTCTTCACTGCTCTGTAGATTTCAGAAATACTGATGTGTTCTGCATTTTTACCAAGCTGGCTCCCTCCTTCTTTTCCCTGTCTGCTGGTAATAAGACCTGCTTCTCTCAACACGCTAATTTCTTTTCGGACAATCGCGGGATTGATATTGATGCTGCCGGCAATCCATTCAGAAGTGAGCCACTCCTGAGGACTTTTGGCCAATAAGGTCATAATATGTATTGCCGTAGCAAATCTTGTATTGTTCATTGTAATTACTTGGCAAAGATATAAAAAATTTTAAATGTAACAAATTTTATTACAGTTAATTTTTTCTTAAAGAATTAATTTATCCAAATCTAACAGCAGATAGTTAATATTCTGGTTGATGGTTCGTGTTGCAGACTGCATTTGATTCAGCATTGCAGCCCGGTTGTGAAGGTCATCCGCCCTGTAGAAACCTCCGTCACTAAAAATCACGGATTGGTCTGCGGCTGCTTTTTCATCATCAAACTGGTAATGAAGCCATCTTTCTTTCATACTGCTGATAATGGAATGCTTTTCTTTATTGGAAAATTTTTTCTCGGTATACATATACCAGATGAAGGGCGGAAAATTCGGAGATTCCAGCTTTTGTCTCCAGATATCCCTCAGCAGGTTTCTTTGGTGGATAAATTCTACCTTCTTCCCTTTTGGATTAAGGGTAGCAAGACCGAAGCCTGCTCCCAGGACTCCCCCACTGATATCAACGGCATTACTCCATCCTCCGTCCTGTATAATTCCGCCTGCAACGGATGCTGCAGCTCCTGTTACAATGGAAAGAAGGATCAGTTTATTATTTTTGGAGTCATTAAGGTTGTCTACATAATTTCCTATTTGGGCCACCCTTTCCCCTTCGCAGTCGAATTCTGCCGCCACAGCATCCAGTTCGGTCAGAGCAATGGTAATTTTACTGTTGATTTTACTTTTAAGCTGCAATACTTTAACCTGTGAGGCTATGGAGGAATCTTTTTTAAGCTCAATAATCTGGTGCACCTCATCAAGGTTATCCAGTGCGTTGAGAATTAAAATACTCTGGTCAGAAAACATTCCTTTTAAATCTTTGTTGGCCAGCAAAATAGAATCAGAATTGTAGGAAGGAATTCTGTTGCTGTAGTTGTATTTAAAAGGAGCTTTGCAGTAACTGTCTTTCAGCGTAAGGATGTTCTGTTTAATTGCCTGATTCTTTTTGGAAACACAGGACGTCAGAATACTCAAAATTGCGAAAAGATAAAATATTTTTCTCATTCAGTTATATTTGACTTGTATAAAAAAGTTGATGTGCACGAATATAGTATAAATAAAAAAATTTACCTGAGGTCAGGTAAATTTTTAAGCTATTTTTAAGCCGGATTATTTTATATCCAATAATTCAACTTCGAAAACTAGTGTAGAATTAGGTCCTATTTCTTTGCTGATCTGCTGATCGCCGTAAGCTAAATGTGGAGGGATAATAAGTCTCCATTTGCTTCCGATAGGCATTAACTGTAAAGCTTCTGTCCATCCCTTAATTACTTTATTTAAAGGGAAAGATGCCGGTGTCCCTCTTTTCACAGAGCTGTCGAAGACCTTACCTGAAATGGTCGTTCCGTGATAATGGCATTTTACAGTAGATTTAGGCCCTGGTTTTGCACCGTCACCTTCAGTGATAATCTCATACTGTAAACCGCTTGGAAGCTGTACAACACTTTCTCTTTTACCATATTCTTCCATGTATTCCTTACCATCGTTAAGGTTCTTTTCTGCCAGTTCTTTTTTCTTTTTAAATAACATATCTGCTACTCCCATTGTTGATATTTTTTTACAAAGATAGGGGTTTTTGAGTTGCGGGATGCGAGTTGCAGGTTTAAGGTTTTAAGTTTGAGGTTTGGGGTTTGGGGTTTAAAGTTTTGAGTTTAGGGTTAGTGAAGTCGATTGCTTAAGTATAGGTTGGCAGTTCTTACTTCACTGTCTGAGGAAAATTCAAACAATTTTAATATTATGTTAACACAGATTCCGAAACTTGGCGTTATAATTGGATTTAAAAACTAAATGCCACAACCACTAAAATATAATAAGAAATTTGATGAGCTTAATGAGGAGGAAAAAAAACTTCTGGAAATCAATAAAAAGTCGATTGCAGATTTCGTAGAACAGTCATCTTCAATTAGCGACGTCAACTATGCCACCAGAAATGCCCATGCTAAAACATATGCTGTAGCTGATGGTACATTTTTTATTGATCAAAACGTTCCTGAAGAACTCGCTTCGTTTTTTGACAATGAAAAATTTGACCTGACGATCAGGTTTTCGAATGCTCATCTGAAAATAAAAAATACTGAAAAGGATATTCCTGCTTATGGATTTGCCATAAAGGTAAAGGATGAAAACGGCGGGCTGATCGCAAATTTCCCCCTTGTTAATTTTCCTTTATTTCCAACAAATTCCGTGTCTCATTTTTTGAAGCTTTTTACTGCCATTAACCGTTTTTATATCAAAAAATGGAGTAGTATTTTTTCGCTTGTTTCGCAGGCGGTTAAGATAATTCCTGCTACTTTTTCTCTATCCTTTATTAAAAATATATTGAAAATTCTGGGCAAAAGGAATGATTTTATCCTGTCTTTCGACTATCATTCGGTAGGCGCTTACCGCCTTGGTGAACATATGATTAAAATAAAGCTGGTCCCACTATCCGTAAACAAAAAATTCGGACGGAAATTAAAGATAATGGATGCTTTGAAAAGTTATTTCCAGGATCATGATTATACGGCAGAGGTTTTAATTCAGTTCTGCTATGACCTGAAAAACCAGCCTATCAACAGACTGAATGTAGAATGGAAAAATTCTCCTTACATTAAAGTCGGGGAAGTGATCATCAGTCAAGGAGCACTGCTTGATCCCCGAGACTGTACCAATGAGCTGCTTTCATTCAATCCATTTGAAAGTAAAATCTTTTTCCAGCCTGTAGGAAAGATACAGAAACTGAGGGATGAGGCGTATAAAGTGTCTGTGCAGACAAGAAGAAAAATTAATAAGCTGTTACATGGGAAGAGTGGATAGATATAATGAATTATGAGCTTGTAAATACAAAGTTACAAATACTTTGATATGGCTTATTAAAAATAGAAAAGGGACAGCATAAACACTGTCCCTTTTTTAATCTTTATATTCAATAATTATTACTTTTCAGTTTTTATCAATTTTTTTACAACTGTATTTCCCTTCAGATCTTCTATTTTAACCCAATATATGCCTTGCTGTAAGGATTCTATATTAACAACGTTGCTATCTGCAGAAGATCTTATTAACCTTCCTTCTTCATTGTAAATTTTTATATTTTTGATTCCTGATAGATTTTTTATCATAAATAAGGCCTTTGCAGGATTGGGATACAACACTATCCTTTCATTTTTCACACCAAATTCTCCAACGTGCAAGACTGCACTTGTAGGACAGGAAACAGCTGTGGGTATATTCTTTTCAATATTGGTACCATCTCCAAGCTGTCCTGAACCATTGTCTCCCCAAGCCCAAAGTGAGCCATCCGTTTTTAAGGCAAGTGTATGGTTATATCCTCCTACTGCAATTTTCCAATTGTTTTGTACACCAATTTGGGTAGGCACCAATTTATTAAGATAAGTACCATCACCCAATTGTCCTGTGCTATTGTCTCCCCAGCCCCAAAGTGTTCCGTTATCTTTTATTGCCAATGAATGATTAACCCCGGCTACAATGCTCTTCCAGTCTGAAGCAGTACCTATTTGGGTAGGAACAAGCTTATCTGTGGTCGTTCCGTCACCTACTTTCCCATAAGCGTTGTATCCCCAGGCCCAAAGTGTACCATCTGTTTTTAATCCCAAATTATAATTGGGTCCAGCTGATATACTTTTCCAATTGTTATCTGTTCCTACCTGAACCGGACTCGTTTTAGAGACATTAGTACCATCTCCCAATTGTCCTGTACTATTGAAACCCCAGGCCCAAAGTGTACCATCCGTTTTCAGGGCAATAGTGTGAAATATTCCAACACCAACGGTTTTCCAATTGGTTCCGGTTCCTATTTGAATGTAATTATAGTTCTGGTCTGTTATTGTTCCATCTCCTAATTGTCCAAAAGTATTATCTCCTCTCGCCCATAGTGTTCCATCTGTCCTTACTGTTAGTATATGTTCCCCGGGAGATATACTTTTTATATTAGCAGCACTCCCTATCTCTACGGGACTGGTTTTATTCTCATTGATAGCGCCTCCCATTAGTCCATGAAAATTACTTCCCCATCCCCAGAGTGAATCATCAGATTTTATAGCCAGAACATAGTCTTCTGCGGGGATTGTTATGATACTTTTCCAGTTAGCATTTCCTATCTGAACCGGGCTTGTTTTATATACAGTAGTACCATCTCCTAGCTGTCCATACCAATTATTTCCCCAGGTCCAGAGGGTTCCGTCATTTTTAACACCTACAGAGTTCCATCTTCCTGTAGCGATTTCTTTCCAACATTGGGGAAAAGCCAGAAAAGGCATAAGTGAAAAAAGTAAAAATACTTTTTCAATTGATCGATTTTTTCTCATTTGTATTTAAGTTTTATCTCCGAATTTTCATTTCTAATGAGAACAAAATTCAGATGGGTTATTAATTATATTGAAGAATTATACCCTAATTTTTTGACAAATATAAAACAAGAAAATGAATTTCCTTCATAAAAAAGACTGTCATTGCAACAGTCTCTCTATTATAATTTTCAATCTTCTTCTCTGATAGCCAAATCATTGATACTTGCATATCTTTTCGCCATCAGGCCGTTTTCATCAAACTCCCAGTTTTCGTTTCCATAGGCTCTGAACCAATTTCCATCTTTGGTTTGGTATTCATATTCAAAGCGGACGGCAATACGGTTGTCTGTATGGGCCCAATATTCTTTTTTAAGCTTATAATTGAGTTCTTTTTGCCATTTTTTCTGTAGAAAGGCAACTATTTCCTCCCTTCCGTTAATGAAAGTATCCCTGTTTCTCCATTCACTGTCAACAGTATAAGCTTTGGACACTTTTTCCGGGTCTTGGCTGTTCCAGGCATCTTCTGCCATCTGTATTTTTTCTATTGCCGTTTCAAAGGTGAAAGGCGGAAGCGGATGTTTCTGTTCCATTTTTTAAGGAATTAAATGATTAATTATTTTTTTTGATCTTTCGATGAGTTCATTGGATTTGAAAAGCTGGCTTTCTATAATACTGCTTTCAAAAAGTAAATAGATATGATCTGAAAGTTCTTGATCTTTCAACAGCTGCAGAAAATAATTTCTGAGATCTTTTTTATGCTGCTGGATCACGCTTAAAATTTTAACATTATCCATTGGAATCTCAGATAAAATATTGAGGAAACTACAACCCCTGAAATTTTCTTTTTGGTTCATGTAGATAAGAAAATCGAAAGATTTCAGAATTCGAAGCTTCAGATCTTCTTCTTCACCACAAAAAATATTCAACTCACTGAACCAATATTGATGTCTTACATTTAGAAATTCCACACAAAGATCTTCTTTAGACTTAAAATGCTGGTAAAAGCTTGCTTTGGCCACTGTTGCTTCAGAAATAATCTGGTAGATTCCCGTAGAATTATAACCCTGGCAGCCAAACAGATCAAAGGTTGTTTCCAGTATTCTTTCTCTTGGAGATTTCATTCTTATTATTTTATAATACAAATGTACAAGAAAATTTTAATATAGACAGACTGGTCTGTTTATTTTTTTTAAATAATATTATTTTAACTTATGTTCTCATATGGATGGAACGAATAGCAGGTTTATTTTCCTATTTATCAAACATTAAGCAGAATGAAGGAAATAAGAGGAGTTAAGGGAAAAAATCTTTAGATTTTTTAAGCACAGTCTTTAAAGCGAAGCTGTTCTTAATGTTCTTAAAAACTTCATTTTTTCTTAATGGTTGGTTTGTAAGCTCATTTTAAGCAATAAAAAATACAAAAAAGCTCCTGAAATCAGATTTTCAGGAGCTATTATATATTAAAAAGAATTTTTATTATTTATTCTTCTTCCAATTTTTCTTCCTCTTTTTCAGGGAATAAGATTGATGCAAGAACCGCGATTACCAATACACCTCCCACAATTCCTAAGGAAACTGGAGAAGAAATATGAATCCATGGTGCGATCAGCATTTTGATCCCGATAAATGACAGAATAATAGCCAGTCCATATGAAAGCTTGCTGAACATATGGATAAAGTTCGCTAACAGGAAATATAGAGACCTCAATCCTAAAATCGCAAAAATATTTGACGTATAAAGGATGAACGGGTCATTGGAAATTGCAAAAATTGCCGGAATAGAGTCTACTGCGAAAAGAACGTCAGTAAATTCAATTACTCCCACCACTACTAAAAGCGGCGTTGCCATTTTGATTCCGTTCTGAATGGTGAAGAATTTATCGCCATCGTAATTATCGGAAACTTTCCAGAAACTTTTGATCAGTCTTGCACCAGCTGTATTACTGTAGTCTTCATCATCTTCACCATCTCCTTCACCCCAGGACTTAATTCCCGCATACACAAGGAACACCCCGAATAAAGTCATCACCACATTAATCTTTACAGCTTCTCCGAAGATATTCATTTCAGGAAGATAAGTAAGATTAATCAAACCTACTCCCGCAAAGATAAATATCGCTCTGAAAATCAGGGCTCCGATGATACCCCAGAAAAGAACTTTGTGATGAAGGTATTTCGGAACTTTAAAGAACCCGAAAACAAGGATGAATACAAATAAGTTATCCACAGAAAGGGCCTTTTCTATCCAGTAGGCTGCCTGATATTGCGTAAATTTCTCTACGGCCAGTGTATGGCTTTCAGGACTTCCGTCTGTATTGAAAACCCAATAGACTACTCCGGAAAATACCATGGATAATGAAATCCATACGATAGACCAGATGGTAGCTTCTTTGGACGATACTTCATGGCTTTTTTTGTTGAATACTCCTAAATCCAGGAGCAGCATGATAACAACCGTTACCGCAAATCCCCACACCAAGCCCGGGTGCAATTCTAAAATACTTTGATGTTCCACTTCAGTTTATGTTATTATATGATAAAAGCAATAGATGTACGGTATGCACAAATATTGCTCATTTTAATGATTTTTATTTGATATCAATACGTCAATAAGTTTTTAGCTCAAGCTTATAAAATTATTCTTTTTTTTCGAATGAGCCAAAACACATCTTTACTGATTTCTATTGATTATAAATAGTTGGCCTGAACCGTCTGGATTGTCTGTTCAAGTTTTCTGTCTGATGTAGGATCTCCGATTGCATTAAATTTCCATTCACCATTTCTTTTGTAGAAAACTCCCATAACCATTGCTACATGTCCTTTGAATGAGGCATCATTGGCAATATCATATTTTGCGAAAACTTCTCTTACGTTGGTAGGTGTTCCTTCATAAATACGGATGGAAGCGAAAGGAATAGTTCCGAAATCCTGCCCCTGGTAACTGTTCAGTACCAAAGCAACGTGTTCTACATTGGGCTCCAGCTGGCTGAAATCTACCGTAATCACTTCGTTATCCAATCCGTCATCTCCGTTTACATCACCGGTAAGGTCATCTCCACTATGCTTTACAGATCCGTTTCTTGATTTCAGGTTTCCGAAATAAATAACTTCTGTAACGTTTTTGTTGGAGTCATATAAAATACAGCTCCCGTCCAAGTCCACTGCTTCTTTTTTTGTTCCGAAAAATCCTTTTTTCTCGATTGCTCCCCAGTTGATTCCTACGCAGGCTTGGGTAAGCTCGGCACCGTTTTCCTTTTTCAGATTAATTCTCTGACCTTTTTGTAAGTTAATAGCCATCTTTTTATGGTTTAGTATTGTTGTTATTTTTTCAAGGCAAATTGGCTTTTTGCAAATTCACTTCTTGCCTTTTCGCGATTTTGCCTTCAGCCTTTTCGCTTTAATTGTTATTCAAATTTAAATTCAGCATTGCGCGCAGGATATTCGTTTCTTCATCGAAAGCGAATATTTTGCTCATGATATCTATATTTTCGAGGTTTTTAAGATAATCTTTCAGCACATTTTCCACTTCTGAGGGTATCGTCCGTTTTCTTTCGTTGATGGAATTTTCAAGCAGCTCATTCTTTGCTTTAAGCTGGTTAATGATCGAGCTCTGATTCGACTGGTTTTCTGAAATATCCAGTTTTTCCAGCTCGCCATCAAATAAATAAAGCTTTTTATCATCCACTCCAAAAACAAAATAATCATCGGACTGGAAGATTTTAAAAAGCTCATATTCAAACGTCCCAATAAGGTAGCCACAGACAAAACGAACTTTGAAGCCTTGAATATTCAGCCTTCCCAGGAGTTTTCTTTCTATCGTATAATTTTTATACTGATAGGCCGGAAAAGGTTTAGGTTTAAGCTGTTCTTCGTCTGCTCCCGTCCTGTAGAATTCCTGACCGTATTTCTTATGGAAGTACAGGACATTATTCCAGTCTGCTGTAAAAATATCTTCTGTAAGGTCTTTGTAGAGTGTTTTCAGATGCTGGGAAAATATACCGCTGTACATTTTCCGGTCGGTCTGAAAACTGTCTACCCTCCTTTCCTCAAAGCTTTCAATATATTTTGTATTAACATCAATTTCGTTAATAATCGTCAGCATATCATTTTCTTTCTGCCTTTTTATTTTGGTCAGAAGCTCAATGAGGCTGTCTGTATACTGAAGGTGAAAAAGTTCCAGCTTGCTGTAGTCCAGCGCTTTATTTTCCTGAAACAAATTGTGGATAATATCTGTTTTGATGTAAATAGATATGATATCAATATGTTCAAAAAAATTAGCAAGAAGTTTAAGCTTGGTTAATCTCCTTTTACTCTGAGACATTATGGTTGCTGCGTCATCCCCCACCTTGGTATGCTGTTATTTAACCTCTGACATTTGCTTTTAGTTCGTGCTCCAATGTCTGAAGATCCTGATCCAGTTTTCTTCTTCCTTCTGCTCCCTGTTTTTGGATCTGCTTCACTTCATTCAAAGTATTGATCAGCATTGAAGTGGTTTCTCTCAATGTTTCTACGGATACAATCGTCTGTTCGTTCGCTCTTGCCACATTCACTGAATTCTGGCCGAGACGTTCTGCATTTTTCTTCAGGATCGCTTCTGTAGTAGAAGATACTTTCTGCTGAATTTCGATATTCTGCTGCT
This sequence comes from Chryseobacterium sp. BLS98, assembly GCF_001045445.1. Taxonomy (GTDB): domain Bacteria; phylum Bacteroidota; class Bacteroidia; order Flavobacteriales; family Weeksellaceae; genus Chryseobacterium. Next base: position 122,824 of record NZ_LFNF01000003.1, on the reverse strand, counting down.
GTCTGAACATCGCCACAGCCAGTGAAAGCTGGTTTTTCCAAACCGGAAGTGTCGTAGTAAGGATCGTCTGCGCTTTTTCTGCGATAGAAACATTGTTGTTCTGTACCAGTCTAATCTGTGGAAGCGATTGCATCATAATGATACGCACTACCTTAAGATCAGCCATTCTCCGGTCTAATCTCGCGATGAAATCTCTTTTATCAGCAATCTGGTAATCCTGGTAATTCTGCGGAGCGGCTTCCATTTGGGCAAGTTCTCCGGCAGCTCTTTCCATTCTTACATTTCCTGCAATCACCAGATCTTCAATAGCCTTGATGGAGTTCACATTGCTTTCGAAAATAGTCTGCAGAACTGCATTGTCTTTGGTAGACGTTATAATTCCGGCATTCACTTTATGGGCAATCTGATCTATATTACTGATAATTTTGTCATATTTTGCGAAAAGATTTTCTACCTGCGTCATGACTTTTTTCATGAACGGGATTTTGCTCAGAAAGCTTTTCACTTTATTCTGCTGAAGCTCATCAACGTCTACATAGTTCAGTTCTACCAAGAGATCATTGATCAAGGCTCCAACTTCTCCCGAGTTTGACCTTCTTACATTCCCTAAGAAGCTGTCACTCTGGTTGGATAAGGTTTTCTGAAGTTCCGCACCGTAATTCACGATGGAACCTGGATTGTTTTCATCGATGGAATTGGCCAGAAGCTCGTATTTCTGTTTTTCTTCTGATGGTAAATGAGCCAGATTTACATTTCCTTCCTTGTCCACAAGAACCGGCGGTGCTGCACTTTGTGCAGGCTGGCTTGGCGGAGCCATTGGTGTCGGCTCAAATGTTTTAAGAGGCTCAATTGACCCCATCGGATCTATGGGCTGATTATCCTGATTGTCCATAATTACTTTTGATAAATTGATACAAATTTTTCAAGGCCTTCTCTCTGACCGGCCCCGACTGCTTCAAATTTCCATTCTCCGTTCCTGTTGTAGATTCTACCGAATTCCACAGCGGTTTCAATAGAGAAATCTTCATCCAGTTCATACTTCAGGATTTCCTCATTGGTATCTGAATTAAAAATTCTGATAAAAGAGTTTCTTACCTGTCCGAAGTTCTGCTTTCTCGCATCAGCATCGTGGATTGTCACCACAACGGTAATTTCCTGAATTGCTGAATCTATTTTTGTAAGGTCTATTTTGATCTGCTCATCATCTCCTGACCCTTCACCGGTAAGGTTATCTCCTGTGTGGATCACAGATTTGTCCGGAGATTCAAGGTTATTATAAAAAATAAAATGGTCGTCTGAAACCAGTTTTTTGTCACCTCCCAATAAAAATAAAGAAGCGTCAAGATCAAATGCTGTTCCTGTAGAAGTATTATTGATATCCCATCCTAAACCTACAGTGAATTTAGGTGCGTTAATGTTTTCTCTCTGTCCTTTTTGTAAGTTAATAGCCATAATAGAGTTCCGTTTGTGTTAAAGTATTGATGTTGTTTTCGTATTCTTTTATTAAATGATAATTATTGCTGATGGCCAGCTCCAGAAGCAGGTCCATCTGCTCCTTTTTTACTTTAGACGTAAGATAGTCAAAATTACTTGAATCCAGGCCTAAAATATATTTTACAATCCTTGTATTAAATTCGAAATCCGGCTTCTCCATTACTTCTGCAACGTGCTTTACATTTTTAACTGCATAATAATTGAAAAAGTTTTCAATCTTCGGATCGAGGTTAAAATTCATCAGTTCCGCATAATAGAGGAACATAAAATCAGCCTCCACATTGTATTCATCCAAAATTCTGTTTACCGTAAATTCATGGCTTCCCGTGATTTTTATATCGTCTATAAAAATACAAAGTTTTCCGCGTAAAAAGTCTTTGTCGATATAGTAAGTATCATTGGCAATCAGATTTTTACGGTCTTCAAAATTAAGATTCCCATAATCCGTGATATAGGTATGATTTCTATTGATCTTTGATAAAATACTGGATTTCATCCCTTTTTGAAAGAGGTACATATCCAGATGCTTTTTAAAGAAAAAACATAAGAAATTAGAGGCTGTCGGGATGGCCATATACGGGCTTGGGAGGACCACAATCTCTTTTTCTGTGTTTAAAAGTTCTGCATGTCCGGCAATGAAGCCGTCGAATAATTCTCTGGCAAATTTCTCAGCATACGACTTAGCGCCATACTTAAAATAGCTGTATTCCGCGGGTGAGAATGTGAACTCATCCGCCGAATGAATGTGGTGTAAGCTGTATCTCTTGTTCATATGTATTAGTGTTTTAGTAGGTGTGCACTGAAGCCGAAATCTTTTGCACCTTTGTAATCCGCCACCGGATTGTCTCCGATATGAAGAATACGGTGCATCGGAAGTTCCTGATCTTTAAGATTGTTCTTTATTTCCTGAAAAATAAGAGGATTGGGTTTGGAAATATTGATTTCATCGGAATAAATGTGGAAATCTATATACTGATCCAGCTCTTCCTGGATCAAAAATTTTCGCATTGTTCTTCCTTTGATAAATCCTGTATTGCTTAAAATATTAACAGTTTTTCCCTGGTTTTTAATCTGATCAAGAAATTCTTTTATGTTTTTGAAAATGATAACCGGCTTATATTCTAAAAACAGCTCTTCACTTTTCAGGTAAAACGTTTCCAGCTTATTTTTATCTAATTGTCTTACATCTACATTCAGCGCACTCAGAATCATTAAATAGATCTCAAATGTATCGATATTCCCGCCAGTTACTTCATTGATTGTATTGCAAAGATCATCATAATATTTTACAGTTTTAGCAACTTCATCAATAGGTTTATCAACATTAAAAAACGAGGTGAACAGCTCAACTCTTTTTGTTTTAAATTCAGGATGAGATTTGATTAGGGTGAGCCACAAGTCAAAAGAAAAATGACAGTGGTTGTGAATGTCGATATCCGTTTTCAATAGTTTTAAGTTAAAAGTTTTATTTAGCTTTCTTGAAAAAGATTTAAAATTATTTAATCATCAACAAGGGTTTAACAGGCTATTCTTCCCAAAGATAAAATTTTTCTCATAAATGCATGATGTCCTTGTCTGTTTTAAGAAATTTTTATGAATTTTGAATAGTTTCACGGTTTATTTAGATCATAATTAATGATGATTTCTCTCACAGATTTTGCTGATCACACAGATTTTTTTCTGCCGCTTCTATCTTCTTCTGTTTTTTCTATTTTTCTTATAGAAATTCCATCTCTATTTCCTGCTCTTTGTAAGGTTCGTTTTATTTTTTCTACCTTTGCAGTCTATGAACCGATTCGCAAATATATCCTCGCAAATCACACCGCCTTAAGGACTAAGGTGAATATTTCTCTCATATTCGGAATTACTTTTTGGATCTGTTTTATATTATATATCATCAATTTTTAATCTTCGCACCTTATTTGCTAACAGGTGTTTTTATATCTCTCAATAGTTTATGGAAAACATATTATCTGGTTTTCAATCATTGCGGAATGTCAATCTTAAAAATGAAATTCTGGCGGGGTTAACGGTTGCCATGACGATGATCCCGGAGTCCTTATCATTTGCCATACTGGCCGGACTGTCCCCGCTTACAGGTTTATATGCTGCTTTTTTAATGGGAATTGTCACTGCCATTTTTGGTGGGAGGCCGGGAATGGTTTCCGGTGGTGCCGGAGCAACGGTTGTCGTTCTAATAGCTTTGGCTTCATCTCACGGGGTGCAGTATCTTTTTGGAGCGATTATCCTGGGAGGAATTATTCAGATATTGGTAGGAACTTTTAAGCTTGGAAAATTTGTCCGGCTCATTCCCCAGCCCGTCATGTACGGTTTCTTAAACGGTCTTGCCGTTATTATTTTTATGGCTCAGGTGGCCCAGTTTAAAGTGGTTAAAGATGGTATCACTACATGGATGGAAGGCTCAGCATTGATGATTATGGCTGGTTTAACGGCGCTTACGATTTTGATCGTTTTGGTTTTTTCTAAAATAACCAAAGCTGTTCCTGCATCATTGGTTGCCATCATTATTGTTTCTGCGTTGGTTTACTTTTTTAATATTCAAACCAAAAAGGTAATAGATATTGCTTCAGTAAGCGGTTCATTACCTTCTTTTCATATTCCTGAAATTCCTTTTACTATAGAAACCCTGAAAATTATTTTTCCTTATTCTTTGGTAATGGCGGGTGTAGGGCTGATAGAATCTTTACTGACTTTAAATATGGTAGATGAGATCACCAATACAAAAGGAAAATCTGATAAAGAGGCAGTGGCTCAGGGGATTGCCAATATTACCAACGGATTTTTTGGAGGAATGGGCGGCTGTGCCATGGTAGCCCAGACGCTGGTAAATATCGGAGCAGGGGCAAGAACAAGAATTTCTGCTATTGTCGGAGCTTTAACGATCCTTTTTATTATCCTCGCTGGAAGCTCCGTCATTGAACAGATCCCAATGGCTGCCTTAGTAGGGGTTATGATGATGGTAGCCATCACCACTTTTGAATGGGCTTCTTTCCGTATCATTACAAAAATGCCCAAATCAGATATATTTGTAGGGATGCTTGTTGCTCTCATCACGATTATCCTTCATAATCTTGCCCTGGCTGTATTGGTTGGAGTTATTATTTCTGCCCTGGTATTTTCCTGGGACAGCGCCAAAAGGATCAGAGCCAGAAAAACAACGGATGAATCGGGTAATAAAGTCTATGAAATTTACGGACCGCTTTTCTTTGGCAGTACAACCGCTTTTACCGAAAAATTTGATGTAGCCGGTGATCCCCAGACTATTGTTATTGATTTTAAGGAATCCCGTGTGGTAGATATGTCAGCCATTGAAGCCCTCAAAAAAATCACTGAAAAATATAAGGTGCAGAATAAACATGTTGTTCTTAAACATTTAAGTTCCGACTGCATCAAACTTCTGGATAATGCCGGTGGTTTTATAGAGGTGAATATTGAGGATGATCCTACCTACCGTGTGATGCCAAAATAATTTAAAAATAATTTTTAACAAAATAATAAGCGTGGATGTCTTCATGATTATCCACTTTTTGTTGAAACCCCTTTCAGCATTATCATTTCAACTTAAAACAATTCACTTCTTCGCTTATTTAATATGTTAATTTTAATTAAATTTTATTTTTACATGCTTTTTTTATTCATTTTTAGGGAATCACTTCTATTTTTTATTTAAATTTGAAAAATTAACAAACAGACAGGTTACTATTCAATTAAAAAATTATAGTAATAAATCTGTTGACACTAAGGTAAATAGCTAAAAATATTACAAACTGTATAGAAATACCTGATAAGCATATTTATACAGAAAAGCATAAAATCTGAATTCACTGATGAGAATATAGAGCAGGAAATGGAAGATATAAAATATTCTTAAGATATAACATAACAATTATTGGCCGGTCATCCCTCAGACTGCCGACTATGCATATACCATATATGCTATCCAGCTTAAATTTCTCTTTTGACAACGCTAAGATTTTCTAAAGCGTACTTTGACGCTACAGGCATTCATTTGGAATATGTTATCTATTTTCTTTTTATAATTTAACAAATAGTATTTATACATGTTATATAAAGAAATTCATATAGGAAAATTTATCAAGGAAATGGTTGATGAAAATGAGGTGTCTATGGAAAGGATCTGTAATTTTCTCAATAAAGATGAGCAGTTTATTGAAAACGTATATCAAAGCAAATCGATCGATACAGACTTATTGCTAAGATGGAGCAAACTTCTGGAATATGACTTTTTCAGACTTTACAGCTCGCACCTTATCCTGTATGCTCCTCCGTCTGCTGTCAACAAAAATCAGAAGAAATCTGATAAAATTCCTTATTTCAGAAAAAATATTTATACTCAGGAAATTAAAGATTTTATTATGAAAAGAATCTTATCCGGCGAGATGACGTATGGCGAAGTGATCAAAGAATATTCTATCCCCAAAAGTACCCTTCACCGCTGGCTTCAGAAAAATAATGATAATACGAACGGATAAACAAAGCCCAATTATGCGTCCCAATTACAAGAAGATATACTACGATATGCTGAGACTGGAACATCCGGAAAAGCTGAAAGACCCAAAGATCAAAGAACTTCTGGGAAAACTGAATACAACTGAGGATATTCTGAATTTGAACGAAAAAATTTTTGAGCAGTCTAAGGAAAGCCAGATCAACAATCAGAAGCTGAAAACCTATGATAAAAAAACAATGTTCAAGCTTTTGCAGTATCAGAATAAGCATGGCTTTTCTACCAGCTATATGTCCAGAAAGTACAAAATCAGCAGAACAACGATTATGAACTGGAAGAAAACCTTCGAAGAAGAAATAGAACAAGTAATTAATGCCGGTGAATAACTCACCGGCATTTTTTTATAAGTGCTTTTAATAAGCTTTGAATCCGTTTTAATTCTCAAATACAATTTTTCTATCATTCATTTCCAATAAAGGAATCAGAGATCCGGCATTTGTACAGAGGCATTATTTAGCTTTGTGTAGATTAAAATTAAAGCGATGATCAAAGGATTATATGAAACCCATATCCAGGTGAGCAGTTTAGAGAATTCTATCCGGTTTTATACTGAAATATTGGGTCTGAAACTCGCCCATATGGATGAAAAGCGCCCTATTGCCTTTTTATGGATACGTGAAAATAAAGAGTTTATGCTGGGGTTGTGGGAACAGAAAGAAAACCTTCAGCCAAGGCATTTTGCTTTTTCCAGCAGTAAAGAAGATATTTTAAATTATTCTGTGGATTTTCTGAAGAAAAAAGATTTAAAACCTTATAATTTTTTGAGGGACGGTATAGATGAGCCGATGGTTTTTGCATGGATGCCTGCATTGGCTATTTATTTCAATGATCCAGACGGGAATCAGCTTGAATTTATTTCTATCCTTGAAGGTGAAGGAAAACCGGAGTTGGGTGTGGTTTCCTATGAGGAATGGATGAAACATCAATAAAATAAAAGGACAGACTTAATTTCCCAGAAGCTGTCCTTTTTATTTAAGCATTTATTAATTTCTTTACGGCAAGAACATGCTTACACGGTCCTCTTTCATCCTGATATTTGCTAAACCATTCGCAGGTACAGCGTTCCTTGTCATTCTCTATGATCACTGTGTGATGTACGCCGGTACCTTCTACCCTTGCTTCTGTTCTCACAGCATTTTTATTTAAAATTTCAACTTTTCCTTCTGCAATAAGCTTTTCTGCATTTTTCATTCTTGGATTTAAACCTACAACCCGGCTTAGTTTGAACGGCAGTCTGCGGTAGAAAAATCCGTTTTCATCCTGATCGTAACCTAAAAGCCCCATAGCGGCCAGTTTTCCCGTAAGATTAACGGTTTTTTCAAGGCTTATATTCTCATTTAAAGCAAATGCCGAAGGATTAAAAGACTGATTGGCATAAGCATATTTATCCAATGCATCTATCCATTCATCCGGAATATCGTCAATAAGACTGTTCAAAACAGCTCCTTCTCCGGAAAATCCCCTCCAGGCTTCTCTTGACACTGAAAAACTGAACCTCAGATTTCCCATACGGAGCTGCCATGTGGTAGACTGCATATGGGCATGTGGAAACACCTGCATCTGATCAATGTAAGGAAGAAGAGGCTCCAGCAGGCGCAGCCTGTGAAGTCCTCCAACACAAACGGCATCTACTGATTTCACCGGTGAGAACATAGGCCTGTTCCCTCTGATAATAAGGTAATAATCTGATTTTATAGGTCCTTTGGGTATTCCTCTGAACAGCTGCTGAGTCTGAATTTTATTAAAGCAATAAAGTTTTTCTGATTCAGAGAGATAGATTTGAACGGTACTTAGCCCTTTAATCCATTTCACAGGCAGCGGGACTTTCCGTTCCACCACTTTTTCTTCTTCCTTATAAAGTCCCAATTCTTTTTCACCTACGGAAAGCATTATTCTTTCATTAAGGCGAATGCTTCCCAGAGCTGTAATCATAGACTGATTGAAATCTACATTGGTAGTTCCGTTTTCAAGAAATTCACCATGAAGTCCGTCAGGTAAAACATCTACCCGTGCATACACACCGGCACAATGCGAAAAACCCTCAAAACGTAATCGTCCGTTTCCGGCAGTAACAATAGGATCTTTAAGCAATGCCATCTGAAACGGTGACAGGTTAAAGCTTGATTTTACAATATTGGAAAGCGTGATGAGGCATCTCGCCAGTATAAACGGCTGACCGACATCTCCCCAGAAAAAGCAGGGTACATCTGTATTTTTCTGAATTTCACTGTATTTGGACAGGAATAATTCTTCGGATGCATCTTTTTTTATCAAAGACGAAGGTCTCTGATAACGGTAAATTAGCGTATCTTCCATATCTATTTTTTTAGAAGAAGATTGCAGATTTTTTTCAGGCTGGAGTTTTCTTTCCAGCTATTCAGTTTTTCTTTTAAGTTTATATCGGTTTCCGATTGGTTCAGAGCCAAAACCTCATGATAAATATCCAGTATTTTTTTTAGATTGGTAACGGGTGTTTCCATCTGCAGCAAAATATGGGTAAGAAGCTGTTCCAAAGCCAGATTATGGTCTTTGCTGACGTTGATCATCTGGTGCTGCATGAGGTCTGTAAGTCTTTTAACAGGAGCCCACTCCAGTTTTTCGTGAAGACCTATTACCCTGCCGAGCTTTCTGTCATCCATTACTTTATGAGACACATGTTCCAGCCATATTTCAGCGGCTGTTCCACGGATTACTTTGTCTCCATCCAGGAAAATGGTTCCCAGAAACAGGTAGCCCATTTCATCCAGAGGCTTTTTCATCTGATGGAGCGCCTGGGCTATATTCAGAACAAAATTTCTTTCGTAAACTTCTGCAATCCCTGAATAAAACAGGCAGTCTTTAATGGTTTTAGCTAAAAGATTCCCTAAGGTATTGGGAAAACTCCATATCAATGAAGGTGTTTCTGAAGAGTTTTTCTGCTCCGCAACAAAGTATTCCAGGAAAAGCTGATGCTCTCTTTTTTTCAGGTGATATTTCGGGACCCTGATGTTAAGCTCAACCGGATAATAAGAGTTTTTTTTGCTGTCAATCGTCTTCCATTCATAAATTCCGGTAAGGAATTCTTTTGGAATATCCTCATAGTCAAAGTTTTGAAATTCTTCAAAAACGGCTTGGGGAGAGCGTGTGATCCCGGCTGTCATCCACCATGACGGATGTTCAATTTGTCCTTTGGGGGCAGAATTTTTGCTAAAGAAGAAAAGAAGGAGGTCTTTATACTCTCCTTTTAATTTTTTCTCCACAAGATGTAATGCTTCTGAAGTTTTTTCTAAGGAGCAGCGCTGCAATGCCAGCTGTACATCAAGGTCATCCGGTTTTATATTTTTGTTCTGATAGATTTCGAATCTTTCTACCAAAGCTTCAGGACTAATCCAGCATGGCTCATGGGTGACGGTAGACAGCAACGGCGTTTTATCTCCTGCTGCTACCTGATTAAAAACATGGACCGCTATATGCTTAAACGGCTCCATAGCCAAACCGCCTGCATAAATATCTTTAATAGGCTTCAGCTTTTTATGATAGGTGGAATAAACTTCTCTGGAAGCTTCGTCCTCACGGGTTTTCTTATATATTTTATCAATATTCTTAAGCTGTAACGGAAATTTTTCTAATAGTAAAAGCCCGTAATTGATAATGAGATTACATAATAATATATTAAATTGATGTACTTCCCATTTGGAAATGGTTTTACAGGCTTTTTGAAATACGGGTTCAAAGAGTTTTACAGAGGCGGCATCAGCTTCATTTCCGAAACGGATAAGCCCAGCGAGCGCCAAATCGTAATAGTAAGTTCCAGGATTTTCAATAGCCTGCTGGAGAAGAAACATAAGATCTTCAAAGCTTTGAAGCTCCTGAACTTTACACTCCTCATTGATGAGTTCTAATTTTTCCGGTTCAAAAACGTCCAGTTCCAATTGCCTGTTATCTATATACTGAACCAGTACCGGCCTTACATTAGCCAGAATATTATCTGCATAATGGGACAGCGCTTCTTTTATCGGTTCAGAAACAGGAATATATTTTAAAATGATCTTTGCCGCTTTGGTCTGTATGCTCTCATCTTTGCTTACAAATGCCGCACTCAAAGCCATTGCCAGATTTTCTGTATCCACTTTCTTTTTCTGAAAAATTCTTTCTGTCACTGCCAGACTGGCGGCCACTACTGTTTTAACTTCCGAGCTTAGCAGATTGGGAAGGAAATTTGAAAATTCATCGGTCCTGAATGCCGGGTCCTGAACGATCTTCTTCAAATTGGCAAGCATCGTATTCACTGCTTTTGACTGCACGGAGGCCAAGCCGGCCATCAGCTCATCCTGAAATATAATGAGTTCCTCGTCAGAAGGCTTCAGTGCATTGAATGTATCCATGAACCATCCTGTAACATTTTTGTTAAAATTCCTGTTGGCCGCCAGCAGGCACTCTTTTAGGAATCTTTTTCTGTCAATTTTATTCTCGGCAATCAGTTTCTGCAACAATGGAGGCCATTCTTTTTTAAAGGGAAGTGATTTTGAAGGAAATTCGCACATATACCAGAAATGAGTTTCCAGGGTTTCCGGGAATTTCTCCAGATCGTAGGGCTGAAGGCTTAAATGATATCCAAGCAGTTCAGGTCTGGGCTGTACATAGCCTTTTTTTGTCCACCCCAGAATATCCTGATAATTAAACGCTGTAAATTCTGCATCAATAGAATTGTTGATAAAATCCGAAAACCAGTGCGGACATCCCCATTCAAGTATTTTTTCAGTCTGTTCCCTGTTCCCGAAAAGGCTCCAGTAGTCTTTCCCGTAATGCTTCTGGTCCATACAGACAAACGATGCTATATCAATAATAGAATGCTGGTCTGCAGAACCTGCAGTATGGTAGGAGTTCTTCGTCATTACGATCTTGCTGATCTCCCTGTCCAGTTTTTTTATGGTAGGCACCAGGGCCTTTTTTTCTTCAGCTGTAAGCTGTTTCAGAAACGGAATAATCTCATGTGCTTTTTCCTCATTAAGGATCTCATAAAGTCTTTCTTTCATTTTTGTTTTTAATTTGATAATAATTTTTTTCAGGTTATTTTAGTTGGCCAGTCTTACAGCTGCAACATAATCAGTTCCGGACTGATTAAAAGGTAAAGTTTTCAGCATATATCCAGGTCTTTTTTAAGACTAAACCGGATGATCTACATTGTAAGAATGGTTATCAATAGTTTTTCAAATGTCCTTTGTGTGGGACTCATCCGGCAAAGCCGGAATTTAATTTTCAAATCTCTTCAAAAGCCATACCAGACGAGGTTTCTTACATTACTCAACCTATCTGCGGATATCATTGGTTAACAATAATTCTGAAAAAAAGTTGATAGGGATTGTCTGATAGCCCGGTGCCAGTTTCTTGTCTTGGTCCTGGGTCCGGCTGGAAGCTAAAACGGCAAGCATAGTGACCTGACTGTAACCCCGGTCTTTATTTAAAAAATTCTTTAAAATGACCGCGGTTTCTTTCTTATCTTTTGGGGTAAACTTTTCAGGAAAAGGAATTATTTCTTTGGTTTTATCATTTAAATAAGTCCTCTTCCATTCATCTTCAGTAAGCATAATTCCAATCTTGGGGACTAAAATAATAAAAAATTGAATGACAGGGTATGCAATTATCCCTTTAAAGTGAATTTTTTAACAAAAAATTATGCTTTCAATAGCAATTTAATCCGTATTTCTGAATAAAAAGTTAAATTATTTCCTCTTACTTTTAACATAGTATCAATAGTTTAAAGCTAAAAAACTCCCTTTCTGAGAAAGAGAGTCATCTGAAAAATAGTTTTTAAATGATTTCACTACCTTTGCTTAAGGCACCAGTGAAGAATTTTTGCAATATTCTTCGCATCATCTACACCTCTGTGGTGAGTTCCTTCAAGCTCAAGATTAAGTTCGTTTAAGGCTCTGCTCATTCCCACACTTTTTCTCACCGTTGGATGCAGCTGGCCAAATAATGTTTTCACATTGATATGGTCGTCACTTAACGGATAATCCACATTGAATCTTCTGGTCTGGTTTTGCAGCATGGTCAGGTCATAGTTTCCGTAACTTGCCCAGGTAAGATTTTCGGAATCATATTCTGCTCTGAGGATATCCAGCGCATCTTCCAGCATGATGCCTTCGTTATCCAGCATATTCTGTGTAATGGAAGTCAGCTCTGTACAGAAAGGACTCACAATTGAGTATTGCGGTTTCACTAAAATGCCTTCATTTTTTGAGATCTTACCGGTTGCTGCATTCATAATGCATACTCCGATCTCGATGATCTCGCTTTCCTGGCCTCTGGGCGGTCTGTCGTTCCAGCAGGTGGCTTCCAGGTCTATAACTAATATATTTTCTGTTGTTTTCATTTTTTAAAGTTTTTTAAAAGGCTTTCAATATTTTTCTTTCCTACAGGATTCATTGAATGACAATAGAATTTTGGCAGCTCTAAGTAATTATCCATACAATATTCTACCAGCCATTTGGCACAATCGTAGCCTGTTTTTTCCGTATATTCATCGGAATCAGGTTTCAGATAATGTATTTCTGCGAGGTCATGGTCAAAAGAGATCATTTCCGGGAGTCCTTTTTCCAGAATTCTGTCGACAAACTGTTCGTAGCTGCGTACAATATGCCAATCTTTCCTGAGGAAAATATCCTGTCTGGTATAATGGTATGCCTCAATTGGGTATCTTATATCATCCAGAAACAATAATCTTTTGGTCATTTCCATGTTTTCATTTTTTTAGCTGGAAAAGTAGATATTCAATGCTTTGATAACACTTTTCACATTAGTATTGGGATAAAACCCGGAGCTGTTGATACAGTTTATTTCAACAATTTTCCAGCCTTCATCCGTTAAACAAATATCCATTACAAAGGCTTCTTCTAGGTCAAAAAGCCGGATCATTTCTTTTGCAAACATAAATCCGTCTTCTGCAACTTTTTCTTCGAAAGGAGCATCATCATTAAATTTATAATAGCCTCCATCGATTATTTGTCCGCCAATAATCCAGAGTCTTGCTTCTTTGATTGTACGTTTAGCTTCAGAAACCTGTACTAAAGAATCTTCTGTGATCCTATTTAATTTGTTTTCGACAGATTCAAAAACGAAATCTCTCCATTCTGTTTCTGTGAAAACTTTTCCAGTAAAAATTTTAGCTTCATTATATGGTTTAATGAATTTTGTTTCATTTTTTTTCCAGATTAATTCTTCTGAAATTTTATGGACTGAAGCTTTGTAATTCAGAAGGTTCTCCCCATAATGCCTGGAATATATTTCATACAGATGATTACCTCCGTAAAAAGATCCCGGAAACCAGTCTGTATTCTGCTTTGCTAATCTCGCAATCGTCACCGAACCATAGACAAAAACATCTTTTCTGTCTGTTACAAAATCTATTTTTTGTGTTGCTGGCGGAATATTAATTACATCATAATCAATATTCAGTTCTTCCAATGCATCAAAAATTTTATAATGATCCGGGTCCAGATATACATTAGCCTGAATTAAAAAATACATGGTTTAAGTTTTAAAGGGTTCTTTTTATTTGTTTTTTCACAGTCTTTGAAATTTCCGGTTTTTTCTCCATTAATGGTTAAACCATCATATCAGCACAATTGGAGCTTGCGAATGCATAAGGTTTTGCCTTAAACACATAGCCCATTCCCAGGATGTATCCCATTGCATCTTTCAATGCTACATTAGATTTAAAATCCGGGTCGGTATTAATGTCTGCGTGTACCTCCATTTCTACTCCATAAGCATCCAGAATGGCACAGATAGCGTAAGCAATTTCTACGGATCTGTTCACCTCATTCAGCATCCGCTCTTTGATACTGATCTTCTGTATTTCTCTTTCTTTTCTGATAAAGGTAAACGCTCCTTTTCCCTCACGAACGAATACGATTGCCGTTGCATAACTGATGGCATCGCCATATACATGAGAGTCTGAGCCCACGCATACTTTCAGACGGTGACCGTTGGCCTGTTCGCGGATAATGGCTTCTTCTACCAGCTGTGTGATAGGTTTCCGGAAAAAAATTCCTTTCATATTCTGCCATACTTCTTGTTGCGTTTCCATTTTTTCTACATGTTTTAAATTTGTTTTATTTTAATTTGTCAATGGTGAATGGTCAATTCGTTTTACTTGTCAATTTTAACACTATTACCAATTCACTTTCTTGCACTCCGAACAGGATTCGAACCTATACCATAAGTTTTGGAGACTGAGATGCTGCCATTACACTATCAGAGTAATTTCTGTCGACTCATCAGGATTCGAACCTGAACGACAAGAGTCAAAGTCTTGTGTGCTGACCAGTTACACTATGAATCAGGATAACTATGATTATAAATGATGATTGATGATTGATGATTGATGATTGATCAATGATATTTTTAGCTTAAATCCATCGTTTATCATTATTATTTATTTTCTGTGGAACAGGCAGGAATCGAACCCACGCCTCTAGTTTTTCAGACTAGCGTGCACACCTTTTACACCACTCTTCCGGATTTATAAGTAATGAGCAATTAGTAATAAATTGCATTCATTAAATTCAATATTGACCATTGACCATTCACAATAATTACTTACTATTCATTACTCATATTTCTGTACCTCTCCCCGGATTCGAACCGGGACTTTACGGGGTTTAAAGCCGTTTTCTCTGCCAGTTGGAATAGAGAGGCAACTCTTGTACGGAAAGAGGGACTCGAACCCCCAAAACCTTGAGCCTAAATCAAGTGTGTCTACCATTTCCACCATTCCCGCGGTTATTTATAAGTAATTGGTAATGAATAATTCAAAGACTTATTCATTTATTGAGTACTCACATTACTCATTGCTTATTACTTATTACTCATTATTAATAGGTCAGAGAAAGTCTGTCTCTTTAAAACTATGCCTGTTAGTGTCTGTAAGATCTTCTGCGCTTGACAAACTTTTCTCTTTCCTGTTTTTCTGTGAATGATCAAATCAATTTTATTTCTCAATCTGAACTTTCATGGTATTATATTCACAATTGACTGATGACCATTCACGTCTGTACTCCATAAGGGAATCGAACCCTTGTCGTCCGGTAGAAAGCCGGATGCACTTACCGTTATGCTAATGGAGCATTTAAACCAACCGACCAGGAATCGAACCTGAACAACAAGAGTACTTTTCCTGCATGCTGCCGTTACATTATCAGCGGTTTTGTGGAAGTAGCAGGATTCGAACCTGCTCAGCAATGAAGCAACAGATTTACAGTCTGCCCCGACTCTCCAGCTTCGGCGTACTTCCAGATATGATTATAAATGATAAGGGATGATTGATAAATGATTAACAAGCCTTGTGGTCGTTAAACAAATTATATCATTTATAAATTCTAATTTTTTGCATTTGTGAAGAAAAACAAAGCCTGTCTTTATTTTTAGTTTGATGTAAGAACTTCTACGCTCGACAAACTTTTACTTTTCTCCGGAACTAATCTCATTTTAGTTATTTGAGATGGTTATGGGATTCAAACCCACTCAGTTTTCACAGCGGTTTTGCAGACCGCCCGACTCTTCCACTTCGGCGAACCATCATTTTATGAGTAATTAGCAATTAGTAATGATTAATTTTCAAAATAACTTCTAACCCATAATTTCTAATAAAAAGAAAAAGGCTGTCGGTATTTTCCGTATTGGGCGTAAAGATCTTCTGCTCTTGACATACCTTTTTTCTCTTCTTTTGAAACAATTAACATTTAGTTTTTTGCGATTCCGGAAAGATTCGAACTTTCAACTTCCGGTTTAACAGACCAGCGCTCTACCATTGAGCTGCAAAATCATTTGTAATTCCGGAAGGACTCGAACCTTCAACCTTCGGTGTATCAGACCGACACTCTAACCACTTGAGCTACGAAATCGTTTTTTGTTTGTGAATGGTCAATTGCCAATTCGTTTTACTGTCAATTTTTAAAAATTCACTTGCAAAGCAATCCACCATTGACCATTCACTTTTGTACTCTATAAGGGAATCGAACCCTTGCTGTCTGCTCGAAAGGCAGGTGTCCTGGCCGTTAGACGAATAGAGCAAATTATGTCTGGAAAGCAAGATTCGAACTTGCGACCTCCCGTGTCCAAGGCGGGTAAACAACCACCGTTATCTTTCCAGTTTTCAGATTCACTTCAGTATTTTTTTCCGGGAGACAGCCGGAGCCAAATTTTCCGTAAATCTTTGCGGTCTATGCGGGAATCGAACCCGCAGTGCCCAAGAGACAGTCGGGCAGGTTACCATTACCTCAATAGACCTTTTTTGTAGCCTCGACAAGGTTCGAACCTGTAACTTACGGTTTAGAAAACCGATACTCTGTCCAATTGAGTTACGAGACTGTTTTACTTTGTGAATGGTCAATTGTCAATTCATTTTGCTCGTCAATTTTTCAAAATTCACTTACGAAGTAAAATTCACCATTGCCTATTCACGTTTAATGGTAATCCCAGAAAGATTTGAACTTTCAACCCCCGGTTTAAAAGACCGGTGCTCTAACCAATTGAGCTATGAGATTGTTTTTTTATGTGAATGGTCAATTGTCAATTTGCTTTGATTGTCAATTTTAAATTCACAATTCACCATTGACTATTCACGTTTATTTGGGGTATCTTCGGGGATCGAACCCTGTTCTCCGGTTCCACAGACCGGCGCTTTACCAAATAAGCTAAAGAAACCATAAAAAAAGCACCTCTTTCCGGGAGGTGCTGTATATATTTTGACGTGTCAGATCACTGAGACCTACGTATATAAGCACCTTTTTTATCTATAAATTCAATATCGAGAATCATACATGCATATCCTTTCGGCTCCTGTCCGTTTAGTCTCGAATACTGATTAGATATGTTATGTAATTGTTTCATTATATTCTTGTTATTTAAAAAGTTTTTGAATCCTGAAAACCTGTTGCTTTCAATTTTCGGTTGCAAAGTAAGTGTGATTTTTTTTAATCTCCAAATTTATTTCTCAATTAAAATATTGAAAATCAATTAGTTAAATTCAAAATTAAGCATAAGAAATACCCGTCCGCAATATCCTGCAGATTCCTTAAATACCTAAATGACTGTCTCTCATCGGGTTACTTATCACTCTTATTTATCGTATTAAATGTTCATTATTAATTAAAAAAATTTCGTTTGTATGGTTATTTTTTTTCATTCTAAATAATTTATGGCCTAAAACACAAGAAACGCCTCGAGTTATCGAGGCGTTTCTGCAGTATTTTGTTTAAATTCTTACGGGTTTATTGTAAATAATTTTCAAAGCAAGCACATTTAGCCTCATTCCATATCATCCATTCGTATCCGAATAATCCTTTTATTGAAGGGCTATCGCATAGATTTACATTGATATGTGCTCTTTGTTGTATCATGATTTTCTGGCGCAAAGATATGAAAAATTGTTTTTGAGAAATCAAATGATGCTTTTGTTTGCTAGGGGATAAGGTGGCTTCGAGTGCCTCAGCCACCTTATTTTTGTCGGTAAAACAGAACTGTGTTTAATTAATCTTTAAATTCTTAATTCTTCTATCTTAATTTCTCAATATCCTGTTTCTTCCTGTTTTAAACCTCGAAATATCCTTTAAAATTACGCTGTCATCAGGATTGAAATGCTTCAGTTCATTAATGATCTCTGAACGTGTACCTACTTTTTCTGTAATAATTTCATAAGCAATATGACGGGTTACAGCTTGAAGTTCAGGGGATTTTTTAAACTCGTGCTTCATTGCTTCAAGGTAGATCACCTTTTTATAGGACGGAGTATCCTGATAAATATTCCGAATCTCTTTTTCCAGTTTTTTAAGGTCAAAAACATTAGCAAAATAATTATTCAGGCAGTTGAAGGCGTCTTTGTCTTCGTTCCAGCCTTTGAGAAGAATTTTTTGAGCTTCTTCCGGCTGTTCCATTTTTTTGCTGTAAACTAATGAGGCTTTTACCATCTGATTGTTGGCTGCATAATCATCCGCAACCATCTGATAATAGCTCCGGGCATTTTTTATATCATTCAATTCTTTATAAAGGTCTCCTACTTTCTCTTTCTGCTGCATTTCCTTGTACAGATCAATTGCTTTTTTGTATTGTTTTGCTTTTTCGTAGCATGATGCCGCTTCTGATTTGTTGTTCAGTTTTTTAAGATAAACTGCTGCTGCCTCATTATAGAAACCGCTGTTTTCCAGGGTTTTTGCACCGCGGAAATTATCCTGAAGCAGGTTCATGTATACTTTCGCTGCTTTTTTATAATCTTTTTCTTCAATATATTTTTCAGCAAGCTCTTCGTATTTGTTTCTGATTCTGTCAAATAAGGAGGTTTCCAGATAAAAGTTTCCGCCACCGGAACCTCTTCTTCCCGAACTTTTACTGTTCCGCTCTTTATCCTTTAAAGCAGTAATCACAATCATAATAATAAAGGCCACAACCAGGAAAATAGCCAGTGTTCCCACTACACTCCAAAAACTTTCGTGAAAGAGCTGTGCTGCGATGCCAATGATCTTAAACACTGCCAGGATCATAAATGCAATCAGGAACTTATCTATAAATTTCTGTTTATTCATCGTCATCAGAGTTTAAAATGGTTTTGTCTTCGCTGAACAGGCGGTAAAGAAGAAGGATTACAAAGATCACCAGAATCCATACGAACCAGTTATAGCCAAACATTTTTACCAGCGGATAAAACAGATATACCAGCATGGAAACCAGCAGGACAGACAATGTTATCTTCACCCAAAACGGAACATTTTCCCCACCGAGGTTTAACGATTTCCTTCTAAAAATAAAAGAATAGAGTCCTACAGCCCCGAACATAAAAATCACGAGATACAGGATATCTGAAATCTTGGTTTTCTCTTTAGCACTGCTTTCTCCTGACTCAAGAGTTCCAATTTTTGAATCTTTAATCGGAGCCGGTGGAAGTTCTGTTATATCAAGTGTTCCATACAACTTCCCAAGAGAATCTGCCATGAGAACCTGCTTTTTCTTTAAAATAAATTTCACAATCTCACCGTTCACAGGTTTTCCTTTGGTGTACTGTTTAAGCGAATCTGAAATCCGCCGCTTCATGGTTTCCTCCTGCTGAACAAGATGTTTTGTAATTCTTTTTGAATAAACAATTTTCAGAGAATCCCTACTGTTTTGCTCCCTGGTATTCAGTTTTTCAATATCATTTCCAACCTCACCCAGGTTTCTACCTCCTGATTTTTTGTACCGCTCTCTTTCATTTTTATCTTTTGACATAGCGGCTCCAGCAGCAGTATATTCACTCGAAAGCTTTTTCCTTTCTTTTCCGTAAATGGAATCGATTTTCATGTCAATATCTGTTACTCCGGATTGATAAGCAATGATATCTGCCTGAAGTTTTTCCGTCCCGTTCATAATTTTCCCTGACGAAACAAGAAAATCTTCTTTCTGGGTCCTATCTTTATCCGACGGCATGAAAATTCTGAAAAGTATAGCGGTCACCACAACACCCCAAAAGATCCACCGGAAATTCCGGCTTCCTGCAGTTTCTTTCCGATCTCCCGAACCTCCGAACAGGGAACTCAGCCAGTTATCTCCAAAGGTAAATTTCCCAAAACCGTCACCACGGGAGGTTCCCATAATATCCAGCGGGACTCCTAGTTCTACAGCTCTGTCAGGGTATTTTTCTAAATATTTTAAATATTTTTCAATTTCTTTTTTGTTTCCTGCCATTACTTTTTTCAGGTCAAAAGGCAGATTTTTCATCCATTCTTCTTCACTTTTTGGCTGCTGAAGGGTTTCCAAAACTTTTTCATCATCCATTTCGACGGTGAAGCTTTCGATATACTGTGGAATTTTTACTCTGTTTGAAGGTTTTCTTACCTTTCCGATTGAAATTTCAGGTTCGTGTATCAAGGAAAGCCAATCTATTTCTTCCGTAAGCCTTACAAAACCAAATTCGGGATGCATCACCAGAAAGCGTGAACCGGCAGACTGCCAGTCTTCAGGATTAATTTTTGGGTAAAATATAGTATTTTCAGGGATAAAAAGTTGGTCTTCCACACACTGGAAATATGCATTCCTCCCGATTTCCTGAGGTGCTTCATCATAAAATACCAGCAGGCATCCGTACAGGACATTAGGCTGACCTGAAGGAATAGCATAGGACTTTATGCGGCTGAGATCTATTCCCAGTATTTCCATTTCATGAAGCCATATTCGGGGTGAAGGACCTTTAATCAAAAGGCCTTTTTTAGGATAAGTATTTTTAGGAAAAGGTTTTATTCTAAGCTCCATAATCCAGAATCTGGTCAATAAATGCTGTTAAATACTGAGTATACATTTCTTCCATCGTTCTCACTTTTAGTAGGGTCTGCTTTGGAAGGTAATATTCTGATCCGCCATATTCGATATGGGTCGCCAGGGCCAGAAATCCATACTCTGTGGAAGGAATATAAAATGTAGGGATTCCGGTATTGCTGCTTTTAAAAGTAAGCATGCCGCGGGAATCCGTAATTACCTCGCTGCCATCCTGAAATGTAAATTTATTTTTATTCTGCTCTGCAAGGATCTTTACTGTAAACCTGTTCTTATAAAGGTTCAGGGAGTTCTCGTATATTCTGCAGAGTTCATTTCCTGAAACCACCAGGTTATTGTTTTCATTAATGCCTATTCTGTTGAAGTTGCTGATGATCTTCATTCCGCTGCGGTTCAGCTTGGCTACTTCAATCTCTGCTTTTGCCACATTTTTATCTATTTCGTCGTCATCATTGAAAATGTTTTCTACAAATACATTTCCTTCCAGATTAATTTTATAAAGAGAGGAATTCGTAGGCTGGTGAAGGTAAAAATTCTTTCCGAAATAGATCAGGTGATAAGAACCGGGGATATTCAGTCCGGTAACGTTCTGCTCGGAATATTCTCTGGTGTTCAGATTAAGTTTTGAAACCAGCTTTTTATCAGCCTGGTACTGGCACAAAATAAAATGCTGCTGTTTGTTCTTGGCCAAAGCAAACTGTCCTCTCGGTTTCACCGAAATATCTTCAATCAAAACTTCGCTGCCATGATAGGTTTTATAATAGTCATAAGAATGCCTGTCATAATAATTATCGGAAAGATAGGTCTTCAGCAGCTGTTTTTTTGAACTCAGAATATAAAATTCGCCTTCGTATAAGAACTGGGCAATTTTATTGGATGGTGTGGGAAACAGGATGGGGTAATTCTGTGGAAGGTCTGTTTTCTTACCGTTGATCTGATGAGCTTTTTGCTTCCGCTGTGGCGGATTGGCCCATAATTCCTGCAAAGGAAGCTTTATTTTCTGAATATGTTTTCTTGCTCCTTTATGGTGTTTGTAGAAATTCAGTTCACCGTTGGAATCTGTTGTAATCAGGAATTTCAGCCTGTCCCTGTTTTCATGGATTACTTTCCGGATCTTTTCATCAGCAAGGTTTTCCTGATGGGTAATAAAGAACACTTCAAGGTCTTTTTCAGTATGTTCTTCGTTGAAGAATTTTTGCAATGCTTCTGAAACTTCCAGAACGGGGCTTACCTGATTAAGGTTTTCAATAATATGTTCCGGTTTATCCAGAGAAATCGGAATGCCTGCCTGTCCTAATGCAAAAACTTTACATTCCGAATGGGCTTTCGGATGTTTAATGATTGCAATAGCCGATGCAAATGCCAGGACTTTTGGTGTTCCCCAGTTTCTAAGGGAGGTATCGATTAAAATAATACGTTCAAAAATATTTTCTTCCGGCGGTATTTCTCTCTGAATGTACAAAGCTTCGTTATTGGCTACACGGTTCATGAAAACCTCATCTTCATTGGCAAATTCAGACAGAAGCATCCTGTGCAGATCTCCTTTGTTCGCCATATCAGAAATCCCCCCGATAGGCTGTTCGCCGGGGGACAAATGACGCATAGGAATTCTCAAGCCGCTCCATATCCTTTTAATGAGGCTGCCCACCTGAAAGGTTTTAGGTTCTTCGATCAGTTGCTGAATGAAGTCCTTATCTGTTTCTACAGTGGTTTCCTCTTCCACCACCTCGTCATCCAGCTCCGGTTCATCGATATGATCCCGCATAGCATCAACGATAGACTGCGTGGTAGAAAATCTTTCATTTAAAAGGTTAAGTGTACTCAGATCCCTGTTGATCGCTGATGGCCCTGCATATCTTTTCTCTGCACTTGCAGCCAGCATATGGGGTCTCCGGTAATAATTCGTGAGGATCATTTCTGCTTTCCCGGGAGACAGTCTGTTATGTGAATCCTGAAACAGGGTCTGAAGGAGTACTATCCTGTTTTGCCCCTGTTTATAGATTTTATTTAATGATTTAAGCTTTTCAAGAAATTCAATGCTTTTTTCTGCAGTGAAATCAAAATTTCCGATACTGTGAAAATCAGCGGTATGTTTTAAGGGTCCTGCGAAATCCGTATATCCGTCCTGCATTGCATACAACACCATAAGCAATGCCCCGAAAGGAGGCCATCCCTGCGGCTGAAGCTCTTTCAGAATCTCCATTACGTAAGGTCTGTAGGCTATAGCCCCAACACCCGGAATCGAGATAAGGTTATGATCATGGTACCCGGAATCTCCGGCGATATCCTCGTCGGTTTCCCACTCCCAGAAGTAGTTTTCGTATGACTGGAAATATTCGTTTAAATCCATTCTTTTGTTTTTTCAGTAAGACGGAATGAGCTTACAGACAGCGGCCGGAAATCTTCTTTTTTAATGGGAAGATATGTTCCGTCTTCATTCCATAACAGCCATTTGTCCAAACTTTTATTATACTGCTGCTGCAGAAGGGAACTCAGATTTTTAAATTCGAATTCAAAACCTGCTGGCAGAAGGTGCCCGTCTCTTGTCCAATAGGTTTTACCCGGCAGGCTTAACAGTGGTGTTCCGAGAAACAGGGCTTTATCATTAATCACCGTCCATTCAATGTTTTCAAGCTTAAAATTGGGTTGGGCGGGAATGCTTTCTTTAATTTCTGAAATTATGCTTAATAATGCCACAGCAGGATGTTCTTCACTGCCTGGCTTTAAACTGACCTTAGCTTTTTCATCTATTCCAAAATAATTCTGGTTGGATGCCGGAAAGGTAAGACGTAATGCCTTATCTATCGGTGACCACAGCAAAGCAGTTCTCATCTTTTTGTCTGGAACCAGTGCTCCTTTTTTAAACAAAAGTCCTTCACGAAGTTCGTACAATATGAAATTCGGCAGCTGCTGAATCTCCGGAGATGCGGTCTGCTCTTCGGTGAAACCTTTCAGCCATATAGTGTCTTCATCCACCGCAATATGGATGTTTTTCCAGTCTCTTATTGAGCCGAGAAAATCTTCATCGGCACGGGGAATTTCTGCACGGAATTCTTTTACACACTTTGAAGGATCTTCTGCCATAAACTTTCAATTTCTTGCTGTATATACTGTTTCTGCTCCGGATTCCTGATCCAGTCGCAGCGGGTCTGAAGGTATCTCAGTTTATCTTTGATCACATTCTGTTCTTCAAAGCTGAGCATTCCGCTGTTCCATTTTTCCACAAGGATTTTTACGTCTTTCATTACTTCCTCCGGATTCGGAGTTTTGTTCTGCATAGCCTGTGGGTGAGATTTCGGATGATCGTCTTTTTCAATGGTCCTGTTGATGATACCTTCAAGAATTTCAATCTGTTCTTCGGTATCCCAGATATGTTTCAGCACCCAAAGATCGGAGAGTACGGCTTCATTTCTTCCACAGATTAAAGCGCTGGCAGCAATCAGGTTCTGAAGTTTTACTGCTCTACGATCTGAAATAGCAATTCCTGTATTTCTTAAGCTGATGATGGTATTCAAATAAACTTCATAGATGGGCTTCAAATCTACTGTTTTACACAGGTTTTGAAGCTCCCTGATCTCGTCTGCAAAAATTTCCGGAATATCGGTTTCTGCTTCGTTTTCCAGCTTCCTTCCGGCCAGAAGGACTTGCTGAAGAAGTTCAGGGTTTACATAATCTACATTGATTCTAACCAGAAAACGGTCGAATAATGCGTTAAGCGATTCTTCTTCCGGGAGAACGTTACTTGCTCCCACGAACATAAGCGCCGGCAATTTTTTTGTCTCTTTTCCTCTTTTGAAGATTTTCTCATTCAGAGCAGTCAGAAGTGAATTCAGGATCGCGGAATTGGCATTGAATATTTCATCCAGGAAAATGATTGAGGCTTCCGGCATCATGCCTTCGGTATTGGTAAGAAGCTCTCCTTCTTTGAGTTTCCGGATATCAAAAGGACCGAAAATTTCGTTCGGTTCTGTAAAACGGGTTAATAAATACTCAAAGTTTCTTCCGTCTTTGACTGTTTTTGACAGTGTTCTTACAATGGCAGATTTTGCGGTACCGGGAGGTCCGTACAGAAATGCGTTCTCTTTTGCCAGCAGGCAGATTCCCAACAGATCCACAACATCATTTTTTCCTACGAAGGTATCTTTTACGTAGTTGAGAACGGTATTAAGTTTTGTAATATTTTGAGTCATCAGTATTTATTTAATGAAAAATCTTAATAATAAAAAGTATATAAATCCGCTAATAATCAATGAGAGCATCAGATCGATATAGAAAGTCAGCGGCAATTCGAAATATTTAAAAACCAATAAAAAATAGATCACCACAATAAACAGGGACAAGATCAATGACAGGTATGGAGACCAGGTGGTAATTATCATGAGTAACGCAATCACAATGAAATACATCATTGTAGACGCTACTATGTAAAAATGTTTCCCATAAGCATTATATTGACCGTGGAAAAATGCCACAAAATGTGAAAAATCCTGTTTTCCGGATAGTAATTCCCAGGTATGGGTACCCAAATCACTGAACATGGTCAGTGTATTATTTCCCAGAATAAAATTCACGATACCAAAGACAGCCAGGAAAAAAACTGTTGTCATGAGATGAAAAGCGACACTATTATTCCTGATTTTTGCTTCATGTTTTTTCTGTTCCGGACCGGTTAAATCAAAATCATCACCGAAATCGACATTGACATAGCTGGAAAGCGGTATATAACCATATTTAACCTCAACATCATTTTTGAGGGTATAGGAATACAAAGGTTTTGAGAATGACATAAACATATGAACTTCTTTAATCTTCTTTTTAAAGATGATCTTTTGGGCATAATATGCCAGAATACTGAAAATAAAAAAATAAGAAGCTGTTACAAAACCGAGTGTAATCGCAGTATTAATCTCCATGTTCAACAATCTTTAAATCTCTCCAATAGCCATCTTTATGCATTCCGAAATCCGCCATTAAAAGTTTATTAATATAGGGAATTTCGGCGAGTTCATAAGCTCTCTTTTCCACAATTCTCTCCAGATATAATTTCCGGTAGGTATTGTTCTTCAACTCTTTTTCCCAGTTGACTTTTTCCAAATCAAGATGATATCCAACCGCTGAATAATGAAACTGAGTAAGAATATCTTCCAGAATCTTAATCAACGGATCGTGTGAATCTGCACTATGCAGCAAAGATGCGATCTGTGGTAAAAACCTTAATGATAAATCCGCAGATAAAATGGAAGAAGTATCAGCCGGTATTTTCAACTTCGGAATCAGTTTATCCAGATCTTTTGCTGTATTTTTCCGGATAAGATAGAGCTGGGTACTGTGGTATAAAACTTTGGCACCCCAAACTGCTGCTTCTCTATGAAAAGGGATTTCCGCAGATAAAAACTCCAGTCTTTCTTTTTCAAATTCCGCTTCAAAATAATCTCCGGCTTCATTCTCTTCTTTTGCTGATATCTTTTGTAAATCTGAAAAAACAGTCATGCTGCCGCTTTTCCGCAGCAGAAAAATAGTATCCAAAAATGGGGAACCGGTTTGCATCATCTAACAAAAATAAAACTATTTCGCAGAGAATAAAATTTTATATGAATGATTAATAGTTAAATACCATTTCCGGTGTGGAATGGATAAAAAAGTTAATTAAATTAAGGACAAATTATTTTATACTGTATGTTATCCAGACTAGACACATAATTAACGTGGTTTTAATAAAAAACTAATCTGCTTGTAAACAAGTTGAAAATATTTGATGGGTTTGGGTTTCGGCGGCAAAGCCGCCGAAACCCAAACTCTAAATCCAGAAAATTTACTTTAAAAAGATATCATTCAGTTATTTCGATGATGTTATTTTCCGGATCCAGAATTACGCTTTCGTAGTATCCGTCACCTGTTGTACGAGGTTCACCAGCTATGGTATAACCGTCTTTTCTTAAAATTTCTGTCAGTTCATCTACTTTTTCCTTGCTTCCCGTAGAAAACGCCAGGTGGATAATCCCGAATTGCTGGGCATCATAAGAGTTTCCGCTGTCCTGAATATTGGGTCTGTTCATAATTTCGAGACGGCAGCCATTTTCAAAGCTTAAAAAATACGACTGGAAATGTTTTACAGGATTGTGGTATTTCTCATTGGAGACGGCTCCAAAATATTTCTGATAGAATGTTCTCATTTTTTCCAGGTCTTTTACCCAGATGGCAATATGCTCGATTTTCATTTGTAATTTATCTTTTAACATTGCTAAAATAATTAAGGAACCTGGGTAAATGCTACTGCTATATTGTTATTTTCCGGTTCTGTGTTAGCCAATAATCATTTTTTTCTCCTGCAGATTAAACAGAAAGTCTTCTGGATATTTCAATCTAAAAGTTGCTATCTTTGTTCCTTCAAAATAACATTATGAGTATTCACATCAGTGCAAAAAAAGGAGAAATAGCTAAAGTCGTATTGCAGCCGGGGGATCCGCTTCGCGCACAATATATTGCTGAAAATTATTTGGAAAATGCTAAACTGGTAAGCAAAACAAGAGGAATCTTTTATTATACAGGTCTTTACAAAGGTAAGGAGATTACTGTAGGAGCCAGCGGAATGGGCTTTCCGAGCATCGGGATCTATTCTTTTGAATTATTTACGGAATATGAAGTAGATACCATCATCAGAATTGGGACCTGCGGGGCTTATACTACAGATCTTAAGCTTTTTGATATCTTAAATATTGAAAATGCAGCCAGTGAAAGTACCTATGCAAAGTATGCATGGGAAATTGAGGATGAAATCCTTTCTCACCAGGGAAATATTTTTGAGACGATTAATGAAACTGCTCATGAGCTTTCTTTGGCGGCAAAAGCGATCAACGTTCACAGCAGTGATATTTTCTACAGAAAAGATCAGAATATTCCTGCAATTGCAACAAAATATAACTGTCCGGCAGTAGAAATGGAGGCTTTCGGATTATTTGCAAATGCCCAATATTTAGGAAAGAATGCTGCTACTATCCTTACGGTAACCGATATTATTCCTACCCACGAAAAAATTTCTGCTGATGAAAGAGAAAAAGCCCTTAAACCAATGATGGAACTGGCTTTGGAATCGGCGTTGAAAAGTCTTTAAAAGGCTGAATTGCAAAAAGGCAAAGAAGCGAAGAAGCAAATGGGTTAATACGATTTTGTCATTTTGCTGTCTCGCTAAAAAAAGAGCTTTACTTAATTTGTAGAGCTCTTTTTTATATTTTGAAAAAATTTCTTGTAGTTTCTGTGGTTTCGTCTGCAACTTCAGAAATGCTGATCTTCTTCCAATGGGCTATCGTTTGTGCCACATAAAGAAGAAAAGACGGTTCGTTGCGGCGATTCTGTGTTCTCGGCATATTTTTCGGAAGCATGAAAGGGGCGTCGGTTTCTATCATCATGCGGTCAAGCGGTGTATATTTAATGACAGCTTCGAGATGTTTAAATCTTTTGTCATCACTTATTGCTCCGGTAAATCCTAAATAGAAACCTTTATCAAGATAGACTCTGGCTTCATCCAATGTTCCTGTAAAGCAGTGAACAACGGCTTTTGGTAATTCAGAAAGATATTCATCCGTGATTTCATTAAATCTTTTAAAAGCTGATCTTTCATGAAGGAAAAGAGGTTTGCCAACTTCAACGGCCAGTTCCAGCTGAGCCCGGTAGCACTTTTCCTGAATGGGTCTTGGAGAAAAATCCCTATCAAAATCCAAACCGCACTCTCCTACTGAGACCACATGATCCAGTTTCAGAAGACTTCTGAGCTCAGAAATACTTTGTTGGTTAAAAGATTTTGCATCATGAGGATGAATTCCGGCTGTAGAAAATAAAATCTCAGGATAGTCTTCTGCAATTTCAGCAGATTCTTTGCTTCCGCGTATACTTGTCCCTGTGAGGATCATTTGTTCTACGCCATTATCCAGAGCGCGGTTGATAATTTCTTCCTGTTCATTATAGAACTGTTTATTGGTCAGATTAATGCCAATATCGATGTATGTATTCATTTGTTTTTGTTTTTGTTTTTGTTTTTGTTTCTGTTTTTATTTTTTATGTAAAAGTACCTTAGAATATTAGGGCCTTTCAGAACGTTTGCGAATTCTTTTTCAGAATAAAAGCCACGATAATCAGACTGCTTTTTTCCGTTAAATTCTTTTGTTATTTTCACCCAAATTATTTTATGTCGGCTTTTTCTGGCTTTTTTGAATTTAAATGTTTCACTTAACTGATCTTCTATGGCTGCTTTTTGTGTTCGCCTCCATTTCTTATTGCCATATTTTCTTAATTCCTGGGAAATTTTTCCATATTCACCAGCTCTGAAATTGCCTTTATTGTAAATATTTCTCATGATTTTTTATATTAGGGAATAAGTTATTGCTACTAATAAGTAAATTTGCTCTCCAGATAAACTGCTTTTTTCAGAATAATTTTGCAAAATTACTTTCTCAATACGCAACCTTTTTACGTAGTTAAAATTCTGCTTTATTCGTTGACAAATTTTTCCAGAAAACCTATCAGCTTTTTCCCTCCGTGGCTCCAGCGGATGCCGTGACCTTCTTTTTCCCTGACTTCAAAAACAAGTTCGTGCTTGTAATGATAAAAAACATTCCACCAGGTCCTGTTGTCCAGAATATGACAGATCTTTTCCATTACTTTTTCCTGTTTCTGCTGATTGTTTCCCCTGATCTCTCCCCAGAATTGATCATCCATCCTTCCGATATGTTTTTCCCAGGCTCTCTGCGCAATAGTTATTTCGCTGTTAAAAGGCTGGCAGCACGCATCAATCAGAGTTTTCCCTAAAGGTGGAATGGCATTTTCATCACGGATGCTGGCGGAAGTAAGACGCTGGCCAAGAATATTTAACCAGTGCTCAAACGGGATTTCTTCCAGCTGTAATGCTTTTACCTCATCAGGATCATTGCTTTGAAATACCCCGGTAAATTTTCTGAAACTTTCTGCCCGGTCTGTTTTAATTTCTTCATTAAAATAGGGAAAATCCCACTCCAGCTGGCCAGTCTTAAATTTCAGTATATTATTTTCTACAGCCTGTAGATGTTCTTCAGCAAGAACGGCATGGTATTTTTGCTTCCACGAATCTGAAATCAAAGGAATATAAGGTTTAAACAGATGCATCCTCAAACATTTTTATAAGGTTGACCTGCAGTTTCTCTTCAGTAATTAAATATCCGATGAGATTAAACCACGTTTTACAGTGATCCAATATCCACGCATCTGAAGATACTGCAATGTCTGAGTTTTCTGCCAAAAATTTATCCGGATTGTATTCCAGATCGGCTTCCCAGTTCAAGTTGTTTTCATGTGCAAAATCAAGAATAATTTCTTTAATTCTTCCGCTGTTTGAAACCGGCTTGTCAAAGATCCATATCAATTTTTGTATTTTGGTTTTTTGGAAAAATACAGCCACAAGCTCCACCGCTCTCAGAGTCTGATTTACTCTTTTATAGGTTCCGTGAACGCCTGAAAGATCACGAAAGCATCCATCGGATCCTTCAAAAATATAAGCCCCGGAGAGCAGACTTTCCATCAGAATGAGCACATTAAAACCATCGATGTAAAGGACTTTGCCTTCCAGTTCTGCCGCTTCCAGCTGTCTGAGTTTCCTGTCCTCTATTTGTTTTTCCGATGCAGAGGCTCCCCGTAACGCCTGGATCTGGCGGGTCTTCAGTTTATACCTGTTTCCCACCAGTTCTGAAGAAGCTTTCTCAGGATAATTCCGGGTCAATAAATACAGCATGTCCTGTGCTGCCATTTTCAGTCTGCCAAGTTGCTTTTCAGAGCCAAACAGCACATCATCTCCTGTATTTTTTCCACGGTTTCTGTTATTCATATTCAAAAATAGTTTTTTAAGCGGATATAATTCTTCTACTGATCT
Source organism: Chryseobacterium sp. BLS98 (assembly GCF_001045445.1). Taxonomy (GTDB): domain Bacteria; phylum Bacteroidota; class Bacteroidia; order Flavobacteriales; family Weeksellaceae; genus Chryseobacterium. Next base: position 92,603 of record NZ_LFNF01000003.1, on the reverse strand, counting down.
ATGCTTTGTCAATTTACCTATATGAAATGAGGAGTTATACATTTTACAACAAAAGAGATATTCTGTACAACGTTTTGACTTTCATAAGGAATATGTTTGCAGAGATAAAAATATCAATTATGAATACATTGAAAAAATTCTGTTACCTGTTCACAGCTGTATGGATGCTATCTGCTTTTGTATCTTGCTCTGATAACGACGATATTGTTCAGGAAAAACCTACTCCTTCACAGGTTCTTTCCTCCACTCCCTGGGAAACGACCGAAGCTAAGGATAAAAATGGGAATGCAGTCGCCCTGACAGATGCAAGTGTAGCCAGCTTCGTTGGTTTTGCGTATTTCAAAGCTGACGGAAACTTTACCATCTATAATCTCAGTGACGCTTTAAGATCCCGCGGAACATGGTCTGTAGATGCCGAAGGAAAAACAAGAACTATTACAGCACTTAATCCTGACGGTACTTCCATTTTCAGCCGTGTGGTGGATATTCTTGTCCTGAACGGAAATGAATTCACTTACAGGATTCACACCAATCCGAATGATCCTTCCGTTTATTATGATATTATCCATACAAAAACGGCTCATTCGGAACCGGCGAACGGACAGCTTATCCTGGCTTCCACTCCATGGGAAACAACCGGAGCTAAAGATAAAAACGGAAGTCCGGTAGCTTTAACAGATGCAAGTGTAGCGGGCTTTGTAGGATATTCTTATTTTAAAGCGAACGGAACTTTCGCGATTTACGGGCTGAATAACGTCCTGAGGTCACAAGGGACATGGTCTATCTCTCCCGATGGGAAGAAAAGAACGATCACCGCTCTGGATGCCAATGGCAATGTGCTGTTCACAAGGGTTGTTGATATTCTTACTTTAAATAGTTCAGAATTTACGTACAGAATTATTCCTGATGCAGTAAATCCATCTGTTTATTACGACATCATCCATACGAAAGTGGCTCATCAGGAACCATAGTTTTTAATTTAGTTGATTATGAATGGAAAATCCGGCCCAAATTGGGCCGGATTTTAACTTACGCTTAGTTTTCTTCACGCAAAGTTCTATTTATTTAGTGTAAAGAAGAAATCCTTCTTCGATTGATTGAAGTATGGATGCGTATTTAATCATTACATCAATTCCTGCCACCACTTTTTCCAGGCTACTTTTCCTAGTTGGTTGAGATCTGCTTTTTCTCCTATCATCGGAAGTGTAACGGGTATACCGTTTTCTTCTGCGTATTTTGAAACCAGCTCCAAAGGTTCAAACCATGGATGCTGGGCGAGTTTAAACTTTGAATTATGAACAGGGATAAAATTTTCAGCCCTGAGCTCCTGAACTTCTTTGATAATCTGTTCGGGAAGGCTGTGAATGTATGGCCATTTTTCGTTATACTGCCCACATTCCATTACCGCGATATCAAAAGGTCCGTACTTATCTCCAATCTCTGTAAAATGATTTCCGTAACCGCTGTCGCCGCCAAGAAACAGCTTTTTAGACGGTGTCTGCAATACAAAGGAGGTCCAAAGTGAGATGTTCCGGTTGAGAAGGCGTCCGGAAAAATGTCTTGCCGGCGTCAATGTAATGGTAAAGCCCTCCGCTAAATCGATGCTTTCCCACCAGTTTTTTTCAATAATTTTCTCTGTCTCCCAGCACCAGTATTCGAAATGCTGTCCGGTTCCCAGGCCACAAATGACTTTACCTACTTTATCTTTCAGAGTCTGAACGGTTGAATAATCGAGATGATCCCAATGATCATGTGAAATAAGAAGAAAATCGATTTCCGGCATATCATCCGGTTTATAGTGGTCCGATCCGGCAAAGGCTTTTATGGAACCGGGCATTGGGGATGCATTGCCACTAAATACAGGATCTATCAGGAATTTTTTTCCATCAATCTGGATAAAATAAGAGCTGTGCCCAAACCATACCAGCACATTTTCATCGGATTTAAGATTTTTCAGGTCTGTTATGACGAAGGAAAGAGGTGATTTCGGACTTACATTATCTACTCTGCATAAGGTCTGGAAAAGTAATTTGGTCATGCTTTCCCCTTCCAGAAGGGCTGGTGTGGGAAGTATATTCTGGAATTTCCCGTTGGCATAATTGAACAGTGTGCTGAAATAGGTTTTTCTTTTTTCATTGGGAAACTGTCCCATTTGTTTTTTAAAATTCATTCTGTTGTTTTTTTGTTCCGAATCTTTTTTAAGATGATCAGAATAATAAATATATGAATAGATTTCTTATTTATAACATAAACGAACAAGGAGAATATTTACTTTAGATGATCATCATTTTCCTGACGCCTGAAGACCCTAGAATAAACAACAACTTATCAATCAGATCTTTCATACCGGCTTCCTAGACTGTATCATTTCATTACAAAAGCTATTATTTGTTAATTTTTTACTAAACTTTTCAGTTTGATGTAACAAACTTTCAGCAATAAATGTCTTATTGGTGAAATATCACTTTGAATGAAAATAATTATATCTTCGGCCGCTTTATTAATAGGTTCTTTCTTATTTGCACAAGCAAAAAATGATACCATCAAGCAGAAGGAAAATCAAATTGAAGGAGTTACCTTAACGGCAAGAAAACCTACCGTAGAATCTAAAGCTGACAGAACGGTGTTTAATGTGTCCAACAGCTCTATTCTTGCGGGAAATACAACCTGGGATGTCTTAAGAATGACCCCTTTGGTAAGTATTGATAATAATGATGCTGTAAAAGCGGAAGGGGAATCAGTAACGGTTTACATCAATGACAGAAAATCTGTTTTTACGGGTAAGGAATTAAAGGAGTACCTGAAAACGATTCCTGCAGATAATCTGATGAAAATTGAGGTGATCACAAGCCCTTCATCACGTTACGAAACTACCGGGTCGGTCATCAATATTGTCCTTAAAAAAAGAGACGACGAGGGAATGAAAGGCAGTGTAACCTTTAACAACAGACAGAATACCAAAAATTCGCAGTATACCAATCTTAACCTTAATTATCATAAGAAAAATTTCACACAGACTTTAATTGGCAGCTACAGCGACAATACTTATTTTCAAAAAAACACCAGTGTCAACAGCTTATATAAGGATAACGATGTTACCCGGATCATCAATGAAACCTTAGGCAGAAATCAGAGTCCTTCCCTATCTTCCACTTCTGAGTATGCACTAAATGATAAAAATAATATAGGCCTTATCCTTGAATATTATCAGAGTAAAAACTCATCTGCTTCTGATGCGGATCTCATCAGAACCAAAAATGATTCCCCGTTTGACGCTTACCATCAGAACCAGGACGTAACAGGGCGTTACCGAACGCTTGGAACGAATGTTTTTTACAAATATTACGATAAGGAAAAAAACAGGATTCTGGATGTGAACCTGGGAACCAACTACAATTCTCAGAAGAATACGAATGAGTTTTTAAAGACTTATGATACTTCATCAGCCATCAACAGATTGGGTATCAATTCTCATGAACAGACGCGAAATTATTATCTGAAAGTAGATTATACCCAGCCTCTGGGAAAAGGAGGCAGTTTTGAAGTGGGCGGAAAAATGGATTTCAACAATAATGTTATTCCCAACAGCTTATCCGGTAATAATGCTGATAATCTGCGTTCCAGTGATGTTTTTCATTACGAGGATAATATCAATTCCCTGTATGTAAATTACAGTAAAACGTTCTTCGAAAAACTGGAAACGAGAATCGGAGTACGTTATGAGCATATTGATTATAAAATGAGGCAGGATGTAGCCGGAACAGAAAGAAAGGATTCTTACGGTACTCTACTCCCGAATTTATTGCTTAAATATTCTTTTTCGGATAAATATGACCTGAGTTTAACGTATAACCGTAATCTTTGGCGTCCGTGGTATGCGGAATTCAATCCGTTCCTGGTGCCTACCAATGATGGAACATTCTCCCGGGGAAATATGGATCTGGAGCCTAACCCAAGCCACAGGCTTTATATGAAATTCGGATTCATGAAAAAATATTTCCTTTCTGCAAGGTATATGTATACGGATAAGGATTACTGGACCACTTTTGCCGAAGAAGACGGCCGAACGGTTACCCTGCCGGACAATCTTAACGGGAAGGTGCAGAAGTATTATCTTTTCGCCAACACCAATCAGACTTTCCTGAAGAATAAGCTTAATGTAAATGTCGGGATCGGATGGTACTATATCGATAACCATGATTTTAACGAAGTGAATAAGCTTGATAGCAAAGATTACATCAGCTATATGGGGGCTTCAGCCAATCTCTCCTATACCAATCTTTTTAACAAAAATATTAACCTGAGTGCATGGGTGGAAGTCTCTAACCAGAACAATGGAAACTCAATTGCCAACAGAACCAATATTTTCCACAACATCTCTGCAACGAAAATATTCCCTAAAACACGGATGGAAGTAAGCCTGCAGCTGATGAATATTTTCAGCAGACCTAATTTTGACGCGACAACTTACAGCCCGGAAGGAACTTTCAGATCGTCTTTGAAATCCGACTGGTACGGATTTTCACTTTCGTTTGTAAAACGTTTCGGAAATCAGAAAGTAAAAGGAAATACCAAAACAGACGTGGAGAAAAACGACGGCGGAGGAAAATAACGGAAATTACTCGTAAAATAAAGCCACCTGCATTGATGCAGGTGGCTTTATTTTATAATGATGTATTCAAATTATTTCCTGAGCATTTATGATGAATTTTTCGCTTTATTATAGGATTTAGAAATACTTATAAAAAATATTTAAATTGAATTTATAATTTTTATTAACTTCACTTAACCAATTAAAAATATTCATTATGAGAGATCTAAAGAAAATCGGAAGACAAAATTTAAAGGAAATTCAGGGATCAGGACCGATTCCTGTTCATCCATGTAATTGTTTTTGTTACATCAACAGCACCAAAGTTTGGAACGCCTGCAATCAGTATTGTCCCGGCGGAGAAGTTATCCCGGGGGTTGAAATTGGCAATGATCCAAAATGTGATTACAAGCTGCCTCTGTAAGAATCAGTTACCACTAAAAAGCCGCTCACAGTACTGTAAGCGGCTTTTTTTATATTTTATTTCCATTGAATCCTAGTTCAGAATCTCATTCATTTCAGTCAGGATAATTGGCTTTCCGTCGGTCACTACGATGGTATGTTCATGCTGTGCCATATAACCGCCTTTATTTCCTACCATCGTCCATCCGTCATTGAGCTCTACGGCAAGGTTTGAAGATGTTGAGATAAATGTTTCGATGGCCACTACAGAATTTTTTTTGAACCGTCTGGAATCGAAACGGTTTCTGTAATTCATCAATTCATCCGGCTGCTCATGCAGGCTTCTGCCAATGCCGTGCCCTCCAAGGTTTTTAATGACTTTAAAACCTCTTTTTTTAGCTTCCGTTTCCATAAGAAATCCAATATCAGCTATTCTTACTCCTCCTTTGATAGTATTGATTGCTTTCTGCAAAATATCTTTAGAAGCATCCACCAGCTTTTGATGAGAATGAATATCTTCTCCAATGATGAAAGATCCTCCGTTATCTGACCAATAGCCATTGAGTTCCGCTGAAACATCAATGTTAATAAGATCACCCTCTTTTAAAACCCGCTGATCAGTCGGGATACCATGACAAAATTCATTGTCCACACTTATACAGGTCCATCCCGGAAAACCATACGTTAAATAAGGTGCTGATTTTGCACCGAAACCGGAAAGGATCTTAGCTCCATATTCATCGATTTCTTTTGTCGTCATACCAGGCTGAGCATAATTGATCATCTCTTTTAAAGTATAGGCAACAGCCTCGCTTACTTTCTGCATTCCTGCTAATTCCTGTTCGTTTGTTATTGACATTTTATTTTCGTTTGATGGTAATTATAAAACATTTCAGTGATAAACACCCCTGAAAACTACAAAGTTAATAATTTTAGTTTCTTTTACTGTGAACAACATTAGTTATTATCCCTGAGCCTTTGAACATAAATTTCTAGCTTTGCTAACATCTGCCTGAATCAATCTATTGTTGATTTATGTTTTTGCCAAATAGAAGCATCAAAATTTACTGTCTCATTTATATAAGCTCAAAATTTTTCTAAAAATTTAATATATATTTATCTAAAAAATTACACATGTTAGAAAATTTCGAATTCTATCTTTTTTTAGTTCTGCTCATCACCATGCTTATTATGCTGGCTAAAAAAATTCAGGTTGCCTATCCTGTTTTGCTTGTGCTGGCAGGTCTTTTAATAAGCTTTATTCCAGGAGTACCACCCATAAAAATAGAACCTGAATTAATATTTATCATTTTTCTACCACCCTTGTTATATGAAGCAGCATGGTCAACTTCATGGAAAGAACTTTGGCGGTGGCGGAGAATTATTTTCAGCTTTGCTTTCGTCGTTGTATTTTTCACTGCTTTATCAGTTGCCGTTTTTGCTAACTATTTTATCCCGGGATTTTCTTTAGCTTTAGGCTTCTTATTGGGTGGAATTGTTTCTCCACCAGATGCAGTAAGCGCCGGAGCGATTTTAAAGTTTGTAAAAGTACCTAAAAGGCTGGCTTCCATTCTCGAAGGCGAAAGTTTACTGAATGATGCTTCTTCTTTAATCATTTTCCGCTTTGCTATGATTGCTGCTGCAACCGGACAGTTTGTATGGCATGAAGCAGCCGGAAGTTTTGTATGGATGTGCATTGGCGGTGTAGGAATCGGACTTCTAATTGCGTATATTTTTCTGAAAATGCACAAGATTTTACCCACCGATTCAAATACCGATATCTTACTGACTTTTATTGCCCCCTTTTCGATTTATCTGGCAGCTGAGCAGCTTCACGCTTCCGGAATTCTGGCAGTAGTAAGTGGCGGATTATTTCTCTCTTACCGAAGCCACGATTTTTTGAGTAGTGCCTCCAGAATACGTACTGTGACGGTTTGGGAGAGTCTTTGCTTTTTACTCAACGGGATTGTTTTTATGCTCATCGGCTTAGATCTGCCTGAGATTGTTTCCGGTTTAGGTGATACCGATATTTATACCGCAATAGGTTATGGAGTTGCCGTTACCGCAGTTTTAATTATTGTAAGGATCTTCGCAGGCTACGCAGCGGTGGTTACAACCTTAATTATGAGAAATTTCATCACAGTGGCAGACGCACAATCTCCCGGCTGGAAAACACCTATGATCATTGGCTGGACGGGAATGAGAGGCGTGGTCTCTTTGGCCGCAGCACTTTCTATTCCCTTAACTTTAGATGACGGAACTCCTTTTCCACAAAGAAATCTGATCCTTTTCATCACATTTGTCGTGATTCTTTTAACGTTGCTTGTTCAGGGACTTACCCTTCCGTTTTTATTGAAAAAATTCCCGCCTATAGACCGGGATTTTGTGAGAAGTGAAAAGGAAATCGATTATGAAATTCAAAACAGTCTTGCTCAGGTGGCAGTTGATAAAATCCGTAAAGATTATGCTCACAAAATAGAAAGCTTCCCCGCACTGAAAGATCAATTAGAGAAATACGAGAAACAGTTGAGCAGTTCCGAAATCATTATTAATTTCACAGAATACCGAAATATTTATATTGACATTCTCGAAACCCAAAGAATCTGGCTTATCAATAAAAACCGTGAAGAACTGTTATTAGATGAAGAAATCATCAGAAAACACCTACGATTACTTGATCTTCAGGAGGAAAGATTGAATATGAAAAGTTAGAGCTTACTACATAGAAAATAAAAACCGTAATACTTTTATTAGAGTATTACGGTTTTTTTATTGTGGTCCCACCTGGGCTCGAACCAGGGACCACCTGATTATGAGTCAGGTGCTCTAACCAACTGAGCTATAGGACCTCAAAACTTGGTTAAATTTTGTGATTGCAAAAATAGCAAAATTTATTTCACTACAAAACTTTTTATTGCTTTTCTTGACAAAGTTCTACCAGCACCCCATTCGTAGATTTCGGGTGCAGGAAGACAACTAATTTGTTATCAGCACCTTCTTTGGGTTCCTCGGAGATAAACTGGAATCCTTCTTTTTTTAATCTTTCGATTTCTTCAAGGATATTTTCTACACCGAATGCCAAATGATGAATCCCTTCGTTCTTTTTATCTATAAATTTGGAGATCGGACTTTCAGGATTACTGGCTTCCAGCAGTTCTATTTTACTTTCTCCCGTTTCATAAAAAGAGGTTGTCACTCCTTCCCTTTCCACACTTTCTTTTTTATAGGATTCCTTTCCTAATAATTTGGCAAAAAGCTCATCTGAAACGCCTAAAGATTTTACCGCAATACCAATATGTTCTAGCTTCATAAATACTAATAAATATAATTAAATCGTAAATTTGATACCGGAGCTGAATTTCAAAGGTATCAATTCAAACAAAAGTACTAAATTTGCATAACTTATGGAAAGTAACAGACAAAGAAAAGTAGCACAGATTATCCAGGAAGACTTCGCAGAGCTTTTCCGCAAACAGGCTTCAGAAAGCAAGCAGAGTATATTGGTATCCGTTTCAGATGTAAAAGTATCAGCGGATCTGGGTATTGCTAAAATTTATTTAAGTATTTTCCCGCAGGAATTCCGTTCTGCGGTGATGAAAGAAATTGAAGAAAACAAGTCTCAGTACAGAAATTTTATCGGTCAGAAAATGGCAAAACAGGTACGTATCATTCCGCAGCTTAACTTTTATCTGGACACTGCTCTTGATGATGTTGAAAAGTTGGAAAGAGAACTAAGAGGCGAAGGCGACAATCCGGTTTTATAAATCTTGAAGAATATTGCATTTTATATAGCATCCAGATACCTTTTGGCTAAAAAAGGAAGTACCGCCGTGACCTTTATTACCTGGCTTTCGGTAGGTGCAATGACGGTTGCTGTAACGGCAATGTTCGTTATTATATCAGTATTCTCAGGCCTCGAAGTCCTGAACAAAGACCTTATCTCCAATCTTCACTCGGACCTGACTCTGAAAAGTATCTCGGGAAAAACGGTGAAAGACATGGACAAGGTTACATCTGTTTTAAAAAACGACAAGGCAATCAGCAGTTTTTCCCGTGTCATTGAGGAAAAAGTGTATGTGAATTATAAAGGTAAGGGCGATATTGCTTATTTGCGGGGTGTTGATTCCGCTTACACCAAAGTCAATCCTATTGATAAGGATGTATTCTACGGTACCTATCCAAGTTTCAAGTACTCTAATGAAGTACTGATGGAAACCAACCTTCACAACAGGCTTTCAATTCCTATAGATTCCTCAGGCAATTATGCAACCGTTTTTATGCCTAAACCTGGAACCGGGATCATTAATAAAGAAGAAGATATCTATAATAAAAGAGACTTCCTTGTAACAGGTGTTTTCCCAGGAAAAGAACAGCTTGACAGCTATATCATTGCCCCGATAGAACTTACAGAAGAATTACTAAGTCTTCCCAAGAAGTCAGCCTATCAGATTGTCATTAAACTAAACAATCCGGAAAATGCTGACGCTGTAAAACAGAGTCTTCTTACCTCACTGGGCAAGAATATCGAAATAAAGACCAAGGAAGAAGAAAACGCAGCTTTCTGGAAGATGATCAATACAGAAAAAATGTTCATCTATTTGATTTTTGCATTGGTGATTTTTATTACAACCTTTAATCTGGCCGGAGCTATTATTATTCTTCAGCTTGATAAAAAAGAACAGTCAAGATCCCTTATTTCACTTGGGTTCCCGATCAGCCATTTAAGAATGACCTATTTTTATACCGGCCTTCTTATCGTAATCTCGGGAGTCATCTCAGGACTTATTCTAGGAACGCTGCTTTGCTATTTCCAGCTTTATACGGAATTTTTCAGAGCTAATGAATTACTTCCTTTTCCTGTAAAAATTGTCGGAAAAAATTACCTTATCGTAGCATTCACCGCTTCCCTGTTCGGAATTATTATTTCATGGTTTTTCTCTAAAATCAGCAAAGATTATATTACTAAAAGTTAATATGACGAATTTAAAATAAAATATACTTCACTTTCAATTTTTTGTACCTTTACGGCCCAATTTTTTTGAAATGAAACAAATTTTATCTTTTTTCTTATTAAGTTTTGCAATTATTTTTGCATCAGCACAGGCACCAGCCGGTTATTATGACAATGCTGCAGGCTTTACGGGTGCTCAACTTAAAACGGCACTTAAAACTATAATTACACAAGGACATCAGGACAATGGCTATAATGGCCTATGGACGGGCTATGCAACAACAGACCGTGACTATTTTTATGAAAATGACGGAACTATTCTGGATATTTATTCTGAAAATCCAAATGGACCGGATGTTTATTCATATACCTTAGGCACAAATCAATGTGGCGGTAGTGGTTATAACAGTGAGGGTGACTGTTACAACAGAGAGCATATTGTACCTCAAAGCTTATTCAATGAAGCTCATCCAATGGTAGCAGATATTCATTTCATACGTGCTACAGATGGGAAAGTAAACGGTATGAGATCGAACTATCCATTCGGGAAAGTACAAAATGCTTCTTTTACTTCGTATAACGGTTCTAAACTTGGAAATTCAGCATCACCAGGATATGGAGGAACAGTATTTGAACCTATCGATGCTTTCAAAGGTGATGTAGCGAGAATGATCTTCTATTTTGTAACGAGATATGAAGATGGTCTTGCTGGGTTCAGTACAGGAAATATGCTTGGCGGATCAGCCTTTCCTGGTCTTCAGACATGGGAGCTGAACCAGCTTTTAGCATGGCATGCTGCAGATCCTGTATCTGCCGAAGAAATTGCCAGAAATAATGCATCTTATACATATCAGGGAAACAGAAACCCGTTTATTGATAATCCCGCTTACGTTAACCAGATCTGGGGAACACCGGTTGCTGATACACAGGCTCCTACTGCTCCTACCAACCTTATTACTCAAAATCCTACATCCAATACGATTTCTTTAAGCTGGACGGCAGCTACAGATAATATCGGGGTTACAGGTTATGATGTATATGCTAACGGAGTATTCAAAATGACAGTTTCAGGAACTACTGCCATTGTTCAGGGATTGGCACCGTCTACTACTTATACTTTCTATGTGATTGCTAAAGATGCTTCCGGAAATTCTTCTCCGCAAAGTAACAATGCAGATGGAACAACTTTAGCAGGACAGCCCGGAAATACCAACTGTGGAACAGAAACATTTAGTAATATTCCAGCTGCGGACTCAGGCTATTTAACCAGGACATGGACCAGTAATAATATTTCCTGGACTGCTACCTCTGCAAGAACCGATGAAACTATTAACGGAAAAGCAATTACCATCAGAAATGGTAGTTTAACAAGTTCCACCATTACAGGAGGTATTCAGAATTTAGAAATAAAAACCCAGCTGAAATATGGAAGCACAGCAGGAACGATGAATGTGTTAATAAATGATATACAAGTCGGTACAATATCTTATACAGCAGACAAAACAGTATCCACATTAAACATCAATAATATTAATGTAAGCGGAAATGTCGTGATCAAGATTGTTAACCCTGTATCTTCCAGCGGAAACAGAGTAGCATTAGATGATCTTACGTGGACATGTTTTGGTACATTAGGAACTTCAGAGGTGAAAAAAGACAAATCAGAATTCACCATCTACCCTAACCCGATAAAAAACAATGAATTATCTGTAAAAGGTGAAAACTTAAGTAAAATTTCAAAAGCTGAGATTTATGACCTTTCCGGGAAACTCATCGAAGTGATTGCAAATCCGTTTAAAAATTCCAACAAAATCCATCTTAAAGGGCTTGTAAAAGGAAATTACATCTTAAAAACAGACAGTTTCTCTACCAAGTTCATAGTAGATTAAACCGTAAAAAAATATTTGATAACAAAGACCGATATATTCGGTCTTTTTTTTATTTTTGATGTATGGATTCCAATAAAAAACTAGGTCTGATAGGAAAAAATATCTCCTATTCCTTTTCCAAAAAATTCTTTGAAGATAAGTTCCTGAAGCTGATGCTGAAAAACTTCACCTACGATATTTTTGACCTGAACGAAATCAATCAAGTGGAAGGTCTGCTTTCCGATCCTGAACTTTTAGGCTTCAACGTTACCATTCCCTACAAAGAAAAAATTGTGGATTACCTTGACGGTCTTAGTGACGAAGCAGAAAAAATTGGCGCTGTTAACTGTGTTTTGATTAAGGACGGAAAAAAAACAGGTTACAATACCGATGCCTTCGGCTTTGAAAAAACACTTCTTCTCCACAAGAAATCATATCAGGACAAAGCTTTGATTCTAGGAAACGGTGGGGCTGCAAAAGCGGTGAAATATGTGATGGATAAACACGGAATTCCATCTATCATTATTTCCAGAAATTCTGAAATTAATTTCAGTAACCTGGACAGCGACACGGTACGCGATCACAAAATTATCATACAATGCACACCGGTAGGTACGTTCCCTAATGTTGAGGACTGCCTTGAATTTCCTTTTGAAGGAATCACTTCCGAACACCTCATTATAGACCTGATCTACAACCCGAATTACACCCGATTCATCATCAATGCATCAGAAAAGGGAGCCAAAACAGTCAATGGGTATTATATGCTTGAACAGCAAGCAGAAAAAGCTTGGGAAATTTGGAATTTTCAAAAAAAATAACCTAAATTAGTACCTTAATTGACTTTACAGCTATATACAAAAGGATATTAACGCCACTCACATAAAAGATTTGCTATGACTACAGAAAACAATCTTTCTGAAAACGAAGAAAACAAAAATTCTAATGAAGTATCTCCGGAAGAAACCTCTCAAACACCTGCATTTCCAACTGAAAATACTCAGGATGATGCAGAACATTTAGAGGAAGACCATGTTGAAGATATCTCCTTGGCTGATGCTTTGAAAGAAATGGAAACCATTATCAACTCACCTAATGCCGGTGAAAATTTCAAAAGATTCAATCAATTAAAAGAAAAAGCAAGTCATTACATTCATGATGAAGTGGAAGACAAGAAGCATGAATACACAGAAGGCGGAAATGCTCCTGAAAATTTCAGCTACGAGCATCCTTTACAATCCAGACTTTCTGCTTTAATCAATATTTTCAGAGAAAAGCATGACAGCTATCAGAAATCTCAGGACGAAGAGCAAAAGAAAAATCTAGAACACCGTCAGAATATCATAGAAAGATTAAAAAACCTTTATACCAATTCTGAACCGGGAACCAACCTCTTCAAATCCATCCGTGAGATCAAAGAAGAATGGTCAAAAGCCGGCCAGGTGGCAAAATCTGAATTCAAAATACTGAATAACAATTACTTCCATCACCTGAATCAGTTTTATCAGATGCTGGATTTGAATAAAGAATTTCTTGAGCAGGAATTCAGCCATAATCTGGAAAAAAGACAGCATATCATTGCCCGTGCCAAAGAACTGGAAAATGAGCCTGTAATTCAGAAAGCGCTGAACGAACTTCAGTATCTTCATAAGCTATGGAAAGAAGAGGCTGAACCTGTAGCTGAAGAATTCCGTGAGAAAACATGGGAAGAATTCAAAGAAATTTCCAACAAGATTCACGAAAGAAAATCTGAACTTTCAGCAGCTATTGAAGGAGAGCAGAACAGCAATATGGAAAAGAAAAACCAGATCATAGCGGAAATTAAAAAACTGTCCGAGCCTTCTGAAACGCCAAACCACAGCTATTGGCAGAATGCAATCAAAAGAGTGGAAGATCTCCGTACAGAATTCTTAAAAACAGGAAGCGTTCCAAGAAAACTGTCCAACCAAAACTGGAATGATTTTAAGACTACCCTAAGAGGTTTCAATACAACAAAAAACAATTATTATAAATCCCTGAAAGGTTCCCAGCAGGCCAATCTGGATGAAAAATTAAAACTGATCCAGACTGCACAGGATAATATGAACAGTGAAGAATGGGATATTGCCGTTCCTTTGTTTAAAAAACTTCAGGAAGACTGGAAAAAAATCGGACATGTTCCAAAAAGCATGACCAATAAAATCTGGGATGAATTCCGTGATGCGTGTAACACATTTTTCAATAATTACAGAGAGAAAAACAATGCCTCCAACGACAACTGGAAGGAAAATTACAAGCAGAAAAAAGAAATTCTTGAAGATCTGAAAACCGTTTCCAACGATGAGGGCAGTATCGAAAGAATAGAAGCTATAAAAACGGCATGGAACAATATCGGTAAGGTACCGAGAGACAAAATCTCCATCAATACTGAATTCAACAGAGCTTTAAGAGAAAAACTGAAACTGAATAAAATCAACGAGCTTGAGCTGAAAGAAGAAGGATTAACAGAAAATCAGCTTACAGACAAAGCAAGAAAGATCAAGAGCCAGATTTCTGATCTTGAAGCCGAAATTGTAAAGCTGGAAAACAACCTTGCATTCTTCAACAAACCGTCAAGAGAAAATCCTCTTCTGAAAGATACATTCAATACAATCGATGAGAAGAAGGCCCATCTGGAAACCTTAAAACAGAATCTTCACAATATCATTACCGGAGATTAATTTATCAAACAATATAAAAAGGCGAAGCAAAGAAATTTGTCTTCGCTTTTTCTTTTTACCTTATGAATACCGACGAATTATATATAAAAAGGTGCATTGAACTGGCTCAAAAAGCCCTTGGCAAAACATATCCCAACCCTCTCGTAGGCAGCGTGATTGTTCACGAAGGAAAGATTATCGGGGAAGGCTACCACCATAAAGCCGGAGAAAACCATGCAGAGATCAATGCTATCAATTCTGTAGAAGATAAGAGCCTGATCCCGGAATCCACGATTTATGTTTCTCTTGAGCCATGTGCCCATTATGGAAAAACGCCCCCCTGCGCCTTGAAAATTAAGGAGCTTGGCTTTAAAAAAGTAGTCATTGGCGCTATGGATTCCCATGATAAAGTGAATGGAAAGGGAAAAAAAATTATCCAGGACGCTGGTATTGAAGCCATTTCAGGAATACTTGAAAAGGAATGCATTGAACTGAATAAAAGATTCTTTACCTATCACGAAAAGAAAAGGCCTTATATTATCTTAAAATGGGCAGAATCTGGAGATGGCTTTTTAGATAAAGATTTCCAGCCTACCGCCATTTCAAATTCGCTCGTCAATCAGTTTGTACATCAGTTAAGAGCCGATGAACATGCCATATTGGTAGGAACACAGACTGCCTTAAATGACAATCCAGGTTTGACGGTAAGAAATACTGAAGGAACAAATCCGGTGAGAATTCTCATTGATTTTGATCTAAAAGTTCCAGGTGATTTCAATATTTATAATAAGGAGGCGAAAACCCTTATTTTTAATTCAGTTAAAGAAGAAAATCAGGATAATATTCAATTTATTAAAACAGGAAAAGAAAATTTCTTACCCAATTTAATGCACGCATTATATAAGGAACAAATTCAATCCATAATTATTGAAGGCGGAAGATTTACATTGCAGGAGTTTATTAATGCTAATCTTTGGGATGAAGCTATTATTATTAAAAATGAAAATCTAAAACTGGAAAACGGAACAAGAGCTCCACAGTTTGATTGTAAGCCTGACCAGGTTTTAAACTTCAGAGATAATGTAATTGAAAAATACATAAAAAAATCAATTTCATAAAAATTAATTTTAACATAATAAAATAATTCAATTCTATCACGTTTTACATGTAAATAATTCATTAATTTGTTATACAAATTAAAAAAATGTTATGAAAAATTTAAAAAATGTAAAAGGCGCAAAAACGCTTACAAGAAATGATCAAAAGTCGATTATTGGAGGGTTTAACCAATGTGGTGCACCCTCGTTACCCAATCAAGGATGCGGACCCGATCAATGCTGCATAGGAACTGCCTGTCATCCTATTTCAGATGCCGGCCAACAATGGGGACTATGTAATCCGCCTGCATAACCTAACCAACATGCTGTGAAGACTAACATTATTTTGACACACTTTAACTATAATTGATAAAGATATCAGTTATAAAAATTACTTCTTAATCCTTCTTTTCTAATCTAATAAATACAGAAAGAAGGATTTTCTACATTTTCATCCGTAATAAATATTTAAAGAGCATTCCAGCTCTTTTTTATTTATTATAAAGCGTAATTTTGTAAAAATAAATCGGAAAGGCATAAATGTTCGAGTTCAAGACCATAGAAAAACCCATAGAAAATATTTTATTAAAAGAAAAAGGTAGCAAGTTTATCGGATTTGCCTTCCCCGTCAATAATGAAAAGGAACTGAAAACGGCATTAGATAAAATCAGGGCAGAGCATCCCAAGGCTACCCATCACTGCTACGCTTTCAGAATGGGCATGGAGGGAGAAAATTACCGTGCCAATGATGATGGGGAACCTTCAGGAAGTGCCGGCCTTCCTATCTATAATCAGCTTCTGGCCCATGAAATAACGAATGTTCTCGTCATTTCAGTCCGCTATTATGGTGGGACAAAACTTGGCGTTTCGGGATTGGTAAAAGCCTATAAAGAATGTGCCAAGCTCACGCTTGAAGAGGCCCATATCATCACGCGTGAGCTTGAAACGGAAATTGAAATTCAGTTTAACTTTAATCAGCAGAACACCATTTTCACCCTGCTTTCGAAATTTGATGCAAAGGTCCTGAATTTTGATGCCAATGAAAACTGTGTTCTTACCGCTTCCTTAAAATTGGCCCAAAAAGAAAGCATCTCAGAGAAATTATCCGAGATGCAGTATGTTTCATTTGAATTTACAGATTAATCCCTCCTGCTCCCAAGCAATAGAGATCCCCAGTATAAAAGCTGTGCCAAAGATCCGATAGCTGCTACGACATACGTTCTTGCCGCCCATTTCAGGCTGTCCTGAACCCCGGCAAATTCTTCCTGAGTAACGGTTCCTGTATCCTTAAGCCATTTCATAGCCCTGTTACTCGCATCATATTCCACCGGAAGTGTTACAAAAGCAAAAAGCGTGGTCATTGCAAACATGGCCACTCCTATCGCCAGAACCGTAGTATTACCGTTTGGATCATCAATAGATCTCGTTGCTGCCATAATTGCGATACCGGCAATAAGGACAAACTGCATCAAATTAGAACTTATATTAACAACAGGAACCAGTTTTGAGCGCAGATTAAGCATTGAATATCCCACCGCATGCTGCACTGCATGTCCGCACTCATGGGCTGCTACAGCCGCAGCCGCAGCATTTCTCTGCATATAGACTCCTTCTGAAAGATTAACTGTTTTATCTGCCGGGTTATAATGATCCGTCAGCTGACCGGGAACAGAAATTACCTGTACATCATTGATTCCGTTATCTCTAAGCATTTTTTCTGCCACTTCTTTTCCCGAAAGGCCATTTCTGAGATGGACATTGGAATAATATTCAAATTTCGATTTCAATCTGGACGAAACCCACCAGCTCACCAGCATTGAAATACCGATAATGATATAATAACCCATCATTTTATATAGATTTTTGTGTTTAAAATTTAATCATAATGATGTAAAAACTGTGCCAAAGTATTACATTTTATTATCTATATTTGCTCTTTAATTACCCTCTAAACTATGTCTAAAGTTTCAGTTATTGAAGTGAAAAACCAAGATGAATTAAAAAAATTCGTAAGGTTTCCAATGGATCTTTATAAAAACAATCCTTATTATGTCCCTTCCTTTATCAAAGACGAATTCAAAATCTGGGACGAAAAGGAAAATCCGGCACTGAATTATTCAAAATCGAAACAATATCTTGCACTGAAAGACAATAAAGTAGTTGGAAGAATCGCAGTTATCATCAACCATAAAGAAGAAAAGGAACTTGGCATCAGAAAAGTCCGCTTTGGATGGATTGATTTTATTGATGATAAAGAAGTTTCTAAAGCGTTGATTCAAAAAGCTATAGATTATGCCAAAGAAAACAATATAGACAAGATCGAAGGGCCAATGGGCTTTACCAATCTTGATAAGGCTGGAATGCTCACTATGGGATTCGACAAATTAGCTACTATGATCGGAATCTATAACCATGAATATTACCCTAAGCATTTGGAGGACCTTGGAATGATCAAAGAAAAGGAATGGGTAGAATATGAAATGAATTTTCCGAAAGTCCTTCCTGAAAAGGTAGAAAAATTCAGTTCACTGATTGCTCAGAAATACAAGCTTAAAGTACTTAATTTCAAATCAAAGCAGGAAATTTTGCCGTTTGTAGAGCCTATGTTTAAACTGCTTGATGAAACTTATAAGCATCTTTCAACCTACACTCCTATTTCAGACGAACAGATCAAAACTTACAAAGAAAAATATTTTCCTTTTATTGACAAAAACTACGTAATCTGTGTGGTAGATGAAAATAATGAACTCATTTCATTCGCCATTACAATGCCTTCTTATTCAAAAGCTTTGCAGAAATCAAAAGGCAAATTATTTCCTTTTGGATGGTGGCATTTTTTACAGGCAGGAAAGAAAAACGACCGGGCTAATTTTTATCTGATAGGAATTCACCCTGAATATCAGAGACGTGGCGTGACGGCCATCATATTCAAAGAAATTTTTGTGCGCTTTACCAGTATGGGAATTCAATTTGCTGAAACCAATCCCGAACTGGAAGAAAATAAAAGCGTTCAGCTTCTGTGGCAGGATTACAACCCCGTGAACCATAAGAGAAGAAGAACATATTCCATGACTATATGACAATAAGTAATGAGTTATTAGTAGACTTATTTGATATCTGAAACTAATAACTCAAACTTTACAAGCTCGAAATTCAAACCATCCATCCAACACTAAACTTCAACCCAAAACCCGAAACCCGCATCGCGAAAACCCGAACATCACAACATCCACCCCATGAAACCACATCTCATTGTCTTCGCTATTCTTATTGCCATATTCATTGCTTACAATTTCTTCTTCCGTATCGAGGACGACAGGATGAATACCATTGTTAATATCATACTGGCCAGCATTCTTTTTGGATACATAGCATTCATGGCCTATTCCCTCCTCAAAAAAATGAAGAAATAAACACTATTTTTATTGATTCTAAATTACCACTTTTCCCCATTTTCATCCCACTTTTAACCTGATTAATTTCATGCTTTCTTGTTTATTCGCTAAATTTGCAAATTGAGATAATAATGCAAAAATGAATTTACCTGAAAGTTATATTCCAATCCTTATTCAAGCAGGTGTAGCTATCGCATTCGTAGCCGTTTCTTTGCTTGGAGCCCATTTTCTGGGACCGAAACAGAAAAAAGGAAATTCTGTGAAAAACCAAAGCTGGGAATGTGGAGTTCCTGTAGAAGGAAATGCGAGGACGCCATTTTCCATTAAATACTTCCTGACTGCGGTATTATTCGTGCTATTCGATATTGAAATCGTATTTTTTTACCCGTATGCGGTTAATTTCAGAGAATTCGGAATGGAAGGATTCCTGGCCGTACTTACATTCGTCGCAATTTTCTTCATGGCGTTTTTCTATGTTTGGAAACGTGGTGCATTGGATTGGGACAAATAGAGAAATTAAAAATTTTAAATTAAAAATTTTAGATGGGGATTTTGAATTAAATCAATGAGAGTTAATTTAAAATCTAAAATTTAAAATCTAAAATCATCTACAAGATGTCAGATAAAAAACCAGTAATAAGAACAGATGCACCTGCTCCGGAAGGATTTGAAGGAGAAGGGTTTTTCGCAACGAAACTGAGCAGTGTAATCGGGATGGCAAGAAAGTTTTCACTTTGGCCGTTGCCTTTTGCAACCTCTTGTTGTGGTATCGAGTTTATGGCTACCCTGAACCCTACCTATGATGCTTCAAGATTTGGTATGGAAAGAAACTCTTTCTCACCAAGACAGGCAGATATGCTGATGGTTTGCGGAACCATATCCAAAAAGTTAGGACCTGTCCTGAAAGAAGTTTACACTCAGATGGCCGAGCCAAAATGGGTGGTTGCTGTTGGAGCCTGTGCTTCCAGCGGTGGTATTTTTGACACATACTCTGTATTACAGGGAATTGATAAAATTATTCCGGTTGACGTGTACGTGCCGGGATGCCCTCCGAGACCGGAACAGATCATCGAAGGGGTAATGCAGGTTCAGGCCCTTGCGGAAAGCGAAAGCATCAGAAGAAGAGATATGCCTGAATACCAGAAACTATTAGATTCTTACAACATAAGCAACTAACGGAAATGACAAACGAATTTGTATTAGAAGCAATCACAAGAGAATTTCCGGAATCTGTCATTTCAAGCTCAGAACCTTATGGGATGTTAACGATTGAGGTGAAGAAAGATGATATCAAAAAGATCATTCACTATCTGAAAGACTCATCGTTAGGATTCAATTTTCTTACCGATATCTGCGGGATTCACTATCCTGAATTTCCGGACAAGGAAATTGGTGTAATATATCACCTCCATAATATGATGGACAATTTCAGATTACGTCTGAAAATCTTTATGTCCAGAGAAAACATTGAAGTGGACTCCCTTGTGGAATTATTTGCAGGAGCCAACTGGATGGAAAGGGAAACTTATGATTTCTACGGAATTAAATTTAAAGGACACCCTGATCTGAGACCTATCCTGAATATGGAAGATCTCGGGTACCATCCGATGCTGAAGGAATACCGACTTGAAGACGGTACCAGAACAGATAAGAACGATGATATGTTCGGAAGATAAAAATAATGCAGTAAGCAATAAGCAATAAGCAGTAAGCTTAAAGCCTAGTGCCTAAAGCCTAAAGCATTTAAATTATGAAAGATAACTCATTATCTAATATACTTAACCAATACGAAAGTAAGGAGCAGATTGACGGGCAGCTTTACACCCTCAATTTAGGACCTACCCACCCGGCAACTCACGGAATCTTCCAGAACATCCTAACGATGGATGGGGAAAGAATCCTTCACGCAGAGCAAACCGTAGGATATATCCACAGAGCATTTGAAAAAATTTCCGAAAGAAGAAATTATGCTCAGATCACTACCCTTACAGACCGTATGAATTACTGTTCTGCACCCATCAACAATTTAGGTTGGCATATGACAGTTGAAAAGCTCATCGGTGTCAAAGTTCCGAAGCGTGTAGATTACATGCGTGTTATTTTAATGGAGCTGGCAAGAATCGGTGATCACCTGATCTGTAACGGAGTAACCGGGATGGACTCAGGAGCAATTACAGGTCTTACCTACATGTTCATCGAAAGAGAACGTATTTATGATATGTACGAGCAGATCTGCGGAGCAAGAATGACCACTAATATGGGAAGAATTGGAGGTTTTGAAAGAGACTTCACTCCAAAATTCCATGAGTTGTTAAAGGATTTCCTTAAAACTTTCCCGCCAAGATTCAAAGAATTCTGTACATTATTGGAAAGAAACAGAATTTTCATGGACAGAACTATTGGAGCAGGAGCCATTTCTGCAGAAAGAGCATTAAGCTATGGCTTCACAGGTCCGAACTTACGTGCAGCAGGAGTAGATTATGATGTAAGAGTTGCACAGCCTTATTCTTCTTATGAAGACTTCGACTTCATTATTCCGGTAGGAACTGCAGGTGACACCTACGACCGTTTCATGGTCCGTCAGCAGGAAATCTGGGAATCTATTAAAATTATCAAACAAGCATACGAAAACCTTCCTGAAGGACCATTCCATGCGGATGTTCCGGATTTCTACCTTCCTGAAAAGGCAGATGTTTATCAGAAAATGGAAGCTCTGATTTACCATTTCAAAATTGTAATGGGAGAAACAGACGTACCTAAAGGAGAAGTTTACCATGCTGTAGAAGGAGGAAACGGAGAATTAGGATTCTATCTGGTGAGCGACGGAGGAAGAAGCCCTTACAGACTTCACTTCAGAAGACCATGTTTCATCTACTATCAAGCGTACCCTGAAATGATCACAGGTTCTGTAATTTCAGATGCGATCGTTACCATGTGTAGTATGAATATCATTGCGGGAGAATTAGACGCATAAAATTGTAAAAAGTATCATTGTAAAATGTATTAATGTTTTACAATGATTAAAATAAATAAGTCATTAGTACATTGTACATTGTACAATAATACATTCAATAAAATGAGCGAAACAATAGCTTTTAAACCGGAAAGTTTAGAACAGGTACACAAAATTATCGCAAGATATCCTGAAGGAAGACAAAAGTCTGCTCTTCTTCCTGTACTTCACTTAGCACAGAAAGAATTCGGAGGATGGTTAGACGTTCCTGTGATGGATTATGTTGCTGAATTATTAAGTATCAAGCCAATTGAAGTATATGAAGTAGCTACTTTTTATACCATGTTCAATATGAAGCCGGTTGGTAAATATGTTTTGGAAGTATGCCGAACGGGACCTTGCATGGTGTGCGGAAGCGAAAAAATCCTTGATCATATCAGAACAAAACTGAACATTAAGGACGGGGAAACTACCGAAGACGGTATGTTTACCTTAAAACCTGCTGAATGTCTTGGAGCTTGCGGATACGCACCCATGATGCAGCTTGGAAAATTCTTTCATGAAAATTTAACGATAGAAAAAGTGGACGAAATCCTTGATCTTTGCAGACAGGGACAGGTTGCTTTAGATTAATTAAAATATACGATGAGTAAAAAACTTTTACTTAAAGACGCACATATAGAAGGCATCCGTTACTTTGAAACTTACCGTAAACAGGGAGGTTATACTGCAGCAGAAAAAGCCTTGAAAATGACACCCGATGAAATCCTTGAAGAAGTAAAAGCTTCCGGACTTCGCGGACGTGGTGGAGCAGGATTCCCGACAGGGATGAAATGGAGCTTCCTGGCAAAACCTGAAGGCGTTCCAAGACACCTTGTGGTCAATGCCGATGAATCTGAGCCAGGAACTTTCAAGGACAGATATTTAATGGAATTCCTTCCTCATTTATTAATTGAGGGAATGCTCATTTCATCTTACTGCTTAGGATCAAACACTTCTTATATCTACATTCGTGGAGAATATTCATGGATTCCTGATATTCTTGAAGAAGCTATTGAAGAAGCTAAAGCAGCCGGATTTTTAGGTAAAAACATCTTGGGAACAGGTTTCGACTGTGAAATTTATGTTCAAAGAGGTGGTGGAGCTTATATCTGCGGTGAAGAAACGGCATTGCTTGAATCTCTTGAAGGTAAAAGAGGAAACCCAAGATTAAAACCGCCATTCCCGGCTGTAAAAGGGCTTTGGGAAAGACCAACGGTGGTAAATAACGTTGAATCCATTGCAGCTATCGTTCCAATCATTGATATTACAGGAGCTGAATACGCTAAAATCGGGGTTGGAAGATCTACAGGTACAAAATTAATTTCCGCTTGTGGAAACATCAATAAGCCCGGAGTTTACGAAATCGATATGACCATCACCGTAGAAGAATTCATCTACTCAGATGAATATTGCGGCGGTATTAAAGATGGAAAAAGATTAAAAGCCTGTATTCCAGGGGGAAGTTCCGTTCCTATTGTTCCGGCTAATTTATTACTGAGAACTGTGAACGGAGAACCAAGATACATGAACTATGAATCGTTGGCAGACGGTGGTTTTGCTACCGGAACCATGATGGGTTCAGGAGGTTTCATCGTTTTAGATGAAGACCAGTGTATCGTGGAACACACCATGACTTTGGCGAGATTTTATAATCACGAAAGCTGCGGACAATGTACTCCTTGCCGTGAAGGTACAGGATGGATGTACAAGATTTTAAAGAAAATTGAAAAAGGAGAAGGAAAAATGGAAGACATTGACCTTCTTTGGGATATCCAGAGAAAGATCGAAGGAAACACGATCTGTCCGCTGGGGGATGCAGCAGCTTGGCCGGTTGCAGCAGCAATCCGTCATTTCAGAGACGAATTCGAGTGGCATATTAAAAACCCGGAATTGTCTCAGACACAAAACTATGGATTGGCAAATTATGCAGATCCTATTCCGGCTGTTGAAAAAAATGCATAGCTAAAAAGATGAAGAAGTTATTGGTTGTCGGCTTAATGATGTCGGGGTTTGCTTTCGGGCAAATAAAACAGGATACATTAGACAAAGAATATAAACTGGAGATAGCTCCAAAGAAAGAAAAAAAACAGAAACCCAATCCTTTAAGCAAGAAAGGTCAGGTGTTTGTTTTTTACGGATGGAACAGAGGGGCTTTTAGCAATTCTGATATCCATTTTACCGGAAACGGTTATGATTTTCAGCTGAATAATGTACAGGCGAGAGATAAACCTACTAAATTCGGAATCGTTTATATCGATCCAAGCTGGTTTACCGTAACGCAATATAATTTCAGGCTGGGATATTTTATCAAAGATAATTTAGCCCTTGTTTTAGGGATAGATCATATGAAATATGTAATGAAACAAGACCAGACGGTTGATTTTTCAGGTACAATTTCAGATCCGAAATATGCAGGAATGGTACAAAATGGACAGGTTAATTTAGCTGACACACAGTTTCTTACTTTTGAGCATACGGACGGATTGAATTATGAAAATTTAGGTCTTGAGAAATACAGGAATCTTATTCATAAGAAAAATATAGATCTGGTATGGTCTTATGGAGCAGGAATCGGAGTAATGTTTCCGAAAAGTAACATCAAGCTTTTTGGAAATGAAAGAAGCGACCGTTTTCACGTAGCAGGGATGGGAACCGATCTTAGAACCAGCCTTAACATGGTTTTCTGGAAAAACTGGATGATCAGGGCAGAGGCTAAAGCCGGATATATCAATATGTGGGATATCAAGACTACATTAAATAATAAACCGGATAAAGCACGTCAGGATTTTGTTTTCGGACAGGTCCTTGCAGGCATCGGATATACATTTAACACGAAGAAGTATAATTAAAATAGAGCTTAACGCCTTAAAAGCATAAGCGAAAGCATAGAATATGAGCGAAGAGGTTAAAAAATTCAAAATAACTATAGACGGACAGACTACTGAAGTTTTGCCTGGAACTTCTATTTTGGAAGCTGCCAGACAAATCGGTGGAAAATCCGTACCTCCTGCAATGTGCTATTACAGCAAATTGGAAACCAGTGGAGGAAGATGTAGAACTTGCTTGGTCGAAGTTTCAAAAGGATCCGAAGCAGATCCGCGCCCTATGCCAAAATTGGTTGCTAGTTGCAGAACTAACGTAATGGACGGTATGGAAGTGAAAAATCTTACTTCTGAAAAAGCTCAGGAAGGAAGAAAAGCTGTTACCGAATTCCTATTGGTCAACCACCCACTGGACTGCCCTATCTGCGACCAGGCCGGTGAATGCCACCTTCAGGATCTTGGCTATGAGCACGGAAACCTTGAGACCAGAACTGAATTTGAAAGAAATACATACGAAGCAGATGATCTTGGTCCGAATATCAAGCTGAATATGAACCGTTGTATTCTTTGTGCAAGATGTGTATTGGCAGCAAACCAGCTAACAGGAGAAAGAGAACACGGAATTCTTTTCAGAGGAGACCACGCTGAAATTTCCACTTATTTAAATAAAGCTTTAGATAACGACTTCATCGGAAACATTATTGATGTTTGCCCGGTTGGAGCCTTAACCGACAGAACTTCCCGTTTTGCAAGCAGAGTTTGGTTTACCAAACCAATGAACGCTACATGTAAATGTGATAAATGTTCAGGAAAAGCTGTAGTTTGGATGAAAGGTGATGAAATCATAAGAGTGACTGCCAGAAAGGACCAATGGGGAGAAGTGGAAGAATTCATCTGCGACACTTGCCGTTTCGAAAGAAAAGAACTTTCTGACTGGAACATCGAAGGTCCTAGACATATCGACAGACATTCTGTTATTTCATTGAACCATTACGAAAAACCTAAGGATGAGCTAAGAGTTTTAGACAATCCTATGGCCAAAGAAATCAGTGAAAAAGGCGAAAAATAAAATTTGAAAATTTGATAATGAGTTAATTTGATAATGAGAGACTTTAGTGATGTGACTGCTATAGCTTCCATCTTCCTGCTCCCATCTTCATAACTTCTAACATCTATAACAATAAAATGGATTTACTAACATTTAAACTTATACTTGTACTGGCACTTTTCCTGCTGTCTCTTACGATTGCAGCCTACTCTACATGGGCAGAAAGAAAAGTTGCATCTATCATGCAGGATAGAATTGGTCCCAACAGAGCCGGACCTTTCGGATTGCTGCAGCCTCTTGCTGACGGTGGAAAGTTTTTCTTTAAAGAAGATTTTACGCCTGCCAATGCAGAAAAATTCCTTTTCGTATTGGGCCCGGCATTGGTAATGTTTATTTCACTGATCACAGGAGCAGTTATCCCTTGGGGTAAAAGTTTAAATATTGCAGGTACCTCTTTTGATCTTCAGGTGGCCAACATCGACGTTGGTGTACTTTTCATCATCGGAATGGCCTCAATTGGTGTATACGGAATCATGATCGGAGGTTGGGCTTCGAATAACAAATATTCATTATTAGGTGCTATCCGTGCTTCTTCACAGATGATTTCTTACGAATTGGCAATGGGATTGGCATTACTTTCTATCATTATGATGACGGGAAGTTTAGATTTAAAAGAAATTACTGAAAGCCAGACAACAGGAAAACTTTGGGGAGTTATTCCCTGGGTTTCCGGATTCAACTGGAATATTTTCTACCAGCCAATCGCTTTCTTAGTATTCTTTACTGCCGCATTGGCAGAAACCAACAGACACCCTTTCGATTTACCTGAATGTGAATCTGAGCTGGTAACAGGATATTCTACAGAATATTCTTCCATGAAATTAGGTTTATACATGTTCGGTGAATACGTAAACATGTTTATCTCCAATGCTTTCATGGTGGTTCTTTTCTTCGGTGGGTACAACTATCCGGGAATTGAATGGGTAACTCAGAACTGGGGCGAAAATGCAGCAGGAATTTTGAGTATCGTAGCATTTTTAACAAAAACGGTAATCGGAATTCTGATCTTCATGTGGATCAGATGGACGCTTCCAAGATTCAGATATGATCAGCTGATGCATTTAGGTTGGAAAACATTAATTCCAATGGCATTGGTTAATTTGTTGATTACGGGTGCTGTAATATTAGCATTTGCAAACTAAAAAGATAGATAAAGAGAAATATTTTTAACGCTGATTAAAATTCAGCCTAAAAAAATTAAAATAAATGAAACTTACTAACAGATCAAAAGTTGTTTCGAATAAAGAAATGACCCTTGCTGAAAAAATCTACCTTCCTGCTATCTTTACAGGAATGGGGATTACCTTCAAGCATGCTGTAAGAACCGTGATAAAAGGTGCTCCCGCAGTATATTCTTATCCGGAAGTACAGAAACCCAGAACCACTATCTGGAGAGGGCAGCACGTTCTGAAAAGAGATGAAGAAGGCAGAGAAAGATGTACAGCCTGCGGACTTTGTGCCGTAGCCTGTCCTGCAGAAGCCATCACCATGACCGCTGCAGAAAGAACAAAAGAGGAAAAAGGACTTTACAGAGAAGAAAAATATGCATCAGTATATGAAATCAACATGCTGAGATGTATTTTCTGTGGAATGTGTGAAGAAGCCTGTCCGAAATCTGCCATCTATCTTACAGACAGATTGGTGGATGTGGAAACCAACAGAGGTTCTTTCATCTACGGAAAAGATAAGTTGGTTGAAAAAATAAATGAAAGGATTGACATTACGACAAGACAGTCCGAGAAACAAAAAAATGCGGTAAAATAATGGATCAGATTTTATTTTTCTTGGTGGCGTTTTTAGCAGTGGCAAGTGCGGTTTACTTTGTGTTTGCAAGAAATCCTTTGTATGCTATTTTGTCATTAATTGTTACAATGTTTTCCATTGCGGGAATGTATATCCTTCTGAATGCACAATTCCTTGCCATCATCCAGATTATAGTGTATGCCGGAGCCATCATGGTATTATTCCTTTATATCCTGATGATGCTTAACCTTAATAAAGAAGACGAAAGTAAGAAGGGCAATACTTTAAAGTTTGTCGGAGTTTTTACTGCCGGTCTTTTATTAATTGGAGTTTTAGGCGTATTCAGAGGTGTTCAGGACAAGCACATTGTTGTTGAAAATGTAGACAGAAGTGTTGGTCTTACCAAAAATCTGGGTAGACTTTTGTTTAATGAATATGTTTTACCGTTTGAGCTTGCATCCATCCTTATTTTGGCAGGTATTGTAGGTGCGGTATTAATCGGTAAAAAAGATTTATAAAATTATGGGAGAAGTAAATACATTTATACAAAGCGTCCCTCTGAATTATTTCATCATTCTTTCTTCAGTATTGTTCTGTCTGGGAGTGTTGGGAGTATTGCTGAGAAAGAACGCTATTGTTATTTTGGGCTGTGTAGAGCTTATGCTGAATTCTGTAAACCTTTTATTAGCTGCTTTTTCAGCGTACAAAGGAAACGGAGACGGACAGCTTTTAGTTTTCTTCATTATGGTGGTAGCTGCCGCTGAAGTAGCGGTAGGATTGGCAATTATTGCTATGCTGTATAGAAATACCCGTTCTGTAGATGTAAGTATATTTAATAAATTAAGAGGATAAGGAATGGAAAATTTAGTGTATGCAATAGTACTTTTACCACTTTTAGGGTTTCTTATTAACGGTTTATTCGGGAAAAATCTTCCAAAAATATTGGTAGGCTCATTGGCTACAGCTATGGTTTTCGGATCTTTCTGTATCGCGGTAAGTATTTTCATGAATATGAATTCTGAAAGCCAGCCGGTTATCGTAAAAGCATTTGAGTGGTTTACAGTAAACGGGGTCCAAATCAATTTCGGATTCCAGATCGACCAGCTTTCTTTAATGATGGTGATGATCATTACAGGTATCGGTTCTTTGATCCACCTGTACTCTATCGGATATATGAGCCACGACAAAGGTTTTTATAAGTTCTTTACTTATCTGAATCTTTTCATCTTCTCCATGTTACTTTTGGTGATGGGAAGCAATTACCTGATCCTGTTCATCGGATGGGAAGGGGTAGGTCTTTGTTCTTACCTGTTAATCGGATTCTGGTATACCAACGAAGAATATGGTAAAGCTGCAAGAAAAGCTTTCATCATGAACAGAATTGGTGACCTTGCGTTACTGATCGGTATTTTCATGATCGCTTCTCAGACCAACGCTGTAGATTACCTTACGGTAGCACAGAATTCTTCAAAATTTGAATTAGACGGAACAGTAATTATCTTTATTACAGCCAGTTTATTTATCGGGGCAACCGGTAAATCAGCTCAGGTTCCTTTATATACATGGTTACCGGATGCGATGGCCGGGCCGACTCCGGTTTCTGCGTTAATTCACGCGGCAACGATGGTAACTGCGGGGATCTACTTAGTAGTAAGATCAAATTTCTTATTTACTCTGGCCCCTACAGTTCAGGGAGGAATTTTATTCATCGGATTCCTGACTGCAGCTTTGGCAGGATTTTATGCGCTTCGTCAGAACGATATCAAAAAAGTATTGGCCTACTCTACCGTTTCACAGCTTGGATTCATGTTCATCGCTTTAGGATTGGGAGCTTATACAACGGCGATGTTCCACGTAATGACGCACGCTTTCTTTAAAGCTCTGTTATTCTTGGGAGCAGGTTCTGTAATCCACGCAATGAGCAACGAGCAGGATATGCGTTTTATGGGAGGTTTGAAAAAATACATTCCAATCACACACGCTACTTTCCTTATCGGAACACTGGCGATCTCAGGTTTCCCTCTATTGTCAGGGATGATTTCAAAAGACGAAATTTTAGTAGCAGCATTCGCTAAAAACCCTATTTACTGGGTAATTCTATTTGTTTTAGCAGCAATAACTGCAACCTATATGTTCAGACTGTATTACCTGACTTTCCATGGAGAGTTCAGAGGTACTGAAGAACAAAAACATCACTTACACGAAAGTCCGTCTAATATGACACTTCCGTTGATCGTTCTGGCTATCCTTTCTGTGCTTGGAGGTTTCATTAACCTTCCTCACTTCATCGGTCACGGTCATTATGCGAAACTAATGGAATGGCTTAAGCCGGTTCTTACCGAGCAAAGCTTCAGCCAGATGGAAGCTACCCTATCAGGAGTTCCGTTTGGTACTGAAATGATCCTGTTGGGAGCTACAGTTCTTATGTTCTTCACCGTTTGGTTTGTTGTAAAAAATACTTATGTGAAGAAGAAAAAAATGGCTCTTGCAGAAGAAAACTATACCGGATGGGAAAAGCTTTCTGCTAAAAAACTATATGTAGACGAACTTTACAATGCATTAATTGTAAAAACTGTTGAAGGATTAGGACGCGGAGGAAAGATGTTTGATAAAGGAATCCTGGACCGTTTTGTAGACTTCGTGGGCGAAGGTGCTGAAGACAGCGGAAAAGCCATGAAGCGTATCCAGAACGGAAATGTGGAAACTTACATCCTTATCATGTCTTTAGCGGTGGGAATTATACTGATTGTTAACTTTATATTACAATAATGTCTGGTTTATTATTAACATTATTACTATTACCTCTAGTAGGTTCGGGATTAGTTTTTGCATGGAAAGATAAATCCAGCAAATATCTGGCGCTGGGAATTGCGTTGGTCCAAATGCTTATTACTTTCTACATCGCAGCGGATTTCAATTTTAATCCGACGGTAGACAGTGTATTGCAGCACGAGATCAATTACCCTTGGTCACAATTCATTAAAAGTTCACTTCATTTCGGAATTGACGGAATGAGCTTGCTGCTTTTGCTTTTGACCAATATTCTTACGCCGATCATTATTTTATCATCTTTCAATGAAAATGTAAGCTACAGAAACACATTCTACGGCCTGATCCTGCTGATGCAGTTCGGTCTTGTAGGAGTTTTCACATCGCTTGACGGATTGTTATTCTACATTTTCTGGGAAGTAACCCTGATCCCGATCTGGTTCATTGCCGGACTTTGGGGCCAGGAAAACAAAAGATTTGAGTTCACTACAAAATTCTTCGTATATACATTCGTAGGATCATTATTTATGTTAGCCGGATTGATCTATGTGTACAATCACTCTGCATCATTCGCTTTAACTGATCTTTACAATGCTGATCTTAACGAAGTACAGCAGACTGTGGTATTCTGGTTTATTTTCTTTGCATTTGCAGTGAAATTACCAGTATTCCCTTTCCATACATGGCAGCCGGACACGTATACCTACTCTCCTACTCAGGGATCCATGCTTTTATCAGGGATCATGCTGAAAATGGCTGTATACGGGGTATTGCGTTATTTATTGCCAATCACTCCGCTTCCTATCGCGGGAATTTCAGGACAGATTGTTATTATCCTTGCCATCATAGGAATTGTACATGGCGCACTGATCGCGATTATCCAGACAGATATGAAAAGAATCATTGCTTATTCATCTTTCTCTCACGTAGGACTGATGGTTGCAGGGATCTTCTCTTCTGCAGTAATTTCTTTAAGAGGAACATTTAACATTGAAGGTGCTGAGGGAGCTTTAGTTCAGACTTTTGCCCACGGTATCAACGTCGTTGGATTATTTTACTGCTGTGATATTTTATACAAGAGATTTAAATCAAGAGACATCAGACAGATGGGAGGTTTGGCGAAAGTAGCCCCTAAATTTGCTGTATTATTCCTGATCATTATCTTGGGTTCAATGGGAGTTCCGTTAACCAATGGATTTATCGGGGAATTTATCCTGTTGAAATCCGTATATGATTTTAACGGTTTGGCAGCAGTAATTGCTGGTCTTACGGTAATCCTTGCTGCTGTATATTTATTGAGATTCTACGGAAAAGCAATGTTCGGAGAAGGAGACGAAGCTGTTTTAAGCACAGCAAAAGACCTTTCAGCTGTAGAATTCTCCGTATTGGCAAGTTTAGCGGTTTTTGTGATTGTATTTGGTATTTTCCCGCAGCCGATAATCGATATGGTGAATAGTTCATTGACGTTTATCTACACGGCAATGACCAATTAAAAAATTAAAAGATTTAAAAATTAAAAAATTAGGAGATTAAAAAAGGTTAAAAGACAAGAAAAATAGAGCTTGGAAGTAAAATTTTTACATCAGACTTTAAACCTTAAACTTTAAACTCAAAATCTCAAATATAAATTATGAGTGTTTTAATTATTGTTTTCCTAACGGCAGTTGTTGCGTTATTTTCAGGAGTTTTTGAACAAGGAAAATTCGCAAGATACATTGGGATTTTGGGATTAATCATCGCGTTATGGGTAAGTTTCATGCCGGAATGTGCGTTCTTCGAACAGTACAGACACATGTATGACTATACTGCCAATACTGCTTTATTCACTAAAATATCAATTGTAACGACATTATTGTTATTTTTTCTGGGAGGTTTTGCATTCAGCAACCACAGAAGCCACCAGTCTGAACTATACGCGCTGATGCTTTTTGCATTATGCGGAGGAATTATTCTTTTCGGATTCCAGAATCTGGTAACCCTTTTCTTAGGGGTAGAAATTCTTTCCATTCCTTTGTATGTAATGGCCGGTGCCAACAAAACTGATTTAAGATCAAATGAAGCTTCAATCAAATATTTCTTAATGGGTGCTTTCGCGACAGGTTTCTTACTGTTCGGGATTGCATTTATCTATGGAAGTGCAGGAAGCTTTGACCTTTATAAGATCCACGACTTTGGATTAGCCAATTCTACAGATGTAATGTTTATTTTAGGTGTTCTACTGATCCTTTGTGCACTTGCATTTAAAGTTGCTTTAGCTCCTTTCCATATGTGGAGCCCTGATGTATATGCAGGATCACCTTCATTAATTACAGCATTCATGGCGAGTGTGGTAAAAATCTCAGGATTCTTTGCCCTTTTCAGGCTGATGACGATAGGCTTTACCGGAGTTACCCACGAATGGATCAATGTACTTGGAGTATTTCTGATCATTACCTTACTTTTAGCCAACGTTATGGGTCTTGCCCAAACTAACGCCAAAAGAATGCTGGCTTACTCTTCAGTATCCCACGCAGGATACATCGGGTTGGTTTTCTTCGGAATGACAAGCCTTTCTACCTATAACCTGGCATTTTACCTATTTGCTTACTCGTTATCTACAGTAGGAGTTTTCATGTGCCTGATCTGGGTAGAAAAGCTGAAGAGAGAAACTTCTTTCGGAGCTTTCAAAGGATTGGCTAAAACTGAGCCTCTATTGGCCACAGCAGCAGCTATTTCTATGCTTTCAATGGCTGGAGTTCCGTTAACTGCCGGTTTCATGGGGAAATTTGCTTTATTCTCTCAGGCCATGAACGGTGCGGCTTTCTTAGTATTAGTTGCTGTTCTGGGTTCCGCTGTTTCCATTGCTTATTACTTAAGACTGATTATTGCTATGTTCTTCTTTAAAGAATCTACATTTAAGTCTTCAGAAAAAGTAACACTTACTTACAATATCGTAGCAGTATTTGTTATTGCATCAATTATCATTCTGGGAATTTTCCCGGATCTGTTTGCAAGACAGTTTGGATTATAGAATACTACTATAAAAATATACAGAAGCACAACTTTTCAGTTGTGCTTTTTTGTAAAATATAATTCGAATAATTTTGATGAATCTTTCATAAAACTGCGAAATTCTTGAAAAAGAAAAGAAAGCAGTAATCAATGCTTTACCTATATTCGTATTTTATTCAGGAAAAATAAAAAAACAGCTTACAAAGGTGGCTTTCATCCATTCGCTATACATTTGGAAATGGTGTTTTTTTCATAACTTTACTTTAAATTTCAGCTCTTGGCCAATCTTTACAAAAAAGACGCTCCTTTCCAGGTTCTTATATCATTCAAAAAATATTTGGATGTGCTGGAACATATCCGTTATAATGACCGCCTGGAGTATCGGGTCAATTATGCTGAATCTCTTATTGAAAGAACCAGAAATTTCCAGGAACTGAAAGACGGATTCGAGGATGTTACACTTCTGGATAAACATGAAGACCTCATCAGGCTTCTGCTTGCAGACCTTTTCCCTACAGGACTTACCAACAATGAAATTAAAGCAGCAAGTATTCCGCTTTCCAATATCACTTTTAATTATACTGAAAGATTTAAAAATATCCTGAAAGATGCCGGAAAAGATTTTGAAATAGAGCTCAGGAACATTGATGATAATGAGTTTTATGTTTTCTGCTGCTGTCTTATTCTTCAAAGCTATTTCAAAAGGGATATTAAAACCACCATCCCGCTTTATTATGATATCCCGAACAGACAGGGAATCATGAAGCATTATAAAATCACGGTAAATTCAGATTTTACGGATATTTATCCTACTGAAAATGCTGAAATCCCTTCTGATGATGTACTGGATATGCTGCTTGAAAATCTGGACGACTTTAAGCTCTGGAAAAAATACTTCCCTTCAAAATCATGGATATTAAAAGGGTTCACTATTATTTCTCTGGTAGATTGTACTTCGGAAGTGGCTCTGTCTGATCTGAAATCCAGTATGATTGAGATTGATCCCGAAGATCTGAGCCCGAATGAAAATCTGGTAGAAATTTTCAAGTCTTATTTTGATGTTCCGGAGCTTAATTTCGGATTAATGCTGTTTGATAAAAAAGATCAGAAACTTGGCAGGCTTCCTATCTACGAAAATATTTTCACCCATCATGTCCTTGATTTTTGGATCAATGCATTTGATGAAGAAACTCGGAAGAGTACTTTCAATAATTTAAACCATAATTCCAAACCGATTGTCATCTCAAACGTCAACAACCTGGATGAAGATGTCAAAAGCCTTCCCTCTTTCAGTATTTTAAGGGATAACAATATCAACAGCTTCATGGTAATTCCTATCATGAAAGACAATGAACTTCTGGCTATTATGGAATTCACTTCTCCGCAGGCCAATAGTTTTAACGGATTAAAGCTTAAAAAAATGGAATTTTTCACCGATATGATCCTCTTCTCCCTGAACAGGTTCAGCTTTGAAAAAAATTACCAGATAGAAGCTATTATCCAGCGTGAATATACCTCTATTCACGACAGCGTTGTATGGAAATTCAGGAGCGAAGCAGAAAAGTATTTCAACGCTTCGCTTGGAAAAAAAATGTATACGCTGAAACAGATTACATTTAAAAACCTCACCCCTCTTTTTGGCTTCTCGGATATCCGTTCTTCTTCGGATAAGCGTTTTAATCTGATGCTTGAAGACCTCAATCAGCAGCTTGAAAGTCTTCATGATATTTTCACCCTCATCAATTCCGATTCGGAGAAATATCTTCTGGCCCTGGATGTTTTTGAAAATGAACTGAATAATGAGATCAAGGCCGATACGGAACAGCGTCTTCAGAGGTTTTTAAGAGAAGAGATCCATCCTTATCTCCAGGGAAAACTGGAACTGAAAACCGACAGGGAAATAAAAAACAAGATCAAAGATTATTTTGTACAGGTTTTTTCCCAAACCGATCTCTTCTATGCCAACAGGAAAAACCTGGATGATTCTATAACACTGGTCAACAGGAAACTGGCGGATATGCTGGACGAAAGCCAGATTAAAGCCCAGGATATCTTCCCGCATTACTTTGAAAGATTCAAATCCGATGGCGTAGAGCACAACCTATACATCGGGCATACTATTGCCCCGGATCTCAATTATACTTCAAAAGTAGTTCATAAATTAAGGTACTGGCAGCTGAAGACGATCTGCAACATGGAAAGAGAATTCCAGACTTTTAAAAATACCTTGCCCATCCAGCTGGATATCGCCTCATTGCTTTTTGTCTATAATGAAAAAATAGACATCCGCTTCAGAATGGACGAGAAACGCTTCGATGTAGACGGCGCCTACAATTCGTATTATGAAATTATAAAAAAGCGT
This sequence comes from Chryseobacterium sp. BLS98, assembly GCF_001045445.1. Taxonomy (GTDB): domain Bacteria; phylum Bacteroidota; class Bacteroidia; order Flavobacteriales; family Weeksellaceae; genus Chryseobacterium. Next base: position 56,831 of record NZ_LFNF01000003.1, on the reverse strand, counting down.
CTGGATAAAGCCCATATCAAAGACTCTCCGGAAAGAATAACCTGCCCCGGCAAGATTACCATTGTGTATTTCGGGATGGAAAACCAGAGAGAATATCTGGAATACATCAGTAAGCTTCAGAAAAAAGGAATTCTGCAGAATGATGTGGAATTTTTGAAAGTGGAAGATTTGCAGGGAATTACAGGATTGCTGGCGTTGAGGGTTTCTTTGGCCCAAGGCTGATCAACAAAATAAGAACCCGTCCTTTTCAGCTCACCTATAACATTCCTGCCAGCTCGAAAATAGAATATTCGAGCGGGTTACCCATTTTCATACAATTCGTAATCTATCTTACAATTATCGCCGCTTTTTAATTACAGGGAAAGAAAAGCATATCCGAAAGAAAGTACGGAAATAATAATTCCTGCCATAAATATCTTATAGGTTATGGATAAAAGTTTATACTTTCTGTCCAGAACTTTTCCAAGGAAATAAAGGTCTTTCACCATAGAATCATAGATATAATCCCTGTCCTTGATTAAATCTTTCATTGCATTGTGATAATCGTTGAAGAGCATTTGCTGAAAGTTCCCGAAGAACAGAAGATTTACTTTCCTGTCTGCAATATCCTGAGCTGTAAAATTCGTCTTCGTCACATTCGGTTTCGTTGATAAAATGGCGAATATGATGGTCAGAACACTTGAAATAAGCAGGATAAAGCTCGGAATGATCAGATGGGCATTCTTAGGGGTATCCAGCTTAGGAACCAACACGGAAAGGCAGACGGAAATAATAATGGCATTAACCGAAAGAAGGATATTGGCCTTGCTGTCTGCAATATCACTCAATCTGGTATGGTTATTCAGGGTTACCCTGAACAGGGTATCCACACTGCGGTCGGATTTTGGATCCTTAGGCTCCTTTTTTGTATCGGAACTTTCTTTTTTATCTTTTTTCTTGTCTTCATCTTTTTCCAGCTTTTTTTCTATTTTCCTTATATTTTCAGCTTTCAGAGGCTCCCACTTTTCTTTTGCATATTCTGTATAATAATGATGCTTGTTTTTAAGCATTTCAAGGTTGCCCGCATTCCATTCCTCATTGGAAAAACACCTTACATTGGTAAGTTCCCATTCTTTTCTGAGCGCATCTGAAATATCATTATAATCATGGCTGGCAAAGTGGCTGCAGTCTGCATCTTTTACAATTTTTTCCAAAAGGTTCTGCGGCTGGTAGGTAATTTTGGTTGCCAGGATCAGCCTGGAAACATCTTCAATATAATTTTCAGGATAATTTTCCTGTTTCAGAAAATCGGTAAGAATCGTTACTCCTTTTTCTTCGTGATTCTGTGCACATTCCACATAACCTGTATCATGGAACCAAAGGGCTAGAAGCACCTTTTCCTGATCCTCTTTGGAAACAGGTGTATTTCGCATAATCTCTTCGGCCTTATTAACGGTATAGGTCGTGTGAATAAAATTATGGTAAAAGTATACAGAAGATAACTTATCTTTGAATAAGATTTCTACATAATCTTTAGCTTTGTGTAAAATATTCATTCCTGAATTTTTGTTAATGTAAATTTATGAATTTATCCTTTAAAACTCATTTAAAAAAAACGACTATTGCCTTTAGAGCAGTATTATCTGCGGGAGTTCTCTATTCTTGCGCTACATATAACGTAAAAAAGGGTAAAAACTTATTTGAAATAAAAAATTCTGATATAAAATCTGAAAATGATTTTAAAGTCTTCCTGATCGGGGATGCCGGAAATGCAGATGAGCCCCAGGCACAGAATACCTTAAACTTACTTAAAAACAAGCTGGATTCCGCAGACAGTAATTCTATGCTGATCTTCCTTGGTGATAATATTTATCCTAACGGTCTGCCAAAAGAATCCGACAAAGATTATGCACTGGCCAAGCAAAAGTTGGAAAACCAGCTTGCCATTACCAAAAACTTTAAAGGAAAAACACTCGTTATTCCGGGAAATCATGACTGGAACAACGGTCTTGATGGATTAAGGGCACAGGAAGACCTTGTGAAAAGCTATTTTAATGATAAAAAGGCCTTTCTTCCTAAAAATTCCTGCGGCATCGACGATATTAATTTATCCAAAGACATAAAACTTATTGTTATTGATACGGAATGGGCCCTTGTCAACTGGGATCAGTATCCGGGGGTAAATAAAAACTGCAGTATTAAAACCCGTGAGGATTTTTTCACAGAATTTAAAGACCTTATTACCAAAAACCAGGATAAAAGAATTATTGTAGCCCTGCACCACCCCGTGATCAGCAGTGGAACCCATGCGGGATTCAATTCTGCAAAGTCACATCTTTATCCATTAAAAAGTAAGGTTCCTGTTCCTGTTGTAGCAAGTTTGATCAATGTACTGAGAAGTTCTTCCGGGGCAAGCCTGGAGGATATCAACAATAAGCATTATGCAGATCTGGCCAACAGGCTGAAAAGCATCGTTCAGGATAAGGAAAATATTATTTTTGTTTCCGGGCATGATCATAATCTGCAGTATCATGAAGACAGGAATATCAGGCAGATCATCAGTGGTGCCGGTTCCAAGACAGACCCTGCCACCATTGCGGAAAAAACGGATTTCTCATACGGAGGGAGCGGTTTTGCCGTTCTGAACATCAGAAAAGACCAGAGCACAGATGTAGAATATTTTTCAACAAAAGATAATGGTCTTAAAAAGCTTGCCCACATTTCTGTCATCTCAAAACCGGATGCCTTTTTGAATAACTATCCAAAAGATTTTCCGGCCACAGCAACTTCAAGCGTTTATCCGGTGAAGCTTACCCAAAAAGGACCCGTTTACCGCTGGTTATGGGGCGAGCACTACAGAAAATACTACGGTATCCCTATTGAGGCACCTACAGGCGATCTTGCTTCGTTGAACGGTGGATTCACGCCTTTCCGGGAAGGAGGAGGCAACCAGTCGAACAGTTTGAGGCTGAAAGCGGCAGACGGACAGGAATTTGTTATGCGTGGAGTAAAAAAGAGTGCTGTCCGTTTCCTGAATAATATGGCTTTCAAAAAAAGCACTTTCGGAAATGAGCTTAACAATACGTTTCCTGAAAAATTCCTGCTTGATTTTTATACGACCAATCACCCGTTTACTCCTTTTTCTGTAGGAAATATGGCTGATAAACTTGGTATTTTCCACAGCAATCCGAAGCTTTATTACATCCCGAAACAATATGCTTTGGGAGAATATAATGAAAACTACGGTGACGAAATGTATATGATCGAAGAGCGTTTTTCTTCAGATCCCAAAACATTGGCCTCGCTGGATAATGCCAAAGACATTGTTTCCACGGATGATGTTCTTAAAAATTTCTCTAAAAATTACAAATATTCCGTAGACCGCGAATCGTACATAAGAGCAAGGATTTTCGACATGCTTATCGGCGATTGGGACAGGCATTCTGACCAATGGAAATGGGCGGAATATCAGGATGGCGACAAGGTTATTTACAAACCGATCCCCAAAGACAGAGACCAGGCTTTCAGTAAATATGACGGTGCTGCTTTCAAAGTTATTATGAATGTTCCGGCTATCCGCCATATGAAAACGTTTAAGGACGATATTAAAAATGTGAAATGGATGAATATGGAGCCGTATCCGCTGGACCTCATCTTTTTAAAAGGGGCTTCACAGGAAGAATGGACTGCGCAGGCCAAGTATATTCAGGAACATCTTACGGATGCTGATATTGATGATGCCTTCAAGAATCTGCCGAAAGAAGTACAGGATGAAACGATTGCTGATATTCAGAGAAAATTAAAAGTCAGAAAAACAAAGCTTCAGGATTATGCTGCCCAATATTATGATGTGCTGCAGGAAAAAGTTCCTCTTGCCGGAACAGTGAATCCTGATAAATTCGTTATCACAAAAACGGCAAATACCGTTCATGTACAGCAATATAAATTAGATAAAAATAAAGAAAACCCTGAATTGGTTTTTGAAAAAACCTACGAAGACTCCAAAACGAAAGAACTTTGGATCTACGGCCTTGAAGATGACGACATTTATGAAGTTTCAGGGGAAGGAAGGCCGAAGATGAACATCAGGCTTATCGGCGGTTATAATCACGATGTGTACAATATTGCTGATGGGAAAAGTGTGAAGATTTATGATTTTAAAAGCCAGAAAAATACATACAACGGCGGTGGAACGAAAAATATTTCTGATGATTATGATATCAATACGTACAATTATAAGCATCCTAAATACAATTTCTTTGCAGGCTACCCGAATGCAGACTACAATCCGGATGACGGTGTGATTTTAGGGGTTCTGGCTAATTATACCGTTAATAATTTCATCCGCGATCCTTATACCCAGAAGCACAGCCTGAAAGTAAATTTTTATACGGCGACCGGTGGATTCAATGCTGCTTATAAAGGAATTTTCAAAAAAGCGATATCGGGATGGGATTTCAATCTGGATGCAGCTTATACAACACCCAGGTTTGCTGAAAACTTCTTCGGGCTGTCCAATGAAAGTCAATATGATGAAGAAAATACGGAAAGGGAATATAACCGGGCAAGGATCTCAAAGTTCAATTTTGCCCCCTCTATCTCTAAAAAAAGCTGGATGAATCTTCAGCATCAGTTTCAGCTGACGTTTGAAGATAATAAGGTGCAGAGGAATGGCGACCGTTTTGTAGATCAGTCACCGGATGTGAGACCTGAAGTTTTCAAAAGCCAGCAGTTTGCCGGAGCCAATTATACATTCAGTTTCAAAAACCTTGATAATAATGCCTTCCCTACTTTGGGGCTGGAATTATTACTGAACGCAGACTGGAAGACGAACCTTTCCAATACTGAAAAGAATTTTTTCACGCTGAACGGTACACTTACAATTGATCATAGACTTGACAAAAGAGGAAATTTTGTTTTTGCCAATTCCAGCAACGCTATGTGGATCAGCAATAATAACTTTGAATTCTATCAGGCCGCAAGCATAGGAGGTAATAATGGAATGAGGGCTTTCCGTAACGACAGGTTTTCAGGTAAATCCTATTTCACGAATAACTCTGAGATCCGATGGGATTTCGGAAGGGTAAGAAACAATATCATTCCAGCCAATATGGGAGTCCTGATCGGGTATGATCTGGGCCGGGTATGGAATGATCATGAAGATTCTAAAAAGTGGCACCAATCTGTAGGAGCCGGATTCTGGATGAGCGTTGTTGATATGTTCTCTGCAAGACTCAACTATTTCTATGGTTCTGATGGAGGAAGAATCTCCGGCGGTGTAGGAATGACTTTTTAAACCGGATCCCCATTTTAGAAAGGCAAATTATGCATTTTATTATAGAAAAAGATTAATTCACTTATTAATTTTAATATAAATAAATTTAATTATTTTAATTTTTCATTTACAAATTATTACACGTAAACAATATACGGTTAAAACTGCTAATTCATATTTTTTCAAATTTTAAGAAAAAGCATCCATAGAGCAATATGCTTGTATATCTTTTAAAAATTCAATGTTTTAAAAAGAATATATATTTGTTTAAAATTATTTCAAAAAAACAACTATCGGATGAAGAGAACGCTGTCATACATGGCATTATTTGTCATGTTCTTAAATGTAAAAGCTCAAGTGGGTATAGAAACCCCAACACCACAAAACACATTACACGTCAATGGAAGCCTTCAGGTAGTAAAGGACCTGAATGTAGGTGGAAACGCAAAAACCAAAGGAAGCTCGGGAAACCGGGGTGAAGTATTAATGTCAAACGGAGCAGGAGCTGCCCCTTCCTGGACTACCATTGAATCCCAGAATTTCCTGAAAGTAATATTTGTAGGGAATAAAACGGATATCAATCCTGCTACAGGAAGCTATACAGGTACCGGAAGCAATCCTGTAAGCACTCATGAAAGTTTTGCAAAGACTTATATTTATAACGTAAGTAATAAGATTGACAATACTTACCTGAAGTACGACTCTGCAACCGGAATATTCACAGTAGTAAAGCCCGGATACTACAATGTTGTCCCTTATATCACCTATGATCTGAGCTTAAACGGCAACGGCTACACAGCAGGAACGGCAAAATCTTCCGTACAGAAAGTTTCACCAGCTACGGAAACCCTGGCTTCTACATCCACAGGACATGGTGAGCGCACATTAACGGTAAATCATAACCTGTCTTCGATTACCTATTTTAATACCGGTGATACTTTCAGGATCAGATGTGTTTATACGCAGAATTTCAGACTGTCGGCCGGAAATATTCACATTTCTTATCTTACTCCGTAAAATATTTTGAGTTTAACCCTCTTGCAGCTATTTGCCTTGAGGGTTCAATTCAAACCTATATACGTTTCCGCCGGTGTCTTTATCTTTTTCGTCAGCAATCAGGAGTGTTTTATCATTAAGGAAAACAACAGCTTCTTTCTGCGAATTATGATTTAACGGTAACTTTTCAATGGTAGCGGAGTTAAAATTGTCTGCAGTAAATCCGGAAAGTACATGGATATTTTTATGGGTAAGCAGAACAATCTTATTTTGGGTACTATTTACAGCTGCAGAGGTAATGGCAGCATCGCTGTATTTTCCTGCTAACTTAAGCCTCCCGATTAATTTTGCTTCAAAATCCCCTTCTTTATTAGGAACCTGGAATACAAGGAAAGTTCCATCAAAACCCTTGCTTCGGTTTTTCGTAAAAAGATAAAAATTACCATTCATCTCTACGAAAGCTTCGCAGTCATACAGCCAGTTTGATTTCTTCGGAGGAAATTCAGTCTGTCCTTCGTAATGAAATTTTGTGGTCTGGACAGCCTTCGTGGTCTTTTGAGAAGCCTCTTTCAGATCCAGCTTTAAAATAGCCAGATTCTGTCTGTTATTGTCATTATTTCCAAAATCTCCAAGATAAATATTCCCCTGGGTATCTTTTATAATATCTTCCCAATCGTTGTTTTCTGCATTCTCTACAAGAACATCTGCCACCAGCTTTCCCTGCATATCCAGGCCGTAAACCACATTCTTGTTCCCTTGATCTTCTATAGCCCAAATGGTATTTTTGTCCTGAGACAATACAATTCCGGAAACTTCTTTTAACTTTTTAGGAAGGGAAAATTCTACTTTCAGGGCATCGGTTTTAGGACTGTCCTGAGCTTTTGGATTGCAGCTCCATAGTAAGAAAGCGGATAAAGTAAGAATGCGCAACATAGCTATTTTTTTAATTTTTTATACTGAAAATACGAGTACCGGATATTTTTCTCTAAGGTATTAATAATCCTGTGATGATGAGCCCTGCAAAACCTATTCCAATACAGCTTCCTGAATCTTGTATATTCTGCTGTGTACATTCAAAAAACATCTTATGTAAGTGCCGTCACTGAAGGGGTTCAACAGGAAGTTTCTGACTTTTGTTTAGGACATCAGTTTTGCTTTTTCCCACAATACATCCATTTCTTCCAGAGATAAATCAGCCAGCTTTAGATTTGATTCTTCTGCCAGCCCCTCCATTTTCTGGAATCTGGAAATAAATTTTAAGTTGGTTCTTTCCAGAGCAGAGTCCGGATTCAGTCCCGAAATTCTTGCATAGTTGATAAGCGAGAAAAATACATCTCCCAGCTCCAGTTCTTTTCTAACAGGATCTGTTTCTTCATGAAACTCCCTGATTTCTTCATCTACTTTCTTCCAGGCATCTTCCGCATCATGAAATTCAAAACCGATCCCCTTTACCTTATCCTGAATCCTGTAAGCTTTTACCAAACTTGGAAGACTTTTCGGAACACCACCCAAAATAGATTTGTTTCCTTCTTTCAGCTTCAGCTTTTCCCAGTTCTGCTTCACTTCTTCCTCATCTTTTACTTCAGTGTCCCCGTAAATATGCGGATGACGGAAGATCAGTTTTTCGTTTAAGGAATTGATGACATCGGCTATATCGAAACTTTCCTTTTCAGAACCAATTTTAGCATAAAAAACCAAATGAAGAAGCACATCACCAAGCTCTTTTTTGATCTCCTGCAGATCTTCCTGCAGAATGGCATCAGAAAGCTCATAGGTTTCTTCCAGGGTCAGATGGCGGAGTGATTGCAGTGTCTGTTTCTGATCCCACGGACATTTTTCACGGAGATCGTCCATAATATCTAATAATCTTCCGAAAGCTTCTAGTTTTTCTTGTCTGGTATTCATAAGTTAGGAATTCGAGTAATGCAAATTTAGGGTAAATCTTTAATTAAGTTCTTTTGTCTTGAAACAAAAGAACGAAAAGTTCAAGACTTGGAAACCTCCGCTAAAAATAAGTTCTGTTCTCTAAAAATTCTAAAACTTGTACGGATTTACTATTGCTGAATCATTTCAATATTGCTCCCGCACTTCAAACAATAGAATTTTCTTAACGTTTACAGAATTTATTTTTTTAACGCTACAGTTTCCGAGGTCATTGTAAATCGGTTAAAAAAGCCCCGCCAGAAACTTCTGACAGGGCTTTATATTAACAATCCGGGATCAATTATCCTTTCTTGGTATGAGTACTTTTCGGAGCGACTTTAGCGGCAGAAGTAGCTTTTACTTTTGGAGCGGCAGGCTTTTCAGCTTTTGGAGCTTTTTTAGGAGCTTCTTTTTCAATGCTTATTTCTTCCTGTGCACCATCCAGTGTTTCGGGCTCTGCTTTTACGAAGCTTTCTGGAGTGATATATCCTGCTTTCTGAAGGATGTTGTACCACTGAGCCAGTTTTTTGATGTCTGAAGCATATACTCTTTCTGTATCATAGTCAGGAAGAGAAGCTGTCATAAATTCTTTCAGAACCTCATCGGAAGACTTGTGGGAAATCGCTTCTTTGTAATCGTTATTTTTAGCAATATTTTCAAAAACTTCGAACAAAGGAACTTCTTTATCAACCGTAAACATCGCGATATTATCCAATAAACTCACCTGGCTGGAGTTTCCGATGCTCACTTTTTTCTTCGTGGTAACATCTTCAATGATAAAACCGTTTCTTAATTGGGAAACTAATTTGAAAAGTCCTGGCTTTCCGGAAATTGAAATTATTTTTTCTAACAGCATAATTTTATTTTTTGTAAATTCTGCAATCGGCACGGGGCTTTTTGCTTTTTATTATTTTGTTTTTAATCCTTGTTTAATTTATTTTGGAAATCTCATTTTGTAGCTTATGCTTACATCGCCCTGAGAGATCTTTGTCAGTTTACCTTTTACAAGTTTCTTCTTCAAAGCACTCAGATGATCGGTAAACAGCACGCCTTCAATATGATCATACTCATGTTGAATTACGCGGGCTCTAATATCGGAAAAAGTTTCTGTATGTTTCACAAAATTTTCGTCATAATATTCAATAACGATGGTTCCTTTTCTCTTCACATCTTCTCTTACATCCGGAATAGAAAGACATCCTTCATTGAATTTCCATTCTTCGCCGGATTCTTCAAGAATTCTAGCATTGATGAAAACTTTTTTGAACTCAGCCAATTCATCTTTGATGTCTTCGTAATCTTCGTCATCTGCAAGAGGAGTCACATCGATCACAAACAGACGGATGTCCAGCCCGATCTGTGGTGCTGCCAGCCCGATACCGTTTGCACTGTACATCGTTTCGAACATATTATCTATAAGTTCCTGTAAACCGGGATAATCTTTGTCTATATCTTTCCCTACTTTTCTCAAAACAGGATCCCCAAAAGCTCTTATCGGTAAAATCATCTTATTCTTTGTTCTAAAAAATTCTGCAATATAATCGTTGCACTTACTTTATCTATTAACCCCTTCTCCTGTCTCTTTTTTTTGCTTTTCCCGCTTTGGGAGATAAAAAAAGAAGCCATTTTTGAGGTAAATCTTTCATCAAGGCGGTGGACTGTGATACCGGAAAATTCTTTCTGAAATTCTTCAATGAATTTTAAAATATCGGTCTCCATTTCGGATATATTTCCTTTCAAATCTGTAGGAAGGCCTACTACCACATCATCCACTTTGTTTTCGGTGAAATATTTTCTGAGAAATTCCATCAAAAACCGTGTTTCAACAGTATCCAGTGCACTGGCAATAATCTGCATATCATCCGTTGCAGCGATGCCGCAGCGTGCCTTTCCATAGTCTATTGCAAGGATCTGTCCCATAAGTGTGCAAATTTAGTAAAATTTAATGATTTTATTCACAACGCAGCTTTTTTATAAAAATCATGTTTTATTCCATTATTTTTTTTATAATTTTAATCTTCCAAAAAACGAAAATATGAAGAAACTCATCCTCGTAAGACATGCGAAAAGCGACTGGCCGGAAGAAACAGAGGACTTTGACAGACCTTTGGCAGATAAAGGATTGAAAGATGCTATGAACATGTCCAGATTCATGAAAAACAATAATATTTCTATTGATCAGTTTATTTCCAGCCCGGCTGTGCGTGCCCTGAATACCTGTAAGATTTTTAACCAGGCTTACCAGCTTACAGTTTCTACAGAAGATAAACTGTATAACCCTTCCGAAAAAAATTTCGAATCTGTAATTTACGATCTGGATGACAGTGTAAGCTCTGTAGCTTTTTTTTCTCATAACAACGGAATTTCCAATTTTGCGAATTCCATTTCTGAAGATATTTTTCATTTTCCCACCTGCGGAGTGGCCGGTTTTGAAATAGACTGTAATTCATGGTCTGAATTTGATGGAGCCAAGAAGAAACTTCTGTTCTTTTATGAACCTGGGAAAATATAATTCTATTTTTTTATGCCTATTCCCTATTCTACTCTTTTTTTCATGCAACAAAAAAGAGAGGACGTATATTGAAACTATTGCCTTAAATGATGTCAAACTCCCAAAGGCCAAGTCCGGTGACTGGAGATATTCAAGGAATGAAAAGTTTCAGACCTTTGATGATTTCCAGAAACTGACAAAAATGAAGCCTGGACCAGGAAAAAATACGATTTATCTTCAGCCTATTGGAGAATTCAATGAACTTCAGAAAAAGGAAATAGAACTTACCAGAGAATATTTGAGTACATATTTTCAGCTGGAAACAAAAATTCTTCCGATTTTACCTAACACCATTTTCCCAAAATCAGTAACAAGGATTTCTACAGAAGGACAGGAACAGATTCTGGCAGGTTACATATTGGACAGTATATTGATAAAGCGTAAACCTAATGATGCCACAGTTTTTATGGGTATTACAGAAAAAGATCTTTTTCCAAAACCTGAATGGAACTATGTATTTGGCCAGGCATCTTATGAGGATGGTGTGGGTGTAACTTCAATGTACAGGTTTTCTGACTGCCATGTGTCTAGCTCCAATTTCAATATAAGTTTAGAAAGATTAATCAAAATAAGCTCCCATGAGATCGGACACATGTTCGGGATCAGCCATTGCCTTAATGCCAACTGTGTAATGAACGGAACAAATAGCCTTTCCGAAACAGATTATCATTTTGCAAGAGCATGCTCGCTTTGCCAGCAGAAATTAAATTCAAGTCTTCTGTATGATCATAAAAAACGTTTGCTTGATCTGAAAAATTTCTTTGAAAAGCAGCATCTGAATTCTGAGTTTGTACGTGCTGAACAAGACTTTAACCTTTTGAAATAATCTGCTAATAAAAAAAACGGGCTAAAGCCCGTTCTTATTGAATATTTTAATCTTCTTATCTATCATTACTTTCTTTTCAGATCCAGATCATCAAAATCAAAGCTGAAATCCGTAACATCTGAAACAGGCTTTAACTTTGCAGACTCTGCTTTTCCGTTTTCATCATAATTGAAGATAATGTAAGCATCAGCATCATAGCTTCTGTCGTCCCATTTAATAATAAAAGAATTATTGGAATAAGGCAGCAGCTCCCCTTTGAGTCTTGGAGAATTCTGACAAGAAATTCTGTATGTATTTCCCTGTTGAGAAATTTCAACGTCTCCGAACCACTGGTCATTATACTTCCCTACAAATTGTTCTGCTTTAGGCTGAAGATTTTTTTCTTTCTTAAACGCTTCGGATTTAGCAAAAGCTTCTTTTTTCTGTTTATCAAAGTCTGCATTTACTTTTGACATTCTTTCACCATATGTTTTAAGCCAGTTTCTGTCTGCCACACCCAGGTAAGAATCTTTCACCGTGTTGGTGATCGTATTAAACGCCGCTCCGGACTGCTGGTTAGTGAGTACTACGATTCCTAGTTTCATATCCGGAATCAGGGTAAATTGTGTAACGGTTCCAATTAAGCCTCCCGTATGCTGGATTTGCTTGTGCCCTTTCACATCACTTAAAAACCATCCCAGTCCATATCCGTAGAAACTTGTATCATAAGGATTTTTTAAAGCAACTCTATCCGGAATCTGCAGACTCCACAGCTGCTGTACATTTTTATCCGAAACCAGTTTTTTCCCGTCTTTCGTCGTGAAATTATTTAAAAGAAAGTCAGCCCACGTGGTCATATCCTTAATATTACTCATAATTCCTCCGGCTGCATTTCCGGTTTCATTCCAGTCGTGGGGAACAGCAACAGCTTTACCATCTACAGGGGCATGTGCATCGATCTTGTTGGTTACTGCTTTTGCCCTGTTGTAGCTTCCGTAGCTGGAAGTCATTCCCACTGGTTTCATGATTCTCTGCTCAATAAATTCTGCCCAGCTAAGACCGGAAATTCTGTGGATTACTTCTCCGGCTACAATAAACATGATATTGTTATAATCCAGTTTAGTTCTGAAAGGGTTTTCAGGCTTCAGATACCTTACGTTATGAACAATATCATTAACTGACAGGTTCCCGCCTTCGGGGAAAAACATCAGATCACCCTGTCCCAAACCTAATCCGGCTCTATGAGTTATAAGGTCTTTAATGGTTACATTTTGGGAAACATACGGATCATACATCTGGAATTCAGGAATATATTTTGAAACTTTATCATCCCAGTTCAGTTTTCCTTCATCTGCTAAAATAGCAAGCGCAGTACAGGTAAACCCTTTTGAATTGGATGCAATTCCTACCAGTGTAGCATCATCCATCGGCTGTTTGGTTGCTAAGGAACGCTGCCCAAATCCTTTGGAATAGATCACTTTTCCGTCTTTTATTATTCCCACGGACATTCCCGGAACATCGAAAGTTTTTAAGGTATTCTGGATCAGCTCATCCAGTTTTTTTTCTTCAACCTGGGCATTAAACAGTCCCACTGCCGCTAGAAAAAGGAGAAAAGAAAACTTCTGCTTCATTTTATTTAATTTTTTCAAATTTAGTAAATATTAGGCGATGAGAGCTTCTGTCTTAAAACTTTGTCTATTTAAAAAGGAACCTAAATCTTAATTAAAAATAAATCTTTCCTAAATTTGCACAAATCCCAGATTTTCATGACCAAAATTCTCCTTCTTTCCGATTCCCATTCCTATATAGACGATAGGATTTTAGAATATGCCCGCCAGGCTGATGAAATATGGCATTGTGGTGATTTCGGAAGCATGGAGGTTATTGAAGAACTGGAAAAAATAAAACCTTTAAAAGGGGTTTACGGAAATATAGACCATGCGAAGATCCGGGCAGAATTTCCTGAAGTGAACCGTTTTTTCTGTGAAAATCTGGAAGTTTTGATGATCCACATCGGCGGATATCCCGGGAAATATACTCCGCTTGCCTTTAAAGAAATTTCTGAAAAAGCACCTAAGCTGTTTATTTCAGGGCATTCTCATATTTTAAAAGCCATGTTTGACCAAAAGAACAACCTTCTCCATCTGAATCCGGGAGCCTGTGGCAAACAGGGATGGCATAAGGTAAGAACCATGATGCGTTTCGTGGTGGAAGGGGAAGAAATAAAGGATCTGGAAATTATTGAGCTGGGACCGAAAAATTAAATTAAAGCAACAACAAAGAAGCACAATACATGAAAATCGGGGACAAAGTTTCTGTGGTAGATGAAGATTTAAGCGGAATTATTACTTCTGTGAACGGAAATATTGTTGTTTTTAAAGATGGCTATGGGTTTACCTACCAGTATCCAAAAGAAAAGCTGGTTCCGAAAAATGCAGATCTTTATGAAAATATCCGCGTAATAAAAAAAGCAGAACCGAAGAAAGTGGTTTCCAAAAAGCACCAGAAAAATCATATGGTCCTAGATCTGCACTTTCATTATCTGGTTAAAAACCCCGGTGATTATGACAGTTTCGAAAGGCTCTTCATTCAAAAGGCAAAGTTGATGGAAGTTTTAGACTTTTGTAGAAAACATCATCTGAAAAGATTGGAGATCGTTCACGGAATTGGTGACGGAACGCTGCAGAGAATGGTCATGGATGTTTTGGAAAGCCAGACAGATATCGATTTTTATAATAAGGAAATACTTCATCATCAATCGGGTGCCGTTATGATAGAATTTCACTAAATTTGCAGCAATTGAAATATGAACGTACTTAATTTACTTTTTACCAAAGACGGATTAATCTGCCAGATTGCCAGGAACAAAAGCATCCTGGAAGAAAAGTCTTATTTCGTTACTGAAGAAACTCCGGAAACTCTAATTGAAGAAAAGCTGGACGAAATCCTTCTTAAACAAAGATTTGATGAAATCCATGTGATCTCTGCATTAAACCATTTCACCCTGATGCCTGAAGGATTTTCAGAACATGAGGCCGGATTTGAACTGATTGCCTTCAATGCGCCTGCAGATAGGGAAAAAGAGGAATTGATGCTTTCTGTGAATAAAAAATTCGGGGTACAGTTTTACTATACATTCCCTAAAAACTTTTACAGGAAAATAAAAGAGCTGGCGGTTCCGGTTCATTTTAATTTCTCCGGAGAAAAGTTTTTGAATTCAATCAATAATAAGAACAATAAGGAAATCCATATCAATTTATATCATAACCAATGTGAATTTTTCGCCATTGATAATAAGAAGGTTATTTTATACAACAACCTGGATGTAAACTCTGAAGTCGACTTTCTGTATTTCGTGATGTTTACGCTAAGCAAAATAGGTTTCGGAATTAATGAGACCAATTTCTACGCTTACGGTGAAACTACGGAAAACGAAACCTTTATCTCCGAGCTTCAGAAATTCGTTAAAAACATGAGAATTGTTTTTGACAATGTTCCTAATAAGAATTTTATACTTAATTAAAGGGATTAGGAATAAGGGAAAAGGGCTTAGCCTTATTATGTTTTCCCTGATCCCTAAAACCTGTTACCTAAACCCTAAACAAATATGTTCAGAATAATATCCGGCAAGTGGAAAGCGAAAAAAATTGCGGCTCCCAAAAATTTTGATGTAAGACCTACTACAGATTTTGCCAAGGAAGCACTTTTCAGTATCCTGGAAAATAAATATGATATGCAGTCGATTTCCGTGCTGGATCTTTTTGCCGGCATCGGTTCCATCACCTTTGAATTTGCCTCCAGAGGATGCCAGGATGTGACTTCAGTGGAACTGAACCCGAAACACACCAGCTTTATTAATTCTACTGCTTCAGAACTGGATATGTCACTGCAGATCAATGTTCAGAGGGGTGACGTTTTTGACTGGCTTAAAAAATTCAGAAATAAGAAAAGCTTTGAAATTGTATTTTCTGATGCTCCGTTTGAAATGGAAGAAAAGAAATATTATGAACTGCTATCTCTGGTTCTGAATAATAAATTTGTAAAACCCAATGGAATCCTGATTGTAGAACACCAGAGCAGGATGAAACTGGAGCATCCCAATTTAATAGATACCCGAAAATACGGAAATGTAAGTTTCAGTTTTTTCGAAGCGAATAAAGAAGATAATCAGGAAATTTAGTTCCTGATTATTTTTTTGATAGAATGGTCAGGCGCAGCAATTCCCCAGTTTGTAATAGCTTCAAGTACCGGCAGTAATGTTTTTCCAAATTCCGTAAGGGTATATTCTACCATCAGCGGAGGTTTTTCCGTATATACTCTTCTGTTGACGATATGGTCTTCTTCAAGCTGCTTTAGCTGAAGACTCAAAGTTCTTTCTGTAATGGTTGGAATAGACTTTTTCAGCTCGTTATATCTTTTGGCGCCATCAAGTAAGTGATGCAGAATTACCGCCTTCCACTTCCCCCCTATAAATCTCATCGTTACGCTGGTGCAGCATGGATATTCTTTGTTGTCTATTGTATACATTTTATACTATCCTTTTTTACCGTTATTGCAAATGTATTAAACTTACATTAGTTTTGCAACTATAAAAATGATAGTACAATAATTTATGAGCTTTTTAGAACAGATGAAAAAGAGGTATACGGTAAAAAAGTATGATCCTCAGGGAAAAATCAGTGCAGAACAGATTGCAGAACTGAAAGAGATTCTTAATCTCAGCCCTTCTTCCATTAACAGCCAGCCGTGGAATTTTATTTTCGTTAATAAGCCTGAGCTTAAGGAACAATTAGGGGATGCTTCTTACTTTAATAAGGAAAAAGTGCTGCAAAGCAGTCATCTGGTTGTATTCCAGGTACTGAAAAATCCGGGAGATTTTGAGAAACAGATTGAAGAGAATCTTCCCGAAGGTTCGGTAAATTATTACAGAAACATGGTAAAACCACACGGTGAAGAGTTTGTTAAGGCATGGATGGGCCATCAGGTTTATCTTTCACTGGGAGTTCTTCTTTCCGCATGTGCAGCTATGGGAATAGATTCCACCCCAATGGAAGGTATTGAGACTGAAAAATATGACGAGATCCTTAAAAATGATTCTTATGAAACACTTTTTGCAGTAACCCTCGGAAAAAGGGATGAAAATGACACTAACCATCCGGCAACAACTCCTAAAAGGAGACTGAAGAGTGAAATGGTTATTTTAGAGCCCTGATTTCAGGGAATATTAAAAAAATAAAAAGCTGTTTCAGGTGAAACAGCTTTTTATATTATAATACTTTCAGTTCTAAATCTATTGTTTTTCCAAAGAATTTCTTAGAGATCTTTTCAAAGTTTTTCGTCAGATCCGAGAGATAGAAATGATAGTTTGGCTTTGGATTATTATCATTCAGAAGATGGTATTTATCCAGGATAATTTTCAGGTGGTTGGCTACAATATTGGGTGAATCAATCACGCGGACTCTGTTTCCGTAGTATTGTTTAATCTCATCAATCAGCAAAGGATAATGTGTACAGCCAAGGATCAGCGTTTCAATATTTTTGAGCTTGTTATTACTCAAATAATTATAAATGATAGCATGTGTTATCGGATGGTTTTTGAATCCTTCTTCAATGGCAGGAACCAATAACGGAGTTGCCAGCTCATCAACCTTAATCCATTTATTCTGCTTTCTGATACTTTTTTTGTACAGTCCGGAATTCACAGTAGCTTTTGTCGCGATGACACCAACATTATTATGAATTTCATAGGCTACCTTTTCTGCAACCGGATTGATTACGTCTATTACAGGTACTTTCCCGTTCACAGACTGCATAACTTCATTCAAAGCATTTGCCGTAGCCGTGTTACACGCAATGACAATGGCTTTACAGTTCTGCTGAAGTAGAAAATTGGTGATCTTGGTAGAATATTCGATGATCGCATCTTTTGATTTTTCACCGTACGGAAGGTGTTTGGTATCTCCAAAATAGATCAGGTCTTCGTGAGGAAGAAGTCTTTTGATCTCTTTAGCTACGGTAAGTCCTCCCACCCCGCTATCGAAAATACCGATAGGCTGGCTTGGTGAAAGATGTGAATAATCTTGCTTTTTAGTTTTCAAGTGAACTGAAATTTTTATACAAAAATACAAAGATTTTTAGATTTTTGTATTCCTGATTTCAGACTTTATTTCTATGGTATAATATTGAAACTGTGTTGCCATTTTTTGCTCATGTCTCGACTCCGTTCAGCATGGATATTACTTATTTATACCATAAATAAATCTGAAGCAATCCCATCCGCCATAAACCAATGCTTTTCCGGAATTTTCAGATGGTTATCTTCAATGACCAAAATACCTTCTTCTATTTTAGATTTTATCTCGGATTGGAAATGTTCAAGGATCTTATCATTGAATTTATTCTTCAGACTATCAAGATTTACACCCCAAATTGTTCTCAGCCCGATCATGATCATTTCATTGAACTGATCTTCCTGCGACAGGATTTCTTCTTCTTTGGCAAGAATTCCGGTATGAAGCTTTTTGATATACTGCTGGTTGTTGGCAACATTCCAGCTTCTGACATCAAATCCATTATAAGAATGTGCGGAAGGCCCGATCCCCAGATAGTCTCTGTACTTCCAATATGCAGAATTGTGTCTTGAATAAAAGCCTGGTTTTGCAAAATTGGAGACTTCATAATGCTCAAATCCATTGTCTTTTAAAAAATCTGACAGGTAGTAAAACTCTTTATTCTGTTCTTCTTCCCGTGGACTGGCAATTTTTCCTTTCGAAATCCAGTTTTCCAAAGCTGTTTTAGGTTCAACGGTTAATGCATAGGATGAAATATGCGGAACTTTAAGGGCTATGGTTTTATTTAAATTCTCCTTCCAGATGTCCAGATTCGACGTTGGAGAGCCATAGATCAGGTCTATGCTTAAGTTTTCGAAGCCAAAATCCTGAGCTCTTTTGATTGAACTCTCTGCTTCAGAAGCATTATGAGCACGGTTCATCAGCTTAAGATCTTCTTCAAAAAAACTCTGGGTCCCGATGGAAAGCCTGTTGACCGGAGATTGAGCCAACTGTTTTAAAAAATTTTTGTCCAGATCATCCGGGTTGGCCTCCAAAGTAACCTCGATATCACTATCAAAACTGAAATACTTCTGTACCTCATCAATCAGACCTTTGATTTCATCTGCCGAAAGAATGGAAGGGGTTCCGCCTCCAAAATACAGGGATTTCAGATTTTTATTCTGCAGTTCATCTTTTCTAAGCCGCATTTCGGTTTTCATGGCACCGATCATTTCATCTTTAAAGTTTAAAGAAGTGGAAAAGTGAAAGTTGCAGTAGCTGCATTTCTGCTTGCAGAATGGAATGTGAATATATATCATAAAAAAAGCTCTGAAAATTTCAGAGCTCAAATTTATTTAAATTATATCAGATTAATATCTATATCCTCTATGATTAATAAAGTTATCGAAGTTATATCCTAAACTAATCATAAAGCTGTTTCCACCATAAGTCTGGATATCAGACATTCCGATGTTGTAAGTAGCTCCAACCATGAATTTATTAAATCTTACTTTAATC
The DNA here is from genome assembly GCF_001045445.1 of Chryseobacterium sp. BLS98. Classification (GTDB taxonomy): domain Bacteria; phylum Bacteroidota; class Bacteroidia; order Flavobacteriales; family Weeksellaceae; genus Chryseobacterium. The sequence goes on along the minus strand of NZ_LFNF01000003.1, from coordinate 37,734 downwards.
ACTGGTGCTACCTGAAGCTGCTGGCTGTCGAATCTGTTCTGTACCGTTCTGTAGCTTACTCCGGCAGAGAATGAATTAATATCATTAAAGAAAGTAGCCATTAAGTTATAGTCGATCATTCTTGTTGAATTCGTATTCAGGTTGATCAACGCTGATGGCGTTACATAGATATTGTCAGCAAAATGCCAGTCATATCCTAAGTTTAAGAAGAATTTAATTGGTGAAGGCTCAATTCCGTTTACGATAGCCTTATCATTGCTTAGTGCGATATCGTTTACAGATACTCCTGCAAAAATGTTTCTATAGGTAGCAGCTGCACCGAAGTTGGCATAAGCCATAAAAATATTCCCTTCTTTTCCGATCAATAGTGGATCGTAGCCATCTTCAACGTTCACTGAAGTATAGTCGAAGTTCATATTATAAAATGAAACACTGGTACCAAAAGAGAATTGGTCTTTTCTTTCTCCTTCACTACTTAGTGGAATAAAGTATGAAGCTCCCGCTGTAATACCGCCTGCAGAAATAGGGCCATTACTGTCTCTGAAAATAGAGAGCCCTGCTCCCACTCTGTCGAAGATGTTCCCGTTGATTCCTATAGACTGCGTATTTGGAGAATCGCTAAACTTGTCAAATTGTTTGTGGTAATTAGCATTAAGCTGCACGTAGTCGGTCTTTCCGTACTGAGCTGGGTTGAACAGGAATTCACCATCCAGAAGATATTGCTGATAGTATGGTAGTGATTCTTGTGCTTTGTATGCATTTGACAAAAGAGCTAAACATACGATAGCATATAGTTTTCTCATAACAAATCTTGATTTCAATTCAACAAATATAAAAAAATTCTCAATATATTTTTAGTTTTCTAAATAATTTCTCCATTTTTTTACAGCATCCGCCATATCTTTAGGCATTGGGCTCTCAAAATATAATTCCTTTTTAGTTGTTGGGTGTATAAACCCTAAAGTGTGGGCATGAAGCGCATGTCTAGGGAGAATTTCGAATACATTTTTTATAAACTGCTTATACTTAGGCAGATTCACTCCTCTCAGCGGGGTATGCCCTTCATATCTTTCGTCATTAAACAAAGTATGGCCGATATGTTTGAAATGAGCACGGATCTGATGGGTTCTTCCTGTCTCCAGTTTACATTCTACCCAAGTCATGTATCTAAACCGTTCCAAAACCTTATAATGCGTCACAGCATGCTTACCATGGCTTCCATCCTCATAAACGGACATCTGCATACGGTTTTTAGGATGTCTTCCGATATGTCCTCTTATGGTTCCTTCATCTTCCTGTGGATTTCCCCAGACAAAAGCCCAGTACAATCTTTTTGTCGTTCTGTTGAAAAACTGTTTAGCTAAAAAGCTCAGTGCATATTCATTTTTAGCGATCACCAGAAGGCCGGATGTATCTTTATCGATCCGGTGAACCAGTCCTACCCTGTCCAGATCAGATTTATCACCGTTTTTTTCAAAATGGAAAGCAAGCGCGTTCACCAATGTTTTGTCCCAGTTTCCGTGTCCGGGATGTACTACCATTCCCGGTTCTTTATCTACGACCACCAGATCATCATCTTCATAAATAATATTGACAGGGATATCCTGGGGAATGATTACATTTTCTCTTGGCGGATGGGCAAGAAGCACAGAAATCTGGTCACCGGGTTTTACACGGTAGTTCTGTTTTACCGGAGCACCATTGACCACAACATTTCCTGCCCTGCAGGTTTGAGAAATTTTGTTCCGTGAAGAATTCTGCCTGTATATTAATAAGAACTTATCAATCCTTAAAGGCTCCTGGTTTTTATCAACTTTGATGTTAAGATGTTCGTATAATCCCTTATTTTCCTCATCAATATCGATGTTCTCCAAACTGTCGGACTCTAATAATTCTTCGTCAAAAAAATCTTCGTTATCTTCTGCCATTGTTTTATTTTTTACACAAAAGGCCCCAACATTTTGCAGTTGAAGCCTATATTTTTTATAATAAATTGTTATTATTCTACTACTACTTTCTTAGCTTTTGGTTTTTGAGCCGGCTGCTGAGTTGTATTTCCGGCTGTTGCCGGTTTGCTGCCTGAATTTTGATTGCCTGTTGCAGTGGTCTTTGGCTTTTCTGCTGTAGTCCCTGCAGGTTTAGTTCCTGTAGCTGCACTAGTAGTTGTCTTGGCTGGTTCTGTTTTAGCAGGTTCAGGCTTAGGAACTTCTTTTTTAGGCACCGGAGCGGCTACAGGCGGCTCATAATTGGGCTCCTGATAGTTAGGAACCTCCTCATAACGTACCGGAGGCAGTGAGGTATCTACTTTCATCCTGTAAATAGAATTCAGCTGCTCTACTTTTGCTCTAAGTTCCGCAGGGGTTCTCTTACTGGCCCAAAGGTCAATCTGCATTCCCTGATCCCTTACATCTCCTGAAGCCGGATCCTGATAATAGATAATATCAGATTCATCCTTGCTTCCATCTTCATGTTCTACAAGCCCTACTTCGAATAAGCTTCTTGCGATTACAGCTCTTGCTTCTTTTACCGAAAGCCCTACCACATTAGGAATAGAAATATTTCTCATAGGCCCTGATCCCACTACAACATCGATTACGGAGAATCTCGGAAGTCGTGAACCCGGATTCACTGCATTACCTTTATATAATACTCTTAAAAGAGCATCTTTCTGAATACTCGGCTCATAGATGGTATCTCCGATCTTAAGACCCACCTGATCCAGTCTCTGGAACGCCAGTCCTGAATATTTATTAATTACATCCGGAACAGTAATAGGAGCCCACGTTCTTGGGTTCACAACAATTCTTACCAGTGATCCCGGCTTTACACGCGAACTGGATAAAGGATGCATTTTTAAAACCTGGAAAGGTTTATATTTAGGATTATATTCCGCACTGTCTACTTCATACTCCAGCCCGGTATCCTCTAATATTTTTACGGCATCATAGACCGATTTATTAATAACATTGGGCACAGGAATTTCCTGACCGTGATTTGTATGGTACTCCAACCAGCGGAAAGTAAGCCACACCAACCCCACAAAAACACCGATGGCGACTACTAAATTCAGTAAAACTTTCCAATTGAAAAGTGATTTAAGCATACTTAAAAATACTTTAATTATAACGGCAAATATAGCTAATAATTTTAAATGTACTTTTATTTAACACAATTCATTTTGAATTTTAAAATTTCTGAATTTCCCTTATTGCATTACATAAAATGATTAAATTTGCCTTAATTGATACTATAATGGTTATGAGCAAAAAAAGTGTTGCCGTTGTTATGGGAGGCTATTCGGACGAATATGTGGTTTCCTTAAAAAGCGGTCAGTTGATCTACGATTCTCTGGACAGAAATCTATATGATGTATATAAAGTAGTTATCCTTAAAGATGAATGGTATTTTCTGGGTGAAAATGATAAAAAATATGAAATCAACCGCGGAGATTTTTCAGTAACGCTGGACAACAATGAAAAGCTGAAATTTGATGTCTGTTTCAATATTATCCACGGAACTCCGGGTGAAAACGGAATTCTCCAGGCCTACTGGGATGCCATCGGGCAGAAGTATACCGGCTGTGATTTCTACCAAAGTGCTCTGACCTTCAATAAAAAAGATACATTGGCTGTACTTTCCAAATATGGAATTCCTTCTGCGAAAAGCATCTATTTAAGAAAAGGAGAAGAAATCAATACGGATGAGATCGTGGAAACTCTTGGTCTTCCTGTTTTCGTAAAGCCTAACCAGTCGGGATCGTCGCTGGGAATTTCAAAAGTAAAAGAGAAATCAGAATTAATTGCCGCTACGGAAATTGCCTTTAAAGAAGATGATGAAATCCTGATCGAAAGCTTCCTTGACGGAATGGAAGTTTCAGTAGGTGTTATAGATTATAAAGGGGAAACTATTGTTTTAGGAATTACCGAAATTGTCCCTACCAACGAATTCTTTGATTATGAAGCCAAATATGAAGGCGCCTCAGAAGAAATTACCCCTGCAAGAATTGATGATTCTACAAGAATCAGGGTGGAAGAAATCTCAAAAAGAGCTTATAACTCCCTTGGAATGAGCGGTTTTTCGAGAAGTGAATTTATCCTTATGGATGGTATTCCTTACATGCTTGAAATGAATACTAACCCAGGATTCTCACCGGCCAGCATTCTTCCTCAACAGGCAAAAATTTACGGAATATCCATCACCGACCTTTGCGGAAACGAAGTAGAAAAAGCTCTCAATAAATAAAATAAATAATAATAGAAGTTAGAAATTAGAGAATTGGAATTTGATATGGTGAAAATGAAAATATAATCCTACCATCCACATCATATATCCCGAAACTCACAACCAGTAACTCGCCATAATACGTAAAACATGAAAATTGCTGTTTTCCCGGGGTCTTTTGATCCAATTACACTGGGACATTACGATATCATTGAAAGAGCAGCTCCGCTTTTTGACAAACTGATTATTGCTATCGGGCAGAATTCCCAGAAAAAATATATGTTTCCGTTGGAAAAAAGGATGGAATTCATTCAAAATTCCGTAGCCGAATTTCCGAATGTGGAAGTGGATTATTTTGAAGGATTAACGGTAGACTACTGCTTTGAAAAGGATGCACAATACATCCTCAGAGGCTTAAGAAATCCCGCCGATTTTGAATTCGAAAAAGCTATTGCCCATACCAATCGGACCTTAGCCCACAAAAAACTGGAAACTGTATTCTTATTAACCTCATCCGGAAAATCTTTCATCAGCAGCAGCATTGTAAGAGAGATCATCAACCACGGCGGAGAATATGAATTGCTGGTTCCGGATTCGGTGAGGGTGGAAAGATAAATTGTATAATCAATAATTGATAAATGATGATTGATAAAATGGCCGAGGATTTGCTTATGCACAACTCATTTATCACTCATCATTTATCACTCATAAATTATGCACGAACAGTTCAATTTTGCCATAGAAGTACTCGGAACCATATCCTTTGCGATGTCTGGGAGCTTCGCCGCAATGCAGAAACGTCTTGACCCGTTTGGAGTTCTGATTATTGCATTCGTTACTTCCGTTGGCGGAGGAACTGTAAGGGATCTGTTGCTGGATATTCCTGTTTTCTGGATGCACGATCTTCTGACCTGCGCTCTGATCCTTGGAACAAGTATTTTTGCGATGATCTTCAAATCTATTGAAAAGAATTTCAAAGTAACTCTGTTTATTTTTGACAGTTTCGGGCTGGGATTATTTACCATTATCGGTGTACAGAAAGGGCTTAATGCAGAAATTCATCCATTCATATGTATTGCCCTGGGAACTATTACAGGATGTTTCGGAGGAATTATACGGGACATTCTATTGAACCGGATTCCATTGATCTTCAGGAAAGAAATTTATGCTACAGCATGCATTGTCGGAGGATCTGTTTTCCTTTTAATGACAAAGTATATCCCCCTTTCCTATACATTTATACAGATATTTACAATACTACTGATTGTTGCCATCAGAACTCTGGCTGTAAAATACCAATGGCAGATACCCAAATTTTACGGCTATGATCATAACTCGGAAATGTGATCTGTTTGGTTTAAAATAAAAAAGCACCTGAATCAGGTGCTTTTTCGTTTCTTTTCGTATGTTTTCTTAGAAGAATTTTCCTCTCTGTCTCATATTAGGATTATGCATATGCTTTTGCATGGATGGCATTTTCAGTTGTTCTTTCATCATTTTAATCTGGTCTGTCATCATTCCCGCGCTGTCTAGTCTCTTTGCCTCTTCCAGAAGTTTCTGCCCTTCCTGCTTTCTTCCTTTGGAAATAGCTGCTGCTGCAAGATTCAGAGTGGCCATCGCTCTGTCGTGCTTCATATTCAATCCGTATTCCAAAGCTTTTTTCATTAAAGGTTCTACTTTCGCAGGGTGCTCCTGTGCCTGCGTTAGTCCCAATAGATAATGAAAATATCCATACTGGGATTTATGAAGCTGTGCCTGGTAATTGGTGATGCCGTTTAACCATTGTGCTGCTTTTTCCATATTCTGTTTTCTCAGCTGCCAAAAGGCAAGAAGAATATATTCATTCTTGAAGAAAAGTATAATAGGTATTGCTGCCAGAAGGAAAACTACAATTCCCCAGCCTAGATTTCTTGTGAAAATCATCATATAAAGTCCTAAAAGGATAAGGACTGCTGCAACTGCAATTTTTATGTACTTATTCATTATTCAGTTTTAGAAGTGCAAAGATAGAAAATTTACGGGTTAGAAGCTAGAGGTTGCCTGTTAGAATTTCATAACTACTCAGTCTTGATTCTTTCAAAGGTCTGAAAGCAAAAATCATATGAATTCTTTTCATCTTTTTCATGACATATTTCGTCAGTCTTCTGCCAGATTTTTTCATTGATCTTTGGAAAGAAAGTATCGGCCTCAAGGTCAGCTTTCACCAGAGTAACTTCTAATTTATCAACAATCTCCATTGTCTGTTCATAAATATTTCCACCACCGATAATGAAAACCTCTTCATCAATCTTTTTGGCAAATTTTACAGCTTCTTTAATGCTTCCTACGATCAGAATTCCTTCTTCAAACCAGTCTTTCTTTCTGGAAATAACAATATTGGTGCGGTTAGGCAGTGGTTTCCCTATACTTTCATAGGTTTTTCTTCCCATGATAACGGGATGTCCGGAAGTAATATCTTTAAAGTGCTTGAGGTCTTTAGGAAGATGCCACAGCAGTTTATTTTCAAAACCGATCTCGTTCTTCTCTCCCATTGCCACCACTATTGTTGTCATTCTAATAATTTTTTACAAAATTAGCACATAATTTGTATATTTGGTTAGCACAAAAAATTTAAAAAAATAAACTATGAAAAATAAAGGCTGCCTGAGCGCAGGAACTATCGGTATCGCACTGCTTATCATTGTAGGCGTAATATTCTTTTGGGGTAAAAATGGTTACAATAATTTTGTTTCGAAAGAACAGAATGTGAATTCCAAATGGTCCAATATAGAAACGGTATATCAGAAAAGGGCTAATCTTATTCCAAACCTGGAAAGAACGGTTAAATCCTATTCAAAATTTGAGCAGGAAACTTTGACAAAAGTAGTTGAAGCCCGTTCAAAAGCTACATCTATCAACGTTGACCCAACGAATATGACAGAAGCTGATATGGCAAAATTCCAGGCTGCACAGGGAGAATTATCCGGCGCATTAAGCAGATTAATGGCGGTAGTGGAATCTTACCCTAACCTGAAGGCTGACCAGCAGTACATCAACTTCCAGAGAGAATATACCGCGATTGAAAACAGTATCAGAACCGAAACGGTTTATTACAACGATGCTGCCAAAGATTACAATACGACAATCAAAACGTTCCCGAATAATATTCTGGCGAACTTTACCAACTTTAAAGAAAAACCTTTCTTCAAGGCTGAAGCCGGTGCTGAAAAAGCTCCTGAAGTATTTAAATAATGAACCGTTTTCTGACAAATCAGCAGATCAATTCCCTTGTGGAAGCGATACAGTCGGCAGAAGAACATTCTACAGGCGAGATCAGGGTACACATTGACTCAAATACGGAAACAGAGAATGCAAAAACTGCATTTGAAGTTTTCAAAGAACTCTGTATGAATAAAACTGCTGACAGGAATGCCGTGCTTTTTCATGTGAATTTCGAACAGAAATATCTGACTATTATCGGAGATATCGGGATTCATGATAAAGTACATCAGTCGTATTGGGATCATCTGCACGACTATATTACTGCTGAATTTGCCAAAGGAAATTATTATAAAGCTTTAAAAAGCGGCATCCTGGAAACCGGTCTTGAACTCAAAAAATATTTTCCTGTAGAAGGAAAAAATCCCAATCAGCTTTCCAATGAGATTACGTTCTCTTAAAATAGTATTTTCATTCATACTCATCTGCTTTTACACTTTTGTATCAGCACAGTATACGATTCCGCAAAAACCTGCGGTTCTTTATCCTGTGTTTGATGAAGCAGGATTGCTTACCCAGCAGCAAAAAGATGAGCTGAACAATAAGCTGATCAAATTTTCAGACTCTACCTCCACAGAAATTGAAGTGGTCATTATCCCTTCTACCAAAGGAGAAGATGTCAACTTTCTGGCAACGATGTTCGGCGAGAAATGGGGAATCGGAAAAAAAGGAGTAGATAACGGTGTTGTTTTCCTGATCGCTACTGAAGACAGAACCATGTCTATCCAGCAGGGAAGAGCTGTGGAACAGTATCTCACAGCTTCTGTGGCAGGGCAGATCCTTGATTATATCGTCACTCCCAATTTCAGACAGGGCCAGTGGTATGAAGGAATCAACCGTGGTACTTCCGCCATTATGGAGGCCGTTCAGGGAAAATTTAAACCTGTAGAAGAAACTTCGCCTTCAGGCGATGGAAGTGCATTTAAGATTCTTATCATAGCTTTTGTAATTTTCATCCTTCTGGCGATTATTTTCGGCGGCAGAGGCGGAGGACGTGGTGGCGGAAATAATGATGACGATGATGTGATCATTACGAGAAGAGGACGCAGAAATTATCCTGGCGGGTTCTTTCCTTTCCCGGGCAGCTTCGGAGGAGGCGGTTTTGGTGGTGGAAGTTCCGGCGGAGGCGGGTTCGGCGGCTTTGGAGGAGGCGGCAGCTTTGGAGGCGGCGGCGCTTCCGGCGGATGGTAATACAGATAACAATATTCAATATAATCGGGCGCACTGCCCGATTTTTTATTTAATATACTAAATACTAGCTTTTTATTTGTTTATTTTAATATTAAATTCAATTTTAATTAGTAAAAAATTAATAAAACCACATAAAACCCGTTTTTAATTCAATATTTTTTTGGTATATTTACTGAAAACAGGTATATGAAAAAGACGCTGGTAGTTTTTGCACATCCCTATTTAGAGCACTCCAATTCTAATGTAGAGCTTATTAATTTCTATGTCCGTCACCAGCATTTTACCCTTAGAGATCTTTACGAAGAATATCCTGACTTTCATATTGCAGCATTCAGGGAAAGGAAAAGATTAAAAAATTATGACCGTTTTATTTTTCAGTTCCCGCTTATCTGGTTCGGAATGCCTCCTTTATTACGGCTATGGATTGATGAAGTTTTCGACCGCGACTGGCTCAGGGAAGGCGAAACCAATCCGTTAGAAGGCAAAGAAATTTATATTCTGGTAACGACCGGAGGAAGAGAAAGATCATTCAGCAGAAACGGAACCTACCAGTATACTGTGGAGGAACTCATCAGCGGACTGATTGTCTCCCTAAAAGTTTTCAAGGCTGATATCAAACACATCAAAATTGTTTATGAAGCTCATAAACTAAGCAAAAAAGATATTATTTTACATAAAAAAGAATTTACAGAACTCCTCAACCAATAAGATATGGAATCCAGTTTAGCAATGAATACATTAATTTTCTTAGGAGTGGCCATCATTATGGTTCCGCTGGCCAGAAAATTGGGGTTGAGTTCTGTGATCGGATATATTTTAGGTGGTATTATTATCGGGCCTTATGTCTTAAGGCTTACTGGAAAAGATGTCAACGACATCATGCATGCCAGTGAATTTGGAGTCATTATGCTTCTTTTTCTGGTTGGGTTGGAGCTGGAACCGAGGAAATTCTGGGAAATGCGGAAGAAAATTGTGGGTCTGGGACTTACCCAGATGCTGCTTTCCATTTCACTTCTGTTCCTCGTTTTCATCAGTGCCGGATGGAGGATAGATAAAGCGATTGCCATTGCGATGTGTTTTGCGCTTTCTTCTACGGCTATTGTACTGCAAACCCTTCAGGAAAAAAATAATCTTAAAACCCTGGCCGGAGAAGCTTCTTTCTCTACGCTTCTGTTTCAGGATATTGCGGTGATCCCTATTTTGGCAATTCTACCAATCATCGCCAACTATAAAGCAAGCCATCATGATAATGACATACAGATTCTGATCCAGAAACTCCCTGAATGGCTGCAGGCAGGAACCGTGATTTTAGGAGTGGCTATTTTGATCTTATTGGGCAGATATGTATTTGTTCCTTTTTTAAGATATGTTTCAAAGTCAGGAATGACGGAATTGCTTACAGCTTCTTCATTATTCCTCGTCATAGGAGTTTCGGAGCTGATGGTAGCCATAGGACTTTCGCCGGCGCTGGGCGCTTTCCTTGCAGGGGTTATGCTTGCCAACAGTGAATTCCGGCACGAGCTGGAAGCACAAATTGATCCGTTTAAAGGGTTGCTTTTGGCCGTATTCTTTGTAAGTGTGGGCTCCACTATCAACTTTAATATTATCCAGCAGGATCCCCTGTTTATTTTTTCTACGGTTTTTGCCGTATTGATTGTAAAATTTGTGGTTTTATATGCCATTGGAAAGTTTTTTAGGATTGATACCCCACAAAGTTTATTTTATGCATTTGCTCTTTCCCAGGTAGGAGAATTTGCCTTTGTTTTAATCAATTATGCTTCGGATCTTTATCTTTTAAGTCCTGAGCTCAATGCACAGATGATGGCGGTTACTGCCATTACCATGTGTATTACCCCTATTCTCCTGATCATTAATGATAAATTGATTACACCTAAGTTTATCAGGGAAATTCCTGATACGGATAATGATTTCAATATTCTGGATAATACGGTAAGCCAGAAGAAGATCATTATTGTAGGTTTCGGGCATTTCGGAAGTACGGTAGGCCGTCTTTTAAAGGCTAATAAAATTTCAGCGACGGTTCTGGACCGGGATTCTGACCGGGTGAAACTGTTAAGAAGCTACGGCTTTAAAGTATATTACGGCGATGCTACAAGAATCCCCATTTTAAGAGCTGCAGGAATTGAGGATGCGGAGATTTTAGTTCTCTGTCTTGATGATCCTGATGATAATAAATTCATTGCGGATCTGGTGCGGGAACATTATCCCAAAGTACGGATTTTTGTAAGGGCTAAAAACAGAATTGATGCTTATAATTATCTTAATAACGGCATTGAAAATATTTACCGGGAAACACTGGGAACCGCTGTAGATATGGCTGTAGATGTTCTTCATGAAACCGGTATGAGAAAATATGCGGCAAGACGACTTGGGCAGAGATTTATGGCCATAGATAAAGCCTCTATCAGAAGGCTGGCCAAAGCAAAGGAGGAGGATGAGATCTTATTGTTCACCACAAAAGAAATCCTCCAGCGGGAGGAGGAATTACTGGCTTATGACAACCTTAATTTTGATAACAGAGACTGGGAAGGTTCTTCGTCGGTAGATGAAGAAAACGACGAGGAAAACTGATCCTGATTTTCAAAGGTTGACAATTAATAAAAAAACAACCCCCGGCTTTAATTAAGTCAGGGGTTTTTATAGATTATTAATGAATGTATTTCTTATTGAATACTGACGCTTCCGCCACTACTTTCCTGCTTGGTTACATTTTTAAGCTCTCCTTTTTTAGAAATATCCACACTACCTCCTGAAGAAGCTTCTGCATTCACAGACAAAACAGCACTGATATGAACACTTGCTCCACTGGATGCCTCAGCTTTTACATTATCTGCAATCACTTCCTTAGCTGAGATGCTGCTTCCGGATGAAGAAGTAACGTCTGCATTTTTAGCTTTCCCGGAAATATCGATACTGGCAGCCGAAGAAGCATCAACATCAAGGTCTACTGCCCAGACTTTTCCATTGAAACTGCTGCTGCTATCCGCAGAGATATCAAAGTCATTGGCTTCAAGATCTCCGGAAACACTCGCCGCACTGGATATTTCAATATCTACCTTCTCCTGTGTAAATTTATCTTTTACATGGATGCTTGCCGCAGAATTGGCAACAAGTTTAGAGAAATCTTTTGTATAAATTTTTGCCTTCACATTATGGCTGTTCATCACCCTGATACCTCTTTTATAGTGAATATGAAGTTTTCCGCCACTGTTATCCACCAGAATTTCACTGATGATGTTTTCCGGTGCGGAAATAACTACTTTTTCTGTTTCAGATTTGATGATTTCCGCTTCTATAGCCTGGGAAACTTCAATTTCATCAAAATCCCCGTTAAATTCTTTCTCTTTCACCGGACCGCTTTCTTTGTTAATCACATTATCCACCCAACCGTTATCTTTATCATTATTACGGTTATTTTCGTCATTTCTTCGATCATGTTTATCATTACATGCGGTCATCAGCGCCAGGGCTGAAAATATAAAAAGAGTTGTTGATTTCATGTTTACTGCTTTTATAAATTAAGTTTTAATATCTTTATACTTTAATAACAACTAATTTATGAAAAATATTTCATCGGTATTGTTAATTTCTGCTCTGGCACTTAATCAATCTTGTACTACCATGAAGAAAACCGACACTCAACAGGAAACTCCTGTTACCGATCCATCCCTGTCTTCAAACCCTTTTATGAAGAAAAGCAAGCTTCAGTATGAGGCTCCGGAATTCGATAAAATTAAAAATGAACATTTCAAACCGGCTTTCGATTTCGGACTTAAACAGCACGATGCTGAAATTCTGAAAATCGCCGATAACCCGGAAGCCCCTACTTTCGAAAACACTATTGTAGCCCTGGAAAAAAGCGGTGAGGTTTTAAGAAGAGCTACTATTGTATTTTCCAATCTTACAAGCGCGAATACCAACCCTACCCTTCAGGCTTTAGATGAAGAATACGCCCCTATTTTTGCTGCGCATTCTGACAAAATGTACCTGAATGAAAATTTATATAAAAGAATTAAATCCATTAAGGAAGATGGTTTAGATCCTGAAAGCAAAAAACTGGTTCAGTATTATAAGCAGAACTTTGAAATTGCAGGAGCCAATCTTTCTTCGGCTGATAAAGAAAAATTAAAGCAGATCAATCAGGAGCTCGCTTCACTTTCTACCCAATATTCCAATAAACTGTTGGAAGCAAGAAAGCAGGGAGGTGTATTTTTCTCTGATGTTAAAGAACTTGACGGACTTTCTGCTGATGAAATCGAAGCAGCAGCAACTGATGCTAAAACTGCAGGACAACCGGGAAAATATCTTCTTGCCCTTCAGAATACAACGCAGCAGCCTCTTCTTCAAAATTTAAAAAACAGAGCGACAAGAGAGAAGCTGTTCAAAGCATCATGGCTGAGAGCTGAAAAAGGCGATGGAAATGATACCCGCGAAACAATTGAAAAGCTTGCCAAGCTAAGACTTAAAAAAGCGCAGATTCTGGGCAAGAAAAGCTTTGCCGAATGGAAACTTCAGGATCAGATGGCTAAAACACCTGAGGCAGCTACCAAATTAATGAACCAGATCGCTACTCCTGCTGTAGAAACGGCAAGACGTGAAGCAAAAGATATTCAGGACCTCATCGATCAGCAGAAGGGAGGCTTCAAAGTAGAGCCCTGGGACTGGAACTTCTATGCAGAACAGGTAAGAAAGGCAAAATACGACCTTGATGAAAACCAGATCAAACCTTATTTTGAAGTAACTACTGTTTTGGAAAAAGGGGTTTTCTACGCCGCTGAAAAGTTCTATGGACTGACATTTAAAAAGAGAACAGATCTTCCTGTTTATCATCCGGATGTAGTAACCTACGAGGTTTTTGACCACGATGGAAAATCTATTGCGATCTATTATCTTGATTTCTATACCAGAGATTCTAAAAACGGAGGTGCATGGATGAGCAACTTTGTTGAGCAGTCTTATCTTTTAGGAACGAAACCTGTGATTGTAAACTGCTATAATTACCAGAAGCCGGCTCCGGGAAAACCTTCCCTGATCAGCTATGATGATGTTTCGACGATGTTCCACGAATTCGGGCACTCTATCCACGGAATGTTTGCAAGCCAGAAATATCCGTCCCTTTCAGGAACGAGTGTTCCGAGAGATTTTGTAGAATTCCCTTCACAAATCAATGAGCACTGGGCTTTAGATCCTGTAGTTCTTAAGAATTATGCAATTCACTACGAAACAAAGCAGCCGATTCCACAGGCTTTGGTTGATAAAATTAAAAAAGCAGCTACTTTCAACCAGGGATATATGACAACAGAACTTGTTTCTGCAGCTGCCCTGGATATGGATTGGCATACAGTAACCAATGAAAGCCAGTTAATTCCGGTTCTTGATTTTGAAAAACAATCATTAGCCAGCCACGGATTTACTTTAGCAACAGTACCTCCGAGATACCATACTCCTTATTTTGCCCACATCTGGGGCGGAGGTTATTCAGCAGGATATTACGCTTATCTTTGGTCTGAAACCCTTGATAATGATGCATGGGAATGGATCAAAAATAACGGAGGCCTTACAAGAGAAAACGGAGACCGTTTCAGGAAATATATTCTTTCCGTAGGAAATTCCGTGGACCTTAACCAGGCATTTAGAGATTTTACAGGACATGATCCGGACATTAAGCCTTTATTGAGAAACAGAGGTTTCATCAAATAAATTCTACAGAGAAGCATTCGAAAGAGTGCTTCTTTTTTTAGGTTTTGGCTAAAGCCAGAAGAATTTTTTCATTTTTTAAATGAGGCTGAAGCCCATTTCTATATTTTGAATTATAATGATATCATATTTCTGCCGGAATCAACGGGCTAAAGCCATTTCTATTGATAAAATCTCTATTTTTGGATTTCTAATAAAAAATTGAATATAATATGGATTGTCCCTGCTGTTCCGGGAAACCTTACGAGGAATGCTGTAAACCTTATCATACAGGAGAAAAGCATGCTCCAACTGCTGAAGCTTTAATGCGTTCAAGGTTTTCTGCTTTTGCAATTCCCAATGGAGATTATTTAATGGAAACTACATCTCCCGTTAAAAGACAATTTCACAATAAAAAAGATCTGCAGGAATGGGGTGAAATTAATACCTGGACAAAACTGGAAATTATAGATAAGCCCTCTGTGAGCAAGGTTGAATTTAAAGCCTTTTATACCGATGAGAAGGGACATCAGCAGGTTCATCACGAATTATCGAGATTCAAAATGATTCAAAACCGTTGGTTTTATGTGAGCGGAGAATTTTTAGAATAAAAAAATGTCCGGAAAAAATCCGGACATTTCATTATGGTTTAGTGGGCATCTGTCCCGTCAATTCCATGAGAGTGGCCATGTGCCAGTTCTTCTTCCGTTGCCGGACGTGTATTTAAAATTTCCACCTGGAAATCTAACACTTTCCCAGCCATTGGATGGTTAAGGTCTGCTACTACTCCTTCTGGAGTTACTTCCACCACAAAAGCCTGAAAATTATTACCCTGACCATCTGATAGAGGTAAAATAGCTCCTACAGGTGGAGTTCCAGATTCCTGGAACATATCAAGCGGCAACTGCACGATTGAATTCGGATCTTTTTCTCCGTAAGCTTCTTCAGGCTGAATCACGAAAGATGCTTTATCTCCTGCTTTCAGACCCTGAATATTTTGCTCAAATTTTGGAATCATTCTTCCTACCCCATATAAAAATGTAAGCGGATTTTCTGCGGTTGTTTCTTCAACAAGAATCTTGCTCCCATCTTCTTCGATGGTATGAAGTATGTAACTTACTGCTACAACATGGTTGTTTTCAATTGTCATATTTTTCTCTTTTTTTCGTGACGCTTTTCACGATTAACATCACAAATATACTATTTTTGAAATGATTGATTGCGGAAAACCGTTAAAACAAAAAACCTTTTAATCTCTTCTTTTTGATTCGTTCTTTTTTTTCTGTCTTAATACATAGAGGTACAGGCTTTCCACTTTGGTTCTCGCCCAGGGTGTTTTTCTGAGAAACTTCAGTGAAGAGCTGATGCTGGGATTATCTGTAAAACATTTTATATTGATCTGCTCGCCAAGTTTCTCGAAACCTTCGTAGTATTCTACCAGTTCTTCAAGAATGGCATCCAGTCTTTTTCCGTGTAGCGGATCTTTGGACGGTTCCTGCATTGCTATTTTTTTGTAAAAGTAATAATTATAAGATTAATATTTCTATAAGAAAATCCTGCTGACATACAGCAGGATTCTATTTTAAAGATTCTGAATAGCCGGTTTTACTTTTTCGCCGAACAATTCAATGGATTTCATCATGACATCGTGGGCAGGATCGCCGACATCCATATGCCCGATAAATCTAGTAATTCCAAAGATTTCCTTCATGTAGGCAATTTTATCCGCTACTTCTGCCGGGCTTCCTATAAATAATGCCCCGTCTCTTCCTCTTCCTCCGTCATACTGCATTTTGGTGTAAGGAGCCCAGCCTCTGGACGCCCCGATTCTGTCCATCTGTGATTTATAGTTGTTGAAATATCCGTCTACAACAGTCTGATCATCGCTTACAAAGGTGTGGGAATGGATGGCAATCTGCATTTTGGAAAGATCATGTCCGGCTTTTTGATATTCCTGCTTATAGAATTCCACCAGGTTTCTAAACTGCACAGGCATTCCTCCGATGATGGCTACCACTAAAGGCATCCCTAATTTTGCAGCGCTTAAAACAGATTGAGGAGTTCCTCCTACCGCTCTCCAGATTGAAAGTTTTCCATCATTTTTTGCTCTCGGATAGACGGTTTGATTCTGCATCGGAGCGCGAAGCTTTCCGGACCAGGTTACATTTTCTTCCGAATTGATTTTTAACAATAATTCCAGTTTTTCATCAAAAAGCTCTTCATAATCATTCAATGAGTATCCATACAACGGAAATGATTCGATAAAACTTCCCCTTCCTACAAATATTTCAGCTCTTCCGTCTGATATCAGGTCTAAGGTTGAAAAATCTTCATATACTTTTACAGGTTCCGAAGAACTCAAAACCGTTACTCCGCTTGCCAGCCTTATATTTTTGGTAATGCTCGCTGCTGCAGCCAGTACCATTTCCGGTGAGGAAACTGCATAATCCGGACGGTGATGCTCTCCCATGGCAAAAACATCAATTCCTACCTCATCCATTAATTTTACCTGATCCAATATTTCACGGATCTTTACCCCTGCATCTCTATATTTTCCGGTCGCCTGGTCAAAAGCCAGGTCCCCAAACATTCCTATTCCTAATTCCATATTTCTGATTTTATGTTTTACATTTTAGATAAGCAAAATTACGAATGCCGGAGATCAAAAACATTGATCTTTGATAAGAACGGATTTTTCCTATATTTGGGACTTATCACAATTTAAAAAAATGAAATCTTTTTTTTCTTTACTTTTGACATTATCAACCTGTCTTTACTTTTCGCAAAGCAAAACCAAAATTTACATCATTGGTAATATTCATGACAGCGTGCCCAATTATCACCCTAAAATACTGTTCAGCATCCTTGAAAAAGTACAACCGGACATTATCCTTCATGAAGTAGACAGCGAAGGTATGAAGGAATATGAATCAGATAAAAGCCTTAAAGGAAATGAAATAACGGCAAGCAATTTATATAAACTAAAATTCCCGGGAACATTAAGGTTTCCTTTTGATTTTGAAAACAGGAATCAGTATAGAAAAGACACGGGAATGGTTCCGACAGATAATTTAGCCGTAAAATTGATTGACAGCCTCTACAAAGCCAAAAAATTAGCACCCTCGGAAGTTAAAATCTATGAGAACTATCTCGGAACAACTCAGGATTTGATGAAAATTGCAGAATTATCTCCGGAGAATTTCAATAAACCTGCTACAGATAAAATTTCTGAAAAAAGACAGAATGCTCAATATTCCGGACTTTTAAAGATCGTTGAGGGAAGATCTGAATTTGTAAAAAAATTTGTTGTGAAACCCAATGGTGAAAAGATCAGCTATAAAGATGGTTTTACATTGATGTCCGGTTTTTGGGATCTCAGAAACCAGACTATGGCTAAAAATATTTATAAAATAGCTGAAAATTACCCTGGTAAAAAAATAGTGATCTTGACAGGTTTCCTGCATAGATATTATTTAATAAAAGAACTGAAAAGAATCAATAATGGTACTTATGTAATCAAAGAATTTTATGACTAAGCCTGATAAAATAATCTGAGCATTAAAAAATCCAGCCTTCCGGCTGGATTTTTTTACTTTTTCAGATACTGATCAAAGTAATCGGTTACTTTTTGCATCAGGTGAACCCTGTCCTTTCCGATTACATTATGCGGATGCCCCGGATACACAAAATAATCCAGCTGAACTCCATTATCTACGGCAGCTTTGATAAACTTGACGGAATGCTGCCAAACCACTACATCATCCTGAGCTCCATGAATCATCAGTAATTTTCCTTTCAGATTCTGAACTTTGTCAAGAAGATTAGCCGTGGCATATCCCTGAGGGTTTTCCTGCGGGGTATCCATATATCTTTCACCGTACATAATTTCGTACATTTTCCAGTCGATCACAGGACCTCCGGCAACGCCAACTTTGAAAACATCAGGATTGCGAAGCATAAAGCTTGTGGTCATAAATCCTCCAAAGCTCCATCCGTGAATACCCATTCTTTGGGAATCTACATAAGGAAGGGACTTTAAGTAATCTACGCCTTTCATCTGGTCGTTCATTTCGGTAGTCCCAAGGTTTCTGAACACTGCCTGCTCAAACTTCATTCCACGGTTAGCAGAACCTCTTCCGTCCATGGTGAAAATAATGTATCCGTTTTGCGCCATGTATTCGTACCAAAGGTTTCCTGATGCCGGGAAGGTATTGGTTACAAGCTGCAGGTGGGGTCCGTTATAAAGATAAACGATTACCGGATATTTTTTGGTGGCATCGAAATCTGTCGGAAGGATGATCTTCCCGTAAAGCGGTGTTCCGTCATCAGCTTTTAATTCTACATTTTTAATTTCAGGTCTCTGATAATTTTTCAATGTATTTTCTGCTGTAAGAATATTAGTGGACTTCGCCGTATTTGTATTAATGATATTGACAGATTTCGGCGTGCCTGCATTGCTGTAAGCATCATAAAGGTAATTCCCGTCACTGCTCAGGATTCCTGTATGTACCCCTGATGCATCATCCAGACGCTGCATTTTGAAGTTCGTCCAGTTGATTTTGTATAAATGCTTTTCCAGAGGTGTTTCTTTCGTAGAGGTGAAATAGATCTCCTTTTTCTTCTCATTAAAGCCTAAAATATCGGTTACCAGCCAATCTCCCTTAGTGATCTGGGCAACAAGTCCTTTCTCAAGGCTGTAGTGGAACAGATGATTATAACCGGTTCTCTGGCTCTGCCAGATAAAATCTGTATTGGAATTCGGGAAAAAAGTAAGCGGATGCTGAGGCTCTACATATTTATCACTGGTTTCTTCAAACAAAGTTTTTACCAGATTTCCTGTAGCCGCATCGTACTGATTCATTTTCATATGATTCTGACCACGGTTCAGAACTGCAACAAAAATATATTTTGAATCCGGACTCCATGTAACCGCTGTAAGATACTGATCTTTTTCGCCTTCAATTTTAAGGAAAGTGGTTGACTGATTTTTGATATTATAAACCCCTAAAGTTACTTCATGGGATTTCTGCCCTGCCATTGGATACTTGATATTGTGGTTCACTGCCGGCGTTACGGACCAGTCAATAACAGGATAATCCGCTACCATGGTCTGATCCATTCTGTAAAATACAACTGCTTCTGAATTGGGTGCAGGGAAAATTCCTGTATCGATCCCGAATTCATTTCTGTGGACTGCTGCACCGCCGTTGATGATATTTTCATCAGAGTCGTTGGTTATAGCCACTGTTTTTCCGTTTTTATTAACGAATAAATTATTTTTTACAGTAAATGCAAAGGTTTGGTTATCTCCGAATACTTTTACATTAGAAGCATTCGCGTCAACTGCAGCAGTTGTTTTTACTTTCCAGTCGTTGCCGGATTTCTCGATCCAGAACATTTTATCATTGGCATTAAAATAACCGCTTGACCCGCTGATGAATTTAATCTGTGGAACGGCTTTCAGCTGAGCATCAGAAAATGATTTGTTTAACTGAGTTAAAGATACGAGTGTATCCTGTTTGCTGGTCTTAAGATCGGTAATGAGATAACCGCCTTTTACAGCCTGGATATATGATTTACCGTCTGCTGTCCAGGAAAATTGGGAAATGTTTTTTACGGCCAGATTTGTCCTCAGTCCGTTCACTGCCTCCGCCATTGTAAATTTTTGGGTCTGTGCTATTGCAGAACTACCCAAAACCATCATCAATAAAGAAAATCTATATAATTTCATTGCATAAAATTGAATCCTTCAAAAATAAGAAATAAAAACCATCCGTTAACAAATGTTAAAATAAAACATTCATAAAACAGAATTAATGTACTGATAAAAATAAATTCTTAACTTAATGGTAGGAAAAATAGGGAGGAATTAGTGTGAAGGGTAAATTGTCAATGGTGATTTTTGCAGTACTAATTATTGACTATTGATTCTCGAAGCAAAACCAATCATTCACATGAACTTTGAGTGAATCGTCAATTGTCAATAGTGAATTAATCAGTACTAATTATTGACCATTCACTTGCAAAGCAAAATTGACCATTCACATCTCAATCTCATTTCTTAACCTAAATCAATGATTTGTATATGTTCTCCAACCTACATTTACAGTATTAATAACAAACAAAAAATACAATACAATGGCAACAAAATGGAACCTAGACCCAACACATAGTGAAATTACTTTCAAAGTAAAACACATGATGATCTCTAATGTAAAAGGAAGCTTCAGAACTTTCAATGCTGAAATTGAATCTGAAGACGATAGCTTCGCCAACGCTAAAACTACCGCTACCATACAGACTGATTCTGTATTCACGAACAATACAGACAGAGACAACCATTTGAAATCGGCTGAATTTTTCAATGCGGAACAATATCCTACTATTACATTTGAGTCCCAGGCTTTAAATGATAAAGTAACAGGAAATCTTACTGTAAACGGTATTACAAAACCTATCACTTTAGATGTAGACTTCGGTGGAATCAACGTTGATCCGTGGGGAAATACAAAAGCAGGATTTTCTTTTGAAGGGAAGATTAACAGAAAAGACTATGGACTTAACTGGAATGCAGCTCTTGAAGCAGGAGGCGTAATGGTAAGTGATGAAGTAAAAATAGCCGGAGAATTACAGTTTGTAAAACAGGCATAATACAGATACGGTTTTTGATAATATTTCAAAAACTACTATAAAATTAAAACATACAAAAGGTTCAGGGATTTTTCTAAAAGCCTTGAACCTTTTTCAATAATTACCTATTTATGAATCTCAACGATCTGCAAAATATCAGCGATCATTTCGGAAATACCCAAAGAATGCCTGTTCTGTTTTTAGGGCATGGCTCCCCGATGAATGCTATTGAAGAAAACCAGTTTGTACAGGGCTTCAGAAAAGCGGCTCAGGAAATTCCGAAACCCAATGCTATTTTATGTGTTTCTGCACATTGGTATACACAGGGAACTTTTGTAACGGCGATGGATATGCCCAGAACAATCCATGATTTCGGTGGTTTTCCGAAAGCATTATTTGATGTACAATATCCTGCTCCCGGAAGTCCGGAACTGGCCAGAGAAACAGTTGAACTTTTAGAGCCTGTTTTAGTAGAGGAAGATCACAACTGGGGACTTGACCATGGCGCGTGGTCGGTCATTAAACATATGTATCCTGATGCCGATATTCCGGTCATACAGCTGAGTATAGATTATACCCAACCTCCGCAATATCATTTTGATCTTGCCAAAAGGCTGAATAAACTCCGCGAAAAAGGAATTCTGATTATTGGAAGCGGGAATATTGTCCATAATCTCCGGCTGATTGACTGGAAAAACATTGACACCATAGGTGCCGGCTGGGACTGGGCTGTTGAAGCACGAGAAAAAACCAACAACTGGCTTCTGGACGGAAATTTCCAGAATATTATAGATTACCAGAAACAAGGCACGTTTCTTCAGTATGCTGTTCCCACACCGGATCATTACCTTCCGCTTATCTATACTTTAGGTTTAAAAGATAAAGCTGAAAACCTTTCCTTATTCAATGATGAACTGATCGGGGGATCTTTAAGTATGACCAGTGTAAGGATAGGATAACATGTGATGTTGAAATGCATAAAGTCTTAAAAAAGAGAATATCATCAATCCGGGCCGCTCACCAACAAAAGTGAATTTTCAAATAATAAATTGAAAATATGTTTCCACCTGATGAACGGCCCGTAGACTGAAATATTACCCGATATTTATATTTTAATAGGTTACTGTACTGCTTTCAAAACATTGATATTTCCGTATCCATAACTTGAATTGACAGTAGGATAATAAGTGGCAGACTGTCTCATTTTATTCAAGACCTGCCCTCTTGTCCATGAAGGATTTTTAGCCCAGACCAGCGCAGCAATACCTGCTGTGGCAGCGGTAGCAACTGATGAACCTCCTACATAATCAGCCTGATTGTTGTAATAACTTAAAACAGGAACTGTATTTCCGTTAGCTCTTTCCATCTGGAAGGTAAAATCAATCTGGCTTCCGGAGTGGCAAACGTCACATTTCTGGTTGGAAGTCCCTTCTTTTACTCCGGTTACAGCTTGTGTTTCGGACATGCTTGCCGGGAAAATCACCCCCACAAAATTGGTAAAACTGGTAGAAGTTCCTCCTGCACAGAAAATCAGCTTTCCTTTGGAATAGGCATACTTCACCCCATCTTCAATCTTTCCTACGGAGAAAATATGTCCCATCGACATGGAAATAATCTTCACACTGGTATTATTGGCCAGATCAGTGAAGGCTGTTTTTACTCCATTCTGCTCACTGGAAGTTTCCAGCACCACATTGGAAGCCGCACGGTAAGTAATGAGATTGGCATTGTAGGCAACTCCTACAGGAAGCCCTGCATTATTTTTTGGGGCCGCCATTACAGAAGCCATCTTGGTTCCGTGTCCGCATTGATCTGCCGGTCCGTCTGTAGTAGATCCGTTGACGTATGATCCGAATTTACTGATTGTTCTTCCTGAAGATGCTCCGGTATTAAAGCTGCTTCCCAATAAGGTCTGTTCGGGAGAAACTCCGGTATCAATGAGTCCTATGGTCACTCCTGCTCCTGTGCTGTAGCTCCATGCATTGGGAATATTGTGCTGGGTAAAAGCCCATGGAATTTTAGCGTTAGGGGCTGTTGTGGTATAGTCGGCAGCATTTAAAACGGCAGAATCAAATCCACAGCCTGAAGAACCACTTGATTTTGCATTGGGATTAAGACTGTTTTCTATTTCAAAATAATGATAATCCCCCGGTTCTACGTAGCGGATGGTTTTCATCTTTCTCAGCGCTGTAATAGTTTCTTCTTTCTCTACGATAACATCTATCTGATTAAGATACTGATCTGAGGAAATCAGAAACCTCGTCTGCTCCACACCTTCCTTCTGTCTGATGACATCAAGGATCTCAGCTTCCATTGCTTTGTTGTTTGCTGACAGGCTTCTGTCAAAATCATCTTTTGAAGATCCGAAGCCGATGGAAACCATTCTGTTTCCCCTGAAAACAGCGCTCCAAAGCAGATGGTCCGATGCATTTTTCCAGTTAAATGTCCCGGTGCTTTTGATCGTACTGTTAATTTCCGAATTGATTTGCTTCCCTGTTAAAGGGTCTTTCTGAACCATTTCAATAGAAGGATTTTCAGTCTGAAGTTCGTCCCTGGTACACGAATTCAATGTAAAGAACAGTGCCAGAAGGTAAAATGCACTTTTTTTCATAGTATTAATTTTATGGTTTGGAACCACAATATAACACTTTGATGTGAATTAAAAGCTTATAAAAAATGAATTTAATATTACCTGAATATGAATCTTTATATCAAGCTGCTAAAAAATCTATAGTAATTTTTCGTAGCAAACACTATTGTCAATACCAATATACTGTCCGTAATTAGGGATTCTGTAATATCCGTTTTTTTCATACAGAGCAATCGCTTCCGGCTGCTTGATCCCTGTTTCCAGAACACATTTGCTAAAGCCTTCTTCTTTGGCCCAGACTTCCAGTTCATTTAATATTTTCGATGCAAATCCTTTCCCTCTCATTGCCTCATCCGTATACATTCTTTTTATCTCTACGGCATCTTCAGAAAAAGGTTTATATGCACCACAACCAACAGCCCTGTCTTCAGAATAAGCTATCACACAGTTTTTAAGCATATCAATTGCATTAAACTGGTGATAGAATTCATGTTCTTCTCCATCACGAACGGCCAGATCGGCATCAAGGAGTTTAACTAGGTTCTGAAAATCTGTATTGGAAGAATCAGTTCTTTTGATGATCATTGGTTTATTCAAAAAATTTAATGTCAAACTGTAATGCAAAAAGCTTCCCCGGTAAGAGGAAGCCTATAATTTATTTATTTTCCGTTTTTTCCGGCATAGGTGGTGGCGGATTTTGGTAACCGGCTTTTTTATTAAGCCTTTCCTTTACCTTGATGGCCGTTTCCCTGCCTAACTTGCCTCCTGCTTCTATACTTTCCTTCATAATGGATGGTACAAGCGAAATACCTTTCTGTCCCAAAGGAGATTTATAAAATTTTATAAGTTCATCCATTTCCGGCTCTGTATAATATTTCATATAAATTGGGGCATACACCTCAATAATCTTTTCGGGTGTAATTTCTGAAATAAATTCTTTTACAAATTCATCCGAAATCTCAGGAGAAGTTTTTTTAAGCTCCTGAATCTGCGATTTCATTCCAGAAATAGCCAGTTTATCTGCTCCCATGATTTTGACAAGCTCCCGGGCTTTAGCATCAGAAGTTTGAGAAAATATAAATGTTCCGGCAAACAGACCTAAAACGGTGATTAGTCTTTTCATATAAATGATTAAGCGTCTACATTAAATTTTCTTTCATTGATCAGCTCTGCAATGGCCAGCATATCTTTACCTATCAGCCTGTCATCTTCAAGTTTTTTAACTTTTGAACGAATAATCGCATAGTTTTCTTCGATGATCTTCGAGCATTTTGAAGGTCTCCTGAATTCCAGTCCCTGTGCTGCAAACATTAATTCCACAGCTAAAATATTGACAAGATTTCCCAACACCTGATTGAATTTCCTGCCGGAAATACTTCCCATGGAAACATGGTCTTCCTGCCCCAGACTTGTAGGGATAGAATCTGCTGAAGCCGGGAAACACAGCGTTTTATTTTCCGTAACCAAAGCAGCTGAAGTATATTGCGGAATCATGAATCCTGAATTCAGTCCTGAGCTTTCCGTCAGTAATCTTGGGAGTCCGTATTTTCCTTCCAGCAATAAATAGCTTCTTCTGTCTGATATATTTCCAAGCTCTGCTGCTGCCAGTGTTGCATAATCCAATGGAAGAGCCATCAGCTGCCCGTGGAAGTTTCCTCCGGAAATAGATTCTTCAGCACTTAGAACGATTGGATTGTCTGTTACAGAATTCAGTTCTGTTTCTGCCATCATTTTAAGGTGTTCAAAAGCATTTCTGCTGGCTCCGTGTACCTGCGGAACACATCTCATGGAATAAGGATCCTGAACCCTTTCACAGTCTTCATGGGCCTTCATATTTTCTGAGCCTTTTAAAAATTTAACCATTCTGGCCGCTACTTTCTTGCTACCTTCGAAGGGTCTTATATCGTGAAGTTCTTTTTTGAACGGACTTTCAGAACCTCTGTAAGCTTCAATGCTCATTGCAGCAGTCATATCCGCAAGATTTAGTAAGTATTCAAACTTTTCCAATCCTTTAATTGCATGAGCCAGAATAAACTGGGTTCCGTTGATCAGTCCCAAACCTTCTTTAGGGCCTAATGCCAATGGTTCAAGACCATGTCTGTCCAGAACTTCCATGGTTTCGTAAATCTGATCTCCTTCCCAAACCTGTCCCAGTCCAAGCAATGGAAGCACAAGATGGGCAAGAGGAGCAAGATCTCCGGATGCCCCTACAGAACCCTGCTCCGGCACTACAGGAATAATATCTTTTTCCAGCATCAGGATTAGTCTTTCAATCACTTCCAGGGAAACTCCTGAAAATCCTTTTGATAAAGCATGAACTTTTGCAATGATCATGATTTTGGAAAGTTCTTTATGGATAGGTTTTCCTACTCCTACTGCATGGGAAATAATAAGATTATACTGCAGCTGGGCAGTTTCGTCAGCTGATATTTTGGTATCACAAAGAGGTCCGAAACCAGTATTGATCCCATAGACGCATCTATCGGACTCTACTATTTTCTGAACATTTTTCTGAGATTTTAGGATCTGTTCTTTGGCCGCTTTATTAAGTTTGGCTTTACCTGGTTTTTTACAGATTTCCAGAACATCATGGAAAGTGAAAACATCTACACCGTATATCATTTCTAAAAATTTTCTTAAAATTACACATTTAACGATAATTGGAAAAGCTAAATTTCGCTGTGTTGCATTTTTATAAACGATAAGTAAATTAATTTGCTATTTTTACTGCCGAAATTAAAAACAATTCTCAATAACTTATGAAACTTAAAACTTTACTGCTTACATTATGTCTTGCAGGTACTGCTACTTTCGCCCAGAAAGTAAAATATACTAAGGAAGACATTAAAAAAATGGAAATGTATCTCTTCAATGAAGGCTTTAATTCTCCATCTCCCAAGAAAACATCAACTATTATTTTAAAAGACGGAACTGCTCATAAAGGTTTCTGCAGCAAGATTGAAACAAAAAAAGGACAGATCTATGAGGTTTCTGTGAAAGACAGCATCACGAAAAAAAGTGAAGTCTTCAATGCTGACCAGATCCGTGAAATGTATGTATACCCTACCAATGCAGAAAAAATTGCAAAAGTTGGAAAATACATGGGAAATATCAGAAATTTCGGAACTAAAAAACTGACAAAGAATACGACCGGGGAAAGAATACACTTTGTTAACCAAACCGTTTCTCTGAAAAACAAAAAAGATGACAAAGAATTCCTGATGCAGCTTATCAATCCTGAGTTTAGTGATATCATTTCTGTTTATCATGATCCGAGGGCTAAAGAAACAACCGGATTTTCCGTAATGGGTTCCCCACAGCTTGGTGGCGGCGTTATCAAGTCTTATTATGTAAAGAAAGGAGATAAGGTGATGTGGCTTCACAAGGATGATTTTGAAGATAATTATGATTTCCTGTTTGGCGACAATGCAGAATTCATGAAAAAATATCCTAAAAATTCTGTTGAATGGGATTATTTCAGCTTTCTTGTGAATGAATATACTTCAATGAACAACGGATAAAATATTAAACCATATCATTAAAACTGCAGAAAATTCTGCAGTTTTTTTGTTCTTTTAAATCCCGGATGGATTCCGTAATTTTGTTATATGAATCCTTCTTTAGAATTACAGCTCAAAACTTTACCATCGGAACCTGGCGTTTATCGTTATTATGATAAAAACGATCAATTACTGTATGTAGGAAAAGCCAAACATTTAAAGAAAAGGGTCCTGTCCTATTTCAATAAAAACCTTCCGGGCTACCGAATTAAAATAATGGTGAGCAAGATTGCCCGCCTTGAAACAACCATCGTAAACAGTGAATATGATGCCCTTTTACTGGAAAACAACCTGATCAAGGAGCACCGCCCTTTTTACAATGTATTGCTGAAGGATGACAAGACCTATCCTTGGATCTGTATTAAAAATGAAAGTTTTCCAAGAATATTCCTGACCAGAAATGTAATCAAAGACGGTTCCGAATACTATGGTCCTTACGCTAAGGTACGCCCGGCAAAGATTTTACTGGATACCATTAAACATATTTATAAGCTCAGAACCTGTAATCTTAATCTTGCACCTTCAAAAATTGCAGAAGGAAAATATAAGGTTTGTCTTGAATATCATATTAAAAACTGTGAAGGTCCCTGTGAAGATCTGGAAAGTAAGGAGGATTATGATGAAAAGATCGATGCTATCCGCGGAATTATCAAAGGGGATTTCCGGAAAGCAAAAGAGTATCTGGTGAATCAGATGATGAAAATGGCTTCCAATCTTAAGTTTGAAGAGGCACAGATCATTAAGGAAAGGCTGGATATCCTGGAAGATTACCAGGCTAAGAATACGGTGGTAAATCCTAATATTGATGATGTGGATGTTTTTGGAATGACCAGTGATGAAACGGCGGCTTACGTCAATTTCTTCAAGATCAGGAACGGAAATATCATCCAGAGTTTTACTACAGAAATTAAAAAAATCCTTGAAGAAACCGATGAAGACATTCTGGAAGAAGCTTTAATCGAAATCCGGCAAAAGTTCGGTTCCGATTCCAAGGAAGTATTGCTTCCGTTCCATTTGTCTGTAGAGATTCCGAATGTAAAGCTCATCGTTCCGAAAGTTGGTGATAAAAAAAGAATCGTGGAGCTTTCCGAGAAGAACGCAAAGGAATACCGTTTAGAAAAATTGAAGCAGGTACAGATTGTAGATCCGGAAAGGCATACCAATAGAATCATGTCCGAAATGCAGAAGCTTCTTCGGATGCCTGTAGAGCCGAGACATATTGAAGGTTTCGATAACTCGAATATCCAGGGAACCAATCCTGTATCCGCCTGTGTCGTTTTTAAAGACGGTAAGCCAAGTAAAGCTGACTACAGGATTTTCCACCCGAAAACAGTGGAAGGAGCCAATGACTTTGCAACCATGGAGGAAGTCATCTACCGCCGTTATAAGAGGATGCTGGACGAAGGAGAAGATCTTCCGCAACTGATCCTTATAGACGGAGGAAAAGGGCAGCTTTCATCTGCCGTAAAAAGTTTAAAGTTATTAGGTCTCTATGGCAAAATCACGATTGTAGGGATCGCCAAAAGACTTGAGGAAATTTTCTTTCCCGAAGATTCTATTCCTTTATATCTTGATAAAAAATCTGAAACTTTAAAAATCCTGCAGAGAGTAAGGGATGAAGCTCACCGTTTCGGGGTAAGGCATCACAGAACAAGGCGAAAAAATTCTACCATCAAATCTGAATTGGAAGAAATTCCCGGCGTTGGAGAAAAAACCATTGAACTTCTGCTTTCCAAACTGAAATCTGTAAAACGGATCAAAGAATCAAGTATGGAGACTTTGGAAGAGATTCTTGGGAAAAGTAAGGCAGCCGTTATTTATGAATATTTCAACGGTAATTAAAAACAAAAAATCCTTAATTCAGTTTGGATTAAGGATTATATTCGTTTATTGTATTATGTCTTATTTTGATGAGAATACTTCTTTGGTAAATTCTCCATTGGATTGTGGCATATCGATCACAATATTTCCGTTTTCGAAATACCCGATGGTATAGCTTCCGTCCGAAAGTTTTACTCTAAAAACATCCTTTTTGGAGGAGGTTTTAAAAACAGCAAATGGCACAGAGCTTCCTCCGTCTGCCAGGATAAACTGATTGGTATCCACCTGGATTTTCTGTAGGTTTACTTTACCGTTGGTGTATTTTCCGGACTTATTTTCAGAAACGGATACAGATGAAGTCTCTTCAGTTTTTTTCACGACCTGTTGTTCTTTTGGGCTTTCAGATTTTGTAACCTGAAGACTAGCTACAGGATTTGAAACGGGAAGTGAAACCAGAGACCGGTTAAGCGCATCCTGATAGCCTTCTTTATATTCTTTAAGACTAGAATCTCCTTTTGAAGAAAATAATACTTTTCCATTACAGTCTTTGAATTCAACTTCTACTTTGTTTCTCAGAAAACTACTTTTATTATTGATATTGCCTACTGCAAAACTGCATGAGCTTTTATCAATTTCGGATGGCCATTGGTCTTTTCCTTCCTGAATCGCTATATAACCTTTAGTTTTTAAGGTTTTTATCAAAACTCCATCCAGACCATAGGACTCTTTTTCAAAATCCTTAAAGGTCTGAGGAATGGAAATATATTTATAATCTGAAACTTTCTGCCCGAAAACAGCTGTTACTGCGAGTATACATGTAAGTATGGAAATCTTTTTCATTGCTTTTAAATTACGTTTCAAAGTTAATCATTTCTGAACGCTCCCATATCCAGTTTAAGAGAGAAAAAATTGGAATAGAAATTAGATCCCCCGATTCCTGAATTGGTAATGGCGTAATCCAGTGTAAGTCCGCGGTATCTTATCCCCAGACCTGCACTCGGCTGGAAAGAAACTTTTCTTTTGAGGTCCTCAATATCTGTAATGGACTGGAACCTGTTCACCCCAAGCCGTACAAAGATCATTTTCTGATACCCAAGCTCAGCACCGGCATATGGAGTAATACTTGCAAAATCTGTAGATATCAGGGCTGCTGTTTTGGCAAAATCAACATTGATACCGGCTTCCGGCAATACATAAATACTGCTGTTAATATTGAATATTTTACTTGCCCCTACATTCAGTTTCGGCATTGTAAGCTCCATTTTATCTTTTGGTGCC
Source organism: Chryseobacterium sp. BLS98 (assembly GCF_001045445.1). Taxonomy (GTDB): domain Bacteria; phylum Bacteroidota; class Bacteroidia; order Flavobacteriales; family Weeksellaceae; genus Chryseobacterium. The sequence goes on along the minus strand of NZ_LFNF01000003.1, from coordinate 7,488 downwards.
GGGTTAAATTCTTCACCGTTCACCACTGTTGAAAGTTCTCCCTGGTTAATGCTCCAAAAGTTTACCGTAGTAGTTGCATCACGCAGCATTCCACCGAATTTCCACCCATTGTCTGCTTTATAGATAGCTCCGATATCGAAACCAAACCCATAACCACTGGCGAATTTCCCGACATTTCTGTAAACAATTTTAGCATTTACTCCGACATCAAGCTTAGTATTCCCTGCAGGATTAAATGCATAGGAAAGAATAGCAGCATAATCTGACTGGGAAAATTTTGTAATTTTATCATAATCGATATTACCTTCAGAATCAATCATTTGGGTTGTGTTCAGGATATTATCTACCCCCAACCTTACAATTGAAACTCCAAACACTCCTTCTTCCAGCACTTTTGCGTAAGCCAGATAATCATACTTCGCGATGGATTCGAAATATTCTGCGTGCATTGCTGCTCCCTGCCAGTCTTTCTCAATGGCCATTAAACCGGCTGGGTTCCACATGGGGGAATACACATCATCCTGGTTGGAAATTACCGCCCCTCCCATGGCTAGCCCTCTCGCTCCGGCTCCGATATTTAAAAATTCATTGGAGTATTTTCTTATGATCTGAGATTGAGACAGCCCAAACAGCAGTGAAAATGCAAGTAAAAAATATTTCTTCATCATATAAATTTGATGCTTAGTTAAAGTTTTTTTTGTTTTCTGGCTTTCATTAATCCGTTTGCAATGATTGCCAGTATCATAACGCCTGAAGCCACATAAAATATAGGACTCATTTCTTCTGATTCTCCAAAGATAAAAAAAGCTAGTATAATTCCGTAGACAGGTTCTAAATTAACTGTTAAAATTAGAGTAAAAGGCGAAATATATTTCATCAGCTTCACCGATTCCAGCATTGGAAAAGCAGTAAAAACGCTTGCCAATAAGCATATTAACGCCAGATCTCTGTAGTTTATTTCATTCATCTGAAAAATCTGCCCTGTAAACATATAAAATAAGGCAAGAACAAACCATCCGCTGAAAATTTCATAGAATATAATGTTTCCTGAGCTGGTTTTACCAAACATTTTGCCATTAAAAACAGAGAAAACAGTCCCGAACACCGCACAGAGTATTCCGTAAATAATCCCTTCTTTGAAATGAAATTCGGTTTTAAAGATTAGTAATATACAGGCAACTATCACCACTCCCATCACGACTTCTGATATATCAATCTTTCTTTTAAAAATTACAGGCTCCAATATGGATGCAAACAGCGTAGAAAGCGACAGGCAGCTCAGTGCTATCGAAACATTGGATACTTTGATCGAATAAAAAAAACAGTACCAGTGAAGCGCCATGGCACAGCCTATTCCTGCAAGCTGAAAAAATATTTTCCTGGACACCTTAATACTTTCCTTTTTATAAATCCTGATAAAGACAAATAAAAACACAGCAGCAAACAGCATTCTGTAAAATACAAGAACCTGGGCATTGGCATGAATCAGCTTTCCCAAAATTGCAGTGAACCCCCATAAAAAAACAATCAAATGCAGCCTGAAAAGCGCTAATTTTTGCATATCCTAACTTCTGTAAATTTTTAACAGGCAAATTTACAAATAGGGTTTTATAAATCTCATAAAAAAATATAAATATTACTTTAACAAATAATTATTTGGCCTGTTTTTATATTTTTTCTATAATTAATTTAAAAAATTAATACAAAAGATATATTTTCTGAGGTATTAAACAAGATTAAAATTGTATTGGATTGGGATACAAAACTTTATTATGAAGAAAAATTATAGATTTGCTTAATGAAATTAAACACAAATATTAGAATCAAAACGGATCGGTTGATACTGAAGCCTGTGGAAGACCTGTACATTGATGATATTAACGAATTTTTCACAGCAGAAGTTACCAAGTACATGCCTTTCAATCCAACAGGCGATAGGAATGACGTCCTGAATTTTGTAAATTCATCCAAAGAATCTCTCTTAAAAAATACCGATCTCGTCATGGCCGTTCTTGATCTAAATGAGAAATTTATAGGCTGCTGCGGAATTCATAATATATCGGGAGAGTCTATAGAACTTGGGCTTTGGTTAAGAAAAGATAGGCAGGGTATGGGATTAGGGACTGAAATTATTACCAGTCTGATTGAATTTTTAGAAAATAATTTTACCTTTCAATATATTTTCTACCCCGTTGATGAAGAAAATATAGCCAGCAGAAGAATTCCGGAAAAGTTAGGCTTCAGTCCTTATAAAAAATACAGGAAAAATAAAGGCACATCTTCTTATCTGAATATAATAGAATACAGAAAATATTATTCTGAGTAATTCTTCTCCTAACCTGAACCTAATGCACATAAAAAACCCTGAAAATTTGTTCAACGTTCAGGGCCTTCAAATAATAAACTATTAAAAAAATAAACTAGGAACTTAGAGTAATTATCAGGGAATATGATCCCTTTTACTCTGAAGTAAAGTTAGAAAAAATATCAGTAATTTAAAAATATTTTTTTGTTAAAAATTTCACAATTTTCTGAGAACCAATATATTAAACACTTGTTTTACTTCGATCTTCATTCATTATAAAAATAGTATCTTTAGCCGTAAAAAATTGAAATTTTATGGACCTTGAATTTAATAAACGGGAAGATCAAAATAGATTAAAATTATCTGATATCAATCAATTACTTGCTGAAATAAAAAAAGGAGGCGGAGAAAAGAGGCTTCAAAAGCTTCGTGATGAAGGAAAAATGACAGCCAGAGAAAGAATTGAATATCTTCTTGATAAAGGTTCAGACTCTATAGAAATCGGTGCATTTGCAGGTTATGAAATGTATGAAGAGCATGGAGGCTGCCCTAGCGGCGGAGTGGTAGTCGTAATGGGCTATGTTTCGGGCAGGCAGTGCATTGTTGTTGCCAATGATGCTTCTGTAAAAGCCGGAGCCTGGTTTCCCATTACCGGAAAAAAGAACCTAAGGGCACAGGAAATTTCAATGGAGAATAAACTTCCGATCATCTATCTGGTAGATTCTGCAGGAGTTTATCTTCCAATGCAGGATGAGATTTTCCCTGATAAAGAGCATTTCGGCAGAATTTTCAGAAATAATGCCAAGATGAGCTCTATGGGAATCATCCAGATCTCAGCGGTTATGGGTAGTTGTGTTGCCGGAGGTGCTTACCTTCCTATCATGAGTGACGAAGCTATGATTGTTGACAAAACCGGCTCTATATTCCTTGCCGGAAGCTATCTTGTAAAAGCAGCTATCGGGGAAAGTATTGATAATGAAACGCTGGGCGGAGCTACTACACACTGCTCAATTTCAGGAGTTACTGATTATAAAGCTAAAGATGATAAAGATGCTCTGGACAGAATCAAAAATATCATGAAGTCTATCGGAAGTACTGAAAAAGCAGGATTTGACAGAATAGAAAGTTTTCCGCCAAAAGAAAATCCCGACAATATTTTTGGGATTGTTCCAGTCTCAAGAGCAGAGCAGTATGATACCTATGAAATCATTAAATGCCTGGTAGACAATTCAGAATATGAAGAATATAAACCTGATTACGGAAAAAGTATTATCTGTGCTACAGCAAGAATTGACGGATGGTCTGTAGGAATTGTAGCGAACCAGAGAAAGCTTGTGAAAAGCGGAAAAGGTGAAATGCAGTTTGGAGGAGTCATTTACTCAGATTCTGCTGATAAGTCAACGAGATTCATTGCCAACTGTAACCAGAGAAAGATTCCTTTAATATTCCTTCAGGACGTTACAGGATTTATGGTAGGTTCAAAATCCGAGCATGGCGGTATTATTAAAGACGGAGCTAAAATGGTGAATGCCGTTTCAAATTCTGTAGTTCCTAAATTCACGATTATTACTGGAAACTCTTATGGAGCCGGAAATTATGCCATGTGTGGTAAAGCTTACGATCCAAGATTAATTGTAGCGTGGCCATGGGCGGATCTTGCTGTAATGGGTGGATCACAAGCAGCAAAAGTTTTGGTTCAAATCCAGGAATCTACTTTGAAAAAGCAAGGTAAAGAAATCTCTGAAGAAGAACACAATGAAATCTTAGATACCATTACAAAAAGATATCAGAAGCAAACTGAAGCTACTTATGCTGCTGCAAGACTTTGGACAGATGCTATCATCAATCCTACAGATACAAGAAAATGGATTTCTATGGGGATTGAAGCTGCCAATCATTCTCCTATTACTGAAAAATTCAATCTGGGAGTTATCCAGGTTTGATAATTTTGGTTACCCTTAAAATATAAAAAGATGTGGAAAACGAATTCCACATCTTTTTTTGTTTTAAGCTTTTAGAAATATTGTAATTTTTTAAAGTTCTTTATTCTTTAATATTTATAAATATTGATTGCACCTAGCCCCGATTGCAGCAATTGTTTGAGCTCATTTTCTATTTTTGGGTTGCGGCGGCTTTGCCGCCGCAACCCAAAAATAGAAAATAGCGAGTGCGGAAAGCGGGAAATAGCTTCACATAAATTTAATTCTAAGAAAAGAACACTCCTGTTCTGAATCTCTCTTTATTGAGCTTTTTATTAACTGCCAGTCCCCAAAGAATAAACTCTTTCAAGAATAAAATATCTTCCGGCAGCGTATCCGGCTGATATTTTTCAATGATTTGGTCAAGAGGTTTAATTCTGTTAAGAGATTTTGCATAGACTTCATCCGAAGATTCATCCGTAATTTCCAAAGAGCCGTCGTCTTCCAGAAACCAATCCGTAATCTGGCTGAACGGTCCGTCAATATTTTTTTTCTCCAGCTTTTCTACTTTTGGGAAATAAGATGTAAATAAAGTTCTGATTGCATTATCAATCAACAATTGAGCAACCGCTTCTGCACCTTCCTGCTCTCCTTCATATACCAATTCTACTTTTCCTGTAATCGCCGGGATAACACCCACAAAATCGCCTAATCTTACAGTTGTTGTTTCATCACCTGTTAACAAAGATCTGCGTTCTGCAGTACTCAATAAATTTTCAAAAGCAGTGATACTCATACGGGCACTCACTCCGCTTTTTGAATCTACATATTCACTTTCACGAGCTTCAAAACCGATCTGTTCCAAAAGATCTTTGGCCAAAGAAGGAACATATACTCCATTTTTCTGACGACTGTCTAAGCTGGATTCGTACCTGGTAATTTCTCTTGCAATATTGATATTTTCAGGATAATGGGTCAAAATCTGCGACCCGATACGGTCTTTCAGCGGAGTTACAATACTTCCTCTGTTCGTATAATCCTCAGGATTCGCTGTGAAAACAAACTGGATATTCAAAGGCATTCTCACTTTAAATCCACGAATCTGCACATCTCCTTCCTGCAAAATATTAAACAGAGAAACCTGGATTCTCGCCTGAAGATCCGGCAATTCATTGATAACAAAAATACAGCGGTTCGCACGCGGAATCATTCCAAAATGGATCACACGGTCGTCTGCATAAGAAAGTTTAAGATTAGCAGCTTTAATGGGATCTACATCCCCAATAAGATCGGCAACCGTAACATCCGGAGTCGCCAGCTTTTCAAAAAACCTTTCATCACGGTGAAGCCATTCTATCGGAGTATTATCACCTTCTTTTTCGATTAATTCTTTAGCATAACGTGAAATTGGATTGAGCGGATCATCATTAATTTCACTTCCTGCAATAAAAGGAATCCATTCATCCAGTAAAGACGTCATCATTCTTGCCAGTCTGGTTTTTGCCTGACCCCTTAATCCTAATAAATTAATATTATGGCGGCTTAAAATGGCGTGCTCCAATTGAGGAATAACCGTATTTTCATATCCGAAAATTCCTTCAAATACAGACTCTTTATTACGAATTTTAGCTTTTAAGTTATCTCTTAATTCGTCTTTAATATTTTTTGATTTGTATTCTGATGCTCTTAATGAGCCTAATGTTTTTATAGTTGGCTTTTCAGTCATTTTATTTAAAATCTGATTGATTACTTTTTGAATTATATTTTTTGTTGAGAATGAATTTTTAGCGAATTCTTTTCTTACGATTAGATTCATAATCTTCAAAAATCATGTTACCTAATCCGTTGAGTCCCGTATAAAATGCTTTCCCTTGGTTGGCTTGGGTAAATTCACTTACAAATTGCTGCAGATAAGGATCCTGCGCAATCATAAAAGTCGTAATAGGAATGTGCAGCCTTCTGGCCTGAGACGCCATATTATAACATTTCTGAACAACGTATTCATCAAGACCGAAAGAATTCATGTAATAGGTACCATCAGCCTGACGTACACAACTTGGCTTTCCATCGGTAATCATGAAAATCTGTTTATTGGTATTTCTTTTTCTGCGCAAAATATCCATCGCCAGCTGAAGTCCGGCAACCGTATTTGTGTGATACGGGCCAACCTGTAAGTAAGGCAGATCCTGAATTTTAACAGGCCATGCGTCGTCTCCAAAAACAATGATATCCAAAGTATCTTTCGGATAACGTGTTGTAATTAATTCTGCAAGTGCCATTGCCACTTTTTTGGCCGGAGTGATACGGTCTTCACCATACAAAATCATACTGTGACTGATGTCGATCATCAAAACCGTGCTCATCTGAGATTGGTGAATACTATCTTCAACAATTAAGTCATCTTCAGTAAGATGAAAATCTCCGATCCCATTATTGATCTGGGCATTTTTAAGACTTTCGGTAATAGAAATTTTCTCTACCGGATCTCCAAAGTTATAATTACGAAATTCCCCTGTTGTATCTTCTCCTGTTCCGCTTTTATTAGTTTTATGATTTCCATTTCCACTTTTTCCAAGATTCCCGAATATTTGATTAAGCGCTTGTTTACGGATATTCTGCTCCATTTTTGCACTCAGCCGAATTCCGTTCCCACCATTAGGATCAACTTCTTCACGGATATATCCTTTCTTTTTAAGGTCTTCAATAAAATCATCAATTGTATATTCCGGAGTAGTCAATTGGTATTCTTCGTCCAACATTCGAAGCCAGTCGATTGCTTCATCAAAATCTCCTGAGGTATGGGTCAGCAAATCTGTAAAAATTTCCAGCAACCGATCAAATACAGATAATTCCGGCGCTTTATAAGTTTCAAATCTGAACCCTCTCACAATATGCTCTTTCATAAAATAAAGTTACAACATAAATAAAAGACCTTTAAGAGATTTAATCTATTTTAATTTTTATGAATAGAAATAATCTTAATTATTTTCAAGATAGAATAAGGAAAATCACAACTCTGAGTTTTGTGGATTATTGCTTATTGCAAAGATAGGGGATTAGGGATTAGGGATTAGGGATTAGGGATTAGGGAAAATTACACAGATTACCCGTATCATGTATAACTTACTATTCATTCATCATTCATCAATGATCATTTGTTTGAATATAGTATCGCGATGGATGTGTCCCTGGAGTAAAGTGAATTAAAGTAAAGTGATGTATATAACAAAAAAAGTCTCACACAAACAAGTTGTATGAGACTTT